>CAMBLG010000001.1 GCA_945868435.1 uncultured Lachnospiraceae bacterium
GAGACCCGAGCGGCATCTGAATTGGAGAAGAAAGGAGCGCTTAGAATGACTGAAACTGCCCAGCCGCGGGTCTTGGAGAAGAAAATTGTCTGAGAGACCCGAGCGGCGACGGAATTGGAGAAGAAAGGAGCGCTTAGAATGACTGAAACTGCCCAGCCTTGGGTCTTGGAGAAGAAAATTGTCCGAGAGACCCGAGCGGCGAGGGAATTGGAAAAGAAGAGAGTGCTTAGAATGACTGAAACTGCCCAGCCTTGGGTCTTGGAGGAGAAATTTGTCTGAGAGACCCGAGCGGCGAGGGAATTGGAGAAGAAAGGAGCGCTTAGAATGACTGAAACTGCCCAAGCGCGGGTCTTGGAGGAGAAATTTGTCTGAGAGACCCGAGCGGCATCTGAATTGGAGAAGAAGAGAGTACTCAGGATGACTGAAAATGCACAAGCGTGGGTCTTGGAGAAGAAAATTGTCTGAGAGACCCGAGCGGCATCTGAATTGGAGAAGAAAGGAGCGCTTAGAATGACTGAAAATACCTAGCTGCGGGTCTAGGAGAGTCCAGCGTGGGTCTTGGAGGAGAAATTTGTCTGAGAGACCCGAGCGGTGACGGAATTGGAAAAGAAGAGAGTGCTCAGAATGGCTGAAAATACCCAGCCGTGGGTCTGTGGGAGAAAAATGCTTGAGAGACCCGAGGGATGCCTGAGAGACAGGAGAAAACCGTAGAGGAGCAAGGCATAAGTACGAAATAAAGTACATGTATCTTTTGATTTTAACTATACAAATTTGAATGAGATGCATTATAATAAATATGCATATTCCAAGAACAAAGATATATTGAAATATATGAGTCGATTTCCAAAATAGAAGTGAAATGGAATATTAGATCAAATTCCAGGAATGATAGTGAAATGGAATACATGTGCAGATTCTCGGGACAGCCGTGAATCTAGGAAACAGGGACAGAACTACAGGACAGTGAGGTAGTGTGATATGGAGACCAGAATTGCATTAATCGGAATTATTGTTGAGAATACAGAGTCGGTGGAACCATTGAATCAACTGCTTCATGAGTATGGATCCTACATCGTGGGGCGCATGGGCGTGCCTTACAGCAAGAAGCATGTGAACATTATCAGTGTGGCAATGGATGCCCCTCAGGATGTGATCAATGCATTGTCCGGAAAAATCGGCCGGCTTCCGGGGGTGAGAGCGAAGACTGTGTCTCAGGCCGGATAATATACATTCATTCGTACAACAACTATTCGGTCACAAGGCAAAATAAGTATCAAAAGATGAGAATGATCAAGGCAAAATAAGTATAGAAGAATGACAGTATATAAAGATAGAATTGATACAATCAGACAGCAGCAAAATATTGACAGAGATACACTGGCGTGGCTTTTGGAGACGCAGGAGGAAGAGGTGCTTTCCTATCTGAAGGACAGCGCAAGAGAAGTTGCGGATGCGGTGTATGGTAAGCAGGTTTTTATCCGCGGGCTGATCGAGTTTACAAACTATTGCAGGAATGACTGCTATTACTGTGGCATTCGGAGAAGTAATCCGGACTGTGACCGCTATCGGCTGTCGCAGGAGGAGATTCTTTCCTGCTGCAGGGAAGGATACGAGTTGGGCTTCCGTACCTTTGTGCTCCAGGGCGGCGAGGATGGATACTATACCGATGATAGAATTTGTGAACTCGTTTCCAAAATTAAGGAGCTTTACCCGGATTGTGCGGTGACATTGTCTATCGGGGAAAAAAGCTTTGCCAGCTATCAAGCCTTTTTTGATGCGGGGGCAGACCGGTATCTGCTTCGGCATGAGACGGCGGACGAAGCACACTACAGGAAGCTTCACCCCAAGGAACTGTCGCTGTCCAAGCGGAAGCAGTGCCTTTGGGATCTGAAAGAGATTGGGTATCAGGTGGGCTGTGGATTTATGGTGGGATCACCGGGACAGACGGTGGATACACTTTACGAGGATTTACAGTTTATTTTAGAACTGCAGCCCCATATGGTGGGCATCGGCCCGTTTATTCCACAGAAGGACACGCCTTTTGGAACAGAGCAGGCGGGGACAATGGATCAGACACTTCGGTTATTATCCATCATACGCCTTTTGCATCCGCATGTGCTTCTTCCGGCTACGACAGCACTTGGAACGATCCATCCGCTGGGGCGGGAGAGGGGAATTCTGGCAGGAGCCAATGTGGTGATGCCAAACCTGTCACCGGTTGCGGTGAGGGATAAGTACAAGCTCTACGACAATAAAATATGTACCGGAGATGAAGCTGCGGAATGCAGGCATTGTATGGCAGGACGCATGAAGAATATCGGGTACGAGGTTGTTGTCGCGCGAGGGGACTATTCATTGATGTAGGTTCCCGAACTATAAATTACTAACTGGGAAGAAAATTCTGACCGGAAAGAGAGGAAAATTATGTACAATGCAAAATCATTAAAGGCGGAGGAATTTATCTCTGATGAGGAGATCCGCGAGACATTGGCCTATGCCGATGCCAACAAGGACAATCTGGAATTGATCGATGCAATCATCGCCAAGGCGAAAGAGCGCAAAGGTCTGACGCACCGGGAGGCTTCCGTGCTTCTCGCCTGCGAGAACGAGGAGAAGATCAAAGAGTGCTATGAGCTGGCAGAGCAGATCAAGAAGGATTTCTATGGCAATCGAATTGTCATGTTTGCGCCGCTGTATCTGTCCAACTACTGTGTCAACGGCTGTGTGTACTGTCCGTATCACATGAAGAACAAGCATATTGCAAGGAAAAAGCTGACGCAGGAGGAAATCGTAAAAGAGGTTACAGCGCTGCAGGATATGGGACATAAGCGCCTGGCCATTGAGGCGGGGGAGGATCCGGTCAATAATCCGATTGAATATATCCTGGAGAGCATTCAGACCATTTACAGCATCAAGCACAAAAACGGTGCAATCCGCCGTGTCAATGTGAATATTGCGGCAACAACCGTAGAGAATTACAGAAAATTAAAGGATGCCGGAATCGGCACTTACATTTTGTTCCAGGAGACCTACCACAAGGAGAGCTACGAAAAACTGCATCCAACCGGCCCAAAGCATGACTATGCATATCATACGGAGGCAATGGACCGCGCCATGGAGGGCGGCATTGATGATGTGGGACTTGGCGTGCTGTTCGGTCTTGAGATGTACCGTTACGAATTTGCAGGACTTCTGATGCATGCGGAGCATTTGGAGGCTGTGCACGGTGTCGGTCCGCATACCATCAGTGTTCCCCGCGTGAAAAAGGCCGATGATATCGATCCAAGTGCCTTTGACAATGGAATCAGCGATGACACCTTTGCCAAGATCTGTGCACTGATTCGTATTTCCGTTCCATACACCGGTATGATCATTTCCACTAGAGAGAGCCAGGCGGTCCGGGAAAAGGTGTTGCCTCTCGGGGTATCCCAGATCAGCGGCGCTTCCAAGACCAGTGTGGGCGGTTACGCGGATCCGGAGGCGGAGAAGGAAAGTGAGACGACTTCCGAGCAGTTCGATGTCAGCGACCAGAGAACGCTGGACGAAGTGGTAAACTGGCTGATGAAGATGGGATATATTCCGTCCTTCTGTACCGCATGTTACAGAGAAGGCCGCACTGGCGACCGATTTATGACACTCTGTAAGAATATGCAGATCTTAAACTGCTGTCATCCGAATGCGCTGATGACGCTAAAGGAGTATCTGGAGGATTATGCCAGCGAGGAAACGAGAAAAATCGGAATGGAGCTTATTGAAAAGGAGCTCGAGAAGATTCCGAATCCGAAGGTAAAGCAGACAACCTATGAACACATTCATGATATTGCGGAAGGAAAACGCGATTTTCGATTCTAACTGAAGCAACATCGGATTAACGGCAGCTAAGGGGATGAGCGGCTAGTGAGACAGACCGTAAAATGGTCTGTGATGTTTGGTTTGGGGGTAGAAAGGAGCAGAATATGGGAACGACGATGAATGACACACCTTCTGCAAACAGATTACATATCGGTATTTTTGGTAAAACTAATAGTGGAAAATCCTCTTTCATCAATGCGCTGACGAACCAGCAGGTATCGATTGTTGCGGCGGTGGAGGGGACAACCACGGACCCTGTATACAAGGCTATGGAGATTCATCCTCTCGGTGCATGTACGGTGATCGACACGGCCGGATTTGATGATGTGACGAGTCTTGGGGAACTCCGGCTGGAGAAGACAAGGCTTGCAGCTGAAAAAACCGATATTGCCATTCTCGTTCTGTCTGCAGGAGAGAAAAGTGCAGAGGATGGAAGCGGGGAGAATTTTAAGACCTGCTATGGGTTGGAATTCAAATGGTATGAGTATTTTAAGAATAAGGGAAAACCGGTTCTCTTTGTAGTCAACAAGTTGGATGAGGACCGCGAACGGGCCGATCGGCTGGCGGCGTATATTCAGAAAGAAACCGGGCTTGAGCCACTCGTGGTATCGGCGCAGACCAAAGAGGGAATGGACAAAGCAAAAGAAGCGCTGGCCAGAACCATGCCGGAAAATTTTGGACAGAATATGATAACCGGGGATCTGGTTCAGGAAAATGACCTGGTGCTGCTTGTTATGCCGCAGGACATTCAGGCGCCCAAGGGAAGACTGATTTTGCCACAGGTACAGACACTTCGGGAACTTTTGGACAAGAAATGTCTTGTCATGAGCTGTACGACCGACAAGCTGGTGGAAACTCTTGGAAAACTTACGGAACCGCCGAAGCTGATCATTACGGATTCTCAGGTATTTGGCTATGTGTATGAACACAAGCCGAAGGAGAGTATGTTAACGTCGTTTTCCGTTTTGTTTGCGGCCTACAAGGGAGACCTTCCCTATTACGTGGAGGGGGCAAAGCATATTGATACCTTAAAGGAAAATTCCCGTGTGCTGATCGCGGAATGTTGTACCCATGCGCCTCTGCAGGAGGATATCGGAAGGGTAAAGCTGCCGCGGATGCTTCGTAAACGATTTGGACCGGGGATTTCCATTGAGGTGGTCAGCGGAACAGATTTTCCGGAGGACTTAAGCAGGTATGATTTGATTATTCAGTGTGGAGCCTGCATGTTCAACCGCACTTACGTGATGTCCAGAATCGACCGTGCAAAGGCGCAGCAAGTGCCCATGACCAATTATGGAGTGACCATTGCACACCTGACGGGGATACTAGAGTATATCACAATGCCAAGGGAGTGATAAAATGAAATACTTAAAACAACTTTTAATAATTCTTATTTTCACGTTTGCAGGAGAAATTCTGCACTACGTTGTTCCATTACAGATACCGGCGAGCATCTATGGGCTGGTGCTTCTTTTTGCAGCGCTGGTATTGGGCTTCATCAAGCTGCCACAGGTGGAGGAGACTGCAAAGCTTCTGATCGAGGTGATGCCGCTCATGTTCATACCCGCAGGCGTTGCACTGCTGGAGAGCTGGGGAGACCTAAAACCAATCCTGATCCCTGTAGCTGCCATTATGGTTGTGTCCACCGTGCTTGTCATGGGAGTATCCGGCAAAGTAACCCAGGGGATTATGACGCACGCCGGAAAGAAACAAAAGGGGGAGGCGAAGGATCATGAATAGCTTTCTTCAGGATTCTGTTTTCTTTGGAGTGTTTATCAGTATCGTGACCTATGAAATCGGAGCTTTGATCAAAAAGAAGTGGAATGTTGCAATATTTAATCCTCTTTTAATATCCATTGCTCTGATTATGATATTCCTGTTGGTGTTTGATGTGGAATACGAGACCTATGAGTATGGCGCAAAGTATCTATCCTATTTCCTTACTCCGGCTACCGTTGCATTGGCTGTACCTTTGTACGAGCAGCTGGAGCCATTGAAAAAAAACTGGAAGGCAATTATGGCGGGCATCCTTGCGGGTGCCCTGACTTCTGCAGTCTGTGTACTGGTCATGTCCATCCTTTTCAGGCTGACTCATGAGCAGTACGTGACGCTTCTGCCGAAGTCCATTACTACAGCAATCGGAATGGGATTGTCGGAGGAGTTGGGCGGAATTGTAGCCATTACCGTGGCGGTGATTGTTGTGACGGGAATTGTCGGAAACATGTTCGCGGAGGGGATCTGTCGGCTGTTTCGCATTACGGATCCAGTGGCGAAGGGAATCGGAATCGGTTCGGCCTCCCACGCCATGGGAACGGCTAAGGCTATGGAGATGGGAGAGATTGAGGGCGCTATGAGCAGTCTGTCGATTGCGGTGTCCGGCCTGTTGACTGTCATCATTTCAATCCTGTTTTCGCACATATACTAGGTTGAATGCACATTTCTGTGGGAAAAAGCGCTCAGATGCCCCACAGAAATGACATGAAAGGAGTACCATGTCCCTGCAATTTGTACTGGGCAGCGCCGGCTGCGGAAAAACCGAATATGTCTACCGGCAGCTGGTGGAAGAGGCAGGGCAAAACCCCAAGAAGAATTATCTTGTGGTGGTGCCGGAGCAGTTCACCATGCAGACACAGCAGAAGCTGGTGGAGCTGGCGCCGAACCATGCCATCATGAACATCGATGTCTTAAGCTTTAAGCGCCTGGCCTACCGTGTGTTCGATGAACTGGGAATGACGGAAGTGCGGGTGCTGGAGGAAACCGGCAAAAACCTTGTGCTGCGGAAGCTGGCCCAGGAGCAGGAGGAGAAACTGACGGTGCTTCGCCCGAATATGAACCGCATGGGCTATGTCGGAGAAGTCAAATCCTTTATATCCGAGCTGGTTCAGTATAATGTGACGCCACAGCAGCTGGAGGCAATGGCAAACAGAAATGACATTCCCTCTGTGCTGGCTGCCAAGCTTAAGGATATTGTCGTCATGTATCAGGCTTTCCAGGATTTCATGGAAGGGAGCTATATAACGGCGGAAGAAATCCTAAATGTATTGAAAGGTGTGGCGGCACAGTCGCAGCTGTTACAGAGCAGCGTAATTGTGTTCGATGAATTTACCGGTTTCACACCGATTCAGAATGAACTGCTAAAGGAACTGTTTCTTGTGGCAGAAAGAATTCTGATCCCGCTTACCATAGATAGGAGAGAGGACTTTTATCACAGCAGAGGGAGCGAAGAACTTTTTGACATGTCGAAGAAGACCATCTCCTCCCTGAGCAGAATGGCATCGGAGCTGCATGTGCCGGTTTTAGAACCGGTGGTTCTGGAGGAAAGCGATAAGCGTCGTTTCATACATGCTCCGGCCCTGGCATTTATGGAACAGAATCTGTTTCGCCCGTATTATCAGAAAATGCATGGTGAGGCAGAGGAAATTTCGATTACCAGCGCAATGAATCCCAAAGAAGAGCTCACTCTCGTGGCACGGGAAATCAACCGGCTGGTGAGGGCAGGATACCGATACCGGGATATGGCGGTGGTGACGGGCGCGGTGGATACATACCAGAGTTACGTAGAACCGCTTTTTCATAAGTATGAGATTCCGTATTTCTTAGACACCACAAAAGAGCTTCTGTTTCATCCCTTCATCGAGTGTATCCGGGCAGCGCTGGAGGTGATAGAGAGCAGCTACAGCTATACGGCAGTCATGCGCTTTTTGCGGTGTGGCTTTACCGATATTCCGGAGGATGATCTGGACCGGCTCGACAACTATCTTGTGGCTTGCGGGCTTCATGGACATGGGGCATGGGAAAAGCGCTGGGCAAGACTTCCGAAGGAGTCTTCCCTGTATAATCTGGAGCGCCTGGAAGAACTGAGAACGGAGATATATAGGCTGTTTGAACCATTGTGGCAGACCTTTTCCGGGAAAGATAAGACTGTGGCAGATGGAATTGCCGCCTTGTATCAGCTTCTTACAGAGCTGGACGCAGAACAGAAGCTGTGGCAGAAGGCAGATGCATTCTTAAGCCAAAATGAGGAGAGCAGATCCAGAGAGTATGAGCAGATCTACCGCATCGTCATGGAGCTTTTGGAGAAGTACCACACGCTATTAGGGGAGGAACCCCTGTCTGTCACCGGGTTTACGGAGGTGCTGGAGGCAGGCTTGTCCGCCGCTGAGGTGGCGGTGATACCGCCGGGATACGATTGCGTAACCATAGGAGATATCGAGAGAACAAGGCTTAATCAAATTAAGATTTTATTTTTTATCGGCGTGAATGACGGGATTATTCCGAAGAATGCCAACGCCGGTGGCATCATATCCGAATACGAGAGGGAGCAGCTGCTTGCGGCGGATATGGAGCTGGCGCCGGGAGCCAGAGAGCAGGCGTTTATCCAGAGGTTTTACCTGTATCGGAATCTGACAAAGCCCTCAGAGCAGCTGTATTTAAGTTTTGCAAGAACCAACGGGGAAGGAAAGGCAATTCGGCCTTCTTACCTGATCCGTGTAATTCGACAGATGTTCCCCAAGCTTCCGGTTACGGAAATCACGCAGATTGAGGAGCGAGCGGATTTCTATACGAAGGAGGCTGCAAAGGATTATCTGATCCGGGGACGCAGGGAAGCGAACTGGTTCGCTCTGGCCAAGTATTTTTTTGAGGGGGAGGATGCCGATACGACCAAAGCCCTTCTGGCTGCCGGGTATCGAAGCTATCAGAATGAGCCAATCAGCAAGGCTGTGGCCATTGCTTTGTACGGCAGGAAGATGGAGGGCAGTGTGACGCGCCTGGAGCGGTTTGCCGCCTGTGCGTATGCGCACTACCTGCAGTATGGACTTCGCCTGAAGGAGCGTGAGCTCTGCGAGTTTGCCGGTGTGGACATGGGAAATCTCTATCACACCGCGCTGGAGCGCTACAGTCATAAGTTGGAGCAGTCGGAATACGACTGGTTTACGATTCCGGATGAGAAGAGAGAGGAGCTGGCGGAGCTTTCGATGCAGGAAGCTCTGGCAGCTTATCCATCCATGAGCCTTTATGCCACGGAGGAGAATGCGTATCAGGCCAACCACATGCAGAGCATTTTTCAGAAAACTGTGTGGGCACTGACCAAGCAGGTCAGTGCGGGGCAATTTGTGCCGGAGGACTTTGAGCTTAACTTTTCCACCCTTCGGGAGAACGGCGCCGACTCCGTCGGTGTGGTTGCGCTGGAGGATGATGTGCAGATGCTGCTTAAGGGGCGGATTGACCGTCTGGATATTTGTGAGAATGAAGATGGAATCTGCGTAAAGATCATTGACTATAAATCCGGTGGCACGAGCCTGGATCTGTCAAAGCTGTATCAGGGACTTCAGTTGCAGCTTGTGGTGTATATGAATGCGGCCATGGAGCTGTGTAAGCGAAATCATAAGGATATTCCAATTGTTCCGGCGGGAATCCTGTATTATAACATCGATGATCCGGTGCTGGAATCGGATGAAAAACTGAGTCAGGAGGAGGCAGAGCACGCACTTCTTCTGGCACTTCGGCCGGATGGTCTCGTCAATCGCAAGGAGAGTATCTACCGGGCTATGGATGAACTGGTGGAGGGAAAATCAGATGTGATCCCGCTGGAGCTTAAAAAGTCGGGAGAATTGTCGGAGGCCCGTTCTCACGTGGCAGATACCGAAGAATTTGAATTGCTTTCGCGTTACGTTGCGCAGCAGATTCAAAAACAGGGGCAGGCCATCTACAATGGAGAGGTGGGCGTGAACCCGTACCGAAACGGAAACACCGAAAGCTGTACCTACTGCCCGTATGCAGGGGTATGCGGGATCGATGCAAGGCTTCCGGGGTATCGGTTCCGAAAGGAAGAGAAGCTTTCCAAAGAAGAAGTCTGGGAGCGGATTCGGACGGAACTTGCGAAGGAAGCGCATAGTAAGAATGCCGGGGACAGGAGAGAGGAAGCATGAGCGTAACTTGGACAAGGGAACAACAGAAGGTCATCGATTGCCGCGACCGTGATATTCTCGTATCTGCTGCAGCCGGTTCCGGTAAGACGGCAGTCCTGGTGGAGCGCATCATAAAACGGATCACAGACATGAAGGATCCCATTGAGATCGATAACCTGCTGGTGGTCACCTTTACCAAGGCGGCCGCGGCGGAAATGCGGGAGAGGATCGGGGCGGCCATCGAGAAAGCCTGTGAGGAGCAACCTGATAATTCCCATCTGCGCAGGCAGTCTGCCCTCATTCATAATGCGATGATCACTACCATTGACAGCTTCTGTCTGTTCGTGGTGCGCAATCACTTCGAGGAGATCAGTCTGGACCCGAACTTCCGCATTGCGGACGAGGGGGAGATCCGCCTGCTGGAGAAGGACACAGAGGATGCGGTATTCGAGGAGAATTACGCGTGTAAGCGTTCCTCCTTTCTTGCGCTGATCGATGCCTATGCGGGCAAGAAAAGCGATCAGGCGGTAAAAGACATGGTCATGAAGCTGTATCGGATGTCTTTGAGCAGCCCGTGGCCGAAGGAGTGGCTGGAGGGCCTTTTAGCGCCTTACCGGGTGGAGACGCCACAGGAACTTCTTGAGACAGAGATGATTCGGGATATTGCGGACAGTACCGGAAAGCTTGTTGCGGACATGCGGCTCCAACTGGACAAGCTGTATGAACTCTGTCTGGCACCGGATGGACCGACGGCTTACGCACCGACGTTGGAAGCGGATGCAGCGATGCTCGCCGGAGCGGAGGATCTTTCGGGTTACGAGGAGTTGAACGACTTTTTGCAGAAGCTGACCTTCGGAAAGCTTGCCGCCATCCGGAACTTTGACGGGGATGTTCTGAAAAAAGAGGCTGTGCAGAATGGCAGAAACGCCATCAAAAAAGAACTGGAAGAACGAAAGAAAAAGTATTATTCCATGGATGTCGAAGCGCTACTTGCGCAGCTTGTGCGCCTTCGTCCGGTGGCAGAGGAGCTGGTGCGGCTTGCCCTTGCATACACCGATGCCATGGCGACTGCCAAACGGAAAAAGCGTATTGTGGATTTTTCCGACATTGAGCATTTCGCCCTGCAGATTCTTGTGGATGAGAAAACAAAGAAAAGAAAGCGTACTGCGGAGGAATTCCGGGCGCATTTTGCGGAAATCATGATCGATGAGTACCAGGACAGCAACCAGGTACAGGAAGAGATTATGCGGGCCATCTCCAGAGAGGAGGAGGGCTCATACAACATGTTCATGGTGGGGGATGTAAAGCAGAGTATCTACCGGTTTCGTCTGGCAAGACCGGAGCTGTTCATGGAAAAATACGCGTCCTTTACCACAGAAGAAAGCGAACATCAGCGCATTGACTTGAGAAAGAATTTCCGAAGCCGGCCGGAGGTCATCGACTTTTGCAATGATCTGTTTTACAAGCTCATGGCTGAAGATCTGGGGAGCGTCCGCTACGATGCGGACGCGGCGCTGTACTGTGGCGCGCAGTACCCGGAAAATGCGGGGATGGAGGCGGAGCTTCTGCTTCTGGATGATGCGGATGAGCTTGTGGCTGCCTATGCCGGTGAAGATGAGGGCACTAGACAGCTGGAGGCTCGCATGGCAGCGTCCAAAATCCGCTGCATGATGAAGGAGATGAAGGTGACGGACAAGGAAACAGGAGAACTCCGTCCCCTTCGCTATTCGGATATCGTCATCCTGTTTCGCAGCCTAAAGGATTGGGGAGATGCGTTCTCCAAGGTGTTGAACGGGCAGGGCATTCCCTCCCATGTGGAGTCCTCCACCGGGTATTTTTCTGCCATCGAAGTGCAGAATGTGTTGAATCTGCTGCGGATTCTGGATAATCCTTATCAGGATATCCCCATGGCGGCAGTACTGAAATCTCCCATGGTGGGATTGGATGAGGAGGAACTGGCAGAGATCCGGTTGCGGGAGCAGACCGTGCCTTTTGCGGCAGCGGCGCTTCTTAGTATGGAGGAAGCCGAGGAAGGGCCACTGGCGCGTTTTCGAGAGATCTACCGGAATTTGCGGCAGCAGAGGGAGCTTCCGATTCATGAGCTGATCCAGAAGATACTGGATGACACCGGTTATGGAAATTATGCTGCAGCGATGCCGGCGGGAGAGTTGCGGAGCGCAAACCTTGCCATGCTGATCGAGAAGGCTGTGGCCTATGAGAAAACCAGTTACCGGGGCCTGTTTCATTTCGTGCGCTATATCGATCAGCTGCAGAAGTACGAGATTGACTTCGGCGAGGCGGATGTCACCGCGGAGAATGCGGATGTGGTACATCTGATGACAATCCATAAGAGTAAGGGACTGGAATATCCGGTTGTGTTCGTGGCAGGCCTTGGAAAACGCATCAACCAGATGGAGACCAATGACCGTCTGGTGGTGCACCCGGAGCTTGGCATGGGAATCTGCGAGATGACACATAGCGGGAATGCCAGAGTGAAGAAGAGTTGTATCTACCGGGAGGAGCTGGCCGACCGCATCCGAAGAGAGAATCTGGGTGAGGAGCTTCGGGTGCTCTATGTCGCGCTGACCAGAGCAAAGGAGAAGCTGATATTGACCGGTGTAGTGCACGATTTGGACAAAAAGCTTTCGGGCTATACCGGAAACGTGACACCGGGGCAGCCCATCAGCTATCGGGCACGGGTGAGTGCCGCAAGCTATCTGGACTGGGTGCTTCCCGCCGTGCTTTCTTACCCGGAAAAATATACCGTAAACGCTTTTGATCCGGCGCAGCTTGTGTGGGAGGAAGTAACGGATTCGGTGGAAAAGACGAAGGAGCTTGCCGAGCTTCTTGCGCAGATCGACGCCGCAGATGATGCCCTTGTGGAAGAATATGCAAAGCAGTTTTCCTACGAGTACCCATACCGAAGTGAGGCCGGGAGAAAAAGCAAGTATTCCGTATCGGAATTAAAGCATGCGTCCATGGAGCGCAAGTACCTGAACACGGAGGATACGGCGGAGGTGCCGGATTTTGTGAAAAATGAGCGGGAGAGCTATGTGCCGCGTTTTGCCAGGCCTTCCGAGGATAAGCCAGCGCGCAGAACCGGAAATGAAGCGGTAACGGCGGTGGAGACAAAGACGGCCATTGTTCCCCAAGGTGCACTTCGGGGAACAGCCGTGCACCGTGTCATGGAGTGCATGGACTTTGTGAAACTTGCGGGGGTAGACAGGAACGATGAAAAAGCGGTTTCCGCTTTTGTCCGGGATGAACTGAACCGGCTTCTGGATTCCGGAGAGCTGACCGGGGAATTGTATGATCTCATCATTCCTTCCATAATTGAGGGGTTCGTGAAGACAGACGTGGCACATCGCATGGGAGAAGCCGCACTGCGGGGAGATCTGTACCGGGAAAAGCCGTTTGTCATGGAAGAGGACGGTGTGTTGATTCAGGGAATCATCGATGTGTTTTGGATCGAGGGAGATTCCATTGTGCTTTTGGATTATAAGACGGATCGGGTAAAGGCGGCGGCGGAGCTGATTATGCGCTATGAGACACAGCTGAAGCTGTATGCAGATGCACTGCGCCGTGTGTTCAGTACCGGAACCACACAGATGAAGGCGGAGGAATGCCTGATTTATTCTTTCCGCTTACAGGAGGTGATTCGAATATGAGTCAGATCATATTGGCGTCCGCTTCGCCCAGAAGGCGGGAGCTTTTAGAACAGGTTGGAATCGAATTTTCCATTTGTCCGGCCAAGGGAGAGGAAGTCATTACAAGCACAAAGCCACAGGAGGTGGTGCTGGAGCTGTCGAAGCAGAAGGCAGAGGAGGTGGCGGCGGGAACACTCTCGTACAACGAGAGTCACAAAGATCTTGTGACACCTCAGGATATACTGGTCATCGGAGCAGATACGGTTGTCTCCTATGGGGATCAGATTCTCGGAAAACCGGTGGATGAAGAGGATGCCATACGTATGCTTCGTATGCTTTCCGGCAATACTCACAGTGTGTACACGGGAGTGACCTTTGTCTTTATTGACAAATCGGGGAGAACCGGGGAATACAGCTTTTATGAGAAAACGGATGTGTCCATGTATGAGATGACGGAAGAAGAGATTCGTCGTTATGTGGACTCCGGCGAGCCTATGGACAAGGCCGGTAGTTACGGAATCCAGGGAAAATGTGCCATTCATATCCGGGCAATTGAGGGGGACTATAATAACGTTGTGGGACTTCCGGTGGCAAGAGTCTATCAGGAGTTGACGCGGCTGGGGTTTCCTATATATAATAAAAGCGTGTAACTATTCAGAACCCTTGAGAATAAGAGGATCAGGAGCGCCATGCTTGCATGTGAGGGACTGATGCTCTTATTCGTAAGGTGGCTCGAATAGTTACCAAAATGCAACTATTCAGAACTCAGGAGGATGGTCTATGTACGAATATGATGAAGAGGTATTGGAGTATTTTCTTGCGCATCAGAGCCAGCTGTTTTCGGAAAATGTGGCGGAGTCTGTCGAGGAGGCGGAAGAGTTTCTGGAGGACTGCATGGCAGTCGTCTGCAAGAATCTGAAGGAAGTTAGGGATTATTTTGACGAGGCCGGTATGGATATTGCGGGGATGAGTGAGGACGAACTCCTGGAGGCGAGTGAGGTATTCGCTTTGCCGGATGGACGTTTTCTGATTGTAGAGGGATAGAAATCACATGACAGGAAGAAAAAGCCGCATGTTGGCGGCAGCCCTGTGTGCCGCAATGCTTCTGACAGGATGTCGGATCGGAGACACGCAGGTTGTGTGGAAAACCAATAAATTAAATAATCACAGATATGTCTTTCAGGTCAATGACCGAACCTGTGATGTGAAGCAGGCGAAGCTGTATCTGTGCAATTACAGGAATCTGTACGGAAGTGCCTACGGAATCGATCTGTGGTCGTATGATTACAATGAGTCTTCCCTGGAACAGTATGTGAAGGACATTACGATCCAGGAGCTGTCCCGCATCGTCTGTATGGATATGCTGGCGGAACAGATGGACATGAGCTTGACGGAGGAGGAACAGGAATGCTGTGAACAGGCTGCGTCAGAGTATTATGCGTCTTTGTCGGAAGAAGAGCGTTCCTTTATGGATGTCAGAGAGCGTGATATCCAGAATGCGTACAGGGATTATGCCCTTGCCCAAAAGCTATATCGGTCTCTGACAGAGAATATTGATGAGGAAGTCAGTGATGATGAGGCGCGAGTCATCCGTGTGCAGCAGATCTATGTGACAGATGCGGATACGGCACAACTGATTAAGGAAAAGCTGGCCAATGGGGATGATTTCGCAGCCGTGGCAAGTACATACAACAAGGCGTCCGAGATCGAGACGGTTGTGGCGAGGGATGAATTTCCCCAGGAGGTAGAAAATATCGCATTTAATCTGGATAACGGAGCAATCTCGGATATGATAGAGGCAAACGGCGGATACTATTTCATCAAGTGTCTGAATAAGCTGGAAGAGCAGCTGACGGAGGACAACAAAGAAAACATCCGCCAGAAGCGCAGAATGGAGCTTTTTGACCATGAATATCAGGATTTTATTGATCAGGCGACATTTACCATGAATGACAGTCTGTGGGATGACATCCATCTGGAGGAAACGGAGGGGATTACTACGGATTCGTTCTTCCGGGTATATGACAAGTATTTCAAGGAGGAGTAACGGATGAGTTGGGAATTTGATTGGCTGTATACCTTGCAGGACATCCATAATCCTGCACTGGATAAAGTGATGGTATTTGTGTCTGCGCTGGGGAATGCAGGAATCTTCTGGATCGCAGTGGGATTACTTCTCTTAATTACTAAGCGCTACCGCCGGGGAGGCGCGCAGATGCTTGTGGCCATGGCAGTGACGTTTGTTATTGGGAATCTTATCCTGAAGAATCTGGTGGCGAGAGAGCGCCCCTGCTGGATTGACCGGGAGGTACTGCTTCTTATGGCTTCCCCATCCGATTACTCGTTTCCATCGGGGCATTCCATGAACGGGTTCGCCGGTTCCGTATCACTTTTGTGCATCGACAGGAGAATCGGAATACCTGCTGTGATTCTTGCGGCCGTTATCGCATTTTCCCGGCTGTACCTGTTTATGCATTTTCCGACGGATGTCTTTGCGGGAATTGTGATCGGGCTTGTGATCGCTCTGATTACTAACTATGTATTCTGGAAAAAGGGCTGGAAACAGGAATTGTAGTAGGAAAGAGGGTCAGATGTATATCATACGTCTGGCCTTATTATTTTGTATGAAACTGGATATTTACATATGACCATATATGCGTAAAATTACTCTCAAAGCTATCGTTTTTCCTGAAATTACAAAGCGATAGTTACGAAATCATACGAGAGGAGAAATGTTATGAGACACGAAAACATTTACAAACTTACGCTGACTGCCCTGATGGCAGCATTATCTTATGTAGTATTTACGTTCCTGCAGATTAAGGTTACACTGCCGGGTGGAGATGCAACTTCGTTCCATCTTGGCAATGCGGTCTGTGTACTTGCAGCTCTTCTGTTGGGAGGTGTGTATGGCGGTATCGGTGGAGCAATCGGTATGACAATCGGGGATCTGTTGGATCCGGTTTACATCGTCTATGCACCGAAGACGTTTATTTTAAAGTTCTGCATTGGTTTGATTACCGGTCTGGTTGCACACAAGATTGGCAAGATTTCCACATCAAACGATAATAAGCATGTATTCAAGTGGACCATTATTGCATCTGTTTGCGGGTTGTTATTTAATGTGATTTTTGATCCGCTGTTCGGATATTTCTACAAGCGTGTAATTATGGGTAAGCCTGCGGCAGAGGTTGCCTTGGCATGGAATATTACGACAACAAGTGTGAATGCAGTGATTTCTGTAATTGTCGCAGTTATCATTTATATGGCACTTCGCCCGGCTTTAAAGAGAGCAAACCTGTTTCTGACCATCGGCCAGAAAGAGAAGTAATAGAATAAAAAAGCAAAAAACGGTGCAGCCCATACAGTTGGGTTGCACCGTTTGGTTTTATCCTTATTTCGTCAACAGCAGCATAATATCGTTGCTTCGCTTTACGAACTTGGTCATGGCCTCAGTAGACAGAGGTTGATTGCTGATCAGCGCCAGATCGTAAATCTGCTCTGCGAACATTGGTACATGCTCGGAATCCTTGTTGTCCAGAATGAATTTAACCAGTGGGTTGTTCACATTCAGAGTCAGGGTCTGGTCTGCTGCAAACATGTTCGGATCCATACCACCCATGCCGCCCATAGCGTACATCTTCATCATATCCTGCATACGTCTTCCCTGCTCGGAGAGCGTCAGGACGGATGCTACGTCCGCATTTTTCAGAGCCTCTACCTTGACGGTGAGCTTGTCGTTGTTCAACGCGGATTTAAATACTTCCGTGAGAGTAGCTGTGGCATCTGTAAGGTCTGCGGAATCATCCTTCAAAGCCTCGGTCAGGTCTGCGTCAATACGCATGAACTGATAGTGGTCATTGCGCTGCTCCAACTGGGTAATGAAGGAGGTATCGATGTTGTGATCCAGGATCACCGCATTCATTCCCTGTTCCTTGAACATCTGGATGTACTGTCCCTGCTGGTTCACATCGGTGACGTAGTATATCGTGGTGCGTTCCGGCTCCTTCGGTTCCTCGGAAGCATCAGCAGCTTCGGCTGCATCCTTTGCGTCAGCGGCATCCGCAGATTCCTCTACGGTAGTTTCCTCCCCGGTCTTTTCTTCTTCCGCTACCGGAACTAAGAGCTCCGGTAAGGTCTGATATTTATCGTTGATATCCTTGAAGAGGATATAGTCATTTATCTTGTCACAGAATTTCTCGTCCTTCAGGCAGCCGAATTTGATGAATGGGCTGATGTCATCCCAGTATTTCTCATAGGATTCCTTCTCAGTCTTGCACATACCGATGAGCTTATCCGCCACCTTCTTGGTAATGTACTCGGAAATCTTTTTGACAAAGCCGTCATTCTGCAGCGCGGAACGGGAAACGTTCAGCGGCAGGTCTGGACAGTCGATCACACCCTTTAAGAGCATCAGAAACTCCGGAATGACTTCCTTGATATTGTCGGCGATGAACACCTGATTGTTGTACAGCTTGATGGTTCCCTCAATGGAATCATACTCGGTGTTGATCTTCGGGAAGTAGAGAATTCCCTTCAGATTAAACGGATAGTCCATGTTCAGGTGGATCCAGAACAGTGGCTCCTTGTAGTCCATGAATACCTTGCGGTAAAATGCCTTGTATTCTTCGTCTGTACACTCGCTTGGATTCTTAGCCCAGAGTGGCTGGGTATCGTTCAACGGAACAGGACGCTTTACAATCTTAAGACGATCCTTGGCAGGAGAGATTTCAACGACCTCCTTTGTGCCATCCTCGTTCTCCTTCTCCTCGGTCTTGGCTTCCTCGTGGATCTCCTCCACTACGACATCGGTGTCGCGCTTGTCTTCTTTGTCGATGGTCTCGTATTCCTCAGGTGCGTTGGCCTTGGTCAGGTAGATCTCGGTGGGCATGAATGAGCAGTACTTCTCGATGACTTCTCTTGCGCGGTACTCGTTGGCAAACTCCAGACAATCCTCGTTCAAAAACAGGGTGATCTCGGTTCCGACGTGATCCATGTCACCGTCTACCATATCGAATTCGGTGCCACCGTCGCAGGACCAGTGAACCGGCGCAGCCCCCTCTTTATAGGAAAGGGTATCGATGGTTACCTCGTCCGCTACCATAAATGCGGAGTAGAAGCCCAGTCCGAAGTGTCCGATGATTTGATCGTCATTGGACTTGTCCTTGTACTTCTCAATGAAGTCCGTTGCACCGGAAAAGGCGATCCGGTTGATGTATTCCTCCACTTCATCGGCCGTCATACCGAGACCGTTATCGATGAACTTTAAGGTCTTTTCCTCCGGATTCACAATGACTTCAATCTTGGCCTTGTAGTCAGCCGGAAGCGAATACTCGCCCATCATATCCAGCTTCTTTAATTTGGTGATGGCATCGCAGCCGTTGGAGATCAACTCGCGGTAGAAGATGTCGTGATCGGAATACAACCATTTCTTGATGATCGGGAAAAGGTTGTCGCTGTCAATTGATAAATTTCCATGTTTGTTTTCCATTGCATTACACTCCTTCATGTATCAATCTGTAAAATAAGTCTGTAAAAATAATATCGCTCTGCAGATAAAATGTCAACGAAAATTTAGCACTCAACAAAGAAGAGTGCTAATAGAATCGCCGGAACAGTTGAAAATAAAGGGCTGCAGAGTTTCTAAAATCTTTCTAAAATCGGTAACTGGGGGCAGAATATCGGAAATATTAGTTGAAAACAAAGCTATATACCGATATAATTAATGTCATATGTGGATGTTACGTTAGAGAAAATAATTAAAGAGGTATGTGATCGAGTTATGTGTAAAGGCATAGATGAAAAGGAAGCACTGAGAAACTGTGGTTCCCGGGAATTGTTGCTGGAACTGTTAGGAGACTTTTACAAGCTGATCGATCCCAAATGCGAGAAGCTTAAACAGTGCCTTGAAGAAGATAAAATACGGGAGTTTACCGTAGAAGTACATGGCTTGAAGAATTCCGCGCGAATGATCGGAGCCATGGAATTGTCACAGATGTTCTATCGCATGGAGCAGCTTGGCAATCAGGAAAAGCGGGATGAGATCGAAGCCAATATGCCGGAGCTTTTGGAGAAGTACCGGGAATATAAGCCTTTGCTTGCAGAGTATGGAGAAGTTACCGGCAGCAGGCAGAAGGTATCCAGTGAACAGAAGATGCAGGCGCTGATGCAGCTGCATGATGCGGTGGACCGCTTCGATCTGGATGAGGCGGATCGTGCCATGCGGGCACTGGAAAGTTATGCATTTTCCGAGGATGTGCAAAAGGATGTGGACAGACTTAGTGTCTGTGTGGCGGACGTGGCTATGGAAGAAGTCCTGAAGCTGACAGAGGAATTGTGTCAGAGTATAGCGGGCGAGAATACAGATGATGCGTTTGGCTCAGAAAACGCAGATTGTCTGCCGCTTATCATGCTGGTGGACGATGATGAACTCAACGGGAAAGCGGTCACGGATATGCTGAAGGAGTATTATTGCATTATCTGTGCTACATCGGGAGAAAAGGCATTCTCGCTGTTAGAAAAGCAGGTGCCCCACCTGATTCTGTTGGATGTGCACATGCCGGGCATGAGTGGGCATGACGTGATCCGAAGATTAAAGGAGAATCCGTCTTATGCGGAGATTCCGGTGATTTTCCTGACCTCGGACGATGAGGAGGACACCGAGGTACAGGGCTTTAGCGAGGGCGCCATTGACTTCATCCGAAAGCCGTTCCGGAAGAATGTTGCACTGCAGAGAATCAACCGCATTTTAGAGCTTTCCTATCTGCAGAAAAATCTGAAACAGGAAGTGGAAAAGCAGACTGCGGTTGCGGAGACCAGAAGACAGAGCCTGGAGCGGCTGTCGCTGCAGATGGTACGGACATTGGCGAACACCATTGATGCCAAGGACTCTTACACCAATGGACATTCCACCCGAGTGGCGAAGTACTCCGTCATGATCGCAAAGCGTATGGGATATGCCGGTGAGCGGCTGGAACAGCTGCAATACGCGGCAATGTTGCATGACATCGGCAAAATCGGTATTCCAAGAGAGATTATTAACAAGCCGTCCAGACTGACGGATGAGGAATATGAGATCATCAAGACCCATCCGGCAATCGGAGGAAATATTTTAAAGGAGATATCGGAGATCCCGGACATTGCCATCGGTGCAAGGTGGCATCATGAGCGCTATGACGGAAAAGGCTATCCGGACGGACTTTCGGGAACCGAAATCCCTGAGATTGCAAGAATCATCGGGGTTGCGGATTCCTACGATGCCATGACCTCCAAGAGAAGCTACCGCGGTGTGCTCCCCCAGGAGGTTGTAGCGGGGGAACTCCAAAAGGGAAAAGGAAGCCAGTTCGATCCGCAGATTGCGGAAATTATGCTGGAACTGATCCGGGAGGATGAGGATTACAGCATGCACGAGTAACTCGTGTTACAAGAAAGAAAATATACTAGTTTAAAACAGAAGGAGATTACAGACATGTTAGAGACAGGAATTAAGGGACATAAAGAGCTTATGGTTACGCCGGACAAGACGGCGAAGGCAATGGGCAGCGGAGCGCTGGATGTGTTTGCTACCCCATGCATGATCGCGTTGATGGAGAACACTGCTTTTGAGAGTGTGCAGGCGGAGTTGGAGGAAGGATGCGGAACCGTTGGTACGGCTCTGAATGTCAAGCATGTGGCAGCTACTCCGGTGGGTATGAAAGTGACCTGTGACACGGAACTCATCAAGGTGGACGGGAGAGCGCTGACCTTCTTAGTGAAGGCATACGATGCCTGCGGTCTCATCGGAGAAGGAGAGCACGAGCGCTTTATTATCTCCGAGGAGAAATTCCAGGCGAAGACCGATGCCAAAAATGGACAGTAAGATGCTGTACGATAAGGATATCCGGGAACCGTTGTTTGAATTTCTGGAGAACTCCTATGGGAAGGTCCGCCTGCTGGAAGAACAGGTTATGGGTCAATCCAGGGCTGATGTTGTCATGGTAGTTCCCGGAGCACTGTACGGAATTGAGATCAAGAGCGACGCGGACACCTATGCCCGCCTGAAGCGGCAGACCGAGGATTACGATCTGTATTACGACTATAACCTGATCGTCGTGGGAACCAGCCATGCCGCTCATGTGGAAGAGCATGTACCGCAGTGGTGGGGAATTATTACTGTCGAGCAGGAAGGGGAACAGACGGATTTTTATTTCCTGCGAAAGCCATCGGTCAATCCGAAGCTGGACTGGCAGCATAAGATAGAGATTCTCTGGCGGCCGGAGCTTGCCCATATTCAGGAACTGAACCGCATGTATGCCTACAAGCAGAAGAGCAAGCGTTTCGTGGCGGACAAGATCGTGGAGACGGTGCCCCATGACCTTTTGGCCATTCAGGTGTCGGAGGAGCTTTTCGAGCGGGATTACACGAAGATATGGGAGACTATCCAAGCCTATCGGAAGGAGAATGGGCAGAAGCCCAGACGCAGAAAGCGCAGGCGGCGGAGAAAGTGCATAGCAGCGAAGTAGCAGCCCATTTAAAGGAGAAACAGGTGTATGGGAAATGAGAGGGCGAGAATCTATGTCATGACACACAAGGAGTTCATCGTGCCGGATGATCCTATGTATGTGTCGGTGCACGTTGGGCGAAAGCCGTGGCTGGACGCACAGGAAAAGGCTGTGGATAGTGGTCGCAGAGATGGATGCCAGGCGCTCCTTACTTACACGGGAGACGACAGCGGTGACAATATCTCGGATCAGAACTGCTATTACAGCGAGCTGACCGGATTGTACTGGGTGTGGAAGAATGTGCGGGATATGGAATATGTGGGGACCTGCCATTATCGGAGATATCTGTTGCATCAGGGTAGCCCGTTTACGGAGCAGGGGATTGTGGATGTACTTTCCAATTATGATGTAATCACCACCAAGACCTTGCAGCTGAACTATTCCTATTATGAGGGATTTTGTTCGCACCATAAGCCCATTTATCTGGATGAGACCGCCCGCGTCATTGCGGAGCGTTATCCTGAATATCACGAGACGTTTTCACAGCTGGTTCATGAAAAGCATACCTATTTTGGCAACATGCTCATCTGCAGAAAGGAATTGTATGATGCCTACTGCACATGGCTGTTTGACATTCTGTTTGAACTGCAGAGGAGAATAAAGGTGGAGGAAGAGGATTCCTATCACAGGAGAATCTTTGGCTTTATCTCGGAATTTCTGCAGTATGTGTGGATTGTGCATAATCGTTACCGCGTGTATGAATGCATGGTCGGTATGCTGGGAGAAAAGGCGGAGGTTACCGAGGTAAAGCGCAGGTTGGCACAGTACTTTTCTGACCGGGATGTGGATGGTGCCAAGGCATATTTTCTGGAGGCGAGGAGAAAACGACCGGATATACTCATGGAGGCTTCGGATATTACGGGGGAACTGCATCTGGCCATGGAGGTCATCTCCATTGCCGGATTGGAGCAGGAGGCTTACGGAACGAATCTACTGGAACGGATCAATGCGTTTGGGGAGCTGATGGCTTACTGCAATATGCTGAACCGGTATGCCGCCCAGCGGTTGCGGGGGGATATTGAGCCGGAGGTCGCGCAATGGATTGAGAACGAGAAAGTTACAGAGGTGGCCATCTCGGTGGCACTTTCTGTTATGGACGCGGCAAAGGGGCAGACCTTTCATTTGTGAAGGGCCTGCCCCTTTGTGATGCAAGCGATACAATTTGTCTGTCTATCGCCTGGGGGATTCTGTTTTACAGATGGAAGAAGGATACGGCAATGGCGCCGGGGCCGGCATGGGTGCCGATGGTACTTCCCACTGTACTGATTGGAATATCCTCAATTGCAACCTTTCCATTCCAGAGGGAAGCACTGTCCTTCAAATATTTCTGGAGCATGGTGTCATCTAAGCCCGTATAGCCCAGACAGAGTGGCATGGTAAAATCGATGCCGCCGTGGGCTGCAACCTGCTGAATCAGCAGATTGTTACCATTCTTGGAACCGCGCGCTTTGCCGAGAATGACGATCTCTCCCTTTTCTACGGAGATAACGGGCTTGATGGACAGCAGATTTCCTGCCCATGCCGCGGTGCTGGACAGACGTCCACCGCGCTTTAAGTATTCCAGCGTGTCGAAAACGGACAGAACGCAGATCTTGGACTTTTTATCCTCCAGTTCTGAGACAATCTCTTCTGCGGAACATCCCTGATCCCGAAGACGGATTGCATACATGACGAGATTCTGTTCTCCGATGCATAGATTTTTGCTGTCTACCAGATGAATACAGTCCTCATATCCGTCCAGTGCAAGGTGCGCACTCTGATAGGTTCCGGAGAGCAGGGAGGAGAGTGTGATGACCACTGCGGTGTCACCGGCCTCTTTGATTTCCTTAAACTTGTGCTCAAATTCATGAGGGGGAATCTGACTCGTAGTAGGGAAGATACCGCTCTCGATCAGTTTCTCGTAAAATTCGTGGTGCGATAAGGTGACACCATCCAGGTATTCCTCGTCGCCGAAGATGGTCTTAAGTGGCATAAGGTCAAGTCCTAGTGCATCCGCTTTCTCCTTGGTAATGTCGGATGCGGAATCGATTACAATTCGTACGCTCATAACAGCTCCTTTCGATGTTAGCTATGTATTTTTATCCTAATTTTATGCACGATTCAAAAATAGTTTGATAGTCAAACTATTTGTACTATACTGGATTCCCATTTATTTGTCAACCGTTCTAATTACAAGAAAAAACGCAATTAGAAATTGTTTTGTAAAAAATGCAGAATATACGTTTTTTCTATTGGAAAAATTTGATATAATATCATTTGTCTGCATATTTCTTTACAGCGATTGCGGGCAATGCGTCACAAACGTACAAAGAGGAGGCTTCTATGCTAGAACTTAAGAATATCAGTTTTCAGGCGGAGGATGAGAAGGAAATCCTAAAGGATGTCAGCCTGAAGATCGACGATAAAATTGTGGTAATTACCGGACCTAACGGCGGAGGAAAGTCAACCCTCGCCAAGGTGATCGCGGGAATTGTGACACCTACCGGAGGTCAGATTTTGCTGGATGGCGAAGATATTACCGGTTATTCTGTCACGGAGCGGGCCAATGCGGGTATCAGTCTTGCGTTTCAGCAGCCGGTGCGCTTCAAAGGTCTGACGGTCAGAGATCTGATCACGATTGCGGCCGGCAAAGAACTTAACGTGAGTGAGGCGTGCTCCTACCTGTCTGAGGTTGGATTGTGCGCCAAGGATTACATTGACCGGGAATTGAATGCAAGCCTTTCCGGCGGTGAGATCAAGCGTATCGAGATTGCCACCATTCTGGCAAGGGGAAGCAAATTCTCCATTTTCGATGAGCCGGAGGCGGGAATTGATCTGTGGAGCTTCCAGAGCCTGATCCGCGTATTTGAGAAAATGCAGAAGGAGTATAAGGGAACAATTCTGATCATCAGCCATCAGGAACGAATTCTGGATATCGCAGATAAGATTATCTATATTAAGGACGGCATGGTGGAGCAGTATGGTCCGAAGGATGAAATCCTTAAGACCCTGATCAATACCGCACAGCCCGGCTGTGACGTGTTAATGCAGAAAATCTAAGAGCAAACGATGTTCGACGATGGAGGATTACGAGATGATAGATGAGATTGGAAAGAGTTTGTTAAAGGAAGTTGCGGAGCTGGATGCTCTGCCGGTCGGCGCATACAATATCCGCGTCAATGGCGAGAGCAGTGCGCGTAATACCACTGCCAATATCGATATTGTCAGCAAAGAGGACAAGTCCGGGATTGACATTATCATTAAGCCGGGAACCAAGAACGAGAGTGTGCACATTCCGGTGGTGTTGTCCCAGTCCGGATTAAAGGAGACGGTATACAACGATTTTTATGTGGGGGAGGACTGCGATGTGACGATCGTTGCGGGCTGCGGAATCCACAACTGCGGAACGGGAGACAGCAGCCATGCAGGTGTCCACCGCTTTTTCGTGGGGAAAAATGCGAAGCTTCGCTATGTGGAGAAGCATTACGGCGAGGGAGACGGACGCGGAAAGCGCGTTATGAATCCGACGACGGAGATGCATCTGGAAGAGGGGGCATCCGTATTGATGGAGGCAACGCAGATTTCCGGAATTGATGATACGGTCCGAAAGACCATTGCGACCCTGGCGGAAGGTGCCAATCTTGAGGTGCAGGAAAAAGTGCTGACGGACGGAGAGCAGAAGGCGGTATCAGAGTTTGTCGCAGACTTGAACGGGGAGGGATGCAGCTGTAACATCGTCAGCCGTACGGTGGCGAAGGATCAAAGTGTGCAGCATTTCAGCAGTACGTTGAACGGAAATGCGCCCTGCAGCGGCCATACCGAGTGCGATTCCATTATCATGAATGGTGCGAAGGTGTCTGCAAGTCCAAATCTGACAGCTTCGAATGTGGATGCAAGTCTGATCCACGAGGCAGCCATCGGCAAGATTGCGGGCGAGCAGCTCTTAAAGCTCATGACACTGGGGCTTACGGAAGAGGAAGCCGAGGAAAAAATTGTTAGTGGCTTTTTAAAATAAAAAACATCAATAAAATTGTTTAAATTTAATCATTCTAAATAGATATACAATGTGTTAAAATTCTTCACATAGATTGATGTATTTTAATTGGAGGAGAACTATGAAGAATTACGACAAGTATGAACGGCAGTATTTTATGCCGCCGGTATGTGAATACGATTGGGTTAAGAAAGATTACATCGACAAGGCACCAATCTGGTGCTCTGTGGATTTGAGAGATGGCAATCAGGCGCTCATCGAGCCTATGAGTCTGGATGAGAAGCTGGAGTTCTTTCAGATGCTTGTGGATATCGGTTTTAAGGAGATCGAGGTTGGTTTCCCGGCTGCATCAGAGACCGAGTTTATCTTTATGCGCACGCTGATTGAGCGGGATATGATTCCGGATGATGTGACGGTACAGGTTCTGACCCAGGCCAGAGAGCACATTATCAAGAAGACCTTCGAGGCAGTCAAGGGTGCGCCCCATGCGGTGATCCATCTGTACAATTCCACATCCGTTGCACAGCGCGAGCAGGTGTTTAAGAAGGATAAGGCGCAGATCAAGCAGCTTGCAATCGACGGAGCAAAGCTTTTAAAGGAACTGGCGGACGAGACAGAGGGAGATTTCTCCTTCGAGTACAGCCCGGAAAGCTTCCATGGAACCGAAGTGGACTATGCGCTGGAGGTATGTAATGCCGTGCTGGATGTGTGGAAGCCGGATGACAAGAGAAAGGCAATCATCAACATTCCTGCAACGGTTGAGACTGCAATGCCTCACGTATTTGCAACCCAGATTGAGTATGTGAGCAAGCATTTGAAATATCGTGACCATGTGGTATTAAGCCTGCATCCCCACAACGACAGAGGCTGTGGCGTCTGTGATGCAGAGCTTGGAATTTTGGCAGGAGCAGACCGTATCGAGGGAACGCTGTTTGGAAACGGAGAGCGCACCGGTAATGTAGATATCGTGACCCTTGCCATGAATATGTTTTCCTACGGCGTGGATCCGATGCTGGATCTGGCCGATATGCCGCACATTCGGGAGACCTATGAGCGCCTGACCCGCATGCATGTGGGAGACCGTTCACCTTATGCGGGAGATCTGGTATTCTCCGCATTTTCCGGTTCCCATCAGGATGCAATTGCCAAGGGTATGGCGTGGCGCGAAGACAGGAAGCTTAAGACCTGGACGGTTCCGTATCTGCCGATTGATCCGATGGACGTGGGCAGAACCTATGACGCGGATGTGATCCGTATCAACAGCCAGTCCGGTAAGGGTGGCATCAGCTACATCTTAAAGCAGAACTTCTCCATTTCCATGCCGGAGAAAATGCGCGAGGAAGTGGGCTATGCGGTAAAGCAGGTGTCCGATGAGGAACACAAGGAGTTGTCTCCACAGTGGGTTTACGAGATCTTTGAGGAGAATTATGTGAACCGTATGCCGTATTTTACCATTGATGAGTGCCATTTCAAGCAGAATGACGGAATCATGGCCGAGACGACCATTATGTTTGGTGGAAAGAAGACGGTGGTGGACGCCAACGGTAACGGACGTCTGGATGCGGTGAGCAATACGATCAAGCAGTTTTTCAATGTGAGCTATGAGTTATCCACTTACGAGGAGCATGCATTATCCCACGGTTCTTCCTCCAAGGCGATTGCCTATGTGGGAATTACCTGTGATAACAAGAATTATTGGGGTGTCGGAATGGATGAAGATATCATCAGGGCTTCCATCCATGCGCTGGTGGTAGCAGTCAACAAGCTGCCTCAGGTTGCCGGAAATGAGGGAAGCAAGGATGAGCGTTTGACGGCCATGCTGAACTTTATCCAGAACAATTACCAGACTGTTACGTTAGAGAGCATGGCAGACCAGTTCCATCTGTCAGAGCCGTACATTTCCAAATATATTAAGGACAAATCCTCCAAGACCTTTGGGGAACATGTGGCACATATCCGCATGAAGCGTGCCAAGACGCTTTTGAAGAATGGAAATATGACAGTGGAGAATATTGCATACGCAGTGGGCTATCAGAATGTGGAGCATTTTAACCGCACCTTCAAGAAGACTTTCGATATGACTCCGATCCAGTATCGCAATACAAGCCGCGGAAACGCATAAGAATGAATTTAGATTTTATAAGAATAGGGGAGACTCGCAGATTTGCGAATCTCCCTTGTTTTTGTCGTATGATGCAGGTATCAAAGGTATATTTGATTCCTATGATGTTATATGTCTTGCGACATACACGCCGCTGGCGGATGCATGGGACAGAGAGTGGGTCACGCCGCTTCCGTCACCGATGATATACAGGCCCGGATATTTGCACTGGAGATTCTCGTCAATCTCCACTTCCATATTATAGAACTTAACTTCGACACCGTACAGCAAGGTATCGTCGTTGGCGGTACCCGGTGCAATTTTGTCCAGAGCGTAGATCATCTCGATGATACCGTCTAAGATACGCTTTGGCAGAACCAGACTGAGGTCGCCGGGAGTGGCTGCAAGAGTAGGAGTGACAAGACCTTCTTCAATACGTTTGGCGTTGCTTCTGCGACCTCGAACCAGATCACCGAAGCGCTGAACGATGACACCGCCCCCCAGCATGTTGGACAGACGGGCAATACTCTCGCCGTAGCCATTACTGTCCTTGAAAGGCTCAGAAAAGTGCTTGGCCACAAGAAGGGCAAAGTTCGTATTTTCCGTGCGAAGATCTGCACTCTCGTAGCTGTGACCATTGACCGTCACAATGCCGTTGGTATTCTCATTCACCACAATTCCGTAGGGATTCATACAGAAGGTGCGGACATTGTCCTCAAACTTCTCGGTGCGGTATACGATCTTGCTCTCGTACAGCTCGTCCGTAAGGTGAGAGAAGATGACAGCGGGGAGCTCCACCCGGACACCGATATCCACGCGGTTGGACTTGGTGGGGATGCCCAGATCTTCACATACGGTTTCCATCCATTTGCTGCCGCTTCGGCCCACGGAGATGATGCATTTTCTGCAGTCGTAGGCGTTGTCCTCGCTATACACACGGTAACCGTCATCCATTACCTCGATCTTCTGAATCGGGGTGTCAAAGAAGAAGTCCATCTGATCCTTCATTTCATTGTACAGATTCTCCAAAACCACATAGTTGATGTCTGTGCCGAGATGGCGGACGGATGCATCCAGAAGCTTCAGCTTATTCTGCAGACACAGCTTTTTCAGGTTAGTTCCGGCAGTGGAATACATGCGGGTTCCCTCTCCGCCGTGGGATACGTTGATCTGATCCACATATTCCATGAGCTCGAAGGCTTCCTTGCGGCCAATGTGCTCGTAGAGTGTCCCACCGAAATCGTTGGTGATATTGTATTTGCCGTCGGAAAAAGCGCCGGCTCCGCCGAATCCGTTCATGATGGCGCAGGTCTTACACTTGATGCAGCTCTTCACCTTTTCTCCGTCAATGGGGCAGTGGCGCTGCTCCAGAGAGTGGCCTGCGTCGAATGCGGCAATTTTAAGCTTTTTATCTCTTTGGAGCAGTTCGTAAGCGGAGAAAATGCCTCCGGGACCGGCTCCGATAATAATTACGTCGTACACTAAGATTACCTCCAGTTTATTATTGCTTCTCATAGATATTATAAGTATAGCATATATGAGGTATATAAGAAAGATAATTTTGAAGTTGTCCTTCTTTTGCCGTTCTTTCTATTGCAACCCAACACGGCAGCACACAATGTATCCTAAAATGAAAAAGGAAGCTACCCGGTTTACCGGGCGCTTCCTTCTTGTTCTTCATATGGATTGACATGTACCATGATATGCTTCACTTTGTTA
Organism: uncultured Lachnospiraceae bacterium; assembly: GCA_945868435.1. Lineage (GTDB taxonomy): Bacteria > Bacillota > Clostridia > Lachnospirales > Lachnospiraceae > Roseburia. The sequence goes on from CAMBLG010000001.1 coordinate 29,742, forward strand.
AATTGTTTTTCAATATGGTCATGAACACGCTCTGCAATCGCGTGGGCATCCTTTAGTTTCAGTTCCGCATCTACCGCAATCTCAACATCTACATAGACCTTGGTGCCAAACACACGGGTACGCAGGCTGTCGATGCCAAAGACCCCTTCCTCGTCTTTGATAAATTCGCGGAGAGCCTGCTCGTTGGCAGAATCCCAGGAATGGTCCACCATCTTGTCGATTGCGTCCCGGAATATATCGTAGGACGCCTTGGCGATGAAGAAGCAGATCACAAGGCTGGCAATGGAGTCGGCTATCGGAAAGCCGAGTCTTGCACCGCCGATACCAATCAGGGCACCGATGGAAGAGAGCGCATCCGAGCGGTGATGCCAGGCATCTGCCATCAGGGCGGCAGAGTCAATGCGTGTCGCAGCAATCTTTGTGTACCAGAACATGGCCTCTTTGACGACAATGGATACGATCGCGGCAATGAGAGCCAGAATACCGGGAATCTCCAGTTCTGCATAATTCCCACTCAGAATCGTGCGTAGTGCAGAGTAACCGATTGACAGACCGGTGAGCAGCAGAATCGTTGCTAGTAAGATGGCTGCCACGCATTCCATGCGTTCGTGTCCGTAAGGATGTTCCTCATCAGCGTCCTTGGATGAGACGCGAATCCCGATGATGACCACGATGGTAGAGAATACGTCGGATGCGGAATGTACTGCATCCGAGACCATAGCGCCGGATTTGGCAATGATTCCGGCCATAAGCTTGAAGACAGACAACAACAGGTTCACGATGATGCTGACAAGTGATACCCGGTTGGCGGTTTTTTGAAAATTTTCCTCCATAGATAACCCTCCCTAGTGAAATAAGCGTATTCCGTTGAATGGTATATTCCCTATATTGTATGTTTTGAGAGCATTGCTGTCAATCTGCTTTGGGAATGTTCAAAAAGAAGTGCAAATTAGTTGCATGGAACCAAAATCAGTAGAAACGAAGCAGTTTTTTCGAAAAAATGAATACAATCTTTGCTTCTAAGGATTGGAAAAAAGGGAAAAGAATAGTATACTTAATGATAAGAGATTGCGGTTTTTGTGAATGAACAAAGGGGGACATAAGTGAAATACTTTTTTGCATACTATCTTTTGGCAAGCTGTGTGCTTGCGGCATATTTTTCCATACGGAAAGTATTTGAACATGGCCATAAATATACAATTAACCGGATAATGGCTGCCTGCTGTATGTCGTCTGCTATATGGAGTCTGGGCTTTGGAGCATTGATTCTGCAGACGGATACACATATGGCATATTTGTGTAGAAATATCGGAATGGTCGGGACCTTTGGATTTCTGATCAGTGCGCAGCTGTTGACCTGTCATATATCCGGAATCAATCCAAGGCTTCGCTATTGGTTTGACGGATTTTCTTTGTTGGGAATACCCATTTATTTTCTGACTATTCAGCCGGATGTGACGGTGTATAAACTGGAGCATATGGGCATGACCTATCACTTCCAAAGCGGTTTGCCCAATAATATCTATACCATCTACTGTGTGCTTGTGTCCGTGCATCTTCTGATTGTGATTATGTATATGATTCGAAGGTCATCGGTAAAGCGGATTCAGAAGTTTGGAAAGCGGCTTCTTATCATGCTTTTGATTGTTGTGGCAGGTATGATTGTGGATACGGTGTTACCGCTTATTACGTCCAACAATGCGATTCCGGGTAGCTCTATGGCACAGTTTATTGGCCTGATCGTTTTGGATCGAGCGGTAGAGGCTATCAATATGTCCAGAATCAATATCGGGAATATGTCCCGGTACATATATTCATGTCTGGAGATGCCGGTGCTTGTATACGATGCGGACCATGTATTGCAGATTATGAACGATGCGGGTATTCATTTTTTTCACAAGGATTTTGAGCATGGAAAGCATATTACCTATCCGATTGATGAGTTGTTTGACTGTGATCCCAAGCAGATTTTTTCCTTTGAGGGGAGCAGCAATAAGGTGGATGCTGCCTGTCTGTCGAATCAGATTTTTTGTAATCTGAATATCAGTCAGATTACGGATGCATATGGAGATACCATCGGTTATATTATCATTGTTACGGATCTGTCAGAGCGTGTCAGTGCCATGATGCGCCTGGAGGAGGCCAAGAAGGATGCGGAGCTTGCCAATAAGGCAAAGAGTCGTTTCCTTGCCAATATGTCCCATGAGATCCGCACACCGATGAATGCCATTCTCGGTTTTTCGGAACTCCTTCTGAAAGAGAAACTTCCGGATACATGTCAGAGTTATGTGCAGGACATTAAGGGAGCGTCGGTCAGCCTGCTTACGATCATCAACGATATACTGGATATTTCCAAGATAGAATCCGGTAAGATTGAAATTGTGAATTCCAACTATAGTACAGCAGAGTTGTTTGAAAATGTAGGACAGATTATTCGAATGCAGGCCAGTGAGAAGAATCTGACATATTATCTGAATGTATCAGAGGATTTCCCGAGTGTTCTGCACGGAGACGACATTCGTATACGCAGTATGCTGGTCAATCTGTTGAATAACGCGGTAAAATATACGGATGAAGGAACGATCACATTGAATGCCAGTGTTCAAAGTCGCTATGCGGAAAATGCGGTGCTGGAGTTCGAGGTGAAGGATACCGGAATCGGCATTCGGGAAGAAGAGTTGGGAAAGCTGTTCGAGAGTTTCTCCCGTGTAGATATTCAGCGCAACTATCATGTTGAGGGAACCGGACTGGGACTGTCTATCGTTCAGAGCAGTGTGATGATTATGGGAGGACAGATTTCTGTGGATAGTGTGTATGGTGAGGGGACGACCTTTACGGTGACACTTCCGCAGAGAGTTGTGGATAATACTCCGTATCATGAAGGGCTGGAACAGAAGAAAGCTGAAAATGTGCAGGAAGAGGTGCTAAGCTTTGAGGGTATTCGAGTGCTTGTTGTGGATGACACTCCGGTTAATCTGAAAGTGGCCTGCAGAAGTATGGAAGGATATGGCCTGAGCGTGGATGCCGCAAGCTCCGGAAGAGCGGCAATAGAACTGTGCAGAGAGAATCATTATCCAATCGTTTTCATGGATCAGATGATGCCACAGATGGATGGAATCGAAGCCATGAAACAAATTCGGGAATTGGACGTATACTATGCCTATGGCGGTCAGGGAAAGATCGTGGTACTTACGGCCAATGCAATTAATGGTGTGCGGGAGGATCTGTTGTCCAAGGGCTTTGATGAGTATCTGGAAAAACCGATGGATTTTAACGCTTTGGAGGCAATTTTGATCAAATTTTTGCGGTAGGAGAGCTATGAGTATAACAATTATTACAGCAGATGGAAGGAAAGAATACGAAAGTGATTTGAAGCTGACTCTGCTCGAATTGTTGTGGAAGCATGGAGAAAAGCAGCTGCATGCCCCCTGTGGCGGAAAGGGACTCTGTGCAAAATGCACTGTTTTTCAGGTGACGGAGGCAGGCGTAGAGCTTCCGGTGCTTGCCTGTCAGGTAATACCGAAGGATGGGGACGTTTATCACCTTCCGGAGAATTTGGAGCCTGTAGTTGCCCTGACCGGCCGTCATGTGGAAAATTTTAAGGCGGATGCCGGAATGCAGGGCTATGGGATTGCCTGCGATATCGGGACGACAACCATAGCCTGTCGTCTGGTTTCCCTTACAGATGGAACCTGCGTGGCAGAACTGGGAGCTGGTAATGAACAGATTCGGTATGGATCGGATGTTATTTCACGGATACAGGCAGCAGGGGAAGGGCATTTGGCTGAGCTTACGGAAATGATCCGCAGGCAATTGAATGGAATGATAGAAAGTCTGTGCAGGAGGGGAAAGGTGGCTTCCGGAGACCTTCATTGTATGTCGGTGGCTGCCAATACGACCATGTGCCATCTTTTGACAGGTCTTGATCCCCGGAGCCTTGGCGTTTTTCCCTTCACGCCTATGTCACGTTTTGGGGAATGTTACCGGGCTTCTCAACTGGATCTTGGGTTTGATGGGGAGGTTTATGTGCTGCCTGCAGTGTCCGGATATGTAGGCGGTGATATCACTGCGGATATTCTGGCTACAGGAATGGACCGAAGTGATCGGATTACGTTGCTTTTAGATGTAGGAACCAACGGAGAGATGGTGCTTGGCTGTGGAGATCATATGGTATGCTGTGCCACGGCTGCAGGACCTGCCTTTGAGGGCGCAGAAATTGATTGCGGAATGACGGCTGCAGCAGGTGCAATCTCATCGGTCGCATGGAAGGACGGACGGGTCGCCTGTGAGGTGATTGGCAATCGGGAGGCGGTTGGTATCTGTGGCTCAGGTCTGATCGATGCGGTTGCCATGATGTTGGATCTTGGTGTATTGGATGTGACAGGGCGCATGTTGGATCGAATGGAGGATCCGATACCGGCAGCTTGTCTGCCATACCTGGAACTGGACGAGGACGGCTGTCCGCTTTTTCGTCTGACGGCGCAGGTTTATGTGTCGCAGGAGGATGTGCATAAGCTTCTGATGGGAAAGGGAGCGATTGCAGCAGGAACGCAGATTCTTTTACAGATGTATGGGATTGATGCTGAACAGGTAGAAGAACTTTTGCTGGCCGGAGGATTTGGCAGTTATATTCATGTGGAGAGTGCCGCAAGAATCGGACTGATTCCCCGAGCACTTAGTAAAGTCACACATTCCATCGGAAATACGGCGGTGGAAGGGGCACATGCGGCCCTGATCTCAAAGGAGAGCAGGGCTCGCCTGGCACGGATTCAAAGTCATATGGAGTATCATGAACTCTCTTCTTTGGAGGCGTTTCACGATGCATACATGGAAGCAATGACGTTTCCCGAAAACTGACAGTATACAGAATCATGCGAAAGGATACATGGCGTGCTGCTTCATATATTGAACGGATTCCATCAGGTCTTCAAAGGTTCGAACCTCGATGAGCACGGAAGGACGTTCGGCAGGTGTAAGGCCTGAAATGTAATCGTTGTACACGTCCCAGGGGAGCGCACCGCTGCCCACCGGATGATGGGTGTCTTCAACTCCGTCATTATCATTAATATGCAGGTGACGAATGTATGGCTTTAAGACACTGCACCAGTCGCTTATGGAGGTGCAGGAGATGAATGCGTGAGGGAAGTCGAGACACACGGCAAAGCGTGGTTCATCCTTCATGCGATCACTGAGCTGTAAGAGAAGCTCCGGTTCTTCGTCAAACATATTTTCCATGTAGACCGTTAAGGTCGGATATTCTGCCAGCAGGTTTCTCCAATAGCGTTCATTCTTGGAGACCCATTCTTCCCGATAACTTTTCAGACGGAAGTTGGGAATATGATTGGTGTGAAAGATAACCGCTTTGACGCCCAGCGCTGTGGCAATATCCATGCTCTGGTGGATGCGAAAGTCCGTTGCCTCGTAGATACGCGCATCGGAGGAATGGACGCACATGTCAAGAAAGACCCCGTGGAGAGTGTCTTCGCTGCGATCACGATCCAAAGCCTTGTAGGTGTCGATCAGATTTTGAACCAACTGGGGCTGATCCAAAACAGCCGGAATAAAAAAGTCATTGTATTCGAAACCGGCGTCATACTCTTTGGAAAAGTCTTCAAATTTATCAAGCTGCTCAAGCTTTGGAATGCAATATATTTGTTTCATCTCAGTGACCCTCCCTGCTTTGCTTTCGATCTTTGAGGAGTTCTTCAATACGTTCCCGGTTCTCGACCAGAATTTCTTCTACTTTCTCCCGATTTTCAACCAATAGACCTTCCACCCATTCTTTGTTTTCGTCCAGAAGCTCTTCTACGCGCTCTCTGCTTTCATTGAGGGCGGCAGCGTTGGGCAGAAGGAGCTCTTTGCGTTCTTTCAAAGCGTGCTTTGGTTTCGCAATTGAGTTGATTTCATAGGTTTTTACTTCGCAGGTTTTTCCCTTCAGACGGAGATCTCCTACAAAAGAAGTCTGTGAATGGACCGCGATGGCATCCCGCATAGATTCGCTGATGAGAATCTGTCCGGGTCCGGCCTTGGACTCCAGGCGGGAGGCTGTGTTGACGGCGTCACCGATGGCTGTGTAATCCATATGGCTGCGGCATCCGATGTTGCCGACAATCGCCTCTCCGGCATTGATTCCGATTCCGATATTTAATGAAAGGTTATATTTCTCTTCATACGAGGTCTTGATCGTATTAAATTCCCTCATAATATCATCCGCCGCACAAGCGGCATAGAAGCAGTAGTCAGGAAGAGGCTTAGGCGCATTAAAGATTGCCATGGCAGCATCTCCAATGAATTTGTCCAGCGTGCCGCCCCAACGGGAGATGGCACCGGCAACAACGGTAAAGTATGCGTTTAATATTTCCACAACCTGCTCAGGGTCCAGCCTCTCGGAGATGGTAGTAAAACCACGGACATCGACAAAAAGGACTGCAATTTCTCTGCGCTGGCTGAGTTTGGCCAGTGTCAGCGGATCGGCCTCTGTCACTTCATCGACGACGGAGGAGTCCACATAAAGCTTGAAGGTTTTTTCCATCTTTATGCGCTCCAACGTAGAGAACAGAAGATGCTGCAGCAGCATGAGTATCATGCTGAGCACAGCGTATACCAGAGGAATCAAAAGAAGAATGCGATGTCCCCTGGAGTTGGCGACTGTTGCACATAAAAAGAACGATGCCGCATAGGCTACAAAGGACACAAACATAAACCAGATTTTGCGGTTGGCAAAACAAAGATAAAAGGCCCCAATCAGGATGCCGAACAGGATTGCCTGAAGCAGTGGGTGGGTGTTCTCAACCGTGCGCTGATTCAACAGGGATTGCAGCATGGATGCCTGCAAAAGAATATCCTGCGTGTCTCTGCGCATGGTCAGATTCGTAATGAGATTCTCTTGTGAGGGATCCTGATATTCGCCAATCAAGATCATGTGGTCAGACAAAAGATTTTTATCGTAATTCCCGGAGAGCAGATCACAGACCGAGATTGTCTGATAACTTTTGGTATTCCAGATGGTGTTAAATGCGAAAAGCTCCTGGGAATCCAGTTCCGGAAGTCTGTATGGTAAGCCAAGCACGCTCTGGTGCTGTTTATACATGGCCACAGCAAAGCTGTCATATTGGAGATTGCCATAGCGAAGAAAAAGTGCTGCCTGACGAATGAAACCATCCGGAGACTGCTGGGTTGCATTGGAGACTCCCAAAGTGACAACCTCTGCCAGGTCATCAAAAGGAAGGGTTAGTTCCGTTACCTGATGCTCACTCCAGCTCATAGAATCGTCAGCCGCATCCGGTCGGAATAAATTGTCAGAGACATCTCTATCCATTGTTGGAGTCGGCTCTTGTGGGGAGTTTGTGTCTGAGGGTGTGCCGTCAGGCGACAAAGCCGGTTGGGGATCTTTCGTGTCAAACCCCGCACGTGCCAATGCCACAACATTCTGAGCCTTTTGGCATGCATCTACTAAAGCGGAATCTCCCTCTGTGTCTGTTCCGGGCTGGGATAAATCCGTGTCCAGACCGATTACAGTGGCACCGTCTTCGGAGACAGTATCTACCACTTCGGCCAGAATACTTCTTGACCAGGTGCTGTACTCTCCATAGATTTCTTCGCTGGTCTCGTCAATTGTAATGAGTGTGATGCTGGAATCTGCCTGTTCAAAGGGATTGTATTGGTAGAGAATATTGGTGACGGCTTCGTCCGCAACGAGAAGAACCTGGGAGTAGGACAGCGTTGCTGCACTGACTCCCAGACATATGGATACAATTATGGTGATTGCCATCATTAGACGGTTATGTCGCATAGTACAATACCTCCTGTGGCGCTGTAGGATTAAAGGTCAATTCGCTGCAGATATTCGTGATTCAGCTTCTCCAGTGAGGAGCTTAAATATTTGAGCAGTGTCCATACATAGTCCGGATCCTTTTTTGCAATGGCATCAAAAGAGCGGACATCCATTTTCTGTATGGTAGCGTAGATTGGATTTTTGCGGTATTTAAAGACGAAACGCTTGTCTTTTTCCTCAATCCGGTCCAGCATTCCGTTCAGCCGGTTGTTCAGGCTTAACAGGAGCCGGTAAGTAATGGAGGTAGCGTTTAAAAGCAACATGGAAAAATCTGTTTGCGATACCTCCAGCACGATGACATCGGCGGTGCTGGCAATGACTGTGGCAGAGCGAGGTTTTCCTTCCAGCAGAGACATTTCTCCGAAAAAACTTCCCTCTTGAAGGGTGTCTACTACCTGCGAGTTGTCGGAAAATGAGTTGATGATCACATTCACTTTTCCGCGCAGCAGGACAAACATGGACTGACCGGATTCTCCTTCGCGGCAGATGGCCTGTCCCTCATGGAATGTGACGGTTGTGCCGCAGCCTTTTAATAGATCGATATCCATAACAAAACTCCTTCCGGTTTATTTCTTAAGATTCTTCTGTGCAGTGGAGAGCATCAGCTTGATTCGGTTCAGCTGATTTACCTCGGATGCACCCGGATCGTAGTCGATTGCCACGATGTTGGCACCGGGGTACTCATGCCGGATCTCTTTGATCACACCCTTGCCCACAATATGATTTGGCAGGCATGCAAACGGCTGTGCACAGACGATATTGCCGGCACCCTGATGGATCAGCTCCAGCATTTCACCCGTCAAAAACCATCCCTCACCTGTTTGGTTTCCACAGGAGACAATGTGCTCAGCCTCCTTGGCAAGATCCCATATGTAGGCGGTCGGTTCGAAATGTTTGCTCTTTACCAGCTCGTCCCTTGCCGCTTTTCTCAACCACTCAAAAAACTTGATCAAAAGATTATTCATGCGTCTTGATTTCTCAGTGGCACCCAGATGGTCTGCCTTGAAATTCTGATTGTAGCAGCAGTACAGCAAGAAGTCTGTCAGATCGGGAACAACAGCCTCTGCGCCTTCGGATTCCAGCAGATCTACGATATAGTTGTTGGCAGCCGGCAGAAATTTTACAAGAATCTCACCGACTACGCCGACACGCGGCTTTTGCTCATCGGTAATCGGCAGGTTGTCAAAGTCACGAATGATCTCACGGCACATTTTCTTGTATTTGCGGTGTGAGAGCATCTTATTACTGCCCAAAAATTCAATGACACGTTTCTTCCACTTCTCATGTAATGCGTTGGCAGAGCCCGGCACAGCCTCATAAGGACGCATCCGGTATAAGCAGCGCATAAAGATATCGCCGAACTCAAGCGCGTAGAGTCCGTGCTGGATCAGGCTTGGTGTAAACTTAAAGCCAGGATTCTTCTCCAGTCCTACCATGTTGATGGAGATCACCGGAATATCCGGATAGCCTGCTTTGATCAGGGCACGGCGGATGAAACCGATGTAGTTTGTTGCACGGCATCCGCCTCCGGTCTGGGAGATTAGGATTGCGGTCTTGGTCATGTCATACTGACCGGAAAGAACAGCGCTCATAATCTGTCCGATGACAATAAGAGACGGGTAGCAGGCGTCGTTATTTACAAATTTAAGTCCCACATCCACGCATTCTCTTGCCGGGATATCCGGAATAACAAGATTATATCCGGCAGCCCTAAAAGCCGGCAGCAGAAGGTCAAAATGAATCGGTGACATCTGCGGGCAGATGATGGTGTAATTTTTTCGCATCTCCTCCGTGAAGATCACGCGCTCGTAATTGGCAGGCTGGATGGTTCGCTTTTCCTGCTTTTTCTCCTTTACACGGATCGCTGACAGGAGAGAGCGGATACGGATACGGGCTGCTCCCAGGTTGTTGACCTCGTCGATCTTAAGGCAGGTATAGATCTTGCCAGACCCGGTCAGAATGTCGTTGACGCAGTCTGTTGTAACGGCATCAAGACCGCAGCCGAAGGAGTTGAGCTGAATCAGATCCAGATCATCTCTTGTCTTCACATAGTTGGCCGCGGAGTAAAGGCGGCTGTGGTACATCCACTGATCCATAACGATCAGTGGTCGTTCCAGATTGCCCAGGTGGGAGATGGAGTCCTCCGTCAGCACGCAGATGCCGTAGGAGTTGATCAACTCCGGGATTCCGTGGTTGATTTCCGGGTCCACATGGTAAGGACGCCCGGCTAATACGATACCTCTGCGGCCGTTTTCCTCCATGTATGCCAGCACTTCTTCGCCTTTCTTTTGCATTTCCAGACGGGTTATTTCCAGTTCCTTCCAACCCTCTGATACGGCGTCACGGACCTCGGACTCCGGGATGCCGAATTCTTCTTTGAAGCAGTCTACAAGCTGCTTTGAGAGAATTTCTTCACTGGTGAATGCCATAAATGGATTTAAGAACCGCATCTGCCCGCTGGTAATCTCATCCACATTATTCTTAATGTTCTCGGAATAAGAGGTGACGATCGGGCAGTTGTAATGGTTGTTGGCATCCGGAAACTCGTTGCGCTCATACGGAATAGCCGGATAGAAAATGAAATCCACGTTCTGATGAATCAGCCATGCAATGTGTCCGTGGGCAAGCTTGGCGGGATAGCACTCCGATTCGCTTGGTATAGAGTCGATACCGAGCTCGTAAAGCTTGCGGGTAGACTGCGGAGACAGCACAACGCGAAAGCCGAGTTTGGTAAAGAAGGTAGCCCAAAACGGATAATTCTCGTACATATTCAGAACACGGGGGATTCCCACGGTGCCTCTGGTGGCTGCTTCCACAGAAAGCGGCTCATAGTCGAAAAGACGCTTGTTCTTGTATTCAAAAAGGTTTGGAATATTCTCTTTATTTTTTTCTTTTCCCAGACCTCGCTCACAGCGGTTGCCGGTGATATACTGACGATTGTCGGAAAACTTGTTGATCGTAAGCAGACAATGATTCGTACAGCCCTGACAGCGGGCAAGCTTTGTGGTGTAGGACAGCTCATTGATTGCATCGATGGTGAGCATGGTTGTCCGGTAACCGGATTCGTGGCGTTCCCGTGCAATGAGGGCAGCACCGAAGGCTCCCATGATTCCGGCAATGTCCGGGCGGGTGGCATGTACACCGGCGATTTTCTCAAAGCTTCGGAGTACGGCATCGTTGTAGAAGGTTCCACCCTGAACCACGATGTTCTCTCCCAGATCGCTGGCATCGGACAGCTTGATTACTTTAAATAATGCATTTTTGATAACGGAGTAAGCAAGACCGGAGGAAATGTCGGCTACGGAAGCTCCCTCCTTCTGGGCCTGCTTAACCTTGGAATTCATAAATACGGTACAGCGGGTTCCGAGGTCAATCGGATTCTTGGCAAAAAGCGCTTCCTTCGCAAAGTCCTGAACAGAGTAATTGAGAGACTTGGCAAAGGTTTCAATGAAAGAACCGCAGCCGGAGGAGCAGGCCTCGTTCAGCTGTACGCTGTCAACGGTCTGGTTCTTAATCTTAATGCATTTCATATCCTGACCGCCGATGTCTAAGATACAGTCAACCTTTGGGTCAAAGAAGGCGGCAGCATAGTAGTGGGCAACGGTTTCCACTTCACCCTCGTCCAACATGAGTGCAGCCTTCAATAACGCTTCCCCGTAACCGGTGGAGCAGGAATGTACGATATGTGCGCCCTCCGGAAGGAGAGAATAGATTTCCTGAATGGAACGGATTGCGGTGGCCAACGGACTGCCGTTATTGTTGCTGTAAAAGGAATACAGAAGATCTCCGTCTTCGCTTACCAGAGCAATCTTGGTGGTCGTGGATCCGGCATCAATGCCGAGATAACAGTTCCCTTTATAGTCTGCAAGAGACGCGGTCTTAACATGGTTGCTGCCATGGCGCTCTGTAAATTCACGGTATTCCTCGTCATTTGCAAATAAAGGCTCCATTCTGGCCACCTCAAACTCCATCTTGATACCGTTTGCCAGTTTTTGACGCAGGGTATCCAGTGTTGTGACAGAATCCTCTTTGAAGTTTAATGCAGAGCCGATGGCCGCAAACAGATGTGAATTTTCCGGGGTGATGGCATGCTCGTCATCCAGGGCCAGTGTGCGGATAAACGCAGCCTTCAGTTCAGACAAAAAGTGAAGAGGTCCGCCCAAAAATGTCACGTGTCCGCGAATTGGTTTTCCGCAGGCAAGTCCACTGATGGTCTGGTTTACGACTGCCTGGAAGATGGAGGCGGACAGATCCTCTCTGGTGGCACCTTCGTTGATCAGGGGCTGGATGTCAGTCTTGGCGAAAACACCACATCTGGCGGCAATCGGATAGATTGCTTTGTAGCTTTTGGCGTATTCATTCAGTCCGGAAGCATCCGTCTGGATCAGAGAGGCCATCTGATCGATGAAGGAACCGGTACCGCCGGCGCAGATGCCGTTCATACGCTGTTCTACGTTGCCACCTTCAAAATAGATGATCTTCGCATCCTCGCCACCCAGCTCGATTGCGACATCTGTCTGGGGAGCATAGTACTGCAAAGCTGTGGATACCGAAATGACCTCCTGCACAAATGGGACTTCCAGATGCTTGGCCAGAGTAAGTCCGCCGGAACCGGTGATCATTGGCGAAACAGACAGCTCTCCAAGCTGATTGTATGCCTTCTCAATCAATGAGGAGAGGGTCTCCTGGATGTTGGCAAAATGCCGCTCGTAGTCGGAGAATAACAGTTGATTGGAATCGTCTAGGATTGCAATCTTAACTGTGGTGGAACCGATATCAATTCCGAGCTTATGTAACTGTCCGTTATTCATTGTAATGACCTCCGTATGATTAAGCCTGTACATTTCAATATATGCGGCTCAAAAATCTATATGATTGCTTCTATAGATAATATATGACTAGAAGCAAACAACATTATACGACACAATGTGACAAAATACAATGTGCGATTCTGTAAATTATTTCTAAACAAATGGATAAAAAATTAGAAAGATTGATGTGCCGCGTTGACAAGTGCAGATTGGAAAACGTATAATAATTTTTGGTTGCATTTTTGAGAAAAATGAGGTGAATTATGAACTGGATGAATAAATTGGAGCGTAAGCTCGGAAGGTATGCAATCCCGAATCTGAGCCGATATTTTGTGGCTGCTATTGTGGTGGGCTTTGTGATCAATCTGGCATCGCCGGCGCTTCTGTCCTATCTGGAATTTGATGCGGCGTCCATTCTGCACGGACAGATATGGAGACTGGTTACATGGATTTTTGTCCCGGTCACAAGCATGGATTTCTTCGGACTTTTGTTTTTGTTCTGTGTGCTGATGTGGGGAAGTTCGCTGGAGTCTTTTCTGGGAACCTTCCGCATGAATGTATTTTTGATACAGGGAATTCTGATCAGCGATATCGGAGGTCTTTTGTTCTATGTGATTACATGGGCGACCCTTGGGCAGGGGATGCCGGTTTATCTTTCCATGTATTATATTTTGATGTCCATGCTTCTTGCACTGGCTATCTGTGTTCCGGATGCGGAGGTGAGAATCTACTTTGTTCTTCCGATTAAGATGAAGTGGATGCTGATCTTCGAGCTTCTGTACCTCGCATATATCGTGTTCAGTTACTTTAAGATGGGAATCACACAGTATGGCGGTGGATTTGGTATTGTAGTGGGCTTTATGATGAGTGCACAGATCCTTTTGGCAATCGGAAGCATGTTTTTGTTCTTTTGGCTTTCAAAGACAAGACTTGGACGAAAACAAAAAAAGCGTCAGAAGGAATTCCGCGCAACGTTTTCCCAGCCCCGGCCGGGCAGCGGTATCAGCCAGCACAAGTGTGCGATATGCGGAAGGACAGAGCTTACCAATCCGGGAATGACCTTTCGCTATTGCTCCAAGTGCAATGGCAATTATGAGTATTGTGAAGAACATCTTTTTACACACCGGCATGTACAGTAGATGTGTTTATTAGATAATCTAATAAAAGCTATAAGCAAGAAAAGGTTGACGGCAAATTTGCGGTGTGATACTTTTGTGGAGTAGTGATTTTTACATTTCAATAGGAGGAAATAATTATGAAGAAGATCGTAAGTGCTTTTTTTGCAGCTATGCTTGCGGTATCAATGCTTGTCGGCTGTGGATCCGGTAATGCCGGAGCCGGTGCGGGAACAGAGAGCGGAAATACTGCAGAAGCAACGGATTTGAAGATTGGTGTGATTCTGGTCGGTGATGAGACTGAGACTTATACAAAGGCTCACATTGACGGAATTAACGAGGCGGCAGATTCTCTTGGCATTCCGAGAGATAATATCCAGTGGAAGGAGCGCGTGGAGGAGTCTGAGGACTGTTATGATGCAGCAAAGGCTCTGATCGCAGACGGATGTACGCTGGTGATCTCAAACAGCTACGGACATCAGGATTTCATGGCTGAGGCAGCTGAGGAGTTCTCAGATGTAAATTTTGTGGCAATGACAGGTGACTATGCGGCAATTTCCGGATTGGACAACTTCTACAATGCATTTACCAATGTATATGAGTCCCGCTATGTATCCGGTGTGGTTGCAGGTATGAAGGTGGCAGAACTTGACGCGGCAGGAGAGATCCCGGCAGAGGGCTATGATGAGAACGGCAATGTGAAGATCGGTTATGTCGGTGCATATCCTTATGCAGAGGTTGTATCCGGATATACTGCATTTTATCTTGGAATCCAGTCTGTATTCCCGAATGTTGTAATGGATGTACAGTATACGAATTCCTGGTTTGACATCGAGGGCGAGGCAGCAGCAGCTGACGTGCTGATCAAGCGCGGATGCGTAGTTATCGGACAGCACGCAGATTCTACCGGTGCTCCGGATACGGTTGAGAAGGCTTGGCAGAATGGACAGGTCGTATATTCCGTAGGATACAATATGAGCATGCTTGATGTGGCTCCGGATGCGGCACTCACCAGTGCGACAAACAACTGGGTTGCATATTACAAGGAGCTGTTTGCAGCAGTATTGAACGGAACTGAGATTCCACAGGATTGGGCTAGGGGTTATGCAGATGACGCGGTTTCCATCACAGAGCTCGGACCAAACGTAGCGGAAGGAACTGCTGAGAAGGTTGCAGAGGTTGAGTCTGCAATTAAGGATGGTTCCCTTCATGTGTTTGATACTTCCAAATTCACAGTTGGCGGTGCGGCTGTTACCGACGAGACTGCCATGGTTGATCTTTCTTACATGGATTACTCTACGATGACGGCTGTATATGAAGGTGACACGGTATCTGCTCTCAAGACTGATGAGAACGGAGTGACCTATTTCGATGAGTCTGTACTTCGTGCAGCACCATATTTCCAGTTGAGAATCGACGGAATTACAGAACTGAACGCAAACTAACAGCGTTTCAATCACATAAGGCCAAAGAGGGAGCGTATGTATATGCGCTCCCATAATGCATTTTATTGGAGAGAATGAAATGAGTAGTGCGGAACACAAACTTGCTATTGAAATGAAAAATATATCCAAGAGCTTTGGGCACGCAGTGGCAAACAACAAGGTGAACCTTGATGTGCGCTACGGCGAGATCCTGTCGCTCCTGGGCGAGAACGGAAGCGGTAAGACCACTCTGATGAACATGCTGTCCGGTATCTATTTTCCGGATGGAGGACAAATCCTCATTAAGGGGCAGGAGGTGACGATCCGCTCCCCGCATGATGCACTGGAACTCGGAATCGGTATGGTGCATCAGCACTTTAAATTGGTGGACGTATTCACTGCGGCAGAGAACGTCGTGCTCGGTCTGAAGGACAAGCATTCCATGAAGCAGGTGGAGGAGAGGATTGCGTCAATCTGTGACAAATACGGGTTTGAAGTAGATCCGAAAAA
Source organism: uncultured Lachnospiraceae bacterium (assembly GCA_945868435.1). Taxonomy (GTDB): domain Bacteria; phylum Bacillota; class Clostridia; order Lachnospirales; family Lachnospiraceae; genus Roseburia. Next base: position 45,436 of record CAMBLG010000001.1, read on the forward strand.
GAAGGTATACAACATGTCTGTGGCGGAGAAGCAGACGCTGGAGATTGTCAAGGTTCTCTACCGCGGTGCGGATATTCTGATTCTGGATGAGCCTACGGCTGTGCTCACACCGCAGGAGACTGAGAAGCTGTTCCATGTTATGAATAACATGAAGGCAGACGGAAAAGCAATTATCATTATTACCCATAAGCTGAATGAAGTGCTTTCCGTATCCGATCGCGTGGCAATTCTGCGAAAGGGAGAGTCTGTTGGAACGGTGGAAACAAAGGATGCCACCGAGAGCTCCCTTACAGAGCTGATGGTCGGTAAGAAGGTTGAACTCAATATTGAAAGACCTCTGGTGAAGGACAGGCAGCTTCGCTTATCGGTGGAGCATCTGTCAGTAGATAATGAATATGGGGCAAAAGTACTTAAGGATGTGAGCTTTGAGGCATACAGCGGTGAGATCCTTGGAATTGCCGGCATATCCGGTTGCGGACAGAAGGAGCTTCTGGAAGCTGTAGCAGGTCTTCAGTCCACAGCGGCAGGCAGCAGTATCCGTTATACTGCGCCGGGGGCAGAGCCGGAAGAACTTCTGGAGAAGAATGCTAGACAGATCCGGGAATGTGGTGTTGCCCTGTCGTTTGTGCCGGAGGATCGTCTGGGAATGGGACTTGTGGGTTCTATGGGAATGACTGAGAATATGCTGCTTCGCAGCTATTCGGAAGGAAAATCTCCGTTTTTGTCTATGAAGGAGCCGAAGCATTTGGCAAAGAAGATCAAGAAGGAACTGGAGGTTGTTACGACAGGTATCAATACACCGGTGCGCAAGCTGTCCGGCGGTAATGTGCAGAAGGTGCTTGTGGGAAGAGAGATTGCCAATGCACCGAGTGTACTTATGACGGCATATGCAGTGCGTGGCCTGGATATCAACACCTCCTATACGATTTATCGTCTGTTGAATGAACAGAAGAAGAAGGGAGTTGCCGTTATCTATGTCGGAGAGGATCTGGATGTCCTCCTTGCATTGTCAGACAGGATTCTTGTTTTATGTGAAGGACAGGTAAACGGTATACTGGATGCGAAGACCACAACCAAGGAAGAGGTTGGATTACTTATGACGAATCTGAAGAGTGAAGGAGGTACGAGCCATGCATAAAGAACCGTTGATTCGTGTTGCAAAGCGGGATGGCATGCCTCTTTATCAGAACATACTGATCAGGGCAGTGGCAATCGTGCTGGCAATGTTATTGGTGGTACTGTTTGTGCATTTTACGGCAGGAATCAGTGCGGGGACAACAATCTCCTACATGTGGGAGGGAGTATTTGGCAATTCCATTTACCTGAGGGATACCGTGTTCTATACGGCAAAGCTTTTGTGTATTGCCGTGGCGCTTGCCCCGGCATTTAAGATGCGTTTCTGGAACTGTGGAGCTGAAGGACAGGTTCTTGCAGGAGGACTGGCAACCGCGGTCGTGATGGTTTATTGTGGGAATCTGCCGGCGCCGCTTCTGTATCTGGTTATGTTTATCAGCGCTTTGGCGCTGGCGGCAATCTGGGGAATCCTGCCGGCAGTCTTTAAGGCAAAAATGGGTGTAAATGAAACGCTGTTTACCCTGATGATGAACTATGTGGCAATTAAGCTGGTGGACTTTTTCTATAACAAGTGGAAGGGGTCTGCGTCTTCCCTCGGAAAGCTGAACAAGGGAACAAAGGCAGGATATCTTCCGGATCTGTTCGGAAGCGAGAATTCCTGGCTGCTTCTTGCAGTCGTGATTTTGACAATTGCCGTATACTTTTATCTGTCCAAGACGAAGCATGGGTATGAGATCGCTGTCGTTGGAGAATCCCAGCGGACGGCAGAGTATGCAGGAATTAATGTGAAGACGGTAACGATCCGTACGATGATGATCTCGGGAATTATTTGCGGAATCTGTGGGTTTATGACGGTTGCGGGGCATGACCATTCCATTTCCTCCTCCACTACGGCAGGCGGTTACGGATTTACGGCAATCATTGTAGCGTGGCTTGCCAAGTTCAATACGGGGTTTATGGTTCTGATCTCACTGTTTGTCATCTTTTTGGAGCGTGGAACCTCACACATTGCTGACAAATGCTCCGGTTTTGATGCCAGCGCGTCAAAAATAGTCATCGGTCTGGTTTTGTTCTTTGTAATAGGAAGTGAATTTTTTATCAATTATAAGATAAACCTGCGCAGCAAGCATGATAAGGAGGTGGCTTAGTATGGCAACACTCATTGGCTGGATTGTCCGGGCGGTTGTGTTTGGCTCGGTTGTTATGTATGGTGCAATGGGAGAAATCCTGACAGAGAAAGCAGGCCATCTGAATCTGGGAACTCCGGGTATCATGTGTACAGGTGGTGCATTCGGGTTTGCCGCGGCATACGCATATGAGAATGCGGTGGATAATCCGAACTTTTTGGTCTGTATTCTTGTGGCAGTAGGAACGGCGTTCCTTGCGGGGGCACTGGCGGGGTTGATTTACTGTTTCCTGACGGCGACACTTCTGGTAAATCAGAATGTGGTGGGACTTACACTTACCATTTTCGGCGTTGGTGTTGGAAAGTTCTTCGGAACCTATGTCATTCCGGAGGGGGCGGTGTCCACGAAGGCGGTATTTGCCAATAAGGTTTTTATTGCAAAGATTCCCGGGCTGTCCGGGCTGGGCATCGTGGGAGAATTACTGTTTTCCTATGGATTTATGATCTATCTTGCCATTGTTCTGGCAATTGTTGTTCATCTGTTTTTGAGTCGTACACGCGTAGGTCTTAATCTGCGTGCGGTAGGCGAGAATCCTGCGACAGCTGACGCGGCAGGAATCAATGTGACGAAGTACAAGTACTGCGCGATCATGATCGGCTCCGGCATTACCGGTCTGGGTGGAGTGCTTTATGTGCTGGATTATGGAAATGGTACCTGGGCTACGGCTTCCGGAGATGCCATTGAGGCACTGGCCTGGCTGTCGGTTGCGCTCGTGATTTTTGTTCGCTGGAATACGCTGCGGGCAATCTGGGGGTCTTACCTTTTCGGATTGTGCTACTGGGCCTACAACTATGTTCCGACGTTGATCGGTGTGAATGTCTCTACGGAGCTGGCACAGATGCTTCCGTATATTGTGACGATCGTTATCCTTATTCTGGGATGCACACATATGAAGCAGGAAAATCAGGGACCGGCCTATCTGGGACAGAGTTATTTCAGAGAGGATCGATAAAAGAAAGAGAGAAAAGAGGAAGAGTTATGGAGAACGAGACAGTATCCAAGAATTTTATTGAGCAGATCATAGAGAAGGATCTGGCAGAGGGACATTGTGAGACGGTCAAGACACGTTTCCCACCGGAGCCAAACGGATATCTGCATATCGGACATGCAAAGTCGATTCTGCTCAACTATGGATTGGCAAAAAAATATGGCGGACAGTTCAATTTCCGTTTTGATGACACGAATCCAACAAAGGAGAGGACAGAGTTTGTAGAATCTATCAAAGCAGACGTCAAATGGCTTGGTGCGGATTGGGGAGATAACCTGTTCTATGCGTCTGACTATTTTGACCAGATGTATGAAGCGGCAATCACGCTGATCAAAAAGGGAAAGGCTTATGTATCAGACCTCTCTGCAGAAGAGATTCGTGAGTACCGTGGAACGCTTACAGAGCCGGGAAAAGAAGACCCGTATTCCAATCGAAGCGTGGAGGAGAACCTGGAGCTTTTTGAGGGGATGAAGAATGGCGAATTTGAAGATGGCAGCAAGGTACTCCGTGCGAGAATTGACATGGCTTCCTCCAATATCAATATGCGTGATCCGGTTATTTACCGTGTGGCACATATGACACATCACAATACCGGAGATAAGTGGTGCATTTATCCGATGTATGATTTTGCGCATCCGATTGAGGATGCAATCGAAGGCATCACCCATTCGATCTGTACACTGGAGTTCGAGGATCACAGACCCTTGTATGACTGGGTTGTTACAGAACTGGGCTACAAGAAAGGACCGGAGGGCACGCCGAAGCAGATTGAGTTTGCAAAGCTGTATCTGACTAATGTGGTGACAGGTAAACGATACATCAAGAGATTGGTGGAGGAAGGCATTGTGGATGGCTGGGATGATCCCCGTCTGGTATCCATTGCAGCGTTGAGAAGGAGAGGCTATACGCCGGAATCTATTCAGAATTTTGTTGAACTGTGTGGAATTTCCAAGGCTAACAGTTCGGTAGACTACGCGATGCTGGAGTACTGTATTCGTGAGGATCTGAAAATGAAGCGCCCCCGTATGATGGCGGTTTTAGATCCGGTCAAGGTTGTCATTGACAATTATCCGGAGGGACAGGTGGAGCAGCTTCCTGTGGACAATAATCTGGAGAATCCGGAGCTTGGAAGCCGTACCGTGCCTTTTACAAGAGAGTTGTATATTGAGAGAGAGGACTTCATGGAGGAACCACCGAAGAAATATTTCCGTATGTTCCCAGGCAATGAGGTGCGTCTCATGAATGCTTATTTTGTAAAGTGTGTTGGCTGCGATAAGGATGCGGACGGTAATATCACGACAATCCACTGTACCTACGATCCGGAGAGCCGTGGCGGCAACAGCCCGGACGGACGCAAGGTCAAGGGAACCATTCACTGGGTGTCTGCAGAATATGGAAAGAAGGTAACCGTGCGTCTCTATGAAAACATTGTGAATGAAGAACTGGGCGTATACAATGAGGATGGAAGCCTGAATCTCAACCCGAATTCACTGACAGTTCTGACAGAGAGTGTTGTGGAACCGGCGTTGATGGAGGCACAGGCTTATGAGAGCTTCCAGTTTGTGCGTCAGGGCTTCTTCTGTGCGGATTACAAGGATTCCAAGCCGGGGCAGCCGGTATTTAACCGTATTGTATCACTTAAGAGTTCGTTTAAATTACCATCGTAAAACGATGGCGCTTTGTTGCAAAAGAAGTTTAATTAATAGGGGGCAAACATGGGTTTATTATCAGGTTTGGAAAAATTTGGGTTAGAGCAGATGGATACGACCAATCTGTTTGAGGATGAGAAAAAGCCGAAAGCAGAACAGCAGGGGCAGGCGGATGCACCGAAGGAAGAGAAACATTTGGAAACGGAATTTCTACTGTTAAAATCCATTCGCTGTCCGGTATGTGATCATGTATTCCGTACTCGCCTGGTAAAAACGGGACGGGTAAAACGTCTGGAACCGGATTTTGATTTACGGCCAAGGTTTGCATATATTGACACAAACAAGTATGATGTTTCCTCATGTCCCAAGTGTGGATATACGGCTATTAACCGGTATTTTTCACACATTACCTCCGGACAGGTCAAACTGATTGATCAGGGTGTGCACAGCAAGTTCAAGGCCAATACTTTGGTGAATGCAGAAGATGCGTTAGAGGCGTACACTTACGAGGAAGCCATTGAATATTGCAAGCTTGCCCTGTATTGTACCATGGTCAAGAAGGGAAGCACCAGTGAAAAGGCCTATGAGTGTCTGAAACTGTCCTGGCTTTATCGAGGATGGAGAGAGAAGCTGGAGTCCGAAGGAACGAACGATCGGGAACTCTTGTCCAACGTGAAGGCAGAGGAGGATGCATATTATAAGCAGGCGTATGAGGGCTTTATGAAGGCAATCGCATCGGAGAGCTTTCCAATGTGCGGCATGGAGGAGAGTACGGTAAATATTCTTCTCGCCAACATGGCGTTTAAATTGGAAAAGTATGATGTGTCCTCCAAACTGGTATCTGCGATATTGACCTCCAGAGTTGCCAGCCGCTCGGTGAAGGATCGGGCAATGACGCTGAAAGAAGAAATCATTAAGAAGCTGCATTAGGCATGAACGTAAAGGGGAGACGATGGCTGGAAAATACTATGCGGTTCGCAAAGGAAAAACCCCCGGAATTTATCGTACCTGGGAAGAGTGCAAAGAACTGGTAGATGGTTATTCGGGGGCACAGTATAAGAGCTTTCGGACGCTGGAAGAGGCACAGGCGTATCTGGGAAATTCCTCTGCAGGAGAAATTCGGAAGGAAATGTCGAATACACAAAAAGGCGCAGACTGTGCAGAAAACGGACTCCCGGAAGTATATGCGTTTGTGGATGGTTCTTTTAATTCGTTGACCGGAATGTATGGATATGGCGGATTTTTGATCGTAAAAGGAGAGCGCCATGTTCTTCAGGGCTCGGGATGCGATCCTGAGATGGCGGGCATGCGCAATGTCGCAGGTGAGATCATGGGCAGTATGGCCGCTATGGAGAAGGCGATGGAACTGGGGGTCAAAGAGCTTGCCATTTACTATGACTATATGGGAATAGAAATGTGGGCGACAGGGGCGTGGAAGCGAAACAAACAGGGTACGATTGCATATTACGAGTATGTGCAGCAGATTCGGGATCGGCTTTCTTTGACTTTTATAAAAGTGAAGGGACATTCCGGTGTAGAGGGAAACGAGGAGGCGGACCTGCTTGCCAGACAGGCGGTCGGAATTGTATAGAAGTGAGGAGATGGCATGGGAGTATTCAATGTTGAATTGAAAAAAGTTGTGGATGACAGTTATGAGATCGAGATCGGCTATGAACTGATGAACAAGCTGGTGGAGGATCTGGGCAGAGGTCTGCTGGGAGGCGTCCGAAAGCTTGCAATCATCACCGACAGCAATGTACAGGAATTGTATGCGAAGCCTATCGGAGAAAAGCTTTTGCAAGCCGGGTTTAAGGTGGATCTGTTTGTGTTCCCGGCGGGGGAGAAGAGCAAGACCAGAGAGACGAAGGCCCGTATTGAGGATGCAATGCTGGAGAAGGGCTATCGGAGGGACTGCGCGATTATCGCTGTGGGTGGCGGTGTTGTGACGGATCTTGCCGGTTTTGTGGCGGGAACTTATGGCAGAGGTGTACCGTTTATCAATTATGCCACAACACTTCTGGCAGCAGCGGATGCATCTGTTGGAGGTAAGACAGCGGTTGATACGCCCCTTGCAACGAATCTGATCGGTCTGTTTAACCAGCCGAAAAAGGTCTATCTGGATATTGCTGCCTGGTCGACGCTTCCGAAGAGGGAGATGATCAGCGGTCTGTCCGAGACCATCAAGCATGCCTGCCTTGCAAGTGAGGATATGTTTGAATTTATTGAAGAAAATCTGGAGGATATTCTGGATTTTAAGCGTTTTGCCTGTGAATATATTGCAGAGAATAACTGCAAGATCAAATATAATGTTGTTATGAAGGATGAGAGGGAGAGCGGTCTGAGAGAAATTTTAAACCTTGGACATACCGTGGGACGCGCCATTGAGACAGTCAGCGATTATCGGTTGCTTCACGGAGAAGCCTTGGGAATCGGTATGACAGCACAGGTGCTCCTGTCCGCAAGTCTCGGATATATGTCAGAGGAGGAAGCGGAGCGCGTGATTGCATTGTATGACCGTGCAGGTCTTCCGACAAAGATTCCGGAGTACATTGACAGGGAGGCTTTGGTGAAAAAGCTTTATACTGACAAGAAGGTCCGGGACGGCAAGCTGCGCTTTGTCCTTCAGAAAGGAATCGGCGATGTAGTAGAGTTTGCACCGGGTGTGTATGCAAAACCCATCGAGGAGGAACTGGTTCGGGAGATCCTGATGGAGATGTAAGCGCTGGCTTACACGATCACGATGGGCTGTGTGTATTCATTGCATAGATTCTGTCGGCATTGGATGCTGCATATACCGCGATAGAGATCGGCGGCATACAAATCCTGCCCAAAGACCTGCATGGCATCAGCAGAAAGAATATTGGAAGCGTCTGCAACCTTGGTAATCAGGGGAGCAGATGCTTTTTTGCTGATGGAAGAAAGCAGTGGTTTTGCAGCTTCGCGGAAGCCCAACACACGCAGATAACGGATGGAGGTGTCCTGATACATGTCCTGTGATATACCCAGCATAATGTGGGTGAGTACGCGGTTGATTCGTGTGTGGGTCAATTCTTTTGTCTTCAGAAGCTCTGCAAACTGTGTAAAGCTGACATAGTTCTTGAGACAGCCGGAAATTCGGCTGGATAAAGCTTCCGTACAGTCCGCGTACGCTTCATAGCCGTTCTGTTGTTCGGCAAGGAGAGTCATATATAGTGCACCGGAAAAAGCATTGGTATCCATGAGCCGGTTGTTGTCTGCCGCCTTTTTTAGCTGCTCGAGAGAATAATCCGGCATACAGCGGGATAGATTGTCCCAATTTCTTTCGGTAAAAAGGGCAGGGGCGTCGGTCGAATTTGTATTCCTGTCGTCCGGACAAGGGAGCAAAAGTGCCCGAAGGGCTGTCGCTGATGCATAGACAGAAGTCACTTCTGTGTCGTGATAGCCATCTCCGATCCGCTGGATCGGGTGAGAGCACAGTGCGTTTTCGTGGGTCTGATTCCACTCTGCAATGGCTTTCTCATACTCCAGTGCCAGAATATTGTTTGGCATAGATAGAAAAGCACGCAGATGGTCTGCGGATTCTTCCGGCAGAGCCGCGCATAACGCTTCCTGGCGGGCGAGCGGATAACTCATTCCGTTTCGAAGCAGCCTGGCAAGATATGTCTCATAGCCGCTGTCCTGTATTTGACCGGTGAGGATTTCAGTCAATTTTGGCATAAGGGCAGGCTGTATTTGTTCACAGCCATAGCAGATGGCATCTACAACGCCTGTCGAGCCGAGAAGCTGCACACCGGCACGGGCAAAGTATTCCGCAGAGGCTGTGGCCATGTGTGCCGGAAGTTCCAGTACGAGGTCGGCTCCCGCGGAAAGCGCCATCTGTGCGCGGGTGTGTTTATCAATAATGGAGGGAACACCCCTCTGCAGGAAATCGCCGCTCATGGCTACGATTACGTAGTCTGCACCTGTTTCTTTTTTGGCCTGTGCAAGCTGGTAGGCGTGACCATTGTGCAGTGGGTTGTATTCTGCGATAATTCCGGTTGCTTTCATTCTTCCCGGCCGCTCCTTTCTCATGTCTGATTTGCGTGCTGCAGCATTGGTTTTCACAATTTAATAATATTCAGAAAACGATTTTGGAGGATGGCTCATGAAACCTTCTAACGATTTAGACAGAATTGCCGCCTTGGACAAAACTCGCTTCAAGTAAAGTGGCATGCCACCATGTTGTGCTGCTCAAACAGTTGCCCTGCGGCGGCACATTTTGTTCATGCGCCCATGTAAGGCAAATGCGAATCACTCTAAGCCGTTCTCACTCTTGGGCGAACAATCCGGCGGAAATTGTTCGAGGCTATGGCGGACACGAATCATAAAAAAGAGAAATCCATGCTGCAACAAAGTCGTAATTCTGGATGTATGAGTAGAAGGTTCATGAGCCAACCTCTAAAAAGTTTTGCGTTATCTGAAATTGTGAAAACCAATGCTGCAAACGTCTACATTATATCATGAGAAAAGCGAGGGGGGAAGAAGGAAAGCGGGAGGCGGGAAAAATATCGGAAAATCTGCGATTCACTCTTGTACGGGAAGAAAATAGTGTTTATAATAGTAATAGTGTCGTGTAGACAGGCTATTGAATAAAATATGAAGTGAGGGAAACAAAATGAACGTATTAGTCATTAACTGTGGAAGCTCATCCTTAAAATACCAGCTGATCAACTCTGACTCAGAATCAGTTCTGGCAAAGGGACTGTGTGAGCGAATCGGAATCGATGGACGCCTTGTATATCAGAAGGCAGGATTGGACAAGGAGATTACAGAAGCTCCGATGCCGACCCATAAGGAGGCCATTCAGATGGTATTGGATGCTTTGGTGAATCCGAAGACCGGCGCAGTTGCAAGTCTTTCTGAGATAGATGCGGTGGGACACCGTGTGGTACATGGCGGTGAGAAATTTGCAGCATCTGTTGTTCTGAATGATGAAGTCCTGGCTAAGGTGGAGGAGTGCAATGAACTGGCACCGCTTCACAATCCGGCGAACCTGATTGGTATTCGCGCTTGTCAGGAACTGATGCCAAACGTGCCGATGGTGGGTGTGTTTGATACCGCTTTCCACCAGACGATGCCGAAGAAGGCATATCTGTATGGACTGCCATATGAGTATTATGAGAAGTATAAAGTAAGAAGATATGGTTTCCACGGAACCAGCCACAGCTTTGTATCCAAGAGATGTGCAGAATTTTTGAATATGGATTTGAATAATTCCAAGATCATTGTTGCGCATCTGGGCAATGGTGCATCCATCAGCGCTGTTGTAAATGGTGCCTGCGTGGATACTTCCATGGGACTGACACCGCTGGAGGGACTGGTAATGGGAACCCGCTCCGGTGATATTGATCCGGCTATCATGGAGTACATTGCCAAGAAAGAGAACCTGGACATCGACGGTGTCATGAATGTTCTCAATAAAAAGTCCGGTGTCGAGGGAATCTCCGGTGTGTCCAGTGACTTCCGTGATCTGGAGGCTGCTTACAATGAGGGAAATGAGCGCGCAATCGATGCTTGCGAGGTGTTCGCATATCGTGTAGCGAAGTACATTGGTGCATATGTGGCAGCAATGAATGGGGTGGATGCCATTGCATTTACGGCCGGAATTGGTGAGAATACCAGTTTTATCCGCACCAAGATTCTTGCATATCTCGGATATCTCGGAATTACGATGGATGAGAAGGCCAACGAAGTGCGCGGGGAGGATAAGGTGATTTCAACCGCAGATTCCAAGGTAAAGGTTTGCGTAATCCCGACAAATGAGGAGCTTGCTATCTGCCGCGAGACAGTAGCCCTGGTGAAGTAACACAAAGTAACAAAAATATCCAAAATTTTGTTGACAAACCTTAGACCGATATGTATAATTGTTTAGGTGTGAGTAGGAGAATATTGTGAATATTGATATTTCAATGATTGCAAAGTCCATAAATAAGGAAATGGTTCAGGAGGTACAGCTTGCTCTAGACTCCTTCCGTTCCCGTTTGGGTGATTTTCCTATTACAAGCAAGGAACCGATTGAACTTCACATCCGTAATCAGGAGAATGCTACAGTGCTGATCACCGGTACGGTAGACATGGAGGTAATGATTCCCTGCAGCCGGTGTCTGGAAGATGTTCCGACACCAATCCATTTTGACATTGACAAGAAGCTTCGCATTGAAGAGGATTGTCTGGTTGATGACGAGATGGAGGAACCGGATTACCTGATTGGGTTTGAACTGGATGTAGAGAAATTAGTCTACGCCGAGATTTTGGTGAACTGGCCGATGAAAGTTCTGTGCAAGGACGATTGCGAAGGAATTTGTAAAGTCTGCGGGATGAACTTGAACAAGGGAGCCTGCAGTTGCCAGAAAACAGAGCTTGATCCAAGAATGGCAGCAATCCAAGATATATTTAACAAGTTTAAGGAGGTGTAAACAAATGTCAATTTGTCCAAAGAATAAATCTTCTAAGGGTAGAAGAGATAAGAGAAGAGCAAACTGGAAAATGTCTGCTCCGACTTTAGTTAAGTGCAGCAAGTGTGGCGAATTAATGATGCCTCACCGTGTGTGCAAGAACTGTGGCTCTTATAATAAGAAAGAAATCATCCCACAGGACTAATGCAGAAAAGATAGGCTCTCCGTAATCGGAGAGCCTTATTTTTGTTTTCTAAAATTGAAATTTCGGATTGATTTATACATAGAGATATAGTATATTCTCTAATAGATGCATAAGGAGGAGAAATCTATGCAGACAATGACAGTAGTTGCCCTGGATGCTATGGGTGGTGACAATGCGCCGGCAGAGATTGTCAAAGGCGCTGTGGATGCGGTTTCTTCCCGGGGGGATATCAAGGTTAAGCTCGTAGGGCAGGAGGATGTTGTGCGGGAGGAACTTGTAAAATATTCCTATCCCCAGGAACGGATCGAGGTTGTGGATGCACCGGAGGTTATCGAGATGGCAGAGCCGCCGGTACAGGCAATCCGCACCAAAAAACAGTCATCTATGGTAGTTGGTATGAATCTGGTAAAGCAGAAGGAGGCGGATGCGTTTGTTTCCGCAGGAAGCTCCGGAGCTGTGCTGGTAGGCGGACAGACCATTGTTGGTCGGATCAAGGGAATCAAGAGACCGCCTCTGGCACCGTTAATCCCGACAGAATCGGGAGTATCGTTACTGATCGACTGCGGAGCCAACGTGGACGCAAGACCGGAACATCTGGTTCAGTTCGCCAAGATGGGTTCCATTTACATGGAAAAAGTTGTAGGTGTGAAGAACCCCCGAGTGGCAATTGTCAATATTGGAGCAGAGGAAGAGAAGGGCAATGCTCTGGTCAAGGAGACCTTTCCACTGCTGCGCGCATGTACAGATTTGAATTTTGTTGGAAGTATTGAAGCGCGCGAGATTCCTCATGGCGGTGCAGATGTTATCGTGTGTGAGGCCTTTGTCGGAAACGTAATCTTAAAGTTGTATGAAGGCTTGAGCTCTACCCTGGTGGGAGCAATTAAGCAGGGACTTATGAGCACACTTAAGAGTAAGATTGGTGCGGCACTTGCACTCCCGGCCATGAAGGCAACTCTTAAGGCATTTGATGCAACCGAGTATGGTGGAGCACCACTTTTGGGGCTGAATGGTTTGGTGGTGAAGACCCATGGAAACTCTAAGGCAAAGGAGATTACGAATTCCATCTACCAGTGTGTAGCTTTCCGTGAAAATGATATCAACGGAATAATTAAAGAAAAAATCGTTGACACTGAACAAGAGGACGAGAATTAGTTAGAAAGGATGACGATTATGGAATTTGAAAAGCTGAAGCAGATTATTGTTGAAGTATTGAACGTGGACGAGAGCGAGATTACAATGGAAACTACATTTATTGACGACCTCGGTGCGGATTCGTTAGATGTATTCCAGATTATTATGGGCCTTGAGGAAGAGTTTGATATTGAGATTCCGAACGAACAGGCTGAGAAGATTGTTACTGTAGCCGATGCGGTAGAACAGATTAAGAGCGCAGTCAACAACTAAGATTGAATGGGAAGGAGTCCGAGGTACGGGCTCCTTTTTTCGCAGGAGATGAATATGCAGAAAATAAAAGATTTTCAAAACACAATCGGGTACAATTTCCAGAGCGAGGGACTGCTCAGGCAGGCACTGACCCACAGTTCTTATGCCAATGAGAAGCATATGAAAAAGCTTTCGGACAATGAGAGACTGGAATTTTTGGGTGATGCTGTGTTAGAATTGGTATCAAGCGACTTTTTGTACAAAAATTATCAGAAGCTGCCGGAGGGGGAACTCACAAAGCTTCGGGCCAGTATCGTGTGTGAGCCTACGCTTGCCCTCTGTGCCAAAGAACTTCATCTGGGAGAGTATCTGTTGCTTGGCAAGGGAGAGGATCAGACCGGAGGAAGAGAGCGCAAATCCATTCTGTCGGATGCACTTGAGGCAGTGATCGGAGCAATTTATCTGGATGGTGGTTTTGCTAATGCAAAAGAGTTTGTGTTAAAGTATATCATGACGGATATTGAACACAAACAGCTCTTTTATGATAGCAAGACTATCCTGCAGGAAGTCGTGCAGGGGGAGCATGAGAGCCTGCAGTATGTGATGACAGAGGAATCAGGACCGGATCATAACAAGAGTTTCACTGTGGAAGCACATATTGACAACGTGTGTCTGGGCGTTGGAAGCGGACACACCAAGAAGGCAGCGGAACAGGAAGCGGCATACCGTGCACTTCTTAAGATCAGAGAAGACAAGGAGCAGAACAGGTAATGTATTTAAAGAGTATAGAGGTACATGGATTTAAATCCTTTGCCAACAAGATCGTGTTTGATTTCCACAACGGAATAACCGGTATTGTGGGACCAAATGGAAGTGGTAAGAGTAATGTCGCGGATGCGGTGCGCTGGGTGCTGGGTGAGCAGTCGGTAAAACAGCTTCGAGGCTCTTCCATGCAGGATGTCATTTTTGCCGGAACGGAGAACCGTAAGCCCTTAAGCTATGCCTATGTTGCCATTACGTTGGACAATTCAGATCATCAGCTGGCGATTGAATTCGAAGAGGTAACGATTGCGAGACGTCTGTACCGTTCCGGAGAGAGCGAGTATCTGATCAACGGGAATCCCTGTCGTCTTAAGGAAGTGTCAGAGCTGTTTTATGACACCGGTATCGGAAAAGAGGGATACTCCATCATCGGACAGGGTCAGATCGACCGGATCTTAAGCGGAAAGCCGGAGGAGCGCCGTGAGCTTTTTGATGAGGCGGCCGGTATTGTGAAGTTCAAAAAGCGTAAGGTGACTGCCCAGAAAAAGCTGGATAGCGAGCGAGAGAATCTGGTTCGTGTCAATGACATTCTTGCGGAGTTGGAACGGCAGGTAGGTCCGCTGGAGCGCCAGTCAGAAAAGGCGAAGACTTATCTGAAGAAGAAGTCAGAGCTGAAGGACTATGATGTGAACATGTTCCTTCTGGAGACGGAGCGCATTGAGAAGGAGCAGAAGGATGTGGAGGCGAAGTACCGCATTGCGGAGGAACAGCTGACCGAGACCAATACATCCTACGACAGGATCAAGAGCGAGTACGAACAATTGGAATCAGATATGGCCGAGATGGATGAGAAAATTAATTCCATCCGGGAGAATATCAGCAACACTTCGGTTATGCGCCAGAAACTGGAAAGCCAGATTCAGGTGCTGACGGAGCAGATTCACACGGCGGAACTGACGGATGAGCATTTGCAGAGTCGCCTGGATGCCATTGAAAGGGATAAGCAGGAGCGTATGGCTTCCCGTCTTTCCTACGATGAGAAGAAGGCTGCGCTGGATGAACAGTTGACTGAGATAGAGTCCCGCAAAGCGAAAGCCCAGGAAGAACTGGCCGCAATTCAGGCTGAGATTGCAAGATGTAATGCCGGTCTTGAAAACGGACAGAAGGAATTGGTGGAGCTGTTGAACAACAAGGCAGGAATCCAATCCCGCCAGCAGCGCAATGACACCATGCTGGAGCAGATCAATATCCGAAAGGCGGAGCTGTCCAAGCGTCTTCTGGACAGAAAGACGCAGGAGGCTGATCTGAATGCGGCACTGGAGAACTCCAAGGCAGAGCTGGATGAGATCAATCAGGCAATTCAGGAGAAAAAGGCGTTAGAACAGTCCCTGTATGAGAAGCAGAAGGAGTGGCGCTTTAAGGCCAACGAGAACAATCGGCTTCTGGAGGAGGCGAAGGCTGCATGCATCAAGCAGCAGTCCCGTTTGGAGTCCTTGAAAAATATTGCGGAGCGTTATGACGGATACGGCAACAGCATCCGTAAGGTCATGGAACAGAAGACGAAGCACAAGGGACTTCTGGGCGTTGTGTCAGACCTGATTCAGGTGGAAAAGAAATACGAGATCGCCATAGAGACTGCTCTTGGCGGTAATATTCAGAATATTGTGACGGAGGATGAGGAGACGGCCAAGCAGATGATTTCCTTCCTGAAGGAAAATCGTCTGGGACGTGCTACCTTTCTGCCTCTCACCAGTGTAAGTGCTAAGGGAAATCCCAAGAATGAGGCGGCCATGGGAGAGCCGGGAGTGATCGGTCTGGCCAATGAACTGGTGCAGTGTGACCATAAGTATGACGAGGTGGCAGCGTATCTCTTGGGACGTGTTCTTGTGGTAGACACCATAGACCATGCCATCGCCATTGCAAAAAAGCATCATTACAGCTTACATATTGTGACTCTGGAGGGTGAATACTTAAGTCCGGGTGGTTCTATGACCGGAGGTGCGTTCAAGAATACCTCCAATCTTCTGGCCAGAAACCGTGAGATTGAGGAACTGGAGCAGAAGATTGCCAAGATGAAGGAGGAACTTTCCGAGAGGGAGAACCGCAGGGAGGATATTGCTACAGCCCTGGAGCTGAATGCAGATGAACTTGCGGGAGTGAAAGAGGAACTGCAGCAGAAGTACATTCTGCAGAATACCGCCCAGATGAATGTGGACCGCGCAAAGCAGCAGCGGGATGAGAGCGAGGAGGTATTCTCCGGGCTCATGGGCGAAAATGCGCAGATTGAGAATCAGATTGCAGAGATCAACAGTAACAAGAAGAAGATTCTGGAGGAGACTGAGTACGCGGCAAGGCGAGAGGCGGAGATCGGCGAGGAGTCCAGGAAATTCCAGGCCGTGTTGGAGCAGCAGAGTGCATCGGAGAGCGCTGCGGCGGACAAGGTATCCCATATTGTGATTGAGCTTGCCAATATGCGCCAGAGTGTAGAGTTTGCCCAGGAGAACATCGACCGTATCAACAGCGAAATCGAGAAGTATGACGCCGAGAGCCGGGAGCTTGTGGACAATGCCAAGAATTCCAAGGAGGATGCCGAGAAAAAGCGTCAGGATATCGAGAAAATCAAGAAGACGATTCTGGCATCCGCAGATTCCAACTCCCAGTTGGAGGAGGAACTGAAGGTAAGTCTGGAGAAAAAGGAAAAGATGTCTGCGGATTACCGCGGATTTTTCCAGAAGCAGGAGGAGATTGCAAAGCGGCAGGGTGATTTGGACAAGGAAATTTTCCGTCTGAACAATCAGATGGAGAAGCTGAAGGAAGCCGGCGAATACCAGACGAATTATCTGTGGGAGGAGTATGAGCTTACTCCGCATGCTGCCCTGGAGCTTCGAAACGAAGCCTATGAGGATTTGGGCGCGTTAAAGAGAATGATTACGGAAATCAAGGATGAGATTCGAAAACTCGGAGACGTCAATGTCAATGCCATCGAGGAATACAAGGAGGTGTCCGAGCGTTACGCCTTCTTGAAGGGACAGCACGATGATCTGGTGGAAGCAGAGCAGACGCTGGTTGGCATCATAGAGGATCTGGACAATGGTATGCGCAAACAGTTTTCAGAGAAGTTTGCGGAGATTCAGAAAGAATTCGATTCGACCTTTAAGCAGCTGTTCGGTGGCGGACACGGAACACTGGAGCTGGTGGAGGATGAGGATATCTTGGAGTGCGGCATTCGCATTATCGCGCAGCCGCCGGGAAAGAAACTGCAGAATATGATGCAGTTGTCCGGTGGAGAGAAGGCGCTGACGGCCATTGCGCTCCTGTTTGCGATTCAGGCCTTGAAACCGTCTCCGTTCTGTCTGTTGGACGAGATCGAGGCTGCGCTGGATGATTCCAATGTCACCAGATTTGCCAATTATCTGAATAAGCTGACAAAGAATACCCAGTTTATCGTGATCACCCACCGACGTGGCACCATGGCAGCGGCTGACCGCCTGTACGGAATTACCATGCAGGAGAAGGGTGTATCGACTTTGGTTTCAGTGAATCTGATTGAAAATGATTTGGATGAGTAAAGAATGGGACTATGATTGGACAGGATAGAAAGAGGAGTGCTTGATGGGCGAAGAGAAAAAAGGTTTTTTCAGTCGTCTGGTAGCCGGGCTTACCAAGACGAGGGATAATATCGTATCTGGGATTGATGCCGTATTTTCCGGCTTTTCCAAAATTGATGAGGAGTTCTATGAGGAACTGGAAGAAATCCTCATCATGGGAGATTTAGGCGTGAGGGCCACGGAACATATTTTGGATAATCTCAGGGATAAGGTAAAGGAGAATCACATTAAGGAACCGGCGGATTGCAAACAGCTTTTGATTGACAGTATCAAGGAACAGATGCAGGTCACAGATGCAGCTTACCGGTTTGAAGAGGAGAAATCCGTTGTGTTGGTCATCGGTGTCAATGGTGTCGGAAAGACCACTACAGTAGGAAAACTGGCCGGAAAACTCAAAAGTCAGGGAAAGAAAGTCATTGTGGCCGGCGCAGATACCTTCCGGGCAGCAGCGGGAGACCAGCTCAGGGAGTGGGCCAACCGTTCCGGCGTGGATATGATCGGGGGCGCTGAGGGCGCAGACCCAGGTGCGGTAGTATATGATGCCACTGCGGCAGCGAAAGCGAGAAACACGGATGTGCTTCTGGTAGACACTGCAGGACGGCTTCACAATAAGAAAAATCTTATGAATGAGCTGGGTAAGATCAACCGGATCCTGGAGAAGGAGTACCCGGAGGCGTATCGGGAGACTCTCGTGGTTCTGGATGCAACTACCGGACAGAACGCTTTGGTGCAGGCAAAGGAATTTTCGGATGTGGCGAAGATTTCCGGCATTGTTCTGACCAAGATGGATGGTACCGCCAAGGGCGGAATCGCCGTGGCAATCCAGTCCGAGCTGGGCGTTCCGGTGAAGTATATCGGCGTAGGCGAGACCATAGATGATCTGCAGAAGTTCAATTCGGACGAATTTGTAGATGCTTTGTTTGATATAAATAAAAAGTGAGAATAGAAAGAAGGATGAACAACAATGTTGACACTTGACAAATTTGAGGAGGCCTGCGAGAAGGTCAAAGAGGTTACGCTGGAGACCAAGCTGGTCTACAGTGATTTCTTAAGCAATCAGACGGGAAATAAGGTGTATCTGAAGCCGGAGAATATGCAGTTTACCGGTGCATACAAGTTGAGAGGTGCTTACTATAAGATCAGTACCCTGACGGATGAGGAGAGAAGCCGCGGACTGATTACCGCATCTGCCGGAAACCATGCCCAGGGTGTGGCTTATGCTGCGAAATGTTATGGATGTAAGGCTGTCATTGTGATGCCGACCACGACACCTCTCATCAAAGTCAACAGGACCAAGAGCTATGGCGCTGAGGTTGTGCTGTACGGCGACGTGTACGATGAGGCGTGTGCCAAGGCATTGGAGCTGGCAGATAAGGAGGGCTATACCTTTATCCATCCCTTTGATGATCTGGCGGTGGCAACCGGACAGGGAACGATTGCCATGGAAATCTTCAAAGAGCTTCCGTTGGTGGAGTACATACTGGTTCCAATCGGCGGTGGCGGACTGGCTACCGGTGTATCAACATTGGCAAAGCTTTTGAATCCGAAGATCAAGGTCATAGGTGTGGAACCCGCCGGTGCCAATTGCATGCAGGCATCCTTCGCCGCAGGCAAGGTAACAACGCTTCCTACGGTCAACACCATTGCGGACGGTACCGCAGTCAAGACACCGGGCAGCAATATCTTCCCATATATTCAGAAGAACCTGGACGATATCATCACTGTTACCGATGATGAACTGATCGTAAGCTTTTTGGATATGGTGGAGAACCATAAGATGGTGGTGGAGAACTCCGGTCTTCTCACTGTGGCTGCTTTAAAACATCTGGATGTGACGGATAAGCGTGTTGTTTCTATTCTGAGCGGCGGTAACATGGATGTCATTACCATGTCTTCTGTCGTACAGCAGGGACTGATCTTCCGCGATCGTATTTTTACGGTATCGGTGCTGCTCCCGGATAAGCCGGGTGAGCTCGCAAAAGTGTCTCAGACACTTGCGGAGGAACAGGGCAATGTCATCAAGCTGGAACACAACCAGTTCGTATCCACCAACCGCAATGCTGCTGTGGAGCTTCGCATTACACTGGAGTGTTTTGGAACCGATCATAAGAAACAGATCTTAAAGGCTCTTGAGAAAAAGGGATACAAGCCGAAGACCGTTCGGACAATGATCTAGAAAAATGGTTTTTGGAACCATCAAAGCATATTGTCAAAATATTTTGCAGGTGTCAAGAGAAAATACTTGACACCTGTTTTCTGTTGTGGTAGTCTACTTGAGGTGATTGATGTGGAAGAGAAATTAAAGCAGGCATATTTATATGATTTTTATGGCGAGCTTCTAAACGAGCATCAGCGCCGGATTTACGAGGATTTCGTGTTCAATGATCTCTCCCTGGGTGAGATTGCCGAGGAGGAGAATATCAGCAGACAGGGCGTGGCGGATATGGTGAAGCGCTGCGCGAAGAAGCTTTCCGGTTACGAGGAGAAGCTTCACCTGGTGGAGAAGTTCCTGTCGGTCAAGGCAGACGTAGAACAGATTCACGGATTGTGCGAGCAATATGGGTGCGCGTCAGAGGAACCGAAGCGTTCTGCGGGAGCACTCATGGAGCAGATAGAGAAGATTTCGAGTCAGATATTAGAGGAGCTGTAGGATGGCATTTGACAGTCTTTCCGAAAAACTGCAGAATGTATTTAAGAACCTGCGCAGCAAGGGACGACTGACAGAGGATGATGTCAAGACTGCGCTGAAGGAAGTCAAGATGGCGTTTTTGGAAGCGGATGTAAACTTCCGTGTGGTAAAGCAGTTCATCAAGGATGTGCAGGAGCGAGCCATCGGACAGGACGTGATGAACGGATTGAATCCGGGCCAGATGGTCATCAAGATCGTTAATGAGGAGATGATTCGTCTCATGGGCTCCGAGACGACGGAGATTGCATTCCGTCCGGGCAAGGAGCTGACCGTTATCATGATGGTCGGTCTTCAGGGTGCTGGTAAGACAACGACCACAGCCAAGCTTGCCGGTAAGTTTAAGAGCCGGGGCAAAAAAGCACTTCTCTGTGCCTGCGATGTGTATCGTCCGGCTGCAATTGAACAGTTGGAGATCAACGGAAAGAAGCAGGGTGTGGAAGTATTCTCCATGGGTGATAAGCACAAGCCGGTTGATATAGCAAAGGCTGCTGTGGAGCATGCCAGAAAGAATGAATACAATGTGCTCATCGTCGACACCGCCGGTCGTCTTCATGTGGATGAGGAAATGATGGCAGAGTTGATTGAGATAAAGGAAGCGGTGGATGTATTCCAGACTATTCTCGTGGTGGATGCCATGACCGGTCAGGATGCAGTCAATGTAGCATCCACCTTTGATGAGAAGATCGGTATCGACGGCGTGGTGCTTACCAAGCTGGATGGTGATACCAGGGGCGGTGCGGCGCTTTCTATCCGCACAGTGACAGGAAAGCCAATCCTGTACGCAGGAATGGGCGAGAAGCTGTCAGATTTGGAACAGTTCTATCCGGACCGTATGGCTTCCAGAATCCTTGGGATGGGTGATGTGCTGACAATGATTGAGAAAGCGCAGGAGAACATCGATGAGGAGAAGGCCAGAGAGCTTGAGCAGAAGATGAAGCGCAACGAGTTCGACTTCGAGATGTACCTGGAATCCATGGGGCAGATGAAGAAGATGGGTGGATTGTCCAGCCTGATGGGAATGATGCCGGGTATGGGTGCAGGTAAGATGCCGGAGATTGATACGGATGAGGCGGAGAAGAATATGGCGCGCATTGAAGCCATCATTCATTCCATGACACCGCAGGAGCGGAAGAATCCAAATCTCTTGAATCCGAGCCGCAGAAATCGTATTGCAAAAGGTGCAGGCGTCGATGTGGCGGAGGTCAACCGTCTGGTCAAGCAGTTTGAGCAGACCAGAAAGCTCATGAAACAGATGCCGGGCTTCGGCGGCAAAAAGGGACGCCGCGGTATGGCGGGTATGTTCAAGGGATTACCGTTTTAAATGAGTTAGCAAAGGTTATTCTTTAACCTATGTTATAGAGAATTGAGAATATTACAGGAGGTGAAATCATGGCAGTTAAGATCAGATTAAGAAGAATGGGACAGAAGAAGGCTCCTTTCTATAGAATCGTTGTTGCAGATTCCCGCTCACCAAGAGATGGAAGATGCATCGAGGAGATTGGAACATATGACCCAACAAAGGATCCTAGCGAGTATCATGTAGATGCTGAGTTGGCTAAGAAGTGGTTAGCTAACGGCGCACAGCCAACCGAGACTGTTGCAAGAATCTTCAAGGCATCTGGTATTGAGAAATAGGATTGTAAGGGGTGAACGTAATGAAAGAATTGGTTGAAGTAATTGCAAAAGCTCTCGTGGATATTCCGGATGAAGTCGTTGTGACAGAGACGGAAAACGAGAAGGCAATTGTTTTGGAATTACGTGTTGCACAGTCTGACATGGGCAAGGTAATCGGCAAACAGGGCCGCATTGCTAAAGCAATCCGTGCCGTGGTCAAGGCCGCAGCCTCAAAAGAAGACAAGAAGGTTATTGTAGAGATCATGCAATAACTGTAATGGTCGCAATATTATTTTGTGACATTGCATTGCGCACCGCACAAGCCGAGGGCTGTTTATATGTGCGGTGCTTCTTTTTTATATAGGAGAGCCGATATGGAAGAGTTGTTACAGGTTGGTGTGATTACCACAACCCATGGCGTCAGAGGAGAGGTGAAGGTGTTTCCCACCACCGATGATCCCGCGCGCTTTAAAAAATTAAAGAAGGTCATTCTGGATGACGGAAAAAGCCGGCGGGAGGTGGAAATCCGTTCGGTCCGCTTTTTCAAGAATCTGGTGATTCTGGGCTTTCAGGGCATTGACACCATGAATGATGCGGAAAAACTGCGTCAGGCAAAGCTTTTTGTCACCAGGGAAAATGCGGTAAAACTGAAGAAAGATGAGTATTTTATCGCGGATCTGTTGGATCTGTCTGTGGTTTCCGACGAGGGCGAGGAGCTTGGGCAGATCAGCGATGTGCTGCAGACGGGAGCCAACGACGTGTATGTCATCAGCAAAGAAGGGGAACCGGATTTACTGGTTCCGGCGATTAAGGAATGCATTAAGCAGGTGGACATAGAACAGGGGATTATGACCATTCACCTGATGCCGGGGCTCAGAGACTAGCTTGATTTTGTAAGAGGAGATATCATGAATTTTCACATTCTGACGCTTTTTCCGGAAATGGTCATGCAGGGGCTGAATACCAGCATTACCGGACGGGCCGTACAACAGAATAAGATTGGTATTGAAGCTGTGAATATCCGGGATTTCAGTAGGGATAAGCATGGAAGGGTGGACGATTACACCTACGGTGGCGGTGCGGGCATGCTGATGCAGGCACAGCCGGTGTATGATGCATATCAAAGTGTGGCAGAAAAACTCTCCTCCGAGGCTAGAATGCGCGTTATATACGTGACTCCACAGGGAACGCCTTTTACCCAGAGTATGGCCCAGGAATTGGCCGAGAGTGACGAACTGGTGCTTCTGTGTGGGCATTATGAGGGAATCGATGAGCGCGTGCTGGAGGAGATTGTGACGGATTATGTCTCCATCGGCGATTACGTGCTCACCGGCGGTGAACTGGCGGCGATGGTGATTGTGGATGCGGTCGCCCGCCTTGTGCCATCGGTGCTCCACAATGAGGAATCCGCTCAGACGGAATCCTTTCATGGGAATCTCTTAGAGTATCCGCAGTATTCCAGACCTGTGGAATGGCATGGCAAGAAGGTCCCGGAGGTCCTTTTAAGTGGGAACCAGAAGAACATTGATGCATGGCGCAACCGGGAAGCCGTGAAGCGCACCAGGGAGCGCAGACCGGATCTGTATGAGCGGTATCAGGAATTAAGTGCGTGTAAAGAGATTTTGATGCAAAAGAAGCTTCACCACATGGATATGATCGAGCTTATCAACCGGGGCAGGGCGATTCTTGTGGGCAGACAGGACCATGGAGAAAAGGGTACGGAGATTCTTCTGATGGACGGTGAAAGCCATGTGTTTTTTCACACCTGGATCGGAAACGACCGGAAAGCAGATGAAAGCGCCGCAGACAGGCAAAGCGCGGAGACAATTCTTCGAAGGATGGACGGATTGTGCAAGTATCCGGTGGAGGTTCTGTCACTGCATCAGCGGGAGTTTGTGCCTGTGGCGGAAGAACTGGGCTATGGACTGGATATGGAGTGTCTGCAGGCGGTGTACACCAGAAGAGAGAAGCTTCCGATTACAGGCCTTTATCGGACCGATGGGGGTGTGTTGGAGAACGGAATCAGCATCCGGCCTCTGACAATGGAGCATTTGGATGCGGCATGCGCTGTCTACCATACCGTGGATGATCCGGAGTACATGAGGGGGCGCATCGCAAAAGGCGCGATGTACGGCGCTTTTATAGATGGACAGATGGCGGGCTTTATGGGCGTTCACGACGAGGGAAGTATTGGCCTGCTGGAAGTTCTTCCGGAGTATCGCAGAAGACATGTGGCCATGGCGCTGGAAACCTATGTGTTCAACCGGTTTATTGAGCAGGGGATGATACCCTACGGTCAGATTGTGGTGGGAAACGAAGCTTCCGGTAAACTTCAGGAGAAGATGGGGGTATGCTTTGCAAAAGAGCATGTATTTTGGCTTAGTAAGTTACGGGACTGGAGCCTCGAAGAGGCGACGAGTGCGCATGTGGGTGGAGGGCTGTGAATAGTAACCTTAGTAACAGGGATTGTTGAAAAAATACTTGCAATCCCAAGGAATTTGTGGTAGTTTATTAATGTTGTGAAAAATTATGATGGTCCTCTGTTGCAGGAGTTGCATTAAGAACGTCACATGAATCAGGAGGTCACAAAATGAACGCAAGTGAAATCATTAAGAACATCGAAGCAGAACAGTTAAAGGCTGAGGTACCTCAGTTCTCCGTTGGTGATACCGTTAAGGTATACGGTAAGATCAAGGAGGGTAACCGTGAGCGTATCCAGATCTTTGAGGGAACCGTGATCAAGAAGCAGGGTGGAAGCAACCGTGCTACCTTCACTGTTAGAAAGCTTTCTAACGGCGTAGGCGTTGAGAAGACATGGCCACTTCACTCTCCGAACGTAGAGAAGGTTGAAGTTGTTCGCAAGGGTAAGGTTCGCCGTGCTAAGCTTTACTACTTAAGAGATCGTGTAGGTAAGGCAGCTAAGGTAAAAGAGTTAGTAAAATAATGGAACTTTGCTTCATGGAGCCGGTGCGCAAGTGCCGGCTCTTTTTGCGAATGTATGGGAGAGGTTCTGAATAGATACGCCATTTATTAGAATTTGAAAAATAGAGCCGACTATGGTATCATCTAAGGATGATACCCGGATGGAAATGAATAACAGACAGAGGATATAGAGAGTGAGACGACGTGGTGGGCTGAATTTCAGCAGACAGAGAAAGAAATTTAATATGCCGCTTTTTAAGGAAATCCTGTCCTGGATTTTTGAGATTGCGCTGGTCATTGTTATCGCGTATACGTTAGTAAGTTTTTTTGGATTTCGGACCAGCGTGGTGGGGAATGCTATGACACCGACCCTGAAGAATGAGGAACAGGTAATGGTCAACCGGTTCATCTATCTGTTTACCGGTCCCAAATCCGGTGATGTTGTAGTGTTTCGCCCCAACGGTAACGAGAAGTCCCACTATTATGTGCGGCGGGTGATCGCAGGTCCGGGTGATACGGTTCTGATCAAGGAGGGTGCCGTGTATGTGAACGGAGAACTGTACGAGGAGGCCACGGAGGTTGCGTCTATTGTGGAGGCCGGACTTGCGGAGGAGGAGCTTCGTCTGGGCACGGATGAGTATTTCGTTCTGGGAGACAACCGTAACAACAGCGAGGACAGCCGTATGGCGAACATCGGAAACGTCAAAAAGGAATACATGATCGGCAAAGCATGGTTTCATTATAGTGGAATCAGGAACATGGGTTTTTTGAAATAACAGATAAGAAAAGGCAGGAGATATATGAATTTTCAATGGTATCCTGGTCATATGACCAAGGCGAAACGACAGATGCAGGAGGACATCAAGCTCATTGATCTGGTGATCGAGCTGGTGGATGCCCGGATTCCGCAAAGCAGCAGGAATCCGGATATTGATGAGCTGGGCAGAAACAAATTCCGGCTGATCTTAATGAATAAGGCGGATCTCGCGGATAAGAGAAGGACTGATGAGTGGAGCAGCTTTTTCAAGAATAAGGGATATTTTGTAGTGAGTCTGGATGCCAGAAGCAAGGTGGGGATGAAGACCATTACGGACCAGATTATGGAGTCCTGCCGGGAGAAGATCGAGCGTGACCGAAAGCGAGGAATTAAAAATCGGCCGGTGCGGGCCATGGTGGTGGGAATCCCGAATGTTGGCAAATCCACCTTTATCAATTCCTATGCGGGTAAGGCCTGTGCCAAGACCGGAAACAAGCCCGGTGTTACGAAGGGGAAGCAGTGGATCCGCCTCAGCAAGGATGTGGAGCTTTTGGATACACCGGGAATCCTGTGGCCGAAGTTCGAGGACCAGATGGTGGGACTTCGACTGGCGCTCATTGGTTCCATCAAGGATGAAATTCTAAATACGGATGAGCTGGCGGTAGAGCTGATTCGCTTTTTGCGCGCTTCCTATCCCGGCATTCTTGCGGAGCGCTACGAGATAGAGGAAGAAGGAGCGGAGAGCGAGCTTTTGATGCGGATTGCGGAGAACAGAAAGTGTATCGGAAAGGGCGGAGAACTGGACTACAGCAAGGCCGCGGCACTTTTGATCGAGGAATTCCGAAGCGGTAAGCTGGGGAGAATTACACTGGAGAGACCGGAGATGGCATAAGGATGACAGAGGATAAGACAGTAGAGAAAATCGGAGAGATCAAAGAAAAGCTGGCTGCCCTTGGGGATGGAGACCTTGCTTCTTTCATCCGGCAGTACGGCAGTGATGAACGAAGCGGTGTCATTAAACTCGTGGATATTGCAAGGAAGCGCAGCGACAGGTATGAAAAGGAATTGCAGAGGACCGAGGCGTTAAAGAAATACGAGAAAGAGTACGATAAGTATTCATATATATGTGGAATTGATGAGGTTGGACGGGGGCCTCTGGCAGGGCCTGTGGTTGCAGGAGCTGTCATTCTTCCGAAGGACTGTGATATCCTGTATATCAATGATTCCAAAAAGCTTTCAGCGGCAAAGAGGGAAGAACTTTACGATATCATTATGGAGAAGGCGGTGGCGGTTGGTATCGGTATGGTGGGACCGGATCGGATTGATGAGATCAATATTCTGCAGGCGACCTATGAGGCAATGCGGCAGGCTATTGGCAAGCTTGATCCACAGCCTACGCTTTTACTCAATGATGCAGTGACGATCCCGCAGGTGACAATCCCACAGGTGCCGATCATTAAGGGAGATGCGAAAAGCATTTCCATCGGAGCGGCATCGATCGTTGCGAAGGTAACGAGGGACCGGTTGATGGAAACCTATGCAGATATCTATCCGGAGTACGGATTTGCGGGAAATAAAGGCTATGGTTCCGCGGAACACATTGCTGCGTTGAAACAGTACGGGCCGACACCCATCCACAGGAGAAGCTTTATCGGGCATTTTGTATAATGTGTCTTAATAAAAGGAGTTTTGCATATGAATATCTCAACTCTGGTAGGACAATATAATCAGGCAACGGCTGCAGGCTCGGAGAAGATTACCGGGACAAAAGGCGTGGAGAATCTGGTTTCTTCTTTGAAATCTTTGACCAAGGGGAATATTTTTGAGGGAACAGTCAGTTCCATGAAGAATGGCAGAGTGACTCTGGCGCTGGCGGGTGGTTCACAGATCAGTGCGAGAGTGGACGGCAAAGTATCCCTGTCTGTCGGGCAGTCCATGTTTTTTCAGGTCAAGTCCAATGATGGAACACAGATTGCCATCCGCCCCTTTGTGGTGGATGGCAATGGCGTCAATTATACACTGATGCAGGCGCTTTCTGCGGCGGGGCTCCCCACCCAATCCAATTATCTGTCCATGGTGAACCGGATGATGCAGGAGCAGATGCCTATTGACAAGAACAGCCTGCAGCAGATGGCACGGCTGGTTAATGCCAATGGGACGATAGATGTCCAGACCCTTGTGCAGATGAATAAGCTGGGGATTGCCATCACACCGGAAAATGCGGCGCAGTTTGAAAATTATCTGGGGGATCGTCAGGCCATTACGGCTGCCATCGATGATCTGATCAATGAGCTTCCGACTGCCATGCAGGGGACGGCTATGCCGGAGGGAGAACTTCGCCAGATGAATGCCCAGGTGCTGTCCATTGTGACAGAGAATATACCGGATGTTCTGGGAGGGGCGGCACAGGCAGGGGCGGCACAGGCAGGGGCGGCACAGGCAGAGGTGGTACAGGCAGAGGCGGTACAGGCAGAGAATCCGCTTCTCGCAGCAGCAGAGGCGGCACAACAGGGCATTCCATGGCCCCATGAGGAAGCGGTAGTAACGGAGGATGCTTTGGGGCAAAACGCGGAGGCGGTGAAGCAGGAGGATGCAGCGGTTCCCGGTACGCAGGCCGACAATGCCGTTTTACAGGAAAAGGAGACAGTACCACCGGCAGAGCACTCATTAGAGGCTGTTCTTGGCAAAGAACAGTTGACGAATCTGAATGCATTGCTGGGAAAACTGACCGGACAGGAAAAGGCCGGATACACCTTTCAGCAGAGTGCGGTCAGTGTGTTAAAGGATCTGCAGCAGCTGTTGCAGAGTGATTTCCCGGTGAACAGAGAACATTTGCAGAAACTCTTGGATTCCGACGCATTTAAGAGTCTGGTGAAGGATGCGCTGGAGCAGCAGTGGACGATTAAGCCGGAGGAGTTGACCGGCAGCAATCAGATCAATAAATTGTATGAGAAGCTGGACAATCAGATGAACCGCATGGCCGATGTGCTGAAAGCAACCGGGCAGGAAAGTACCAATTTTCAGCAGATGGCGGCAGATATACGCAGCAATGTGGATTTCATGAATCAGATCAATGAGGCATATACCTATGTTCAGATCCCACTCAAAATGTCGGGGCAGAATGCCAGTGGTGAATTGTATGTGTATACCAACAAAAAGGCTCTGGCAGAGGGCAATAAGGAGCTGACCGCATTTTTACATCTGGATATGGAACACCTCGGACCGACGGATGTGTCGGTGCGGATGCGGGGAAAGGAAGTCAGTACAAACTTTTATCTGGAAAATGATGAGGCCTATGATCTTCTGGAGCTGCATTTGCCTGTTTTGGAGGAAAAGTTAAAGAGTAAAGGCTATAATTGCAAGATTTCGGTGACAAATGAGGCAAAGCATGTGAACTTTGTGGAGGATTTTCTGAAAAAGGACCAGCCGTCCGCAGGGCAGCTGCACCGATATTCCTTTGATATGCGTGCTTAGTTTGATATTTTTTAAGAGGAAAGCCTATGGCAGAGAATACATTTAAACCGTATCAGTTTGGGCAATTTAAGGAAAAGTCCAAGGAGGATAAAGACAAGACTGCGGTGGCAATCGCATATGAGCCGGGAGAAGCCGCCCCAAAGATTCTTGCCACGGGGAAAGGACTCGTGGCTGAGAAAATCATCGAGACGGCCAAGGAGAACCATGTGCCGACCTACCAGGACAATAAGCTGGCAGATACACTCTCCAAGCTGAAAATCGGAGATATGATTCCGCCTGAACTGTATGAGGTAGTCGCAGAAATCCTTGTGTTTGTGGATGATATGGATCGGTTGAAAGCAAAGGTTGGAAACAGATAGAGATGGCATAAGACAGATGGAGAAGGCATGACATGAATAAGCGGCAGGTGGGAACACAGTATGAATCCATGGCGGTGCAGTATCTGACGGAGGCAGGATACCATATATTGGAGCGCAATTTTCGATGCCGCACAGGAGAAATCGACATTATTGCAAAGGATGGGGCGTATCTGGTGTTTGTGGAAGTGAAGTATCGGGCCAGTGCAGCCTGTGGGTCAGCTCTGGAAGCGGTGGATTACAGAAAGCAGCAGAGCATCCTTCGTGTGGCGCAGTATTATATGGTAAGTCATGGATACGGGACACAGACCAATTGTCGGTTTGACGTGGTGGCAATTCAGGGGACGGAGATTACGCTGATTCAGAATGCCTTTGGGGCATAATAGAGAGTGAAGTGGAAGAGAAAGGTATGCAGGATAAGGATTTTATAACCAAAAATGCGCTTTCGCCGGTGCATGTATATGATTACAGACTTCAGGAAGGCGGTACGCTGCCCCTTTTGCAGTACCCGCTTCTGACAGATACGGGAATCGTAAAGCATGGCTTCACTACCAGAGAGGGTGGCGTAAGCGGCGGGGTATTCCAATCGTTAAACTTAAGCTTCAGCCGGGGAGACCGTGAAGATGACGTGAGAGAAAATTATCGCAGGGTGGCAGAAGTGTTTGGCTGTGGCGTGGAGCAGATCGTGTGCTCTGATCAGACCCATACTACCAATGTCCTTCGGGTGGACCATTCATATGGCGGGGCGGGCGTGACGAGAGAAAAGCCCTACACGGATGTGGATGGCCTGATCACCAATGAGAGAGGGCTTCTTTTGGCAACTTTTTATGCGGACTGTGTTCCGCTTTATTTTGTGGATCCGGTGCATCGTGCAATCGGTCTGTCCCATTCCGGTTGGAGAGGAACGGTCGGACGGATGGGGGCGGTGACGCTTTCCTCCATGCAGCGGGAATTCGGAACAGATCCTGCAGAGGTCTGCGCGGCAATCGGTCCGTCCATCTGTCGGGATTGTTATGAAATCAGTGAGGATGTGGCATCTGAGTTCATACAGGCATTTCCGGATTGGTGTGACGAGATACTGGAAGAAAAGGCCGGTGGAAAATATCAGCTGGATCTGTGGCGATGCAATGAGAGGATTTTGTTGGAGGCAGGGATAAGGCAGGAGAACCTGACTGTGACCAACATCTGTACATGCTGCAACGAGCGCCTGCTTTTTTCTCATCGGGCAAGTCATGGAAGAAGAGGAAATCTTGGCGCGTTTCTCATGCTCTGTGAGGAAACTGATGCATAGTACAGATAGCAGATTCCTGCAATATTAAGATTTTCATAAGAAAATATTCCGTTCCGTTTAAATTATTATCGGACAAAGTGTGGTACACTACATACTTAGGATGAGGAGTTGCAGCTAATTTAGGAGGAACGGATTTGATAAAGCTGAATTACAGAGATGCGAAGCCGATATATGAACAGATCCGGGATGGAATCAGAAGATTGGTGCTCCTTGGCGCAATTCTTCCGGGAGAAGCAGTGATACCTGTACGGGAGCTTTCTTCCAAGCTGGCCATTAATCCTGCGACCATTCATCGGGCTTATCAGGAATTGGAGACAGAAGGATATCTGTATGCGGAGAGTGATGGTACGATCCGTGTGGCAGATGCCAGGTGTGAGGACGGTCGTAAGGAAGAGCTTATGGAAGAACTGGATTCGGTGGTTGAAGAGTTGTGCGCTCTGGCAGTACCGAGGGACGAGCTGCTTGGACATGTGACCAGCAGGCTTGGAGTTCAGGTGAAGGGAGACGAAGGATGATACAGGTGAACCATGTGATTAAGAGTTTTGGGGATTTCCGGGCACTCGACGGTGTCAACATGAATGTCCCCAAAGGCGCAATCTATGGTCTGGTCGGCCCCAATGGGGCAGGAAAATCTACAATTATCCGGCATTTGACCGGTGTGTACCGGCCGGATGGCGGTGAGATTTTTGTGGATGGGCTTCCGGTATATGAGAATCGGGAAGCCAAAGCCAAGATTGCATACATACCGGATGACCTGTTCTATTTTCTTCAGGCGGATGCACTGGAGATGATGCGCTATTACAAGGGCATCTATGCTGCATTTGATGAGAAGATGTTTTATCGGATGCAGGAGTTTTTTCCAAGTATTGATATAAGGCGCAATATAAGAAGGCTGTCTAAAGGAATGCAAAAGCAGGTGGCGTTCTGGCTGGCAATCTGCTGTAAGCCTGAACTTCTTGTTCTGGATGAACCTTTGGATGGATTAGATCCGGTAATGCGTCGTCAGATCTGGGGAATTCTCATGTCCGAGGTCGCAGAGCGTCAGATGACAGTTCTGGTGTCCTCCCATAATCTGCGGGAGTTGGAGGACGTATGTAATTATGTAGGAATCATGAATAAAGGGAAGGTTATGATTGAACGCTCGCTTTCGGAATTGCAGGGGAATATCTGCAAGATTCAGGTGGCATGTCCGTCCGGAATGCCAAAGCTTCCGCGGGAATATGAGGTGTTACATATGTCCAATACAGGACGCGTGTATACGATTATCGTGAAGGGCAATCCGAAATCTGCGGCGGGCGCCATTACGACAGGAACGGAGCATGCGGCAATTGTGGATATTCTGCCTCTCACTCTGGAGGAAATTTTTATCTATGAGATGGGAGGAGTAGACTATGAAGTCAAAGACATCCTTTTTTAATAAGGCAATCTATAAGAAGAATCTTTCGCTTTTTTGGCCAATCTGGGGAGCATATTTTCTATATGAGTTGTTTACGGGACCTCTTTATCTGTGGTTTCATTTCGGTAAGGAACGAAGCAACAAATTGGAAATTCTTCTTGGAAGTATCGGTGGAAAGACGGATATTGTGGCGATTGCAATCGCATCTCTGATTGTCGGTATGGCATTGTTCAACTATCTGTTTACGTCGAAAAGCGCCAACATGATTCACGCAATGCCGCTGACGAGGCTGGAACTGTATGGAACGAATCTGTTCAGTGGATTTACATTTTTATTTGTTCCGCAGCTGGTTTCTTTTTTCTTTTCCGTTTTGGTTTGTCTGGCAAACGGTGTGGCAGAGGTACAGTATCTGGGTATATGGTTTTTGGCATGTCTGGGAATGAGCTTTTTCTTCTTCTCAATTGTAGTGCTCTGCGTGATGCTTACAGGGCAATTGTTTGCACTGCCAATTTATTTTGTGATATGTAACCTTTTCGTAGAAGGAATCATTACCGGAATAAGCCTGTTGACCGGAATGATGGCGTATGGGGTGAGCGGAACTTCGCTTCAGGGCGGTTCTCTGCGCTGTCTCTCGCCGATTCTTTATCTGATGGATCAGGTAAAGCTTACAGGCCGGTACAGCATCGTGAATAACAGAGGGGATTACGAACTGACAGAGATACAGATGCATGGAGGAGGAGCTGTTGTCTGCTATGCGGTAGTGGCAATCCTTTTCTATGCTCTGGCCTATTATGGTTATAAGAAGAGAGAGATCGAGTGCGCGGGAGATCTGCTTACCTTCTCCTGGCTGAAACCATTGTTCCGGTGGGGCGCAGGTGTGTGCTTCGGCTTTTTGGGCGGAACACTCGGTATGTATTTTCTGCGTGATATGGTTGAGAATCTTCCCTTTGTGGCCTGGCCGATTATGGTTGTGATGATTGGAATGTTTATCTTCTTTTTTGCGGAGATGCTTATCCAGAAGAGCGTTCATGTGGTCAGCAAAAGGCGGTGCAAGGAATGCGGTGTCTTTATAGTGTTTATGGCTTTGGCTTTTTCGGGAATTTATCTCTATGGCTATAGCAGTGCGCACCATATCCCGGATGTGGATGAGGTGCAGTATGCTTATGTGGATATGAATTATCCGGTGGAGTTTGAAGGGGAAGATATTGCGCAGGTGCTGGAATTGCAGAAGGAGATTCTGCAGCAGCAGTCTGTGATTAAAGAAGAATTGGAGATGAATGAGGCCGTGAATGGAAGCGGCTATGTGACGATCACCTATCGCATGAAGGATGGCAGTGTGCTGACCAGAAATTATACACTTCCGTCGGGAGCAGAGGTGAGTACAGAGATGTTCCGCAGGATTTACGAGTGGGAATCACAGGCTGACAGCTTCCTTCGCCAGTTTATCGAGTATGATTATGAGAGCGTAAGCCGAGTGACGGACGCACAGCTGGAGTGGTACGACTCAAGTACTACCAACTATATGTACAGGAGCGTGGAAGGAGATGGAGCCCGGGCGCTTTTTGATGCAGCTATTGCAGATGCACAGGCTGGTGTGCTTCAGAAGTATAATCTGACGGATTACAGAGAACCATGGGATACAAGAACCAATGAGTCCTATGCAACCATTAACATTTATTATTATCATGCAAAGGACAACTGGCAGAGCATGTATGACAGAATGAATGGAATCACCGAAAATACAAATTCTTTGGTGGATAGTTCCAGCAATATCTATGTGGAGGATTCTGCCATGAATCTTCGGAGCGGTATGTATGTCTGCTTCGGAGAAGATTGCACCAATATCATTCATGTTTTGGTAGAATGCGGTCTGATCGAGTCTGCAGATGAATTGGAGTACATCTCCGATGACATCTATTATTAATTCCCATAAGCAGGGAAATAGATATAGGAGGAATAGACAATGAGAAAATTTGTTAAGAGGATTATGGCAGCTCTTCTTGCCATGATACTGGTATCGGGAGTGCTGGCACCCTGTACAGTAGATGCGCAGATCGTTCGTCTGAATCGCACAAGTCTGGATTTTTATACCGGTTACCGCGCAAATCTTACTTTGAAAAATGCGGAGAACGTTCGATGGACATCCAGTGACAAGACTGTGGCGAAGGTTTCAACCAAAGGTGTCGTCACAGCGGTGGATGAGGGAAGCTGCGTGATTCGTGCCTGTGATCTGGATACCGGAAAACAGTATGTTTGCAGTGTCAAGGTAAAACGCAGGGAATTTTTGCTGGAAAAGACCGGGAAAAAGGGAACCACATATTCTTATACAGAGTTGAAGAATCTGATCAAAACACTGGGAGATACGATCAGCCCGGATGTGAAATGGAGCTCCAGCGACGAGTCTGTGGTCTATCCGGATGAG
The DNA here is from genome assembly GCA_945868435.1 of uncultured Lachnospiraceae bacterium. Lineage (GTDB taxonomy): Bacteria > Bacillota > Clostridia > Lachnospirales > Lachnospiraceae > Roseburia. The sequence goes on from CAMBLG010000001.1 coordinate 79,626, forward strand.
GACAGCGGCCTTCGGGCTGTTGATACCGGAAAAGTTGTTCTGAAGGCGCAGACAAGAGACCGGATTTATATATATGACCTGACGATTACGGATTCGCCAGAATAGAGATTGGCAACCGCCGGTACTTTACAAGTCCCGGCGGTTATTGTATTATTAATTCGGCAAAGTATTGAATAAACGAAGTGAGGATAATATGAGTAAACCAGTTGTGGCCATTGTGGGCCGCCCGAATGTCGGCAAGTCGACACTTTTTAACACACTTGCCGGTGAGCGGATTTCTATTGTAAAGGATACGCCGGGAGTTACCAGAGATAGAATCTATGCGGATGTGACCTGGCTTGATTACAGCTTTACGCTGATTGATACCGGCGGTATTGAGCCGGACAGCGCGGATGTGATTCTGTCACAGATGCGGGAACAGGCAGAGATTGCCATTGCGACGGCAGATGTGATCATGTTCATAACAGACGTGCGGCAGGGGTTGCAGGATGCAGATGCCAAGGTGGCAGATATGCTGCGCCGTTCCAAGAAGCCGGTTGTACTTGTGGTCAATAAGGTGGACAGTTTTGAAAAATTTATGCCGGATGTGTATGAATTCTATAATCTTGGCATTGGAGAGCCTTATCCGGTATCCGCATCCTCCATGCTGGGACTTGGAGATATGTTGGATGAGGTGGTGAAGTATTTTCCGGATTCGGCCAGGGATCAGGAAGAAGATGAACGCCCGAAGGTTGCAATCATCGGAAAACCCAATGTAGGAAAATCATCGCTGATCAACCGGCTGGCGCAGGAGGACCGCGTGATCGTGTCTGACATTGCTGGAACAACCAGAGATGCAATCGATACGGATGTGAAGTACGATGGCAAAGAATATGTGTTTATCGATACCGCAGGTCTGCGACGGAAAAATAAGATCAAAGAAGAGATTGAGCGCTACAGTATCATTCGTGCTGTCACGGCCGTGGAACGTGCGGATGTGGTCATTATCGTGATTGATGCCACGGAGGGTGTGACGGAGCAGGATGCGAAAATTGCAGGCATTGCACATGACAGAGGTAAGGGTATCATCATTGCGGTCAACAAGTGGGATGCCATTGAGAAGGATAATTCCACAGTGAAAAAGCATACGGAGAAGATTCGTCAGGTATTGAGCTTTATGCCTTATGCAGAAATTCTGTTCATCTCTGCCAAGTCAGGCCAGAGAGTGAACAAATTGTTTGAGCTCATTGATCTTGTCATTGAGAATAATTCCATGCGTGTGGCAACCGGTGTGCTGAATGAGATTGTTGCGGAGGCCGTGGCAATGCAGCAGCCGCCAACCGATAAAGGAAAGAGACTGAAGATTTATTATGTGACGCAGGTATCGGTCAAACCACCGACCTTTGTGGTGTTTGTGAACGATAAGAATCTGATGCATTTTTCTTACACCAGATATCTTGAGAACCGCATCCGTGATACCTTTGGGTTCACCGGTACGGCTCTGAAATTCATTACAAGAGAGCGAAAGGAAGAATCATAATGTTGATTGCCAGAATTCTATCATTAATTATTGGATACCTGTTTGGCCTTTTTCAGACCGGATACATCTACGGAAGAAGCAAAGGAATTGATATTCGCAAGGAGGGAAGCGGCAACGCGGGGACGACAAATTCCCTGCGTGTGCTCGGTTGGAAAGCAGGACTCATCACATTTTTGGGCGATTTGTTTAAGGCGATTCTTGCAGTACTTCTCATACGTCTGATTTTTGGCGGGCGATATGAAGACAACGTGAAGGTGCTGGAGTTGTATGCAGGCTTTGGTGCCGTGCTGGGACACAATTTTCCGTGTTATCTTGGTTTTAAGGGAGGCAAGGGTATTGCCTGTACCTCCGGTATGATTCTCGCTGTATTTCCTCAGGCAGCTCCGATTTGTCTGGTGCTTTTTATTGTAGCGGTTGCAGCTACGAGATACGTGTCCCTGGGTTCCATTCTTGTGGTGAGCGCGTATCTGATTCAGGTAATCGTGCTCGGTCAGATGGGATGGCTCAAGCTGACGGGAGCGGTGCAGATAGAATTTTACATAGTGAGTGCCTGCTTTACAGCACTTGCACTGTGGCAGCATCGGGAGAATATCAAGCGTTTGTTAAATGGAACAGAGAACAAATTTGGTATGAAGAAGACAAAATAGGAGGTGATACGTATGTCGAAGGTTGCAATCATAGGAGCTGGAAGCTGGGGCATTGCACTGGCTACGGTTTTGAATACCAATGGACATGATGTGACAGTCTGGTCCATTGTAGAGGAAGAGATTGCCATGCTAAAGGAAAAGCATGAGCATGTAGATAAGCTTCCGGGAGTTATGCTGTCTGAGAATATCCGGTTTACCTCTGATTTAAAGGAAGCTGTTGGCGATAAGGAGTTTCTTGTTCTGGCAGTACCTTCCGTATATACCAGAAGTACGGCAAGGATGATGGCAGAGTATGTTACAGAGGGACAGGTTATCGTCTGTGTTGCCAAGGGAATTGAGGAGGATACACTGATGATCCTGTCCGATATTGTGGAGCAGGAAATTCCGCAGGCGGATGTGGCAGTCATGTGTGGTCCGTCCCATGCAGAGGAAGTGGGGCGATGTCTCCCGACGACCGTGGTTGCGGGGGCCAAAAGCCAGAAGACGGCAGAAAAGATTCAGGATCTGTTTATGAATGATGTGTTCCGCGTGTATACAAGCCCGGATATGCTTGGAATGGAACTGGGAGGTTCGTTGAAGAACGTGATTGCTTTGGCGGCGGGAATGGCAGACGGACTGGGTTACGGCGATAATACGAAAGCAGCGCTGATTACCAGAGGCATTGCAGAGATTACCAGGCTTGCGGTGGCAATGGGAGCAAAGATTGAAACACTCTGTGGTCTGACCGGAATTGGAGATCTGATCGTTACATGTGAGAGTAGGCACAGTAGAAATCGTAAGGCCGGAATGCTGATCGGGCAGGGGTATACCATGGAGCAGGCAACAAGAGAGGTCAAGATGGTTGTGGAGGGAATTTATTCCGCCAAGGCAGCCCTTGCCCTTGCGAGAAAATATGACGTGGAGCTTCCGATAATTGAGGAAGTGAACAAAGTCTTATTTGAAGACAAACCGGCAAAGGAGGCAGTAACAGAGCTAATGGTCCGCGAGAAATGTGTGGAGCATTTGAATCTGGAGTGGAAACATGACTGAGACAATACGAATTCGATATTTTAGTGATGCGATTGAGAAACTCACGTATATCGATGGGAAATCAGATTGGATTGATTTGAGAGCATCGGAGGAGATTTCGTTAAAGGCAGGGGACTTCGCTCTGATTCCATTGGGGGTTGCCATGGAACTGCCGTCAGGGTATGAGGCACATCTGGTGCCCCGCAGTTCTACGTTTAAGACCTGGGGGCTGATTCAGACTAACAGTATGGGCGTGATTGACTGTTCCTACTGTGGGGATAACGATATGTGGCGGATGCCGGTTTATGCTACAAGAGATACGGTCATTCATGTCAATGACCGAATTGCGCAGTTTAGGATTATGCAGAATCAACCGAAAATCTCTTTTGACGAGGTAGAACATTTGTCAAATACAGACCGCGGTGGATTTGGAAGCACAGGAAAAGCATAGAATAGAGAATATACAGTTGTATGGAAACTGGGAGAATATTTTGAAAACAAGGAGGAGCAATTTACATGGAAAATCGTATGGTGAAGTTCTACTCAAAAGAAAGCAATATGTTGGCGTTACATGCCATACCCGGGCATTTTGCGACGAGCCATTCCCACATCAATTACTATGTGGATGTGACAAGTATCAAGACCCGCGTCAGTGAAGCAATGGAGGCCGCTAAGGTTTTGTATGCCCACATGACAAGAGTTTCGTATATTGATACGATCGTGTGTATGGATGGAACAGAGATGATAGGGGCATTCCTGAGTCAGCAGATAGAAAAGGGGGGCATCCTTTCCACAAACCGGCATGAGACCATTTATGTGGTTTCTCCGGAAATCAATAACAATAACCAGATGTTGTTCCGTGATAACAATAAGGGGGCCATTGCAGGCAAGCATGTGGTTCTTCTTTTGGCGACAACCACCACAGGTGAGACAATTCGAAGAAGTTTGGAGTGTATTCGCTATTACGGCGGCATTGTTGAAAATGTGGCATCCATCTTTAGTACCGTTGATTCGGTTGATGGCGTGCAGGTAGAGTCCCTGTTTGATGGGAATGATGTAATGAATTACGAGGCGTATTCAGCACATGAATGCCCATTCTGCAAGAAGGGACACCAGATCGAGGCTATGGTGAATGGATACGGATATTCCAAGCTCTAAGGTGTTTCGTCAAAGTGACAAGAAGAAAATAAAAACTTTGTCACTTTGACAGTAGAAATTATGGGACATATTCGGTAAGATACATAATGTAAGATGTATTTGAGAGTGTACATAAGTTTTTTACAGGAGGTTTTTCAAAATGGCAAGTTTATCTTTAAAGAACATTTGCAAGGTGTATCCCAATGGTTTTGAGGCTGTTAAGGATTTCAACCTTGAGGTAGAGGACAAGGAATTCATCATCTTCGTAGGACCATCTGGATGTGGTAAGTCTACTACACTTCGTATGATCGCTGGTCTCGAGGAGATTTCTTCCGGTGAGCTGATCATCGACGGCAAGCTGATGAACGATGTAGAGCCGAAGGATCGTGATATCGCAATGGTATTCCAGAACTACGCTCTGTATCCTCATATGACAGTATTTGATAACATGGCATTCGGACTGAAGCTGCGTAAGGTTCCGAAGGAGGAGATTAAGGCTAAGGTTGAGGAGGCTGCAAGAATCCTTGATCTTGAGAAGTTACTGGATCGTAAGCCGAAGGCTCTTTCCGGTGGACAGAGACAGCGTGTTGCCATGGGTCGTGCAATTGTTCGTAATCCTAAGGTATTCCTGATGGATGAGCCTTTATCAAACTTGGATGCTAAGCTTCGTGTACAGATGAGATCTGAGATCGCTTCTCTGCACAATCGTCTTGGTGCTACAATTATCTATGTAACACATGACCAGACAGAGGCTATGACTCTGGGAACCAGAATCGTTGTTCTGAAGGATGGTGTCATCATGCAGGTTGACTCTCCGCAGAAATTATACAATGAGCCAAACAACTTATTCGTTGCAGGATTCATCGGATCTCCACAGATGAACTTCGTTGATGCTGATTGTGAGGTTAATGGCAATATCGCAACTCTGAAGTTTGGCGAGTTCAAGGTAGCTCTTCCAGAGGCTAAGTCTAAGAAGTTGATTGATGGCGGCTATGCTGGAAAGAAGGTTGTATTCGGTATTCGTCCTGAGGATATCACCGATGATGCTGAGTCACTGGCTAAGTTTGCTGACAGTACAATCGAGTCTGATGTAACCGGTTATGAGTTGTTAGGTGCAGAAGTATTACTGTACTACACAGTTGCCGGTGCAAACATGACTGCAAGAGTTGATTCTGATACACCTGCTCGTTACGGTGATCACATTAAGCTTGCATTTGATCCGAACAAGATTCACGTTTTCGATAAGGAAACAGAATTGACAATTACCAACTAGTTCGATAAAATTAAATATAGTTGTAAATTATGAACCGGGTGTGAGTATTTACACCCGGTTCTTTGCTTCGTATGTACCTGGAGGATAAAGATGCTGTCAAATCAAAAACTGCAGAATTCGTTGGATGAGATTAAGGAAATCAGCCGAATGGATACGGCTCTCTACAATGCAAAGAGTAAGCTGGTGGCGGCCACGGAGGGACTTTTGATTACCCCGGAACTGGAGAAAATGGTCGCAGAATTTTGTGTGTCCATGGCGGAACGACAGGTTTACAGGGAATATCATTTTTATAAAGTGATGGTCGAAGGTGAATTGGAGTATATGCTTGTGTGCCTGGTGGAAGATGAAACTATGGCAGTGTGTGCGCAAATGGCGGTCTGTCAGATCCGGACACTTGTTGTGAGTCATGCAGAGCAGTTTGACCGCAATAATTTTATTCAGAATATACTGTTGGGCAATATGCTGATTGTGGACATCTTTGGAAAGGCAAAAAAGCATCATATCCAGCAAGCTCCGCGGGTAGTATATGTCATTGACACGGGAAATAAGAACAATGATGTGGCCATGGAGCTTGTCAAAAATCTGGCGGATATTCGATCCGGAGATTTTGTGACCAGTGTAGATCAACACAGTGTAATCTTAGTTAAGGATGTCAGCAGCTTTGACGTGAAACATATGGAAGAGGAACTGGAGAGTATGGCCCGCACATTGACGGATAATCTTCACACGGAGGCGATGGTCCGTGTTCGTGTCGGATACGGCAATGTTGTGAATCAGCTTCCGGAGATTGCGGAGTCTTATCAGGAGGCGCGCATGGCGCTGGAGGTTGGTCGTGTATTCTACGCAAAATATGATACGATTTCCTATGGAAAACTGGGCATTGGAAGATTGATTTACCAGCTGCCTATGAGCTTGTGCGACATGTTCATAAAAGAAGTATTTGGTGATAAGATTCCGGAAATCCTTGAAGATGAGGAAGCAATGGCCACCATTAATAAATTTTTTGAAAATAATTTGAATATTTCAGAAACGGCGAGACAACTCTATGTTCATCGGAACACACTGGTGTATCGTCTGGAGCGGATCGAGAAGGCAATTGGCCTGGATATCAGGACCTTTGAAGATGCCATGACGTTCCGCATTGCGGTGATGGTAATTGCCCATATGAAGAATTCAAAGCAAGGAGTGTAAAAAATGGCAAAGTACGATGCAAGCAGTATCTCGGTACTGGAAGGGCTGGAAGCGGTTCGCAAGAGACCGGGTATGTATATTGGAAGTGTTACCACCAAGGGCTTGAACCATTTGATTTATGAAATTGTAGATAATTCTGTGGACGAGCATCTGGCCGGAGCCTGTGATACCATCTGGGTAACCCTGGAGGCGGACGGTTCCTGCACGGTGGAGGATAATGGACGAGGAATTCCTGTAGGCATGCATGCCAAGGGTGTTTCAGCGGCCCGCGTTGTCTTTTCCACACTGCATGCAGGTGGAAAGTTTGACAATTCTGTGTACAAGACCAGTGGAGGTCTGCATGGAGTAGGTTCTTCTGTCGTGAATGCGCTTTCCACCTATATGGATGTGGAGATCAGTCAGGGAGGATTTATTCATCATGATCGTTACGAGAAGGGAAATCCGGTAGTAAAGCTGGAGAATGGCCTTCTCCCGAAGATTGGAAAGACAAAGAAGACCGGGACCAGGATCAACTTTCTCCCGGATCCGGAGATTTTTGAGAAAACCCGGTTCAAAGAGGACGAGGTCAAAAGCCGTATGCATGAGACCGCGTACTTAAATCCTGCACTGACGATTGTATATGAGGATCGCAGAAAGCCGGAGGTGGAGCATGTGGAGTTCCATGAACCAGATGGAATCGTTGGCTTTGTGAAGGATCTCAACAATAATATTGAGGTGCTGCATGACGTGATCTACTTCAAGGGTGAGAGTGAAGGCATTGAGGTAGAGGTGGCATTTCAGTATACCAATGAATTTCATGAAAACATTCTTGGCTTTTGCAATAATATCTACAATTCCGAGGGCGGTGCCCATCTGACCGGCTTTAAAACGGCATTTACCACGATTATCAATTCTTATGCCAGGGAACTTGGCATCTTAAAGGAAAAAGATGCGAATTTCAATGGCGCGGATGTGCGCAATGGCATGACTGCAGTGGTATCCATCAAGCATCCGGACCCGCGCTTCGAGGGTCAGACCAAGACAAAGCTGGATAATCAGGATGCAAACCGGGCTACCGGCAAGGTGACCAGTGATGAGGTGCCGTTGTTCTTCGACAAGAATCTTGAGATCTTAAAGACGGTCATTGGTTGTGCGGAAAAGGCGGCTAAGATTCGTAAGGCAGAAGAAAAAGCGCGTACCAATCTTTTGACCAAACAGAAATTTTCCTTTGATTCCAATGGAAAGCTTGCAAACTGTGAGAGCAGAGATGCGGAAAAATGCGAGATTTTTATTGTGGAGGGAGATTCCGCAGGCGGTTCTGCCAAGATGGCAAGGAATCGTATGTATCAGGCAATTATGCCGATCCGTGGTAAGATTTTGAACGTGGAAAAGGCAAGTATTGACAAGGTTTTGGCCAACGCGGAGATCAAGACTATGATCAACGCGTTTGGATGCGGCTTTTCCGAGGGGTATGGTAACGACTTTGACATCACAAAGCTTCGATATGACAAGATCATTATTATGGCGGATGCCGATGTGGACGGTGCACATATTTCCACATTGCTTTTGACACTGTTCTACCGGTTTATGCCGGAGCTTATCTTTGAAGGGCATGTCTATGTTGCAATGCCGCCTCTGTACAAGGTGATTCCGGCAAAGGGAGAAGAGGAGTACCTGTATGATGACGCAGCTCTGGAACGGTATCGCAAGACACACACCGGCAGCTTCACCCTGCAGCGTTACAAGGGACTTGGTGAGATGGATGCAGAGCAGTTGTGGGAGACCACGCTGAATCCAGAAACCCGTATGATGAAGCGTGTTGAGATTGAGGATGGGCGCATGGCCTCCGATGTGACAGCGATGCTTATGGGAACCGATGTGCCACCTCGCAAGGCCTTTATTTATGAGCATGCTCATGACGCGGAGCTGGATATATAACGCTGTGCGGGAAAGTCTTGAATTTGAATGCCGCAACATTTTCGGAGCCGGCATTTTGAGAGAAAGGAATATAGATTATGGAACAGAGTATCATTCAAACCGAGTATTCGGAGTTGATGCAGAAATCATATATTGACTATGCCATGAGTGTTATCATATCCAGAGCATTGCCGGACGTCCGGGATGGATTGAAGCCGGTTCAGCGCCGTACGCTCTATGACATGTATGAGCTTGGTATTCGATATGACAAGCCTTATCGTAAAAGCGCGCGTATTGTCGGCGATACCATGGGTAAGTACCATCCGCATGGCGATTCCTCCATCTATGATGCGCTAGTGGTGATGGCACAGGATTTCAAGAAGGGACTTCCGCTGGTGGACGGACATGGAAATTTTGGCTCCATCGAGGGCGACGGCGCCGCTGCCATGCGATACACGGAAGCACGTCTGCAGAAGGTGACCCAGGAAGCTTATCTGGCTGATCTGGATAAAGATGTGGTGGATTTTGTCCCGAATTTTGATGAGACAGAAAAGGAGCCTGCGGTGCTCCCGGTCAAGGTGCCGAATCTTCTGATCAATGGTGCTGAGGGTATTGCGGTCGGTATGGCGACCTCGATTCCGCCACACAATTTCGGTGAGGTTGTGGACGGTGTCATCGCATACATGAAGAACCCGGATATTACGACGATGGAGATGATGCAGTATATTCCGGGACCGGATTTTCCGACCGGAGGGTACATTGCAAATAAAGATGAACTCCCGGCAATCTATGAGTCCGGTGTGGGCAAGATTAAGCTTCGGGGCAAGGTTGAGGTGGAAAAGCAAAAAGGCGGAAAAGAGCGCCTGGTCATCACTGAGATTCCTTATACCATGATCGGTGCCAACATTGGCAAATTCTTAAATGATGTGTATAATCTGGTGGAGACCAAGGCCACCAGTGATATTGTGGATATCACGAATCAGTCTTCAAAAGAGGGAATCCGCATCGTATTGGATCTGAAAAAGGGCGCTGATATTGAGGCACTTGAGAATCTTTTGTACAAGAAGACTAAGCTGGAGGACACCTTCGGTGTGAATATGCTGGCAGTTGCGGACGGAAGACCGGAGACTATGGGAATTATCCCAATCATTCGCCATCATGTGAAGTTCCAGTATGAGATTGCGACGAGAAAGTATACGACGCTTTTGCAGAAGGAACTGGATCGTAAGGAAATCCAGGAAGGCCTGATTAAGGCCTGCAACGTGATCGATCTGATCATCGAAATCTTGCGGGGCAGCAAGAATGTAAAGGACGCCAAGGCATGTCTGGTAGAGGGCAATACGGACAATATCACATTTAAGAATCCTTCCTCCAAGCTTATGGCGCAGCAGCTTTGCTTTTCCGAGCGTCAGGCTCAGGCAATTCTTGATATGCGGTTGTACAAGCTGATCGGTCTGGAAATCGAGGCTCTGATGAAGGAGCACGAGGAAACTCTGGCCAACATTGGCAAGTACGAGGATATCCTGGAGCATCGTTCCTCCATGGCGAAGGTGATCATCAAGGAACTCCAGGCCTTTAAGAAAGCATATGGCAGAGAGAGAAGAACCGTGATCGACAACCTGAAAGAAGCGGTGGTTGAGGAAAAGAAGATCGAAGAGCAGGATGTGGTATTCCTTATGGATCGCTTTGGGTATGCCAAGGTTGTGGATACCGGCGTCTATGAGCGTAACAAGGAAACGGCAGACGCGGAAAACCGTTATGTATTTATCTGTAAAAATACAGATAAGATATGCATTTTCACAGATAAGGGTCAGATGCACCTGGTGAAGGTGTTGGATCTTCCGTACGGAAAATTCCGGGATAAGGGAACACCGATTGATAATGTGAGCAATTATGACAGTAAGACGGAGAGCTTTGTTTATCTGGCAAGTCTTAGTGATGTGGCAGCTTCCAAGCTGGTGTTCGGCACGAAGCAGTCCATGTTAAAGATTGTGGACGGCTCCGAATTTGTAGTAGCCAAGAAAACCACTGCGGCCACCAAGCTTGCAGATGATGATGAAGTTCTTGCTATACGGATATTGACCGGAAATGAGACGATGGTCATGCATTCCCAAAAAGATGTATTTTTGCGCATTGATTGTGGAACTATCCCCGAGAAGAAGAAGATGGCAGTGGGGGTTCGAGGAATGAAACTTGACTCCGGTGATGCCCTGAAGAACATCTATATTCTTAAGGAAGGGGAGAATGAAGAAGTGGAGGTCAAGGGCAAACAGATTGCCCTTAACCGCCTGCATATCGGTAATCGGGATACCAAGGGAGTCAAGAAGTAGCAGGGCTACTTCTTGGACTCGTTTAATTTGGGCTTGGAAAAGTGAAACTGTGTGGCAATCTGGGTCGCAAGTGTCAGCATTGCAAACGTAATGATCGTATCGATTGGGAGCATGATGGCATTCTTTAAGAGGCGCATCGGAAGAATCGCCAAAAAGCCTTTTCCGTAGAGGACGGAGATCCAAAGCGTGTTGAAGCCGCAGTTGACAATGACCTTTGCCGCAAGCTCTGCGACGAATACCCGTGGAATTGTGACCGGCTTCTTGTAGAGTATGGATCCGTACAGGACACCGGCCAGCATGGCATCAAAGGTGAAACCGAAGAAAAACGGGCCATCCGGCTTGGCGATGAACTTCAGAATGTCCATGGTGCCTCCGAAAATGCAGCCGATCACCGGCCCAAACAGGCATTCCACGATCCGGTTCGGAAGACCGGAAAATCCAATCTTGATGTAAGGGCCAATCTGGATGCTGGCTACGATTCCCAATACCATTGACAGGGCGCCCATGACGCCGCACAGGGCAAGGTTTTTGGGGGAGGCCAGTTCCCTCATAGAGCTAAGATAAAGTTCCTTCATTTTTTTCATAAAAAATCCTCCTTTCAGCAGTTCCTTAGACTACATAAAGGAGGATAACTTGTCTCGTATTATGTAGCAGCGGGATGCGGATCTCGTACCGCGAAGCATTGATTCACTTCTTCGTCCGGGTGACAACTCCCTGTTCACCTGGCACTTTACGCACAAAATCCTACTCTGCTCTTGTCAATTTGTTTCGAGTACTATTATAACGGATATATGTAGAAAAGCAAGGAGAAAATATGAAAGCAATATTATTTGATATGGATGGGACGTTGATTGATTCCTCAGAAGGGATTACAAAGTCTGTCCAGTATGCATTGAAGCATTTCGGAATTGAGATATCGGAGCTGGATTGCCTGAAATCGTTCATTGGTCCGCCTCTTGCGGACAGCTTTGTGCGTTACTATGATTTTCCGGTGGAACAGGCGAGAGAGGCGGTGGATGTGTATCGTGAGCGCTATAATGTTACCGGTATTTTTGAGTGTAGTCTCTATCCCGGGGTGCGGGAGTGTATCGAAGAATTGAAAAGGAAGGGCTATCTGATCGGTATGGCAAGCTCCAAGCCGGAAATCAGCTGCCGGAGAATACTGGAACATTTCGATATCCTGTCGCTGTTTGACGATGTGGTAGGGGCGACGATGGATGGCAGAATTGACACAAAGGAAGAAGTATTACATGAGGTGATGCGCCGTTGGAAGGATATTCCAAGGGAGGAGATGTGTCTTATCGGGGATACCATGTTCGATGTGGAAGGGGCAAATCTGGTAGGGGTTCCCTGCGTGGCGGTCAGTTTTGGCTTTGGCAATGTGGACGAGATGGTTGCAGCGGGAGCCAAAGCGGTGTGTGATGATATGCGAAAGCTTCCGGATATCGTGAATGCATTGGATTTTAATGTTTGATATGGATGGAGAGTGGAAATGAAGAGTAGCAATGTGGCAACAAAAATCTGGTATATTGTGTATCCGCTGCTGTTTTATTATGCGGTGGTTTTGATTACCATGACAGTGGCACAGTGGATCCTGGGATCCGGAAATGAGCAGTATGTGATCTGTCAGTTGATTGCAACCGTGGTGGCAATCCCGTGTATGCTTCCCTTTTACAGACAGGATCAGGCCCTAAAGGGGATATCTGTGGGAAAGCCGAAAGTAGATAAGCGTAAGCTTTTGCATGGTCTGTGGGCAGCTATTATTGTAATTTGCATCAGTGTGGCGTGCAACAATCTGATCTCCATGACACCATTGGTGGAATTGTCGGAGGGGTTCAAGGAGGCAAATGTGGGTTTTTACGGGGGAACGCTTGTGGCAGAGCTCATAAGCTCCGCGATTGCCACGCCGTTTCTCGAGGAACTGGTGTTCCGCGGTATTGTGTTCGGAAGACTGAAGAGTATGCTCCCAAAGCCGGCAGCAATCCTCATTTCAGCGGTTTGCTTTGCAATCATGCATTTTAATATTGTGCAGTTTTTGTATGCGCTTCTGATCGGTATTGTACTGTCTTTGCTTGTGGAGAAAGCCGAGGGGCTGTATGTGGCGGTAGTTGGACACGTGGCGGCCAATGCCCTTGCAGTCGTGCGGACCGAGACGGGATTTCTTGCGGAAACGGTGGATCACAGTGTGTTCGCATGGGTGAGCTCCGTAATCGTTCTTCTGGTAGGAATCGCACTTTTGGTGGGATATATGAGAATGAATTTGACTAAAAACCAAACAGATTGAAACAGTAAGGGCGGGGGCTTTGCATCCGTCCTTTTCTTAACGCTTTCTTAACACTTTCTTGTATCTTTTCATACTTCCTTTTTTCTCCAGCTAAATATGTTATACTTACCATCGAAAGCAAGAAAGTGAGGGTATCTATGAAAAAACAATCTCTATGGAAACGGGCTACGGCAATACTTTTGACATTGCTTATGTTTGCCGGAATTTTTGGAACACAAAACATACAGGCGGCTGTGACTACGAATCAGCAGGCTGCGCAGACATTGATCACTATGGGGGTTGTGTCTGAGACACAGGCCAATGCGGATGCTGAAAAGTATGTGACGAGGCAGCAATTTGCGAAGCTTTTGACGAAACTGTCCGGCTATGAAAATAAGGTGGCAGATTCTGTCAAGACATCCCTGTACCGGGATGTCAAGAAAAAAAGCAGCTATGCGCCGTATATCAAGCTTGCGGTGGATCAGGGATGGATGAAGGGAAACCTTTCCGGAAAATTCCGCCCGAAGCAGTCTATTACTGCGCAGGAGGCTGCCAATGCAGTGATTGCGTTACTTGGGTATGACAATTCTGATTTTGGGGGCAATAAGCAGTCAGCGCGCTGGGCTTTTTACAAGAGTGAGAAATTGAATGCGAATATTTCCAAAACAAAATCGGAGAAATTTACCTACAAGGATGTGATACAGCTTTTCTATAATACCCTGGAGGCAAAGACAAAGGATGGACAGATTTACGCGCAGACCTTAGGATACACGCTGGACAGTGAAGGAAAGGTAGATGTCCTCTCCCTGATTGACAAGAATCTGAAGGGACCGATAATTGCCACCGGCAGCTGGAGCAGCAGTCTGCCGTTTGCGTTGGCAGAGGCAACAATTTATATCGGAGGAGCAAAGAAGACACTCTCTGATATTAATGAGTATGATGTCATTTATTATCACACCAAGACGAAAACAATTTATGTGTTTCAGGAGCGCGTTACCGGAAAACTGGAGGGGATACAGCCAAATACCATTGCGCCGGTCTCTGTGACGGTAAAGGGCGTTACATACACTCTGACGGGGCAGGAAGTACGCTATGCGCTGTCTGCGAAGGGAACCATCAAGGAAGGAGAGTATGTTACACTGCTTCTCGGAAAGGATGGTACAGTGGTTGGTGTTGGAAGGGCATCTGACATAAATTCCGTAATCGGAGGTGTCGTGATCAAGACCGGAAAGAGAGTCAGCGAGGAAACCTCCGGTGCGAAGCTGGTGGATTATATTGAAGTGCTGGACACAACGGGAAATGTGCGTACTGTGGAACATGATGGAAAGACCTATTATTATGTTAATCAGCCGGTGGAAATCAATTATGTTTCAGAAGGAACAACAGTGACGAAAGTGAGCCAGACCAGTTTGACCGGAACGGTGAATGCGACTGCAACTGCAATTGGAAATTATGGCATTGCGGTGGGAGCCCGCATTGTGGAGTACAATGCAGACGGAAGCTATGCGGTTGTTGAGAGATCCCGCCTTGCTGGATGTACATTCCGTTATGGCAATGTGCTTTATTATCATCTGAACGCCAAAAATGAAATAACAGACATGGTTGTGAGAGATGTTACAGGTGACAGCTTTACCTATGGAATCCTTCTTACGGTGGAGGAAATCAATGAGGCTGCTACAGAGTTTACTCCGGCTATGTGCTACGGTACATATGAGGTGCTGACAGCAGAGGGAAACGTGACCTACAGTACCAGTGACTATATTCTTGGAATGGCAGGTATGACCGGACCGGTACAGATTGGCCAAAATGAGCAGGGAAAGATTACCTCAATGCGCAGATTATCCAGTGTGCAGGTGACCTCTGTAACATCCTATGAGCTGGGAGCCGCAGGCAAAAGTTATCCGGTGGCAGAGGAAATACAGGTGTATCTGAAAAACGGAAATACCTATTATCCTACGACGTTGTCGAAAGTACAGGGCGCGGCAGATGTTACGTTGACGGCATACTATGACAACTCAGCGACAAACAGTGTGCGCATATTGGTTGTAACTGCAAAATAGTATGGAGGAAAGGATAGACCATGAAAGACAAAGTACTTGGATTTTTGAAAAAACATAGAAAGGGACTGATCATACTGCTCATCCTTGTGATTCTTGTGGGGTGGGGGCTTCATGCCTGCAGTAAAGCGGTCAATGAGATGGCGGAAGGCCTGGCGCAGACTGCAACACCGGAGGTTATGGATCTTCAGGAATCTATAACCGGGAGCGGAACCATTGCTCCCAATGATCAATATGTGATCACACCCATGGTGCAGGGAGAGATTGTATCTGCGCCTTTTGAGGAAGGGGATACCGTGGAGAAGGGACAGCTTCTTTTCCAGTTCAGCACGGAAAATGCCCAGGACAGCATTCAGTCTGCGGAGTTAAGTTTGGAACAGGCAAAGCTCAGCTACCAGGATGCATTGGAGACAAAAGAGCAGAATGAGAAGAGTTTAAGCCTTAAGGCGGAACAATCCGGTTACGTCAAAAAGCTTTACGTGGAAAAAGGCGATACCATTGCGGCGGGAACAGTGATTGCGGATCTCTATGACAATACGGCGATGGTTCTTACTATTCCCTTTAATGCTGCGGATGTGAAGGAAAGTTGGATTGGAAAAAAGGCGGTGGTAGAGGTAGGAGATGAAGGAGAGCTTGTGTCTGGAAAGGTGACCGGGGTGTCTTCTGTCACAACTACACTATCCGGGAATCGAATTGTCAAGGATGTCACTATCGAAGTGAAAAACCCGGGAGGAATATCCGTGGGGGATACCGCAACTGCAGAAGTTGCAGGGGTGGCATGCAACAGCGAGGGAAGCTTTGCGGTGAAGTCTGAGGGAACACTTCTGGCCGCGGGAAGCGGAACCATTGAAACGCTTGCCATTGTAGAGGGAAACTATGTGAAAAGGGGCGAGGTATATCTGACCCTCGAGGATGCGACGATTGGAGACAGTGTGGCGAATGCAGATCTCACCCTTCGCGGAGCACAGAATCAGTTGGATTCTGCACAGAAGAGTCTGGATGACTACAGCATTGATGCACCGATTTCAGGAACTGTCATAACAAAGAATGCAAAGGAAGGCGATACGATCAATGCCACTTACCAGGGGTCGCTTGCGGTCATCTACGATTTATCCAAGGTTAAGTTTCAGATGAAGGTAGACGAACTGGATGTACTGAAGATTGAGGTAGGACAGGAGGTGTCTGTAACTGCAGATGCACTGGAAGGAGTGACGATGACCGGGCACATTACGAATATCAGTCTGGAAGCAGTCACCAATGGAGGCGTGACGGAATATCCGGTCACTGTGGAGATGGATGAAGTGGGACAACTGCTTCCGGGTATGAACGTTTCTGCATCGATTATTATTTCAGAGGAGAAAGATGCGATGTGCGTTCCGGTAGATGCTCTCCAGAGGGGGGACTATGTGTATGTGAAAGACCAGGCGGGTACAGAACCGAGTACAGAGGCGGCAGATCCTATGGTGCCGGCAGGTTTTCATAAGGTCCCTGTGACAGTTGGTGTGAGCAACGCTTCCTATGTGCAGATTTTGTCTGGCCTTTCCATGACGGATGAAGTGTATGTACCAAGTGCACAACTGACAGATATCTATACCATGATGTACGGGGATAGCTATGTGGAAGAGGATGCAGATTATGATGAGACTTATGACGACGGGGCGGCCTATGACTGAGAGTATGAGGAGTAGCAATGCAGGAACATTTGATTGAGTTACAGGATATCTATAAGATTTACCAGATGGGAGAGGTGGAGGTGCGGGCCAACGACGGCATTTCCTTTTCCATCGATGCAGGGGAAATGGTTGCCATTGTGGGAAAATCCGGTAGTGGTAAGTCTACCATTATGAATATTATTGGAGCGCTGGATGTGCCCACCGCAGGCAAGTATTATCTGAATGGGATTGATGTTGGGTCTATGTCGGATGATGAACTGGCAGAAATCCGCAATAAGCAGATTGGGTTCATCTTTCAGCAGTATAATCTGCTCCCGAAGATGAATCTTCTTAAGAATGTGGAACTTCCGCTTCTGTATGCGGGAGTGGGAGAGGCAGAGAGGCACCAGCGTGCGGCGGAATCTCTTGCAAGGGTAGGCCTTGGAGATGTGCTTAAGAAAATGCCGAATCAGCTTTCGGGAGGCCAGCAGCAACGAGTGTCCATTGCCCGTGCGCTGGTGGGGAACCCTTCTCTGATTCTCGCGGATGAGCCTACAGGTGCACTGGATTCCAAAACCTCAAGAGAGGTGCTGGATTTCTTAAAGAAGCTGAATGCGGAGGGGAATACCATTGTTATCATCACCCATGATAATTCCATTGCGCTGGAGGCAAAGCGGATTATTCGTATTCATGATGGCAGGGTTGTGTTTGACGGAGCCGCGGATGCCTATCGAAAGGAGGTAATAGCATGAAAACCTCACAAGCTTTCTGGATGGCGTTTTCCAGCTTAAAAAGCAATCGGATGCGCGCGTTTTTGACCATGCTTGGAATGATCATTGGTGTGGGAGCAGTCATTGCCATGATCAGTCTGATGGATGGAATGATCGGTTACACCATGGGTTCCTTCTCTGATATGGGCGCAGATACGATCTCTGTCTCTCTGATGGGGGCAGGCAGTAGACAACTGACAGATGATGATTTTTACAACTTTGTGGAGGCGAATGGGGATTATTTTTCCGCAGTGTCACCAAGTTGTCAGGCTTCGTTTCGCGTTCGGTGCGGTGAGGTGAGGGAGTCCGATCAGACTGTGACCGGTGTAGGAGAGAACCATGCTTACGTCAACGGGTTGACCATTGAAAAGGGGCGCTTTTTGTCCTATGCGGATATGCGCTCCAGGAGTAAGGTGTGCGTCATTGGAAGTTACACAAGACAATTGTATTTTGGCGCAGAGGATCCGGTCGGGAAGACTCTCCGCATTGGCTCGGAAGACTATGTCATCGTTGGTCTTCTGGCAGAAAAGTCCGATTCGACACAGTGGTCTTCAGATGACTGCATTTATGCACCATATACCTTAATTTCACGTGCGTATGGCAGTGCACAGCCGTCCAGCTATACTCTGAAAATGGTGGATCCTGATCACTCCTCAGTTGCACAGCAGAAGCTGGAGGATTATCTGTACAGTTTCTATCACACCAGTGATGCGTACATGGTGACGAATATGGCAAGCCTTCTGGACATGATGGACAGCATGGTGGGCGTCATGAAGAAAATTCTGGTGGGAATTGCAGGAATTTCCCTGCTGGTTGCAGGAATCGGAATTATGAATATCATGCTGGTATCGGTCAGCGAGAGGACCAGAGAGATCGGTATTCGAAAGTCGCTGGGAGCGAAGCAGAAGGATATCATGAAGCAGTTTGTCATAGAAGCTGCGGTGCTCAGCAGCATTGGAGGCGGAATGGGAATCGTGATCGGAGGCGTGGCGACTACTGCACTCGGAAAAGTAATCGGGATGAGTTGTTCCCCATCTCTCAGCGCCATCGTCATCTCGTTTGGAGTCAGCGCCGGAATCGGTCTGTTGTTTGGCTACATGCCGGCAAAACGCGCTGCAAAGCTCAATCCAATTGATGCGCTCCGCAGCGAATAAGCCGAAACCTGGGATTAAAATGTCATGGTGTAGCTGGTTCCTGCGTTGTGTGCGATTTCGTCTAGATTTGAGTATATCTTTGTGATAAAATATAGAGATAAACAGGAGGAGAAAGACATGGCTTTAAAAAGTAGTGTAGAACGTGCAGAACAAAAGGTTGGTGGCTTTGCCACAGCCAGAAAGAAGATTGTAATCCAGTATCAGGGAATGGATAAAGAAGAATCTGATATTTTGGACCGCATTCACAAGGCGTTGTCGGATCGTGGCATTTTGGATGCTGAAATCTGTGATGTTGAAGTGTATATTAAGCCGGAGGAGCATTCTGTATTCTATGTTGCCAATGGAGAGATTCAGGGGCGCATCGAGCTTTAAGTGACAGGAACATGCAATTCATATGGGCATAAAGAAAGGAATCAGATATGGCAGTTATTTATGTAGTGGCGAATCAGAAGGGTGGAATCGGCAAGACGACCACAGCAACAACACTTGCCGGAATTCTTGGTAAAAGGAAACGGACGTTATTGATTGATGCGGACCCGCAGGGAAACAGCTCCTGCACATATCAGGCAAAGGTAGAGGATCAGGCGACTCTGTACGATGTTATGGTGGACTCGCAGATGCTTCCAATGGCGGATGCCATCCAGCATCTGGAGAATGGCGATATTGTGGCATCTGACCCACTTCTTGCAAAGGCGGAGAAAATGCTGGACGGAGATGTGGACGGGCTGTACCGGTTGAAGGATGCGCTGGACGGACTGACCGGATATGATTACATAGTGATTGATACGGCACCTTCCCTCAATGTGATCCTGTATAATTGTCTGATTGCGGCAGACGAGGTGATCATTCCGGTAATGGCAGATGCATATTCGCTTCAGGGACTGATGCAGTTGTATGATACAATCAAGGCGGTTCAGAAGCGGCAGAACAAAAAACTCAAGGTGTCCGGACTGCTGCTGGTGAAGTATTCCGGGCGCTCCAATCTGGAAAAGCAGGTGTATGAGGAGCTGATTCAGCTTGCGGAACAGATGGGAACCAAGGTATTTTCCACAACCATCCGCGAGTGTGTGAAGACGAAGGAAGCACAGGAGCAGAAGAAACTTCTGGTGGATTACGCACCGAAGTGTACCAGCATGCAGGATTATTTTTCCTTTGCAAAGGAGCTGACAGGGCTTCGCAAACTGTGATTATTTAGAATTACTATTCACAGCCCTCCACCCTCATGCGCACTCGTCGCCTCTTCGAGGCTCCAGTCCCGCTCCTGACGGAGCTAAGACTGCTTATGAGGGTGGAGTTCCTGCTTCGCAGGCTCAATATGGATTCACTGACATCCTCTTACATGCGAGCATGACGAGTCTGTCAGTGAATCCATATCGGCTGCGAATAGTAACAATTTAGACACAATTTCATAATCGAACGGAAAAAGGCTTCTTATTTTGAAAAAAGTTTCAAGATAAGAAGCCTTTTAATTGTGCTAAAAACTGTGTTTGATGGCGAA
Organism: uncultured Lachnospiraceae bacterium; assembly: GCA_945868435.1. Taxonomy (GTDB): domain Bacteria; phylum Bacillota; class Clostridia; order Lachnospirales; family Lachnospiraceae; genus Roseburia. Next base: position 100,021 of record CAMBLG010000001.1, read on the forward strand.
AATATAGTATAGTTACAACGACAATAAAAAGAAAAACACTAAAATGTCAGATAGTCAGACAATTTAACAAAAAAAGATGTTTACAGAGCGGATATAAAAGGTGTAAAATCTATTTCAGAAACTTGCAGTATACGAATGGACGGATGTTCAAAAATGGAAGGAAACAGCTATGAGAGAACAGTGGAATGAAAGCACAGCAACCGCAAAGGGGTTATATGATCCGAGATTCGAGCATGATAACTGCGGAATTGGTGCGGTTGTCAATATCAAGGGAATCAAGACTCACGAGACCGTGGAGAATGCTTTGAAAATTGTCGAGAATTTGAAGCATAGAGCGGGAAAGGATGCAGACGGTAAGACCGGCGATGGTGTCGGTATTCTGCTTCAGATTTCCCATAAGTTTTTCAAGAAGGCCGTAAAGCCTCTCGGAATCGAGCTTGGAGAGGAGAGAGACTACGGTGTGGGTATGTTTTTCTTCCCACAGGATGAGCTCAAGAAGAATCAGGCCAAGAAAATGTTCGAGGTCATTGTGGAGAAGGAAGGCATGGAGTTCTTAGGATGGAGAGAGGTGCCCACCGCACCGGAGAAGCTGTCCGACAAGGCGAGAGACTGTATGCCATGTATCATGCAGGCGTTTATCAAGAGACCGGAGAGTGTGGAGAAGGGACTGGACTTCGACCGCAAGTTGTATGTGGCCCGCCGTGTATTCGAGCAATCCAACGACGACAGTTACGTGGCTTCCCTGTCCAGCAGAACTATCGTATATAAAGGAATGTTTTTGGTAGAACAGTTGAGACAGTTCTTCTCTGATCTGCAGGATAAGGATTACGAATCCGCGATTGCAACCGTACATTCCCGTTTTTCTACCAACACCAATCCGAGTTGGGAGCGTGCGCATCCGAACCGTTTTATTGTACATAATGGTGAGATCAACACCATTCGCGGTAATGCGGACAAGATGCTGGCCAGAGAGGAGACCATGGCATCCGGCAAGCTGCGCGGAGAATTCCAGAAGGTGCTTCCGGTTGTCAATACGGAAGGCTCTGACTCGGCAATGCTGGATAACACATTGGAGTTTCTGGTCATGAGCGGTATGGATCTTCCGCTGGCCGTGATGATCATGATCCCGGAGCCATGGGCCAACAATGCGATTATGAGCCAGAAGAAGAAGGACTTTTACCAGTACTATGCGACTATGATGGAGCCTTGGGATGGACCGGCATCCATTCTGTTCTCCGATGGTGATATGATGGGAGCAGTGCTGGATCGAAACGGACTTCGTCCTTCCCGCTACTATATTACAGAGGATGATTATCTGATTCTGTCTTCTGAGGTTGGAGTTCTGGATATTGACCCGACCAAGATCGTGACCAAGGATCGCCTTCGCCCGGGCAAGATGCTTCTTGTTGACACTGTACAGGGACGGGTGATCGATGACGATGAATTGAAAGAGCAGTATGCAAGCAAGCGCCCGTATGGTGAGTGGCTGGACAGCAATATTGTCATGCTGCATGATTTAAAGATTCCGAACGAGCGGGTTCCGGAGTACAACAAAGAAGAGCGTCAGAGAATGCAGCGTGCTTTCGGCTATACCTACGAATCGCTGAAGGATTCCATTCTGCCGATGGCAAAGAACGGAATTGAGGGTACGGCTGCCATGGGTACGGATACACCGCTTGCCGCTTTGTCCGGCAACCGGGAACCACTGTTTAACTATTTTAAGCAATTGTTTGCACAGGTTACCAATCCACCAATCGATTCCATTCGTGAGGAGGTCGTTACATCAACAACGGTATACATCGGTTCTGCGGGAAACCTGCTGGAGGAAAAACCGGAAAACTGTAAAGTTCTTCGCATTAACAACCCGATTCTGACCAACACGGACCTGATGAAAATCCGCAGTATGAAGGTGGAGGGCTTCAAGATTGAAACCATCTCCATTGTATATTATAAGAACACCAGTCTGGAAAAGGCGATTGACCGTATGTACATTGAGGCGGACAGAGCGTTCCGGGATGGCGCCAATATTCTGATCCTGTCAGACAGGGGAGTGGATGACAACCATGTTGCGATTCCGTCGTTACTTGCGGTTTCCGCATTACAGCAGTATCTGGTCAAGACTAAAAAGCGTACTTCACTGTCCCTGATCCTGGAGTCCGGCGAGCCTCGTGAGGTACATCATTTTGCAACGCTTCTGGGCTTCGGTGCAACAGCCATCAACCCGTATCTGGCGCAGGATACTGTAAAGCAGCTGGTGGATGAGCACATGCTGGACAAGGATTACTATGCAGCCATCGACGATTACAACCATGCAATCATCAGCGGTATTGTCAAGATCGCGGCAAAGATGGGTATTTCCACCATTCAGTCTTATCAGGGCTCTAAGATTTTTGAGGCGATCGGTATCGACAAGGCGGTCATTGATAAATACTTTACCAATACAGTAAGTCGTATCGGTGGTATCGGAATCAAGGATATCGAGGATGATGTCAATACGCTTCACTCTGCGGCATACGATCCGCTGGGGCTGGAGACGGATGTGACTCTTGACAGCAAGGGTCGTCATAAGATGAGAAGCGGTGCGGACGGACATCTGTACAATCCGGCAACCATTCATCTGTTACAGCAGTCCACCAAGCGGGGCGATTATGAGATGTTCAAGCAGTATACCGCATTGGTGGATGAGGAGCAGAAGCATACCAACATCCGTGGCCTCATGGATTTTGAATATCCGAAGAAGGGCATTAAGCTGGAGGAAGTGGAGAGCGTGGATTCCATTGTGACCCGCTTCAAGACCGGTGCCATGTCCTATGGTTCCATTTCGAAGGAAGCACATGAGACATTGGCGATAGCCATGAACAATCTTCACGGTAAGTCCAATACCGGTGAGGGTGGTGAGGACAAGGATCGCCTTACAATAGGAAAAGACGGATTGAATCGTTGTTCTGCAATCAAGCAGGTAGCCAGCGGACGATTTGGTGTAACCAGCCGTTACCTGACCAGTGCCCAGGAGATTCAGATCAAGATGGCACAGGGAGCAAAGCCGGGTGAAGGCGGTCACCTTCCGGGAAAGAAGGTTTACCCATGGATTGCCAAGACCAGACTTTCCACACCGGGTGTATCGCTTATTTCTCCGCCGCCACACCATGATATTTATTCCATCGAGGATCTCGAGCAGTTGATCTTCGATTTGAAGAACGCCAACCGTGATGCCAGAATTTCCGTGAAGCTGGTATCTGAGGCCGGTGTCGGAACCGTCGCTGCCGGTGTTGCAAAGGCCGGTGCACAGGTTGTCCTGATCTCCGGCTATGACGGAGGAACCGGTGCTGCGCCGAGCAGTTCCATTCACAATGCAGGTCTTCCTTGGGAACTGGGCCTTGCGGAGACACATCAGACATTGATTATGAACGGTCTGCGCAACAAGGTGCGGATCGAGACAGACGGTAAGCTGATGAGCGGAAGAGATGTAGCCATTGCGGCATGTCTGGGTGCGGAGGAATTCGGTTTTGCCACAGCTCCTCTTGTAACCATGGGCTGTGTCATGATGCGTGTATGTAATCTGGACACCTGTCCGGCCGGAATCGCAACCCAGAATCCGGAGCTTCGCAAGCGGTTTTCCGGAAAGCCGGAATATGTGGAGAACTTCATGCGTTTTATCGCAGAAGAACTGCGTGAATATATGGCAAAGCTTGGCGTGAGAACCGTGGATGAGCTGGTGGGAAGAAGTGATTTCCTGAAGGTTCGTGAGGATCTCTCTGAGAGAGAGTCCAAGCTGGATCTGTCCAACATTCTGAACAATCCGTTTGCTGGAACCGGAGAGAATGTCATTTTCGATCCGAAGCAGGTATACGATTTTGAATTGGATACAACAAAGGATCTTCAGGTGCTCTTAAAGCAGTTGAAGCCTGCCCTTGAGAAAAAGCAGAAGCGTATGCTGGATCTGGAAGTTACGAATGTCAACCGTTCTCTTGGAACGATTCTCGGATCGGAAATCACCAAGGCATACGATGACACGCTGGAGGATGATACCTTTATTGTGAAGTGTAACGGAGCCGGAGGACAGAGCTTTGGAGCATTTATTCCGAAGGGACTGACGTTAGAGCTTGTGGGAGATTCCAACGATTACTTTGGTAAGGGCCTCTCCGGCGGAAAGCTGATTGTATATCCGCCGGCAGGTGTGAAATATAAGAAGGATGAGAACATTATCATCGGAAACGTTGCATTGTATGGTGCAACCAGCGGCAAGGCGTTTATCAACGGTGTCGCAGGAGAGCGTTTCTGCGTGCGAAACTCCGGAGCTACTGCTGTTGTAGAGGGCGTGGGAGACCATGGCTGTGAGTACATGACCGGTGGACGTGTGGTGGTACTTGGTAAGACCGGAAAGAACTTTGCTGCCGGAATGAGCGGCGGAATTGCATATGTACTGGACGAGGATAATGATCTGTACATGCGTACCAACAAGTCTATGGTCTTTACTGAGGAAGTGACCAACAAGTATGACGTATTAGAGCTCAAGGAGATGATCAAGGAGCATGTGACTCTGACCAACTCCGAGAAGGGCAAGGAAATCTTAGATAACTTTAGTGAATATCTGCCGAAGTTCAAGAAAGTCATTCCATACGATTACAACCGTATGCAGATGGCAATCGTCCAGATGGAAGAGAAGGGACTGAATGCAGAGCAGGCACAGATTGAGGCATTTTATGCCAGCACGAAAGGTTAATGGTGAGAGAAGATGGGAAAGCCAACAGGATTTATGGATTACGAAAGATGCGAGGCCCGCTCAATAGAACCGAAGGAGCGCATCAAGAATTATAATGAGTTTCACGTATTCCTCTCCAAGGAAAATCAGCAGAAGCAGGCTGCCCGTTGCATGGATTGCGGCGTGCCATTCTGCCAGTCGGGAGCGACCATTGCAGGTATGACTTCCGGCTGTCCGCTGCACAATCTGGTGCCGGAGTGGAATGACCTTGTATACAGCGGAAACTGGCAGCAGGCGTACAACCGTCTGCACAAGACCAACAACTTCCCAGAGTTCACATCGAGAGTATGTCCGGCGCTCTGCGAAAAGGCATGTACCTGCGGACATTGGGGAGACGCGGTATCCGTCCGCGACAATGAGCATGGCGTCATAGAGACCGCTTATGAAAAAGGCTATGCGGCACCGCATGTTCCGAAGGTGCGTACCGGAAAGAAGGTAGCCATTATCGGCTCTGGTCCTTCCGGACTTGCCGCAGCGGATCAGTTGAATCAGAGAGGCCATGAAGTGACGGTATATGAGCGAGATGACCGTGTGGGAGGTCTTCTCATGTACGGTATTCCGAACATGAAGCTGGAGAAGCATATCATTGACCGTAAGATTGATGTGATGAAGGCAGAGGGTGTTAACTTTGTCACAGACTGCAATGTCGGAAAGGACATTAAGGCTGCGGAGCTTTTGAAGCAGTATGACCGCGTAATTCTCTGCTGTGGGGCAAAGAAGCCTCGTGATATCAAGGCAGAGGGAAGAGATGCGGAGGGCATCTATTTTGCGGTAGACTATCTGTCACGCACAACAAAGAGTCTTCTGGATTCAAACCTGAGCGACCAGAACTATATCTCCGCAAAGGGAAAGAATGTGGTGATTATCGGCGGCGGTGATACCGGAAACGACTGTGTCGGCACGGCAATTCGCCAGGGCGCGAAGTCGGTGACCCAGCTGGAGATGATGCCGTGTCCGCCGGTAGAACGGGCGGAAAATAATCCGTGGCCGGAGTGGCCGAAGGTTTTGAAGACCGATTACGGCCAGGAGGAGGCTATCGCCTGCTTCGGGCAGGATCCGCGTATCTATCAGACGACTGTGAAGGAATTTCACAAGGATAAGAACGGTAAGCTGAACGGCATCACAATCGTGAGTCTTGAGAGTAAGAAGGACGAGAAGACCGGACGCATGAGCATGGTGGAAGTGGCTGGCTCTGAGAAGAAGCTTCCGGCTGAGCTGGTTCTGATTGCCGCAGGTTTCCTCGGAACCGAGGATTACATTGCCAAGGCCTTCGGCGTGGAATTGAACGAGCGCACCAACGTTAAGACGGAAACCGGCAGCTACGCTACCAGCGTCAAGAACGTATTTGCCGCCGGAGATATGCACAGAGGCCAGTCTTTGGTTGTGTGGGCCATCCGCGAGGGCCGCGAGGTGGCACACGAGGTGGATGAGAGCTTGATGGGATATTCGTATCTGTCTATCCAGTAAGTAAAATAGAGATATAGAACATGAATTTATAATTGAAATAAGAGCAAGACACGTGTTAGTGTTTTGCTCTTATTTATTTGGCTTTTTATCTTCGATTAGATCGGATAGGTCGCAATTTAATGGGAACAATTATTGTATGCAAAGAGGTGGTTACTTCCAAGACCTCATTACCAACTATACCTGGAAAAATAAAGGGATTGTTCCACGAGTCTGTAAATTAAAAAGTTATATTGCAGTTTTGTTTGAACTATGATATGGTAGGAATGTTTCAATGAAGTGTCGTTTCACGACACAGAGAGATTTCCCCAAGTACATGAAAAGAAAAATGAATACGACAAACAAGACTTATGAAACTGCAACAGGGCGGATTGAATATCCGATGACGAATGACTTTGTGTTCCGCGCAATCCTGCAACGGAATAAACAGGTGCTGATAGCACTGATTTGTTCGCTTTTGCATCTGCCGGAGAAGGGGGTGGATGCGGAGATTACAAACCCAATTGAACTGGGTGCCGCATTTTCCAATAAGGATTTTATTTTGGATATTCGTGTTAGGCTGAGCAATGGTCGCCTGATAGATCTGGAAATGCAGATTGCCAATGAACACAACTGGCCGGAGCGTTCTATCAGCTATGCGGCTCGTAGCTTTGACAACCTGAATTCTGGGGAGAACTATGTAAATGTTATGCCGGTGCATAGCATAGGATTCCTTGACTTTACCCTGTTTTCGGAAGAGCCGGAATTCTATGCTACATACCAGATTCAGAATGTGAAGACCGGAAAACTTTACAGTAGCAAATTTTCTATTCACGTGGTAGACTTAAGTCAGATAGAACTTGCCACAGAGGAAGACCGTGCATACGGGATTGAACGTTGGGCGAGTCTCTTTAAAGCTACAACATGGGAGGATTTGCGTATGATTTCCAAGGATAATTCAGTTTTACAGCAGGCATCTAATGAACTATACACGATTAACGCTGATGAGATCTTGCGCCAGCAGGCGCGCGCTCGTGCGGATGCGGAATTCTGGGAGCGTCATACTCAGGCACAGCTTCAAAAACAGGCAGCGATAATCCAGGAACAGGAAGAAGCCCTTCAACAGAAAGATGAGACGATTGCAATGCAGGCAGAATTAATCAGGAAACTGCAGGATCAGGTTGCTGGGGATCTGTAGTAGTTACAATCTAAAATGAGCAAAAAAGCATGCTACAATGAGAACGTCTGCCATGAGTTGAGAGAACTATGCAGATTGACACAAAGAAATATGTTGTACAGCTCGGAAAGTTGTAAAAGAAATAATCAGGAGAATAATCATGCCAAAACTCATATTTTTTGATATTGACGGAACTCTGTGGGACGACCATATGCAGATACCGGACAGCACAGTAGAAACCATACGCCTTTTGCGGGAAAACGGACATAAAACATTTCTGTGCAGCGGCCGTGCCAGAGGCAATATCCGATCAGAAAGACTTCTTTCTCTCGGATTTGATGGGATTGTCGCCGCCTGCGGGAACCATGTCGAAATGGATGGGAACATCTTATATGAAAAGATCATTGCGCCGGAATTGACGGAAAAAGTAGTGAACCTTCTGCAAGACTGCAGAATGCCGGTGGTGATGGAGGGACCGGACTATCATTGGATCGACGAGAATGGCTTTGAGGACGATCCTTATGTGGAGTATCTGTTCCGCGAAATGGGGGAGACTGCCATTCCACTGTGCGGCTATACGAAGGATATCCGAATCAACAAGTTTTCTGCGGATGTACTTCCGCATACGGATTATAAGCGGATCAAGGAAGTATTGGAGCCGGATTTTGACTTTATTGAACATGACGGAACGGTTATTGAAGTGGTTCCGAAGGGAACCTCCAAGGCGACAGGGATCGCCTGGCTGTGTCAATATCTTGGGGTGCCGGTTGCGGATACCTATGGGGTGGGCGACAGTGTCAACGATCTGGATATGCTGCAGTTTGTAGGACATGGAATTGCCATGGGAAACGGAACGGATGTGGCGAAGAAGGCTGCAGAGTATGTGACAGCAGATATTCATGAGGATGGAGTCTACCGGGCAATGCAGCATTATGGACTCATTTAGTATTCGATGCAGGTACGGAAGAATAAAAAATATAAAAATAAAATAAACTTTCAGGAACAGTGTTGACATTGAAATACAACAGTGCTATTTTATTTACAGAACAAATTAGCACTCGATTGAGATGAGTGCTAATAAATTAAAAAGGAGGCATTTGGACATGAAATTAGTTCCATTGACAGACAGAGTTGTATTAAAGCAGTTAGAAGCAGAAGAGACAACTGCATCCGGCATTATTCTGACCGGAACCGCACAGGAGAAGCCGCAGGAGGCTGAGGTCATTGCAGTAGGACCGGGCGGAATGGTAGACGGCAAGGAAGTTGTTATGCAGGTAAAGGAAGGCCAGAAGGTCATCTATTCCAAGTATGCGGGAACAGAAGTAAAGCTTGAGGGTCAGGAGTACATTATTGTTCGTCAGAACGATATCCTGGCAGTTGTAGAATAATTAAGAAGAAAGAAGGATGATTGATATGGCAAAGGAAATTAAGTATGGATCAGAAGCCAGAGCAGCACTTGGCGCTGGTGTTGATAAATTAGCAAATACGGTTCGTGTGACATTGGGACCGAAGGGACGTAATGTTGTACTGGATAAGTCATTTGGCGCTCCACTCATCACCAATGATGGTGTTACAATTGCGAAGGAGATCGAGCTGGAAGATGCATTTGAGAACATGGGTGCACAGCTTGTAAAGGAAGTTGCTACCAAGACCAACGATGTGGCCGGTGATGGTACAACCACCGCTACTGTTCTGACACAGGCTATGGTTCAGGAGGGTATGAAGAACCTTGAGGCCGGTGCAAACCCGATCGTGCTTCGCCGTGGTATGAAGAAGGCTACAGATGCTGCAGTTGAGGCATTGAAGGAAATGAGCCAGAAGGTCAACGGCAAGGAGCAGATTGCAAAGGTTGCAGCAATCTCTGCAGGAGACGAGGAGGTTGGTAATCTCGTTGCTGATGCTATGGAGAAGGTTACCAATGATGGTGTTATTACCATTGAAGAGTCCAAGACTATGGAGACCGAGTTGGATCTGGTAGAAGGTATGCAGTTCGACAGAGGATATTTAAGTGCATATATGTGCACAGATATGGATAAGATGGAAGCCGTTCTGGATGATCCATATATCTTGATTACCGATAAGAAGATTTCCAATATTCAGGATATCTTACCTCTGCTGGAGCAGATTGTACAGTCCGGTGCAAGACTTCTCATTATCGCTGAGGATATTGAGGGCGAGGCTCTTACCACATTGATTGTCAATAAGCTGCGTGGAACCTTCAATGTAGTAGCAGTTAAGGCTCCTGGTTATGGTGACAGAAGAAAGGCTATGCTGGAGGATATCGCAATCCTTACAGGCGGTCAGGTAATCAGCTCAGACCTTGGATTAGAGCTTAAGGATACAACCTTGGATATGTTAGGTCGTGCAAAGTCTGTTAAGGTTCAGAAGGAGAACACTGTAATCGTAGATGGCGCAGGTGCAAAGGATGCAATCCAGTCCAGAATTTCACAGATCCGTGCTCAGATTGATGAGACAACATCTGAGTTTGATAAGGAGAAACTGCAGGAGCGTCTGGCTAAGATGGCCGGTGGAGTTGCAGTGATCCGTGTTGGTGCAGCTACCGAGACTGAGATGAAGGAAGCAAAGCTTCGTATGGAGGATGCTTTAAATGCTACTCGCGCAGCGGTCGAGGAAGGAATTATCGCAGGTGGTGGATCCGCATACATTCATGCTTCCAAGAAGGTTGCTGCTTTGGCTGATAGTCTGGAAGGTGATGAGAAGACAGGTGCTAAGGTAATCCTGAAGGCACTGGAGGCTCCCCTGTACTATATTGCAGCAAATGCAGGATTAGAGGGTGCTGTTATCATTAATAAGGTAAAAGAATCTAATCCGGGAACCGGATTCAATGCGGCTACTGAGGAGTATGTAGATATGGTACAGAGCGGAATTCTTGATCCGGTTAAGGTGACAAGAAGTGCTCTGCAGAACGCAACATCTGTTGCATCTACACTGCTTACCACAGAGTCTGCAGTGGCGAACATCAAGGAAGATGCTCCGGCACAGATGCCGGCAGGCGGCGGAATGGGCATGATGTAAGCCTTTTCTTAAGAATGCAAATGCAGAATCAGCGTTGGCTGGTTCTGCATTTTTTGTTGGGGGTGTAGGGATTTGAGGAATGTGGCGAAAAAATCTTCCATTTTCACGCCTCTCATGGTATACTGTACAGGTTGAGAAGAATCTTGCAGTAATAACATGGAGAAGTTACTTCAGAGATTCGGCTAAAGGAGATAGTTACAAACATGAGCAAAGTGATTATAGTAACAGACAGTAACAGCGGAATTACCCAGGCTGAAGCAGAAGAGCTTGGCGTAGTTGTGCTTCCAATGCCTTTCTATATTGATGAGCAGATGTATTATGAGGAGATTGATCTGACCCAGGAGCAGTTCTATCAGAAGCTTTCTGAGGGCGGTGAGATTAAGACTTCGATGCCGCTTGTGGGAGATGTGACAGACAAGTGGGACGAGCTGTTGAAGGAGTATGACGAGATTGTTCATATTCCTATGTCTTCGGGACTCAGCAGTTCCTGCGAGACGGCGCATATGTTGTCCAAGGATTACGATGGACGGGTTCAGGTGGTGAATAACCAGAGAATCTCCGTTACCATGAGGCAGTCAGTCGTTGACGCGAAGAATCTGGCCGATCAGGGCAAGAATGCTGCGGAAATCAAACAGATTCTGGAGGATTGCAAGTTTGAGTCATCCATTTACATTATGGTTGATACACTGGAATACCTGAAGAAGGGTGGTCGAATCACTCCGGCTGCAGCGGCACTTGGAACTCTGCTCAAATTGAAGCCGGTACTTCAGATTCAGGGAGAGAAGCTGGATGCATTTGCCAAGGCCAGAACTGTTAAGCAGGCCAAGAGCATTATGATCGAATCCATGAAAAACGATTTTGAGAAGCGTTTTGACAGTCCGGATGGTACGAAAATGAATCTTGAGATTGCATACACATATGATCTGGATGCGGCAGAAGAGTTTAAGAAAGAGGTGCAGGAGGCATTCCCGAACAATGAGATTGTCATGAATCCACTGTCGCTTTCCGTTTCCTGCCATATCGGGCCGGGAGCTCTGGCAATTGCCTGCTCGAAGAAGGTGGAATAGTTACAGCAATCGATTGTTTGGGACAGATATGAAGTAATTTACACTTGACATATAGGAGGAACTATCATGGTAAAAGCAGTAGTAGGCGCCAATTGGGGCGACGAAGGAAAAGGTAAGATCACAGATATGCTGGCAGAGAAAGCGGATATTATAGTTCGTTTTCAGGGCGGAGCCAACGCGGGACATACCATCGTGAATAATTATGGTAAGTTTGCGCTTCACACCCTTCCATCCGGTGTGTTCTATGATCACACCACAAGCATTATCGGAAATGGCGTTGCGCTGAATATTCCGGTTCTTTTCAATGAGATTAAGTCCATTACCGACAGAGATGTGCCGATGCCGAAGATTCTGGTATCTGACAGAGCGCAGATTGTAATGCCTTATCATATTCTCTTTGACCAGTATGAGGAGGAACGTCTTGGTGGTAAATCCTTCGGATCCACAAAGTCCGGTATTGCACCATTTTATTCTGACAAATATGCCAAGATTGGTTTTCAGGTCAGCGAGCTGTTTGATGACGAACTGTTAAAGGAAAAGGTGGTACGTGTCGCAGAGCAGAAGAACGTAATGTTAGAGCATCTGTATCACAAGCCATTGATTGATCCGGACGAGCTGTTGGCTACACTTCACGAGTACCGCGACATGATTGCACCGTATGTGTGTGATGTGTCCTTGTTCCTGGATAAGGCAATCAAGGAGGGCAAGACGATTCTCTTAGAGGGACAGCTTGGAACGTTAAAGGATCCGGATCACGGAATCTACCCGATGGTTACATCTTCATCTACACTGGCTGCTTACGGAGCTATTGGAGCGGGCATTCCACCATATGAGATCAAGCAGATTGTTACGGTATGTAAGGCTTATTCTTCTGCTGTAGGAGCAGGTGCTTTTGTCAGCGAGATTTTCGGAGACGAGGCAGATGAACTTCGGAGACGAGGTGGAGATGGAGGAGAGTTTGGTGCCACAACCGGACGTCCAAGACGTATGGGCTGGTTCGACTGTGTAGCTTCCAAGTATGGCTGCCGTATGCAGGGAACAACGGACGTAGCATTTACGGTGCTGGATGTTCTGGGCTATTTGGATGAGATTCCGGTATGTGTGGGATACGAGATCGACGGAGAGGTTACTACGGATTTCCCGGTCACTCACAAATTGGAAAAGGCAAAGCCGGTATTAAAGACCCTTCCGGGGTGGAAGTGTGATATCCGTGGCATAAAGACCTATGAAGAACTTCCGGAGAACTGCCGCAAGTACATTGAATTTATTGAGGAGCAGATCGGATACCCGATTACCATGGTTTCCAACGGACCTGGTCGTGAGGATATTATTTACCGCAAGTCTGCGCTGAGTAAGTAATTGGTAAACGCAAATTTATTTCTTATAATAAAAACCCCCGCTGCGTGGTATGCGGGGGATTTTTATAGCTCACTGATCTGATTTAAGAATTGCTGTCAGAAGAATTGCCTTCTTCCGAATCGGAATCCGGACCGTAATGCTTTTTAATCAACTTGAAAATGAACGTGTAGGCCCAGATCAGAACCGGGATTACAACGGTGGCCACGACAGACGCAACAAACATACTCATAGTGCCGGTGTTGTCTGTGATGGCAAAAATCAGTGTGGTAACATAAAGTGCGACTAATAGAATAACGCCGATAATGGCGAGAATCTGTTTCGCTTTTTTCATGGGAACTCCTTTCTTTGAACGCTGTTCCAATGTAGAATGTGTTATCGGAAATGTAGTGCCTGATGCCGGCATTCCGGCAAAATACTTTGTAACTATCATAACGGAAATGATTCCACGCGTCAACCGGAAGCGAAAAACCTTGAAAAAGGTATTGGAAAACCATAATAATTTTGTTATAATAGGCAAGGTGCTTGACGCACACTACATAGAATAAACAAAGGTGGTATCAATATGGCTTTATTACAGGAATGGCAGAAGATTGCCTACAATGACAAAGCAAATAAGGGAGAGCTGCAGAGGTTCTGGCAGAGATACTTCCTGTTAGAGAAGGGTGTTTACGAGAAGCTGCTTACAAACCCGGATGAGAAGGTCGAGGGAACGGTTAAGGAGCTTGCGGACAAGTATGAACTGACCGTAATGGAAATGACCGGTTTCCTGGATGGTATCAATGACAGCTTGATCGAGCCGAATCCAATCGAGGAGATGGAAGAGGATACCAAGGTAAGCCTTGCTTTTGATAAGGAAAAATTGTACAAGAACATGGTAGATGCGAAGGCAGACTGGCTTTACAATCTTCCGATGTGGGATGACATCTTCGACAAGGAGACCCAGAAGGCACTGTATCTGGAGCAGAAGAAATCCGGTACGGTTATCGTCGGCAAGAAGGTGGGACGCAACGATCCATGTCCGTGCGGAAGCGGTCGTAAGTACAAGCAGTGCTGCGGAAAATAAATGTAATTTCCACTTGATTTTGTAAATATTTTGCATATAATGAAGATAAGTGAATGAAGAAAACACTTTGAAGAGACCAGTAGATTTATCTGAGATCCCAGAGAGGGCGGCCCCGATGCTTCGGGTGGTGTAAGCGGCCTGTTGGAGGATATTTTGAAGACCAGCTCTGAGTGGCTTTAATCCAGCCCGGTGACTCCGTTATCGTCGAATGAGTCTTTGCTTTGCAGGAAATGAAATTCCTGTGTGTAAAGAGAATGTGGGTGGAACCACGGTAACATGTTTATCGTCCCCGGTATGTTTTCATACTGGGGATTTTTTGTTGCTCATAATACAAACCATGGTAACTATTCAGAACCCCTTAGAATTTGATAATCAGAATCGTCATGCTCGCATGTAAGAAGCTGATTATCGAATTCGTAAGGTGGCTCGAATAGTTACAAACCATGTATATAAAGGAGATGATAATTGTGGAGAAGCTTAGAAATTTTTGTAAGACGTTATCCGAATCCATTACCATGACGAAGATGGATGGATTACTGACTGTTATTGCTGCGGCACTGGCAGGTTGTATTGTCGGAATGCTCATTTCACCGAGACGTAACCAGACCATTGGCTGTGGTAACGGATGCCAGAGTAACTTTTACGAAGGTGATGACGAACTCGAAGAAGAGTAACATGCAAAGCCAAACAAAGAAAATGGTGACAGAGCATGCATGTGTGATGAAATTAGAAATAAACAAAGAAATATATAGAAACAAGGAGAGAGAACATGAAGATTACATTGAAGGATGGCTCCGTAAAGGAGTACAGCGAGGCAAAAAGCGTAATTGATATCGCCGCAGACATCAGCGAGGGCTTGGCCCGTGTGGCATGTGCAGGAGAAGTGAACGGCGAAGTGGTGGATTTAAGAACTGTTATCGACAGTGACTGTGAACTCAATATCGTGACAGCTTCTGACCCGGAAGGACTTAAGGTAATCCGCCACACTGCAAGTCATATTCTGGCTGAGGCAGTAAAACGCCTTTTCCCAGAGGCAAAGGTAACTATCGGACCTGCTATTGCAGACGGATTTTACTATGATTTCGATTCTCAGCCATTCTCCAGAGAAGATCTGGATAAGCTGGAGGATGAGATGAAGAAGATCATCAAGGAAGGACACGAGATTACCCGCTTTACACTTCCGAGAGCGGAAGCAATCCAGTTTATGAAGGATAGAAATGAACCATTTAAGGTAGAGCTCATCGAGGATCTTCCGGAAGATGCCCAGATCAGCTTCTACGATCAGGGCGGATTTGTGGATCTGTGTGCAGGACCGCATCTGATGAGCACCAAGGGTGTGAAGGCATTCAAGCTTTTGTCTTCTTCCATGGCATACTGGAGAGGTAATTCCGAGAAGGCGAGACTGCAGAGAATTTACGGAACTGCTTTCAATAAGAAGGACGAGTTGAAGGAGCATCTGGAGAAACTGGAGGATGCCAAGATGCGCGATCACAACAAGCTTGGTCGTGAAATGGGACTGTTTACCACAGTGGATGTGGTTGGACAGGGACTTCCGCTGATGCTTCCGAAGGGAACCAAGATGATCATGAAATTGCAGCGCTGGATCGAGGATCTGGAGGATAATGAGTGGGGCTATGTCCGCACCAGGACACCCCTTATGGCAAAGTCGGATCTCTACAAGATTTCCGGTCACTGGGATCATTATCTGGATGGTATGTTCGTATTGGGAGACCCGGACAGCGATGAGGCTATGGCACTTCGTCCAATGACCTGTCCGTTCCAGTATTATTGCTACAAAGCTGAGCAGCGTTCTTACCGTGATCTGCCTTATCGCATGGGTGAGACATCTACACTGTTCCGTAAAGAGGATTCCGGTGAGATGCATGGACTGACCCGCGTGCGCCAGTTTACAATCTCAGAGGGTCACAATGTTATTCGCCCGGATCAGTGTGAAGAGGAACTGAAGGCGTGCTTTGATCTGAACTACTATATTCTGAAGACTCTAGGTCTGCAGGATGACGTAACCTACCGCCTGTCTAAGTGGGATCCGGCAAACAAGAAGAAATATCTTGGCGATGAGGAGTACTGGGAGAGTACGCAGGCAATGCTCCGTCAGATCCTTGTAGAAAAAGGCGTTCCGTTTGTGGAGGAAGAGGGCGAGGCTGCCTTCTACGGACCAAAGATTGATATTCAGGCAAAGAACGTGTATGGCAAGGAAGATACCATGGTAACGATCCAGCTGGATTGTGCAATTGCTGAGAATTTTGATATGTATTATATCGATCAGAACGGTGATAAGATCCGTCCGTACATTATCCACAGAACTTCACTGGGATGCTACGAGCGTACGCTGGCATGGCTGATCGAGCACTACGCCGGCAAGTTCCCGACATGGCTTTGCCCGGAGCAGGTTCGTGTGCTTCCGATTTCAGACAAGTACATGGATTATGCAAATCAGGTGGCCGCAGAGCTTAAGAAGAATGGCGTAGATGTTACCGTTGACAGCCGTGCGGAAAAGATTGGCTACAAGATCCGCGAGGCTCGTCTGGATAAGCTTCCGTATATGCTTGTAGTTGGACAGCAGGAGGAGGCCGATCATACGGTGTCTGTCAGAAGCCGTTTCGCAGGAGATGAAGGCGTGAAGTCACTTTCTGATTTTATCAATCAGATCTGCGAAGAAATCCGCACCAAGGCAATTCGTGAGGAGCTTCCGGAGGAAGAAAAAAACCAGAAATAAATGCATGAATGGCGTGGCAGATGTCACGCCATTTTTTTTAAAAAAATGGTGGCATAGACTTTGAAAAAAGTTACATACTACTATAGGCAGGAGCATGTTTGCTCTTTTTACTATAGATCAAAAGCTGTAAAATGCATCTGCGGACATAATAAGCAGGTGCACGGTTGAATCAGGAGGTATGTGACAATGACCGTATTAGATTGTAATGTTGTAAACTGTACCTACAATGAGGACAATTGCTGCAAGAGAAAAGACATCCATGTGGAAGGAACCCAGGCCAGAACACCATCGGAGACAAGCTGCGGAAGCTTTGCGCCGAAGGGCTGCAGATGTGGTTCAAACATGGTGGGAGAAGCAGAGAAGAACACGGATGTACTGTGTGAGGCTGTACAGTGCCAATTCAATGAATCCAAGAAATGTTCGGCACAACACATCGGCATTGCCGGTGGACATGCCGACAGCAACAGCGAGACGGAATGCGGAAGCTTCAGGTGCTGCTAACTTAGACTGAGGCAGATGTTCTGCAGAGTCTGTATGAATGAGAGGGCGGATGATAATCTGCCCTCTTATTTTGTCTTATTAACGTGAAATAATAGATACTATTTTACATAACGTAGGTGTTTAAATAATAGTTTGTATCATTTACATTAATATGGTATCATTATGGCATATTGATATAGTGATACGTTATGTAAGTGAAATCGATAATTAATATCTTATATGATGTGAGTGTCAAAAGTAATTTTACCATTCGCTTGATATATGAATTACTCCGTTGCTATGAAACATATGCAATTCTATATAATATGGTATCTCATCGCTCAGAGTGGTATACAAATTTCTGAAATCTGAGACGACAGCACCGACGTTCCATCCTGTAGCGCTAATTGCGTATATCTCAGCCAACTGTCTGAAATCGATGTCGGTGCAAATTCGTCTCATATTGAAGAAATTTCGTATCCGCTCGAGCGTTATATGGAAAATTAAGGATTGAAACAATTTTGTATCCACTCGAGCGTTATATGGAAAACTAAGGATTGAAACAATTTTGTATCTACTCGAGCGTTATATGAACAACTAAGGATTGAAGAAATTTTGCATCCGCAATAGAAAGGCATCCCATGAACTACAACATTAACTTCCCAAATCTACATATATACTTAGATCATGTAGGCAAAAACATCATGATCGGAGACTTCTCCATCGCCTACTACGGCATCATCATTGCCCTTGGCATGTTGGCGGGAATCTGCATTGCTACATGGATGGCAAAGAAGACAGGACAGAACCCTGACACCTACTTTGATCTGGCAATCATTGCAATCATTTGTGCGATCATCGGAGCGAGAGTGTATTATGTGGTGTTCCGTTGGGATTTGTATAAGGATGATTTGCTTAGTATATTCAAGATCAGAGAGGGTGGACTTGCTATATACGGCGGTGTCATTGCTGCTGTTATTACGGTATTTGTATTTTCTAAGGTCAAGAAGCTGTCTTTTGGACTGCTGTGCGACACGGCGTGCCTTGGGTTGATTCTTGGACAGGTGATCGGCCGTTGGGGCAATTTCTTTAACCGCGAGGCTTTCGGCGGGTATACGGATGGACTGTTTGCCATGCAGATTCCGTTGTCAGCCGTGAGAACGGGAGATATGACGGAAGAGCTTCTTGCGAATACGGTGGTGGTAAGTGGAGTGGAGTATATACAGGTGCATCCGACTTTTCTATATGAATCGGTGTGGAATTTGTGTCTGTTATTCCTGTTGATCGCATATACGAAGCACAAGACCTTTGACGGAGAAGTGTTCCTTCTCTATCTTTTGGGCTATGGAATCGGAAGATTCTGGATCGAATCCCTTCGGACAGATCAGCTTTTGCTTCCGGTTATCGGATACCCGGTGTCCATGGCGGTGGCATTTGCCTGCGTAGTGGTGGCGGCGGTGTGCATTGTGGTGGGACATGTTCGTGTCCGTCGCGGAAAAAAAGAGGCGTAGACGTGTTTCGGAGGTTATGGATTTGACAAAGTGAATACGAATCATGAACAGAGAGCTTAGGTTCCGTAATATGGAACCTAAGCTTTTTTTATGCTTAAATTCCGCATTTTGTACTCCGTTTTATGGATACCACAATATATAGAAAACCATGAAAAAATACATAAAAACCTTGATTTTTCAGCGTTTTTGGAGTAATATGGATTCAGAGTGGTAGAAAGTGGAGCTAAAAGACCATAATGTGGTGTAAAGTGGTG
Organism: uncultured Lachnospiraceae bacterium; assembly: GCA_945868435.1. Lineage (GTDB taxonomy): Bacteria > Bacillota > Clostridia > Lachnospirales > Lachnospiraceae > Roseburia. The sequence goes on from CAMBLG010000001.1 coordinate 118,910, forward strand.
GATAAGTTGATAACAATGTGGATAACTTCGAGGCGCCACTGAGAATGTAAAAAGGAGGTGAGCGCACATGTTCATGGGTGAGTACAATCATTCCATTGATGCCAAGGGCAGATTGATTATCCCGTCAAAGTTTCGTGAACAGCTGGGTAATGAATTTGTAGTGACCAAGGGCCTGGACGGATGTTTGTTTGTATACTCCAATGAAGAATGGGCGCGCATTGAAGAAAGCCTCCGTGAGAAACCACTTACCTCCAAGGATGCAAGAAAGTTTTTGCGATTCTTTTTTGCAGGCGCAGCAAGCTGTGAGGTGGACAAGCAGGGAAGAATCCTTCTTCCGGCAAACCTCAGAGAGTATGCGGGAATTGATAAAGAAGTCGTATCCGTCGGCGTTTTCAGTCGTGTGGAGATCTGGAGCAAGGAACGCTATAACGATAACAGTGACTTCGAAGACATGGATGAGATTGCAGAGCATATGGCAGAGTTGGGAATCGGAATTTAGCCGGAGTAAGGCAGAAAAATGAAAACCACATCGTCTGGAAAAAGGAAGGGGACGCAATGGAATTTAAGCATACATCCGTTTTACTGGATGAGACAATTGAAGGCCTGAACATTCGTCCGGACGGTATCTATGTGGATGGTACTCTGGGCGGCGCGGGACACTCGCTGGAGATCTGCAAGAGATTAGACAAAGGTCGGCTGATCGGAATCGATCAGGACGCAGATGCAATTGTAGCGGCAACGGAGCGGCTGCAGGCATACAAAGATAAAGTTACAATCGTGCGGAGCAATTATTCCGATATGGCAAATGTGCTTCGTGAACTTGGAATCCCCAAGGTAGATGGTATCCTCCTGGACCTGGGCGTATCTTCCTTCCAATTGGATACGCCTGAACGGGGATTTACCTATCGCGTGGAAGACGCACCCTTAGACATGCGGATGGACGTAAGACAGCCGCTTACCGCACGGGATATTGTAAATGACTACAGTGAAGACGAACTGTTCCGGATTATCCGGGATTACGGAGAGGACAGATTCGCAAAAAATATTGCAAAGCATATTGTGGCGGCAAGAGCGGACAAGCCAATTGAGACAACCGGTGAGTTGAACGCTATCATCCGGGGAGCGATACCGATGAAGGTTCAGGCAACGGGAGGACATCCTTCCAAGCGAACCTATCAGGCGATACGGATTGCACTGAATCGGGAATTGGATGTGCTGCAGGATAATCTGGATGAGATGATTGATCATCTTACGCCGGGCGGAAGAATTTGCATCATTACGTTCCATTCCTTAGAAGATCGGATCGTGAAGAACAATTTTAAGAAAAACGAAAATCCATGTACCTGCCCCTCCAGTTTTCCGGTATGTGTATGTGGAAAGAAATCAAAAGGGCGGGTCATTACCCGCAAACCGATTTTGCCATCGGAGGAAGAACTGAAAGAAAATAAGAGATCCGCAAGTGCAAAGCTTCGCATTTTTGAAGCGGAATCGTGAGTGAAAAAGACAGAACGCCGGACAGGGATCGTCAGGCAGGACAGAAAGGAGCGCACGGAAGCATATGACTAGAAATTATTACATCAATGGAAATACTGTCAGAGAATTAGAGGCACCGGTACGACGCGAGAGAAGAAGCCGTGAGGAGATTGAGGAGGCGAATCGCAGAAAGAGAAGAAGAAATGCCGCGAGAAGAAACCGTGAGCGCGCCATGGGAATGAGCCGTGGTTATGTGGCTTTTTTGACGGTTTGTGTGTTTGTTGTGGCAGCAACAGCTGTTATGCTTGTTCAACTCCAGTCCCAGGTTACAACACGCATGAACAGTATCGCATCCATGCAGTCCCAGATCAACGATCTGCGCGCAGACAACGATGCGAGATATAAGAACATTACAACCTCTGTGGATTTAAACCATATCAAGGACGTGGCAATTAACGAGCTCGGAATGTCCTATCCGACACAGGAGCAGGTGGTTTATTATACGATTGAAAATCAGAATTTTATGGATCAGTATTGTGATATCCCTAAGCAGAAGTAATAGGAGCAGCTTGTGACAAAGAAAAAACGACCTGTAAAGAAATTTGATCGGAAAATGCGCGCCAAATTAATGGCGCTTTTTTCCGTGTTAGTACTTGTATTATGTGGACTGATTGGAAGACTGACTTACATTGAGTATACCAGTGGCGAGAAGTACAAGAAGAAGGTACTTTCTCTGCAATCCTATGACAGCAAGACAATTCCGTATCAGAGGGGAGATATTATGGACGCTTCCGGTACGGTGCTTGCCACCAGCGTTGCAGTGTACAATGTGATTTTGGATTGTTCTGTCATGACGGATAAGGAAGACTATATTGAACCTACGATACGGGCTTTGGTGGATTGCTTTCCGAATCTGTCCCGTGAAGATCTGGAGTCCTACGCAGAGAAGGACAAGGACAGTAAGTACATCGTACTTGCAAAAAAACTTTCCTATGATGAGATTCAGCCGTTTATCAATCTGGTAGACCAGGTGGATGAAAAGGGAAACAAAGTAAATCCCAACATCAAGGGAGTATGGTTTGAAAAAGAATACCAGAGAACCTATCCGTATGGAACACTTGCGGCGTCGGTCATTGGATTTACATCTTCCGGTAACGTGGGAACTTCAGGACTAGAGAATTATTATGATGACACATTAAATGGCGTGAATGGAAGAGAGTATGGTTACCTGAATTCGGATAATGACTTTGAAAAGACCGTTATTCCCGCGCAGGATGGAAATACACTTGTCTGTTCCGTCGATGCCAATATTCAGTCCATCGTGGAAGAGAAAATTCTGGAATTCAATGAGGCATACCGCGATAATTATCGTGAGGGAGCGGGAAGTGAGAATACAGCGGTTATCATTATGGAACCGGATACCGGACGGATCCTTGCCATGGCAGACTATCCGGTGTTTGATCCCAATAATCCGAGAGATTTATCCTTGTACTATACAGAGGATGAAATTGAGGCAATGACTGATGAAGAGACGTTGAATATACTGAATGGCTTATGGCAGAATTACTGTGTCACCGGCACTTACGAACCGGGATCTGTACAGAAGCCTTTCACCGTGGCCAGTGGTCTGGAAACCGGAACGGTCAATGGCGGAATGACGTTTGAGTGTGACGGTGGAGAGCAGTTTGATCGATGGGTGAGTTGTGTAAACAGAAACGGTCATGGAACAGAGACCGTAGAGGGGGCGCTCATGGATTCCTGCAACGATGCACTGATGCAGATGTCCTATATGATTGGCGCAGAGAACTTCCTTGAATATCAATCAATTTTCGGATTTGGACAGAAGACGGGAATTGATCTGCCGGGAGAAGCGAACACCTCCACACTGATTTATACTTTGGATAATATGAAGCCGATTGACCTGGCAACAAATTCGTTTGGCCAGAACTACAATTGTACCATGATCCAGATCGCCAGTGCGTTTGCTTCCCTTATCAATGGAGGAACTTATTATCAGCCGCAGGTTGTGGAAAAGATTACAGATGCATCCGGGAATACGATTTCCGTAAACGAGCCAAAGGTAATCAAACAGACCGTTTCCGAGAGTACCAGTGCCCAGCTGAAAGAGTACCTGCTTCATGTTGTATCGGACGGTACCGGTGGAACTGCAAAGGTAGACGGGTATTCCATGGGCGGAAAAACGGGAACGGCTCAGAAGCTGCCGCGAGGAAATGGAAAGTATCTGGTATCCTTTATGGGATTTGCCCCATATGATGATCCTCAGCTGTTGATCTATTGCATTGTGGATGAACCCAATGTGCCGGATCAGGCCCACAGCTATTTCGCACAGAATATTGTAAGAGAAATCCTGGAAGAAGTGCTTCCATATATGAATATTTATCCGGACGAGGAACTGACGGGCAGAAATGAGGGTCTTGATGTGACCGGCGTAAATGCACAGTGGACCGGAGAACATACTCCGACTGCAGAACCGGAGAAGTCCGAGGAAGAGCCTGAGGAAGAAGAATAGCCCTAATGCCGGGAAAATGGCCGAGCAAGCGGGTTCTAGTATACATCCGCAGAACATACATTAATACGAAGAAGGCATAGGAAGAGGTCTGTATAATGGAGAGAAATAAGACCTTTCACCGCAAGAAAATATGCGTTTTCTTCTTTGCAGTATTGTTCTGCGGATGTGTTTTGCTTGGCCGGCTAGTATATCTTATGGTTTTTCGCGGAGATTATTACTCAGAGTTGGCCACGGATTTGCAACAGAGAGAACGGCAAATCAAAGCGGCAAGGGGAAAAATCATAGATGCCAATGGCGTTGTGCTTGCATCGAACAAATCGGTCTGTACCATATCGGTGATTCACAATCAGATTGAGGAACCGGAGGCTGTCATTGACATGCTGGTAAAGGAATTGGGGTTGTCGGAGGAGACGGTGAGGAAGCGTGTGGAGAAGGTGACTTCCATTGAGCGGATCAAAAGCAATGTGGACAAGGAAACCGGAAACCGCATTCTGGCATATGGATATGCAGGCGTGAAAGTGGATGAGGATTACAAGCGGGATTATCCCTATGATGATCTGGCATCGAAAGTGCTTGGTTTTACCGGTGGCGACAATCAGGGAATCATCGGGCTGGAGACGGTTTACGACAGCTATCTGCAGGGAACGGGCGGAACTATTTTGACTACCACAGATGCCCGGGGCATTGAGGTGGATAACATCGGTGAGGAGCGGGTGGAACCGGTGGCCGGCAACAATCTGCATGTGTCCTTGGACTACAATATCCAGATGTTTGCTGCACAGGCGGCAGAAAAGGCCTATATTCAGAAGGAAGCAGACTCGGTCAGTGTGATTGTCATGAATCCCCAGAATGGGGAGATTATGGCCATGGTTGACTATCCCGAATTTAACTTAAACGATCCGTTTACGCTGATCGAGCAATACGAAGCATATGCGGGAACGGAGGAGGAACAGGATTATCTGAACCGCATGTGGAGAAACCAGTGTGTGAGTGATACCTATGAGCCGGGCTCTACATTCAAGATTATTACCACCAGTGCAGCTCTGGAGGAAGATGTGGTGTCTATCAATGAGAATTTTTATTGCCCGGGCTATATTGTGGTGGAGGATCGAAGAATTCGCTGTCATAAAACCCAGGGACACGGGGCGGAAACCTTTGTGGAGGGAATTGAGAACTCCTGTAATCCTGTGTTTATCAATGTAGGACTCAGAATCGGATCAGACCGCTTTTATGATTACTTTGAGCAGTTTGGTTTATTGCAGAAGACCGGTATCGACCTTCCGGGTGAGGCCAATACCATCATGCATAAAAAAGAGGATATCGGACTGGTAGAGCTTGCAACAATCTCTTTTGGTCAGTCCTTTCAGATTACACCGATTCAGCTTGCAACAACGGTGTCCTCACTGATCAATGGCGGAAATCGTGTAACTCCGCATTTTGGCGTGTGGGTGGAATCTCCGGATGGAGAGGTGATAGAGGAATTAGAGTATGACACGCAGGAGGGGATCTGCAGCGAGGAAACATCGGAGACTCTGCGCATGCTCTTGGAAAAAGTCGTGTCTGAGGGCGGTGGAAACAAAGCGTACATAGAGGGCTATGAGATTGGTGGCAAGACCGCCACATCCCAGACGCTGCCTCGTTCTGCCAACAAGTATATTTCCTCATTTCTGGGGTTTGCCCCGGCAGATGATCCGCAGGTGATGGTGCTTGTTATCATTCGTAACCCCACCGGTGTATACTATGGAGGAACCATTGCGGCTCCTGTGGCGAAAGATATCTTTGCAGATATTCTTCCTTATCTTGGATATGAGCCGGAGGAACAAGTGGAAGAAGGCAGTTCACAAGAGGAGTGACAGAGAGATTAAGTGTTGTATTTGGAACGAGAATAGAATACAATGATAGTTATGGAAATGATCAGGGGAAAATATCCCTGGGAGGAAGAGAGGAACGATAGATGCAGATGGAAGGAAAGAGAGTTCTTGTGGTGGGGACCGGTATAAGTGGAATTGCTGCCACAGAGCTGCTTGTAAATAAGAAGATAGACACGGTTTTATTTGATGGAAATGAGAATCTGGATGTGGATGCGCTCTATGAGAAGCACCCCACTGTCAGAAATGTTCCTTTGATTCTCGGAGCGCTGACGGACGAACAGATGGATACGATTGACATTGCAGTTTTAAGTCCCGGAGTTCCTACGGATCTTCCGATGGTTCTCGCAATGAAAGACAGGGGAATCGCAATCTGGGGAGAGATTGAGCTGGCCTATTATTTCGGAAAGGGCAGAGTTGTTGCCATTACCGGAACCAACGGCAAGACCACGACCACAGCGCTGACCGGTGCAATTATGAAGAATTACTATAAGGATGTGCGGATTGTGGGCAATATCGGAATTCCGTATACGCAGGAAGCAGCCGATATGACAGAGGACACCGTCACAGTTGCGGAGATCAGCAGTTTCCAGCTGGAGACCATCCATGACTTCGCACCGGAAGTGACGGCAATCTTAAATATCACACCGGATCATCTGAACCGTCACCACACCATGGAGAACTATATTGCTGCGAAGGAGAGTATCACAAAGAATCAGAATCAGTCAGGAACCTGTGTCCTGAATTATGAGGATGAGGAACTTCGCCGGTTCGGCGAGAAGTGTCCGGCAAAGGTTGTATATTTCAGCAGCAGACGGAAGCTGGACAATGGATTCTATCTGGATGGAGAGGACATCTATCAGGCTGTGAACCAAACAGCGACACATGTGATCCATGTGGATGAACTGAATCTTCTGGGACGACACAATTACGAAAATGTCATGGCGGCCTGTGCCATGGCCAGCGCATTCGGAGTGCCGATGGATAAGATCGTAGAGGTGCTGAAGACCTTTACCGCTGTGGAACATCGAATCGAATATGTGACAGAGAAGCGTGGCGTAAAGTTTTATAATGATTCCAAGGGCACGAATCCGGATGCCGCCATTCAGGGAATCCGTGCCATGAACCGCCCGACCTGGCTGATCGGAGGCGGATATGATAAGCAGTCAGAGTATGACGAGTGGATCGAAGCCTTTGATGGCAAAGTCCGATCACTGGTTCTCATCGGGCAGACAGCGGAGAAGATAGAAGCGTGCGCACATCGTCATGGTTTTATGGACACGGTGCGCTGTGATACACTGGAGGAGGCTGTCACCTTCTGCTACGAGCATGCAAAAGAGGGAGATGCGGTATTGTTGTCTCCGGCCTGCGCCAGCTGGGGAATGTTCCCCAATTACGAGGAACGGGGAAGGATTTTTAAGGAATTCGTTTGCAATCTGAAGGAGTAATCGTAGTGGCAGGAAAGCGACGGGAAAAGAAAGCAACTACATATTTTGATTATAATCTGCTTTTTATCACAATCTTTTTGCTGTGTTTTGGATTGGTCATGCTGTACAGTTCAAGCTCTTACACTTCGGCAAGCAAGTATGGCGACAGTGCGTATTATCTGAAGCTTCAGCTCCGTAATATCATAATCGGGTTGATTCCGATGATTTTTCTTGCGAAGGTGGATTATCGCGTGTGGAAAAAGTTTGGCGTACTGGCTTATCTTGGTTCTTTTGCCCTGTGTACGCTGGTTATGATTCCGATTCCGGGATTGACAAGGTCATCCCACGGACAGTCCCGTTGGATTCAGCTGGGACCGATTTCCTTCCAGCCGTCCGAGATCGCCAAGCTTGCGGTGATTATCTTTTTGGCAATGTTGATCGAGAAGACCAGCAAGCAGCTGGGGAAGTTTTCAAGCCTGGTCAAAGTGATTGCCATTATGATCCCGCTTTTGGGCGTGATCGCATACAGCAATCTGAGTACGGCCGTCATTATTTTCGGTATTATTGTGTGCATGCTTTTTGTGGCAAGCCCCAAATATATGCAGTTTATCGGTGTCGGTGTGGCGGGTGTGGCGTTCATCGTTGTGTTTATTGTGACTGCAAGTTATCGAGGCGGTCGAGTGGAGGCGTGGCTTCATCCGGAGACTGCCGGTGATGCTGGTTATCAGACGCTGCAGGGACTCTATGCCATCGGTTCCGGAGGGCTGTTTGGAAAAGGCCTGGGAGAAAGCCTTCAGAAAATGGGCCATGTGCCGGAGTCCCAGAACGATATGATTTTTACTATTATATGTGAGGAACTGGGGTTGTTTGGCGCGGTGTGTGTCATATTGCTGTTTTTACTTATGATCTGGCGCATGATGGTCATTGCCAACAATGCCCAGGACCTGTTTGGAGCACTGCTGGTGGTGGGCGTCATGTCCCACATTGCCATTCAGGTAATCTTGAATATCGCGGTTGTTACCAACACCATCCCGAACACCGGTGTCATCTTGCCGTTTATCAGTTACGGAGGAACTTCGCTGATCTTTTTGATGGCGGAAATGGGATTGGTACTTTCGGTGTCAAAGGGAATACGATTGGAGCGTATAGAGTAGGATTTATGATTAAAGAAAAACGGCGGAAAGCCAGAAGAAGAAAGAAAATACTGATCGCGTTGCTCGTGATCCTGCTTTTGCTGGCGCTCTTGGCGCTGGTGGTCATCAAGGTATTCCGGGTCAAGCAGGTAAAGGTAGAGGGAAATGAACTCTATGATGCAGAAGTGATCGAACAGGCGGTGCTGAGCGATGAGTATTCCTGGAACTCTCTGTATGTGTTCCTCAAGTATAAGTTTGTGGATACGAAAGAGGTGCCGTTTATCGATACGATGGAAGTATCGCTTGAGGACCCGCAGACATTGCGGATCAAAGTGTATGAGAAAGGGCGGATGGGATACCTCTACATATCTTCCATTGATGAAAATGCGTATTTTGACAAGGATGGCTTTGTGGTTGAGACCTCTGCCGAGAAGGTTACAGATACGCCAAAGATTACAGGAATTGAGTGTAATGAGGTGGTATTGTATGAGAAGCTTCCGATTGATGAGGATACCCTGCGGGATATTCTGACGCTGACACAGACACTGAAACGGAGCAATCTGGTTCCGGATTCCATTGCCTACGGAGCGGATAATGCCCCGGTTTTGAAGTACGGGAATGTAAAGGTTGAGATGGGAAGCCTGGAGCTTCTGACACAGAAAGTGGAGCGTTTGGACAAGATTCTGCCACAGTTGAGTGGAATGCAGGGAACACTACATTTAGAAAATTGGACGGAAGAAACAACAAATATAGTATTTGATAAGAAAGAATAATTCAAAAAATCATAATTTTCTGTTGATTATTTGTAGGAAAAATTATATTATAGTCTATATGAGTACGCATGAAACATGAAAATGTTTCACGAGTGTATGTTTAGAAGATAGGAATATTTTATTTCATATAAAGTCTGGGATGAGAAAGAGGAGGAAGAACCATGCTGGAGATTCGTACAACAGAGGCAGACACAAGTGCCAAGATTATTGTGATTGGTGTAGGTGGTGCCGGTAATAATGCTGTGAATCGCATGATCGATGAGAATATAGGTGGAGTAGAGTTTATCGGTGTCAATACGGACAAGCAGGCGTTACAACTTTGTAAGGCTCCGACACTGATTCAGATCGGTGAGAAGCTGACGAAGGGACTTGGCGCCGGTGCTCAGCCGGAGATCGGAGAGAAGGCCGCAGAGGAGAGTGCGGAAGAATTATCCGCAGCTGTTAAGGGTGCAGACATGGTGTTCGTTACCTGTGGTATGGGAGGCGGAACCGGTACAGGAGCGGCTCCGGTTGTTGCCAAGATTGCCAAGGAACAGGGAATCCTGACCGTCGGTGTTGTGACAAAGCCTTTCAAATTCGAGGCCAAAAAGCGTATGATCAACGCAGTATCCGGAATCGAGCGTCTTCGTGAGAGTGTAGATACTCTGATCGTGATTCCGAATGATAAGCTTCTTGAGATTGTGGACAGACGTACTTCCATGCCGGATGCATTGAAGAAAGCTGATGAGGTACTTCAGCAGGCCGTACAGGGAATTACGGATCTGATTAATTTGCCGGCTCTGATCAATCTCGACTTTGCAGATGTACAGACTGTTATGAAAGACAAGGGAATGGCTCATATTGGTATCGGAAGTGCGAAGGGTGACGAGAAGGCAATTGAGGCTGTGAAGCTTGCAGTGGCATCTCCGCTTCTTGAGACAACGATCAATGGTGCAACCCATGTAATTATCAATATTTCCGGTGACATCTCCCTGATGGATGCCAACGATGCAGCAAGTTATGTGCAGGATTTGGCCGGAGATGACGCCAACATTATCTTTGGTGCGAAGTTTGACGAGACTATGACCGATGAGGCCACGATTACGGTAATTGCAACCGGATTGGAGAACAGCGCAGCTAAGACGAACACAGCGGGAACTATGGGATCCCGTATGGTATATCCGAACACCGGGGCAGCGCGTCCTGCAGGAACCGCAACTGCCGCTCGCCCGGCAGGTACAGCCGGCGCAACCGGATTTGCCGGGACAACTTCCCGTCAGACTGCACCGTCTCAAGGAGTGACTCCTACATATACGGGGATCACGAGACCTAAGCAGCCGGAGAGCACAGTAAAGCCGGTAGAGATTAATATCCCCGATTTCCTGAAGAATTCTAAGCGTTAATCCTTTCGTTTGTCGAAATCAGGCAATAAGTTTTAAATTAAGACCTCCTGTTTTTGCCAAAATATAGAAGAGCAGTCTTCTATAATGGCAAGAGCAGGAGGTGATTTTTATATATGTGTTCTATATAGATCTGTTCATGGAACAGAACTTTCTGATGAATCTCATTGTGTTATCTCTCACCTACATATTCTGTAAAAATCCTGTGTCCATGCGTTATCTGCGCATGGTTTTGGCGGCTTTTTGCGGCACTGTTTCCCTGACTCTTCTTTTGGTATTCGGTCCCGGATACGGGTGGTCCATGGCAGGGCATGCACTTGTCCTTGTGCCGGCTATGATTTATGTCGCATACGGATGGAATGGAAAACGCAGCTTTATCATCCGAACTGGCATCAGCTGGCTTTCGATTGTGTTGTTGGATGGCGTGGCTGAGGCATTGCAAAATATAACAGGGCTTAGGACGATTGTGTTTTATGCGTCGATTGCGGTTCTTCTTGTTGCCCGCGTATTGACTTGTTTTCTCATTCGGGCAGTAGGGGATTTGAAAAGAATGTTTCCGGTAATATTGTATCAGGGGGATAAAAGTGTACGCTGCCTTGGTCTATATGACACCGGAAATCTTTTGTCCATGCCGAATACCGGAGAAATGGTACATATTGTGAGTGGAAAACTCCTGGCGAGGCTTGGGGCAGAAGATACTGCGGGGCTTCAGCTGATTCCCTATCGGGCTTTGGGAACGCAGGAGGGATGGATTCGTGTAGTACAACTGGATAAACTGGAAATCCATATGGGAAGAGAACAGAAGATCTATCGCAATGTGAGATGCGGAGTAGCTGAGGAAGTCCTGTTTCAGGGAAAAAGTTACCAGGTGATCCTTCATTCTGGTGTGTAAAATAAAAATGAGAGAAAGGATAGGGCGTATGAAACATGTATTGTCACAGCTTTTGATGCGTTTTCGCATGCTTTTGGCTGAAGATGAGGTCTTTTACATTGGAGGAACGGAGGTATTGCCGCCGCCTTTGGAAAAGGAGCAGGAACAAAAGTGCCTGATTGCATTGTCCGGCGTGCATGCGCCGACAGCGGGACAAGACACCGACAATGTCATTTCCCGGGAGGATGCGAAGCAAATGCTAATCGAGCATAATCTGCGACTGGTGGTATATCTGGCAAAGAAATTTGAGAATACGGGAATCTGCGTCGAAGATCTGATTTCCATAGGTACAATAGGATTGATCAAGGGAATCAATACCTTTAACCCTAACAAGAATATCAAACTGGCAACTTATGCATCACGCTGTATTGAGAATGAAATCCTGATGTATTTGAGACGCAACAGCAAGCTAAAGCTGGAGGTATCCATCGATGAGCCTTTGAATGTGGACTGGGATGGAAACGAACTCCTGCTCTCGGATATCCTGGGAACCGATGAGGATATCATATACCGGGATATGGAGACTGAGGTGGAGATCAAGCTGCTGCAAAATGCGGTGAGCCGTCTGGGTGAACGGGAGCGGGAGATCATCTGCCTTCGTTATGGAATTGGGCAGAAAGACGGAAAGGAATTAACCCAAAAGGAAGTGGCAGATAAGCTTGGTATTTCACAATCCTACATATCTAGGCTTGAGAAAAAAATTATGGTGCGTTTGAAGAAAGAAATTCAGAAAATAGAGTAAATTTTATGTGAGGTATGCTATAATATACATAAAGGCAAAATGAAGGTTTTTGGGGTCTTTTGCCAAAGTGGATAAAAGGAGATGGGAAAATGATACTACAATTTTTGGGGGCTGACCGGGAGGTAACCGGAAGCTGTCACTATGTGTCTTTCGGGGAAAAGCATTTGTTGGTGGATTGTGGAATGGAGCAGGGACCGGATCTGTATGTGAATCAGGAGATTCCGGTGAATGCGGCAATGATCGATTATGTGTTTGTGACGCACGCACATATCGACCATTCCGGTCTTTTGCCTCTTTTGTATAACCATGGGTTCCGGGGGCAGGTGTTTGCCACGAAGGCCACTTGTGAGCTCTGTGGGATTATGCTCAAAGATTCTGCACATATTCAGGAATTTGAAGCAGAGTGGCGAAATCGTAAGGCGAGACGTGCCGGTAAACCGGAAGTGACGCCTTTGTATGATATGAATGATGCACAGGGGGTTTTGGAACACTTTGTTTCCTGTGATTATCACGACAAGATGGATATTTGTGAGGGGCTGTCTGTAAGGTTTGTGGATGCAGGACATCTTCTGGGATCATCCTCCATCGAGATGTGGATTACGGAGAGTGAAGAGGGAAAGGAACCGCAGACCAGAAAACTTGTTTTTTCCGGCGATATTGGTAATGGAAACCGGCCGCTCATCAAGAATCCGGAATATATAGAGGATGCGGATTATGTGATCATGGAGTCTACCTATGGGAATCGTACCCATGAGGTGCCGCCGGATTACGCAGTAGAACTGGCAAAGGTGATGAATGCAACCTTTACCAAGGGAGGAAATCTCGTGATTCCTGCTTTTTCTGTGGGGCGAACCCAGGAGATGCTCTACTATATGAGACGCATCAAGACGGAGGGCTTGTTGCCGGAATTTCCGAATTTTGAGGTTTATATTGACAGCCCGCTGGCGGTGGAAGCAACAAATATTTTTCACAAGAACGTCCTTGAGTGCTTCAATGAGAAGGCGAGGGAACTGATCCAGCAGGGAGTCAACCCGATTCGGTTTGAAGGCTTGAAGGTGGCTGTCACCAGCGATGAGTCCAAAATGATCAATTTTGATTCCCGGCCGAAGGTGATTATTTCCGCCTCCGGTATGTGTGAAGCCGGACGTATCCGTCATCATCTGAAGCATAACCTGTGGAGAAGCGATTCCGCCGTGCTCTTTGTGGGTTATCAGGTGCCGGGTACATTGGGATATATGCTGCTCAATGGTGCGGATAAGGTAAAGCTCTTCGGTGAGGAAATTGATGTGCGCGCGACCATTGTGAATTTGCCGGGTATCAGCGGACACGCGGACATCAATGGTCTGACCCGATGGATCGGTGCGTTTCACATGCCACCCAGGCAGGTGTTTATCGTTCATGGATCGGAAGAATCTGCTGTCAGCTTTGCAAAACATGTGCAGGATATGGTTGGTTTTGATGCTGTGGCCCCGTATAGCGGAGATGCCTATGATCTCATAACCGGTATGCAGGTGGCACAGGGCGACCGCAGACTGGTGGAGAAGAAGGAGAAGAAGACATATCGGGCCAGCTCCAGTGTCTTTGATCGTCTGGTTATTGCAGGTGAGCGGCTTATGGTTGTCATTCGAAAGTGCCAGGGCATGGCAAACAAGGATCTGGCAAAGTTTGCAGACCAGATTAATGCCCTGTGCGATAAGTGGGAACGGTAATTAATTATAGTTTCAGATATTGATACATGCTTTTTAATGCATTCTTTTCAAGGCGGGAGACCTGGGCTTGTGAGATATGAATCTCCTCAGCAACTTCAATCTGTGTTTTGCCTTCAAAAAAGCGCAGCTTGATGATGCGCTCATCGCGTTCGTTTAGGCGCGAGAGGGCATCGCTCAGGGAGAGATCTTCAATCCAGTTCTCCTCCTTATTCTTTTTATCCGAAATCTGGTCCATTACATATAGGGTGTCACCACCGTCGGTGTAGACCGGATCAAAGAGACTTAACGGTGTCTGAATCGCATCCAGTGCATAGACGATGTCTTCGACAGATATTCCGCTTTCCTCTGCGATTTCCTCCAGAGTCGGTTCTTTTTGGGAGTTTCGGGAGAGCGCTTCTTTCGCCTGCATAGCCTTGTAGGCAATGTCCCGGAGAGAGCGGGGAATCCGATAGCTGCTGTTGTCTCTTAAGTACCGCCGGATTTCGCCTACAATCATGGGAACGGCGTAAGTGCTGAACTTGACGCCGACTGTCACATCAAAGTTGTCAATCGCTTTCATCAAGCCGATACATCCAATCTGAAAGAGGTCATCTACATTTTCATTGTGATTATGAAAGCGCTTGATTACGGACAGTACGAGCCTTAGATTGCCTTGTATATAGGTATCGCGTGCATCCTGATCTCCGCTTTTGATTTTTGCAAACAATTCTTCCTTCTCAGCCTCTTTCAGGACTGGGAGCTTAGCGGTGTTCACACCGCAGATTTCGACTTTGTAGGTTGACACTTTTTTGTTCTCCTCATCATACATTCATGTTCTATGTATAGAGGATGGGCATAATTAATTGATTTTATTCATGAATGGAAAAGGGAAAGTAATTACTTTACAGAAGGAATTTGTTAGGTTATAATTTTATCCATGTTGATGAATAAGGGAGAATGAGTGAGAGTGAGGATACGCATATGGAAGAAAAGGATGTAAAGAAATTACAGACACAGAATGCCGGGTCCAAGCCGGAATCATCCAAGGAGAACACTCCTGCGACGGAGAGCGGTGAATTAAGCAGAGAATGGGCAACTGAGGCCTTGGAGGAGCTGGACGACTTCATCGAATCTCAGGGCATCTATATTCGTCAATAGTACCAATGTCAGTTCGAGACCTTCCTGACATAAAACAAAACTAAAGGAGACAAATGAATATGAGAAACAAGAATGTAACATTTATGGTCCAGGCAGCAATCATTGCGGCCCTCTATGTGGTGCTGACTTTTGTTGCCAATGCACTGGGACTGGCGTCCCACACGATTCAGGTGCGTTTTTCGGAGGCGCTATGTATTCTGCCGTTTTTTACACCGGCTGCAATTCCGGGATTGTGGATTGGGTGTCTGATTGCCAATCTTGCCACGGGTGCGGTCATCTGGGATATTATTTTTGGAAGCATTGCGACTCTCTTAGGCGCCATTGGAACCTATCTGCTTCGCAGGCATAAGTTTCTGTGTACACTTCCACCGGTAATCGCCAATATGATTATTGTGCCTTTTATTCTGGTATACGGATATGGAATTCCGAGGGTTTATTTAAAGGAAGTGGATGTGACCATTATATTTAATGCCATGACAGTGGGAATTGGAGAAGTTATCTCTGTTTGTGTATTGGGAAGCATTCTTTTAAATGTATTAAACAAATACAAAGATACGATATTCAGGCAGAATGCAGATTAGGGAGCGGTTTTCCGCTCTCTTTTTTATTTTTATCAGATACGATTTTTTTTGCTTTTATTGTAGCTATTCAGAACCCCTCCTCATACATTCGCAAAACCGCACGACAAGTCGTGCTTTCTCGCTGCTACGCAGCTAATTTTGCTCATATATGGGGCGGTGACTCTATTCGAGCCACCTTACGAATTAGATAACCAGCCTCTTACATGCAAGCATGACGATTCTGATTATCTAATTCTAAGGGGGTCTGAATAGTTACCTTTTATTCATAAATTCTTAAGCAAATTTTGGAAGAAATTAAAGGACTTTACTATGATAATGTGTTATATTCATTGTGTTGGGTTCTGTTTGAGCGGAGAAAAGTAACAATTTACGCCGGCAGGCAATCCCTGATGGAAAGAAATTAAGGGGAAGGAAAGGAGAAAGTTATGCGAAAACGAGTGATGGCAATGGCGGTTTTGCTGTTATGTATGATCGGCATACTGGCCGGTGCCGGAAACGGTGTGGTCTATGCGGATACGAAACCGGAGGAGAAGGTATTTTCCGGCGATGTAAAGCTTTTGAAACAGGAGAACAGCAACTATGTCATGCAGGTGACAGTAGGCAATACCGGAGAGGATTTTTCCGGTACGGTTCAGGTGGTCTTTGCCAATACGGAGCGGGATAACTGCGCCTACAATACAGAGCTCTCTCTTCCGTCACAGGGGGAGAAACAGTTTACTCTGACGATACCGCAGAAGGCGGCAGACGCTGTCCGCGGTTTGTGCGCTGTGAATTTTCTGGATGATCGTGGTAAGTTGGTCGAGACCATCTCCCTCAAAAACGTGTTTGGAGATACGGTATCCGGAATTCCGGTGGGAGTGTTGTCGGAAAAGTATACGGACCTCACTTTTATGGATCTGGGAGGTCAGGACTTCTATGTGAACAATATGGCGTATCCGATTGATCTGATTGAACTGGATGAGGATAATCTGAGCGGGTATCTGGATGGCTTGTATTTTATGATCATTGACGCCTATGATACTTCGGCGCTCAGCGAGGAAACGATACAGGCAATACAGGACTGGGTCAAAGACGGTGGATGGCTTTTGATCGGAACCGGTGCCTATGCGGAGCAGACACTTTCGGGATTTGACGAGGATTTTTTGAATGTGAGTCTGACAGGAATCTGCGAGCCGGGAGAAGAAAGTTCGGTTTCGATAAACAGAAAGAATTATGGAAATTATTGGAACTATCAGGATTCGGGAATTGATTTTACAAACATGACCATTGCCGAGTTTAGTATGACGAATTACACCGGGTATGAGAGTTCGGAAAATCCGGCGTTGTGCGTTACGTTGGAGGATGGAGCCGTGTCTGTCTTCAATTTTTCCCTGACGGATCCGGAACTTGTGAAAGCGTCAACCTATACCTGTCAGTATATGTATGAAGAGACGATGTACAATTCCATGAGCTACCAGAATAACTTTGGAGGCTCTAATATGGAGTATGTGGGACAGAGAGCCCTTGCACTGATCGACAGCAACAATACGGATGTCGACTTTAAATTTCTCAAAATTCTAATGGTTGTGTACGTGGTGCTTGTAGGACCGATTCTGTATCTGATCCTGCGCAAGTGTAAAAAGAGTGAATGGTACTGGATTGGTGCGCCGGTGCTTGGAATCTTGTTTATTGCCGGTGTGTTCGTGTTCGGACAGAACATGAAGGTCAATGAGACAAAGGTATACTCTGTGACTGCCAGCAAAGAGGGAAGCAGTCAGGCGAATACCTATTATCTCGCCTATCATTCCGGTGTGGGCGAGTGGAAAATGCGGTTGAACGAGCAGTATCAGGTGGCAGGTCCGGGCTGGTGTGATTATTACGGGGGCAATGGAAACAATGCCGGAGATTATCACTATGCCGTCACGAAGGATAATGAGGGATTGTCCATCGGCATGAAGCCTCAGGAGAACTTTGAGAGTGGTTTTTTGTATGCCCAGGGAACCTGTGAGAGTAAGGGAACGATAACAGGTTCGGATATCAAGGGCTCCGGCCTTACCGGAACCATAAGTGGAAGTGTGACCAATGACAGTGTTCGGGATATGAAATATATGGCGGTGTGGTTTGATTCCTATCTGATGGTATTCTCTGATGTGAAGGCGGGAGAAACATTGAATCTGTCAGAAGCGAAGGCAGATTCCAGATGTGTATATCAAGGTGAGGTTTCTATGTATGACAGCCTTTTGTATGATATGGTATCGATGTACAGTAACCCGGCCAATCTGTCCTATGAACAGGATGATATGGCAGCGCTTCTGATCGGAATCGGAATCGCGGATGACGAGAAGCCGGAAGGCACAGGGTATGCCACGGTTGTGGGGTTATACGACAATTATGACAAAACCGTGGCTGACAAATGCAATGAGACCTCCTATGGATGTCTGTACTCCTATGAAGAAATGGAGGTAGAAAACAATGCTGCAGATTAATCACTTGTATAAAAACTATGGCAAATTCCGTGCCGTCAATGATCTGACCCTCCATATTCCGCAGGGAGATCTGTTCGGCTTTGTAGGACCGAACGGTGCGGGCAAGACGACAACGATCCGCATAGTGTGCGGTCTGATGGTGCCCACGGCGGGCAATATTATGATCAATGGCGTAGATGCCATGACGCATCAGAAGGAGATCAAAAAACAGATTGGTTATGTGCCGGATTTCTTTGGTGTGTATGATAATCTGAAGGTGAGAGAGTATATGGACTTTTACGGTTCCATGTATCGTATGACATCCAGAGAGATTGCAAAGATTTCGGATGATCTGTTGGAACTTGTGAATCTCTCCGACAAGAAGGAAGTATATGTGGATACACTCTCGCGAGGTATGAAACAGCGATTATGCGTTGCCCGGGCATTGATTCACAATCCGGCGCTTCTTGTGCTGGATGAGCCCAATTCCGGGTTGGACCCGAGAGCCCGTGTCGAGATGAAGGAGCTTCTTCTTAATTTGAAGAGTATGGGGAAAACCATTGTGATCAGTTCCCATATTCTCTCTGAGCTTTCGGAGATGTGCAACAGTATTGGAATTATGGATCATGGCAATCTGGTTACGGCAGGCCGTATCGAGGATGTTATGGAGAACGTTTTTGGAAGCAATCAACTGATCATTACATTGGATGACGGAAGGGAGACTGCTGTGCGCATCGCCAACGAATATGCCGGAGTAAAGGTGAATTCGGTTGGTGAGCATGAGATTAAGCTGTCCCATACGATGTCAAAAGCTGAGATAGCCAAAATGATCGGGACCATGATCGCAAATGATGTGGTTGTGACCGGTTTCCACAAGCAGGAGGGGGATCTTGAGACCTTATTTATGCGTGTGACCAATCAGGAAGGAGGACAGGAAAATGCGACTCAATCCAATTGTTAAAAAAGATATTAAGGTACAGTCCCGCAGTATGCGAATCTGCTGGGGAGTGTTTGCCTATGAACTGATTCTTGCGCTGGTGTTCTTCCTTGCCATGGCAATCATCCAGCAGGAGAGCGCTTACTCCACCAACAATATATACAGCCGTCTGGTATGGCTTTATCCGGTGCTGGCGGTCACGCAGCTTATCATTCTTGGCGTTGTTGTGCCGGTTCGGACGGCTTCGGCAATCTCCGGAGAGAAGGAGAGGCAGACCTTTGATATCATGATGACTACGAGTATGACGCCTTTTTCCGTGATCATGGGAAAGGTTATGACGGCCATTGTACAGAGTATGTTCTTTGTGGTAGCCAGCATGCCTGTTATGGCGTTGTCATTTGTAATCGGAGGCATGTCCTGGAGTTATCTGCTATGGTTTTTGGCAATCGCGCTACTGGTATCGCTTTTTTCCGCGAGCATTGGAATCTGGTGTTCTTCACTCTGCAAGAAGAGTATCAGTGCGGTGATTATGTCCTACGGGCTTTATGTGGCCTTTTTCCTGGGAACCATGCTTCCCTATATCATTTATCAGATTGCAGAGTCGGCTGCCTACTATAACGGTACAGTGACGACCGTTACCGGGTACAGTTACGGAGAAAATGTATGTCTGTTCTGGCTGATTAATCCAGCGGTGTATCTGGTGGAGTTCTTTGTGGAGGTTATGACAGGGGAATCCTTTGTCAGTCAGATTCCCAATATCGGGACAGGAACCTTGCAGACCGGAGGTCCTATCCGTTACATTGCGTCCGGTCATTTGTGGATGGTGCTTTCCACCGTGATGTTTGTTGCCATATCAATACTGTTTCTGTGGCTGGCGGCCCGCAGGATTAATCCAATCAAAAAGCATGGTGCTAAGAATAAGGCATAAAGAGGCAGAAAATAGAAAGGGTATCGTATGGATCTCAAAAAATACCTGACAGGGCAGATCAGACGCTGCCGTCGTAAAATGAATATTGCGAAACTGCTGGATAAGGGCGTTTTGTTTGCGGCCGCAGGAGGAATTCTTGGAATGGTCTGTGAGCTGGTGTCCCTGTTCGTACCGTTTTACTACGTGCATCTTGCGGCAGCATTGTGTTTTGCAGTGGGGCTTCTGGCGGGGCTTGTCTATGGCATTCTTCGTCGTTATAACATGAGGCAGGCTGCAGGAAGAATTGATTCTTTCGGATTAAAGGAACGCATGCTCACCGCCTATGAGCAGATGGGAGAGGATGGCGAATTTGTAAGGCTGCAGAGGGAGGATGCCCTTAAGCATTACGAGGCTGTCAAAGCAACGATTAAGATACCGGTTCTGCCGGAACTTCGTCATTGGCTTGCCCTTGTCGTGTCCGTTGCGGTGGTCATTGGTATGAGCTTCATTCCTTCTCCTGTCAGGGAACAGGCAAAGCTCACGCATCAGGTGCAGGAGCGGGCGAAGGAAGAGAAGGAAGAACTTGAGGAACTGTTGGATGCTCTGGAATCCGTTGAGATGGATCAGCTGACGGAGGAGCAGAAAGAGCAGCTGAATGCATTGGCAGAGGCGCTGAAGCTGTCCCAGGAGGAACTGGCGAAGGCAAATTCCTGGGAGAGTCTGGCTTCTGCCATGGGAAAACTGGATTACAAATACGAGCAGGCCAGTCAGAGTCTCTCCACACTTGCTTCTCAGATGGAGAATCCTATGGATGCGGGAATCGCGGATGCAGAGGCTCTGGCGAAAGCAGCCGCAGGTGACGGAAGTCAGCAGACCGCATCCTCCGGTACAGCGAGTTCCGGAGAATCCGGGAATGGAGAAAACGGTTCCGGGGAAGGAAACGGAACCGGAGAGAGCGGCGAAAACGGAGATGGAGATGGAAACTCCGGCGAAGGACAGGACGGCGACGGTGACGGTGACGGTGACGGCCAGAGCGGAGAGGGTAACGGGAGCGGAGATGGCAATGGAAGTGGTTCCGGTAACGGAAATGGCAATGGAAGCGGAACTGGAACGGGAAATGGAACAGGCAGTGGAAACGGAAGCGGAAGCGGCAGAGGAACCGGCAGCAGCGATGCAGCCCATGACTATGTCAGCGTACCAAATCAGACGGGTGACGATGCGGCTTTGACCGGTGATAAGAACGGGGATGAGGATTCCGACTATGTCAGACAGCAGAATGGGCTGGCCTGGGAGGGAAACCATGAGGATTATAATTCCGTGATCGGATCCTATACCGACAGTGCCTACGAGGGAATTGCCACCGGAAAATACCCCACAGGCATGGAGAATGTGATACGCGATTATTTTGAAAATCTGAACGAATAGTTGAGATGATCATTGAAAATATAACATGTAACAGAAAAAGGAGATCATTATGTCCGATATAGAAATGTTTCAGCAGAAAATCATGGAGTGTGAAAAAGAAATCGGAAAGGGAATTATCGGTCAGAGGAATATTATCCGTCAGGTAATGCTGGCGCTTCTGACTGGAGGAAATGTATTGCTTGAAGGTATGCCGGGACTTGGCAAGACCATGCTTGTGCGTACCATCGGACAGGTATTTCTTTTGGATTTTAAGCGCATTCAGTTTACGCCGGACCTCATGCCCAGCGATGTGACCGGAACCAATATCATGGTGAAGGAAGAAGGCAAAAGCAGCTTCCGGTTTGAGAAAGGACCGATTTTTGCCAACCTTGTACTGGCAGATGAGATCAACCGTGCGACACCGAAGACCCAGTCGGCACTCTTAGAGGCCATGCAGGAGCACACGGTCACTGTGGGAAATGAGAGTCACAGGCTTGAGGAACCGTTTCTGGTTCTGGCAACCCAGAATCCGATTGAGCAGGAGGGAACCTATCCTCTGCCGGAGGCCCAACTGGACCGTTTTATGTTTAAGGTTTTGGTGAAATTCCCAAGCAAAGAGGAACTGCGCGGAATTGTAGGGCTGACGGAGGGACAGACATCGCCGGAAATTCGGGGACTGATGAACGCAGAGGAATTGATTGAGGCCAGAAAACTCATTGCCCAGATTCCTATTGCGGATGCGGTTATGAATTATATCTTAGAGCTTGTGATGGCTACCCACGAAGAAAATGCATATATCAGGGAGGGGGCAAGTCCACGTGCCGCTCAGGCTATGATTCGTGCGTCCAGAGCCCGGGCCTTTATGGAGGGGCGATTGAACGTATCCTTTGAGGATGTGAAGGCCGTGGCCTATCCGGTGCTCAGACACCGAATCCTTCTGAGTTTTGATGCCATTTCGGAGGGCGTGACAGAGGATGCTGTGATCGGTCAGATGATTGAAGCAAAGGAAGCGAATTTGTATGCTTGAAGCGAAGTTTTATGATACGCTTTCCAGACTTCGGCTGCAGATGTCCCATAAGAGCAGCCTGAATATGTCCGGTAACCGGAAATCCGTGCAGAAGGGAATATCTGCGGAGTTTTCCGATTTCAGGGAATATATGCCGGGGGATGATCTGCGGCGCATGGACTGGAATGTGTATGCAAGATCGGATAAGCTGTATATTCGGGAGTATATGGAGGAGAAGGAGGCAATTGTCTCTGTGCTCGTGGATACCAGTGCGTCCATGGACTATGGAGAGCAGAAAAAGTCAGAACTTGCAAAGGAGCTTGCGGCTGTTGTTGGCTTTCTGGCTCTGAATAATATGGACCGTCTGTATCTCTATGATATGAAGGACATGAATCGTCCTATTGCGGTGGGAGGCGGTAAAAATGCCTTTCACAAGGTGTTAAAATGGCTGGATACCATTCGCTTTGACGGGAATGTAGATATGTTGGATGCAGTGAAGCGATGCCAAAAACGTGGACCGGGAGTGACGGTGATCATCAGCGACTTTTTGAATCCAACGATGTTAGATGAGAGTACGCAAACCTTTGAGAAGCTTTTGCAGTATCTGAATTATTGTAAGCAGCGCCCGGTTATTTTGCACACCATGGCGTCGGAGGAATTGTATATCACCCTGGAGGGGGCTTTGAATCTGATCGATGCAGAGACTGAGGAGAAGCTTCGTCTGACCGTGGACGCGAAGGCAATTGACAGTTATGAAAAGGAATTGAACCGTCTGACCGAGCGAATGAGAAAGGGTTGTCTGGGGAGCAGAGGAACCTATGTGCTCTGTGACACCGGTAGAGACAAAAATCAGCTTGTGTTTGAGGATTTAAGGGAGATTTATGATATTTGAAAGTTTATGGCCACTGGCACTGCTTCTTTCCGTGCCAATCGTGGTTATTTTATATTTGTTAAAACCCAAGGGGAAGGATTACCGGATATCCTCGAACCTGCTTTGGGATAAGCTGTTTAAAAACCAGCAGTCCAAGACGTTTCTGGAGAAATTTATTCACAATCTGCTTATGTACCTGCAGATTTTTATTTTGCTGCTCATGGTTTTGGCTCTTATGTCACCTTATATTCACAGGGAAGGCAGAGCAGAGGGAAATGTGATCCTCGTTCTGGATACCAGTGGAAGCATGCAGCATGATGCCGGCAATGGCAAGAGTCGTATGGAGGAGGCGCTTGCGCAGGCAAAGGCACTGATCGCATCGTCGGAGGAAACAAAATTTTCCATTCTTACCAATGACAGTATGGGGACGGATCTTTTGGCTGTCGGAACGACCGACAAGAACAGCTTAAATGCTGTCTTAGATCAGGTTAGCTGCAGCGATGCTCTGGGAAATCTTCCCGATGCGCAGAGTGTTGTGGAGACGCTGCGTATGACAGGCGATGAGACAAACGAGGGGGAAGCGGGCGCCTCCAATGCGGAAGTTATTGTGTTTACAGACGGAAACGGTGCCGAGGATGCAAATGGATTCGCCGAGTACTTTGATGCACAGGTGCTTGTCATGGGCGAAGCTGTCAATAATGTTTCTAATAATTTCCTTTCCTACGTGGAAGAGGAGGGTGCAGTAACCTGTGCCTGCAGCCTTACAAACTATGGAGATGCAGAGGCTTCCTTTGAGGTAAGTCTGTATGAAGGGGCAAAACTGCTCCAGATTAAGCAGGTGACCCTTGGCGCGGGGGAGACAACGCTGTGCTTTTTCGATGAAATGAACTGGGAGGGTGATGCACTTCGCAGTGAGATAGGCTCTGTCAGGTTCGAAGGTACAAATCAGGGGGATTCCCTCTCAGAGGATAACGAGTCCTACGCAATTAAGGAGCAGAGCAGCCAGATCGACGCGGTACTTATCGGAGAGGGCAATACCTATATTGAAAAGGCCTATGCGGCTGCCACCGGTATGAGTCTGACCAAGGCGAAAACGGAAAGCATGCTGACAGATGAGGAACAAGCAGTCCGCATCTATGATGCGGGAACGATCTGTACTGATGCGGGGCATACCACGAGAATGGCATTCCATGATGAAGAGAATGCGGCAGATACAGTAAATAATGTGCTGCTTACAGTTTCTGCCTGTGACTTGACATCCGGGCTGTCTTCCTTTTCCATCGGTGTCAATGAGACCAATGTGTACAATGTACCGGAGTGGGGAACCGGTTTTTTGTGGGCCGGAGAGCAGTGTGCAGGTTATTACGGAGAGCACGATGGCGTGAAGACCATTGTTGTGGGATTTGACATCCGGGAATCGGATTTCCCACTCAAAGCGGAATTTCCGATATTTATGGCCAATGCCATACAGTTCTTGGGGGACACTTCACTGCTTTCCGGCAATGTCTATGAGGCCGGAGAGGCCGTTTTATTCCATCCGCAGGCAGATGTAGATGTGAGTACGCTTTATGCAGATACGAAGAAGGCCGGATTGTATGATGTGCAAGCGCAAGATCACACGGAACAGTATGTAGTGCGCTTTGCCACGGGAAGTCAGTCGGACGGACGCATTGCAGCGGAGGGAACCGCACAGGAGGATGCTTACAGCACACAGCTGGTTAAAAAACAGCTGCGCAATGTCCTTCTTCTCATTATCCTGATTCTCATGGTGGTGGAATGGATTCTGTATGTGCGGCAGATGCGTTACCGCGGAAAGTTCTATCTTGTTGTTCGGGTGCTTGGTGTTGTCATGCTGTTTCTCGCTTTGTCTGGGGTGTCGGTAAGCAAGAGAGAGGCTGCCAATACAACGATTTTTCTGGTGGATTTGTCTAAGAGTAATGAGCAGAATCTGTCGGATATGGAAGCTTATCTGGACGATGTGCTGGCCCAGATGCCGAAGGATAATCAGTATGGAATCGTTGCCTTCGGTAAAAATTCTCTGGTAGAGCAGTTTTTGACCGAGGAAGACCATTTCTCACAGATGATGTCCATGCCGGATAAGACGGCGACCAATTTTGAGGAGGCTGTATCCCGGGCTCTTGCCATGATCCCGGCAAATGGTGCAGGCCGCGTGGTCATTCTGACGGATGGAAAAGAGACGAAAGGAGACATTACTTCTACAGCATCGGCGCTTGTTTCCCGCAAGATTGAACTGCTCGCCAAAACCTACGAGGTGAGTCAGGGACAGGATGCCTATGTGGAAAACGTTGAACTTCCAAGCTATCTCTATGAGGGCGATGCATACTCCATGACGGTGACGGTGGAGAGCAATTACGAGACGGACGCCGAGATCCAGATCTGGATGGGAGGACTGCAGACAGATGCCTATTCTGTTCATCTGAACCGTGGGACCAACCAGTTTCAATTCCAGCAGAAGGTCACGGGAGAGAGTGTGGAGAGCTTCGAGGTGAAGGTTGTTGCGGCAGGTGATACCTGTGAGGAGAACAACAGCTATCACGCGTATTCGGTTGTGGATTCTGCACCGAAAATCCTGGTAATATCCGGTATGGATGAGGATTCCGCAGCCTATGAGGCAATCCTGCAGAATGCAGGCTGCAACTATCAGATCGTTTCGGCCATCAATGCGCCGGATACACTGGAGGAGTTATTGGAGTATAAGAGTATCGTGCTGGAAAATGTGTACCTGTCCGATTTGCCGGAGGGTTTTCTTGCCAACATCGATACCTATGTGAAAGACTACGGCTGTGGTCTGGTATGCTGTGGCGGAGAGGACAGCTTTGCGCTGGGCGGTTACCGGGAGAGTGTTTTGGAGACGGTGCTTCCGGTGGACATGGAGCTTCGGGGCGTAAATGAGATTCCGTCCATGGCGATGATCATGGTGATTGACCATTCCGGAAGTATGAGTGTGGATGCCGGAAACGGAGCCACGAATCTGGATCTGGCCATCACGGCGGCGGAGACCGCAGTAGATCAGATGAGAAGCACGGATTATGTGGGCGTGATTTCCTTTGATGATTCCTATAGCTGGGTAGTGGAACCGACACTGGCCTCTGACAAGAAGGCGATCAAAGAGCAGATCGAGACCATTGCAGAGGGCGGCGGAACCACCATTCAGCCGGCGTTGTGGGCGGCGCTTCAGGGTGTGGCAGACTGCGATGTCAGCATCCGCCATGTGATTCTTCTGACAGACGGGCAGGGGGAGAGTAGAAATTATTCTGCTATTACATCCGCCTACAACGAGAATGATGTGACACTTTCGACGGTAGCGGTGGGGGATGGATCGGATGCCCGGCTGTTAGAGCAGATCGCGGATGACTGCGGTGGGCGTTATTATTATTCGGATATGGCTTCAGACATTCCTAAGATTTTTGCCCAGGAGGTATTCTTAAGCGGAGACACATATCTGCAAAACGGAACCTTTGGGCTGGCTGTGAACAGCAGCAATGAGATTACAAAGGGACTTTTTGCCGATGGCTGGCCGGCTATCTATGGATATGTCAGTGCAACGCCTAAGAGCAATGCTAAGCTGCTCATTGCATCGGAGAAGGATGATCCCATTCTTACGGTTATGCAGTACGGTTTGGGACATACAGTTGCGTGGAATACCGATGTAACCAATTCCTGGACTGCGGGATATGCGGGACAGAGTGACTATGTTCAGCTGTGGAAGCGCATTGTGGATTATAGTGCAGGCAATGCTTCCATCGGTGAGGACGCCGTGGATGTGATGACGGCCGGAGGATATACAAATATCGTATACCAGGCAAGGGATTACGGTGAGCAGACAAAGGTGGAGGCTGTATATACAGACCCGAAGGGCAATACCGTCACTGCACCGCTTCAGGCCACGGCACCCGGACGGTATGAGGCAAAACTGGACACGGATGTGACCGGTGTCTACAACCTCAGTGTACGACGGATTGACGAGGGAGAGATTACCAACGCCATAACAACTGCGGCGGTAGTTCAATATTCGGATGAGTATAAGTTTGGTGTAAGCACCACCGCTTTCACGAATTTTATCGCGCATTATGGGAACATGTTAGAGCCGGAAGAAAACTTCTGGAAGCAAAGAAAAAGCGAGGCAAGAGAGCGCTATGACCTGACGAAATGGCTGATTCTTGTGGCAATTCTGTGGTTCGTGATGGATATTGCCTTCCGCAGGTTCCATTTTCTGCCGCAGGATACAAAGCTGTACCGGGCAGTGCGAGCCCGCATGCAGAAGCGTGGAATAAATTCCAGCAATTCAGGAAAAGCCAATGTAATACAGATGGGCCAAGCAAGCGTGGCAGATTCTGACGGAACAGATATTATGGTGGACACAGCAGTTCCTTCGAGTATGAAGCCGGAGTCGGAGGAAAAAGAAAGTAAAAAACGCGTAAAGAAGGAGAAACATAACAAAAAACAGGAACCACAGACCTTGGATACGTCGGCACTTCTGAAGAAAAAAAATAATCGAAATCTGTAAGATTTTATGGCGCTTTTTTCCTAAAAATGTTAAACTACTCGTAAATGTTGCGAGAAAAAGTAAAAGAGGTTAGGCAGTATTATGCAGTCATCAAGAGAGTTACAGAATCAGTTACGAAGCATCGATCACAAGAGCTACCCCGCATACAAAGCATTGCGGGGTAGTTATCAGTTCGATGGATATCAGTTGAACATTGACCATGTGCAGGGGGATCCGTTTGCAGCACCATCCCATGTGAGTGTGTTCGTGCCTGCGTCGGTGGCGGCATTCCCGGAATATGCAGTAAAAAATGATCTGACAAGACAGGCACTGTCGGATTTTCTTGCGAGACAGTTCGCAAAACAGGTCAACCAGTATACCTTTAAGGCAAAGGGATCCGGAAAAAGCGGATTGATCTCGGTGACGCAGTGCGGACAGGAGGTACTTTACCGCACGGCCTGTGAGGTTACGAACAAAGGGATTACAGCTCGTTTTGCGGTGGGATTTCCCGCGAACGGAAGAACCATCAATGCAAGGGAACTGGAGAAAATCCTGTTTGAATATCTACCGGTGTGTGTTACCCAGGCCTTTTCCTATAAGAATCTGAACGCGAAGGCAGTTCAGGCGGCCGTCGAGCTTGCCGAGGATCAGGACTACATCCGCAAACAGCTGGATACCATGGGACTTGTGGCATTTGTGGCAGATCATGCAGTTTTACCCAGAGAGAGCGGTATATCCAGTAAGCCGATGAAGAACTCCGTGGAATTTGAGTCCCCGGAATCGCTGCGGGTAAGTATGGAGCTTCCTCATAAGGGAACTATTACAGGAATGGGAATTCCCAAGGGAATTACGCTGATCGTGGGCGGTGGATATCACGGTAAGTCTACGCTTCTCACGGCACTGGAGCTTGGGGTGTACAACCACATTGCAGGAGATGGAAGAGAGTATGTGATTACCGATGAGAGCGCGCTGAAAATGCGCTCGGAGGATGGACGTTTCATTAAGGATGTGGATATCTCCATGTTTATCAATGATCTGCCGAATAAGAAGGATACCCGTTGCTTTTCCACTGAGGATGCCAGCGGAAGTACCTCGCAGGCGGCGGGGATTATAGAGGGAATGGAAGCGGGAAGCCGTGTATTTCTTCTGGATGAGGATACCTCAGCCACCAACTTTATGGTGAGGGATGCATTTATGCAACGTGTAGTAAGCCCCGATAAGGAACCCATCACGCCATTCTTGTCCCGGGCGAAAGCTTTGTATGAGCAGGCGGGGATATCTACAATTCTTGTTGCGGGAAGCTCCGGCGCCTTTTTCCATATTGCGGATACCGTGATTCAGATGGATAATTACCGGCCGGTGGACATTACGGAAAAGGCCAAGGCGTTGTGCGCAAGCTTTCCGATTTCGGAGGAAATGCCAACTCCTTTTTCGATGCCCCAGAGCCATCGCATTATGACAAAGGACGCAAACGGTGCAACCAGACGAAGAGATTACCGCACGGGAGCGGTGAAAAAAGACGAGCCGGAGCGCTTAAAGGTAAAAGTCATGGGGCGCGACGGATTTGCCCTTGGAAAACAGAACGTGGATCTTCGCTATATCGAACAGCTCATCGACACAGAGCAGACAGCCGCGCTTGGGATTATGCTTAAATATGCAGTGGAGAAGCTGATCGATGGAAAACGGACACTTTCTGATATTGCAGAGTATATGATCACACAGATGCAGAAGAAGGGACTTTCCTTCTTTGCGGAGGGCAGTTACATTCCTGGCGGTTATGCAATGCCTCGCCCGCAGGAGATTTATGCCTGCCTGAACCGGTATCGGAGAGCATAGTGAAAATCGTGGCGTCTTCTTATTGACTTCCAAAGGCCTGTTTTGTTATGATACCTTTAGATTTAAAAGGAGAACGATCATGAAGAAATTAATTGATGCAATTACCGAAGAGGTGACGAAGGTATTTGTTGCCAACGGATACGATGAAAAATACGGCAAGGTGACGCTGTCCAACCGCCCGGATCTGTGCGAGTTCCAGTGCAATGGAGCTATGGCGGCAGCGAAGGAGTACAAATGCGCGCCTTTTATGATAGCGGACAAGATTGCGGAAGGTCTGACCGGAAATGCCATGTTTGAGAGCGTGGAATCTGTGAAGCCGGGCTTTCTGAATCTGAAGCTGGCACCGGAATATCTGGCTTCCTATGTGGATGAGATGAAGCAGGATGCAGGAAGATTCGGCTGTGAAAAGACACAGAATCCGAAGACCATCATTGTGGACTATGGCGGACCGAATGTCGCAAAGCCACTGCATGTCGGTCATCTGCGCTCTGCAATCATCGGCGAGAGCGTAAAGCGGATCGGCAGATTTATGGGACATAATGTAATCGGTGATGTACATCTGGGAGACTGGGGCTTACAGATGGGACTCATTATCGTGGAACTGAAGGAGAGAAAACCGGAGCTGGTGTATTTTGATGAGAGCTATACCGGGGAATATCCCCAAGAGGCACCTTTTACCATATCAGAGCTGGAGGATATCTATCCCACAGCCAGCGGTAAGTCCAAGGAGGACGAGAACTTTAAGGCGGCAGCTCTTCAGGCAACCCATGAGCTTCAGCAGGGAAGAAGAGGCTATCAGGCTTTGCTTTCCCATATCTTAAATGTATCTGTGACGGATTTGAAGCGCAATTACAGCAACCTGAACGTGGATTTTGATCTGTGGAAGGGCGAGTCCGATGCACAGCCGTATGTTCCGGATATGGTGCAGATGATGAAGGACAAGGGCTTCGCCTACATGAGTGACGGAGCGTTGGTGGTGGATGTGGCAGAGGAGACCGATGCCAAGGAGATTCCTCCGTGCATCATCTTAAAATCCGATGGCGCATCCCTGTACAGTACAACGGACCTTGCAACCATTGTCATGCGAATGAAGGATTACAATCCGGACAGCATCATCTACCTGGCAGATGCAAGACAGAGCATGCACTTTATCCAGGTGTTCCGCTGCGCCCGCAAGACCGGACTGGTGGACGAGCATGTGGAATTAAAGCATATCGGTTTTGGCACCATGAACGGAAAGGATGGCAAGCCTTTCAAGACCAGAGACGGCGGTGTCATGCGTCTGGAATATCTCCTGGATGAGATCAACGAGGAGATGTTGAAGAAGATCACCGAGAACCAGAAGGCCAAGGAGAATCTGGATATCTCGGATGAAGAGGCGAAGGAGACAGCCAAGGTGGTTGCGCTGGCGGCTGTGAAGTACGGAGATCTGTCCAACCAGGCCAGCAAGGATTATGTGTTTGACATTGAGCGCTTTACTTCCTTTGAGGGCAACACGGGACCATACATTTTATATACCATCGTGCGCATCAAGTCTATTCTTGCCAAGTATAAGGACAGCAAGGGGGCACTGCCGGAGCAGGCGGCAATTCTTCCGGCCCATTCCGAAAGTGAGAAGAACCTGATGCTGGCACTGGCGCGGTTCAATGCCATGATGGAAAATGCGTATGAGGAACTGGCTCCTCATAAGGTTTGTGCGTACATTTACGAGCTTGCCAATGAATTCAACGGCTTTTACCATGGCACGAAGATTCTTTCTGAGGAGGATGCTGCTGTTCAGCAGTCTTACATCGGACTTCTGATGCTGACCAAGGATGTGCTGGAGACCTGTATTGATGTACTGGGCTTCTCCGCACCGGATCGCATGTAACAGGCAGAAGATTTTTGGAATAAAAACAGAATATAAGCATACATATAGGTCATAGGGACAACGGTCTCTATGACCTTTTTGTTTGGAGGAACATGTGCTATGGACCAGATAACATTTTCTCAATATTTTCCGGTGGAATTGCGGGAGAAAATGCGTGATGTACCGTTCTCGGAGGCAGAGGAAATTCGTATACGGGTTGGACAGCCTGTTGAACTGTATATGGACGGAGGTTATGTACGTCTGCCAGATACGTGCATAGACCGATCGATGCTGCGGGAGATGCTGAATTATCTCACCGGATATTCGCTGTATGCCTTGGAGGAGGAAATGAAGCAGGGCTTTTTTACCATTGAGGGAGGACATCGCGTTGGGGTGTGCGGACATATGAGCTACCATGACGGAGGCGGTGGCAATCGGGCGGATGTGCTTTCGGACATCAGCGGACTGAATATCCGCATCGCCCACGAAGTCAAGGGATGTGCGATGGGATTGCTCCCGTATATCCGACAGGGAGACAGCATCTATAATACGTTGATCTTTGCACCGCCCGGTGTGGGCAAGACCACGTATCTGCGGGATCTGATCCGCATCCTTTCCGGCGGGGAAGACCATGGCCGGGGACTGAAGGTGGGGGTGGTGGACGAGCGTTCCGAGATTGCGGCCTGCCATAAGGGGGTTGCCCAAAACAATCTGGGACCAAGGACCGATGTGCTGGACAATTGCCCCAAGGAGATCGGCATGCATATGCTGCTTCGATCCATGTCCCCGGAGGTCATTGCGGTGGATGAACTGGGTAAGGAGGCTGATTTTCTTGCGGTGCAGTCGGCCATGCGGGCAGGCGTAAGGATTATCGGAACCATTCATGCACAGGCCAGGGCGGAATTGTACGAAAAGCCTCACATGGAAGAAATCCTGCATACCGGAGAATGGCGGCTTGTGCGTCTGATTCGGGCCGATACAGAGGAGACGAAGGAAACGGGGAAGGAAAGAAAAAACAGGATAAACCGGCGGCAGGCAATGATTTATGTCCCAAATCAGGAGGAGGGAATATGGGTAAGCTGACGGGGATTGCGCTGATTCTCTGCGGGTGTGGAGGGATTCTTGTGAACTGGTATGAGAGACAGAAAAGGAGGCAGAGAACAGCGGCTGCATTTATTCAGCTTCTTGTAAGCTGGGAGTACAGTCTGGAGCGGGAGAAAATGCGGCTTTCGGATTTCCTGGAGCAGTATACGACCGGCAATACACGGATGGATGCATTTTTGGAGACCCTGAATCGCACTTTGAAAACCTGTAGCTTTCCCACCGGAGATGTGCTGTGGAGAGAGGTTTTGGAACAATACAGGGAGGACTTAGACTTGTCTGACGCTATATGGGA
This sequence comes from uncultured Lachnospiraceae bacterium, assembly GCA_945868435.1. Classification (GTDB taxonomy): domain Bacteria; phylum Bacillota; class Clostridia; order Lachnospirales; family Lachnospiraceae; genus Roseburia. The sequence continues at coordinate 151,750 of CAMBLG010000001.1, forward strand.
GTTCATGTGTTCGGCGTCAGGGGCATTTTTCGGAAGTAACCGGAAGGAAAGCATGCAGTGTGCAGAGGCGACCCGCAGGAGAATCGAGGAACAGCTTGCGGAGGAACGAAGAGAGTTTGTGCGCAGGCAGAAGGTGTACATGCCGGTAGGGATGCTGGGGGGAGTGCTTCTTGTGATTCTTTTGATCTGAAATATGCGTTTTGAATGAGCACAGCGAATATATGCAACTGGCAGTATGCTTATGTAAAGCAATGCCGACAGGGAAAGGAGATACATGAGTATCACGATTATCTTTAAGATCGCTGCGGTGGGAATTGTGGTGACGGTCTTAAGCCAGGTGCTAAAGCACAGTGGCAGGGAGGAGCAGTCCTTCCTGTTAAGCCTTGCGGGGCTTATCATTGTGCTGTTCTGGATCGTACCATACATCAGTGATCTGTTTGAAACAATGGAAACGCTTTTTGCAATGTAAAGGAGTAGGGTTATTTTAAAAATCGGATTAATCGGAATTGTTGCAGTGTTTCTCGCAATGCTTTTTAAGCGGGATAAGGGAGAATTTTCACTGCTTATCGTAATTGCGGCAGGTATGCTTATTTTTTTCTATGCTTTGGCGCAGATTCAGGTCATTGCAGATTTCTTAAACGCTGTGATGTCCCGGCTGCCGATTGATGAGGTGTATCTGCTTCCTCTTTTAAAAATGCTTGGAATTACATATATTGCGGACTATGGGGCATCGCTGTGCCGGGAGGCGGGGTATGGCTCTATCGCGAATCAGATGGAGATGTTTGCCAAGCTTGCCATTATTGTGCTCAGCATACCGGAACTGTATTATCTGATGGAGGTGCTGGATGAAATGCTTGCGTAGGCTTACGGTGCTTTTCGTGCTGCTTGGAATATTCTTAACGACGGAAACGATAAAAGCGCAGCAGATAGATGGAACATCGGCAGCGGAATCAGAAGATCAGGAAATTCAGGCAGATGAAGAAGCGTTAGAGAAAACGAAAGAAGATTATCTGTCAATTCTTCTGGAAGAACTGGAGCTCGACGAGGTGGATGGCTACACAAAAGAGGAATTGCCGGAGAGGCTTTCTTTCGAAAATCTGGTACAGGCGATGCTGGAAAATGAAGGAGAAGAGTTTGAACCGGAGGAACTGGTGGAATATGTGCTGGATCTGTTTTTTTATGCGCTGCGGGCGGCAAAGCCAATGTTTATCCAGATCCTGAGCGTATCTCTCCTGTTCGCCATGTTTGGCCGCGTATTGATCACACGTCAGAGCTACGTGAATGACCTGGGCTTTTTTGCAGTGTATACCGCAATCATGATGCTTTTGCTTAACACGTTTTTACTGGTAAACGAAGTGGTGGAAACAGGCCTTACGAAAATGCTTTCTTTTATGACTGCTTTCATTCCGGTCTATGCCACAACCTTGCTCGTGGCAGGAAACGGTTCATCGGCCGGCATATTTTATGAATTGGCCTTTGGGTTGATCTATCTTCTGGAGCTTGCCATGAAAACGGTGTTTGTTCCGGGAGTGCATGTGTTTGTGCTGTTGCAGATGATGGATCATCTCTTTGATGAGTCCAAGCTGTCGCGGCTGGCAGAATTGATCGAAAGCGGTATCCGGGTAGCGTTAAAACTGGCGCTGGCGGGGGTAGTCGGACTGGGAGTAGTGCAGTCGCTTTTGGCACCGGCCAAGGATCGTCTGGCATCCAGCGGGGTGTATCAGACTCTTCAATCCATCCCGGGAATCGGCAATACCTTTGGTGCCGCCGGAGAAATCCTGGTGGGGTGCGGAATTATGATCAAAAACAGTGTGGGAACGGCGGCTCTTGTAATCCTGGTGCTGTTGTGTGCTTCACCTGCGATCTCCGTGGCCTGCTTTCATGTGATGTACCGCCTGGTGGGGGCGCTTCTTCAGCCCTTCTGTGATAAGCGGATCGGGGAATGCGTAAATGGTGTGGGGCGTGGCTGCGCACTGTACCTGAAAATAATTGTGGATGCAATGCTGCTGTTCTTTATAACGATATCTATGATCAGCGCATCCACCAGCTTCATTTATTAGGGGGAACTATGAATGTCATTTTAAAATTTGTCAGGGATTATTTTATATTTATGCTGATCCTGTTTCTTTTCTCCTATCTGGTACCGAAAGACACCTACAAAAAATATGTGCAGTTTTTTATCGGTGTTCTGATGGTGGCGATCCTGATGCAGCCGGTTGTTTCGCTTTTTACGGAGGATGGGGAGGACGAGGTGCGCAGCCAGGTAGAACAGATCATGGAGGAATGTACAAAGGGAGGGGACTTGTATGAAAGACTTTACGAAGCTGCGGGAGTGGATACAGAAAATTCTGGGGAAACGGAGTAAGACGGATTATATCGTGTTCCTGCTTGTGGGTGTGCTGCTCATGCTGATCGCGATTCCAACAGGAGAGGAAACGAAGAAAAAACCGGAGAAGGAGAAGGAAACACAGCTATCCGGTACGGACGAAGTCCGGTACGAGGAGACATATCGGGAACAGCTGGAACGACAGCTCGAGAAACTTTTGAGCCGGATGGATGGGGTGGGAAAATGCGAGGTAATGATCACTCTGGAGGACGACGGGCAGACTTATGTGGACAAGAATGTAACCACAGATGCGGACAGGCGGCAGGAGGAGACGGTGGTCTATGACACGGGGGATAAGAAAGTGCCCTATGTAATCCTCAAAAAGAAGCCAAAGGTTGCCGGTGTTGTGGTGGTGACGGAGGGAGGCGCAAATGCAAAGGTTGTGACCAATATTTCCAATTCCGTTATGTCATTATTTCAACTGGAGGCGCATAAGATAACAGTAGTTAAGATGTCAGTGCAGGAGGAATAGCGGTGAAAAAAATATTTCATAAAAATCAGATTGTGATTACAACTCTGGCGGTGCTCATAGCGATCGCGGGGTATGTAAGCTATGACAGGAAAAACGGACACGCAGAGGAGGAGGCACAGATCGTGGCCAACACAGATGTGCTGAACAACGAGACGGACCTTGCGTTGGAAATCAGTGATGAGGAGGATCTGCTGGAAACCATGTCCACAGAGGCAGAAGAGACCATGAATCCGGGGGAGACGGTGCTTACAAGTGCCAAGGTCGTAAGCTCGGACTATGCGGCACAGGTAAAGCTGAATCGTGAGCAGGTGCGGTCCAAAAACCGTGAGGTGCTTCAGGCCATCATAGACAATGACAGTCTGGATGAAGCCCAGAAGCAGGAAGCGGTCAATGAGATGATCCAGTTGACAGACATTGCGGAAAAAGAGGCAAACGCAGAGATGATGCTGGAGGCCAAGGGATTCACCAATGCGGTGGTCAGCATCAGTGAGGACAGCTGTGATGTGGTCCTGAATATGGGGGAGGTGACAGATGCCAGGCGCGCGCAGGTGGAGGACATCGTGAAACGCAAGACCGGTGTTGCTGCGGAGAATATTGTCATCACGCCGATTCAGTAAAATATCCGTTGAAAATACATAGTTTTTCATGTACAATAGTTCTTGCTGTGAATACAGCCAGTGTTTTCACTTGGAAGCATGCATGGGAGGAACCATTGTGAGTAATTTAAAAAAAGAGATAGAAAAAAGACGTACGTTTGCAATCATTTCCCATCCGGATGCCGGTAAGACCACTCTGACAGAGAAATTCCTTCTGTACGGAGGCGCAATCAATCTGGCCGGCTCCGTGAAGGGAAAAGCGACTGCAAGACATGCCGTATCGGACTGGATGGAAATCGAGAAACAGAGAGGTATTTCCGTTACATCCTCTGTGCTTCAGTTTAATTATGACGGGTATTGCATCAACATTCTGGACACACCGGGACATCAGGATTTCTCGGAGGATACCTACCGTACCCTGATGGCGGCGGATTCCGCCGTGATGGTCATCGATGCCAGCAAGGGTGTTGAGGCGCAGACACGAAAACTGTTCAAGGTCTGTGTGATGCGGCACATCCCAATCTTTACCTTTATCAATAAGATGGACCGCGACGCGAATGATACGTTTGAACTATTGGATGATATTGAAAATGAGTTGGGAATTGCCACCTGTCCAATCAACTGGCCAATCGGCTCAGGAAAGGAGTTCAAGGGTGTATATGACCGTAACAAACGGCAGGTCATGACCTTTGCGGACACGCTGAAGGGAACCAAGGAAGGCTCGGAAAAGATTCTTTCCATTGATGATCCGGCGCTGGTGGAGGAAATCGGTGAGGAGAAAAAGGCACAGCTTCTGGAAGAAATCGAACTGCTGGACGGAGCCAGCGCTGAGTTTGATATGGAGCTTGTGACAAAGGGAGAGCTCTCTCCGGTATTCTTTGGCTCTGCGTTGACAAACTTTGGCGTGGAGACCTTTTTGCAGCACTTTTTGCAGATGACATATGCACCAACCGCAAGAAAGTCGGATATGGGAATGATCGATCCGTTCGGGGAGGATTTCTCAGCGTTTGTGTTCAAGATTCAGGCGAACATGAATAAGAACCACCGTGACCGTATCGCGTTCATGCGCATTTGCTCCGGAAAGTTCGATGCCGGCATGGAAGTGTACCATGTTCAGGGTGGTAAGGAAATCAAGCTGGCGCAGCCGCAGCAGATGATGGCAGATGAGCGCAAAATCATCGATGAGGCATATGCAGGGGATATCATCGGTATTTTCGATCCGGGTATTTTCTCCATTGGTGATACGCTTACCACGGCCAAGGACAAGTTTAAGTTTGAGGGAATTCCGACATTTGCACCGGAGCACTTTGCCCGTGTCCGCCTGGTGGATTCCATGAAGCGCAAGCAGTTTGTCAAGGGTGTGACGCAGATCGCACAGGAGGGCGCGATTCAGATTTTCCAGGAATACAAAGGCGGAATGGAAGAGATAATAGTAGGAGTGGTGGGTGTACTTCAGTTTGACGTATTGAAATTCAGACTGGAGAACGAGTATAATGTAGACATCCGTTTGGAGAATCTGCCATATGAGCATATCCGTTGGATTGCGAACAAGCATGAGGTGGATGTGGACAACCTTACCGGTACGTCCGATATGAAGAAAGTTATCGACATGAAGGGCAATCCGCTGCTGTTGTTCGTCAATGCATGGAGTGTCGGTATGACACTGGACCGCAACGAAGGTTTGGTACTGGCAGAGTTTGGAACCAACTAACAGAGATAAAGGAGGACACAGCATGGGTGTAGTTGAATTGACAAAGGCAAATTTTGATAAAGAGGTAATGGAGGCCAAGGTGCCGGTCGTGATTGATTTCTGGGCTACCTGGTGCGGACCGTGCCAGATGCAGTCGCCGATCGTGGACGCGGTGGCGGAGGAAATGGGCGATAAAGTGAAGATCTGTAAGGTCAATGTGGATGAGCAGCCGGAGCTTGCCATGAATTACCAGATTGCAAGTATTCCAACCCTTGTGTTTATGCACTATGGTCTGTTCAAGACCAGAATGATCGGTCTGCAGGATGCGGATACCATCAAGGATTATCTGAATACGATGCTTGACGAACAGTAGTGAAATCAGTATAATGAGGACAGTTGCAAGGCAACTGTCCTTTTTGTTTCTATTCGAACATATTTTCCCTTTTTTATATTTTAAGTATTGACAAGAAGACAAAAGTATTCTACTATTAGAACAAGAAAACGAACATAGGTTCGCGAGAAGGAGAATTGATATGGCTAAAGAAGATAAATTGAAAGCGTTGGATGCGGCAATTGCACAGATTGAACGTCAGTATGGCAAGGGTTCAGTCATGAAGCTGGGGGATAACACAGCGAATATGAATGTGGAGACAGTTCCGACGGGTTCCCTGAGTCTGGATATTGCACTGGGATTGGGAGGTCTGCCGAAGGGACGAATCATTGAGATCTACGGACCGGAATCCAGTGGTAAGACAACCGTTGCACTTCACTGTGTTGCGGAAGTACAGAAGAGGGGCGGTATCGCAGGATTTATCGATGCTGAGCATGCACTTGATCCGGTATATGCCAAGAATATCGGGGTGGATATTGACAATCTGTACATCTCTCAGCCGGACTGCGGAGAACAGGCGCTTGAGATTACAGAGACTATGGTGCGCTCCGGTGCAGTGGATATTGTGATTGTAGACTCTGTAGCTGCCCTTGTGCCGAAGGCAGAGATTGACGGTGACATGGGAGATTCCCATGTGGGTCTGCAGGCGCGACTGATGAGTCAGGCACTTCGTAAACTTACCGGTGTTATCAGTAAGTCCAATTGTATTGTCATTTTTATCAACCAGCTGCGCGAGAAGGTCGGAGTGATGTTCGGTAATCCGGAGACCACCACAGGTGGACGTGCGCTGAAGTTCTACTCCTCAGTGCGTCTTGATGTGCGTAGAGTAGAGGCACTGAAGCAGGCAGGAGAAGTGATCGGTAACCACACGAGAGTGAAGGTAGTCAAGAATAAGGTTGCTCCGCCATTCAAGGAGGCAGAGTTCGATATCATGTTTGGACAGGGAATTTCCAAGGAAGGAGATATTCTGGATCTTGCAGCGAATGTGGGAATCATTAATAAATCCGGCGCATGGTATGCCTATGAGGGTGATAAGATTGGGCAGGGCCGTGAGAATGCCAAGACCTATTTGAAAGAGAATCCAGAATTTTCACAGATGATAGAAGAGAAGGTACGGGAGCACTATTTTGCAAAGGTAGAAGAAGAGATTGCCGGGGGCGCGAAGCCTTCTGTGGATGATCCCGCTGATCTGGAAGAGTAGTGATGGAATAAATTAGAGGTTGTTTATGATTCAGGTGACAGAATATGAGCCTCTTGGAAAGGGTAAGCTCCGTGTCCGTTTCGATAATGGGACGGAGCTTTCTCTATATCGCGGGGAGGCTGGCAGAATGAAGCTGGGCCAGCAGGTGTGGATTTCAGAGGAGGCATATCAGACGCTTATTCACGAAGTTGTGGGCAAGCGAGCAAAAAAGAGAATCATGCATTTGCTCGAGCAGATGGACCGCACGGAGTATCAGCTTCGGGATAAGCTTGCCCAGGGCGGTTACCCTGCCGAGTGTATTGACGATGCCGTTGCATATGTGAAGGAATATCATTATCTGGATGACTTTCGGTATGCCTGCAATTATATCCGATACGGGCAGGAGAAACAGAGTCGAAGGCAGCTGACCTGTAAACTTGCACAGAAGGGGGTGGACAGGGATGTCATCGAGCGGGCACTGGATAAAGAATATGCTGCAGACGAATCCGCACAGATCCGGAAGCTGCTGGAAAAGAAGCACTATATACCGGAACCGGCAGACAGCCGCCAGTTTCAGAGAACCTATCAGTACCTGATGCGCAGAGGGTTCAAAAGCAGTGATATATTGCGGGAGATGAAGAATTTTGTTACTGTAAGCGATTGACTTCTGCCTGAATAGTCACGGAACAGTTACATTTTTCACAAGGACGAGGGGCATATTGCTTGACAATTTTGAGCAAAAAGGATAAAATTAATACGTTGTTATTTATGACATGAAAAGGGTTTTCTTTTTGTTATATGTACAATGAAAACTAAATAAAGGAGGTGCTCCTGTAATGGAAATAGCTATTGCTGTTGCTATCACTCTGGTTGTGACTGCAATTGCTGTCTGGTTCATCTCAGATGCGTATCATAAGAATGTTGCCAATACAAAGCTCGGTAATGCCGAGGAGAAGGCGCGCAGTATTATCGATGATGCAGTGAAGTCTGCAGAAGAGAAGAAGCGCGAGGCGATGATCGAGATTAAGGAAGAGACTATCAAGTCTAAGAACGAGCTCGATAAGGAAATTAAGGAACGCAGAAATGAGATTCAGCGCAATGAGCGCAGAATTGTCCAGAAGGAAGAGAATCTGGATAAGAAGCTGGAAGCAATCGAGAAGCGTGAAGCAAGCTTCAATGCCAAGGAAGAGGACTTGAAGAAGCAGAAGGCTGAGATAGCAAAACTGAACGAGCAACGCTTACAGGAACTGGAGAGAATCTCTGGATTAACCTCTGAACAGGCAAAAGAATACCTCTTAAAGACCATTGAAGAAGATGTAAAACTTGACACCGCCAAGATGATCAAGGAAATGGAAAGTCAGGCAAAGGAGGAAGTGGCAAAGAAAGCGAAGGACTATGTTGTGACAGCGATTCAGAAATGTGCGGCTGATCACGTTGCAGAGACTACGATTTCTGTTGTGCAGCTTCCAAACGATGAGATGAAAGGACGTATTATTGGACGAGAGGGACGTAATATTCGTACCCTTGAGACCATGACCGGTGTTGATTTAATTATTGATGATACACCGGAGGCTGTGATCTTATCAAGCTTTGACCCGATTCGCAGAGAAGTTGCAAGAATTGCTCTGGAGAAATTGATTGTCGATGGACGTATCCACCCGGCCCGCATTGAGGAGATGGTGGAGAAGGCGCAAAAAGAAGTTGAGACCATGATCCGTGAAGAAGGAGAGTCCGCTGTACTCGAAGTTGGTATTCACGGAATTCATCCGGAATTGGTTCGCTTACTTGGTAAGATGAAGTTTAGGACGAGCTATGGACAGAATGCATTGAAGCATTCCATCGAAGTTGCTCAGTTGACAGGGCTTCTTGCAGCTGAGATTGGCGAAGACGTCCGTATTGCGAAGCGTGCAGGATTGTTGCACGATATCGGTAAGGCGGTTGACCATGATATGGAAGGCTCACACATTCAGCTTGGTGTGGAGCTGTGCCGCAAGTATAAGGAATCAGCTCTGGTTATCAACGCAGTTGAGTCTCATCATGGAGATGTAGAGCCGGAAACTCTGATCGCTTGTCTGGTACAAGCTGCGGATACAATCAGTGCAGCAAGACCGGGTGCGAGACGAGAGACATTGGAGACATACTCCAACCGGTTAAAACAGTTAGAAGATATTACCAATGGTTATAAGGGAGTCGAGAAATCTTTTGCTATTCAGGCAGGTAGAGAGATTCGAATTATGGTTGTTCCTGAACAGATCAGCGATGCAGATATGGTTCTGTTAGCTAGAGATATTTCAAAGCAGATCGAGTCTGAATTGGAATATCCGGGACAGATTAAGGTCAATGTAATTCGCGAATCACGTGTCGTTGACTACGCAAAGTGATCTTGAAATGATTGAATGAGTGAAGATAGCCGCTATATTTGTGAAGATATAGCGGTTTTTCTTTATTTCAGGGGAATTGTACTTTACATAAGTTCCTGTATTATCACGTGAAAGCATTACATATTGAAGACGATGCTATCAAACCAGTGTAATATGATATATATACAAAAAGAGGTCAATTTTTGACCACTTTTTTGTTATATAGAGCAACATTTGAGTAGAATATTGTTTGGCAGAATACTATGATTTTATTAAAGTGTAAGTCTATAGAGGAGATTCGTTTGAAAAGACTTTGGGCGAATATGATTATTCTGGGAGGAAGAAAACATGAAAGCGAAAGAATTGTATCGTATGCCGAAGGACTATGTAACCAGAAGAAACGATACGGAATATGGTTTACTGGAAACGTTTGAGTATGAATCAACAACAACAGGAACCACCAGAAAAGCAAATATTATTCTGCCTGCAGGATATGACGAGAGTAAACAGTATCCGATTCTTTATCTGCTTCATGGAATCGGAGGGGATCATAATGAATGGCTCGGTGCCGATCCGGTAACTGTTATTGGAAATCTGGTCGCAGATGATGAGGCGTCAGAGATGATTGTCGTAATGCCCAATGTCAGAGCTAGGGCAAACGATGTGGGAAATCCTTCTGACATCTATTCTGTTGAGCATTTTCAGGCGTTTGATAATTTTATCAATGAATTACAAACGGATTTGATGCCTTATATGGAAAAGAATTATGCAGTGAAGACCGGTAGAGAGAATACTGCGATCGCAGGCTTGTCCATGGGAGGAAGAGAGGCTCTCTATATCGGATTAACAATGGCAGATACATTTGGATATGTAGGTGCTTTTTGCCCCGCACCCGGTGTCTTACCGTATGATGTTGAGCCGGGGCTATTTGAAAAAGAAGAATTTGTGCCAGCCGGCGGATATGAACCTTTTATCATGATTGCAGAGGGAGATAGCGATAACGTAGTGTCAAGCTGGCCTTCTACTTACCATAAGACATTGGAAGAAAATGGGGTGTCTCATACTTATTACATCACAGAAGGTGGGCATGATTTTAAAGTTTGGACAAATGGATTATACAATTTTGCAGAACGGATATTCAAAACGCGAGATGAAAAGGGAATGGGTATGAAGGATATTGATCCCAATAAGCCGGTGGTGGCTTTAACGTTTGATGATGGACCGAATTGTACGACAACCTGTGAAGTGTTGGATAAATTAGAGCAGTATGGTGTGACGGCTACATTTTTTCTGATTGGGGATAATATTACGCCACAGACAGAAACTGTTGTGAAGCGTACATATGACATGGGAAATGAGATTGCTAATCACTCCAAATCTCACCTGGATATGACAAAATTATCCGAAGAGGAGATCAGGAATGAAGTGACAAGTGTGTCCGAACAGATAGAAGCAATTACGGGGGAGACTCCGAAGTTTTTCAGACCGCCATATATACTGGTGAATGATAACATGTATGGCAATATTGATTTGACCTTTATCTGTGGAGCAGGGTGTGAAGACTGGGTGGAGGATGTATCGGCAAAACAACGTGCCAAGACAACTCTGGATCAGGTTCAGGATGGAATGATTATTCTTTTGCATGATTTTGAGGGCAATAGTAAGACGGTAGAGGCATTGGATGAAATTATTCCGGGATTGCAGGAAAGAGGTTATCAGTTTGTGACCGTGTCGCAACTGTTTGAAATAAAAAATGTAGAAATTAATGGGAAAGACAAAAATCTATACACATGTTTAGAATAAGATTCTGTTAGAGGTCTGTAGATCTATGTTCCTGAGAAGAGAATTGGGAAATCAATTTTGTTCGGAAAGCGTGATGGAATGAAGAAAAAGGTTGCTGTATTTGCAAATGGATGGAGTAATGAATATCTGGAATTGACCATAGAAGGTATGCGGAAGAGGGCAGATGAAGAGAACATAGACTTGTTTGTTTTTGTCAACTACTCTGCAGGCGAGGATGATAATGAGCGGGATAATATAGGGGAGCGAGGTATGTTTACCTTGCCGGATCTGAGTCAGTTTGACGGGGTTGTACTTTTTGGAAATATCATTAATATGGAGTGGGAAAGAACGTACCTAAAAAATGAAATCAAAAAGGCAAAAATTCCTGCGGTGTGCCTGGAGTATGAAATGGATGATATTCCGTGTATTGAGACAGATACATTTCAGGGATTCTATGAATTGGTTAGCCATGTAATTGAAGTGCACCATGCAAAGAAAATTCTTTATGTAAATGGTCCGAGACATAATAAAGAGTGCATCATTCGAAGAAAAGCAGTTGAAGCGGCGTTGGAGAAAAATGCACTGGTGCTGCGCGAGGCAGATATTATTTATGCGGAATGGTCCTATCAGATAGCATGTGCCAACATGCGGGAATGGATTCATGCGCATGATTATCTTCCTGATGCGGTTATATGTGCAAATGATGAAATGGCCATGGGTATTTGTACTGCGTTGAATTGTGAAGGTGTTGAGGTACCTGGACAGGTGATTGTCATAGGCTTTGACTTTGTCGCAGATGGTCAGCGTTTTTTCCCAATGTTATCTACAGTCAGACGTGATTGGACTCGTTTGGGGGTAGAGGGAATGGAGCTTTTGCTGAGGCAGATGGACGGACATAAGGTTTCCATGAAAACCAGAATCCCATGTCAGATGGAAATTGGAGAAAGTTGTGGTTGCTGTGCTGATGATGAAAAATGTAAAATGCGGCTGAACGCACTTGGAGAGAGTTATCGAAAGAAAAGACAGCAGGAAGTGGATGAATGGCATCTGAGATATATAGATGATACTATTTCAAAAATCACTGATAGCCAAAGTTTAAAAGAGTCTTTACAGGAACATTATGAAGAAAACCATACGTTTGAAGGTGAAGATTTTCTGCTTTGTTTGGAAGAAAATTTCTTCGATTCTGAAGAAAGAGAAGATAAATCCGGTGAGCTGAACGGATGGATGGAGGTCTTTGTCAAGCTCGAAAACGGAAAGAGTGTCTCGAGAAAGAACTTTCCCGTAGGACAGATACTGAAAGAGTGTCTGGAAGAGTGTCTGGAAGAGGACAAAACACATATATTCTTGTTTGCTGGGCTTCACGAATTCGAGCATTGTTTTGGTTATATCATGCAGAAGGATTTTATGGATCGATTGTATGACAAGTCACTGTATTCGTGGATACAGAGACTGAGTCAGGATATGATGAAAGTAAAACAAAATATCCGCTTGGAGGATTTAAATCGAAGACTTGTGGATGTATCGATCACGGATAAGCTTACCGGCTTGAAAAATCGTACCGGATTTGAAATGAAAGCATTGCCATACCTGCAGAAATGCAGGGAAAATCACCGGGATACCTGGCTGGTATTTGCGGATATTAATCAGATGAAAATAATCAATGATCAGCTTGGCCATTTGCAGGGAGATATGGCGTTATGTATTGTTGCAGAGGCAATTAGAAAGACAATTCCAAAGGAATGGGTTGCTGTTCGTTATGGCGGAGATGAGTTTATCGTGGTTGGTGCCTATGACGAATTTAAAGATATTGATGAAATGAGAGAACTTTTTACGGATAATCTAAATCGTCTGAAAGAGAGGAATGCGTTTGCTTTTCCGTTGACAGTAAGTCTGGGAGCGGTGGTTATGAGATCAGATGAAGTGAATTCTCTAGATGAATACATGCGTAGAGCAGATGAGGCAATGTACATAGAAAAGCAGAAGTTCCACAACAAAGAGTGATAGAAATAATGTTAAGAAAGCGAGGAAAATACAATGAAATTATTATCAGTTAACGATTTGGCTTTTCACAAGTATGGACGTGTAATTTCTAATGTTGATCTGACAGAACTTGTTCAGGTGTTGAAGGAGACTCCTGTGCCGGAGAATGTGGTGTATGAGCCAAGTGTAAAAGCTCTTGAAGAGCTTCCTGTGATGAAAACGCTGGAAAGAGTGACCTATGGTGAAATGCCGATACAGATTGGCTATTGCAATGGACACAATGTGCTGTTGAATGCCTTGGAGTATCACAGAAGCTCTGAGATAAATATTGCAGCAACCGATGCGATTCTTTTGCTGGGAGCACTGCAGGATGTGGAGCCGGATTATACCTATGACACAGCTAATGTAGAGGCATTTTTACTGCCGGCAGGTACTGCGGTTGAACTGTATGCGACAACACTTCATTATGCACCCTGCAGTGTCAATGGTCAGGGATTTCAGGTGGCGATTGTACTTCCAAAAGGAACCAATTATCCGCTGGAGGGTGAACATGCAGCGGTGAAGGACAATAAGGCATCTAATGAGGATGCGCTGATTACAGCAACGAATAAGTGGCTGATTGGCCATGCGGAGGGCGGCTTAGATGAGGGCGCTTTTCTGGGATTAAAAGGAAATAATCTGAATGTTTCAGATGTGTAAAATAATTAGAAAAAGGAGACAGAACTATGGATTTAGCTCACAATAAGGAGAAATCAAAGCAATATAGAAAGAGGGCTGAAGAATTAGTTGCTCAGATGACGTTGGAAGAAAAGGTAGAGCAGACGCTTTATCAGGCACCGGCGATTGAGCGACTTGGAGTAAAGAAGTATAACTGGTGGAACGAGGCCTTGCATGGAGTGGCAAGAGCCGGTACAGCGACGGTTTTTCCTCAGGCGATCGGACTTGCAGCAACCTTTGATGAAGATTTACTGGAGGAGATTGGAGAGGCTGTTTCCACTGAGGCACGTGCAAAATTTAATATGCAGCAGAAGGGGAATGATACAGATATTTATAAGGGCCTGACCTTCTGGGCACCCAATGTCAATATTTTCCGTGATCCGAGATGGGGGAGAGGTCATGAGACCTTCGGTGAGGATCCGTATCTTACCAGCCGTCTCGGTGTGAGATATATTGAAGGCCTTCAGGGACATGATGAGAATTATTTGAAGGTTGCAGCATGTGCAAAACATTTTGCAGTACATAGCGGACCGGAAAGCCTGCGCCATGAATTCAATGCGGAAGTGAATGAACAGGATTTGAGGGAGACATACCTGCCTGCATTCAAAGCCTGTGTACAGGAAGCCGCAGTAGAGACGGTCATGGGAGCATATAATAGAACAAACGGAGAGCCCTGCTGTGGAAGCAGACGTCTTCTGACGGATATTCTGCGGGAAGAATGGGGATTTGAAGGTCATGTTACTTCCGATTGCTGGGCAATCAAGGATTTTCATGAGGGCCACCAGGTAACATGCAGTGCATTGGAATCCGTAGCGCTGGCAATGAACAGTGGCTGTGACTTGAACTGTGGCGTGTTATTCACCTATTTGACTCAGGCGGTAAAGGAAGGTCTGGTTGAGGAAAAACAGCTGGATGAGGCTGTGATACGTTTGTTTACTTCACGAATGAAGCTGGGTGTGTTTGATAAAAAAGGGGAAAATCCATATGATGACATCCCATATACGGTGGTGGATTCGCCGGAGATGAGAAAACTGAATGAAAAGGTTGCGGAGCGTTCAGTTGTATTACTAAAAAATAAAGACAATATTCTTCCACTGAAAAAAAGCGAGATAAAAACCATCGGTGTCATCGGACCAAATGCGAACAGCAGAGCTGCCTTGGTAGGAAACTACGAAGGAACCGCATCCCGCTATGTTACTGTGCTGGAAGGAATACAGGATTATGTTGGGGATGACGTGAGAGTATTGTATTCAGAGGGATGCCACCTTTACAAAGACAGAACAAGCGGACTTGCAATGGAAAATGACAGAGAGGCAGAGGTGCGCGGTGTCTGTGAGGCCAGTGATGTCGTAATTGCAGTGATGGGACTTGATGCGACACTTGAGGGTGAGGAAGGTGATACCGGAAATGAGTACGGAAGCGGGGATAAGCCGAATCTGAATCTGCCCGGTCTCCAGCATGACATGATCAAGGTGGCAAAAGAAAGTGGTAAGCCGGTAATTCTTGTTCTGTTATCCGGAAGTGCTATGGCAATCAACTGGGAAGAAGAACATCTGGATGCAATTCTTCAGGGCTGGTATCCTGGAGCACAGGGCGGAACTGCAATTGCAAGAATTTTGTTTGGTGATGCAAATCCGGAAGGAAAGCTTCCAGTTACTTTTTACAGAACAACAGAGGAACTTCCTGACTTTGAGGATTATTCCATGAAGGGAAGAACCTATCGTTATATGAAAAATGAAGCGTTATATCCGTTTGGATATGGACTTTCCTACACGGAATATGTGTATCGTGATGCAAAATTCGTGTCTGATGGATTTGATGAAAACGATCAGATTCACTTCGAGATCATGGTGGAAAATAAAGGAAGCGTAGACGGAACGGAAACAGTTCAGGTATATGTTAGTGCACCGGGAGAGGATGCGCCGAATCCGCAGTTGAAGAAGATTGCAAAAGTACATCTGGTAGCGGGAGAGTCGAAGGTACTGAAGCTGTCGTTGGGAAAAGAAGCCTTCATGCTCTATAATACAGAAGGAAAGCAGGAGCTTCGAAATGGTACATACAAGCTTTATATTGGTGGACAGCAGCCGGATAACAGAAGTGAACAGCTGACAGGGAAGAAGGCAGTTTCCCTTGAATTAAATATATAAACAAAGAGGATAGTTTCATGAGTAAAGGAGCTTTTTTTACAGGGGAATACCGCAATGTGTTTGCAGAAGCAGGGTATTCGGAAACAGAAATAGAACAAAGAAAAAATGATATTTTTCAGACTCTGTTTTACGGAACGGAGGAAGAACGCATTTTTCATCTATCCGGAGCAGATATGGGATATATGGAGGACACCGGGAATCATGATGCCAGAACAGAAGGCATGTCCTATGGCATGATGATGTGCGTTCAGATGGATAAAAAAGAGGAGTTTGACAGGCTGTGGAAATGGACAAAAACCTATATGTATATGGATGAGGGCGATAATCAGGGGTATTTTGCCTGGTCGTGTCAGACGGACGGTACCAAAAACGCTTACGGACCGGCACCGGATGGAGAAGAATTTTTTGCCATGGCACTCATTTTTGCATCTCACCGGTGGGGAGATGGCGAGGGGATCTTTGCATATAGCAAGGAGGCAAAGGATTTATTACATGTCATGATCCATAAGGGCGAAAATAAAACACCGGGAAGAGCAATGTTTGATCCGAATCTGAAACTGATCCGGTTTATTACAGATGTGGATTTCTCAGATCCCTCGTACCATTTACCGCATTTCTATGAACTGTTTGGTCGTTATGCATACGAAGAGGATCGGGACTTTTTCCTGGAAGCGGCAAAGGAAAGCCGGGAATATTTGAAAAAGGCCTGCCATCCGGTAACGGGACTCTGTGCGGAATATGCGGAATATGATGGCACTCCATATACGGAAGGAAGGGAAATCTGGGGCGGACGGCATGACTGGTATTTTAGTGATGCCTATCGGACCATTGCCAATATTGGTCTGGATTATGAATGGTTTGGCGTGGATGAATGGGAGCGTGAAGAGGCAGAAAAGCTGCAGAGATTTTTCTGTGAGACATTGAAGGAAGACGAGACCGACAGAATCTATGAGGTGGATGGAACCATACTGGAGGAAAAAGCGCTGCATCCGGTCGCAATCATTGCAAGCAATGCTCAGGCCAGTCTTGCAGGAAGCGGTGACAATGCGCTTTCCTGTGTGAAAAAATTCTGGGATACGCCACTTCGTACCGGGGATAGAAGATATTACGATAACTGCCTTTACTTTTTTGCATTTCTTGCATTAAGTGGAAATTACCGGATTTATTAAACAGGAGATAACGTATGAGTGTGTATTTTCATTTACCGGGGCTGCGCTATAATTTTCCGCTGAATATGCTTTTGGTGGATCTGATGGAGAAATCACCGCAGATGTTCCGGGAAGGAGTCAAGATTGCTTCCATGTTCGGAGAATTTCCGACCTCCAGATGGAATGGTGGAAGATTCAGCGGAGGGGATCAGTGTGATGCGAAGTATATTCGTGGAGTGATTTCTGCAATTAATGAAAAGGGAATTGCTGTCCGCTATACATATACAAATCCTCTGCTCAATGAATATGATCTGAAGGATGAATATTGTAATTTCTGCATGAAGGCTGCAGACAATGGTATGAATGAAGTCATTGTTGTGTCTGAACTATTGGAACAATATATCAGAGAAACCTATCCCGCATTTCCGATAACCAGTTCTACATGTAAAGAAATAAAGGATATGGATGCGTTAAATTCTGAACTGCAAAAGGACTACAAGCTGGTTGTTTTGGATTATAATTTAAATAACAGATTTGAGGTGTTGGAAAAGATTGAGAAGAAAGAGTGTTGTGAACTGTTGGTAAATAGTTGCTGTCAGCCGGGATGTCCGCGGAGAGGAGAGCATTATCGTTTTATAGCAAAACAGGAAACGATTGCTCTGAAAAACAGAAAAATACCGGCAGATAAACAGATACCGATGCCGTGCTGGCATTGTGAATATGGAGAAAACACCACTCTGTCTGTCATTAAGAATTATTCTACACATATTTCCCCTGAGGCAATCTGGGAAAAATATGTACCGATGGGATTTCAGAATTTCAAGATTGAAGGAAGAACTGCCAATCTCTTTTTGCTGATAGATACCTACGTGTACTATTTGGCAAAGCCGGAATACAGAGATGAAGTCCGCTTTCTTTTGACAACAAATCTGCAGGCTCATAAAGTCATTGTAGTAAATAAACCCAAAAGAGGTGTGTGGCCCTAATCTGCACGTAAAACCGGTTTCGCAATAAGCGAGGCCGGTTTTTTTAGCAATAAATGGGAAAGAGAAAGCAATATCTCAATAGGAATCAAAATCAATGTTGGATAGAATAATTTTATATAGGGACAGGAGGGGGAAAAAGTGAACAGAA
This sequence comes from uncultured Lachnospiraceae bacterium, assembly GCA_945868435.1. Taxonomy (GTDB): domain Bacteria; phylum Bacillota; class Clostridia; order Lachnospirales; family Lachnospiraceae; genus Roseburia. Next base: position 169,736 of record CAMBLG010000001.1, read on the forward strand.
AAATTCAGGCACTTTTGTTGGTGGGAAGTATTTCCTTTTGCCTGTGTGGGATGGCGGGCTGCAACCGTACATCAGAGGATACGGAGGCTCTGATCATCTTAGAACAGGAGCAGAATGAGGAAGAGTCTCAATACACCTTTGCAGCTGTTACGAGGGATGACATTCAGGTGGTTAAGAAAATAGAATGTGTATATCAGCAGGCGGATGACAGAGAATTATGTTTCGAAGTCAGCGGTAAAAAAATTGAAGCTGTATATGTAGAGGAAGGGGATAAGGTTCTAAAAGGGCAGGTGGTGGCAGAACTTTCTCTGGGGGATGTGGATGAAAGGCTGGCAGAAGCGCAGTATCAGTTGGAGAGGAACCAGCTTTTGTTAGAACAGACGAAGGAAGATGCGTCTTTGGCAATCAAGAATATGGAGAACCTCACAGATGTTTCTGCATTGACAAAAGAGGAAAAGCAAAATTATGAGGATTCCATTTCAGCATTAAAGCAGAATTATGAATATCAGATGGAAGATTATCAGGATGCCATTGCCGTTTGGAAACAGAAGTTGTCCGATCTTCAAATGGAAAAAGGCCAGCAGTATCTGTTGGCAGATATGGATGGAACGGTGGCTTATGTGAAAGAGAACCTGGAGGGTACCTATTCAGTTGCTGATGAGTGTGTGGTTACAATTATGGATGTTACACAGTGTACATTTTGCTCTGAACAGGTAGAGTTCGCAGATTACTTTGTAGAAGATCAACCGGTGGAAATACAGATCAGTGGGCAATCCGATCCCTGTTTGGTGGTGCCATATAAGAAGGATTCATGGAATGAGATGATGCAGTTTGTCTTTGCAGATGAATCGGAAAATCAGAATATGAGTGTTGGGACCCTTGGAAATATCAGCCTGATTGTGGAAGAGAAAAAACAAGTGTTGACATTGCCTGCAAATGCAGTTCATGAAGCAGACGAAAAATCCTATGTATATGTGGTTGGAGAGAATGATATCTGGGAGACCAAATGGGTTACCATAGGTCTGAAAGGAAAAGAGAAGGTCGAGATTAAAGAGGGACTGTCAGAAGGGGATATGGTGATACTGAAATGAGGAAAAATAGGCGGCAGATCATAGCCGCATTAATGGCAGTAATCATGGCGGCTTTATCGGGGTGCGGTAATGCGGCATCGGAGGAGGCATCCGCGTCTATCGAATTGTTAGAGCCGGTAAACGCAGCATCGAATACAGAGCTGGCTGCATATCGCGATTTTTATGATTATAAAGTAGTTGCGGGAACGGTATATCCTTATGTACAGGAGTATTCTTTTGATCAGGGGGTTGTTCTTACCGCATATGAAAATGCTCCGGGAGAAACGGTGGAGAAGGGGAGCGTTCTGGTAAAAGCGGATGATACCTCCGTGCAACAGCAGATCGATGCCATGGAAAAAAATATTGAAAAACTTACGCAGTCTTATGAAGATACGCAGGATTCTTTCGCAACAGGAAATGGGCAGAGTCAAGAAGAATTGGAGCTGGCGAAAAGGCACAGCGAGGAATTATATCAGTTGGATCTCGAATACAATTCTTCCTGTCTTGAACGCTTAAAGCAGAAACAGGTATCTTACCAGTTGACTTCCGGAATGAGCGGAACGATTGTATCAACAGGAGCCTATATGCCCGGAACCTATGTTGAGGCGGGCACACCGCTTGTGGCAGTTGCAGATGATTCGCAGAAATTATTGAAATGTGAGTATATCAATAAAACGGATGTGGCAAAGTGTGAAGATCTCTATGCATTTATTCAGGGAAAGCGGTATGAGGTTACCTATCAGCCATATGAGCAGGCGGCATACGATAAAATCATTGCAGAGGGAAATGTGGCATATTCTACTTTTGTTATTGATGATCCCGGGAATGAAATCAAACAGGGCGAATTTGCTGTGCTTACACTTGTATACAGCAGAATGAAACAGGTTTTGTCGATACCGAAGAATGCAGTGCATGAAGATGCAACAGGATCCTATGTTTATTGTGTTGTAAATGGAGTCAATGAGTATACGAAGGTAAAGACAGGAGCCAATGATGGTACTTATATAGAGGTTACAGAGGGACTTGAGGCAGGAGATCCGGTGTTGATTGCAGATAGCGTGAACGCAGGTGCAGGGACGACGGAAGTAACCAGAGGAGATTTCACAAGTGCCTTTGAAGGAAAAGGATTTATAGCGTATCCATTGTCTTATTATGTGACGAATCCGATTGAGTACGGAACTGCCTGCTTCACAGAATATAAGGTGGATGTATTTCAGAAGGTTCAGGCCGGAGATGTTATTGCCTGTATTCATGTGAAAGCGGATAATGCGGCAATTTTGGAGGAAAAGCTGCAGCTTCAGAGAGCCCAGGAACGTCTGCAGGATATGATTGATGCTGGAGAAGAGGCAAAGGTCATCTCTAGAAAAAAAGAATATGTGGAAGAACTGAAGGAATCCTTGTCCCAAATGCAGGCGGATTCGGAAACAACTGAAATCAGAGCAGGGGAAAGTGGAATTGTTTTCTGGCTGGAAGATTTATCGGGAGAGGATGAAATCAGAAATGGTGCACCAATTGCAATGATTGCAAATGGAAGCCAGTGTTTTCTTACTGTGAAAAATGAAAATCAGCAGCTGAATTACGGAAATAAGGTCTCAATCGAATACATGGATCAAAACAGAAAAACGCAGCACGCCGAAGGAACCATAGTGACCATTGGAGCGGCAGGACTCTCCTCTGACTTGAAGCGTGAAGAAGCGTATATCCGTATTCCGGAAGCTGTGGCAGATTATATTCAGGATAGAGTGGCAGAGGAAAATATTGCGGATTTCTTTAAACAGCCGCAATTCAACATCAAAACGGAAATCAGAACGGTGTCAGATGTACTGCTCGTCCCCAAAAAAGCAGTGACGGTTTTGAATGGAAAAACCTATGTCTATGTGAAGCATGACGATGGAACGATAACAACACAGAACTTTATTGCTGGCGGAAGCAACGAAACCGACTATTGGGTATTGGAAGGATTGGAAGAGGGAATGACAATATGCTTGGAATAATGCTGCAAAAACTATGGCACAAAAAATGGATGGCATTCAGTCTGCTGTTGGGAATCATCTTGCTGATTGCCACAGCTGTCAGTTTTCCTATGTATCGGGATGCCGTGTATAACCGAATGCTTCAGGATGAGTTTCAGCAATATCTCTCTGAAAACGCACAATGGCCTACAGAAAACAAAATGCTGATGGTGTCAAAAAAGGATGTCGGAGGAAAGGCTATTTCCAAAATGGAAGCATTTACGGAAGGGCTTTTCGAAGAACTTCAGGTTGTTGGAAAAGATAATATCCGCTATTACAGCCTTGCCAAAGCGGGAGTGCATTCTCTTATGAATCGAAGTGATCTGTCAGAGGTAGAGGTAAGGCTTGGTTATTTGTCGGATCTTTCGGAACATGTGAGTATACTCTCGGGAAGTATGTATTCGGAAAATGGGCTTACAGATGCGGGGGAAATCGAAGTCGTCATCAGTGAGGATGCGATGGTTCATCTGAATCTTCTGGTAGGAGAAACTCTGGAGTACGATGAGTTTAAGACCAGCGATGGAAGCAAGGTACGACTGAAAATTGTCGGGGTATTTCGGGAAAAGGACAGCAATGATTTTTACTGGGAGATTTCATCGGATTCTTTCGAGAATGATTGTTTTATGCAGGAGGACCTGTTTCAAACATATTTCACAGGGGAAAATGCAGGCAATTATACGATTACCTGCAGTTACGCTTCCCAGTTTGAATACGACAGTATCGATGCGTCTGATGTGGATTCACTTGTTAAAAAGACAGGGTATCTTTTGAACGAGAGCTCGTATCGCGGTACGATGTCCAGACCGGCCTATTATGATATTTTGGAAACGTTTCAGGCAAAGCAGAAGCGGATTGATGCAACGTTATTTATCTTGCAGATTCCGGTATTGATTTTGCTGGGGGCTTTTCTGTTAATGATCTCCGGACAGATGTATGAGATGGAACGGAACGAAATCTCGGTCATCAAGAGCCGAGGCGCATCAAGAGGGCAGATTTTCCGTTTGTATCTCTATCAGAGTATTTTCCTCGCGGGAATCGGCTGTGCGGCAGGACTGCCGCTTGGAAGCATTTTTTGCAAACTGCTTGGTTCCGCAGACAATTTTTTGCAGTTTGGTCTGACAAGAAAATTGGATGCAAGATATACCTTAGATGTAATTTTGTATGCGGTGGCAGCATTTATTGCCTGTGTCCTGATGATTACGCTGCCTGCAATAAGGCACAGTCGGATGACAATTGTGAATTTAAAGCAGCAGAATGCAATAAAAAAGAAATCCTGGTGGGAAACATGTTTTCTTGACATTATTTTTCTGGGAGTTTCCGTCTATGGATATTACAACTATCGGAATCATACTGCAGAGCTGACGGAGCGTGTGTTACAGGGAAAGGCACTGGATCCGTTGCTCTATATCAGTTCCTCCCTCTTCATTCTTGGGGCAGGACTTCTGGTTCTACGCATTGTGCCGCTTCTGGTAAAGGGGATTTTCTCCCTTGCAAAAAAATGGTGGAGTCCGGCTGGCTATGCATCCTTGATGGAGATTATAAAAAATGGAAGAAAACAGCAGTTTATCATGTTGTTTTTAATATTAACTTTGTCCCTAGGGATGTTTCATGCGACAGTAGCAAGAACGATTATGCAGAATGCAAGGGATAATGAAGCCTATCTGGCTGGAGCGGATCTGGTGCTTCAGGAGGCTTGGTCGACAAATGCATCCTTTGCTTCTCAGACCGGACAGGTGGAAGAAAAACAGTACATTGAGCCGGATTTTGGAAAGTATAACGCACTGACGGGAGCCGAATCCTTTACCAAAGTCATTGTAGACCGTGATGCCACAATCCAGATTGGAGATGGTTCCTATGATACAGGAACACTAATGGGAATTCATACCAAAGAGTTCGGTGAAAATACCAGTCTTTCTGATTCTTTATTATCAGAGCCCTATCATCAGCTCTTAAATAAGCTGGCTGTAACTCCGGATGGAGTGCTTGTGTCAAAAAATTTCAGTACAGATTATGGCATGAAGGAAGGCGATGTCATCCTGTTTAAAAATAAAGATCAAAAGGAAGCCAGGGGAACGATTGTCGGATTTGTGGATTATTGGCCGGGCTTTTCCACTCGAAGTATTCTTTTGAATGAAGAGGGGAAGATGCGGGAAACAAATAATTTACTTGTTGTTGCAAACTATGCATCTCTGGGGCAGAAATTTGGAGTGACCCCATATCAGGTCTGGATTCGTGTAAAGGATGGATATGACACAGACTTCTTCTATGATTGGATTGAGGAAAATGATGTCCCGGTAAAATACTATGTGGACCGGAGCAAACAACTTTCCAAGGTTATGGAGGATCCTTTACTGCAGGGAACCAACGGCGTACTTACTATGAGTTTTCTGGTCACAATCCTTTTGTGTGCCGCAGGTTATCTGATTTACTGGGTGATGTCAATTCGCCAGAGAGAAATGATGTTCGGCGTTTTACGAGCATGTGGAATGCACAAGGGCGAGATTTTCCGGATGCTGATTATGGAACAGTTTTTTTCGGGTTTTCTGTCGATTGCAGCAGGATTTGGAATTGGAAAGGCGGCGTCGAATTTATTTACGGAAATGTTTGAGACAGCTTACGCAGCTGCGGATCAGACGCTTCCTATTAAGCTTGTGACAAGTGCCGGTGATTTGGTGCAGCTGTATGGAGTGACCGGAATTGTCATGATTGTATGTTTGGTTATCCTGACGGCTATTGTATTTAAAATGAATATTGCAAAGGCATTGAAGTTAGGAGAAGAGTAATGAAAAAATTAATTGAGATATCACATGTGAACCGGGTATTTTCCATCGTTGGTGGAGAGTTTCAGGCATTAAAAGATATCAATGCTTCCATAGAGGAAGGAACGCTTACAATATTGAAGGGGCGTTCTGGATCCGGAAAGACAACACTGATGAATATTGCCAGTGCGCTGGATTTCCCGACCTCCGGAACGGTGTGTATTGGTGGAAATGATATTACAAAAATGTCGGAAACAGAAAGAGAAAACATGAGAAGAAGGGATTTTGGATTCGTGTTTCAGGCAGTATCTCTGATCCCCACAATGAATGCATTTCAAAATGTGGAGTTTTCGCTTCGGATGGCTGGTATTAAAGATAACCGGAAAGAACGAGTGGAAGAGTGCCTAAAGAGGGTAGGTCTGGGAAGCAGGATGAAGCATATGCCGTCGGAGATGTCCGGTGGTGAACAGCAGCGCGTGGCAATTGCGCGTGCTATTGCACATCATCCGAGAATCCTGTTTGCGGATGAGCCTACTGCGGAATTGGACAGTTCCATGGCTGCGGAGGTAGTCCGGATGTTTCAGGAGATTACAAGAGAAGAGCATTTAACGATTCTCATGACGACACATGATACAGGGCTTATGGATGCCGGAGATATGGTGATTGAACTTCAGAATGGAGAGCAGATATGTCAGACGCAATGATACAGGCAGATGGTCTTGTGAAAATATATAAGACAAAGCAGACAGAAGTACTTGCGCTTCAGGGGCTTGACCTTACGGTGGAAGAAGGGGAACTGACCGCCCTGATTGGTAACAGTGGCAGCGGTAAATCTACTTTTCTGAACATGATTGGAGGGTTGGATCGCCCAAGTGCAGGAAGTCTTATGGTTTGTGGAAAGAATCTCTTTAAAATGAGTGAGAAGGAGCTTGTGGCATACAAAAGAGATACCGTTGGTTTTGTATGGCAGAATAATGGAAGGAATCTGCTGCCGTACTTGTCTGTGCTGGAAAACATAATGCTTCCCATGAACTTGAAAGATACGAAGAAAAAGAAGGAAAAGGCATTAGAACTGTTGGATCGGGTAGGGTTATCATCGAAGAAAAACAGTCGTATGAACATGATGTCGGGAGGGGAACAGCAGCGGGTTGCCATTGCTATTGCACTGGCAAATTCACCGAAAATTCTGTTGGCGGATGAGCCCACCGGAAGTGTGGACACAAAGACGGCTGATATGATTTTTGATATTTTTACAGAACTGAATCGAGAAGGACAGACGATATTGATTGTTACCCATGATGTCGCATTGTCAAAGAAGGTAAAACGTGTGGTGGCAATCCGGGATGGCAAAATCAGCAGTGAAAGAATCCTGAAGGAAAAGTATGCAGACCGCTTGAAAGAAATTACAGTGGACTGGAGAAATGAGGAGACGCAGGAAGAATATGTGATTGTAGACAAGGTGGGACGCGTCCAGATACCGCGTGAGATTCTGGATCATCTGAGTCTTAAGGATAATAAAGTAAAGCTTGAGTTTCAGGATGGGAAAGTGGTAATCAGCGCACCGGAGGAATTGAAGGGAGAATGAGAAAGCAAAACAGATTCAGTCACGGTTTGTTAAAAAAAATTTTATTTGTGCATCTGTCAGTATTTCTGACATTGAGCATCTGCAGTTGTGGAGCAGAGAAGGAAAAAGCTGTACAACCGGAAAATGTGGAAAGTGAATCCACGGAATTTAGTAAGAAAGAAGAAGGAGAGAACAAGAACATGACAACAGCAGAGATGGAAAAAGTATTTGAAAATGTAGTCCCAAAGAAGGCGTATAAAGGAATTGGAAATCATAATCCGGTTATGACACAGCGGTACGGAGCAGACCCTTATGCTTTGGTTTATGACGGCCGTGTGTACCTTTATATGACCTGTGACGAACCTATGTTGGATGCCAATGGAGAAATTAAGGAAAATGATTATTCCAATATTTATAAGATCAATGTGATATCATCAGCAGATTTAGTAAATTGGACGGATCATGGCAGTGTTTATGCCTCTTCCGAAAAAGGTGCAGCAACTTGGGGAAATAATTCCTGGGCACCGGCAGCCGCATATAAAGAAATTGATGGAAAGATGAAGTTTTTCCTTTATTTTGCCAATGGAGGAAATGGAATTGCCGTATTGTCAAGTGACAGCCCGACTGGTCCATTTACAGACCCGATTGGAGAAGCCTTGATTTCCAGAGATATGCCCACCTGTGCAGAGGTTACATGGCTGTTTGATCCGGCGGTGTTAATGGATGATGACGGAAACGCTTATATTTACTTTGGCGGTGGAGTCCCAAGCGAGGACAAAGTTTCCAATCCCGGTACTGCACGTGTAGCAAAGCTTGGGGAGGATATGATTAGCCTTGATGGAGACCCGGTTGTAATTGAAAATGTTTCCTATCTGTTTGAGGACTCCGGCATCAATAAGATCAACGGAACTTATTATTATTCCTACTGTTCTAACTTTAATGTACCGGAAGATCGTGCAGATGAAATCGGTTTTCACTGCGGTGAGATTATCACTATGTCAAGTGATAATCCAATGGGGCCATTTACTTTATGTGGTCCGATCTTAAAGAATCCACAGTATTATTTTGGACGTGGCGGAAATAATCATCACTGTATGTTTGAATTTGAGGGACAGCTTTATATGTCCTATCACACCAGGCAGTTGGAAGAGGCCATAGGAATCAATAAGGGCTATCGAAGTACAAATATTGATAAGGTGACATTAGACTCTAATGGAAACATTGAAATGATTCAGGGAACGACAGCAGGAGTAGAGCAGGTAGGATCCCTCAATCCGTATGAGAAAGTAAGGGCAGTTACCATGGGAATCATGGCAGGTGTTGAAACGACACAGTTTGGAGAGGATAGTGTAAAAACAGGCTCCGGTGATATGATTGTAACAGGAATCCATGATGGAAGCTGGATTGGCGTATACGGTGCAGACTTCGGCGCAGCGGGGGCAGAGGAATTTCATGTTTCGGCGAGAGGAACGGAGACAGGATATATCAAAATCTGTCTGGATTCTCCGGAAGGGGAAGTAATCGGCTATGCAGAACTGGACACAAAGGATGCTGTAAACTTTCATGAATTCGTTGCCGGATTAGAGAAGAAGGTTTCCGGAAAGCATGATCTCTACTTTGTGTTCAGCGGTGATAATTTTGAACTGGAATACTGGTATTGTAGATAGTTTTTCATGTCAGTGTAGTTTCTGTTGCAGTCTGTGATAAACCTGCTGGAAAATTTGAGTTTTACGGATATGTACATTATGCAGATGGTACAGCAGACAGGGGTGCGCAGAAAAAATAGAGATTTTATCGGATGGAAAGCAGGCAATTTATTTCACCTACCGTGGCAATGGTAATGTAAGCCTGTTGTCCTTTACATTAAAAAGGGGCAGTAAAGCAGACTGAGATACAGGCGGATGGAGAAAGGGATGTGGGAAACATGAGAGCAAAGAAGGTAAGGGAAAAAATACTGGCAGTGTTGTTGGCAGTTACAGTTGTTGTGGGATTTGTAGGAGGGCAGGTAATGCAGGTGATGGCAGAAGGGCGGAACTCTGCTTATGTGGATACGAGTGATTACGAGCAGTTGGATGAACTTTATGGGGATTACTTTTTAATGGGGGCAGCCTGCCAGGCAATCGATCACTGGAACGACCCTACTGCGGAAATTGGAAATGAAGACAAAGAGAAACTGTTGTCAACCCAATTTAACAGCATGACCTTTGGAAACGAATTGAAACCGGCATACAATTTTGATCCTTCCTCTAAAAACTTATTCAAGGTGGATTTTGCGGCAGAAGAAATGCTTGACTGGGCAAAAGAAAATGGAATGAAGGTCAGAGGGCACGTGTTGGTATGGCACAGTCAGGTGGATCCATCCATTTTTGCGGTGGATTTTCAGGCATATTCCGATGGAAAAATGACAAGATCAGATACGGCTAAGTTAGATGAAGCATGTCTGGTGGACAGAGAAGAATTATTGGCTCGGTTAAAACAATATATTTACGGGGCAATGGAGTACACCTATCAGAATGGTTACGCAGACATCATTTATGCGTGGGACGTGGTGAACGAGGCTGCAGATGAAAATCAGTTGGACGGATTGCGAAGAAGCTACTGGTATCAGATTATCGGACCGGATTATCTCTATTATGCATTCCTGTACGCAAGAGAAGCGGAAATGACGTATTCACACGAGTACGCATCCCTATATGGTCTGAATGCCGAGACAGATGATCTTTCTCCTATTCAGCCCAAATTATTTTACAACGATTACAATGAATGGTATGACTCCCGAAGTGATGCAATTATTCATTTCCTGACAGAAGAAGCGTGGAATGAAAATCATGAGAAGGTCACGAGTCCAGTGATCAATCCCAATGGAGACGGCACGATTTATGGAGATGGTCTCTTAGATGGAATCGGTTTGCAGGGACATCTGGATGATACACAGAATATTGAAAAGTATATGGCTGCATTGGAAAAGTACAATGCAGCTGTGCCGGAACTTCATATTACAGAGCTGGATGTAGGGCGAACCGGCACCGATACGAATGCAAATTACTATCAGGCAAAATTCTATTATGATTTTTTCTCACGTTTGATCCGTGAGGTTGAAAATGGTGTGAATCTGACATCCGTGACATTGTGGGGGTTGACGGATGATGCCTCCTGGAGAAGGGATGCCAATCCACTGCTCTTTAATAGAGATTTGTCAAAAAAGCCTGCATTTGAGGCTATGGTAATGGCTGCGAAGAGGGAGGAGTTCTCATTGAAACCGGAGGAAATTGCAGTCGAGGCAAAGGATCTGATCGTCACTTTTGAGCCTTATCAGGAAGATGGGAAAACGAAGACTGTAACACCGCAGGATATTGGTGCAGTCAGCCGTGGAAGCGGCCATCAGTCGGTTATTGATATTGTAAATGAGGAAAATCATACGGAGGGTGCGCCTATTGGTTTCTGTCTGCGTGTCAGAAGAAATGAAGCGGATGCTTCCGTGAAGATGGATGTGTCTTCCTATATTGGAAAAACAGTTCAAATAACTGCATTCGTAAAGACGCAGGATAAGAAGATTAGAATGGGCTTAGACCTGGTGGAGTCGGAGCTTCTTACAGAACAGAAAGCGGCGGACGACTGGGTAGAATTATCAGCAGTATGTACAATCCGGGAAGGGATAAACTCTGCATACCTGTATTTTGAAACAGATGGAAATGCTGATTTTTATCTGGATGATATTTCTATTGTGTGTCAGGACGGGGATTCTGGGGTGACGGACTCGGGAGCTTCTTCAGAGCAAATACAGAAAAAAATAAATCTTTGGGAAGGAATTAAAGCTTTTTTCCTTGGAGGGGTTCATTATGGAAAATAATATCAATCCGATTATAAAACTTGATTATCCGGATGCGGATGTGATACGCGTGGAAGATACCTACTATATGGTAAGTACAACCATGCATTTTATGCCGGGATGTGAAATTTTACGATCGTATGATCTTGTTCACTGGGAGCATGCGGCCTATGTATATGACAGGTTGGACAGCACACCGGGACAGAGGCTCCTGGAGAATCAAAGTATATATGGAAAAGGAATGTGGGCGGCAAGCCTGCGTTACCATAAGGGCATTTATTATGTTTGTTTTGTAGCAAATGATACAGGAAAAACGTATTTATATCAATCCCCGGATATTCATGGACCATGGAAGAAGCAGACAATCGAAGGCTTTTATCATGACTGCTCGCTGTTGTTTGATGATGATGACAGAGTCTATATTGCATCCGGAAATAAGGATATCCGTCTGGTGGAGTTAAAATCGGATTTGAGTGGACCAAAGACGGGTGGAATTGACCGGATTGTTGTCAGTGATGAGGGCAATCCAAACCTTGGCTACGAAGGAACCCATTTTTATAAAGTGAATGGAAAGTACTACTTGTTCTTTATTCATTCCCTGCGTAATGAGTGGAAGCGTGTAGAGGCATGTTTTACGTCAGACTCTCTGGAAGGGGAATTTGTGGGCGGTGATGTGTTGAACGATGACAGGGGGTATTGTAATCAGGGCGTGGCCCAGGGCGGAATTGTTGATACACCGGATGGCCGGTGGTATGCGGTTTTGTTTCAGGATCACGGCGCAGTGGGAAGAATCCCTGTATTACTTCCGGTGAGCTGGGAAAAGGATTATCCTGTATTTGGCGAAAACGGAACGATACCGGAGATGTTTGACACAGAAAGCACCAGAAAAGGGTATGAATACCGTCCGTTGGTAGAGTGTGATGACTTCCGGAACCGGGGAAACATTGTAGATGCAGCCTCTGACCGCATGACGGTGAATGAAGCATTTGATTCCTTTGGACTCAAAAGCTGTTGGCAGTGGAATCATGAGCCGAAGCTGGAACTTGTCACAAATGATTGCGAAAAGGGATATTTGACAATTACTACCGGAAAGATTTGCCGAAATGTCACACAGGCGAACAATGTATTGACACAAAGAATGCGGTTCCCAACATGCAGCGGAGAGATTACGGTAGATGGATCAAGCCTTAATGAAGGGGATTATGCAGGTATCTGTGCATTCCAGGGATGTTACGGAATGGTGGCTCTGACCAAGCGGGATGGCAGATATTGTGTGGTAATGCATGAAAGACCGGCAGAGAACGCTCTGTTACAGGCAATGAAAGCGGATACTGAGGAAGAAATCGAAAGAGCATGTATTCCCTTGGAAAGCACCAGAGTCCGATTAAAGATAGAAGTTGATTTTGATCATATGAAGGATGAAGCGATTTTTTCTTATGATGATGGCTTTGGCTGGAAATCCATTGGAATTCCAAAGAAACTGTATTTTAAGCTGGACCACTTTACCGGCTGTCGTTTCGGACTGTTTGTATATGCGACAAAGAATGTCGGAGGAAGTGCATCGTTTTCAGATTTTCTGTATGTATAAGCAGTAAACAGTGTACTGTATCATTCAGGAAAGAGGAATGGAGAGTATCATGAGCAGACTATGGTATCAGAAACCTGCGGAGGTATGGGAAGAAGCCCTGCCTTTGGGGAATGGCAGAATGGGGGCAATGGTATTCGGCGGCATCAGGCAGGAGAGAATTCAGGTTAATGAAGAGAGTATCTGGTATGGCGGTCCGGTAGACCGAATCAATCCGGATGCTTTGGAACATCTGGAAGAAATCAGAGAGCATATTTTTGCAGGCAGAATTCAGGAGGCGCAGAACCTTATGAATCTGACCATGGCAGGATGTCCGGATAGTATGCATCCATATCAGACGTTAGGTGATATTCAAATATTGTTCAATGGGCTTGGAACTATAGGAAAGTACGAAAGAAGTCTTAATCTGGATGAGGCAGTATGCAGAACAGAATTTGAAAGCAATGGAGTGCATTATAGGAGAACTATGTTTCTGTCGCATCCTGAGGATTGTCTGATTATGCATTTTACTGCTAATGCAGAAGCGAAAATCTCTTTTCAGGCAAATTTATCCCGCGGAAAATATTTCGATGGTAAGCAGAAACTGGGAGAAAACGGAATCTGTCTTTATGGAAACCTTGGAAAAGGTGGGAATGATTTTGCAATGGGAATGAAGGCGTGGGCAAAAGGTGGGCAGGTGCAAGTGGTTGGATGCAGCCTGTGTGTGGAAAATGCAGATGAGGTTTTGCTGCTTTTTTGTGCGGATTCCACCTATCAGCATGTCAAGAATCTGAGACGGGACGAAGAGACGGGCGGAAAAGCGAAACAAGCATTACAAGAAATCATGCATACCGCCATAAGGTATACGTTTGAAGAACTGCTCGAAAGACATCGAAGGGATTATCAGTCGCTTTTTGCAAGAGTTGAGTTTTGGCTGAAAGGTGCAGAAGAATATGACAAAATCCCCACAGATGTGCGGATCAAAAGCGCAGTGGACGGTCAGGCAGATATCGGATTAAGCAAAATGCTGTTCGATTATGGAAGATATCTGCTGATTTCCTGCAGTCGTCCGGGCGGACTTCCTGCAACGCTTCAGGGAATCTGGAATCAGGATTTCCTCCCGCCGTGGGATTCAAAGTATACCATCAATATTAATACAGAAATGAATTATTGGCCGGCAGAAAGCTGCAACCTGTCAGAATGTCATTTGCCATTGTTTGATCTCCTTGAAAAGATGGTGGAAAACGGGAAAAGGACGGCAAAAACAATGTATGGCTGCAGAGGCTTTGTGGCACATCACAATACAGATATTCACGGGGATACCGCACCGCAGGATACCTGGTATCCTGCAACTTACTGGGTCATGGGGGCAGCGTGGCTTTGTACTCATATGTGGACGCATTATCAGTATACGCTGGATTTGGAATTCCTTAAAAAAAGTTATCCGGTCATGTGTGAGGCCGCCTTGTTCTTCCTTGATTTTCTGGTGGAAAAGGATGGTTATCTTGTGACCTGTCCGTCTCTGTCACCGGAAAATTCTTACCGTCTGCCGGATGGAGAGGAAGGAGCAGTAAGCTATGGCGTTACCATGGATAATCAGATTTTAAGGGATTTGTTTACACAATGTCTGGAAGCCGGAAAGATTTTGGAGGCAGAGAATACAGAATTTTTGAATGAAGTGGAAGAGGCACTCAAAAAATTACCTCCGACAAAAATTGGCAGTGATGGAAGAATTTTGGAGTGGGTGAAAGAATATGAGGAATGTGAGCCGGGACATCGTCATATTTCCCATCTATATGGTCTGCATCCGTCAGAGCAGATTACGATGGATGGAACCCCGGAACTGGCAGAAGCGGCCCGCAAAACCCTCGAAGTGCGACTGAATAACGGCGGTGGGCACACGGGCTGGAGCCGTGCATGGATTATCAATCACTATGCAAAACTGTGGGATGGAGAACACGCTTATCATCATATTGAGCAGATGCTTGCAGCTTCTACATATCCCAATCTTTTTGACCGGCATCCGCCATTTCAGATTGATGGCAATTTCGGAGTGACAGCGGCTATTGCGGAGATGCTGGTACAAAGTACCGCGGAACGGATCGTATTGCTTCCGGCCTTGCCCCAAGCGTGGGAAGAAGGGAGTGTAAAGGGTCTTCGTATAAAAGGAAATGCGGAAATCTCATTGAAATGGAAGGATCATAAGCTTTCCGAGTGTGTCATCCATGCATATGATGATTTTAGTATCTGTGTAAGATATGAGAACAGGATGACAAAGGTATCATTACGGCGTGGGGAAATTCAAAGATTCGTTGTTTGATAAAATAAAAGACAGATGTGTATATGAATTTAGCATGGAGGACAAGAGAATGTATTTATTAAATTATTCAAGGGAGCCAATTAGTGCAGAATTGTATGATGCAAGGCTTGCATACAGCATGCATCTTGCAATCAGTGAGGATGGGGTTAATTATCAGGCGCTGAATCATAATTCCGGCGTGTTATTTGTGAAAGCTACAGAAAATGAAGATGGCTCTCTGAATCCCAAAAGTATGAAAAATCCATACATATTTTCATTAAAAGAAGAAGGGTATGGAGTTATGGCAGTCCGCACAGGAGCGGATGGAGAGGATGATGAAGAGAGCAGAGGCTGTGCAGTATTGTTCGTGACAAAGGATTTTCTGGAATATCAGGAGCTTGGATTGTTACCGTTAGAAGAACAGTATGTAGAAGAAATCATCTGTGAATATGAAGATGGAAGCTATGTGGTAAGATGGAAAAATCGTGACGGAATCTGCAGTGTTGGACAGACATCGGATATCCGGAAAAAAGAACTGGATTCTGTAGTTTCCATGGCAGGAGAAGAACTATTCCAAAAGGATAAGACATTGCCGATAGACACAGGGATTGAAGGTGCCGTACTTCATAACCGGATTGAAGTACCGGATAACGTTGCAGACCGATTGAAAAAAAAGTTTCTGACACCGGTAAATACCGGCGTATCCTTTCCGGAGCAGATTACAGCATCAGACAGCAGCGAACTGGAAAGCTTTTTGGCAACATTAAGTTATAGTGATGGAACTATGGTTCAGAGAAGGGTAGACTGGGAATTATCTGATGTGAGTTTTCAGGTGGAAGGAACCTACAGGATCTGTGGAACGATACATCAGGATCATTTTCCGTTTCCAATTGCAGAAAATCGTGCGGATCCATGTGTCGGAAAATGGAACGGAAAATATTATTTTATCGCAACCAATGATGCCGACGGAAACAGATCAATCTATGTCCGGGAAGCGGATACGATACCGGGACTTTTGACAGCAGAAGAAAAGTTGATTTTGGATTGTGAGACTTATCCGGAAATTGGCGGACTTTTATGGGCTCCGGAGTTTCATGAGATCAACGGAACGCTATATATTTTTCATGCGGCTACCACGGGAGAGTTTTACTGGGAAGAAAGTCATGTGATGCAGTTGAGAGAAGGCGGCAATCCGGCAAAGAAGGAAGACTGGTCAAGACCAAGGCGAGTGGTAAAAAAAGACGGAAGCGAGCTTTGCGAAGCCGGAAAAGAGATTACTCTGGATATGACCTGTTTTGAATGGCAGGGAGAGTATTATGTGGTCTGGTCGCAGCGTCAGTTTTTACCGAAGGATTTAGGCGCGTGGCTTTATATTGCAAAACTGAATCCCGAGGAACCATGGAAATTACTGAGTGATCCGGTCCTGCTTTCCAAACCGGAGTATGGATGGGCAAATAATCATACATTTGTCGACGAAGGTCCGTTTTCGTTGATTGCAGGTGATACCTTATATCTGACTTTTTCCAGTGCCGCAGTTGATTCCTCTTACGTTGTGGGGCTTTTGCAAATTGAGAAGGGTAAAGATTTATTGGTGAGAGAAAACTGGAAGAAAACCAATTATCCGCTTCTGACATCCCGGAGTGTGGCAGGGGAGTTTGGAACAGGGCATAACGCGTATGTGACGGATGAGGATGGTTTGGTGTGGAATACCTATCATGCAAGACCTGGGGTTGATGGTGTGCGCAGTAGTGGAATCCGCAGAGTACATTTTGATATCGACGGTGCGCCAATGCTGGATGTGACAGAAGAACTGGATGTGGCGGAACAATACAAATCAGTTGAAACGGTACTGGTTGTAAAAAAGAAAAAATGAACCGTCAGCGAATGAAAACCTGCGATGGATACAAGTGATAGAAAAAATGGAGGTGTTTATGGAACAGATCAATCCTATCATCAAAGCAGATTTCCCGGATCCGGATGTGATACGGGTTGGGGATACTTATTATATGATCAGTACCACCATGCATTTTTTTCCCGGAGGAATCATTCTGCGTTCCTATGACCTGGTGCACTGGGAATTTGTATCCTATGTATTTGACAGATTGGAAAGTACGGATGCCGAGTGCCTGCAGGGGGAACAGAGTATTTATGGAAAAGGTATGTGGGCGGCAAGCCTGCGTTATCATAGCAATAAATTTTATGTATGCTTTTCTGCCTATGATGTTGGAAAGACATATCTGTTTACCGCAGATGAGATTATCGGTCCGTGGAAAAGGCATTATATAGAGGGCGTATATCATCATAATTCGTTGTTGTTTGATGATGACGGAAGAACGTATGTCACCTGGGGGATGGATCAGATTCATCTGACGGAACTGAATGAGGAACTTACGGCACCCCGGCAGGGTGGGCTGGATCGGATCATTGTGGAAGAAAAGAAGGATGTGTATCTTGGGTATGAAGGGTCTCATTTTTATAAGATTAACGGCAGGTATTATCTGTTTTTGATTCATTGGCCCAAGCAGGGAAAAGGAAGAAGAACCCAGGCATGCTTTTATGCAGATCACCTGACAGATACATTTGTCGGAGGTGATGTCTTTGAAGATGATAATGGCTATTCATATCAGGGCATTCCACAGGGGATAGCACAGGGAGGAATTGTGGAGACGCCGGAGGGAAAATGGTATTCCGTCATGTTTCAGGATCATGGGGCCGCGGGGCGGATGCCGGTTTTGGTGCCGATCACATGGATACAGGATGAGAACAGTCCGGAGGGAAAATTGCTTCCGGTATTTGGAGAGAATGGGAAGCAGCCAAAGCAGATAGAAGTCGTAAGTACAAGACCGAATTACCGATATGAACCGTTATTTTCATCGGATATTTTTGAGAAAGAAGATGAAAAGGCGAAAATTCATCCCGCCTGGCAGTGGAATCACGAACCTGACGATACTCTGTGGAACAAAACAGAAGATGGTGGTCTGGCAATGAAAACAGATAAAATCTGTGTCAATGTTGTACAGGCCGTCAATACACTGACACAGCGCATGATGTATCCCACAAGCTCCTTTAAGGTAAGGGTTGATGCATCGAAAATAAATAATGGAGATTATGCAGGAGTATGTGCGCTTCAGGGATGTTATGGCTGGATTGGCATTGCCAAGGAGATGGGGCGCTATTTCATTGTGATGTACAGCAGAAAAATGGAGGATACCTCTATGCGTGATATTTCCGCAGACTATATGCCCGGAACGGAGGTATTTCGAGCGCCCTTTGATGGGAATTGTGTAGAATTCAAAGTGAGGGGAGATTTTACGGAAGGGCGGGATGTCGCAGAGTTTTATTACCGAAGAAATCGCAGATGGATAAAAGCGGGGGAACAAAAACTGGTCTTTAAACTGGATCATTTTATGGGTTGCCGCTATGGAATGTTTTTATATTCCACGGTGAAATCCGGTGGGGAAGCCGTTTTCTGGGACTGTGAGTATCGCTGTCTGGATGAATAAGATATGGAACGTATGAGAAACTCGTGGAAATTCCGGATGGGATTTATACGAAAATGACACAAGCACAGGCGCAGCATGATACATGACTGCGCCTGTATTGATGGTGAAATACTGGTTCAGATATGCCGGTTCTAGGAATACAGAGACCGATATTCGCTTGGCGTACATCCCTTCTTTTGCTTAAAAATGCGGTTGAAGGTCGAAATACTTGAAAAACCGGATTGCAGTGCAATCTCGGTGATGGACAGCTCAGGTTTGGCCAGCAGTTCTTCAGCAGACTTGATCCTTCTGAAACTCAGATAGTCGTAAAATGTAGAATCGGTGTATTGCTTAAAGAGTCTGGTAAAGTGGTATTTTGAAAAACCGCTGAAATCGGCGATATCGTCCAAAGTCAATTCTTCAGTATAGTGAGAATCAATGTAGTCTAAAACGTCGTTAAATTTCTGCAGATACTCTTGCTGTTTATAACTTTTTGTATTGGGGAATAAATCCATATCATTAATATGGTTCCTGCCAATGGAAACAAACAGATTGATCAGATGAGAATAAATTGCAAGTTCCCGAAATTCATTCGAACTGAAATATTCGTTTCTTATTTGAATCAGTATCTGATAAATATCACCATAAATCTGCGGAAAAGATAATTTGGTAATGTGTAGACAGCTTGTCATAAGGGACTGGATGCTTGTATACCCCTTCATTTGTGAAATACCGGACACATCGAACTGAAAAATAAATCGTTTTCCTGTTTCCGGGGCGTAGAGTGCATGCATTTCGCCGGAAGGAATGATTAGTATTTCACCGGGTAAGAGGTGATAGCTCTGACCGGATGCGTCCACGTCATAATGGTTTTCCACCGGCATGATAATCTCAAGAGCATTATGCCAATGTTTATCATAGTTGTGATTCTGCTCGTTGTACCATATGCGAATCGAGGAGTCTTTTTGAAAATTTACTTTCTCAAACGAATCTACGACAGTGCGTCCTTCCCAATCACTGTTTTGCAGGTAGAAATCCAGATAGTTTTCTTTTATTTGTTTCTCCGCCATAGGAATCCCTTCTTAAAAAATGAAAAGTAAAAAAACAATGCTCAATTATTGCCTTTTTTTAGATGGTATATGCACTAAAAATAACAATTCAGGTAATAAAATAAGCAAAAATATGCATGTATCCACATAAATAAAGATATCATAAACAAAATAAAAAGTAAATATTGCCCAAAAACAATATCTTTGATAAGGAAAATTGGGCAATATGTGAACAGTAACGCGCAATAAATGAGAAGCGAGTGAAATACAAAAATACTAAGATTGTATATGTAAAGTAAAAACAGTCGGGGAATGATTTTTCAATGTGGAGTATGCAGAAAATGCGAGATGTTAAATGGAGGCATTATGAATAAGACTGGTAAAAGAATTTTATTAATAGCAGGAGCAATTGTTTTGATTGTCATTTTGTGTTTTGTGTTGAGTAACACATCGAAGAATGAGAATTATGCAGAAAAATATGAAGGAACGGATCTGTCGGAGGAAGTGGAAGGTCTGAACCGGGAGGGGACGTATTCGGAATACCTGAAACAATATGCGGCTGAGAGCTGTCCACAAAAAGATGTGGAGATCGATGTTTGCAATTATACCGCCGGAGAAGATGTGGCTGTTTATGAGTCTTATGAAGGGGTGGAACAGGCGCTTTATACAGGAGATAAATCTTCTGTGACATGGAAGGTGGATGTCCCGGAAGCCGGATTATATCAGGTGAGTCTTAAGTACATGACGGTAGAATCCAGAGGCGTGGCAATTGAGAGAAAGCTGTATGTGAATGGAGAGCTTCCGTTTGAGGATGCAGCAAACATTACCTTCGGACGTCTTTGGAAGGATGGCGGAGATGTCAGAGTAGATAACCAGGGCAATGAAATCAGACCGACGCAGGTAGAGGAATATCAATGGCAGACGGCATTCTGCCGGGATGACATGGGGTATGAGACGGAGCCTTATAAGTTTTATTTTGAAAAAGGTGAGAACACTCTGACCCTGGAAACGGTCAATGAACCGATGGTAATTGGGGAGATCAAGCTGGCTGCGGCTGTTGAGCTGGATGATTACGCAGAGTACAGTCAGAAACATAATGAGGCAGGAAAACAGCCCGAAGATTATGTTGAGATTATTCAGGGTGAAGCTGCAACACTTCGATCTGAGCCTTCTCTTTATGCAAAATATGACAGATCCTCTCCGACAACAGTACCCAACAGTGTGACCAAAACTGTTCTGAATTATAGCGGCGGAGACGCATGGAATTCTGCAGGACAGTGGATTGAATGGGACGTTGAAGTGCCGGAGGATGGATATTATAACATTACGATCAAAGGCAGGCAGAATTATGCGCGTGGAAGCGTGTCAAGTAGAAGCCTTTACATTGATGGAGAAATACCTTTTCAGGAAGTATCAGTTATATCGTTTGAATATGACAATGACTGGAATATGCTGACGTTGTCAGATGATGAAGGGGTTCCTTATGAGTTTTATCTGGAAAAGGGAACACATACAGTCCGATTGGAAGCAACGCTGGGAGGTATGGGAGAAATCCTTGAAGAATTAGAAGATTCTACCTACCGGTTGAATCAGATCTATCGAAAAGTTTTGGTGTATACCGGTGCGGATCCGGATGATTACAGAGATTATCATATTGAACAGGTATATCCGGAAACGATTGAAGCAATGGATTTGGAAGCTAAGAGACTATACAAAATCATTGATGATGTAGTGATGTATACCGGACAGAAGGCAGAAAAAATTGCAATGGCGCAGACGCTTGCCCAGCAGTTGGAGCGCTTTGTAGAACGGCCGGATAAAATTACAGTAGAGTTTACTACGTTCAAGGAGAATATTACGGCACTCGGCACTGCAATCCTAAACATGAGCGAGACAAAGCTGGATGTGGACTATATTGTGGTAAGCAGTACCGGAAGCAAGGTGCCGGAGGACAAGGCTGGCGGTTTTGCAAAGGCGTGGCATGAAATAAAGTCTTTCGTAGCATCCTTTGTTGTGGATTATGATGCAGTTGGAGATGTGTATGAAGATGAGGATGATGTTGTAAAGGTATGGATTGTAACCGGCCGGGATCAGGGTACAATTCTAAAAACAATGGTGGATGATACTTTCACTCCGGAAACCGGAATTAAGGTTAATGTTGAGATTGTAGATCCGACGGCTTTGCTCAATGCGGTTGTTGCCGGAAAAGGACCGGACGTTGTGCTCTCAGTGGGAGCGGATCAGCCTGTAAACTATGCACTGAGAAATGCTGCTGAGGATTTGACTCAGTTTGAGGATTACGAGGAAGTGCTGGATGTATTTTATCCAAGTGCATACAGAGCTTATGAATATGATGATGGGCTGTATGCAATCCCGGAGACACAGACCTATAATGTCATGTTTTACAGGAAGGATATTCTTGAGGAGCTGGAGATAGAGGTACCGCAGACATGGGAGGATCTCATTAACCTGCTTCCAACGATTCAGGGAAATAACATGGAAGTGGGAATTCCTTCTCCTACCAATACGACACTGCCGGATATTTCGCTCTATTATACGTTGCTGTATCAGAACGGAACAGATATCTATAATGAAAAGGCAACCGGTACAATTATTGACAATGAGGAAGGCGTCAACGCATTCTCCTTCTACACAAGCTTTTTTGTAGATTATGGTATGCCGACGGAATATGATTTTGTGAGCCGTTTCCGTTCCGGACAGATGCCGATCGGAATTTCATCCTACAGTACATATAACACGCTGGTGGTTTCTGCACCGGAGATCAGAGGTTTGTGGGATTTTACCCTGGTGCCGGGAACAGTGCGGACAGATGAAACGGGAAAAGAGTATGTTGATCGTTCCGTATATTCGACCGGAACCTGTTCGATGATGATTCATACTGAAGATGAAGAAAAGAAGCAGCGCTCATGGGAATTCATGAAATGGTGGGCACAGACAGATACCCAGGTGCGATTTGGACGAGAACTGGAAGCTCTGTTAGGATCATCTGCAAGATATGCAACCGCTAACACGGAGGCATTCAGCCAGTTGGCGTGGAGTGCGGATGATGTTGAAGTCCTGGAAGAACAGTGGAAGTCAACCGTTGGTTTCCGTGAGGTTGCAGGTGGATATTATACCGGACGTCATATTATCAACGCGGTCAGAAAAGTAATTAATGAAAAGCAGGATCCGAGGGAAACGATTCTGGACTATGCAATTACAATCAACGATGAGTTGATCAAGAAGAGAAAAGAATTTGGACTGCCAATTGACTGAGGGGGATAGCGATGAAAGAGTATTTGAAAAAATATTTTGTATTACGACGGCACAACATGCAGGTCACATGGAAAAAAATGAAACAGAGCAAGGGATGTTATCTGTTTTTGGCACCGTATGCGATCCTGTTTCTAGCATTTTACATACTGCCTGTTTGTTCGTCTATTTGTCTTAGCTTTACTTATTATAATATTTTGGAACCGCCCAAATTTATTGGCTTACAGAACTATATCAACTTGATTTTGCAGGATGATATATTCCTTACCGGAATTAAAAACACATTTTTGATTGCAGTGATAACCGGACCACTTGGGTATATCATGTCATTCCTGTTTGCATGGCTGATTAACGAATTGCCAAGATGGATTCGAACGATTGCGGTTATTATCTTTTATGCTCCTTCGATAGCGGGAAATGTGTTTGTAATCTTTTCCGTCTTCTTCCGAGGTGACGCATATGGATATGTAAATGCCTTTTTGATGAATTTGGGAATTATAGATGCACCCATTTTATGGCTGACCAATCCGGACTATATGCTTCCGATCTGTATGATCGTAATCCTCTGGATGAGCCTTGGAACCGGCTTCCTGTCCTTTGTGGCAGGACTTCAGGGGGTGGATCGGTCTCAGTTTGAAGCAGGTTATATGGATGGCGTGAAAAACCGCTGGCAGGAGTTGTGGTATATTACATTGCCAAATATGAAGCCAATGTTGATGTTCGGTGCGGTTATGGCGATTACACAATCCTTTGGAGTTTGTGATGTGACTATGGCATTGTGTGGTTACCCAAGTACCGATTATGCAGCCAGAACAGTCGTAACACATTTGTTTGACTACGGTTTTTCGAGATTTGAAATGGGATATGCATCAGCAATTGCAACCCTGTTGTTCTTAATTATGATTTTATGTAACAAGGCAATTCAGCGTTTGTTAGGAAGAGTAGGAACTTGATATGAAAAAGAAAAAAGAGATAATAAAGGAAAAACCATACAAAAAGAAATTGATAAAGAGAAGAAAACCCAATCGTTCCATTATTGGTGACATTTTTATCTATTTTATGCTGGCATTGATTGCAGTGGCAATGGCATTTCCGTTGGTTTATGCAATCAATAGTTCCTTGAAACCCTTAGATGAGTTGTTCCTTTTCCCACCCAGGGTATTTGCACAGAATCCAACGTTAGATAATTTTCAGGATTTATTTGTAACAATGGGAAAATCCTGGGTTACATTTTCGAGATACATCTTTAACACAGTATTTATTACGGTCGTTGGAACCTTTGGACATTTGATTATCGCATCAATGGGAGCGTTTGTGCTTGCAAAGTATAACTTCCCCGGTGGACAGTTGTTCTTCAATATCGTAGTAGTTGCATTGATGTTTAACGGTTATGTAACGGCAATTCCTAACTACCTGATCATCAGCAAGCTTGGATGGATTGATACATACTGGGCAATCATTGTGCCGGCGTTTGCTGCTCCGATGGGCTTGTTCTTAATGAAACAGTTCATGGAAGGAATTCCAATGTCTCTGATAGAGGCAGCAAAGATTGACGGGGCAAGTCAATGGAAAATCTTCATCCGTATTGTTATGCCGAATGTAAAGCCGGCATGGCTGACGCTGATTATCTTTTCCGTGCAGAATTTATGGAATAATAAGGCTGCAACCTTTATCTATTCGGAAGAGAAGAAGACACTCGTCTATGCATTACAGCAGATTCAGAGTGGAGGTATTGCAAGAACCGGACAGGCAGCAGCGGTAACGGTTATTGTAATGATTGTTCCGATTGTGATTTTTATTCTGTCTGAGAGTCAGATCCTTGAAACGATGGCAAGCTCTGGTTTGAAGGATTAGGGAGGGAATACAAAATGAAGAGGAGATGGAAAAATCTGATAGCGGCAGCTGTTGGTATGTGTTTTATATTGTGCATACCTCAGAATGCCATGGCGGATGATGGTTCGCAGAGAGGTTATACCTACAATTATGATTACTGGGAGGATGTTCAGTATTCTCCAGACGCATATACGACAGCAGGGATATATACTTCCATTGAGCTTGGGCTTGATCAGGGCTTCAGTTCGGCGGAAGGAATGTATGTATCAGAAAACCAGGTCTATATTTGCGACACTGGAAATAACAGAATTGTTGAACTGGAGTGGACAGATCAGAATACCTTTAGATTGGTGAGAGTTATTGATGAAATAAAGGGAAATACAGAGGTGAAGAGTCTTTCGGGGCCAACGGATATCTGTGTGACGGACGAAAAAGATATTTACATCTGTGATAAGGGTAATCATCGCATTTTGAAACTGGATTCCGATTTGAATTATCTGATGGAATTTACAAAGCCGACAGATGCAACCTTTGATCAGTCTACCGATTTTCTTCCGGACAAACTGGAAGTAGATGATGTGGGCAGAGTATTCTGTATCGCAGATAACGTAAATAAAGGAATGATCAAGTATGAATCGGATGGTTCTTTTACCGGTTTTTATGGCGCAAGTCCGGTAAAGTATGACTGGTCGGATTATATTTGGAAAAAACTTGCGACCAAGGAACAGAGAAGTGCAATGGAATCCTTTGTTCCAACGGAGTATGACAATTTATACAGAGACAGTGAGGGTTTTATTTTCGCATGCACAACCAATGTGAGTGAGCATGGTGTGGACAGTGGTGAGGATGAACCGATTCGCCGACTCAATATGCTTGGAAGCAATATCCTGATCGAGAATGGCAATTTCGGTGTTATTGGAGATATTTACTGGGGCAATGCCGGGGGCTACAAGGGCCCGTCTCTGATTGCAGACGTTACCGCCCTGGACAGTGGAATCTATTTTGCTCTGGACAGAGTGCGCGGCCGAATTTTCGGCTATGATACGCAGGGTAATATGCTTTACGCGTTTGGCGGTAATGGAAATATGGATGGCTATTTTAAATTGCCGAGCGCATTGGAACACATGGGAAATAATTTGCTGGTGCTGGATTCCCAGGATGCAAGCATAACTGTCTTTACCCCGACTGAATACGGGGAACTTATATATCAGGCAATCGCTGAATATGATGCCGGAGATTATGATGCATCCGGAGAGACATGGAGAGAGGTTATGGCTCTCAATGGCAATTATGATATGGCTTATATCGGTATCGGACGTGCGTTGATGCGGCAGGGCGAATATAAAGAGGCAATGAAATATTTCAAACTGAAATGGGATACAACAAATTATTCCAAAGCATTCAAGCAGTATCGTAAGGCGTGGGTGGAAGAACACATCGGGTGGATTTTTCTGGTAATCTTTTTGCTCTTCATTTTACCAATGCTGGTGGATAAGATAAAGAAGATTAAATGGGAAATCGATACGGCAGACATATTTAAGGCTGAAAAATAGGAATGGAGGCAGGCATGTTAGCTTCGTTAAAGAAAAAAGAAACATACACTCATTACTTCGCAACATTAAAATATGCAATGTATGTCATTACACACCCGCTGGATGGTTTCTGGGATCTGACACATGAAAAGCGTGGTTCTCTTGCGGCTGCGAATACGATCGTCTTTCTGACTGTGCTGGCAAGAATTATGAGTCTCCAGTATACAAGCTTTGTGTTTATGCAGGTGTATTGGGAAGGAATCAATATTTTTCTGTATATTGCAAGTATTCTGTTTCCGTTGGCACTTTTCTGCGTAGGCAACTGGGGATTGACCACCCTGTTTGATGGAAAGGGAAGACTGTATCAGATTTATATGGGAACGGCCTATGCGCTGACCCCGTATCCTCTGATTCAGTTTCCGATGATTATTTTCAGTAATTTTGTGACGGAAGAGGAAGGAGCGTTTTATAGCTTTGCGGTTGTATTTTCCATTTTCTGGGCAGCAATTTTAATTATTTGTGCCATGATGGAAATACATGAGTACAGCCTCAGCAAAACACTTCTTTTCATGGTTGCATCAGCCTTTGCAATGCTGGTAATGGTATTTATATTGTTGTTATTCTTTTCCATGATCAGCCAGGGTGTTGCATATTTTGTTTCCTTGTTTAAGGAAATTATGTTCCGAATGTAGAATTCAAGGGAGGTGAGGGTATGAGGACAGATAAAACGGCAGGCACGGGAAAACGTTCCGGAAAATTTTGGGCTGCCTTTACAAAAAAAATAAAAAGTCTTTTGGTACCTATTCTGATCCTTCTTGTGATTGCAATCGGAGTATTGATTGTTGTGTTTTGGAAGGAAGAGGAAGTACCGGAGGAAGTAGTAAGAATCAATGCTTACGAAGGAAGTAGTCAGGATATTGTATTGGAAAATGATAAATTAAAACTGGTTATGGATCCTGAGACAACACAGTTTACTGTGACTCAGAAATCTTCAGGTGCGGTATGGTATTCGAATCCACAGGATGCGGATTCCGATCCCATTGCTTTAAAGCCGGATATCGAGAATTTGAAGTCTACATTATTGCTGACGTACAGCAACCTTAACGGTGTGGATACACTGTATAACAATTACAAATACAGCATTGCTTCTAAAATATATAATATTGAAGCCTCTGAGGATAGTATAAAGGTATTGTATTCGATTGGTGAAGTGGAAAAGGAATATATCGTTCCATTGGCAATAGAGGAGGAGCGCATGGAAGAGCTTCTGTCTGCCATGACTACCGGAAATGCCTCTATGGTCGGTGATTACTATAAGAAATACGATATCAATAATCTGGGACAGAAGGATAACAAGGAAGAGTTGCTGGCCCAGTATCCGGCTCTGGCAGAAAAAGTCCTTTATGTACTGCGTGATAATGTGAAGGATAATTTGAAGAAAAAGTTCGAGCAGTATTTTGAGGAAGCGGGATATACGGTAGAAGAGTATGCTGCGGAAAAGGAACTGTATGGATTTGATAATTCGTCAGATAAACCGGTGTTTAATGTGACTATGGAATACAGACTGGAAGGTGACGATCTCATCGTGACGGTTCCCTTATCGGAAATCGAATACAAGGAAAATGCACCAATTGTCAGCATGACGATATTGCCGTATTTCGGAGCCGGAAGTACCCAGGAAGATGGATATATGCTCGTCCCGGAAGGGGGTGGATCCATCATTCGTTTTAATAATGGAAAGCTTGCACAAAACAGCTACTATTCAGACATTTATGGCTGGGACATGGCTCAGGGACGAGACTATGTAGTGCATGAGACAAGAGCTTACTATGGCGCATATGGTATTTCAAAGGCAGATGCTTCTGTTTTATGTATTTTGGAGGATGGAGCACCGTATGCTTCCGTAGCTGCCGATATCAGCGGAAGAACGAACAGCTACAATTATGTGAACGCGAATTTCAGTATTTTGCATCGGGAACAATGTGATGTTGCAGAAATGTATAATGGTGAAATGTTCATGTATGAACAAGAAATACCGGATGAGAATCTGGTCGAGCGTTTCCGGTTTGTGGACAGTGATGATTACGTAGACATGGCAAATGCTTATCACGATTATCTGGGTACAAAGTTTGGAGATGAGTTTTCAAAATCAACCGATGAGAGTGTTCCGGTAGCGGTAGAGATTGTTGGAGCTGTTGACAAAATGGAACAGGTACTTGGGGTACCGGTTTCAGAACCGTTAAAATTGACATCTTATCAGGAGGCACAGGAGATCTTGGCGGATCTGCAGGAAAACGGAGTTTCCAACCTGTCTGTAAAACTGAGCGGCTGGATGAACCATGGAGTTCAGCAGAGAATGTTATCGGATGTAAAATTGATTTCCGATCTTGGCAGCAAAAAGGATTTGAAAAATTTATTGAGCTATGCAAAAGAGAATAATGTCAATATCTATCTGGATGGAGTTACCAACTATGCTTATGACAGTAACCTTCTGAATGGATTTTCCGTATTCTCAGATACTGCAAGACTGGTCAATAAAGAAAAAGTAGAATTGTTGGAATATGATCCTGTCTATTATGGGGAACAGGATTGGAAGGATTATTACTATTTGCTGAAGCCTTCAGAAATCAGTAAGATGATTGATAATCTTGGGGACGCCGCTGGTAAATACGGTGCGTACGGCGTATCCTTCCGCGATATAGGATATCAGCTTTCGGCAGACTATAACCAGAAGGCGCTGGTAACCCGCCAGACTGCGCTTAACATGCAACTGGAAAGCGTAGAGCAGATGAAAGATGACGGACTGGGGATCATGGTCAATATGGGAAATGATTACATGCTCGGAGCTGCGGATTTCATCACGAACATGGATTTGAATGGTTCTGTATATACCATTATCGATGAAACGGTACCGTTCTATCAGATTGCAATTCACGGCTATGTGGATTATGCAGGAAAAGCGCTAAATCTGTCCGGAGACTGTCAGGAAGAACTCCTTAAATCTGCTGAATACGGAGCGGGTCTGTATTTTACCTTTGCAGATGCGGAACCTACGGTTTTGCAAAATACATACTATACACAGTATTTTGGCGCAAATTACGATTCCTGGAAAGAACGCATGATGGAGATTTACAGCAGGTATAATGCGGAACTCGGAGACATATATGCAGAGCGTATTGTCGATCATGAGATTTTAGAGGATGGAGTTGCCCGGACAACTTATGAAAATGGTACCAATGTATATGTCAATTACAATGTGACAGATTACAGGACGAATGATGGAATAGTGATTCCTGCCAGAGATTATCTGGTAACTCATGAATAGAAAGGACTAGGGATATGAAGAAGGTAAAGAAATTAAAAGGTCTTCGAAAGAGAAATGCAATATCGGGATATCTGTTTATACTTCCTTTTATTGTCGGATTCCTGGCATTTATGGTAAAGCCTTTTTTCCAGTCACTCTATATGAGTTTTTGCAACGTTGAACTTGGCGCAGGAAGCTTTAAGATGGGATTCGCCGGAATTGCAAATTATCTCAGGGCGTTTACGGTGGACACAGAGTTTAACCGTCTGCTTGCAGAAGAAATATGGCGTATGTCATATAATGCACTGGCAATTATGGTGTTTAGTTTCTTCGTTGCACTGGTTTTAAATCAGAAGTTTAAAGGGCGTGCGTTTGTGCGTGCAGTATTTTTCCTCCCGGTTATTCTGTCCTCCGGTGTTATTCTCGGAATTGAATATGACAATTCGCTGCTGGCAAGTGTTCAGGATACGATTCAGCAGTCTACCGGAAATGCGAGTATCACCGGCGTCATTGAGGAAATTTTGATGACCAGTGGTATTGGTGGAGAAGTCTTTGATATTGTTTTTGAAATTGTGGATGGTGTTTATGACGTGGCCATTGCATCCGGTATTCAGATTATTATCTTTTTGTCCGGACTGCAGACGATTTCAGCAAGTATGTATGAGGCCGCCGAAATCGATGGATGTACCAAGTGGGAGAGCTTGTGGAAAATCACATTCCCCATGATCAGCCCCCTGTTTCTTGTAAACTGGATTTACACCATTGTGGATTTCTGTATGAGATCCGATAATGCGGTAATAGAAAAAATCAGTGATACCATGATTGTGGATTTGAATTATGGATTTGCTTCGGCTATGTCCTGGATTTATTTCCTGGTAGTAATTCTGATTATCGGAATAAGCTCATTGATTATTTCAAAGGGGGTTTATTACTATGACTAAGAATACAGCAGTAATAAGGGAAAATTTCTGGGAAAGAAATAAAAAATCCGGTGGATTTCTATTAAAAAAGCAGGCAAAAAAAGTCTCTGTCAGCGTGATTCGGGCAGTGTTGCTTTTCGGAATGTGTTTTATGATTTTGCAACCGATTCTGAACAAGATATCTATCAGCTTTATGGCGGAAGAAGATTTGTATAACTCGATGGTTATCTCTATTCCGGAGCATTTTACAACGGCAAATTACCAGTTGGCAAATCAGTTCATGGATTATTGGAAGACATTGGGAAATACAACTCTGATTTCCATAACAATTGCCTTTTTACAGATTTTAGTCTGCACGGTTGTAGGATATGGATTTGCAAGATTTGAGTTTCCATTTAAGAAATTCTGGTTTGCATGTGTGATGTTAACCATTATCATTCCACCACAGACCATATCGACATCTCTGTATCTGCATTTCAGATTTTTTGATATATTGGGCATTTTCAAGCTTTTGACAGGCAATACGCTGAATCTGCGAGGATCGGTTCTGCCATATTATCTGATGAGTGCAGGATGTATGGGGTTAAAGAACGGGTTATATATTTATATGATTCGTCAGTTCTTCAGAAATATTCCAAAGGACATTGAGGAAGCTGCTTACGTAGATGGGTGTGGTACGCTGAGAACCTTTTTACAGATTATGCTTCCGGATGCAAAACCTATCTTAACGTCCTGTTTCCTGTTTGCTTTTGTATGGCAGTGGACCGATGGTGTTTACAGCAAGATGTTCCTTGGAAATATGAAACTTCTCTCTACACAGCTGACGCAGATTGGAGAGAAATTAAGTAATTACCTGATGTATACACTCGGAGAACCTTCCGGTGCTTCGGTGGGATATACGCAATGTATTGTTTCAACAGGTACCCTGATGGTCATTCTGCCTCTCTTGGTTCTTTATCTGTTTGCACAGAAGGGATTTGTGGAGAGTTTGAGCAGTACGGGTATTAAAATGTAGTATATACTTTCACGACATGTGCGGGTGTTGTGAATCTATATAAATAAAAAGAAAAAGCAATGTTTAAAGGAGGAAAAAAATGAAAAAAAGAACTCGTGTGTTATCAGTATTGTTAGCAGCTACTATGGCATTTTCAGCTGTAGGTTGTGGAGCTAAGGAGTCCGGAGGAGAGAATGCAAACACCGGTACAGAAGGGGATGTAGCAGGGGTAGACGAAACAGGCTCAGAGGACAGTGAAGTAGGACAGTATACGGTGCTGACCGATGAGAACGGCAATCCGTATGATCTTGGCGGTATGGAAATTATTATTGCTGACTGGTTTACTTCTGAAGATCAGGAGATTTCCAGTGCATACGATGAAGCGCGTCAGGACTACCTTGACTGGATTCAGTCAACTTACAATTTCACCATCAAACAGCAGGCTGTAACCGATTGGGGCAGCTCTCCGGAAGAGTTTGTTAACTATGCAACTACCGGCGGAGATGAGAACTATGTGTTCACTCTGTATCAGGGAAGTGCTCTGACTTCAGCGCTTTCCAGTGGATTGATGTATGATCTGTCTACACTGGACTGCCTGGATTTCTCAGAGTCAAAATGGGATCCCGTTATAAAAGACGCTATGTCTAACGGAGATTCTGTTTATGCTATGAGAGCAATGGATCATGAGCCGACTGCAGGTATTTTCTTCAACAAGAGATTACTGGAGGATGCCGGAATTGATCCGGAGTCCATCTATGAGATGCAGAGAAACAATGAGTGGACCTGGGATAAGTTTGAGGAGCTGTGCCAGCAGGTTCAGAAGGATACCAATAACGATGGTGTCATTGATCAGTATGCGATGACAAACTTTACCAGTGTACTGTATCCGGCAGCTGTATACTCAAACGGTGGAGAGTTTATCGGCAAGGATGAGAACGGTTTCTACAATGCATTGGAGTCAGATGCTACTATGGAGGCTCTGAACTGGGCTCTTGAGATGTTAACAAAATATGAGATGGTATATCCGGAAGATGCAGCATGGGATTATACGTTTACCGCTTTCAAGAACGGCGAAGCCGCATTCACCTGTGCAGAATCTTATAATGCAGGCCAGACATGGGGTGATATGGAAGACGATTTTGGATTCGTATGCTTCCCAATGGGACCAAGAATGGATCATTATGTAAACTATGCGCAGGATAATGTATTTGTTATCCCATCCTGCTATGACGCAGAGAAGGCATGGAAGATTGCATTTGCATTCAACCTGTGGAGCGATCCGGTTCCTGGATACGAAGATCATGAGTCATGGAAAGACAATTACTACAAGTCATTCCGCGATACAGAAGCTGTTGATGAGACACTTGCAATCATGGTAGACAGCGGTGTAGTTATGAACGAGAAACTGGTAAACGGAATTGATATGGGTCCGGATTTATACTGGGGTATCAACAAGGACAACACACCTGCACAGCAGGCAGAAGCAATTCGAAATACATGGCAGTCCTATATTGATACTGCAAACGGCAAGTAAATAGGTACGAAACTCAGAAGTGGGATAGCAGATTGTCTGCTATCCCATGCTTCTACTCAGATTTGATAAAAACGGCTCCATGTGGGCAGCTTTTATGAAGTCTGAGTACTGCTATACACATGTGTACGATTACACAGAAAGGAAAAACTATGGAGAGATTATTTAGCCCGGATGGCGGATTTATGCATTTTTTATCAAAACTGTCGGATATATGCATCATCAGTATTTTATGGCTGATGTGTTGTATTCCGGTTGTGACGATTGGCGCTTCTACCACGGCAGCTTATTATGCCATGGTGAAGGTGGTTAAAAAGGAGAGGGGAACATTATTGCGTGAGTTTTGGAGTTCCTTCAAGCGGAATCTGAAGGATTCGATAATCATTAACGCAATTTATCTTTTGATAGTAGGGATTCTGGTTTTTAATATTTATTCCATGTATCAGCAGATTGGAAATCCCCAAAACAGTATGGCATTTCAGATGCTTTTTATCTATGTTGCTTTGCTATTTGTCATGCTTGCACTGTGTATCTATACCTATCCGGTACTGTCCCGGTTTGAAATGAAAAAAACTGCGTTGGTGAAGTTTTCGGTGATGATTATGTTTCGTCATTTTTTTATAACACTGTTATTGCTGGCTGTGTTTATGCTTTCGTTTATTGCAATTCTGGTATTTCCGCTGGTGGCAATTTTGGTGCCGGGAGTATGCCTGTATTTGTATAGTTTTTTTATGGAAAAGATTTTAAGGAAATACATGTCAGAAGAAATGCTGGAAGCCTGGGATGGCGAAGCAGAAGAGAATCAGGAAATCGCCTGAAATCGAAATTGAAGTGAGAGGAACAGGGTATGCAGAATAAACCAACACCAATTCCTGATAAGGAGTACAGATACGATGCTTTTGATAATGGCTGTGTACTGTTAAATAAAAAGAAAAACCATCTTCCTGTCATGGGATGGAACAGCTGGAATGCTTTTGGAAGCGGAAATACAGAACGTCTGACGAAGGACATGGCGGATGCTCTGGTTGAACTGGGGTTAGCTCAACTGGGATATCAGTATGTCGTATTGGATGATGGTTGTTACAAGTCGGAACGTGTAGATGGAAAGCTTTCCAATGAAGCAATGAAATTTCCAGGTGGTTTTAAAGCACTGGCAGATTATGTCCATGCCAAAGGGTTGAAATTCGGTATGTATAATGATATTGGAACAAACCTCTGTGCAGGAGCAGCGGTGGGAACCTGTGGGCATGAGATGACGGATGCAAGGTCTTATATGGACTGGGGAGTAGATTTCCTTAAGGTGGATAATTGCTATTATCTGTGGGATAATGCCACTTTTTCGGATGCGGCAAATGTGAAGTATGTTTATACCCCTAATATTCGGAGTATTCGTATAGTTGGGGATGCGTATGATGGCTCTTTTCAGGCGGTCACGGATGGAATTCTGACTGGCAGGAGCGGAGAAAAAAGGGACACTTATGTAACCGGCATTGGTACGATTGACGGAACCGGACCGCAGCCTTCCCCGGTGGGAACCCAGAGCAGTGAGCTGGAATTTCGTGTCAATGTTCCAAAGTCAGGAGAGTATCTTGTGTATGTAACCTATGCCACAGGACAGGAGGATTGTGTGGGAAGCTGGCTGCAGATTGCGGTGGGAAACAAGAAGCAATCCAGGATATTCTATGATGATTTCTTACAATTGACAGAATCCGCAGAAGAGTTCCGCGAGTCTGATGGGATTCCTGTTTCATTGGAGAAGGGCGAGAATTGTCTGCGTTTTATGAATCACAGAAGGCAGGAAAACACCTTAAATTCCTATGCAAAATTGTTGGAAGGCCTGAATCTGGTAAATCCTGGACATGATGTAATTTTATCCATATGCGAATGGGGAAAGACACAGCCCCAGAATTGGGGATATAAGGTGGGAGATTCCTGGAGAATCTTAAATGATATTACCTTCTGTGTGGGAGCTGATGGTGACCCCGGGACAGGCTCATGGTCGGACGATTACACGGCAAGTGTTACTTCCCAATACAATAAGGCTGTCATTATGGATGAGTATGCGGGGTTAGATAAGGGATGGAATGACCCGGATATGTTGATGGTTGGAATGAACGGTCTGACTGATGTCATGTGCAAAACACATTTTAGTATGTGGTGTATGATGAATGCTCCGTTGATGCTGGGAATGGATTTGAGGCGTGTGAAAAAGGGAGACGGGATCTGGAAGATCATCTCGAATAAGGAGCTGATTGCACTTAATCAGGATTCATTGGGCATTCAGGCAAAGCGCGTTTTTTGCAGTCTGAATCCGGAAAACCCGGATACCAGTTATATCGTAGACAATAACCGCGTGGATATTCTGGCAAAACCACTTGCGGACGGGAGTCTGGCTCTCTCTTTTATTAATCTGAGTGGGGAGAGAAAAGGGGAATATCGTGTTAATGCAATGGACTTGATTCGAAAAATCGGGGATAAAATGATAAATCAGGACACGTTTGCCCAAGCTGAGGAATACCGGGTGTTGGATTTATGGTCGGAACAGGTTACGGTCAATGCAACCGGCAGCTTTGGAGTCGATGAGCTGACGCCTTATGATAGTGTGACAATTCGTGTTACACCGGTTGTGAGATAGATGGATGTTCCGGAGATGACGATGACGACAGAAGCATTTGTAACCATGATATGGAATCAGCTGAAGGTTGAAAATGGTATTGAAACGCCTTTGTCAACAAAACTGTCAGATTATGGATACCGCAGAGGCTGGTTGTCGGATCAGGATGTTATTGCGTGGGAGAAAAATATTCAGCGCAGAACCATAGCCAGAATTGTTCATGAGATACTTCGGATTGAAAGAGGGGAAAAAGACGAAAAGAACTGGCAGGGGGCAAAGTATTTAAAGGATTTATATGACTGTCATACCTGTGTGAATCATGTGGCGCAGGTTTATGTAAAGGGAATCATGGAATCCTTGGATGGCGGTGAAATCTTTGGAATGCGTGAAACAATATCGTGCAAAGAGGGCGAAGAAATTGTATTACGCATGTTTTCGAAACAAAATAGAATCCCGAAGGCTGGGACAGATCAGAGTAAGGGAGCAGTAAAGCTTTCTTTTGAAGAGGCAGTAAAACATCTTTCGGAAGAGAACAATACATGCGTCATTGATGTGAGGACAAGGGAAGAATATGAAGAAAACCATTTGCAGGATGCCAAATGGATTCCTATGGCAGATATTGTGAAAGCCCCTTATTGTATTAATGAAGAGAATGGAACAATTCTGTATTTTTATTGTCAGAAAGGGTATCAAAGTGAAATTGCAGCAAAATGCGTAGCAGAAGCTGGTTACGAGCATGTATATTATTTTGGAATGAAGTAATTGTAGATTGGTATTTGAAAAGGAGAAGCAATGAGAGGACCAACAGCACCAAAGGACCCGGAAAAGAAGAAACCGTATTTTTATATTATGCGGGAAAAGGAAATATTTGGTTTGGAACAGCCGGATGGAAGGGGAGTTCAATTCCTTTATGAGGATGGCGGCAGGCTGATTAACAGTGCCCAGATATCCGGAAATATTACAGATCAGGAACTGTTAGATCTGTTAAAAACGACGGAGGGATTCCGGAAACTGGTACACAGTATAGGTGTAAGCGTAGAGACAGAAGATCCGGATGAACCGGTTGATTTTGTGTTTCAGATGTATGGAAAGACGGATCCATACAAAGGCGGGACAAACATTGTCCGAAACATGCAGGGAAACGGAGCCGAAAGCAGAATTCTCTTAGATGAAGTAGACTGGTCCGAGGATGACAGGGAGCCGGGACAGATACGGTTTGAGTTTGAAAAGCCTGGGGTTCTTGGGCATGTTAACGTGAGATTTTTCTTAAACGATGGGTTTGATGCACCGGAAGCGGCAGAAGAAAAAGAGGTGGATGTAACCTCGAAAGAGTATGCGGATATGATCGGACATTCTCTGCTGAATCTCGGGAATACGGCTCGGTTGGAACAGGCAATTCAGAAAGCAAAGCGCGGTGAACAGGTAACGCTGGCATATATTGGCGGTTCCATTACACAGGGGGCGGGAGCTATCCCCATCAATTCAGAGTGCTATGCCTATAAGTCCTATCGCAGTTTTGCAGATGCGTTTGGGACAGGAGATAATGTGAATTATATAAAAGCCGGGGTTGGCGGAACGCCATCCGAGCTTGGAATGCTCCGCTTCGACAGAGACATTCTGCGGGACGGAACGGTAGAGCCGGATGTTGTAATAGTGGAATTTGCGGTCAATGATGAGGGTGATGAAACAAAAGGGGATTGCTACGAGAGCCTTGTTAGAAAAATCTTAGCGCTTCCGAATCATCCGGCTGTTGTGCTTTTGTTTGCAGTATTTGCAAATGACTGGAATCTGCAGGATCGATTATCCGTCGTTGGAGAGCGTTACAATCTTCCGATGGTGAGTGTTATGGATGCTGTTACGCCGCAGTTTAAGCAGAAGATTGGAGAGGGGAGAGTGCTCTCAAAGAATCAGTTCTTCTATGATATTTTCCACCCGACTAACATCGGGCATACGATTATGGCAGACTGTCTGACACATCTTTTAATGCAGGTAGATGCGTGTCTGCAGGATACTGGTGACATGTCATTAGATATGACAGATCATCTTCTGGCGCAGAAACCGGCCATTGGAAGTACATTTGAGAATGTAAGGCTTTTGGATCGAAGCACGGACGGCATCGCAGAAATTGATTGTGGGGCATTCTCAGAAAAAGACGAACTGCTTCAATGCGTGGAATTGGATGAAGATTTGCACGGAACACCTGAGTTCCCATACAACTGGATGTATCAGGGAACAAAAGAATCTGTGAATCCGTATTTTGAAATGAAAATATCCTGTAAGGCGCTGCTTCTGATCTTCAAGGATGCAGGAGAATTGTCCGTTGGAAAAGCGGATGTATATGTGGATGGACAGAAAGTTCTGACTGCGGATCCTCATGTAAACGGATGGATACATTGTAATCCGGTTATTTTATTTGCGGAAGATACCGTAAAGAATCACATTGTGAAAATACAGATGGTTGAAGGTGACGAGGATAAATTCTTCACGATTCTGGGATTTGGGTATGTGGCATAGTGGGAACAGACATTTTTGCAGTAATGATTTACCACAATTATTGCTGCATTTTTGTTTTCCGGCATGATCGTTAAATAAATATTTTGACAGAAATTAAATCTGGTATTGCCGAGGGAAATCATTGAAATTTTATGTGTGTAGATGTGGAAAAAGGAGACAGGAAAATGTATTTAAAACAGGAAGAGCATTTAATTCCAATTCTAGTGGAGGATGAGGCCTGGCCGGGGGTAAAGCGCATTGCGGAGAAAGTGGCGGATGATTTTGCGCTTGTTTTCGATGTACGCCCTGCTGTTCTCACACGTCACCAAGCTAAAAAAGAAAAAGCAGACCATGTCATACTTTTTGCAACCATTGGTTGCAGTCCACTGCTTGAAGAGCTGGTGCAAAACGGAAAACTGAATGTGACAGAGGTGGAACATAAGTGGGAGGTGTTTGGACTTCGTCTGATTGAGAATCCATGGGATGGCGTAAAGGCGGCTCTGGTAATTTTCGGAAGTGATAAGAGGGGAACTATCTATGGCATGTTTCATCTCTCAGAGCTGATTGGTGTGAGTCCGCTGGTATACTGGGGCGATGCGCAGCCCCAAAAGAGAGAGAATCAGAATATCGGACCGGAGGAAGAGATGATTTCCAAGGAGCCCTCTGTGCGTTACCGAGGCTTTTTCATAAATGATGAGTGGCCGTGTTTTGGCAACTGGTGTATGGAGAAGTTTGGCGGCTTTACTGCGGAAATGTATGATAAGGTGTTCGAACTGCTTCTTCGCCTGAAAGGAAATTATTTGTGGCCGGCGATGTGGACATCATCCTTCGCGCTGGATGGACCGGGGCTGGCCAGCGCGGAGTTGGCGGACTGCTATGGGGTCATTATGGGAAATTCCCATCATGAGCCATGTCTGAGGGCCGGAGAAGAGTGGGATATTGTAAGAGGGCCTCAGTCCATATATGGAAACGAGTGGAACTATCTGGTAAACAGAGAAGGATTGCTGCACTACTGGGAGGACAGCCTGCGGGAGCGCGGACATTTTGATTCCATCATAACGGTTGGCATGCGCGGCGAGCGGGACAGCATGCTGGAAGGACCGTCCACGCTTGCGGACAACATCAACATTCTAAAAGATATTATTACGGAGCAGAAAAAGCGGATCTCGGCAGAGGATATGAAAAACGGGAAGACGTCTCCTATGCTGCTTGCCATCTACAAGGAGGTAGAGCGATACTTCTATGGAGATCACAAAACACCGGGACTCAAGGATTGGGAAGGCATTGAGGATGTGATTCTCATGTTCTGTGAAGACAACTTCGGTCATATGCGCTTTTTGCCGCAGGAGGACTGGCCGAAGCATGAGGCCGGCTATGGAATGTATTATCACCTGGATTATCACGGAGGACCGGTTTCCTATGAGTGGATCAACAGCACACCGCTGTCGCAAATTTGGGAGCAAATGACAGTAGCCTACGAACATGGAATCCGTGAGGTGTGGATGGTGAACGTGGGCGATCTGAAGGGAAATGAATTTCCGTTGTCCTATTTCATGGAGCTTGCATACGACTATGAAAAATGGGGAGGTTCTAATGCGGACAGTCCTCGTAAATATACCGAATGCTGGGTTCGAACACAGTTTGGGGATGACTTGGAAAAGACAAAGCTTTGCAATCTTCTTACGGAGACCATCGGATTGATTGCCAAACGGCGACCGGAGGCACTCTCTTCCACAACCTATCATCCATATCATTTCCGTGAGGCAGACCGTATGATCATGCAGGCAGAACGTCTGGATCAACAGTTGGAAGAATTCAGGAAGCTGGCCACGAAGAAAGCGCAGACGGCCTATGAGAGCATGGTTTACTATCCGCTGAAGCTGGGATTGAACCTGCTCTTAATGCAGCTTTATTCCGGGAAAAATGCGCACTATGCAATGCAGCACAAGGGGATTGCCAACCACTATGCAGATTTAGTGAAGGAGAAGCTGCGGGAGGACAATCGACTTGTGGAGGAGTTTGGTCGGTGGAATGAGGAAAAATGGAAATACATGGCCAGTGGTGCACATATCGGGTTTTCCAAGTGGAACGAAGATGGGTGTGCCTATCCGCTGCGAACCTATGTGGAGCCGTTTGGGAGACCACGCCTGGGGGTGTCCCGGGCGGATGGAAGCAGAATGCTCTGTAAGAACTATGGGGTACCGGACACCATGGAAATCTATGATTTTATGAGCCCGGGAGCAGAGCCGGTTGTGTTGGAACTGGCCAATACCGGAATCGGAGCGCTGCATTGTGAGGTGACAAGCACACCGTGCAGCTGGCTGAACATAAAACTGAGCAACAGCAGGATTACCGTGCAGGAGACTTTGACGATTTCCTGTATTCCGCAATTTCTTCCCCGGGAGGAGGAAATCTGCGAGGTGAAAATTAAAGATGGCGAGACGACAATCAGACTTATGATTCACGGCAGATTTGTAGACACGGAGTCTGCGCCGGAGTTTACATTTTACCCGAGGGACGGTGTGATTGCCATCGATTCAGCGCATTTTGCCTGGACAAGATATTCCGAGCAGTTGTTGGTTCTGAAGGATTATGGATTGTGTGACATAGCAGTGAAAGCCACGCCATCCACGCTTAAGGCAGAGGTAGAAAATGCGCCTGCAGCAGGATATCGCTTTTTCTGTGAGGAGAGCGGCATCTATGAGGTGGAACTTTGGTCTGCACCGACCAATCCGCTCTGGCCGGAAAGCTGCATGGAATTTGCTGTCGGGGTGAAGAACGAGGGGGCAGATTTTATATGGCGGACTTACGCGGCAGTCGGCGAGGATTATCAGGCCGGAGAACCGGAGAATATCGAGTGGGCAAAAGGGGCCGTGGAGCAGCATCACAGCACACGTTTTCGCGTGACCCTGACAAGGGGAGTCTGTGAGCTGGAAGTGGGATTCCTTGAGGGCTCCTTTGTGCTGGAACGCCTTTTAATATATCCGCTGGGACTAAGAGCGAAGTATTCCTGTTTGGGAACACCGGAGAGCTGGTATAGTAAAAACGAGGAATTTGTGATAAGATAAACACAGTGCAAAGGGAAAGGAATGGGAGATACAGAAATGCGGGAATGGCTGGTGAAGCTGGAACGATGGATGAACAATTACAAGCTGAAGAAAAAGCTGTTGTTTTTGTATGTCGTTTGTGTGTTACTTCCTTTGATCGTGACAGACAGCGTGGTCATTTACATTGCGCTTCACACCGAGGAAGTCAAGCAGCAGCACATGATGGAGAATGATGTGAATGCGGTACAGTTTTCCCTTTCAAACAGTATCGAGTCCGCGGCATCTGTTGCAAAAGCTGCAGATACCAATGAATATATTGACGACTTCTTGAACGAGCAATATGAATCACCGCTCTCCTATTTTGTCGCTTACTATGAGGCAAAAAATCTTTTGTTTAACAACAACATTGGGGGAGACAGCTCCCAGCTGACAATCTATGCAGACAACGAGACACTCACGAACGGAGGCGAATTCAGCAGACTCTCTTCGATCAAAGATGAGGAGTGGTATCAGTATATGGTGCAGACCGGGTGTAACACCTGTGTCTATACCTACTATGATCAGAGCAGAAGTCCGGTGGTGGAAGCCAAGCGCAAGATTCTGTTTCTGCGCAGAATGAATTATTATGGGGCAGGCTGTGAGAAGGTTGTGAAGATTGAACTGGATTACAGTGCTCTGGTGAGAGGTCTGGTGAAGATGAACTACGAGTCCCCAATCTACATATGCAGTGACGGTAAAATATTGTGTTCCAATGATGGAAAAAGCAGCAGTACCGGAGTGGACTTCCTTCCGTTTGTCTATGAGGATCAGGTGGGGTATGAGAAGGAGATGACCGTTTACGGAAAGACGTTGCAGATTTATGCACTGAAATCGAAGACAAATATTGTGGACAGCATGTTGCAAAACGCGCCTCTGATTTTACTTCTTGTGTTGATCAATGCGGTATTTCCGCTGACCTTCATGGTGGCAATCAACCGGTCGCTGACCACGAGAATCCAGGAACTGGGGCAGGCCTTTGAGAGTGTGGATCAGGATTGCCTGGTACCCATTGCGTATGTCCGGGGAAAGGATGAGATCGGTGCGCTGATGCAGAATTATAACCGTATGGTGGACCGAACCAACGAACTGATTCAGACGGTGTATAAGGAGCGGTTGAAGGAGCAGGAGATGGATATCGCCAAGCAGCATGCAGAGCTTCTTGCACTCCACAGCCAGATTAACCCGCATTTTCTGTTCAATGCGCTGGAGAGCATCCGCATGCACAGCATTATCAAACAGGAATATGAGACGGCAGACATGGTGTCAAAGCTTGCGGTAATGACACGGCAGAATGTGGACTGGGGAGAGGATTTGGTGGAAATCCGTCGGGAGATGGAATTCGTGGAAGCGTACCTTGGTCTGCAGAAGTATCGGTTCGGAGATCGGTTATCCTACCAATTAGATGTCGCGGAGGATTGCAGGGAGCTTCGTCTGCCCAAGCTGACAGTTGTTACCTTTGTGGAAAATGCGTGTGTGCATGGAATCGAGAGCAAGACGACACCGGGCTGGATTTTTGTGAGAATCAGCCGAGATGAGGAGGAACTGTGCATAGAGGTGGAGGATACCGGAGATGGAATGGATGAGCAGACGGTGGAGACACTCAATGAGAAGCTGCAGAATCCGTCCATTGAGCAGTTGAAGGATAAGAGCAGGGTCGGTATGCTTAATGCCAGCCTGCGCATCAAAATGCTGACATCGGGAAATTACCGCATCAGCATTGAGAGCGAGCAGGGAGTGGGAACGATGATACAACTGAGACTGTCTTTAGAGGCTTTGATGAATAGTACGGGGATATAGAGAAAGAGGAGAAGATATATGCTTCAGGTATTGTTGGTAGATGATGAACCTTTTATCCTGCAAGGATTGCAGGTGTTGATCGACTGGAAAAGCGAGGGCTTTGAGATCGCGGGGGCAGTCAGTGACGGGCAGGAGGCATATGAATTCCTGCAAAAGAATAAGGTGGATCTCATCATTGCGGATATCAAGATGCCGCGGATGAGTGGAATTGAACTGTTGAAGACGATACGCAGGGAGAAAATTTCGGATGCATACTATGTGATCTTGAGTGGATACAGCGATTTTTCATTTGCCCAGCAGGCAATGCGCTGTTGTTGTACCGACTATATCCTAAAGCCGGTGGATCAGCAGGAACTGAAGGCAATTCTGGCGCATGTGGCAGAACTGTCGGAGACCACCAGGCGGGATGCACAGAAGCAGAAAAAGCTGGAGTATGCATATCTGGCTCGCAATATCCTTGCGCTACTGTTTGGAAAATATGATGAGATCAATCTGGAATATGTCAAAAACCATATGCGGCTGTCCGAGGGAGTTAGATATATTGATATCGAGTTCCATGATCTGTCTCATCTGGAGGACGGGGACGAGGGAGAATTGCGGGGAGCACAGCGAAAGCTGTACCAGAGCTGCCTCGAATATCTGAAGGAGGACGGATCCCACTGTATTTTCGATGTGTCGCAGGATGAGAAACAGTATGATGTCGGCTTTATTTACTGCGATTATATGTCGGAGAGCTGTGGTTGCAGTGAGAAGGAATATCTGGAGCGGATGCGGGATGTGCTGGCAGCGGGTTCGAATTATCCGGTGCGAATGCTGGTAGGGAAAAAAGTGCATGATATCGGCGCAGTCGCAAAATCCTATACCACTGCCTGTATCCTGAATTCTCTTCAGGCGTTCCGGGAAAAAAGGGATATCTATCTGTATGAGGAAGAAATACAGGTCAACAACGGGGGGATTGTTCTGTGTAAGAATGGGCTGGATGGACTTATCGCTTCCATTGAACAGAACGATAATACTCGAATCCGTCAGAGTGTGGAGCAATTGTATGAAGAAATGCAGCAGATGGGGGTGTCCGGGGATACGGTGAATCTCAACATCAACTATCTGCTGTTCCAGCTTATTCATCTGGCGGCAGAACAGGATGATGGTGTCAACCAGGAGGAAATCCTGCAGTTTATCAGTGAGAGCTCCTTTGAGGAGGGAATCATGCGCGGAAGTAAGGCGCATTTGTGTCAGTTTGCGCTGG
This sequence comes from uncultured Lachnospiraceae bacterium, assembly GCA_945868435.1. Lineage (GTDB taxonomy): Bacteria > Bacillota > Clostridia > Lachnospirales > Lachnospiraceae > Roseburia. The sequence goes on from CAMBLG010000001.1 coordinate 213,987, forward strand.
ATTACGCAGAGTATCTGGCACAGCTCAGAAAGAATGTGTCCAGAGGGGTGTTGGCTGAAGTGGAGCGTGAAGTGCGTGAGCACTATGCGGAAAATCTTACACTTCGGGAACTGAGTCAGAAGTATTATGTGAACAGTGCCTATCTGGGACAGCTGTTCCGCAAGAAATACGGGCAGACCTTTAAGGATTATTTGAACAGTTATCGTATGGAACAGGCAGCAGCGCTGCTGTTGCGAACAGACGATAAGATATACGATATTGCGCAGAAGGTCGGGTATCACGATCTGGATTATTTTATCAATCGCTTTATTGCAGCCAAGGGCTGTACGCCGGCGAAGTTCCGGAAACAGCTGGGGCGATAGAGATGGATACCAAAAGCAGGGTAAAGTATAGAAATGGATTTCTATACTTTGCCCTGTTTTTATATATTCTTTCTCGGGTTTTATAAAGGGGGACAAGAAAGTACAATAATCATGTAACTAATACTGATATCCATTCGAAGCAGAAAACTGTGGAGAGGACCATAATGGATGTCGAAGTGATATGTATATTAAGGGAGGAAACAAAGTGAAAGCAAAAAAAGTAGTATCAGCATTGCTTGTAGCTTCCATGGCGGCAGGGTTACTTGCAGGCTGTGGCGGAGATTCAGGCGCAGGCAGCAACAATGCAGGTGGAACACAGAGTTCAGGAAACGATGGTGAAATTAAAGAGTTTACCGCATTTTTCGCTGTACCGGGATCTGAGATCAATGATGACAATGAAATTCAGCAGAAGATCGCAGAGATTACCGGAGCTAAGTTGAAAGAGACCTGGCTGACCGGACAGACAGCACAGGAGGCTGTCGGAACACTGATCGCCGGAGGGGAGTATCCGGATATGATCGATGGTGGTGACGGTATGGCACAGCTGTATGACGCAGGTGCGCTCATTCCTTTGGATGATTATATTGACAAGTATCCAAACATTAAGGAGTTCCTGACCGAGGAGGAGTGGGATAAGCTCCGCCAGGATGATGGGCATATCTACTGGATTAATCAGTTTGGTAACATCTATGGCGAGGAAAAGGCAACCACACACAACGACGAGGCATTCTGGATTCAGACCCGTGTACTGGAGTGGGCGGGATATCCGGAAGTACATACCATGGATCAGTATTTTGATCTGATTGAGTCTTATAATGAGGCAAATCCGACCATGGAGGATGGTACAGAGAATATTCCTTACACTATCCTGTGTGAGGATTGGAGATACTTCTGCCTGGAGAATGCACCGGAGTTCCTAGATGGATATCCAAACGATGGATCTGTTATTGTTGATCCTGATACTCTGACGGTTATTGATTATAATACAACACCAACCGCCAAGAGATATTTCCAGAAGCTGAATGAGGAGTTCCAGAAAGGAATCGTAGATCCGGAGTCCTTTACTCAGACATATGATGAGTACATTGCAAAGCTTTCTACCGGACGTGTTCTTGGAATGATCGATCAGTGGTGGGATTTTGCATATAGCGTAAACGATGCATTAAAGCAGCAGGGGCTGGATACACAGGGTTGTAACTATGTTCCGCTTCCGATTACCATTGAGGAGGGTATGAAGAATCAGTGGCACAATTCCGGCGGAACACTCAATGTTGCCAGCGGAATTGCAATTACTACAAGCTGTGAGGATGTAGAGGGTGCACTTCAGTTTATCAATGACTGTCTCGACCAGGAAGTATTAGATCTTCGTTTCTGGGGAGAAAAGGGCGTGGACTATGATGTAGACGAAAATGGTATGTACTACCGCACCGAGGATATGAGAACGCAGGCATCTGATACCGCATACAAGGCATCTCATATGTGTACATATTCTTATTTGCCACAGTATTCCGGAACAAGCAAAGATGGTGTTAATGCAATGAAGCCGGAGTATCAGCCACAGGAGTTCTATGACAGCTTGAGCAAGGATGTACAGGAGTGCTTCGCCGCATACGGGGCAGAGACTTATGTAGATATGCTCGGAACCAGCGAGGCACCGGGACCATGGTATCCAATGTACTCCTTCTCCAACAACATGACTACCGCAACTGAGGGTGGTATGGCATGGACCAAGATGGGCGAGATCAAGCATGAGTACCTGCCAAAGGTTGTTATGGCGGATGATTTCGAGAGTGCATGGAATGAATACATGGGTGTATACAGCGACTGCAATCCGGAGGCATTTATTGCAGAGATGCAGGCGGAGTTAGAGCGCCGTGTAGAGGCAGCAGCAAAATACCAGTAAGAAAACGCATGGTGAGAAAGGGGCAGGCAGGGAATCCTGCCTGCCTCTTATCATTTCAAGAATAGCATAGAATAGAATCGACCGCAGACCTCTGGGCGTGGTCGAGCGGAGGTTGTATATGGCGTTAGGAGTAGTTAGAAAAAAAGAGAAGATCAAAGAGCCGAAAGTAAAGCTCACATGGAAGGAAGTTAAAAGACAGAAGGTATTGCTCTTCTGGGCAGCAATCATTGTTGTATATGGAATTATATTTTATTATCTGCCTCTCGGCGGATGGGCAATGGCCTTTCAGAACTACAGGCCGAAGGATGGTCTGTTCCATTCCCAGTTTGTAGGATTGGCCAAATTCCAGCAGTTGTTTGCGGATGATACTTTTATCCGGGTTATTCGCAATACGCTGGCCATGGGTGTCATCAATCTTGTGGTGACCTTTGTGATGGCAATCGTATTTGCCATTTTGTTGAATGAAGTAAAATCAAAAGGTGGAAAAAAGGTGGTACAGACGATTTCGTATCTGCCACACTTTTTGTCCTGGATTATCGTTACCGGAATTCTTCACGATGCACTTTCCGGAACGGGAATCGTAAATGAACTTTTATTGAAACTGGGAATTTTATCACAGCCGTTAAACTTTTTTGCATATCCGAAATACTTTTGGGCAATTGTCGCTTTTGCCAATGTCTGGAAGGAAACCGGATGGAATGCAATCATTTATTTGTCGGCAATCACAGCAATCGATCCGTCCTTGTATGAGGCTGCCAACATTGATGGCGCAGGCAGATGGGCGCGGATCAAATATGTAACACTGCCGGGAATCAAGCCAACAATCATGATTTTGCTGTTGATGAATGTCGGAAATGTTTTGAACGCCGGATTTGAAATTCAGTATCTGTTAGGAAACGGACTGGTGCAGAGCGTTTCACAGACAATTGATATCTATGTATTAAAGTGGGGTATCAGTCAGAACGACTTTGCAATCGGAACAGCTGCCGGTATCTTCAAGAGTCTGGTAAGTATCGTACTGATTGTAATTGCGAACCAGATTGCAAAGCACAATGGCGAGGAACGTCTGTTTTAATGTGTTTGGTAGATTAAGAGAAAGGAAACGGTTACATATATGGAAGCTGTAGTAAAAACAAAAAAGAAAAAATCCGGATGGGATATGGCGTTTACCATCTTCAATACGATCTTCATGATACTGTTTGTGGTGATCACACTCTATCCGGTTCTCAATACTCTGGCAATATCATTTAATGATGGAACGGATGCGCTGCGTGGCGGCATCTATTTGTGGCCAAGAAAATGGACGCTGAAGAATTACATTACCGTGCTGCAAAAGGACAATCTGATTACAGGTGCGATTGTATCCGTTGCACGTACCGTAATCGGAACCATACTGTCCCTGGTTGCCAATGCGATTCTTGCTTTTATCGTCAGCAGAAAGAGATTCCTGTTTAAGAAACAGCTTTCTCTGTTCTGGGTAATTACCATGTACGTTAACGGAGGAATGATTCCAACCTTTTTGCTTTACAAGAATCTGCATTTGACCAACAGCTTCTGGGTATACGTTGTCCCGGGTATGATCAGTGCCTTTAACATGCTTGTAATCCGAACTTATATGAATGGTATTCCGGACAGTCTGGAGGAGTCAGCACAGCTGGACGGCGCAGGTTACACAACGATTTTTGTCAAGATTATCTCTCCGCTCTGCAAGCCGGTGTACGCAACGGTTGCACTGTTCGTTGCAGTCGGTCAGTGGAACTCCTGGTTTGATGCCATGCTGTACAACCGTATGAGCGACAAGCTGACAACACTGCAGTACGAGTTGATGAAGCTGTTGTCTTCTGTTACGAATCAGGGTAATTCGGCAGAGGCAATGAAAAACGCGTTAGGTACGGTTACACCGACTTCTGTCCGCGCGGCGGCAACCATTCTTACAATGCTGCCGATCGTCTGTCTGTATCCATTCCTGCAGCGGTACTTTGTTACAGGACTTACCATCGGAGGTGTTAAGGAATAATGGGATATTTAGTGCAGAATCCGATCCTGCCGGGCTTCCGGCCGGATCCTTCCATCTGCAGGGTGGGAGAGGATTATTACATTGTTACTTCGACCTTTGCGTATTTCCCGGGAGTGCCAATTTATCACAGTCGGGATCTGGCACACTGGGAACAGATCGGGAATGTCTTAGACCGACCATCCCAGCTGCAGCTGGCAGGCTGCAGTCATTCGCAGGGAATTTATGCACCTACCATCCGTTTTCATGACGGAACCTATTATATGATTACCACCAATATTACCGGGGGCGGAAACTTTATTGTGACTGCAAACACACCGGAGGGACCGTGGTCGGAACCGTATTATCTGGGAGAGAACGCGCAGGGAATTGATCCAAGTCTGTTTTTTGATGAGGCGCACGATGGCCGCTGCTATTATATCGGGACCAGACCCAATCAAAAGGGAGTACGCTATAACGGTGACTGGGAAATCTGGGTGCAGGAGTTGGATTTAGATACCATGCAGCTGACGGGGGAAAGTCACAAGGTATGGAAAGGTGCCATGCATCATGGAATCTGGCCTGAGGGACCGCATCTGTATTGGAAGGACGGTTATTATTATATCCTGCATGCCGAGGGTGGAACTGCCGAAAACCACAGTGTGATGGTTGCGAGAAGTCGTGATTTGCTGGGACCTTACGAGGGATGCCCGAATAATCCGATCCTGACCCATCGCCATCTGGGAAAAGAGTATCCCGTGACTGCTGTGGGACATGGGGATCTGGTGGAGGATGGTCACGGAAACTGGTACATGGTTATGTTGGCTTCCCGTATGTGTGAAGGGTGCGTGAATACCGGAAGGGATACATGGCTTGCCAGAGTTGTATGGGAAAATGGCTGGCCTGTGGTGAATCCGGGTGTGGGGCGGTTGGAGAATACCCTTGTGATGGAGGGAGAACCCAAGCCGTGGAAACCACAGAACCATTTGATCACATTTGAGGAAAATAAATTCCCGGAGAAGCTGTTGATGCTCCGTAGCCGGGATGAAGGAAAAGTCAATGCGTCAGACCGACGCGGGTATTTGCGGCTTTACACCTGTCCGGAAATGCTATATGAAAAGACAACACCGGCTTATGCTGCCGTGCGTCAGGAGCAGTACGATTATCAGGCGGCGGTATACATGGAGTTTGCGCCAAAGAAAAGTGGAGAGATGGCTGGTATGGCACTGGTCTGCGACGAAGAGAATCAGATTCATTTTGTGGAAACGATGCTGGAAGGAAAGCTTTGTGTATGTGTTTATCAATGCATCAAAGGAAAGGAAGCCTGCCTTGCACATGCCTCCCTCACGGAAGGCCACGCATTGGAGCTTCGTATGATATGCAATGGTCAGCATGCGGATTTCTGGTATCGCGAGGAACACACAAAGTGGAGCTGTCTTATTCAACATGTGGGACTGCGTGCACTTAGCACAGAAGAGGCCGGAGGATTTACCGGCTGCACAGTTGGAATGTATGCAACTTCCAATGGACAACCGTCAGATAATTATGCGGATTTCCGTTGGTTTTCCATGGAATCGATTTGATTAGACTGGAGGTAAGATAATCTGTGAAAAATCAAAAGATGAGTACTGTGATTACCGCGATTATTTCCGTGGTAACGGCAGTTTGTATATTGTTGCTTTTTATGACGGCAAGTAACAATACGATGAACAATATGAGGGATACTGCTATGAACAATATGCAGACTTCGCTGGAATCAAGAGCCGTTATTATCAGTGAGTATGTAGATCAGGCAGAAAATCTTTTGACTGCTTTCAGTGAAGCTTCTGTGGTGGCTGAATTGTTGAAGAACCCTGATGACCCTGCCGTGACAGCAGAGGCTCAGGAGTATACGAAAAATTTTTTTGATAACCTCGAAGGATGGGAAGGAATCTATATATCAGAGTGGAATACGCATGTATTGACGCACTCAAACGAGGGCGCGATTGGTATGGTCATGAGAGAGGGGGATTCTTTGAAAAGTCTTCAGAATTCCCTTCAGACTACAGAAGGCGTATACAACACCGGTATTATTGTTTCTCCTGCCTCTCAAAAGCTGGTATTATCTCTGTATTGCCCTGTCTATGATCGTGATGAAAAGACTATTCTGGGTTTTGTCGGAGGTGCACAATTCGCAGAGAATCTAAAAGTACTGCTGGATAGTATGACTATAGAGGGCATGGAATGTGCACAGGATTATATGATTAATATTACAAATGGGCAGTACATCTTTGCTGAGAACAGCGAGCTTATGGGAACACCTGTAGAAGATGCTGTTCTGTTGTCTTTGATGGAGGATATAAAGAACAATCCTAATGAGGTAATAGGAAATAAGGAATTTGTGTCTGAAGAGGGGATAAAAGGGATCGAAACATATCAGCTCATTCCTGAAAGAGGGTGGCTGGTTGTGCTTTCGGACACAAAGGATGAAATCTTCGCAAAGGCGTATTCAAGCAGAAATGTACTGGCTTTGATTTGTCTGTTATCTTATATTCTGATTACAGTTCTGTCATGGATTTCTGTGAGAAAATGTGTGAAACCACTAGAAACTGTTGAACACGCGATTATCAAGCTTAAGAATCTAGAACTGGATTCACCTAAGGATATGCAGAAATACATCGGAGGTAAGAGTGAGACCGGAAAGATTGCTACGGCGATGGATTCCCTGTATGTAACCTTGCGAAATATCGTAGTAACACTTCATGGATGTACAGAATCCTTGGAAAAATCGACCGGTACGGTGAATGATGCAACCTGTACTTTGATAGAGTCGGTAGGAGATAATTCGGCGACTACAGAGCAACTGGCTGCAAGCATAACAACCACAAATGATGCCATCTCCAGTGTGGTCAGTGAGATTGAAGCAATTTCTGTTCTGGTAAGCCGTGTGGAGAACAAAGTAAAGGTTGGAGACGAAAAGAGCATACAACTGCTTCAAACCGCAGATAATATGAAAAACATGGCGGGAAGATCTATGAATGAGGCACAGACAAAAATTGAAATGAACAGAAAAAGTGTGCAGATTGCCATGTCGAACTTGCAATCTCTTACCCGCATTAACGACATGGCAAAGCAGATATTGGAGATTGCCAACCAGACAAATTTACTGTCATTGAATGCCTCGATAGAAGCGGCGAGAGCAGGGGAACAGGGAAGAGGATTTGCGGTTGTTGCACAGGAAATCGGAACACTTGCAGCAAATTCGTCCGCAACAGCAATACAGATATCTGACATTTGTGAAGAAATCAATACAAATATCAAGAATGTGCAGACCTGTGTCGATGATGTAATCAGCTTTATGGAGAGTGATATCTCTCCGTTATTTGCGGAGTTTGCAGATATCGCAAATGTGTATAGTAATTCCGTTTCGGATATCAGGGATGTTATTGGAGAAATTGAAGAGAGCTCCGAGGGTTTTGTAGACTCTGTTATGAACATTCGCGAGCGTATGTCAGTAATTCAGTCTGCATCCAGGGAAAATGAAATTGGTGTTAGTGAAATTGTAAATAAGATTGAGCGAACCAATACAACTGCGGAAGAATTACAGAATGTGAGCCTGACAAATCAGGAAAATGCAAAGGAAATCAGTGCAGTGGTGGAGCAGTTTACAGAATAGCAGAAGCAGACAACCTCAAGTACCGGCTTGAAGAAATGTGATACACTTATTATAATGGGATTAAGAATGGCAGGCGTCTGACAGGCGCCTGCTTATTACATAAGGCAGATGAGGTGTATACACATGAGAAAACGTATCGCAGCGGCAGGGTTAACGATTGTTTTGATGTTTGGTCTGATTGCTGGAGCAGGAAGGCAGATTGCAGAAGAGTCGGAGAGGGATATAAAGGAGTTCACAGCCTTTTTTACGACGCCGGGAGAGGAAATGCATACTGACAATGAGATTCAGAATCTGATTGCACGGAAGATTGGGGCAAAATGCACCGAATACTGGCTGAACGGACAGACGGTGGACGAGGCAGCATGGGATAATATGGGAAAAGTCAAGCATACCTATCTTCCGCAAGTGATTATGAGTGATGATTTTGAGAGCACATGGCAGGAATATATGACACAGTATGAAAATTGTCATCCGGAGGCGTTCCTTGCGGAAATGCAGCGTGAGTTAGAGAGACGGATTTCGTCTGCAAAGCATGCGATACTTTGACTTTTTTAATATGAGATGGTACGATTGGGAATATATAATATATGGAAGTTTAGGAAGGGGTCTTGGATATGGAACGAATGAAACGACTCAAACGGGAACTGATGTACAAAGGAGCCATATTGGATATCTACAAGGATACGATGCAGTTTGCCAACGGTAAGACGGAAGAATGGGATTTTGTGTCACATCGTATGGGAGCAGCGGCAGTTTTACCTGTGTTGCCGGATGGAAGAATCATTATGGTGAGACAGTATCGTAACGCTTTGGAGAGGGAGACCTTGGAGATTCCTGCCGGATGCAGGGACAATCTGGATGAAGATACCAGTCTGTGCGCAAAGAGGGAACTGGAGGAGGAGACCGGATACACCACCAATCGCATTGAAAAACTTCTGGCGCTTCGGACAACCATCGCTTTTTGCGATGAGTTTGTGGATGTGTATCTTGCACGGGATTTGGTAAAATGCAGTGACCAGCATCTGGATGATGGAGAGTCCATTGATGTGGAGATTCATACATTGGAAGAATTGTGTGACATGATTTACAGCGGAAAGCTTCAGGATGGGAAGACGGTGTCGGCAATTCTGGCTTACAGTAATATGATTCATCAAAAATGATGGAAGCTGACTGACATAAATGGGCAGGCATGGACATATCTTATTTAGAAAAGATGTTCTGGATGAGATATGAGAAAAGAAATTGTAATTGGAGCCTGCTTCTTCCTGGCCGGAGTACTGTGTGCCTGTCTGTTTGGATATGACTATTTTTCGACCTATGGATTTCTGAATGAATATCATGTGAAAACTTTTGCCGAGGCAACGCTGGATGTGCCCACGCTTCTCGGCAGTATTGTCTGGGAGAGAGGAAAGTTTTTCATCGTTTTGTGGCTTATAGCGTACACACCGGCAAGAAAGCTTGCTCCGCTTATATTGAGATGTGGTCTGTTTTTTACCGGCGGTGTATTTGCTGGGGCATGCATGATCAATATGGGGATTTATGGCCTTGTGGTTTTTCTGGGCTCATGGTTTCCGCATGGAATTTTGTATCTTTTGGCAATTGTTTTGATTCTGCGCAGAGATGTGCATTTGAGTTATGGAGGAAAGCGACCGGTTGGAAAACGTGTCCTTTTCACAGTCAGCATTATTTCGTTGATATTGTTGGGATGCCTGTCTGAAGCAACTGTGGGAACCTGGATCTTACAGCAATTGTTTATGCATACAATCAAATAATCCCGGTAAGAGCAACGATTCGGGCGGTATAAAACCGAATTGTTGTTTTTACCGGGATTTTTTGTTGAATTTATCTGGCATTCATTTCTGCAATGTCATAAATCAGCTTCTTGGAATCCTCCCATCCCAGACATGGATCTGTGATGGATTTTCCGTATACATGATCGCCGATGGACTGACAGCCTTCTTCGATGTAGCTCTCGATCATCAGACCCTTGACAAGAGAACGAATGTCAGAGGAAAGCTGACGGTTGTGCATGACTTCCTTGGCGATACGGATCTGCTCCTTGAACTTCTTGCCGGAATTGGAGTGGTTGGTATCAATGATTGCTGCTGGATTTACCACATCCATTTTGCCATACATCTCATGAAGACGAATTAGATCTTCATAATGGTAGTTTGTTGTAGTGTTTCCATGCTTGCTGACAGCACCACGGAGAACCACATGGGTGAGTGGATTTCCGGTGGTCTCAACCTCGTAGCCGCGATATACAAAATGATGCGGATGCTGGGCTGCGTAAACCGAATTCAGCATGACGGAAAAGTCGCCGCTGGTCGGGTTCTTCATGCCGGAAGCCACGTCAAAGCCGCTGACGGTCAGACGATGCTGCTGGTCTTCAACGGAACGGGCACCGATTGCAACATAGGAGAGCAGATCTTCTACATAGCCCCAGTTTTCCGGATATAACATTTCGTCAGCGCAGGTAAGTCCGCTTTCGGCAATTGCGCGGATATGCATTTTGCGCATGGCAATCAGACCTTCTACCATATCAGGCGCTTTTTCCGGATCCGGTTGAGAGGCAATTCCTTTATAGCCTTCGCCGGTGGTACGCGGTTTGTTGGTGTATATGCGCGGAATGATGATGATCTGATCTTTGACATCTTCCTGAATGCGTGTCAGCCGGCTGACATAGTCACACACGGAATCTTCATTGTCCGCAGAACAGGGACCAATAATGACCAGAAAGCGCGAATCCTTTCCGGTGATAACATCCGAGATACTGGCATCCCGCTGTCTTTTTAATGCCGTAAGCTCCGGAGACAGCGGATAATCTCTCTTAATCTCTTCCGGAGAAGGCAGTTGATTTAAAAATGAAAAACTCATAACGGTACTCCTTATAAGTGAAATATAAATAGACACAAGGCATATCTTAATTGAAAACATAGAAAAAGTCAAATTTTTGAGGAAATGCGGGATAGAAATTTCTTTTTTTTTATATAGTAAGATGATATAATTACAGCATATATATATTCATATGTCTGCTTGGGGAAAGGTGGATGTGTATCAGAAACAGAAAGACAAAAGTGATAGATTGTGGATCAGGAGACAGGGATAGATGGATGCAGTATTGTGTGTAAAAGGAAAACGAATCGGAACAGGGAGACCGCTTGTGTGTGTGCCGGTTATGGAGCAGACAAGAGAGGCTATTGTGGCGGAAGTTCAGCGGCTTGTTCAGTTGCATGTAGACATGGTGGAATGGAGAGTGGATGCCTTCGCAGGTATTGAAAGTCTCAATGCGATCCGGGAGGTGCTTGCAGATCTTGCGCCGATGGTGGAACATACAATTTTGGTGTATACCTTCCGTTCCAAACAGCAAGGAGGTCTGCTGGAGCTGGATGCGGAACGGGTATATGATATTCATCAGGTGGCGGCAGAATCTCATGTGGTAGATTTTATTGACCTTGAGATGTTTGAGACCAGAAAGCCGGAGCGAGAAATCCGGAAACTGCAGGAGATGGGAACCCATGTCATTGCTTCGCATCATGATTTTGACGAGACACCGGAGAAGACTGTGATCCGAATGCTGTTGGAACAGATCAATGAGAGCGGAGCTGATATTGTAAAGCTTGCCCTGATGCCACAGTGCATGCAGGATGTATGGAATCTGTTGGAGGAAACGGAACGCTTTCACACAAAGTATCCGAACCGTCCAGTCATTACCATGTCCATGGGGGCCCTGGGAGGAATATCCCGCGTGGCAGGTGAGTTCGATGGATCCTGCGTAAGCTTCGGAGCCGGAAAGACTGCCAGCGCGCCGGGACAGCTGGAGATGGGAAAGCTTACAGAAGTGCTGGATATCCTGCATGAAAGTTTAAAATAATATTTTGACCACGCCGGATTAACGCCGGATTAGAAAAAATCCCTATATTGACGATTATAGGGAAGTGTGTTATATTTAAAAACGCGTTAAGATTCTGTGACGCGTTTTTTTGCGGCCGTAGTATAATGGATAGAACGTAGGACTCCGACTCCTGAGATGCGGGTTCGATTCCCGCCGGGCGCACTCCTTTTTTCTAAGAATGCAGTAAAGAAAATTTTGCACGTATAGGGAGATTCCGTTTTGAATAAATATATTGATAAGATCAAAGAATTTTGTATCAAATATAAGCGCTATTTTGGCGCGGCGGCACTTTTAGTCGTATTGATTGTTGTTCTTGTACAGTGTGCAGGACCGGCGACAACGCAGGAAGGAAGTCAGGGCACGGAGCCGGCAGGCAGTGAGACAAATGTACCGGCAGATTCCGAGATTGTAGAGCTGGAGGGCACGCTGGAGAAGGATGCGGATCCGGAGCTGGTCAGCCTGATTGAAAATTACTATCAGGCATATGCGGACGCAGATATTGAAACTCTGGAGATGCTTGCACCTGCCATGACAGAGAATGAGAAGAGTTATATCGCAATGCTTTCCACCTATTATGAGAACTTCCAGAATCTGGAGTGCTATTCCATGAAAGTGGAGGATGAAGTATATTTTGTCTCTGCATGCTTTGATCTGAAATTTTATGATGTGGATACTGTGGCACCGGGCATGGATTTCTTCTATGTAGAGAGAGACGGCAAGGGTAATCTGTGTATTAACAGTGTGTATGCATCCTATAATTTTAGTTTCCGGGAAAAGAGCTTCGATGAGACGGTTTATGAGAAGATTCTTGCCTATGAGCAGTTGGATGAGGTGACATCTTTACAACAGGCAGTGCAGGCCAGATATGATGAGGCGGTTACCAGTGATGAGAAGCTTGCTGCAATGATCGAGACAACGCTTCGCAGTGCAATTACCCAGTGGAGAGATTCTGTTATGGTTCAGGATACGCCAAACACCGAAGGGACAGAAGAAACTACTGAGCAGGATACACAGGTGACGGATACTGAGAACACAGACAAGCCGGAAGATGCTGACAGCGAGAAGCCAAAGGATGATGAGAACTCAGAGGATGCCGAAGCGGACGCTGAGGAAGAAGATGACGGCACGTATCAGGTCAAGACGAAGGATGTGTGCAATATCCGTGCCTCTGCCAGCAAGGATTCCGATGTGATTGGTCAGGTAAGCAAGGGTGCAAAGCTGACTGCGCTTGGAGAAGATGGCGACTGGACCAAGATTCAGTTCAGCGGTGGTGAAGGCTATATCCGAAGTGATCTTCTTAAGAAGGTAAAAAAGAAATAGAAGAATATTTTTGATCATAAGGAGAGCGGAGGCTTATACAAGCCTCCGCATTTTCTAGTCTAAACATGGAGAGGAATATCTATGGAAGGTAATGCAGAAGGTATTCGAATTAATAAATTTCTGAGTGAAGCCGGCGTGTGTTCGCGCAGAGAGGCAGACCGGCAGATTGAGGCGCAGAATGTGACGATTGACGGGCGCATTGCGGTGACCGGAGACCGGGTTTTGCCGGGGCAGACGGTACTGTTTTGCGGAAAACCGGTGACGAAGGAGGAGGAAATGATCCTTCTTGCTTTCCACAAACCGGTAGGGATTGTCTGTACTGCTGAGAAGCGTGAAAAGAATAACGTCATTGATTATATCAACTATCCGAAACGGATTTATCCGGTTGGCAGATTGGACAAGGATTCGGAGGGACTGTTGCTTCTCACCAATAACGGTGACATTGTCAATAAAATGATGCGTGCCGGGAACCGGCATGAGAAAGAATATATTGTAACGGTCAATAAACCGGTGACGGATTTCTTTGTCCGTGGTCTTTCCGGCGGTGTACCGTTAGTCGAGCTTGGAACTACAACGCGCCCATGTCAGGTGGAGCGGATCGGAAAGAAGCAGTTTCGGATTGTGCTGACACAGGGATTGAACCGGCAGATTCGTCGGATGTGTGAGTATTTTGGCTATCGTGTAGAGAAACTGGTGCGCGTGCGTATTATGAATATCCGGCTGGGTGATTTGCCGGTTGGAACCTATCGGAATATAACAGAAGAAGAATACGCACAATTAAAGAAACTGACTGCGCATTCTTCGAACCAACCGATTCGGAATAAAAAGCACAGCTAGCCCATTTGCCCAAGGCAAAGGATGCACGGACGGAGGTTCAAAGAGAGGATATCATGATGGAAGACAAGACAATGATTGAGCGGATTGATGCGCTGGTGGAACGATTGAATGAAGCATCGGCCGCATACTATAACGGACAGGATGAGATTATGTCCAACTATGAGTGGGACAGTATGTTTGATGAGCTGACTGCATTGGAGCAGGAGAGCGGATATGTGCGTGGGGACAGCCCGACGCAGAATGCCGGTTATGAAGCGGAGAGCGGTGAGAAGGAAGCCCACGAATATCCGGCCCTCTCCCTGGCCAAAACCAAGCAGGTAAGCGAACTTCAGGAGTGGGCTGGGGAACGGCCAATCTGGCTGTCCTGGAAGCTGGATGGACTTACGCTGGTACTGACCTATGACAATGGCAGACTGGTGAAAATCCTTACAAGAGGGAACGGAACCGTAGGAACCAATATCACTTTTTTGAGACAGGCAATCGGTGGCTTTCCACAGACGATTGCGTACAAGGGGCATATGGTTGTCCGTGGTGAGGCGGCCATATCCTACACGGATTTTGCCCTGATCAATGATACCATAGAAGATGATGACGAGAAATATGCCAATCCCCGCAACCTGGCTTCCGGTACATTGAATCTGGATGATCCGGCCGAAGTAAAGGAACGGCATGTGCAGTTTCACGCCTTTACCCTCGTACATGTGGATGAGGATATGGAGGCGGAACTTCGTTCCTGGGGAGCTCGGATGGACTATCTGGAGAAGCTTGGCTTTACAGTGGTGGACAGGGAGGAGACGGATGCGGCGGCACTCCCGGAAGTGATTGAGAAGTGGACTCACCGTGTGGAAAGCGGGCAAATGGATATTCCGGTGGATGGTCTGGTCATCTGCTATGATGATACCGAATATGCGGCTTCCGGAAGCGTGACCGGACATCATGCAACGCGGGCCGGGTATGCCTTCAAGTGGCAGGATGAGTCCGTGGAGACGAAGCTTTCTTATATTGAGTGGTCCTGTGCCGTGTCCACCATCTCTCCGGTGGCGGTGTTTGAGCCTGTACAGCTGGAGGGAACGACCGTGAGCCGGGCGTCGCTGTGTAATCTGAGTGAAATTGAGCGCTTGGGGCTGGGCAGAGAATGTACGCTTGAAGTCATTAAGGCCAACAAAATTATTCCAAAATGCATTGGGGTCAAAGATGCGGTAGGTGAGGTGGAGATTCCAACGCAATGCCCGGTGTGCCACGCGGCCACGGAAATCCATGTCAGCAGGAAGAGTGGGACAAGAACGCTGCATTGCACGAACCCGGACTGTACTGCCAAGAATGTTAAGAAATTCACGCGTTTTGTCAGCAAGAATGGAATGGACATTGATGGACTTTCTATTCAGACAATGGTAAAATTTATAAATGACGGCTATATCCATGAATTCGCGGACATTTATCATCTGAAGGAACACTATGATGAGATTCGCGGGCAGGAGGGCTTCGGCGATAAATCTGTTGCCAACATGGATAAATCCATTGAAAAAAGCAGAGATGTACATCCGGTGAATTTTATTTTTGCGCTCTGCATTCCGCTTATCGGCATAGATGCCGCAAAAAAGATTGTAAATTCCATCGGCTTTGATGCCTTTTTACAGCGAATGCAGAAAGGGGAAGGCTTTGAAGATGTTGATGGAATCGGTGCGGAGCGTTCCAACTCAATATTAAAATGGTACGAAAATGAGCATAACCGCACGGGTCTTTCTCATTTGTTGGAAGAACTTCATATCCGTCAGGTCGAGGTCAAGGATACTTCAGGCGGAACCTGCGCGGGACTTACGTTTGTCATTACCGGTGATGTGCATCACTATAAGAACCGCGATGAGTTTAAAGCCTATGTGGAGAGCCAGGGCGGCAAGGTGGCGGGAAGCGTGTCGGGCAAGACCAGCTATCTGGTGAACAATGACGCGGAGTCCGCGTCTTCCAAGAACCGCAAAGCAAAGGAACTTGGAATTCCGATTCTGACAGAGGATATGTTTATCCAGAAGTTTGGCGGGCTGTGAATAATAACAAATAATTTGACGGAATAGAATGACGGAGTTTGACAGGAAGGAGGGCAAGTTACATGCCTATTAAAACGCAAAGCGATCTGCCTGCAAAGGAGATATTAGAGAGAGAAAATATATTTGTGATGGACGAGAATCGTGCAATGCATCAGGATATCCGTCCCATCAGTATCGCGATTGTGAATCTCATGCCACTAAAGGAGGAGACGGAGCTTCAGATACTTCGTTCCCTCTCCAACACGCCGCTCCAGATTGATGTGGTGTTTGTTGCGCTGGAATCCCATGAATCCACCCACACGTCACTGAGTCATCTCAACAAGTTTTATATGTCGTTTGCAGATATCAAGGAACAGAATTTCGATGGATTGATCATCACGGGTGCTCCGGTGGAGCAGATGGAATATGAGGAAGTAGACTACTGGCCGGAGATCTCCCGGATTATGGAGTGGTCTAAGACCCATGTGACTTCCACACTGCATTTGTGCTGGGGAGCACAGGCGGGGCTCTATTATCACTACGGAATCCCGAAGCGAGCCCTGGATAAGAAAATGTTTGGCGTGTATCGGCATAAGGTGATGAATCGCAAGATTCCGTTGGTGCGAGGCTTTGATGATTATTTCTACGCGCCGCATTCCCGGCACACGGAGGTGCGCAGGGAGGATATTGAGAAGCATCCGGGATTGACGATTCTGGCAGAATCAAAAGAGGCAGGCGTATTTCTTGTGATCAATGAGGACGGAAGTCAGATCTTCGTGATGGGCCATCCGGAGTATGACAGGGTGACTTTGCACAAGGAGTATATGCGTGATAAGGAAAAGGGGCTGTCCATCGAGAAGCCGGTCAATTACTATCCCGATGATGATGAGAATCAAAAGCCATTGCTGCAGTGGCGCTCCCACGGCAATATCCTTTACGCCAATTGGTTAAATTATTATGTGTATCAGCAGACTCCGTATGAATTCATTCATACGGCTGAAATCATAGGAAAATGAATATGGTAAAATTTGATAAAAATTTGTGGAAATATGCCTTTGGTACTAGTAAAAATGATTCCGTTGTGGTAGGATAAATGTAAGTATAAATTTAAAATATACAAATATCTTGCAAGGGGGATAATCTTATATGGCGAAAGAACTAGTTGCAATGTTACTTGCCGGAGGCCAGGGATCCAGACTTTACGCTTTAACCCAGAAGCTTGCAAAGCCAGCGGTACCTTTTGGCGGCAAATACCGGATTATCGACTTCCCACTTTCAAACTGTGTGAATTCGGGAATTGATACGGTAGGAATTCTGACCCAGTATCAGCCGTTTGTCCTGAATGAATATATCGGAAACGGACAGCCGTGGGATCTGGATCGTCTGTATGGAGGCGTACATGTGCTTCCACCATACCAGAAGGCATCCGGTTCCGACTGGTACAAGGGCACAGCAAACGCAATTTATCAGAATATTGCTTTTATTGAACGCTACGACCCGCAATATGTTATCATTTTGTCCGGCGATCAGATCTGTAAGCAGGATTACAGCGATTTTCTTGAGTTCCATAAGAAGAAGGGAGCTGAGTTTTCCGTTGCGGTTATGGAGGTTCCGTGGGAGGAGGCTTCCCGTTTTGGCCTGATGGTGGCAGACGAGAATGATAAGATCACAGAATTTCAGGAGAAGCCGAAGGAGCCGAAGTCCAATCTGGCATCCATGGGTATCTACATATTTAACTGGGATGTTCTGCGCAAGTATCTGATCGAGGATGAGCAGGATCCGAACTCCGAGAATGATTTTGGTAATAACATTATTCCGAATCTGTTGAAAGACGGTCGTGATATGTACGCTTACCATTTTGACGGCTACTGGAAGGACGTAGGAACCATTCCGTCTCTGTGGGAGGCAAACATGGAGGTATTGGATCCGGAGCACAGCGGAATCAATCTGTTTGACGAGAACTGGAAGATATACAGTCGTAACAGCGGTAAGACCGGTCACCGTATTGGCAAGAATGCACAGGTCATTGACTCTATGATCACAGACGGATGCAATATTCAGGGTACGGTTAAGCATTCCATTCTCTTCTCCGGTGTGACGGTGGAAGAGGGCGCAATCGTGGAGGATGCTGTTGTTATGGGTAACACCGTCGTCAAGTCGGGCTCGGTGGTCAAGCATTGTATCATCGCGGAGAATGTTACTGTCGGTGAGAATGCAATTGTCGGTGCACAGCCGGAGAATGGCGGAGTCGGCGAGGTGGCGACAGTTGCTTCAGGAGTAGTGATCGGTGCCGGAGCCAAGGTCGGACCGAATGCAATGGTATACGATGATGTGAAGGAGGGTGAGGAGCAATGGTAAATTCAAAGGCAGAAGCATTAGGAATTATCTTCCCGAATAGTTATGACTCCCTGGTGCCGGAGCTGGTGTCAGAGCGTCTGATGGCATCTATTCCGTTCGGCAGCAGATACCGTATGTGTGACTTCCTTATTTCCAGTATGGTACACTGTGGCATTGACAATATTTCCATCATTGTCCGCAAGAATTATCATTCTCTTATGGATCATCTTGGAAATGGCCGCGAGTGGGATTTGAGCCGTAAGAAAGGTGGATTGAACATCGTACCGCCTTTTGCCCAAAAGCAGGTTAAGATGTTTGCCGGTCGCATTGAGGCGCTGGAGAGCATCAAGGGCTATCTGAAAAAGCAGACAGAAAAGTATGTAATCATGAGTGATGCCAATATTGCAGTCAATTTTGATTTCAACGATCTTTTGAATGCACATATCAAGAGCGGCGCGGACGTAACGATGGTATACCGCAAGCAGGAGATTCCGAAGGCACTGATCCGTCAGAGCACAGAGGCGATGGATCTGTATTATGCGCTTGGAATGAATGGGGATCGCGTCAGCAAGATCTACATCAATCCGAGTGAGGATGGCGAGATGAATTTCAGCCTGAATATTTACGTGATTGAGCGTGAGAATCTGATCCGTCTGATCGATGAAGCCTATGTGCATGGTTATACATACTTTGTGCGCGATATTCTGGAAAAGCAGATAGATCAGTTGGATATTCGTGGTTATTGCTATGATGGTTATGTGGCACATATCCACGATATGAAGAGTTATTTTGAGGAGAACATGAAACTTCTCGAGGAGGAAAACTTAGATGCGTTGTTCTCCGGCAACCAGATCTACACCAAGATCAGAGACGATAACCCGACACGTTACATCAATGGCTCCACAGCAAAGAATGTTATGGTGGCAGATGGATGCGTGATCGAGGGTGAAGTTGAGAACAGCATCCTGTTCCGTGGTGTCAAGATTGGCAAAGGTGCAAAGGTGAAGAACTGTGTGCTGATGCAGGATACGATTGTGGAAGATGGTGCCAGCGTAGAATATGTAATCACAGATAAGGATGTAACCATAAGCTCGGGCAAGCTTTTGACCGGCAATGATTCCTTCCAGGTATATGTCTCCAAGGGTCAGACCGTATAAATTATTTCTTTGCAAAAGGGGTAGAATATGCTATAATAGTCCCATTATCAATGATGAAAAAGATATGCAAAGAATATAATTTAGGAGGCACTGTGTTATGGCAGATAACAGAAAGACATTCAAGATAAAGTCCGATAGCGTCGGGGATGTTCGCATTGCGGATGAGGTTGTCGCAATTATTGCCGGACTTGCAGCTACGGAAGTCGAAGGTGTAAGCTCCATGGCCGGGAACATCACCAATGAGATTGTCAGCAGACTTGGAATGAAGAATCTGTCCAAAGGAATCGTCGTAGAAGTGTTGGACGAGGAAGTCAAGGTAGATGTTGCAATCAATATCGCGTATGGCTTCAGCATTCCGGAGGTTTCTTCCAAGGTACAGGACAAGGTTAAGAACGCAATCGAGAATATGACTGGTCTGAATGTGGCAGTTGTCAATGTCCGTATCGCAAGCGTAGATATGGAGAGCGATAGCTAATTAGTACTTTATAATTATTCATAACTGTAGTATAATTAAGGACATCTAAGAGAATTAGGTGTCCTTTGTTTTGCGCTGTCAGCGGAAGATGAGGAACAAAGATTAAGACGAGGGAATAGTATGACACGACGAGAGTTACGCGACAATGTATTTAAGATGCTTTTTCGTATTGAATTTCACGAAGCTGAGGAGATGCCGGAGCAGCTCGCGCTGTTTGAGGACGAGCTGGACACGCTCTTTGACGGAAAGCAGGGGCAGGAGAACCGAGAGTATCTGACGAACAAATGCAACGACATCTTTTCACATATTACAGAACTGGATGAGGCAATCAATGAAGTTTCTTCCGGGTGGAAGACCAGTCGAATGAGTAAGGTAGACCTGACGATCATACGTCTTGCAGTCTATGAGATGCGTTATGAGGAGGACATTCCGGTTGCGGTGTCCATCAACGAGGCAGTGGAACTCGCCAAAAAATACGGAACGGATGATTCTGCGTCCTTTGTGAACGGAATCTTAGCGAAGCTTGCATGACACGCAATGTATATTCTGTAGGACAGGTTAATAACTATATTAAGAATATGTTCGCGCAGGACTTTATGCTTCACCAGATCAGCATCAAAGGAGAGGTCTCTAACTGTAAGTATCATTCCAGCGGACATATTTATTTTAAGCTCAAGGACCAGACCGGCACCATAAACGCCATCATGTTTGCGGGAAACCGTAAGGGACTCTCTTTCCAGATGAAAGAAGGAGACAAGGTGGTGGTGACCGGATCCGTGGAGGTGTACGAGCGGGACGGCAGGTATCAGATCTATGCCAGGGAAATCGAATTGGACGGAGCAGGTGGATTGTATCTGAAGTTCGAGGCGTTGAAACGGGAACTGGAAGAGATGGGGATGTTTGCCGAGGAGTACAAGCAGCCCATTCCTCAGTTTGCCAGACGAATCGGTATCGTCACAGCCCCTACCGGAGCGGCGGTGCAGGATATTCGCAATATTGCCGCCCGCAGGAATCCCTATGTGCAGCTCATTTTGTACCCGGCGCTGGTGCAGGGCGAGGGAGCGGCGGCTTCTATCGTAAACGGAATTCATGCCTTAGAGCAGCTTGGTGTTGACGTGATGATCGTTGGGCGTGGCGGTGGCTCCATCGAGGATTTGTGGGCGTTTAACGAAGAGATTGTGGCGCGGGCTATTTTTGAATGTACAGTACCTGTTATTTCAGCGGTGGGACACCAGACGGACTGGACCATTGCAGACTATGTGGCGGATCTTCGGGCACCGACCCCGTCTGCGGCGGCGGAACTGGCCGTGTTCGACTATGTGCAGGCAAAGCATATGCTGGCGGAATTAAAACACCGGATGGATATGCGGCTGAAGCAGAGGATAGAAGGAATGCGTGCTGTGTTGGAGCAGTACAAGCTGCGTATGCGATATCTGAGTCCCCAGAGCCGGTTGAATGAGAACCGCAGAAAAGCAGTAGACTATGAAGAGCGTATGCAGACAATCCTGCGTGATAAGCTGAAGGATCGCAGACATCGGCTTTCCCTTCTGGCGGGAAGCCTTGAGAGTTATTCTCCGGCAAGAAAGCTGAGTCAGGGATATGCATATGTAGAGGGAACGAACGGGAAGGCGCTGCGCAGTGTGGATCAGGTGAAGGTGGATGACACACTTACCATTCATTTGCTGGACGGCAGCCTGAAGGCCTGTGTCACGGAACGCAGTTTCAGTGCGAGCGGGAAGAATGAGGGGATTCAAAACGATGAGGCTGATTCGTAGAATAGAATGATAGCGGGAGCAGGAAGTAACATGAGTAAGATAGAACAAGAGCAAACAGAGAGAACTCCGGGGTTGGAGGAACGGTTCGAGGCAATTGAGCAGATCCTGGATCAGATGGAGGATGCGGATGTGACGCTGGAGGATTCCTTTGCCCTGTACAAGAAGGGCTTGGAGGAGCTTGGGGCTGCAAATGCCATGCTGGACGAAATGGAGTCTGCCATGCTTGTGATGGCTGAGGATGGGGCATTAGAGGAATTTTGAAAGCAGGAAAGAGGAGCAGCCCGATGGATATTGAAAAAGAGATGTCAGACCGCGCAGAGCGGATTGAGAAAATCATCCGTTCGTTTCTTCCGGAGGAAAACGAACAGAATTACTATGATAATACAGTGCGGCTTGCAATGAACTACAGTGTGCTGGCAGGTGGTAAAAGGCTTCGCCCAATGCTGATGGAGGCCAGCTTTCTGCTGTTTGGAGGACAGGGGGAAGCGGTCTGGCCGTTTATGGCAGCCATGGAGATGATACATACCTACTCGCTGGTACACGATGATCTGCCGGCTATGGACAATGATGAGTACCGTAGGGGCAAGAAGACTACCCATGCGGTATATGGCGAGGCGATGGGGATTCTCGCCGGTGACGGACTATTGAATTACGCTTACGAGACCGTTGCAAAGGCCATTTCTGATGCGGCATGCGGTCAGCCGGACGGCGGGCAGGTATCCCACATGGCGAGAGCATTTGCCGTTCTGTCTACCTATGCGGGAATTGACGGCATGGTAGGCGGTCAGGTGGTTGATGTGGAAAGTGAGAATCTGGATCCGTCGGAGATGACGGAGGAGAAGCTTGCGTTTATCTATGAGAAGAAGACAGGTGCACTGATCCAGGCGTCCCTGATGATCGGAGCAATTCTGGCCGGAGCGGACGATACTTCTGTGGAACAGATGCGGGAAGCCGGGAGTCTTCTTGGAAGGGCGTTCCAGATACAGGATGATATATTGGATATGACCAGTTCACTGGAAGTACTGGGCAAGCCAATTGGCAGTGATGAGCGCAATCATAAGGTTACGTATGTAACCCTGTGGGGTATGGAGCATGCAGTGGATGAGGTGAAACGTCTGTCCCAGGAGGCTGTCCGTCTGTTGGACGGTTTTTCGGGAGACAGTACGTTTTTGCGGGAGCTGTTCTGCTATCTGATTCATAGGGAGCGTTAATGGAATGGTGCTTGATCAAATACAAAAAGAAAATGATATAAAAAAGCTGAGTGATGAGGAACTGGAAGAACTGCGTGTGGAATTGCGGGAATTCCTGATTCAGAACATTGCCAAAACCGGGGGACACCTGGCGTCAAATCTGGGTGTGGTCGAGCTTACCATGGCATTGCATCTGACCTTTACATTGCCGCAGGATAAGATTATCTGGGATGTCGGACATCAGTCCTACACCCACAAGATTCTGACCGGACGAAAAGAAGCGTTTGCGACGCTTCGGCAGTTCGGAGGAATCAGCGGTTTTCCGAAGGGCAGTGAGAGTGCTTCGGACAGCTTTGATACGGGGCACAGCTCTACATCGATTTCTGCCGGGCTTGGACTGGCTAAGGCAAGAGAGATCACGGGAGAGGACTACTCGGTTGTGTCTGTCATCGGCGACGGAGCATTGACCGGAGGAATGGCCTTCGAGGGTCTGAACAACGCCTCTGATATGAAAACAAATTTTATTATCGTTCTGAATGACAATAATATGTCCATTTCGGAAAATGTGGGCGGTATGAACCGTTATCTGAGCAATTTCCGGACGGCGGATGCCTATATGGACCTGAAGCTGAATGTCATGAATTCCCTGAACCGGATTCCGGTGTACGGCGAGCGAATGGTAAAAAGGATTCGCAATGCCAAGAGCGGCATCAAGCAGCTGTTTGTGCCGGGCATGTATTTTGAGGAGATGGGAATCATTTATCTCGGACCGGTGGACGGCAGCGACATCAAGGCGATGTGCAAGGCGTTTTCCGAGGCTAGGCGTGTGCGTGGACCGGTGCTCGTTCATGTGATCACGAAAAAAGGCGATGGATATTTGCCGGCGGAGCAGCACCCTGCCAGATTCCACGGTACGGAGCCCTTTGATATTAAGACCGGAGAGCCGCTTACCAGGCGAACGAAGCCAAATTATACGGATGTATTTTCGGCTGTAATGAAGAAATTGGGGGAGAGAGAGCCGCAGCTTGTGGCAATCACAGCGGCCATGGCAGATGGAACCGGGCTTACGCGTTTTGCAAGGCTGTATCCCAACCGGTTCTTTGACGTGGGAATTGCGGAGGGACACGGAGTGACCTTTGCGGCAGGACTTGCGAAGGCTGGACTGGTGCCGGTGGTGGCAGTCTATTCTTCTTTCCTGCAGAGAGCATTTGACCAGATTCTCCACGACGTGTGTCAGCAGAAGCTGCATGTCGTGTTTGCGGTGGACCGCGCGGGACTGGTGGGAAGCGACGGTGCGACACATCAGGGAATCTTTGATCTGTCCTACCTTTCGTCGATTCCGGGGCTTACGGTCATGGCACCGAAGAACCGGTGGGAGCTTTCGGATATGCTGCGTTTTGCCATTCGGTTTGATGGACCGATTGCGGTGCGCTATCCGAGAGGGGAAGCGTATGACGGTTTGCGGGAATTTCGTGCACCCATTGAGACCGGGCGCAGTGAGATGCTCTATGAGGAGTCGCAGATTGCGCTTTTTGCGTTGGGCAGCATGGTGAGCATTGCAGAAAAGGTGCGGGCTGTGCTGAAAGAGCAGGGCTATTCTGTCACTCTGGTTAACGCCAGATTTGCAGCACCGCTGGATGCGGCGTGCATCCGGAGACTGGCGGATACGCATGAACTCATTGTAACCATGGAAGAAAACGTGGCCAGTGGAGGTCTGGGTGAGCATGTGGCGGCTATTGTCTGCAGGGAGAAGCTTCCGGTACAGCTGCTTGCTGTTTCCGTGCCGGATCAGTTTGTGGAGCATGGAAGTGTGGGCGAGCTCTATGAGATGCTGGGGCTGGATGCGGCATCTGTGGCGGAGCGCATCAAGTGTGCCTGCGAAGAACAAGAACAGCCAAAGAATTAGAAGCTTTTAGGAAGAGAACAGGAATCGGAACAGAGACATGAAAGAGAGACTGGATGTCCTGCTGGTGCAGAGAGGACTTGCCCCCTCGCGGGAAAAGGCAAAGACCATGATCATGGCAGGCAATGTATTTGTGAATAATAACAGAGAGGACAAAGCAGGTGCAACCTTTGCAAAGGACTGTCAGATTGAAATACACGGCAGCACTTTAAAATACGTGAGCCGTGGCGGTCTGAAGCTGGAAAAAGCCATGACACACTGGAACATCAGCCTTGCGGGCAAGGTGTGCATGGATATCGGCGCCTCCACCGGCGGTTTTACCGACTGTATGCTGCAAAATGATGCAGCCAAGGTTTATGCGGTGGATGTGGGATACGGGCAGTTTGCCTGGAAGCTGCGCCAGGATCCACGGGTTGTGTGCATGGAGAAGACCAACATCCGTTATGTGACACCGGAGGATATCGGGGATGCATTGGATTTTGCGTCGGTAGACGTGTCCTTTATTTCTCTGACGAAGGTGCTGGAACCTGCAAGAGCGCTTTTAAAGGACGGAGGACAGATGGTGTGTCTCATCAAGCCACAGTTTGAGGCGGGGAGAGAGAAAGTCGGAAAGAAGGGAGTCGTGAGAGACAAGGCTGTACACGAGGAGGTCATTGACCGCGTGATTGATTTTGCTCTGGAAACAGGCTTCTCTGTTCACAACCTGGAGTATTCCCCCATCAAAGGTCCGGAAGGAAATATCGAGTATCTTGTGTATATTGAGAAAACAGATGATCCTATAAAGGAGGAAAACGTGGATGTGCATGCAGTAGTGGAAGCCGCCCACGGAGAATTGGATAAGTAAATGCGCAAATTTATGTTGATCACCAATTTCTATAAGGATAGAGACCTTGCCCTGTCCAAACGCATTGCAGGTTACATACGGGAGAAAGGCGGAACTGTTGGTATCTGCACCAATAACATGGACGAAGGAGACGGGCAGGTGTTTGATCTGTCGGAGATTCCCCGGGATACCGAGTGTATTCTTGTGCTGGGAGGGGATGGAACGCTGATCCGGGCGGCTACAGGGACGCAGGAGCTTCAGATTCCGCTGATCGGCGTGAACATGGGGACATTGGGGTATCTGTGTGAACTGGAGGAAGCCACGGTGTTCGATGCGCTGGATCAGCTTTTCCAGGATAATTATACAACGGAAGAGCGCATCATGCTGAGTGCCGCAAAGGTTGGAGGCGGCGAGGATGCGCGGCTTGCACTGAATGATATCGTGATCCACTGGACCGAATTCATGTCACTATTGCGTCTGTATGTGTATGTCAACGGAAAGCCCTTAAACACCTATGAGGCGGACGGGATTCTCGTGGCAACACCCACAGGGTCTACCGGATATAACATCTCGGCGGGAGGTCCGATTGTGGAACCGAAGGCCAGAATGCTTCTCCTCACACCGATTAACGCCCACGATCTGAATGCCCGCAGCATTGTCCTGGGGGATGAGGACGTGATCGAGATCGAGATTGGGACCAGGCGTTATCAGGCGGATGAGAAGGCCTGTGTGAGCTTTGACGGAGACACGGTCATGCAGCTTCAGGTGGGCGATAAGGTGCGGATTACCAGGGCGTCCAACAGTATTCGAATCTGTAAACTGAACAATCAGAGCTTTTTGGAGATCCTTCGCAAGAAGATGCAACGATAAGGAGCGGACAATGAAGACGAAAAGACAGACCAAAATATTGGAACTGATACAGAAACATGACATCGAGACACAGGAGGAGCTGTCTGCCTATCTGACCAGGGAGGGCTTTCAGGTGACTCAGGCCACTGTGTCCAGAGATATCCGTGAATTGAAGCTCACCAAGATTGCCATGGACAATGGACGGCAGCGTTACGCAGTGCTTTCCGATGCGGACACCGGCATGGCAGAGAAACTGGTAAGAGTCTTAAGAGAGGGCTTTGTGTCCATGGACTATGCTGGAAATATTCTGGTGATAAAGACGGTGTCCGGTATGGCATCGGCAGTGGGGGCTGCAGTGGATGCCATCAAGCTGAGCGAGATCATAGGTTCCATCGCGGGAGACGATACGCTGATGTGCGTGATCCGGACGGAGGAGGACGCAGTGAATATTATGAATAAGCTGCGCAAAATCGTAGAAAAATAAGGAAAGGTATACTATATGCTACAGAACTTACATGTGAAAAATCTGGCTCTGATCGATGAGGCGGAGGTCGAATTTGCCGAAGGACTCAATATCCTGTCGGGAGAGACCGGAGCCGGTAAATCCATCATAATCGGATCCATCAATCTTGCTTTGGGGGAAAAAGTGCCAAAAGAACTTCTGCGGGACAACGACGATACGGCCTTTGTGGAGCTGGTATTCTATGTGGACAATCCAGAGGTGTTGGAGGCAATCCGCAGACTGGGAATCGAGGCCGAGGATGAGACAATTATATTAAATCGTAAAATAACTTCCGGAAGAGCAATTGCAAGAATTAACGGTGAGGCTGTGTCTGCATCCAAACTCAAGGAAGTTGCGGCGTTGCTCATTGACATTCACGGACAGCATGAACATCAGTCCCTGCTCCATAAGAAAAAACATCTGGAAATTCTTGACGCCTATGCCAAAGATGCTTTGGGGGATCGAATTGAGCGGCTTTCCCGCTGCTATCATGAGTATCGGAAGCTGGAAGAGGAATGGGCGAATGCCAGTATGGACAGCGAGGAGCGAAGCAGAGAACTGTCCTTTCTCCAATATGAAGTAGACGAAATCGAACAGGCCTCCCTTCGGGTAGGAGAAGACGAGGAACTGGAACAGCTGTATCGCAAATTCTCCAATGGGAAAAAACTTATGGATGCCGTGAATATGGCATATGCTGCCGTGGGGGCGGAGGATGGCAACGCATCGGAACGGATCGGACGCGCGCTTCGGGAGCTTTCTGCAGTAGCGCAGTATGATGAGAAGGTGGCGGGATTGGAAGAGCAGCTAGCAGACATCGATAATCTGCTGGCGGATGTCAGCCATGAGATGGCGGCCTATCTGTCGGATGAGGAGTTTGATGATGAAACTTATTTCGAGACAGAAAAGCGCCTGGATCTGATCAATCATCTGAAATCCAAGTATGGAACCACAATCGAAGCAATTCTTACAGCCTGTCAGGAAAAGACAGACCGAATCAATATTCTGAATGATTATGACGAATACTTAAATCAGCTTTCAACAAAAAAGAATCAGAAAAGGCAGGAACTGGATGACTTGTGTGAGCAGGTGTCTAAGCTGCGGAAGAAGGAGAGTGTAAAGCTGTGCACTGCGATTCAGGAGTCACTGAAGGAATTAAACTTCCTGGATGTGCGCTTTACCATGGAATTTGTCAGAACGCAGGATTACACGGCACTGGGAACGGACGATGTAGAGTTTATGATCTCCACGAACCCGGGTGAACCGGTAAAACCGTTGGGGAAGGTGGCTTCTGGTGGAGAGCTGTCACGCATCATGCTGGCTATCAAGACAGTCATGGCGGAATCGGATGACATTGCCACGTTGATCTTTGATGAAATTGACAGCGGAATCAGCGGGCGCACGGCGCAGATGGTATCAGAAAAGATGAACCTGATCGCAAAGAATCACCAGATCATCTGCATTACACATCTGCCACAGATTGCAGCTATGGCCAATTCTCATTTCCTGATCGAGAAGTCGGTGGAGCATCAATCTACATACTCACGAATCAAGCGACTGAAAGAGGAGGAGAGCATCGAAGAGCTTGCACGTATGTTAGGAGGCGTAGAGATTACAGATACGGTTATGCAGAGTGCAAGAGAGATGAAACAGATGGCAGCCAGGGTTCGGGAAAACACCCGGGCGTAAGCAGCTGTATAGTTGTTGAAATTTTACCGCATACTATTAGGAGTGTTCAAGCAATGGAACGGAGGAATAGTATGCGGTCTTTTTATGCCCAGTTTTATAAAAATTTAATTTGGATTTATTTATGCGTACTTTGCTGCTTTGGATATAACAGTATGTTATCGGCCATTCCGGATCATGTCTATCTGAAGGAAGGAGATGACCTGAAGCTGGACTCTATGCTTCCGGTGGAACTGGAGGTGGTAGATGCTTCCCAGACGGTTATGGCTGAGGTATTACCCGCGGAGCAGGAGACCAACTGTGACACCCTTGCTGTGGGGGAGCATGAGGTGGTGTGCTACCTGTTTGGCATCCTGCCTGTCAAAGAAGTGGAAGTGTCGGTTGTGGAGGGCACAAAAACTTATGCGGCGGGCCGGGTTGTGGGAATCTACGGTGCAACACAGGGCGTATTGGTTCTGGGAAGCAGCCCGGTGGAGACGACGGACGGCGTATACCGGGAACCCTCGGAAAATCTGGTGTTTGCCGGGGATTACATCGTGGCGGTCAACGGGGAACCCATTGAGGAGAAGGAAGAACTGATCCAGCAGGTGAACGCCTTTGGCGCAGACAAGCTGACACTGACGCTGTGGCGGGGAGAGGAGCTGATCGATGTGTCTGTGCAGGCGGTTCGCGTGTCCAACGATCCAAAGAAAACGGATAGCAGGAATAAGACTGTGACAGAATCCGGGAGCAATTCCTCAAATTATATGCTGGGCCTGTGGGTGAAGGATGACATGGCAGGAATCGGCACGTTGACCTACTATGATGAGAACGGCAATTTCGGTGCTTTGGGACACGGAATCGGAGACGGGGAGACCGGAGAACTGCTTCGGATCAAGCGGGGCTTGCTTTACGATGCCCAGATTCTTGACATTCAGAAAGGAAAGCGAGGCACACCGGGGGAACTGCAGGGGGCGGTGAACTATGGCAGATCCAATGAAATCGGCTCCGTTGCCAGCAACACAGACATCGGCATATATGGGACATTGAAGACTGCGCGGCTGGATGCCTTTTCCCAGGAAGACGACCTGTATCCGGTGGGCTATAAGCAGGATGTTAAGCTGGGAGATGCAGTGATGCTGTCGGACGCATCCGGCGAGCTTGGAACCTACCACATTACCATAGACTCATTGGATTATTCCCCGGCAGATACGAACAAAGGAATCCGGTTTCATGTGGATGATGCCAAACTTTTGGACTTGACCGGCGGCATCGTTCAGGGACTCAGCGGCTCTCCGATCATACAGAATGGGCGGATCGTCGGCGCTGTGACCCATGTGCTGGTGAATGAGCCGACCCAGGGGTATGGAATTTTTATAGAGAATATGCTGGAGAATCATTGAATTGGCAGGCGCTGCGTGCTTTTTGTTATATTGAAATAAGGATTCCGAATTTATAGTAAAAGCGATGCAGAGGAGTTTGGAAATTCGCTGGGTAAAACCGAAAAAAGACGAAAAGGTTTTGGAAAATGTTCTTCGAACTATTGTACTGAAATGGAAAATAAGGTATAATATACAAAAATAATTATCGTTTTGATGGAAAATTGGTCAAAATGATTAAGGTACAAGGAGCATCGCATGGCAATCCGAGGAATGAAGAAGCGTATCGGAGATATGCTGATTGAAGAAAACTTAATTACGCAGGAACAGTTGGACAAAGCCTTGAAGCTTGCCAAGGAATCCGGCAAGAAGATCGGTGAGACCCTGGTGGAGAACGGTATGACAACGGATGCAGATATTATGAATGCACTGTCTCGCCAGCTTTCCATAGCGATTGTATCTCTGATCGGGGTCAAGATTCCAGAAGAGATGATCGGACTGGTGGATGCCGAGGTGCTGAGAAAGCACCGTATGGTTCCGTTGGGATATTTCCAGGGTAACATGAATGTGATACAGCTTGCAATGGTTGACCCCATGGATATGACGGCCATTGATGACTTTACCATTATCACGAATCTTCAGGTGGAGCCGGTGCTGGCTCTTCCCAATGAGATCATGCTTACATTGGATCGCTATTTTGGAAATCATGAGACCATGGAGGCTGCTCAAAAGTACGCGGATGAGCGAAAGAAGATCGAGAAGGCTCAGCAGGACACTGAGTATGAGGACAGTGTCAGCAATTCCCCGATTGTCAAGCTCGTCAATTCCATGATCGAGCAGGCAGCCAGACAGCGGGCTTCCGATATACATATAGAAGCACTGGAGCAGATGGTGCGTGTCCGGTTTCGTATTGACGGATCCCTCTATGAGAAATTTACTTACGATATTCACCTTCTTCCGGCAATCATTGCAAGACTTAAGATCATCGGTGGAATGGATATCTCTGAGAAGCGTAAGCCGCAGGATGGACGTATCACGTATGTAGTGGATCATGTGGAATATGATATCCGCGCATCCATTCTTCCAACGGTGTACGGGGAAAAATGCGTAATGCGTCTTGCTCAGAAGAAGATGCTGACAAAGGATAAGAGCGAACTGGGCTTCAATGAGACGGAGATGAAACAGTTCGATAACATTTTAAAGAACCCGAATGGAATTATTCTGGTTACAGGACCGACGGGAAGTGGTAAGTCCACCACATTGTATACGGCTCTCAGTGAGTTGAACAAAGAAGATGTAAACATTATCACTGTCGAGGACCCGGTTGAGGCGAACATCGACGGAATCAATCAGGTACAGACCAATGTCAAGGCAGAGCTTACCTTTGCGTCTGCCCTGCGTTCGATTTTGCGACAGGACCCGGATATCATCATGATCGGTGAGATCCGAGACACGGAGACGGCACAGATTGCAGTACAGGCTTCCATCACGGGCCATCTGGTAGTAAGTACACTGCATACCAACAGTTCCGCCAGCACTCTGACCCGTCTCATGGACATGGGCATCGAGAGTTACCTTCTGGCAGATTCCATGGTTGGTGTTATTGCCCAGCGACTGGTGCGAAGACTCTGTCCGGTCTGCAAACAAGCCTATGAGGCCAGCGAAGACGAGAAACGTCTTCTGGGGGCACCGACAGATGAACCACTCACGATCTATAAACCCTGCGGCTGTGATCAATGCAGCGGCATCGGATATAAGGGGCGAATCGGTGTCTACGAGATTATGACCATCACACCGGCCATCCGCCGAGTGATCAGCAAAAGAGGAAGCGCGGAGGAAATCAAGGATGTAGCCTTAAGTGAGGGGATGCATACGCTGCGAATGAGCGCATCCCGCATGGTTATGGAGGGGATCACTTCCTTCAATGAAATGATCAAGGTATCCTTTGATAATGATGCTATGGATATGGAAGAATAACACAGAAGACACCATAGAATTATTTTGTTACAAGGGATTTGCATAGAACAAGAACGAAAATTGGACATAAAAAGGTTGAGAAGAAGGTTATGGAATTACTTACGGGAGAATTAACTGCACAGACGATCCTCTGTTACGCCAGCGAAAATCATGCATCGGATATCCATCTGGCCCCTATGAGTCCATTGATGGTGCGGGTGGACGGAGAACTGATTCCGGTGTCGGATCACATGTTGCAGCCTCAGGAGACCCTTGATATCATTCGCCCTATGATGAATGACAAGCAGTGGGAGGAGCTGGAACGGCTGGGAGAACTGGATTTCGCTTATTCATTCCCGGGATTTTCCCGTGTGCGTGTCAATGCATTCCGT
This sequence comes from uncultured Lachnospiraceae bacterium, assembly GCA_945868435.1. Taxonomy (GTDB): domain Bacteria; phylum Bacillota; class Clostridia; order Lachnospirales; family Lachnospiraceae; genus Roseburia. Next base: position 246,373 of record CAMBLG010000001.1, read on the forward strand.
CAGAGAGGCACCTACGGCATGGCAATGCGAATCCTTTCCTTTCAGATTCCGACCCCACAGCAACTGGGACTGCCCAGATCGGTGGTGGATCTGACCAACAGAAAGAGAGGATTGGTGCTGGTGACCGGAGCGACCGGTTCCGGAAAGTCTACCACGCTGGCATCTCTCATCAATGTGATTGCGGAGAATTATGCCAAGAACATTATTACCTTGGAGGATCCGATTGAGTATCTTCACAAGCACAAGAAGTCCATTGTCAATCAGCGTGAGGTGGGAAGCGATACCCAGAGCTACGCCAATGCGGTCCGCGCTGCATTACGGCAGGATCCGGATGTGATTCTGGTAGGAGAGATGCGAGATCTTGAGACGATTGCAACTGCCATTACAGCGGCGGAGACCGGACATCTGGTGTTCTCCACCTTACATACCAACAGTGCGGCGGATGCCATTGATCGAATCATTGATGTGTTCCCGCCTCATCAGCAGCAACAGATTCGGATTCAGTTCGCATCGGTGATCGAGGGCGTGATTGCCCAGCAGCTTCTGCCCAGAACGGACGGTGGGCGCGTGGCGGCGTTTGAAGTGCTTCTTGCGAATAATGCAGTGCGTAACCTGATTCGAGAGGGTAAGTCTTTCCAGATTCTCAGCATGATTCAGACGGGAAAGAAGGAAGGTATGCAGACCATGGATGATGCCATATTTGAACTTTTGTTGGCAAATTATATAACCAGAGAGTCTGCCATTGGCTTTGCTCAGGATCAGGGAGCTATGATAGAGAAGACGGCAATGTTTATATAGGATGGGGCAAGTTAAGAAAAGTTTTGATAAAGCGGCAAAGCCGATAAAAAGGAGAAGAGTAGGGTGGCAGAGTTTACCTATAGGGCCATAGACAAATATGGCAAGGAGAGAAAAGGCAATATTACAATCGATACCATGGAGGCAGCGTTTGAAAAGCTTCGCGCTGACGGACTGACTCCGGTGGAAGTGAAGAAGGCAAACATTTTTACCAAGGAGTTGGAAATCAGTATTGGCAATCCAATTAAGCCCAGAGATCTGAGTGTGTTCTGCCGACAGTTTATCAGTATGATCAATGCCGGTGTCACCATTGTGGATGCCCTTGGTATGCTGGAGGAGCAGACGGAAAATAAGACGATGGCAAAGGCTATTGGCGGAGCCAAGGCAGAGATTGGAAAAGGCGAGACTTTATCCAACGCCCTTGGATTGTATCCCAAGGTGTTTCCCGATGTTATGGTGAAGATGGTAGCGGCCGGTGAGGCTTCCGGTAAACTGGATGTGGCCTTTGACCGTATGGCAAGTCACTTCGAGAAGAGCGCCAAGCTGAAAGCAATCATGAAGAAAGCGGCCATGTATCCGATGATGCTGGGATTGGTTGCCGTTGGCGTAGTTATCCTGATGTTGACGGTTGTTATTCCAAAATATACGGAAATGTTTGATTCGATGGATATGGAGCTTCCGGGACTGACACTGGCGGTTGTGGGAGCAAGTGATTTTGTGGTGCATCGCTGGTATATTCTGGTGGCAATTGTTGCGGTGGCGTATTTTGGTATCTCTTCTTTCAAGAAGTCTGAGACCGGACAAGTATTTTTTGCAACCATCGCAAGAAAAGCTCCTATCTTCGGAAAGCTGACCATCAAGAGTGCGGCGTCCAACTTTTCCAGGACCTTAAGTACACTGGTGTATTCCGGACTTCCGCTGGTGGAAGCGCTTGCCATCACCGCTGGAACCATGACCAATTATCTGTATAAGAAGAATCTGGAGGAAATCAAGGATGAAGTGGTAAGAGGTGTTCCTTTGTCGGAACCGTTGCTGCGCGATGGTCTGTATCCACCTATGGTTGGTCACATGACGAAGATCGGTGAGGAGACCGGTGATGTGGAGGGCATGTTAAACAAGCTGGCCGATTACTATGACGAAGAGGTTGAGATGGCTACCCAGACGGTGCTGGCTGCTTTGGAACCCATGATTATCCTTGTCCTCGCAGGCTTGGTATGTGTGCTCATTGGATCCGTTATGGCACCGATGTTCTCCATGTACAATAATATGGATAACCTATAAATTAATAGTTCAGCCATGCAATTTGCTAAAAAGATTGTGCCATGCTGGCATGGCTGAACGACATTAGCTACGAATTAAAATTCCCATTTGTAGGGAGTGGGGGTTTTAAGATATATATTTATAAAGAAAAGGAGACAAAAGGTATGAAAAACGAAATGAAAAAGAAAAACAACAAAGGCTTCTCTCTTGTAGAGTTGATCGTAGTTATTGCCATCATGGCAGTACTTATGGTAGTTCTTGCACCAGCTATGCTTCGCTATGTTGAGAAGACCAGAGTGCAGAAGGATGAGTCCGCAGTGTCTGAGGTAGCAAATGCAGCAGAGTTGGCATTGGCTGATGAGGCAATTTATGCTGCAGCAAATAGTGCAACAAAAATCACCGTTACTGTAGGAGACGATGCTGCTATTACAGCTAAAGCTGATACAACAGTATTTAAAGATCTGGCAGATGATGTAAAAGCTACTGTTGGTGAAAAAATTGATTTTGTTTCAAAACAGCATGCTTCTGACGAAGCAACTATTACATTAGAGTATGATGGGAATAGGCAAGCTTATGTTTTAAAAAGCACTACATGGAAGAATGATAAAACAACAACAACACCACCGGCAGGAAAATAAAAAAGTGTTTTGATTTTTGAAGGACGGCATGTGGGATATATAAAGTATCCCACATGCTATTGCTCTAAAATTTCATGATTTTCGCATCCCCTACAGATGCAAGGAAAGGACACCGAAGACATGTTTCCAGAACTGATTCCCATATTGATTATCGTGCTTTTATATGGCCTGGTCATAGGCAGCTTCCTAAATGTATGCATTTACCGTATACCGAAAGAGGAGACCATCGTGACCGAGCGTTCACATTGCATGAGTTGTGGGTATCAGCTTCGCTGGTTTGACATGATTCCGGTGGCAAGTTTCGTGGCGCTGCACGGCAAGTGCCGGAAATGCGGCTCAAAAATTTCCGCCCAGTATCCTCTTGTTGAGGCTCTGAACGGAATCTTGTATGTCATTGTCTTTCTTGTCAATGGCGTAAATTGGACAAGTGTAGTATATTGTCTGCTTGTCTCAGCACTCATTGTACTGAGTGTGATTGACTTTCGAACCTATGAGATTCCATTTGGAATCAACTTGTTTATACTGGTGCTGGGACTGATTCATACGATGCTGGATTATCACAACTGGCTGACCTATGTGATCGGTCTCCTGGCAATCAGTGTACCATTGGAATTGCTTTTGCTTATCAGTAAAGGCAGGGCAATCGGAGGCGGAGATGTGAAGCTGATGGCGGCGGCGGGGTTGCTGCTGGGGTGGAAGGGGATTATCCTTGCATTTGTAATTGGCTGCATTGTCGGCTCCGTGATTCATTTGATTCGAATTAAGGTATCCCATGCATCTCATGTATTGGCGCTGGGACCATATCTTGCAGTTGGTATTTTTGCGGCTGCATTATGGGGAGAGACTATGATTGCAGCTTATTTGAATGTGCTGATGGGATAAAAATGGAACAATATGCATTTTCTTATGGACATATGATCGCGGGCATTACATGCTGACGTATGTCTGTACTTATGTATGTGGGAAAGTGCATATCAGACAGTTCTTAAGCGTTTCGACATTGAAATGCTGTTTGAAAATGTAATATGTAATAGTTTTATATAAAAAACGGGAGAGGGAATATGGCAGGAAAAGCAGTAGTAAGTTTCAAAATTGGATATAGCGTCACCCATGTGGCAGAGGTGGATTTCGAGGCTAAGAACCCGAGAGTCTATCATGCATTTACAATTGAGACACCGGATGGTGTGCTGGATGACGAAGGTGTCAATGTGACAGAGGAGTTCGTTGAGAAGATCAAAAGAGGTATGATTGAGGCCGGTATTCATAATAATCGAGTGGTGTTTACCATTTCTTCCGGCCGTGTGGCAAATCGTGATGTAACCATTCCACTTGTCAAGGAAGCGAAGATCCGTCCGCTTCTGATTGCAAATTCAAAAGAGTATTTCCCGGTTGATGTGTCCAAATATCAGCTGGTATATCGTGTGATCGAGCAGGATAAATCCAAGAAGGAAATGAAGCTTTCTGTGTTCGCTGTGCCGAATACACTGCTTGATTCTTATCAGACACTGGCCAATGCGCTGGGACTTCAGGTTGTTGCCATGGACTACTATGGAAATGGTATCTATCAGGCAATGATGCACAGTATGCCAAAAGAACTTGCGGCAACCATATGTATCGAGGATAACAGTTCCCTTATTACAATTATACAGGATGGTAAAACTGTCTTACAGAGAAATATCGGTTATGGTATTGATGATGCAGTTCAGGCTATGATGCAGAGTTCTCTGGTTGCAAGTGGCGCCACTTATTTGCAGGCACTGGAAAAAATGCAGATGAATCTCTGCTTTAATGAGCAGCTTAAGCCGCAGCTTGTTACCGGAAATGAAGACGGTGCGGCATCCATGAGTGCAAAAGAGAGCATTACGCGTTCTCTTACAATGTTGATCGGTAATATTTCCCGTGTACTGGATTATTATACATCCCGTAATTCCGAGGCTGAACTGGATAGCATTGCATTGGTTGGTCTTGGAGCTGATTGTCAGGGACTGGATCGCCTGTTGACCAATGAGTTGGGCATAACAGTATCTACAATGCGCAGCTTTGGAAATACTGATATTACCCGTGGTCTTTCTGCTCAGAGATTCCATTTATGCGAGTTCTTTGCCTGCATCGGTTCTGTGATCAAGCCTCTGAATTTTGTCTTGGCTTCCGAGGTGAAGGAGACAGAAAAACAGCAGTCGTTGACCGGAGGGATTGTTCTGTGTGCTTTATGTGCAGCAACGGCATTAGTGCTTGTCTTGTCCGGATATATCGGTAATTTATTTATATCCAGGGATAATGAAGGCCTTCGAAGTGAGATTGCATCCAAGCAGGATGTGATAGAACGGTACAATGACTATATCCGGGAAAAGGTTGTCTATGATGGCGTTGTTGTGATGGACAGTATGACAGAAGAAGCAAACTCTGCATTTTTGGAATTCCTTGCCCAAATGGAGGAGAAAATGCCGAATGATCTTCTGATTTCCAGTATGACTGCCAATTCAGATGGTATTACCATGAGTGTTACAACTTCAAAGAAAGAGAGCGCTGCAGAAGCAATTATGCAGCTTCGTACTTTTACAGGAGTCGGTTATATTCAATGCAGTGGTGTGACGGAGGAATTAGATGATAATAATGTCCCCACAGAATATTTCGATATTAGTGTAAGCTATTTACCTTCTGATTCGCTGGAAACGGCAGAGGGCTCCGAGACAGAGATCCCTACGGATGACAGTCAGACAGATGAAAATGACAGTGTGGAAGAATAGGGGGAAGTGCAATGAATAGTCAAATTAGCAAAAAGGATATAAAACTGTTGCTTTATGTAGGAGGGCTTCTTCTGCTTGCTCTTGCATATTTCTTGGGATATCAGAAGTTTATGGAAAAAAGAGAAGTGCTTGAAGCAGAACAGGCTAATTTACAACAACAGGTTAACCGTCTGAATGAAATTGCTATGTATCTGGATGATTATGAAGAACAGGCGGCTGTTTACGATGAGGAGATGGACAAAATCTTTTCGGATTATCCTGCAGAGGTGCGGGAAGAAGACACTATTCTTTATGCATGTGACATGGAGAACAGCTACGATATCTGGGTGTCCAATATTGGAATTTCTCCTGCGAATCAGGTCTTCTCTCTAGGAGATAATGTGACGACGGACGTTGTTGCAGCGGAGACGACAACGGATGAGAGTGCGGCTGCCGGAACGGAAAGTACAGGAATGTCTGTAGATGAACAATTGGGGATTCAGGATGAAGCGACAGTGACACTGCCATACATATCACTTTTTGATACGGCAGTAGTGTATGATTTCACAACCGGATATAGTGATTGCAAGTCTGTATTTGCGATGATTTTGGCATGTGCAGATAAGCGAAATGTGTCATCCATCTCGCTTGCCTATGATACAGAGACAGGACTTTTGAATGGAAATATGAACGTCAATATGTTCTATATGACAGGAAGTGATAAGACATACGAAGAACCGGATGCAGGAATAATTGTACATGGCAAAGATAATTTGTTTGGAACAGTGGAAGTGCAGGGTGAATAATTGTGATGTTGACGGGCAGAGGTGTGAAGAAAAAACGACAAGTGAATAATAATGGTTTTTCCCTTGTGGAGCTGCTTGTGTCAATTACCATTCTTGCAATTCTTGTAGTCCCTTTACTGAATAGTTTTGTGACAGCAGCGAGAACCAATGCGAAGGCAAAGCGGGTACTGGAAGCAACCACAGCGGGGCAGAATCTGGTGGAACAGATCAAAGCGAAGAGCGTGGATGATTTTGTGAATGGTGCAACATCTATTACGTTGATGGATGTTGCTGGAAATCCCATCGTAGATGAAAATGGTAATCCATATTGTAAGTATGAGAAGACAATGTCACTTGATGTAAATGGACAGGCGTACGATGTGGTTGCAACAATGAATCCCGAAAAGTATCTTGGAACAGAGGCAAATGATTATAATAGTGCCTCAATTCCGCAGATTTCAAATATGAACGAAAAGGTAAGTGCTTTTCTGATCATGGATACGGGGGATGATTTACGTGCGGTTACAAGCCTGAATCTGGAAGCGTATAGTGATCCGGAAAGACAGGCGGCTTACGTTGCTTCGGTACAACGGGAAATTGTCATTGACATTACAAAAAATTCGTCTGATGTAATTACAGTGACGGGAACACTTTCTTACCGTGATAATGAGGGGAATGAGCTTTCACCCTATTATCGACATGAATTATATTCCGGAGATTCACTGGAAAATGTGTTTGTCTGCTTTACGCCGCTTCCTGATTTGCAGGATGGCGCCTATAGAAATGAGACAATTATTGTGAATAACGAAAATAATGTGCCGGTAAAGTTGTATCTAGTGAAGCAGCAAAGTGCGGCAGAGACAAATAATCCTACATATTTCAGTGCCAATTATCAGGTTACAGTGAATGTGCATGAGGGATTGAAGGCTTCTGAAGAGCCTGCGTCCTGCAATATAATTACAAATATGTATGCCGATAACGCTTTTAACAGTGAAATTCAATTGAGCTATCAGAGTGCCGGTGGAATTGTTCAAAGCGGCATAAGTGCTTGGAATCAGGTTAATCTCAACAGAGATCAAAGTTTAACGGAAACAAAAAGTACTAATATGATTTATGACATAGAGGTAAAGGTATATCCAAATGGAAAAATCGCGGATGGTGAAGAGCTTGCAACGCTCACGGGAACGAAAACAAAATAATAAGGGGTCATCACTTGTACTTGTAATGGCTGTTATGGCAATTGTGGGAATTTTTGCGGTGGCTCTGCTTTCAGTCAGTCTGATGAATTACAGAATGAAGAATGTGAATCTGCAGTCACAGGATAATTTCTACGATGCAGAGAAAGTGTTGGATGAGATTCGCACCGGACTTGCGGTCGATGTGGCACAAGCGGCAGGCGAAGCTTATCAGGAAACCATGACTCAGTTCAGTGCGCTTACCGTTGAGGAAAGACAGGCATTTTATGCCAGGACCTTTGGAGAAAAAATGAAAGAAATCTCTTCTTTGGTTGATCCGGTTATTGACACAAAATGGAATCCGACATATTTGAATAGCTTGGTAAGTCAGGAAACCAAAGCAGGTACGAAGGATGGCACCGGACTCAAAATTGAGTCTGCAGATGGGTTGTATTTTCTGAATCGGGATGAGGCAGCGGGTTCGTTTACAATCAAAAAGCTTAAAATAACCTACGTGGATAAAAATGATTATATGACGGAGATACAGACGGATATAGATATTACCTGTCCGGATATTGATTATACGCAGCTAACCAGTGTCCCTGAGCTGACCAGCTATTGTATTGTGGCACAGAATCAGACGAAAACAGGTAATGAATTGGGATTGTCTGCAGGTGTAAACAGTGTGAACATTGTCGGGAATGCTTATCTGGGAAATAATGGGGCAATATTCGATACTTCGTCAATTACGTTCACGCCAAATGGAACAAATAGTTATATTGTGACGGCCGGCGAAATGAATGCTTCCAATGGTTCTTCAATTACGGTAAATTCCGGTGTTGAAGTGTGGGGAAGAGAATTATATTTGGATTCCTCAGTCTGGAGCAGTAATTGTAAGTTGTATTTAAATGACGATCTGACCCTGTCAAATTCCAGTGCAACACTTTCAGGGGAGGTATATGCATATGGAAATCCAGATAATGTCCGTGCCAGCGGTGTATATGTTGACAATAAGACCGTCTTAAATAGCACAGGGGAAACAGCAGTTACATTTCAGGAGGATGTGGCAAATAATCCTGAGAATTATTCCAGTGCATTTTTGATTAACGGAAAAAATGTTAGCTTGAATTTAAGTGGTATTACACAGATGCAAATCGCAGGAAATGCTTATGTGGCTACAAAGAGTAAGGGCACAGATGCAAATAAAAATGATTATGATGTTATGATGGGTGAGTCGGTTGCGCTGAAATCCGACCAGAGAGCATATCTTGTGCCATCAGAATATATGGCATCGGCCTGCACTTTAGGCGGAGTTAATCCAATGGATAGTAAGTCTTTTCTTGGAGAGGCTGGAACGCAGGGACTTCTCCAGGAGATTGCAGAATATCATGGAATTACGACGGATATGATTCTGGCTGATCCAACATGGCTTATTCGGGATGAGAGTGGAAAAATCGTTGAGACCTTGGATAATTTAGGAGTCGTTGGTGTCCGTCAGGCTTATTATCCGGTCAGTATCGGTGGAACAGATGTCACGATGGTGTATTTTTTCCTTGTTTTTGACAATGCGGCATCTGCAAAAAATTATGCAGATAGTTACTTTACAGAACGAGCAGATGAAGTAAAGGTGCGTATTGATAGTCAGCACTATAATACGACAGTTCAGTATCCGGCTGGAATAACATCTACCAGTGATTATAGCTATTATTATAATGGAAGTATTCTCTATGCAGATCCCGGCAGCCAGAATGGCGGTTTTTTGTCTGGTCGTTGTCAGGAAGATACTGGAAAGACGCCTACACAGCTTGCGCTGGAGCAAAGAAAATATCAGGAGAAGTATGCGGCGTTATGTCATATGCTGAAAGTGGATTACACAGAGCTGTCTTCCAAGCAAAAGGGGCAGTCTGTGTATACAAATCTGGTAAATGAGGAGTATATGCGGACAAATGCTAATGCTGTTCCTGACATATTTACAAATGCGGATACAGGTGATAAAGCAATTGTTGTCAATGGAAATTATACAATTGATGCTTCGACAGATACGGATGTTCATGTTGTGATTGCAAGCGGTACGGTGTATGTGTCGAGAAGTTTTAGTGGGCTGATTTTGACTGGTGGGGATCTTGTTCTCACACAATCTGCCATTACAATTCAGTCGGATAGTGCCAGTGTTGAAAAGGCTCTTGCCGGAACAAATGCGGGAGGTATTGTTCGTGCAGTTGATTATTTGTATGGTGGAGAGCAGTATTTAAGTCCGGAAGACAGAACTACTGCGGGCGGTGACACAGATAACTCGGCAGTAAATTATTTGAATAGCGTTACGTATAGTAATTGGAAGAAGCAGTAAGGGGACGTTGCGGTTGAAACAGAACAAAAATAGTGGATTCTCTTTAATTGAATTAATGGTTGTAGTGGCAATTCTCGGAATCGTCGCAGTTGGAATGTCGGTGCTTGTTCTGTCAACTTCTTCTTATCGTCAGAAACAGACGGTCCAGGAAATAAGTTCGTCATTATCTGAGACCAGAGTGCAGGCATTGAGCAAGTCAAATGCATGGATGGAGATTAAGCAGAATACAGATGGAAGCTATGTGATTTCAACATCTTATGCGGGAGACGTTATTTTAACAAAAGATTGTACAATTGGTTATACCAAAGAAGGTGATGCTGCGGTTGTACCAATTTCAATGTCAAATTCTCTGATATTAACATATGACAGAAGTACCGGTGGATTTGCGGATATCAAGACCAGAAATGCGGATAATTCGTTATCCGGGACCGGTGCATACTGTGAAAGTATCACAGTCAGTAAAGGTTCAAAGGCCCTGGTGATTACATTATACAAGGATACAGGGAAACATAAATGTGAGGACTAGTTGGATGGAAAAGAATACAGATAATAGAGGAATGAGCCTGATTGAACTGCTGGTCAGCATGACAATATTGGTAGTCGTGGGAAGCGCAATTTTTGGCTTTTTCCTATTCTCTACCAAACAATATCATAAGGGAAGTTCCGAGTCTGCAGTTCAAAATGAAGCACAGATGGTAATGGGAAGACTGAAGAATATGATTGTTAATTCTTCCGACGGATTGGGAACGAATGCAACAGGTGATGTATTATATCTGTTTAGCCATGAAATACAAGATAGTGGTGGAAGCTCGACTATAGTTTGCAGGAGAACCACCATTACTTTGGATAACAGTTCGCATCAGCTGATGAGCGTGTACGATGAATACGTCATGAATCCTATGGATGGTTCACTGACACTGACCGCAACCAGTACTCCTTCCGCAATTGCGGATTATTTGGATGTTGTGGGGGAGTGTACAACACCTGTGTTTCAAGTGGATTTGTCCAAGCTTGAAACGGAACAGACGGCTTCCGTTACAATCAGTATCAAGCTTAGGGAACAGGCATATTCCACAACCAATCAGTTTGTTCTCCGCAATAAAGTAAGCACTTCCATTTCGGATAGTCCTGAAGAGCATTTTTTACTGGAGAACATGAAGTAAAGTCAGGATCAGATAAGAGGAAATGATTATGAAGAACTATGTAAAAAGATTTGTTTCAATTGTATTATGTATCTGCATGTTGGCAGGAATGATTTTTACAGGTGGAGGACTCGAGGCACTGGCGGATTCTATGAATATTGGAACGACCGATGCAGTAGATTTAAATCCCAAAAACTTAAGTGCAGAACTTGGAACAGCAGAGAACCCATTTACGATTTTGGAAATTGTACCGGAATACAGTCATGCACAGATTGGGTATATGATTCCTGGGCGTGAACCGGTTGATATACAAAAGGTGGGGCAGGACGATTTCGCGTATTCTAATTATATTAATGATTTGATAAATCAAGGTGTACTATCTGTTAGTGATCAGGAAGAGACGAATTGCTATCTGGAAGATATTCCGTATGGTGCGGAGATAAATCCTTATAATGATAATGGCGTTTTTTCGGCATATGTGGCTCAAAATAGAAAAGATATTAGCATTAGTTCAAATGCTAAGACTTATAATTGTTGGACAGTTCAGAGTAATGCAAAGCAAAAACAGGAAGGATATTATAAAAAAACAGAGAGTGGGAGTGGCGCATTCAAGAGGAATGAGGATGGAAACTTTTCTTATGCAGAGGTAAAAGGAAAGCAGGAAACAGGCAACATTTATGAGGATGAAGGCTGCTATCAATGGGTACGACAGGATTTTCCAGCTGGTGTTTCGGACGGCATGGAAGATGACGAAAAAGTATGGAAGATTCGTGAGGTATCATATACATTTATTATAAAATATCATGTATATCAAAATAATGATGTGTTCATTCAAAATATATATGGTGTATCTTCTCAAAATTTTAAAACTCAGGTAATCACACTTACCACAGAGGACTTAAAGAAAAAAGAAAATATCGAGTGGATAAAATATGCAGATTTAATTACAATTCATGATGATCGTGCGCAAAAGGCAATGGCTCAAATTTGGAATACAGCAAATGGATTGGATGCCAGTAAGGGAATTGATACGACTTTTGCAGATAAGGATCTTGGTTATGATGCAACCATGGCAATCATGGAACGCATGAGCTCCGATAATCCAGCTGCGATGATCATGGATGCAACGGCAACCTTTGGTGCAGGCGACGAGACTAATGTACATAAACTCTATATTATGCTGATGCAGTTCGAGCCGACAGTGTTTATGCAGTGGTTTGGCGCAAAAGACGGAGATAATTATAAATATCTTCTCCGTGGGGAGAATGATAAGGTAGTATATAAGCCGGAATATAAAGATGAAGTAATTACTTCTTGGAATCAGGACACATTCAAGAATAGCCCAACAGACAGCAGTTTGTCATTGATCAATTTGATGCGTTTTGGTAATATTCATTCTGGTGGGTACAATGTCGTGGATCATATTTATACCTATCAGGGTGATAAGAGTATGTTCCAAGAATTTACCGGTGGTAGTATAGGTTATCATGAACCGAATCAATATAATACCACGAATGTTACGGACGATGCATTTTATTACTATGAGTATGTAGACGGTCAACGTCCCGAGAAGCTTGATACGTTGGATGCGCTTTATTACATACTGCGTGGAGATGTTAATTATCAAACGAAACTTCGCATTTTAGAGATTCAGCCATGTGACGAGTTTATTTATGGTTCTGAAGGATGGGAAGTGTATTATCAGTCACTGCTTCCATGGTATTGTCCAAAGAGTGATAAAGAAAGCTGGTTGAACGATCCGAATCTGTTGCAGGTTGATACCATGCCAATATGGGAATTTATTGGCAGTACCGGAACCTATGATTATGGAACCGGTGAGGTTCTGACTTGTGAAAGCTCAGATGATTTGATTTCCAAGTATGATTTAATTATCATTGGTGCAAATCAGAACGAGACTAATGGCAAAAATGGATATAATGATTGGACTTTGGGAAATTATATTTATACGAGTGTAGGGGATCGTGTTGCCACTAATTCCAATAAGAACTGGTCAACAGCAGAAAGTGTGTTAATTACATCAGAGGCCAGATATTCTGCGATTGATATCACACTTAAAAAACTGCTGGAACTGCAGGATTTTACTTCTGCAGGAAAGCCGATTGTTGTAGATGATGGGTTGTACAACAGTTGGGATTTAAGCCTTAATTCTTATAAAATAGATAAAAACTCTAAAATGTATGAATTCTTGAGTGGAAAGGATTCTGATGATGGAATTTATGTCCGTAAACATATGAGTACGGCAAAAATGAAAAATGATCTTCTAAAGAGTATTTGTAAATTAGAATTTGAAGAAGGAGGATATCCGGTTGAGTATGTGGGGGATGAGACATCTGGTAAACTGATAGAGAAATATAATCCTTCATCAACGCTTAACTATAAATTCCGCATAATTGGAGGAACAAATACTTCGGAGGATACTAAGTATACAGTTTATCTTAATACAGATAAGAATGGAGATGGTGTATACGGAGGTTCGCTAAAGCAACTTTCAGAAGTCGAGAATATGAAAATTGCAACAAATGGCAGTGACCTTCAGGTTGATACATCAGAGGCAGCAATTACACGAGATCAGAACCTGAATATTAAGAGTTCATCAGGAGCAGTGAAAAATGGTGAACTAAAGGCCAATACTTGGTACACAATTTCATACACGTTACCTTCGAATCAGAAAGGTATTATTCCGTGGAAACTCGAAGTTGCATCAGTCAGCAATCCGAAGCTCCGTTCCAGTGCGATTGATTATACTGCAATCAAATGTTCAGAGAATGATAAAGTCAAGATTAATGTATTGCAGATGAATTTGACGCAGGATATGGATGATGCGGCTTATACTGCATACTCTACATATTTTACGAATAATGTGGTGGATATATCGAGGTCTGTTGGTAAAAATAAGTATGATAGTAGTTATAGTTCTGACTATGCATATACGGAACATAGTAAGGCATTATCTGACACATTGAATGCTGGACAGAAGTCTACTGTGAACAATTTTGAGAAATATCTTGAGCCAGTAAATGAGTTTGATGTGAATATTCAGTTCATGTACAATAGGGATTGGAAGAAATTGTTTAACGGCTCGAATGAGCAGGAAAATTTGGATAATTGGAAAGATTTCCTGACTCAGTACGATATGTTGATTTTCGGTTTTCAGGATGTTGCAATGTTTACAGCAAATAAAGTGTTCCGAGAAGGTCTTGAGGATTATATCGAACAGGGAAAGAGTGTGATCTTCAGTCATGATATGGTTCAATCGCAGATAACGAACAAGTATGAAAGAGATCGTTCATTTGATTATAAAATTGCAAATCGGTGGTTGAGGACAGTTACTGGGCAGAGGAGCGTAACTTATGAACTGAAAGACGGTGTTTATACACCAGTTGCAAATTCCAGTGAGTATTGTGATAACGCGTTGCAGCTTGTTTTGCGTGCGTACTCAGATTACTCCGGATATAACTCAATTGTTCCGAAGACACTGATTAGTGATAGTAAGCATAACCAGTACTTGTCTAGTTTACCTAAGCTGGATCGCACAAGTGAGCTTGCAGGTACACCCTCCAAAAAGTATCGTGGCTGGTATTCTTATAGCAGTTCAGTAGGTGAAGGCTTATTGGAAACATCGTTTGTAAAGATTGCTAATAATGGACAGATTACAACGTATCCATATAATATTCCGGATGAGATTGAGGTGTTGCAGACTCATGTTCAGAATTATGCATTGAATCTGGAGTTTATTGAGGATGGAGATGTAAATGTATGGTATAATCTGACAGATAACCATGATGAGGATGTAATTGATAATTTAATTACAACTGGACAAACACAGTTTGTATATAACAATAATGATTTGTATTCTGCTAAGAGTGGCGATAGTCGGAACAATTTCTATATCTACAATAAGGGGAATATTACTTATACCGGTTTGGGACATGGTAAGTCTAGAGATTCTGCAAATTATGCGTACATGACAGATGATGAGATTAAGTTGTTTATTAATACGATGATTAGTGCTTATCGTCAGCCGGAGGCGGCACCATATGCAATTGTCGAGAATGCGGATGCAATGCCACAATCCGGTTCTGATGCACTATTCTATCTGGAGTATGATGAAACTGAACCGTCCGCTACATTAGATGGAAAAATCATATATGAAGATGGAAAGCCATTTTTGAAGGTTCAGTTCAACCTTGAGGATGACTCTGTAAATCCGGATATAAGTAAAGAATACTTTGTTTACTTTGTTGTAGATGGGGAAGTTAAAGAGTATAAATTAGATGGCTTTACATCTGTTGAATTGGAGGTAAAAGACGTTTCAAGTAAGACTGGAAAAGGATATAAAGTCGATAAAGAGTATGTTGGTTCGGATACAATGTTGACTGTTTATATACCATATGAAGATATTGTATCAAAAAATGGACAGCTTTCTCTTAATCTGTGTACTTATGCAAAGTATTTTAAGAATGGTAAGATGGTAACTACAACACATAGTAAGACAAATGTTACAACAATGTATTTGCCGCTTTTCAATTTGAATTAATATTATTGTTTTGCGTATGTGCAATTTTCTAATAAGCAAAGGAGCTTGATTCAATGAATCAGGCTCCTTGTTTTATCTAATCGTCTGAGCGTTTTTAAGACATGATTTTGATTTTTATCTCGGCAGTTTAGATTGACATATGCATACTATTCCAACCCACCCTTTAAAAAAGAATTGTATTTTCCTTTCCGCTATGCTATTGTTAAAATATCTCAATGAAGTGTCATTTTACGGACACGGAGAGATTTCCCCAAGTAGACCAATAAAAAATGAATACAATAAATCAAACTTTTGAAACGGCAACTGGGAGGATTGAATATCCGTTGACGAATGATTTTGTGTTCCGCGCTATTCTACAGAGGAACAAGTCAGTGCTGATCTCTTTAATCTGTGCACTGTTGCATCTATCGGAGGAGGGTGTGGATGCGGAGATCACCAATCCCATTGAACTGGGTGCTGCGTTTTCCAATAAGGATTTTATTTTGGATATCCGTGTTTGGATGAGCAATGGTCGCTTGATTGATTTGGAGATGCAGATCGCTAATGAACATAACTGGCCAGAACGCTCCATCAGTTATGCAGCTCGCAGTTTTGACAACCTTAATTCCGGGGAAGAATATATAAATGTCATGCCGGTGCATAGCATCGGATTTCTCGATTTTACGTTATTCCCAGAAACACCGGAATTCTACGCTACATATCAGCTCCAAAATGTAAAGACGGGTCAACTTTACAGTAGCAAATTTTCTATCCACGTGGTAGACTTAAGGCGGATAGAGCTTGCTACAGAGGAAGATAAAGCATATGGGATTGATCGATGGGCAATGCTCTTTAAAGCTACGACATGGGAGGAGTTGCGTATGATTTCCAAGGATAATCCAGTTTTACAGCAAACATCGAGTGAATTGTATACCATTAATGCGGATGAGATTTTGCGTCAGCAGGCGCGTGCCCGTGCGGATGCAGAATTCTGGGAGCGTCATACTCAGGCGCAGATGCAGAAGCAGGCAGAGATAATTCAGCAACAAGAAGAAGCCCTTCGGCAGAAAGATGAAGCTATGCAAGAGCAAAGAAGAATCATACAAAAGCGAGAAGATACCATTGCTGCACAGGCGGAGTTAATCAGAAAGTTGGAGGCACAGGTTACAGAGAAGGATGTTGCCAGAAAATTGTAGCAGTGACAATCTAAAATGAATTGTAACGCAAGCCATGTATCTAATCGCTCAGGGCGGTATACAAATTTCTGAAACCGGAACCGACAGCACCGACGTTCCATTACGTAACGTGAATTGCGTAATGTGGCGTATGTTAGACAACTGTCTGAAACCAAGGTCGGTGCAGACTCGGTGGAGGTTGAAGAAATTTCGTATATCCCCTGAGCGTTTTGCTATATTACTTTGGATTATTTACAGAGTATTTTCGTATATCTCCTGAGCGTTATCAAGACACGATTTTGATTTTTATCTCGGCAGTTTAGATTGACATATGCCTACTATTCCATCCTGCTCATTTTAAAAAGGAATTGAATTTCCTCACTCACTATGCTATACTCACGTCAAAGCATTATTTCTTTATCACATAACATCTGCATTGGCAGATCACGTTAGAACAGTTGTTACACGAGACTGGCTATCATTTCCTTAAGTAGAGAGTTCATGCTTTTATATCACAACTTACAAAAAGCAGGAATTTTCACATTGGATTCCTGCTCATAGGAGACAGGGGGATTCAAATGAAAAAGGATTTGTTATCCAAGGAGTTTTATTCGGATGACAGCCGTTTTGCTGACATTATTAACGGCATTGGCTGCATGGGGGAACAGGTGGTGTGCGACACCGATTTGTCTGATATGGATACGCAGACGGGAATCTGGCGCATTCCACAATTTATACGGAACACAGGAAAGACGGGACACAAGAGAGATTCGTTTCGTGTTCGCGATCTGGTGCGCAAGACCGCGTTTGGTATGAATTTTGCAATCATTGGAATTGAGAATCAGGATGTGATTGATTATTCCATGCCACTTCGGAGCTTGTCGTATGACACTGGTGAATATGAGCACCAGGCTGCAAAAACAAGAAAGTCTGTAAGAAAGAATTCAGCGGGACTTGGCAGGGGAGAATATCTGTATGGTTTTCGCAAGGACAGCAGGTTGTATCCGGTGGCAACCTTCATTTTGTATTATGGGGAAGAGCCGTGGGATGGTGCACTGGACCTGCATGGACTCCTGAATTTTGACGGGATTCCGGAGCCGCTACGAGCCATGGTGTCGAATTACAGGATCAATCTCATCGACATTCGCCGCTTGAAGGACACCAGCATGTTCCACACGGATGTAAAGCAGGTGTTTGATTTCATTCGCTTCTCGAAAGATCCGGAGGCGTTGCGGGAACTGGTTCTTGGGGATGCGTCGTATAAGGAATTGGAAGAAGACACGTATGACATGATTGCGCAGTATTCGAAATCAGAGGAATTGGTAGAGGTCAAGGATTATCATAAGAAGGATGGAATGGTAGATATGTGTGAGGCATTGACAAAGTTGATCGAGAACGGAAAATCAGAAGGCAGAATGGAAGGAAGAGCAGAGGGAAGATTAGAGGGCATAACAGAGGGAAAATCCTTTGAGGTATATGAATCCGTACAGGAAGGTGATTACAGTATCGAAAGAGGAGCCCAGAAACTGGGCATTTCCGTGGAAGAACTG
Source organism: uncultured Lachnospiraceae bacterium (assembly GCA_945868435.1). Lineage (GTDB taxonomy): Bacteria > Bacillota > Clostridia > Lachnospirales > Lachnospiraceae > Roseburia. The sequence continues at coordinate 264,503 of CAMBLG010000001.1, forward strand.
GAGAAGCGCATGACAGAAGCCGGATACAAGCTTTCACTGGAGGTATAAAACTTGTAACGCAAGCCATGTATCTAATCGCTCAGGGCGGTATACAAATTTCTGAAACCGGAACCGACAGCACCGACGTTCCATTACGTAACGTGAATTGCGTAATGTGGCGTATGTTAGACAACTGTCTGAAACCAAGGTCGGTGCAGACTCGGTGGAGGTTGAAGAAATTTCGTATATCGACTGAGCGTTTTGCAATATTACGTTGGATTATTCACAGAGTATTCTTGTATATCCCCTGAGCGTTTTTTTGACATTTTGCATCCTATGGTTACTATTCACAGCCCTCCACCCCCATGCGAATGGTAACATCATATCGAATATTCTTCATTGTACATTTTCCACTACTGTGGTAAAATATAACCATAGAAATTCTAAATTATTCACAAACGATATCAAATATAAGAAACATATGAGAAAGTGGAGCAAAGATGTTTAATTTAGTAGTAGGGCTTTATGTTGCAGTATGCCTGATCTGTGTGCTGGTTATTGCATTGATTGTCAATATGGAGTCAAACGATGGTAAGCAGAGTATGCTTGCCTATATGATTTGCGCCCTTGTACAGAATGTGGGATATCTGTTCGAGCTGATGGCAGACACTCCCGAGGCTGCCATGGTCGCGTACCGTATGCAATATCTTGGATCCACTTATGTGATCATCTTTCTAAGTCATTATGTCTATTATTTCCTTCGCATCGAGCGTCCGAGAAAATTTTTCCGTGTATTGGCTGCCATCAATACTGTTTTGATGTTCATCATGTGGTTTGATGATGAACTGCATCTGTTTTACCGAGAGAGAAGCTGGGTACAGGGAGGCGGACACTGGCATTTTTCCATGAGCTATGGACCTGCGTTTTATCTGTGGATGCTGTGCTGTTGTGTCGGCCCGTTTATTCTTGTAATCGGTTTGCTTTTTATGTCTTCCTTTATGCGCAAGACAAAGTTTGAGCGGAGGCAGGCAATCGTTCTGTCCTCCATTGCATCGATTCCGCTTATTGTGTTGCTGGCATTTGTGTTTGTGGATCAGTCAGAGTATGACTTTAATCCGATGGTACTTGGAATGACCCTTGCAACCCTTACGATTGTTCTGTTTAAGAGCAGTACCAATGAGATTAATCAGCTGACTATCGGAAAGATGAGTGATCGTCTGGACGAGATTGTAATTATCACAAATGACCTCGGAGTGGTAATTGACTGTAATCAAAATGCGACAGACTTTTTCGGCCCAATTCGGAATCAGAAGCTGGACCAATTTGATGAGAAAAAACAAGGTCTGGATCTGGACCAGTTTAACCGGCCGTTTGAGATGAAGGGAAAGGTTTTTGAGACTCGCGTGGATAGTATCTGTGCGGGAAATGGCCGTATTATCGGATATCTGATCATGCTTTTTGATACGACGAAGCTCCATGAGACCATGGAGGAACTTAAGGTGATGAGGGATGCGGCAGAGAATGCCAATCAGGCGAAGTCGACCTTCCTGTCCAATATGAGCCATGAAATCCGCACCCCGATGAATACGATTGTCGGAATTACGGAGATTCTTCTTGGACGAATTCATGATAAGGAAGACCGGGAATATCTGGAAAATATTAAGAGCTCCGGTGAGGCGCTGATTTCGATCATCAATGAGATCCTTGATTTCTCCAAGATTGAGAGCGGTGATATTGAGATCGTGAATGAGGAATATTCGGTGCTGTCTGTGATTCAGGATCTTGGAATGATGTTTTTGAATCGTATCGGGGAGAAGCCCATCGAACTGCTTTTTGACATCGACACAGATCTTCCGGCACGGGTGGTTGGTGACAGTACAAGATTACGTCAGATCATCATTAATATTGTCAACAATTCAATCAAATATACGAACGGTGGATATATTAAACTTTGTCTGGAATGTGAGAGGACAGCGGATGACCGCTATAATATGATTTTTTCCGTGACGGATACCGGTATCGGAATTAAGGCGGAGGATATGGGAAAGCTGTTTGATAACTTTACCCGTGTAGACATGGAGCATAATCACACGAAGGAAGGCACCGGTCTGGGTCTTACGATTGCCAAGCGTCTTGTGGAACATATGGAAGGAACCATTCAGGTGGAATCCATTTATGGAATGGGCTCAAAGTTTACGTTCAATGTGATTCAAGGGACAGCTTCCACCCGTGAGCCTGCAGTGAATTTGGACAGCCAGAACGGTAAGAATGTGTCAGTCCGTTTCCGCAATACGACAATGATAAGTTCACTGGTCAGCCTGGTGAATGCATATCACATGAACTACATCATGCGTCCGGGACCAAAGGATCATATCGATTATTTCTTTACGGATCTGCCGACGTATTTTGAGATGCAGCAAAAGATTTCGCTGATGAAGCAGTGTGGCACGAAGGTTATCATTTTGAAAAACCCGATGGACAGCACTCCGAGAGGCCTTGGCGAAGTGATACTCAATAAGCCATTGTACTCATTATCTTTTGCCAATGCGGTAAACGGAACTCCAATGAAATATCAGGCCGATGATGCGGACAAGAGCAATGCCTATATTGCACCGGGAGTAAAGATTCTTCTGGTGGATGATAACAACATGAATCTGAAGGTCGCTAAAGGACTTTTGGAACCGTTGCAGGTTACGGTTGAGACCGCGGGAAATGGCGAGGAAGCGTTGGAATGTATTGAGCAGTCGCATGATTATGATCTGATCCTGATGGATCACATGATGCCGATCATGGATGGCGAGGAAGCAACGCGGATCTTGAGAAGCAGAAATGACGAATATTGCAGGACAGTTCCAATTGTTGCATTGACGGCAAATGCGATTGTTGGCGTAAAAGAGAAGTTTTTGGCGGCCGGCATGAATGATATGGTTTCCAAACCGGTAGATGTGAAGGAACTGTATCGGGTGATTCGCAGCTGCCTGCCTGAGGAACTTATTATCGATATGGGACCGGCGAAGCCGTCGAATATTCAGCCGGTCGCAAAGGCGCCGATGCGACAGGAAAGTACATTTACTACCCAGCAGTCTTTCCGGATGAGTGGAATCGGAAAGAAAGAAGACCAGCGGGAAGTAAATGGAAGAAGTGACAATACGGAACTGCCGGACATTCCTGGCGTTGATGTGAAAAAGGGATTGGCGTATTGTCATAGCTTCGAGTTCTTAAGTGAACTGTTTGGAGACTTCTGTGCAGGAATGGAAGAAAAGACTGCACTGATTCAGAAGCTTCTGGATGAAGAGGATTTTAAGAATTATACCATTGAAGTACATGGGTTGAAGGGAACAGCGCGAATGATAGGAGCAATTGATCTTGGCGAGCGATTCTATGAACTTGAAAAGCTTGGAAAAGCGGAAGACATTGATCAGATGAAGGAGAAGACAGATGCTGTACTGGAGGCATACAATGCGATGAAGCCGGTACTACAGCCATATTGTAAAGCATAATAAGGGAAAAGTCCTGTTATTTCAAAGGAATCTTATGCCAGGCGTATGAAATGGGTCATTTTTGAACTATACGAAAAGATTGAAAAGTAAAATATGTCGAATTATTTGGCTGGAATTGCTCCAAATTTTTGTGATATATTTATTTGGAAATAGTTGACAGATATTGACAAATTTGCGCTAAGGTACTTGTTTATATTCTATTAGACTGAATTTGACATCTAGGAGGACTGAAATGGGAAAGTTAAATGTCGCAATTGCAGATGATAACGAGATTATGCTGGAAATGTTGGGAGAAATTGTTTCCAGTGATGATGAACTTCAGGTAGTTGGAACCGCAAAGGATGGAGAGGAGGCCTGTCTTCTGGTAAAAGAGAAGGAGCCTGATGTAATACTGTTAGATATCATTATGCCAAAACTCGACGGTTTGGATGTGCTGAGTCGGATTCGTATGGATACTACGATTCGCAAGCAGCCATCAATTCTCATAATCAGTGCAATTGGCAATGAGCGAATTACCGATGATGCGTTCTCTAAGGGTGCAGATTACTACATTATGAAACCGTTTGATTCCAAATCAATTCTGGATCGAATTAAGCAGGTACGGGACAGCAAAGCACAAGTGCGGGAAGCGCATTGGGTCAGCAGCTTTGAACGCACGGAGAGTGACAATGAGCAGTCATTGGAAGAAGATGTGACGGAGATTATCCACGAAGTGGGCGTTCCGGCTCATATCAAGGGGTATCAGTATTTGCGAGAGGCAATTATCATGTCTGTCAATAATATGGAAATGTTAAATTCCATTACCAAGATTTTGTATCCCGGTATTGCCAAAAAATATCAGACCACACCGAGTCGGGTGGAGAGAGCAATCCGTCATGCCATTGAGGTTGCATGGAGCAGAGGAAAGATGGATACCCTGGATGAATTGTTTGGCTATACCATCAGCAATGGCAAGGGAAAACCGACAAACTCTGAATTTATTGCTCTGATCACAGACAAGATACGATTACAGATGAAAAATAAATAAAGAGCATGGCTCTTTGTTAGGGGGGATTCATTATGACAAAAATTTTATTTGTGGCTTCTGAGGCTGTTCCGTATATCAAAACCGGAGGGCTTGCCGATGTAGTTGGCTCGCTTCCGAAGTATTTTGACAAAGAAAAATATGATGTGCGTGTAATTTTGCCGAAATATGCATGTATGGATGAGTTGCTTCTTGCGCAGCTAAAGTTCGTATGTCATTTTTATGTGAATTTGAACTGGCGGAAGCAGTATGTCGGAATTTTTACGACAGAATATAAAGGGGTTCGCTATTACTTTGTGGATAATGAATTCTATTTTGCAGGGGATAAGCCATATAATAACATTTATGAGGATGTGGAGAAATTTGCCTATTTCTCCAAGGCTGTGTTGGAAAGCCTGCCGTACATTGATTTTGCACCGGATATTCTTCACTGCCATGACTGGCAGACCGGACTTGTGCCGGTTTATTTGCGGACGACTTATGGTTCAGACAATTTTTATGCCGGAATTAAGACTATCTTTACCATTCATAATATGAAGTTTCAGGGGCGTTGGAAAATTCGTGAGGTTATGGATATTACCGGTCTTCCGGAACATATTTTCCGGACAGCCAGTGGTCTGGAGAGCTATGGAGAGTCCAACTACCTGAAGGGCGGTATTGTATATGCGGATGCCGTAAGCACAGTCAGTCCGGAATACGCAAAGGAAATTACCACTCGTGAGGGCGGAGAAGGTTTGGACGGTCTGATGAATGCCCGTATTGACAGTTTGTATGGAATCGTAAACGGAATCGATTACGAAGAGTTCAATCCGGAGACCGATCCGCATATTGAGACCAACTATACTGTGAAGAATGCAGTTGCGGGAAAGCGGAAGAATAAGCTGGCGCTTCAGAAGATGCTCGGACTTCCGGTTCGGGATGATGTCTTTATGATTGGCATCATATCCCGCATGACATCTCAGAAAGGTTTTGATCTGATTGCCTATATACTGGATGAAATCTTCGATACCATGGATGTGCAGTTCGTTGTGTTGGGAACCGGAGAGGGGCAGTATGAGAATATGTTCCATCACTTCCATAACAAGTATCCGGATAAGCTGTGGGCGCACATTGGATATTCGGACGAGTACGCACACAAGATTTACGCTTCCTGTGATGCCTTTTTGATGCCATCCCTTTTTGAGCCGTGTGGCCTGGGACAGATGATGGCAATGCGTTACGGAACACTCCCGATTGTTAGGGAGACCGGAGGGCTGAAAGATACAGTGGAGGCGTACAACGAATACGAGAACAACGGAACAGGATTTTCCTTCAGCAATTATAATGCACATGAGATGCTTTTTATTCTTCGCTATGCGCAGAACATTTATAAAGAGAATCGCAGCCGCTGGAATGAGATCGTGCAGCGAGCTATGCAGAAAGATTTCTCATGGGGAGCATCAGCCAAAAGTTATGAGACTCTGTATGATAAAGTGACAGAGGACATTAAATAAGTATGAATAGGGGCGGGTAACCGGTATGTACGGTTACCCGCTTATTTTATTCCATTATATTTTATTCCATGATAAGCTTTTGTTTGGCGCGGTCATAATAGTAGGCGTGATCGGACAGGACTTCATCATCTGTAAGCTGTGTGTCGTTGACCTCACGTACCATGTAAGTGAACTCTCTCAATTCGGAGTTGTCTTCAACCGGAAGAATGATCATTTCGTGGATACTGCTGGGAAGCAGGATCAGATTCGATTCAAATCGGTCGGAAATCTGTTGGAGAAACTGATCATAGAGTATGACACCGGCCCCGTTGGTCCGATAACAGTTGCTGATGACATACATGGGAATGCTTTCGGAGAACAGATCGGGATCCGGACAGTGAAGCCGTTCCAGGATCGTATGCATGGGTGTGATCTCCGGTGGAAGAAGTGCCGGTGTGTTCTCACGCGCCAGCATATACAGTGTGTCCTTGTCGATTCCCCACAGATTCAAATGAGAATTGTGGACAAGGATGTTGGCCTGATTGTCGGTGTCTGCATGGAGCAGGCAGTAAAAGATGATGGCAAGATCGCAAAATCGGACATGCGGCACATCGGAAAGCTGATTACGGTTGCGTTCGTAGTTTACCAGACGCATGACCAGGCGGGAGCGCACTTTCTCAAATGAGGTGAAACGTGTTGTATCAAAGTTTTCCTGCGGAAGATGATTCCGGTAGGTCATAAGAATGTCCGTGCAGATATCCTCCATGTTAACCCCATCGAGATAGCGGTGATAGTAAGGTGTGAGATAGATGGTTGGAGAAATGTTGCAGCCTGGGCTGAGTAAAATGAGTCCATCGTAACTCACGCCGTTGTTTCTGGGCATGGACTGTATGATAAGCTGAACCTCCGGCGCAATCTGAGTGCGCAAATTGTTTTGGATCTCTGATAGAAATTCCTGATAATTCATATCTAGTTGTGTACTTGGGGAAATACGTGTGAATCACACAGAAAATCCACGATGCGGTGCATCGTGGATTAACTTTAACATGTTTCGAATAAAAATGCAATCTCTTTTTGAAAATATCAGGCACAGGTTAGTAGGAAAGGAGCTCCTGCCATAATGTGCTGTACTTGGCTGCATCCTCGTCTGAGAGGGATACATAGATCTCACAATTACTTACAGATTCGTTGGAAGGACAGATAGATGGATCATTTTTGTATACATCATCCATGTTCTCTACAACAGAATTGATCGGAGAACTGTAAAGCACATATTCGAAGTTCTTCTCCGCGATATCATCCCGGCAGGTGAAGTTCAAAAACTTCATAACAGCGTCCTTGTTCTGACAGGTCTTTGGAACGAACCAGGAATCGATCCAGAGGTTGGAACCCTCCTTTGGAATGGCGTAGGAGAGGTTTTCGTTCTCCTCCATGGCAAGGGCAGCCTCGCCGGAGTAGCACAGTGCAATGGCCGCTTCCTCACCGATCATGGCATCTGCAGTCTCATCCACATAATATGCGTATACGATACCGTCATCTTTTTGCTTTTTTAAGATGTCAAGTGCTTCCCGAAGATGGTCTTCATTGGTCTCGTTTAAGGAGTAGCCTAAGGAAATCAGAGCCGGCGCAAAGGTGTCGCGCACGGAATTCTCCATGATGATCTCATCCTTGTACGCCGGATTCCACAGGCAGTCCCAGCTGGAAACCGTAGCGGCATCGACTTTGGTCGTATCATATAATAATCCCAGTGTTCCGTAGAAGAACGGCACGGAGTAAGTGTGATTGCTGTCATAGGTAGCAGATAACTCCAGAATGGACGCATCCAGGTTGCCATAGTTCTCCATAGACGGGAAATCCATCTCCAGAACTTCTCCTTCTTCGATGAGCTTCTGTACCATATACTCAGAGGAACAGATGACATCATAATCGATGGAGCCGGCCTTGTACTTTGTGTACATTTCTTCCGGACTTTCATATTCTTCATATTTAACTGTGATACCGGTTTCTTCCTCAAACTGCTTCAAAGCATCTTCATCGTAGTATTTTCCGTAGTTCAATACGGTAATGGTCTCGCCGGTCTTATTGCTGCCGGAATCGTTGCTGCTCCCGCAGGCTGTCATGGAAACCAGCATTGCAGCGGATAAAACACAGCACAACATTCTTTTTTTCATAATTAAATCTCCTTTCGATTTTAATGACAATTGTCAAATTTATAATGCTTATAGGTCTTTTTGCTGTTTTGAAAGAGCACGTTGTGCCTTCTTCTGCGGAAGGACGTTCCCGAGAAGCAGAATGAACAGCACGGCAAAAAACAGAATGGTGGATAGTGCGTACAATTCCGGTTTGATGCCTTTTTTCAGCTCCGTGTAGAGCATGGTGGAGAGGGTGTTGACACCCGGCCCCTTGGTAAAGTAAGTAATTGAAAAATCATCCAAAGACATGGTGATTGCCATCATGAATCCGGAAAAGACGCCCGGGCGAATTTCCGGCCAGGTCACCTTGTAAAACGCATAGAGCGGTGAGGCACCCAGATCCAGAGCAGCCTCGTAGGTGGAGCGGTTGCATGCCTTAAGCTTCGGCAGAACGTTTAAGATCACATACGGTATGCTGAAGGTAATGTGTGCAACCAGCACGGTTACAAAGCCCAGATCCATGAATTTTACAAAGAGGAGCATCATGGAAATTCCGGTTACGATATCCGCGTTCAAGAGCGGAATGTTCGTTGCACCCAGATAGATGGTCTGCTGCCTCTTTTTCATGGCACTGATGCCAATGGCGGCCAGCGTTCCAATCAGAGTTGAAAGAATCGCTGACAGGAATGTAATCTGTATCGTTGTGAGAAAAGCGGACATGATCTTTTCATCCTGGAAGCAGCTTTTGTACCAGTCCAGTGTGAATCCGCCCCAGACCACGCGTGTTTTCGAATTGTTAAACGAGAGAATGATCAGCACGATGATCGGAAGATACAGAAACAGAAAAATCAAAAACATATAAAGCCGTGAGGCACATTTTTTTACCATATTGCGGTTCCCTCCCCGTCTTTATCAAACAAGTTTACAAGTGCCATGCTGGCAATTACGAAGATCATCAGCACGAAGGAAAGTCCACTTCCGGCGTTCCACTGCATGCCCTGCATGAAGTCCTGCTCGATGACGTTACCGATCAGAAGCACCTGACCGCCGCCCAATACCTGAGAGATGGCGAAAGAGGTCAGAGACGGAACAAACACCATGACAATTCCGCTGATGATGCCGGATACGGTAAGCGGCACGATGATTTTAAAGAAGATCGTTATGCTGCCGGCTCCCAGATCCTTTGCAGCCTCAATCCAGTCTTTGCGGATTCGCGTCATGGAGTTGTAGATCGGAAGCAGCATAAAGGGAAGAAAATCGTACACCATTCCCAGTACAACGGCTGCCGGCGTATTGATAATGTTGATCCGCTCAAAGCCAAGGCTGGTGAGGATACTGTTGAACACACCGTTCTTGGAGAGCAGAAGCTTCCATGCCAGAATGCGGAGCATAAAGTTCATCCACATCGGCAGCATAAAGATAAATACAATGAAGCTTTGATTTTTAATCTGCATATTATTTAATATCATAGCCAGCGGATAGGAGAGCACAAGGCAGATTCCGGTGCAGATCAGACCCAACTGAAGAGACAGGATCATGGCCTTTCGGTTTGTCTCCGACGCGAAGGTGGCAGTGATATATTCAAAGGTGAATCCGCCGTCTGCGTTGGTAAAAGCATAGTACACGATCATGAGCATTGGCAGAATGATAAATCCGACGATCCAGATCAGGTACGGACCGGCGAGAAACTGTTGCTTAAATTTACTCATCAATCTCCACCGCCTTTTCATCGGATGACTCCGGTTTGTGCATGATCTGTATGTTAAAAGGCGTTACCCGGATGCCGACGTGAGTGCCCACCGGCACATGCTTGGTGGTGTGTACAAGCCATTCGTAACCGTTGGCCATAACGTCCAGCTCATAATGTACGCCCTTGAAGATCAGGGATGTGACATCGCCTTCCATATAGCCGTCCGCCGGATCCACAAGCTCCACATCCTCAGGCCGGATTACGACATCTACCGGCTTGTTTTTGCCGAAGCCCTCATCCACGCATGGCATTTTGACGCCGAGAATTTCCACCAGTCTGTCATCCAGCATGACGCCGTCGATGATATTGCTGTGTCCGATAAAGTCGGCAACAAACGCGTTTTCCGGCTCGTTGTAGATCATCTCAGGAGTGCCGATCTGCTGGATATAACCCTGGTTCATGACGACGATGGTGTCCGACATGGTCAGAGCTTCCTCCTGGTCATGGGTGACATATACAAAGGTAATGCCCAGCTCTTCCTTTAAGCGCATCAGCTCGTACTGCATGTTCTGGCGAAGCTTTAAGTCCAGTGCCCCCAAAGGTTCATCAAGAAGAAGCACCTTCGGCTCATTTACGATAGCTCTTGCAATGGCGATACGCTGTTGCTGACCGCCGGACAGGGAGTCAACAGAGCGGTTCTCAAAGCCATCCAGGTTCACAAGCTTAAGGGCATACTTGATTTTGTCGTTGATGTAAGCCTTGCTCTTTTTGCTGATCTTCAGACCAAAAGCAATGTTTTCCGCAATTGACATATGCGGAAAAAGCGAATATTTCTGGAATACGGTATTCAACTTGCGCTCGTTTGCCGGAAGATTGGTAATATCCTCTCCATCGAAGAGGATGCGCCCCTGATCCGGAGTCTCGAAGCCGCCGAGAAGACGCAGGGTTGTGGTTTTGCCGCAGCCGGACGGACCGAGAAGCGTAAGAAACTCATTCTCTCTTATATAGAGATTCAACTCATCCAGCACAAGGCTGCCGTCATAGGACTTGGATATATCGATAAAATCAATTAAATGTTTGCTCATAGTATTATTCCTTATTCAATCCATTGGTATGTGTGTAGTATTGACAGTAACCTTATATCCTAAAAGCTCGGCGGGGTAGTGACCCAGATCAGGACTGCATCCCGCGTGCCGGTGTTTTCAAGATAATGGCGTTTTCCCGCTTTAAAATAAAACGATTCCCCAGCGCGGACCGTCTGGGTTTTTCCACCGTAATTGATCTTCACGCTGCCCTTGATGACGTAGCCGAAATCCTCGCCTTCGTGGGGCAGATACACTTCCGAACGTCCGCCTGCGTGAAGGGTGAGCCGTACCGGCTCCATGGCGTTTTTCTGGGCATTGGGAACGATCCATTCAATACAATGATGTTTTTCTTCGTCAATCTTTTCAAAGTAGTCATCTGCTTTGAATACAATCTGCTCCGGCTCTGCATCGGTAAAGAATTCTGCCGGTGTGGTGCCGAGACATTGGATGATGTCCAAAAGCGTTCCGATGGAAGGAGAGTTCTGATTGCGCTCCAGCTGTGAGATGAAGCCCTTCGTCAACTCCGCCCGGTCGGCAAGCTCCTGCTGTGTCAGTCCGTATTGGACGCGCAGTTCTTTCATGCGTTTTCCGATATCCATGTTGCCTCCTGCTATATGGCTGCCGAATATGTTGATAATTGATTTCTTGTTTACTTTTTGTGCGACAACCCTAATAATTGATTTTTTGTTTACTAAAAATAAACAATCTAGATTATTGTATCGAATTGATATATAAAGTCAATAGAAAAGTGAAAAAATGTGTCAGAAATTTGCCGGAAAATTTGTGTCAGAAAAAGGTTGATTTTAATGAAAGGATTTGGTAATATAACTAAGTGACATGCGGGGCATGCACAGATGCGTATGCCAATATGGCTCAGTTGGTAGAGCAACGCATTCGTAATGCGTGGGTCAGGGGTTCGAGTCCCCTTATTGGCTGATTTAAGAAGAATCCAGTATTTCCAACCATTTGTCGGGAATACTGGATTTCTTAGAATATGAGAGGAAAGGCAATGAATAAGGGTATGGTAGAGAAAATCAAAGAGAATAAGGTTGCGGTTGCATTGGCTGCATTTTGCGTTGCTGCGCTGGCCATCATTCTGATTGGCATATTTGCCGTAAAGGTTCCGGTGGTAGCAATGTGTGTGCTGGTAATTTTGGAGGCCGGAATTGCGGTTATGATGCACAAGGCAGAGTTGTGGATTCACGGCGTGATGGTTCTGGTACAGATTATTGTTGGAATTATTGCCGGAAGAACGGTAGTGATTATTTTATGTGTACTGGTGTATGCTGCGGCGACGGCTGCACTTTGGATGTCAGATATCGCGGATAAAGAAGAAAAGGTATCAAATGAATCTTAATCGGAATTTTTGTTGCATGTTTACTTAATTAAGGAAAAGGAGAGGAATATGGACGGGGACAGTTACAGTCGAAAACAGTTGGAGGAGCTGTGTGAGTGCATGATCGAATACTATGAGGGCGATCCGAAGCGTATTCAGCATTTTATTAAGGTACACAGCTTCGCTGCAATGATCGGACAGAAGGAGAATCTGGACGAGACGACACAGTTTATCCTGGAAGCAACTGCCTACACGCACGATATCGGAATTAAGCCGGCAGAGGAGAAGTATGGGCGCTGCGACGGCAAGCTTCAGGAGCAGGAGGGACCGATCGTGGCTCAGAAGATGCTTTCGGAAGTGGGAATTGAGAATTATATGATTGAGCGGATCTGTTATCTGATCGGCAATCATCATACATATGACCACGTGGAAGGTATGGATTATCAAATTCTGATTGAAGCGGATTTTCTTGTAAATATGCTGGAGGATGATATGAGTGAGCGCTCCATCCGTAAGGCATATGAGCAGATTTTTAAGACAGAAAGCGGAAAGAAGCTCTGTCGGGTTATGTTTGGACTGGAAGAATGAACCGAGTCAATTATCAGCAGGTCATGGAGAACCTGATTGCAGACAACTGCATAGAGGGCAGGAGCCCGCGGCTCTTATTGCACAGCTGTTGCGGTCCCTGTAGCACATACTGCATTCAGACGCTTGCGGAGCATTTTCGGGTGACTGTTTTTTATTATAATCCGAACATTTATCCGCCGGAGGAATATCATATGCGTGCGGGGGAGCAGGAGCGTTTTATCGAGCGTTTTCCCACGAAATATCCAGTACAGTTCGTAGAGGGAGCATATGATACGGAACGCTTTTACGATACAGTCCGGGGGCTGGAGCATGTGCCGGAGGGAGGCGAAAGGTGCTTCCGCTGTTATGAGCTCAGACTTCGGGAGGCGGCAGAGTATGCGAGAGAGCATGACTTTGACTTTTTCACCACCACACTTTCCATCAGTCCGCTGAAAAATGCGGATAAGCTCAACGAAATCGGAGCGAAGCTGGAACAGGAATATGGGGTGAGGTATCTGTATTCGGATTTTAAAAAGAAGAATGGCTACAAGCAGTCTACGGAGATTTCCCGCGCATACGACATGTACCGGCAGTACTATTGCGGATGTGTGTTTTCCAAGCAGGAGCGGGATGCGCAGATTGCGGCGAAACAGGCCGAGACTTGAACGAAGAAAGAGAGGTTGCAAGATATGGCACAGTTATGGGGCGGACGTTTCACAAAGGAGACGGATCAGCTTGTTTATAATTTCAATGCATCGATTTCCTTTGACCAGAAGTTTTACAAGCAGGATATCGAGGGCTCGGTTGCACATGTATGCATGCTGGGCAAGCAGGGGATTCTCACAAAGGAAGAGATGCAGGCAATTGTGAAGTGTCTGGATGAGATTCGGGCGGATGTTGAGTCCGGAAAGCTCGTCATCACAGATGAGTATGAGGACATTCACAGCTTTGTGGAGGCTAATTTGATCGATCGCTTGGGCGATGTGGGAAAGAAGCTTCATACAGGACGCAGCAGAAATGATCAGGTGGCTTTGGATATGCGCCTGTATACCCGCATTCAGGTTCTGGAGACGGATGAGTTGTTAAAGGATCTTCTCAAGGTGTTGCTTCGTCTGATGAAAGAGAATACCGAGACTATCATGCCGGGCTTTACCCATTTGCAGAAGGCACAGCCGATTACGTTGGCTCATCACATGGGCGCGTATTTCGAGATGTTTAAGAGAGACCGGATGCGCCTGCATGATATTTTTGACCGCATGAATTATTGTCCGCTGGGCTCCGGTGCGTTGGCCGGAACCACCTATCCTCTGGATCGGGAGTACACGGCAGAGCTTATGGGCTTCTACGGGCCGACCTTAAACAGCATGGACGGCGTATCCGACCGGGATTATCTGATAGAATTTCTGGCAGCACTGTCAACGATCATGATGCATCTGAGCCGTTTCTCCGAGGAAGTGATCATCTGGAACTCCAACGAGTATCAGTTCGTGGAGATTGATGATGCCTACAGTACCGGAAGCTCCATCATGCCGCAGAAGAAGAATCCGGATATTGCGGAGCTCGTCCGGGGCAAAACCGGCCGCGTATACGGTGCGCTGGTGTCACTGCTCACTACCATGAAGGGCATTCCGCTTGCATATAATAAGGATATGCAGGAGGACAAGGAGCTTTCCTTTGATGCCATGGACACAGCTAAGGGATGCATCGCACTGTTCACCGGAATGCTTGACACCATCCGCTTTAATAAGGATGTCATGAGAAAAAGCGCAAATAACGGTTTTACCAACGCGACGGATGCGGCAGATTATCTGGTGAAGAATGGAGTTCCGTTCCGGGATGCCCATGGTATCATCGGACAGATTGTGCTGTACTGTATCGATAAGAATATCGCAATTGACGATATGAGTCTTGAAGAATTGCAGAAGTTTTCTCCGGTATTCAAAGAGGATGTATACGATGCCATTTCCATGGAGACTTGTGTGAACACCAGATGTACCATCGGTGCACCTTCCAGAACTTCCATGGAGCAGGTCATTGCTCTGGAGGAGGAATATCTCAAGGAAGAATGGGAGATCCCGGGATGGGATGAGACCGAGTAATGGTTTTTTGTGCATTTTCTATAGAATAAAAAGATTTTTTTTGGGAATTTGTGCGAATTGTTGCTTGCTATTTTATGCGTTTTCCAGTAATATATTGTCTAGCGCAGACAAATGTGTGCCGCAGACGGACATGAGGGCGGCGGGGACGAAGCTGTCTGCATCAGGAGAAACAATTATATAGTAGAGGAGATTAGAGACATGAGCGAAAAATTGAAGGTTGGTATCCTTGGTGGAACAGGTATGGTAGGACAGAGATTTATTTCTCTTCTGGAGAATCATCCATGGTTTGAGGTTACCACGATCGCAGCCAGCCCGAGAAGTGCAGGAAAGACTTACGCTGAGGCAGTGGGAGACCGCTGGAAGATGGATACTCCAATGCCGGAAGCTGTGAAAGATATTGTTGTCATGAATGTAAATGAGGTTGAGAAGGTTGCTTCTCAGGTCGATTTTGTATTCTCTGCAGTAGATATGACAAAGGATGAGATCAAGAAGATCGAGGAAGATTACGCCAAGACTGAGACACCTGTTGTATCCAACAACAGTGCGCACAGATGGACACCGGATGTTCCTATGGTTGTTCCGGAGATCAACCCGGAGCATATGGATGTGATCAAGTATCAGAGAGAACGCCTTGGCACCAAGCGTGGTTTTGTTGCCGTTAAGCCTAACTGCTCAATCCAGAGTTACGCTCCGGTTCTTACTGCATGGAAGGAATTTGAGCCATACGAAGTGGTAGCTACTACTTATCAGGCAATTTCCGGTGCAGGCAAGACCTTCAAGGATTGGCCGGAGATGGTCGGCAATATCATTCCATATATCGGTGGCGAGGAAGAAAAGTCTGAGAAAGAGCCGCTTCGCATCTGGGGACACATTGATGACGAGAAGAAGGAGATTGTTCCTGCTGCTTCCCCTGTCATTACCTGTCAGTGTATCCGTGTTCCGGTATTGAACGGACATACAGCCGCTGTATTCGTAAAGTTCAAGAAGAAGCCTACCAAAGAGCAGTTGATCGAGGCACTGAAGAACTTCAGAGGAGTTCCACAGGAGCTTGAGCTTCCAAGTGCTCCGAAGCAGTTCATTACTTATCTGGAGGAGGATAATCGTCCACAGGTTTCTTTGGATGTCAACTATGAGAACGGAATGGGAATCAATGTGGGACGTCTTCGTGAGGATACCGTATATGACTGGAAGTTCGTTGGATTATCTCACAACACCATTCGAGGTGCTGCAGGTGGCGCAGTATTGTGTGCAGAGCTTCTGAAGGCTCAGGGATATATTACGAAGAAGTAAGAAATATGTATTTTATTAGGAAGAGACTGTGCGTTTTGCATGGTCTCTTTTTTGGCGTACGAGCCGTGGGGATTCATTTTTGGTGTTGAGAATAGGTTTAAAAGATGATATAATTTTCCATAGTGTGAGTTGAAAGGAAACAGAGGAAAAAGAATCCTGTATTGACGAGAAACTCAAATATGCGGAGGATGACACATGATTACAAAAGCAGCAGATCTGAAAAAACTGGAGGAGCAATACGAGCAGGCCGGAAATCAGCTTGTGATGCTGTATGGGCGGAAGGACTGCAAAAAGGAGGACCTGATTCGCCTTTTTGTACAGGATAAGAAATGTTTCTATTATCGCTGCCGCCAGACATCGGCTGAGGAGCAGCTTCGTATGATGGGAGAAGAACTGGGACGCCAATTTGAGGTGAACCTGCAGAAGCATACTTATGATGAGTACTTCAACCGGATCAAAAGCGGTGACCCCAGTAAGCTGGTAGTGGTGATCGATGAAGTGCAGTATGTGATGAAAAAGGATCCGGAGTTTTTCAAAAGTATCTTAAAGCTGAAAGGGAAACGCCTGTATCCGGGACCGGTTTTGATTGTTCTGGCATCCTCATCCATTGTGTGGGTAGAACAGGATCTGGACGAGCTGCTGCAGGGGGAAGCAAAGAAGTTTAATTCTTATATCAAGATTGAAGATTTAAATTTCCTCGAGGTAGTGCGTGCTTTCCCGAAGCTCTCCGTAAGTGAATGCATCAAGGCTTACGGCTGTATCGGCGGAGTGCCGGGCTATATGCAGATGTGGGATGAGAATGTGTCATTCAAAGAGAATATCTGTCGTCTGGTGTTGGATGAAAACGGTCCGTTGTTCGATGCAGCTCAGCAGCTGATTGCATCCGAGCTGCGGGAACTGTCGGTGTATAACACCATTCTTTCCGCCATTGCCAGAGGGAAGAATAAGCTGAATGACCTGTTTCTGGACACCGGATATTCCAGAGCGAAGATTAGTGTATACATGAAGAACCTGAGTCATTTTGACATTGTGGAGAAGGTGGTTTCCTTCGAGACTGGCGGATGGGAGAATGCCAAGAAGGGCGTGTATCAGATTAAAGATACATTTGTTAACTTCTGGTTTAAATTTGTGTTCCCACATCTTTCGGATCTGTATTGCATGAATGGGGCTGATTTCTATGATAGGTATATTGAGGGTGAGCTGGATGCCTACATGAATCGATATTTCCGCAATGTATGCATGGAATACTTGCTGCTTTTGAATCAGGTGGGGCGCACGCCTTTTGCCATTCATAAGATGGGCACCTGGGTTGGAAAGACCGGCAATATTGATATTATTGCACAGAGCAGCGACCGCCAGAACATTGTGGGCTTCTGTAACTGGGACAAGCCGCAGATGACCATGGACATGTGTGAGGAGATGGCGGTCCACATGGCGAAGGCGAAGATTACATCGGATCATTATTTCCTGTTTTCCGCAACCGCCTTTGAACCGGCGCTGGTGGAGTACGTCAAACGGGACAGCCGCTTTGAGCTGATCGATATGAACGAGCTGTAGGAGTATATATGGGAAAGTCACTAATCATTACGGAGAAACCGTCGGTTGCCCAGGAGTTTGCGAAGGTGCTCAATGTGAGCGGCAGAAAGGATGGCTATATTGAGAACCGGGAGTATGTCATCACATGGTGCGTCGGCCATCTGGTTGGGCTGGTTTATCCGGAAAGCTACGATATGAAATACAAGAAATGGAAGCTGGAGGACCTTCCGTTTCTGCCACAGGAATATAAATATGATGTCATTGACAGCGTCAGCCGCCAGTACGATGTGGTACATACGATGCTGATGCGGGAAGATATTGACCGTGTGTACTGGGCCGGTGATGCCGGAAAAGAAGGACAGACCATCGAAGAGAATATCCGCAATTTTGGTGGAGTGCGTCCCGGGATGGAAGAACTGCGTGTCTGGATCGACTCCCAGACGGAGGAGGAAATCTTGAGGGGAATCCACGAGGCGAAGCCCATGTCGGATTACGCCAACCTCGGAAAGTCCGGAATTATGCGGACTATCGAGGACTATGCCATGGGAATCAATTTTTCCAGAGTTATGTCCATCAAGTATGGCAATCTGCTCAATGACGCGGCGGGAACCAATTCCTATACTGCCATTGCGGTGGGGCGTGTGATGACCTGCGTGCTTGGAATGGTAGTCATCCGCGAGCGGGAAATCCGCAATTTCAAGGAGACCCCTTTCTACCGTGTGGTGGGAAGATTTTCTGATGCGGGAATTGAAGGAGAGTGGAAGGCGGTAGAGGGCTCGGCCTTTTTCGAGTCACCGCTTCTATATAAAGAGAACGGGTTTCGCGAGGAGAAGGATGCCCGGGCGCTGATTGATGTGATGGAAGGAAAGAAGGCAATCGTTCAATCCATTGAGAAGGGCACAAGCAAAAAGCGTGCCCCTCTATTGTTTAATCTGGCGGAGCTTCAGGCGGAATGTGCCAAGCGCTTTAAGATCAGCCCGGACGAGACGTTGCAGGTGGCGCAGGATCTGTACGAGAAAAAGCTGACTACCTATCCGAGAACCGATGCCCGTGTACTGTCCACAGCGGTTGCCAAGGAAATCTATAAGAATATCAGCCGCCTGAAAGGCTTTTCGCCGACGGCACAGTTCGTGGATACCATCATGGCGAAAAAACTGTATGCCAATATTGCAAAGACACAGTATACCGACGACTCGAAAGTCACCGACCACTATGCCATCATTCCTACAGGCCAGTTGACGGAATTCAATTCGCTGAATTCGTTGCAAAAGGCCGTATTTGAGCTGATCGTGCGCCGTTTCTTAAGCATCTTCTATCCGCCTGCGGAATATCAGACGGTAAAGCTGAATGTGGCAGTGGATACGGGAGAGAAGACGGAACAGTTCTTTGCGTCTGCAAAGGTGTTGAAAAACCCTGGATTCCTTGAGATTGCGGGGATTCCGAAGAAAAAGGATAAGAATGATCCAAATAATCCGGACCGGGGTATGGACCGGGTGACCGGCGGAGAGTACAGCCGCACAGAGGATGAGGAGCAGGAGGAGACGGTAGATCCTGCGGTGCTCCTTGCGCTGGCGGAACAGATCCATAACGGGGATGAGATCGCAGTGGGGGGGTATGCCATCAAGGAGGGGAAGACCTCGCCGCCGAAGCGTTACACCTCCGGTTCCATGGTGCTTGCCATGGAAAATGCGGGACAGCTCATTGAGGATGAGGAACTGCGGGAGCAGATTAAGGGCTCCGGAATCGGAACCTCTGCGACCCGTGCGGAAATTATCAAGAAGCTGGTGCGGATCGGCTATCTGAATCTGAACAAAAAGACACAGATATTGACTCCGGAAAATCTTGGGGAGATGGTGTATGAGGTTGTGAATATGACGGTTCCGGCACTCCTTAATCCTAAGATGACGGCTTCCTGGGAGAAGGGACTGGATGGCATCACAAGAGGAACGGTGGATTTCTGGGATTACCGTACCAAGCTGGAGGATTTCATTCGAACCGAAACCCTTAAGATGGTCAATGAGAATCTGCGTCAGCCGTTGGCAGAGCGCATCAGCAGCTTTGCCGGGAAAAATGCGAGAGGTGCTGCGGCCCGAAAGAAAATCGGCGTGGTATGTCCGGTGTGTGGTGGAGAGCTTGTGACCACGCCTTTTGGCTATGGGTGCAGCAATTACAAAAATGATAAATCCGGATGTAATTTTAATATTGGAGAGATTGCAGGAATACAATTAACAGAGGAGCAGGTTCGGGAACTGATCGAAAAGGGGCACACGGGAACCATCCGGGGCTTTAAGTCAAAGTCCGGCAAAAAGTTTGATGCGTGCCTGAAGCTTCACAAGGAAGAGGAGACCGGAAAAATATCGGCGGCTTTCGATTTCGAGAATGTGGAACCCCAGAAGATTGAAGGGATTCTCTGTCCGGACTGCGGCGGCGCAATTCTTGTGACTCCATACGGCTACCGGTGTGAGAACCTGGACCGGGAGTCGGAGACAGGTTGCCATTTTTCTGTGGGCAAGATTGCGGACAAGGCTCTTTCCATGCCGCAGTTGATCCAGCTTCTGGCGGATGGACAGACAGATACCATCCGCGGGTTTAAATCCAAGTCCGGCAAGAAATTCGATGCTGTTCTCAAGCTGGAAAAGGATGAGAACGGCCGCACGCAGATAGCATTTGACTTTGAACAGGTCGAGGTGAAGAAGGTCAAGGATGTGGTGTGTCCTCTGTGCGGAGGGGAGATTGCGGTGACGCCCTTTGGCTATGGCTGCATGAACTACCGCAGGGATGATCCGGAGAGTTGTCACTTTTCCATCGGTAAGATGGCAGAGAAATCTTTCACTGAGACACAGGTGAAGCAATTGTTAAATGACGGTATAACAGAAACCATGCGAGGCTTTAAGTCTAAGAATGGAAAAAGGTTCGATGCGAGGGTTGCCCTTGCAAAGGATGAGGATGGCAAGGTGACAGGCCTCAAATTCGACTTTGACAATGTGGAAGCCAAGAAGGTTAAGGATGTGAAATGTCCGAAATGCGGCGGGGATATCGAGGTGGCTCCCTTTGGGTTTGTCTGCTCCAACAACCGCAAGGACGATCCGGAGAGCTGCCGGTTCATGGTGGGCAAGATTGCCAGCGTGAAGATTAAGGAGGCGCAGCTCAAAGAGCTTCTGATCCGCGGCAAGACCGATGTAATCTCCGGCTTCGTGGCGAAAACAGGCATGAAATTCGATGCACCGCTGAAGTTGACGGAAGACGGAGACATTACCTTCGATTTCCCGGAGAAGCCAAAGCCGGTGGAGACGAAGCTGGCTTGTCCGAAGTGTGGACAGCTTATGATGAAATCTCAGTGGCGCTATGAGTGCGCTTGTGGCTTTTCCATCTGGCATACGGTGGCGAAGGTGGAGCTTAGCGAGGAGATCATGAATGAACTGTTCACCACCGGAAAGACGAAGCATAAGGTGCTTGGATTTACGTCCAAGGCCGGGAATGTGTTTGATGCGTGCCTGAAGTATGAGAATGAGCAGATTTCCTTTGATTTTGATAATCCGGGGGAGAGCGAGGAAAAGATAGAGGAGGAAAAACATGGAGAAAGTGAAGATCAGCAACATGTATGATTTGGCACAGACGATTGCGGGGGAGTATCTGGCGCAGTTTACATACCCGTGGGAGGCGCTGGCGGGAATCAGCGATTATATCAAGGAATTGGGACCGACATTGGATCCTGAGAAGTTCGAGCAGCGCGGCGAGGATATCTGGATCGCAAAAAGTGCAACGGTTGCACCCAGCGCATGTTTAAATGGACCTTTAATTATTGATGAGGATGCGGAAATCCGGCATTGTGCTTTTATCCGGGGCAGTGCCATCATCGGAAAGGGCTCTGTAGTGGGAAATTCCACGGAGATTAAGAACGACATTATTTTTAATTCCGTTCAAGTGCCCCATTACAATTATGTAGGAGATTCCATTTTGGGCTATAAATCCCATATGGGAGCGGGCTCCATCACCTCCAATGTGAAGTCCGACAAGACGCTTGTGGTAGTCAAGGACCGGTATGACACCGGGGAGGAGCTTGAGACCGGCCGTAAGAAATTCGGTGCGATGCTTGGAGATTATGTAGAGGTTGGTTGTAATTCGGTGCTGAATCCGGGAACGGTCATCTGTCCGCACTCCAACATTTACCCGACCTCCTGTGTGCGTGGCGTAATTCCTGCCAATTCGATCTATAAAGATGCAAAACACGTGTGTCAGAAGGTGGGGTAGTTCAATCTACGCCATGACAGAAAAAATTTGAAAAAGCAACGCTTTAGTACTAGACTTATTGTGAAAAATATGTCAAAATAAAACGTATGTATCATACATATTAATATGTGAAAGGAGTCTTAAGATGATTTACACGAAGGAAGTTGAAAACATGTGTCCGGTTGCTAAGGGCGCAAAGCATGAGCCAGCTCCTATCCCGGAAGAGGGAAAGTGGGTTCATTCCAAGAAAATTGAGGATATTTCAGGATTTACACATGGTGTTGGCTGGTGTGCACCTCAGCAGGGTGCCTGCAAGCTCTCTCTTAACGTAAAAGAGGGTATCATTGTAGAGGCACTGGTAGAGACCATTGGATGCTCAGGTATGACACACTCTGCAGCGATGGCTGCCGAGGTTTTACAGGGCAAGACAATTCTGGAGGCTTTAAATACAGACTTAGTTTGTGACGCTATCAACACAGCAATGAGAGAGCTGTTCTTACAGATCGTTTATGGCCGTACACAGTCTGCATTTTCCGATGATGGACTTGCAGTTGGTGCAGGACTTGAGGATCTTGGTAAGGGACTTCGTTCTCAGGTTGGTACGATGTACGCAACCAAGGAGAAGGGTGTTCGTTACCTGGAGATGGCAGAGGGTTATGTAACAGGAATCGCTCTGGATGCTGACAACGAGGTTATTGGATATCAGTTCGTTTCTCTTGGAAAGATGACTGACTTTATCAAGAAGGGTGATGATCCGAACACCGCATGGGAGAAGGCTAAGGGTCAGTATGGCCGTGTAGCTGACGCCGTGAAGATTATCGACCCAAGACAAGAGTAGTTGGGCATTACACAGGAAAGGAGAATCGAGACAATGGCTTTATTTGAATCATATGAAAGAAGAATTGACCAGATTAACGCTGTTCTGAACAGCTATGGTATCAGCTCAATCGAAGAAGCTGAGAAGATTACAAAGGACGCTGGACTTGATGTATATGACCAGGTTAAGAAGATCCAGCCAATTTGTTTTGAGAACGCATGCTGGGCTTACACCGTAGGTGCAGCAATCGCAATCAAGAAGGGATGCAAGCGTGCTGCCGATGCTGCTGCAGCAATCGGTGAGGGACTTCAGGCATTCTGTATTCCGGGATCTGTTGCAGATCATCGTAAGGTAGGTCTTGGACATGGTAACTTGGGTAAGATGCTCCTCGAGGAGGAGACTGAGTGCTTCTGCTTCCTGGCAGGACATGAGTCTTTCGCAGCTGCTGAGGGTGCAATCGGTATCGCAGAGAAGGCAAACAAGGTTCGTCAGAAGCCTCTTCGCGTTATCTTAAACGGTCTTGGAAAAGACGCTGCACAGATTATTTCCCGTATTAACGGATTTACTTTTGTTGAGACAAAGTACGATTACAAGGAAGCAAAGCTGAACATCGTATACGAGAAGGCATATTCTGATGGCCTTCGTGCAACCGTTAAGTGCTATGGTGCTGACGATGTACAGGAAGGTGTAGCAATCATGCATCATGAGAACGTTGGTGTATCTATCACAGGTAACTCCACCAACCCGACACGTTTCCAGCATCCGGTAGCTGGTACCTACAAGAAGGAGTGCGTTGAACTCGGCAAGAAGTACTTCTCTGTTGCATCCGGCGGTGGTACAGGACGTACCCTTCATCCGGACAATATGGCAGCCGGCCCGGCTTCTTACGGTATGACCGATACATTGGGACGTATGCATTCTGACGCTCAGTTCGCAGGATCTTCTTCCGTACCTGCTCATGTTGAGATGATGGGTCTCATCGGTATGGGTAACAACCCGATGGTTGGAGCCACTGTAGCAGTTGCTGTTAGCGTAGAAGAAGCAGCCAGAGCTGGTAAGTTTTAATTAAAAAACCTAGTAATATCAAGGTTTTCGGGGCTTCCGGGATGATCATCCCGGAAGCCCTTTTTGTGTGTGGAAGAAGGGCGGGAAATCCCGCCCTTCCTAAATTGAAAACTTTTTTACTTCTTCTTGTGTAAGCTCGACTATTTTCTTTCCCTTTTTCTTTGCATATCTTGATAATTCAAGCAAATTTACGTGGCAAGAGGGTGCGTTAACATATGGATTCGGCTGTTCATAGTAGCTTTGTTGGATAACTGAATTTTCCATGAATTTAGGTTTCATTCCATTCATAATGATACACCTCCAATAGTTTTCGTGCTTGTTCCTCGTCAATAAAGAACTGGTACTGATGAAGCATTCCCAAATATTCTGCATGAAATACATCCATGTAATGTTTTAATAATACTTCATTGGCTGCAAATCCATGAATGGCTCCTTCATATCCCCATTCAATAGATTTGTCGGCGGCTATGGCGAAAAGATGACCACCTACACCAATATATTTTTGACTTCCAAATTCATGCTTGTTGTTATGAGGGGCAGTGCATGCCCAATGCAGATAAGCGGCGTGAGAATCTCTATCATTTCTGACACCTACTAAGCCCTGGATGCTATTGTCATCCTTTAGAGCAAGTGCATATACTTCAACATCCTTTGGAATTTCATTCCAATTAATATGCCAGCCATTGGATTTCTGAAATTTCTTCAAGTAAGTGCGGCTTTCAATTTTGAAAACAACCGTTTCTTTAATGTCGCCTGTTTCTATATCTTTCAGACATGGAACGATTTCATCTATCCAAATGTCAATACAGCCCTGGTCTAGTAATGTCATGTAATCACCCCACAAATATTATCTGAATAAATTATACCACATTTTTATTATTACCTCAATCAGAACTACTTGTAATGATTTTTCATGTATGATATTTTTGCGGGTGTATTGTTTACTGTGGTAAAGTGGAGTGATATAATTTATTTAACCATTTTAAAGGAGTTTCTTACGAATGATAAAGAAAAGCGTAAAAATAGAAATTGACAAGATCATCAAAGATGTATGGTTAGAGGATATCTGTGAGGATTACGGAAATGGTTTACTGATTAAAGAAGCGAGTCTGCAATGTGCATTATGTCTGCAGTGCGGCCGGAAGCGGTCGGTGCTTTGCAGTGTACTCGGATACATGGATTTTGATGACGCTGACAATGGAAACCATGCGGTCATCAAAGGAAAAATCCTTTCCGGTCTGGGTTTTCATCAGAATGGAGAGTGCCCGCTTTTTCTCCTCCACATCATCCACGATCTCTGCGGTACCCCTGCCGATAATCGAAGAGTAGCAGACTCCGTACTGGCAGGCAAGTTCGCCCTCGAACGGGACAAGTAGATATTTCGAATACTTCTCTGTCATATGCCGGGGACGTCTTATTTGCAACTGGTCGATAAGCAAAGTGGGCAGGAAATTACTCTATATATAGATGAATACTAATGAATCTCAAAGGTTTGGTTTGAAAGGTAACTTTGTCTTTTTATAAGGAAAAGAGGAACCTGTAAAGAAAAAATTGTAATTTTAATGGAAATCCGCTATACTAATTAAGAAATATGGTTAGTGTGGCGGATTTTTATATGACTATTTTTCGTCCACCAGATGTGATTTTTCAAATATGAGAGGATATGAAAATGTTTTGTAACAAATGTGGAAATGAAATTCCGGAGGGAGCAAATATCTGTGGATATTGCGGAAATCCGGTTCAGCAGCCCACTTATGGACAACAGGGGATGAATCAGCAAAATGCGCAGAATTCTCAGAATGCCCAGAATGGACAGATGGGCGGAAGACAGCAGAATGTATACAAAGAATCGGCACCCAGCTATTCCGGCAGTTCATATAGCGGAGGCAATCAGAATTATCAGACTTATAATGCCGGATATGGCTATGGCGCACCTGTCCAGCCCATGGATGGTGGAGCAGTAGGACTTGCAATTGCATCTCTGATTTCCGGAATTGTTTCACTGCTTCTGGTATGTTGGATCAGTGCATGGTGGCTGTGCGTTGTGGCGGCCCTTCTTGGAATTGTATTTGGCGCAGTGGCAATTGGCAAGCATATGGGCGGAAAAGGCATGGCAATTGGCGGTCTGGTGTGTTCGATTGTGGCACTGGTATTGGAATTCCTTGTTTTATTAGTAGGAATTGGGATTCTTGCCATGATTTTTTCGGCGATGTCTTTTTAGAAGGAGCACAGAAGTGTTATTATAGACTATATCTGGGAATAACCTTTTACATACAAAAGCAGGGAGAATTGGCGAATGAACCAAAGTTTAATTTATACGAATGAAAAATGCGTGGGCTGCAATCGATGCATCTCCGTATGTCCTGTAATTACCGCGAATGTATCAACGGTCAGGGATGGTCGTCAGCGAATCGAGGTGAATCCTTCGCAATGTGTCGGATGCGGTTCCTGCTTTGATGCGTGCGAGCACCAGGCGCGTTCCTATACGGATGACACGGAACGCTTTTTTGAAGATCTGAAGCGCGGAGAAAAGATTTCTGTTTTAATTGCTCCTGCATTTTTGGCAAATTATCCGAGAGAGTATGGAAAGGTCCTGGGGGGACTGAAGATGCTTGGCGCAAACCGGCTTATTAATGTTTCTGCAGGCGCGGATATAACAACCTGGGCGTATATCCAATATATTACTAAGAATGATTTTTATGGCGGGATTTCCCAGCCCTGTCCGGCAGTTGTCGGTTACATAGAAAAGTATATTCCGGAACTGATTCCGAAGCTGTTCCCTGTTCACAGTCCGATGATGTGTACGGCAATTTATGCAAAAAAATATATGAAGATTTCTGATAAACTTGCTTTCATCAGTCCATGCATTGCAAAGAAGAATGAAATTGATGATCCGAATACAGGTGGATATATTCAGTACAATGTGACCTTTCAGCATCTCATGGAATATATGCGCAGAAATCAGATGTTTGGACCGGACGCATCCGATGAGGTGGAATATGGTCTGGGTGCCATCTATCCGATGCCGGGCGGTTTGAAAGAAAATGTCTATTGGTTTTGCGGAGAAGATCTGTTTATCCGGCAGATTGAAGGGGAAAAGCATGTTTACCATTTCCTGGAGCAGTATCGGAATCGTGTGAAGGATAGAAAAGACCTTCCGTTTATGGTGGATGCATTGAATTGTTCTCAGGGCTGTCTGTATGGTACAGCCACAGATCCGACGAAGACGAATTCGGATGACCTGTACTATGAGATGAATCAGATTCGTGCTAACCTTCGAAAAGGAAAGGCAGGTATAGGGCGAAAAGATATTCAGTTGTCTCCGAAAAAGCGTCTACATCGCCTGAACCGAAAGTTTTCGAAACTGAAGCTGGAGGATTTTATACGCCGGTATACCGACAAATCCGGCCAATCCTGTGTTAGAATTCCGTCAGAACAGGAATTGGATCGTATTTATCTGACTATGGATAAGCAGAGTGAGAATGAGCGTAGAATCAATTGCGGTGCGTGTGGATATGAAAGCTGCAGAGACATGGCGATTGCAATCTTTAACCAGTGCAATGTACCGGAAAGCTGTATCCAGTTTGAAAAGAAGAAAGTGGAAGAGGAAAGCCATAAGATTTTAATGTTGTCTCAGCATGCAAAGGAAAAAAATGAACAGATTGCCGCCTTTGTTGCCAATGATTTTGACAAGCTGGATGTGTCCATCACGGAAGTTGCTCAGGGTAACGGGCAGACTGCGCAGGAGACCTGCCAGATCCAGGGTGCTATGGAGGAAGTTCGTGAATTTTGCAATGAGATGACGGATTCCTTTGTGAATATAACGTCGTTGTTGGAACAGTTAGAGCAGAACAATAAGAGCATTACAAAGCTTTCCAAACAGACAGGATTACTCTCGCTGAATGCTTCCGTTGAGGCTGTGCGGGCAGGAGAATCAGGAAAGGGCTTTTCTGTCGTGGCTTCCGAGATGAGGGAATTATCTGCTTCCTGTGAAGAGGCGGCTACGGACAGTATCGCGAACAAAGAACAGATTTCCGCGGCAATGGATGATTTGTCACAGAAAGCAACCGCACTGCGGGAATTGGTAAATTCGGTCAGCGATAATATGACAGATCTGGCAGCGCGGACGGAGGAAATCAATGCTGCTGCAGATACGGTCAGTGAGATTTCCAAGAATGTCCGAAGTGCGATGGAGAGTCTTACGGATAGATGGGGGTGATACAATTTGACAAAAATGATACGGAAGAAGTGTGCATGTGTGTTATTGATCGGGTTCATGTTGATATCATTGTTTCCGCCTGTGACAGTATGGGCAGATTCCACAAGAGATAAGGTCTTAACCCTGAATACCACCGCAACTTCATTGAATAAAAATGATGAGGTGTCCGTGACCTTCACGTTAAGCGGAATTGAGGCGGCTTCCGGTTTCGGAGGATTTTTGGAGTTCGATACAAGTGTATTCGGAGACTTTAATATTACACAGTGCATTCCGGCTGCAAGTGCTGTGACGCAAAAGGAAGAGGATAAGTGGGCGCTGAATGCTACTTATGACGCCACTTCTCACTGGCTGGAGGTGCGGGAAGCCTCCGGCAAGGAGTTTAAGCCGCAGAACGTGCTTCTGACGATTAAATTTACAGTGAAGAAGTCGGCAACGGAGACAACCATAAAGTTCAACTATCCGGAAGTATATAAGGGAAATACAACAATCAACAAGTATGCCACGGGATTGAGCGTAAAAGTGACCAACTCCAAGGCGAAAAAACTGGTGCTTGCAACGGATGCGGTATCCGGCAACAGCTTCATTTCGATTCCGGTAAAGTTTACGTCCAATGATGGCTTTTTGACTTTGGCATTATCTGCCGGCTATGATCCCACAAAGCTGGTCTTTGATTCTGTACGGGTGGCGGATTCCATCAAGTCCAAGGTGACGATTTCTTCCACAACAATCACCCAGTCGGGGTCTGTCATCACGGCAAATATCTCGGCAACAGAAGAAATTAAGACTACCGGTGTTCTTTTTTATGTGAATTTCAAGGCGCTGAATCAGACGACTTCGGGGTCGTCCACCGGCACAACCGGTACAACCGGGACTTCATCCAGTGGGACAATCGGAACAACGGAGGTGGCATTATCCATTGATTCTGCGACCAATAAGGATGAAAGCGCATATGTATTCACTGGGACCAAAAGTGCTGTGACAATCACGGAAAAGGAGCATACGCTTGGGGATGTCAATGGTAACAATAAAATTGATCTTGTGGATGCACTGTATATCATCCGCTATTATAATAAGGTGCAGACCTTGACCTCTGTTCAGCTCACAGCTTCCGATGTGAATAAGAATGGGACGGTCGACCTGGTAGACGCGCTGCTTATCATGCAGTATTATAATGGTGTAATCAAGAATTTTTAGTTACGGATTCAGACGGGCTTAGAATAGGGTAGAGTTATTAGTTGCATAACCTCAAGTTATAGTATTTATAGTGCTTGACAAACTCAAATTATAGTATTATTATCTAATAGAATCTTACAGAAAGTAGTGGGTACGAAATGCGAAAAGAGGCATTATCACTGTTAGTTGAGAATAATCCGGGCGTGACAAGCCGTATTTCCGGTCTGTTCAGCCGGCGGGGATATAACATTGACAGTTTTTCTTCCGGTGTGACAGCAGATCCGCGCTATACACGAATTACAATCGTTGCAAGCGGGGATGAGCAGATACTTGAACAGATTGAGAAGCAGCTTGAGAAGCTTGAGGATGTACTTGATATCAAGAAACTGGAACCGGGATTATCTGTTACAAGAGAGTTGATTCTGGTCAAGATCAGAGCCAAGGATACCGAGCGTCAGGCCGTTATGAATGTCACTGAAATCTTCCATGGTAAGATTGTGGATGTGACACATGATTCCATGGTGATTGAGCTTGTGGGGCATCAGGATAAGCTGGATGCCTTTTTGGACCTTCTGAGTGGTTATGAGATTTTGGAACTTGCGAGAACCGGAATTACCGGACTTACCAGAGGCTCTTCAGATGTGGTATTTTTGGACTAACTATTTATTATGCACATATTGTATTTACAATAAATTTATTTAGGAGGACAATAAGATGTCAGAAGCAAAGATTTATTATCAGGAAGATTGTAACCTTTCTTTATTAGAGGGCAAAACAATCGCAGTAATCGGCTATGGTAGCCAGGGACATGCACATGCATTGAATGCCAAGGAGTCAGGCTGCAATGTTATCATTGGTCTGTACGAGGGCAGCAAGTCATGGGACAAGGCCGTTAAGCAGGGATTTGAAGTATATACAGCTGCAGAGGCTGCTAAGAAGGCAGACATTATCATGATTCTGATCAATGATGAGAAGCAGGCTGATATGTATAAGAAAGACATTGAACCAAACCTTGAGCCGGGCAATATGCTTATGTTCGCACATGGTTTCAACATTCATTTTGGATGCATCGTTCCTCCAAAGGATGTTGATGTTACCATGATCGCACCTAAGGGACCGGGACATACCGTTCGTTCTGAGTATCAGGCTGGTAAGGGTGTTCCTTGTCTGGTTGCCGTTGAGCAGGATGCTACAGGTAAGGCTTTGGACATAGCATTGGCTTATGCACTTGCAATTGGTGGAGCAAGAGCCGGCGTTCTTGAGACAACCTTCCGTACAGAGACAGAGACAGACCTTTTCGGTGAGCAGGCAGTTCTTTGTGGTGGTGTATGTGCACTTATGCAGGCTGGATTTGAGACTCTTTGCGAGGCTGGTTATGATCCGAGAAATGCATACTTTGAGTGTATCCATGAGATGAAGCTGATCGTAGACCTGATCTACCAGTCAGGCTTTGCAGGAATGAGATATTCGATCTCCAACACTGCTGAGTATGGTGATTACATTACCGGACCTAAGATCATCACAGAGGATACCAAGAAGGCAATGAAGAAGATCCTTTCTGACATTCAGGATGGTTCTTTCGCTAAGGAGTTCCTGTTAGATATGTCTCCGGCAGGAAGACAGGTTCACTTCAAGGCTATGAGAAAGCTTGCTTCTGAGCATCCTTCAGAGAAGGTTGGCGAGGAGATTCGTAAACTTTACAGCTGGAATAACGAAGAGGATAAGTTCATTAACAACTAATCCGGAAAACAGGGGTTTATGCGGGGCATGCATTGTGCATTGCCCCGTTCTTTGCTATAATATGGTAAATAATTGGGATTAATGTAACATAGAGGAGGAATCTATGCACACACAGAATCAATTTTGCAGTATGGCAATCATGATTATTTTGCTGTATCTGTTCCTGAGACAAAAACGTGTAGGGTTATATACAGAGAAGGTGTTCCTGCGAACACTTCTTGTCGCAATGCTGTGTGTGTCGCTGGATATACTCTCGCTTATTGCAATTCACTACAGAGCGGATATACCTGCTCCTTTTCTGGATCTGATATGCAAGAGTTATATTATGACATTAATCTGGGTTAGCTATACGGCGCTTACTTATGTGATTACAGATTTGTATACGGAGAAGGAGTATTACAAAAAGCTTCGACAGATTCGTCCCTGGACAATTCTTGGAATGATTATTGTGTATTGCCTTCCAATCTACTATCACACAGACAATAATGAAATCTATACCGAGGGGCCGGCAGTTCTGGCGACATATCTGTTTGCAATTTCTTTTATCATTGCAACAATCTATACGATGGCACGTTATGGAAGCAGGATTACGCCCAAACGTCGGTTTGCCGTGATCACATGGATGGTACTCTGGTTTTTGACAGCTGCTGTTCAATTCCTGAATAATCAGCTGCTGCTCGTCGGTCTCGGGTGTGGTCTTGGTATGATGGCACTGTATTGTACGCTGGAGAATCCGGAGAATAATATCAATCACGCGTATGGCTGTTTTCACCAGCATGTGCTTGTGCGCTATTTACAGCAGTGCTATGAGCGGGGATTATCCAAGAGTGTGATGTTCATTTCTTTCATAAGTGAACGGCAACAGGGGATAAACGAAAATTATATGGATGATTGTCTGCGAAAGTTGATCAGTTGGGCGAAGGACAATGATAGTGTGAAGGTTTTTCGAGGCGTAGAGCGGGAACTGGCATTTGTGTTTTCGGATATGTCTGAGATGAGCAAAGCGTTTACACAGATCCAGGAACAGTTCTATTATGATCAGTTTTACAATCAGAAAAGTGCGAAGGATGGGAATAATGAGGAGTTTCCGGTTTCTCTGTTTATTTTATTCCCGGATACGCTTCTTTTAAATGACGGCAATGAAGTTATGTCGGTTCGAAGAGCGATATATGCGGACAACAGCAATATTACGAGCTCCTTTGTCTGCTATGCGAACGAGCGGTTATTGGAACAGATTCGCAACAAAAAGCAGGTTATGAGTCAGATCATTCAGGCTCTTGAAGAGGACCGCGTAGAGGTATTCTATCAGCCAACCTATGCAACGAAAGATAAGCATTTTGCATCTGCGGAAGCCTTGGTCCGTATAAGGGAAAAAGATGGAACCATAATTCCACCGGGACAGTTTATTCCTATTGCGGAGGAGAGTGGCCTGATTTCCAAATTGGGCGAACGTGTTTTTGAAAAAGTGTGCGCGTTCTTGAAGGAAAATAATCCGGAGAAGCTGGGGATTAAATATCTGGAAGTTAATCTTTCTGTGATTCAGTGTGAGCAGCGCAACCTGTCGGAGCATTATCTGGACATTATGAAAAAATATGGAATTGATCCATGGTATATCAATCTGGAGATTACAGAGACGGGATCCGTGAGTTCCAAGAATGTTTTGCTGAGCAATATGAATCGGCTGATCGCGGAGGGAGTCTCCTTTTCGCTGGATGATTTTGGTAATGGGCAGTCCAATCTGGATTATAT
The DNA here is from genome assembly GCA_945868435.1 of uncultured Lachnospiraceae bacterium. Taxonomy (GTDB): domain Bacteria; phylum Bacillota; class Clostridia; order Lachnospirales; family Lachnospiraceae; genus Roseburia. The sequence continues at coordinate 297,206 of CAMBLG010000001.1, forward strand.
GATTGACATGCCGGTGTCCATCATGAAATTAGATATGAATATGACGCAATCTTATTTTACGGATCTGAAAGCCAGATTCGTTGTGCGTGCCACGATTCAACTGGCTCATGAACTGGATCTGTTCGTTGTGGCGGAAGGTGTGGAGACGAAGGAACAGCTGGATGAGATGATTGCGCTTGGAGTTGACTACATTCAGGGCTTTTATTTCTCAAAGCCATTGCCGGCGAAAGAATATCTGAAATTTTTACATACACATGGAAGCCCGGTATAGAAACAGGCGGTAATAATTGACAAATAATATATTGTTGTTGTAGAATTGCCTAGTGTAACGGTGCAGTTAATTTAAAAACGTTACACTAATATGATACGATACAATAAGAATAAAGAGGCGAGAAGATGGCAGAAGTATATAACCACAAAGTAATTGAAAAAAAATGGCAGGATTATTGGGAGGAGCACGAGACCTTTAAGACGGATGTCTGGGATTTCAGCAAGCCGAAGTATTATGCTCTGGACATGTTTCCATATCCGTCCGGTGTCGGCCTTCACGCAGGTCATCCGGAGGGCTACACGGCTACGGACATCATGTCGAGAATGAAGAGAATGCAGGGCTACAATGTCCTTCATCCCATGGGCTATGACTCCTTCGGACTTCCGGCTGAGCAGTATGCGGTGACCACCGGCAATCATCCGGCGGGCTTTACCCAGGAGAACATCAAGACATTCTCCAAGCAGCTCCGCGAGCTTGGCTTTGATTATGACTGGTCCAAGATGATCGCAACTTCCGATCCGAAGTTTTACAAGTGGACCCAGTGGATTTTTAAGAAACTCTATGAAGACGGATATGCAAAGTATATCGATATGCCGGTAAACTGGTGCGAGGAGCTGGGCACCGTGCTTTCCAATGACGAGGTGATTGACGGAAAGTCTGAGAGAGGCGGTTATCCGGTTGTTCGTAAGAATATGAAGCAGTGGGTGATTGATCAGGCTGCATTTGCAGAGGAACTTCTGGAAGGACTTGAGGAGATTGACTGGCCGGAGTCTACCAAAGAGATTCAGAGAAACTGGATCGGCAAGAGTACAGGTGTAGAGGTTGATTTTGAGATTGTCGGCGGCGGCAGCTTCTCTATCTTTACAACCTGTATTGAGACTATATACGGTATTACTTTTATGGTTCTTGCTCCGGACGGAGAGATCGTGAAGGGACTTATGGACCGTGTTGGGAATCGAGAGGAAGTGCAGGCCTATATCGATGAGACTCTGAAGAAAAATGATATGGACCGTACAGAATTGAATAAGACCAAGTCCGGCTGCGTTTTGAAGGGGTTATATGCAATCAATCCGGTCAATGGCAAGGAGGTTCCGCTGTTTATCGGTGACTTCGTTCTTGCAAGCTATGGTACCGGTGCTGTTATGGCGGTTCCAAGCCATGATCAGCGTGATTTCGAGTATGCACAGGTGCACGGAATCGACATGATACAGGTAATTGATGGCGCAGATGTGTCTGAGCATGCATTTGAGAAGCAGGATTATCTGGGCAAAGGCTGCAAGCTTATGAATTCTGAGGAGTTCACCGGGCTGACAGTGGAAGAGGCCAAGGAGGCCATTACCGTAAAGCTTGAGAATATGGGAGTTGCCAGAAGAAAGGTGAACTACCACTTCCGCGAGTGGATTTTTGCGCGTCAGAGATACTGGGGAGAGCCTGTTCCTTGTGTCTACAAGGAGGATGGAGAAATTTATTTCCTTCCGGATGAGGAACTTCCACTTATTCTTCCGGAGCTTGACGATTACAAGGGTAAGAACGGCAAAGCCCCGCTGGAGAATGCTACAGAGTGGAAAAAGTATGACAAGAACGGCATCAAGGGTGTGAGAGAGACTTCCACAATGCCCGGTTCTGCCGGTTCTTCCTGGTACTATATGAGATATATTGATCCGGACAATGATGAGGAATTCGCGAACCAGGAGCTTTTAAAGCACTGGCTTCCGGTGGACCTGTATGTCGGTGGTCCGGAGCACGCGGTTGGACATCTGATTTATTCCCGTATCTGGAACCGCTTCCTGTACAACAAGGGACTATCTCCGGTTAAGGAGCCGTTCAAGAAGCTGGTTCATCAGGGCATGATCCTTGGAGAGAACGGTATCAAGATGGGTAAGCGTTTCCCTGAATTTGTTGTAAACCCAAGTGATATTGTGGAGGAGTACGGTGCGGATACCCTGCGTCTGTACGAGATGTTCATGGGACCGCTGGAAGTGTCTAAACCATGGAATTCCAACAATGTACAGGGCGCAAAGCGTTTTATCAACCGTGTATGGAAATTCTTTACGGAGCCTGAGAACATCAATGACGATCATTATGATGCGCTCACCAAGATCTACCATCAGACCGTGAAGAAGGTAACGAACGACTTTGAAGCACTGGGATACAATACGGCAATCAGCCAGATGATGATTTTTGTCAATGAGGTGTATAAGGCAGGGAGCTGTCCGCGGGAATATGCGGAAGGCTTTATCAAGATGTTCTCCTGCGTCTGCCCACATGTAGGCGAGGAAATCTGGCAGAAGCTTGGCCATGAGGATACTATTGCGTTTGAGAACTGGCCTGTCTATGATGAGTCTAAGACAGTGGAGGACACTGTTGAGATTGCTGTCCAGATCAACGGCAAGACCAAGGGTACACTTGCAATCCACAAGGCGGATGCCAAGGATGATGTCATTGCCCGTGCAAAGGAGAGCATTGCCGATAAGCTGACTGGAAATATCGTCAAAGAGATTTATGTTCCGGGTAAGATCGTAAATATTGTTATGAAATAAAAGAAAGAGGCTGGCGTTAGACGTCAGCCTCTTATATTGTACTTTTAAAGAATTTGATTGTTTGAATTATTTCTTCAATACATGGGGAGGGAGAGAAGGATCGCTTCCCCGGAGCTTCTGCATACCACGCTGGATGGCATCCTTTGAGTCTTTCCAGTCTGCATCCTTATTCTTGTAATCGTATTTCTCGATAAACCACGCAATGTCATCATACACGCGGCTGAAATTCTTCTGCATGAGCGGGAGCATGTCTGCGTAGAAATCCTCCCGTTCTTTCTGGGAAAGCATCTCGTCCGCACCATCGCAGAGTACAGCAAAATGGGTCAGACAGAAGCCCTTGGTTTCGGCAACCTGCTTACGGAAATCAGAATCACTCTTATACATATGGAAAAAGGTTTTCATGTATGCCTGGAAGGTGTTCTTGACACTGGTGCAGATGAAGCAGGATTCCTCCCGGTCACGAATCCAATTGGAGATGGAATTGCCGCCGGCATCTTTTTTCCCAAACAGGCCACCTTTCTTCACGGAGCTGTCAGGCTTGAATTTCTTGAACTCCTTATCCATCTCCGAAAGATGCCTCAGATAAAGCGTTTTCAAAATCCATGCATTTCCGAGGGAGTTGCCGTAGTCGAACATTTTCTTAAAGTGTGCCCGGCAGAAGCCCTCGCGGTCTGTCATATCCCGGATGTCGGCCTCCATGTAGGAAGCGCCGTGTCCTAAGACAAAATCCATCATGTGTTCCTCTGTCTTTCGCTCAATATAGCAGAAGGGACATTCTCCGGCATTGGCCATAGCGTCTGAAATTGGTATGGTATGAAGCTGTTCTTTCATAGAAATCTCCTTTATCTGGTTTATTCAATCACATAGTTGGTGTAGAAATCAATGAATGCCTGTAAAGACTTGGAGGGCTTGATATTCTCCTTGTATGCAAATCCTACCTCACGCTTGTGGATGGGGATGCCGAGAGGAATCTCTACGAGGCTTCCGTCTGCAAGCTCCTGTGAGACAAAGCTTTTGATCACACATGCCACACCGACACCGATTTTGGCAAAGTCGATGAGCAGATCCATGTTGGAAATGTCGATGGATTCCGCCACAGTAATGTGATTGACCTGAAGATATTCATCGATATATTGGCGTGTCATATTGTTTTTGTCCAAAAGCATCAGCGTGGAGTTCTCCAGAACTTCGTTTTCACGGATGCCGCGTTTTTTCAGATTACTGATGTAGTCTGTGTTGGCGACAAATATATCTTCGATATTATCGAGGTAATAGAAGTTGATGCCCTTCATGGATTCCGGCTTTCCGATCAGTCCGATATCGATCTTGTTCTCGTCAAGAAGGCGCAGGGTTTCATTGGTGGACTGACAGCTGATGGAGATGCTGATATGCGGATTGCGTCGTATGAATTCCTTCAGGTAGGGGAGCAGCATATATTTGCAGAGGGTTGCGCTGACGCCGATCTGTAGATGGCCGACACCCAGTGCGATGGAGCGCTTGAGCTTGTCCTCTCCGGTACTTAAGGTCTCGAAGGCTTCCTTGACGTGACCGTAGAGCATGGTTCCCTCCTCTGTCAGAACGACACCGCGGGAGCTTCTGGAAAAAAGCTTGCAATTCAGGTTTTCCTCCAGCTTCTGAATGGACTTGCTGATGGCAGGCTGACTGATATAAAGTTCCTTGGCCGCCTTGGAGATATTTCCCGCATTGGCAACCGTATAGAAAATCCAATAGGATGATAGATTCTGATTCATAGATGCCTCCTTGCTGTAACTATAACCTTAGTATAGCATGAAATAAGGTTATGGTAAATATGTTTATTATGTATTTCATTTATAAAATAAGGTGTGTTAGAATGGCAACAGAATAAGTTTCAGGAGGAAGAACATATGGGAATGACAATGACTCAGAAGATTCTTGCAGCTCATGCCGGACTGGAATCTGTCACGGCAGGACAGTTGATTGAGGCAGAGCTTGATCTGGTTCTGGGTAACGATATTACATCTCCGGTGGCAATCCATGAGATTGAGAAGATGAACGTGGATGGTGTGTTCCACAAGGATAAGATTGCGCTGGTTATGGATCATTTCGCACCGAACAAGGATATTAAGTCTGCACAGCACTGTAAGTGTGTGCGCGAGTTCGCCTGCAAGAATGAGATTAGCAATTATTATGATGTTGGGGAGATGGGAATTGAGCATGCGCTTCTTCCGGAGAAAGGTCTTACCGTTGCCGGAGATGTGATCATTGGAGCGGATTCCCATACCTGTACTTACGGAGCACTGGGCGCTTTTTCCACCGGTGTAGGAAGTACGGATATGGCAGCCGGAATGGCAACCGGAAAGGCATGGTTTAAGGTGCCTTCCGCCATTAAGTTTAACATTGTCGGAAAGCCGGCAAAGTGGATCAGCGGCAAAGATGTGATTCTGCACATTATCGGAATGATCGGAGTGGATGGTGCGCTGTATAAGTCCATGGAGTTTGTGGGAGACGGAATTCAGTATCTCACAATGGACGATCGTTTCACGATTGCAAATATGGCCATCGAGGGTGGTGCCAAGAATGGTATCTTCCCGGTGGATGATCTGACGAGAGCATATATGAAAGAGCACTCAAAGAGACCATTCGTTGAGTATGAGGCAGATGCGGATGCGGTATACGATGAGGAGTATACGATTGATTTAAGTACGTTAAAGCCAACGGTTGCTTTCCCGCACCTTCCGGAGAATACAAAAACCATTGATGAGGTGGGAGATATTAAGATCGATCAGGTTGTAATCGGTTCCTGCACCAATGGACGTATGGATGATCTGCGTATCGCTGCAGAAATCTTAAAGGGCAGAAAGGTCGCAAAGGGACTTCGTGTAATTGTAATCCCTGCGACACAAAAGATTTATCTGGATGCCATGGAAGAGGGGCTGATCCGCACCTTTATTGAGGCTGGCGCGATTGTCAGTACACCGACCTGTGGACCATGTCTTGGTGGATATATGGGGGTTATGGCCGAGGGTGAGCGCTGCGTTTCTACGACGAACCGCAACTTTGTTGGACGTATGGGACACGTGGAATCCGAGGTGTATCTTGCAAGTCCGGCTGTGGCTGCAGCAAGTGCAATAACCGGTAAAATTTCCGGCCCGGATGAAATCCGATAAGAGTTCAAAAAAGGAGGATAAGAAATGAAAGCAGCACATGGTCGTGTATTTAAATTTGGGGATAATGTCGATACTGATGTAATCATTCCGGCAAGATATTTGAATTCTTCCGATCCGAAGGAGCTTGCAGCTCATTGCATGGAAGACATCGATGCGGATTTTGTGAATAAGGTTGCAGAGGGCGATATTATCGTTGCTAATAAAAACTTTGGATGCGGTTCCTCGAGAGAGCATGCACCGATCTCCATCAAGGCAGCGGGAGTCAGCTGTGTCATTGCTGAAACGTTTGCACGCATTTTCTACCGCAATGCCATCAACATCGGGCTTCCGATCATTGAGTGTCCGGATGCCGCTAAGGCAATTGCAGCGGGAGATGAGGTGAAGGTGGATTTCGACACCGGCGTGATCACCGATGTGACAACGAACCAGACCTATCAGGGCCAGGCGTTCCCTCCGTTTATGCAGAAGATTATTGACTGCGAGGGACTGGTTAATTACATCAATCAGAAGTAGTGTGGTGCATACACTGCAGATAATCCAGATATTTTTGCGACAGCTTAATCGAGGTGTAGATATCGGCGTAGGAGCTTGCGGATAACCCGTCTATGTAGTTTTCCGGAAAGTCCTTGTCGATACCCGCCTGATGAGCAAGGTCGACCGCTTTATTATAGGCGATGGCCGCTTTGGCAGGATCACGGTAGGTTCCAAGCGTATAGTTCCCGTTGATATGGATGCGGGCACGATAGCGGAACAGACCGTTTTTTTCGATTCGTGTGACGCCGAAATAGGGATTAATGATCTCAATATTAGAGTAGCGGAAGTCTGTAGGATCGCCGTTGACAAAGCGATAATCCCTTCCGGCAACGGCATGGCTTTTGATCCCGTAGCGGCTGTGGAGTGTCACCTGCATACCGTAGTCGTTGACATACAGATGTCCCTGACGCTGCATAATGCGATGGCTGCTGTAATAGAACAGGTCGTCGATATCAAATTTCAATTCCCGGTTGATGCCAAGATAATAACTGAAATAATTTTTGTGCAGATAGATGGGAGTTGGGATATACATCTTGTTATCCCGGAAATTAATGAGAACAACCAGCTTGTCGAAGGGAAGATAGCGGGTCAGATAGAAGGAGTCTTCGATGGAGGTATTCTGGCTGAGTAGTCCGGAAGCTGTGCGGTAGGCATGGTGAGCCGCTTCCTCGGTGGAGAAGCTTCCGAGACTGATATGTTTGTTGTTGTATGTGATGTTGGACCGGTAATAGATGGTTCCGTCCTTTTTCTTAGCGAGATATACACCTGCGAGCATAAAAACTCCTTTGTCTGTTGATATGCTCTGATTATAACATATCTGAAGCATTGACAGCAATCGCGTTTTTCCCTATAATGAAGAAACGAAGTTACTAATTGGATATGAATTGTGAAATGAGGATAAAAATGGAATTAATGTATTCAAGCACGAGAAATGATCAGGTGAAGATGACTGCATCCCAGGCAATCCTAAAGGGATTGGCGGACGACGGCGGTCTGTTTGTTCCGGAGCGGATTCCGGCGCTTTCTGTCAGTCTGGATGAGCTGGCGAAGATGAGCTATCAAGAGACTGCTTATGTTGTGATGAAGGAGTTCTTTACCGACTTTACAGAGGAAGAATTGAAGGATTGTATCAACAAGGCCTACGACAGCAAGTTTGATACCGAGGAGATTGCCCCCCTGGTAGAGGCAGAGGGTGCGTATTATCTGGAATTATTCCATGGTTCGACAATCGCGTTCAAGGATATGGCTCTTTCCATTCTGCCGCATCTTCTGATCACCTCTGCGAGAAAGAACCATGTGAAGAACGATATCGTAATCCTGACAGCGACCTCCGGAGATACCGGTAAGGCTGCACTGGCCGGTTTTGCGGATGTGGAAGGAACGAAGATTATCGTATTCTATCCGAAGAACGGTGTCAGCCCGATTCAGGAGAAGCAGATGGTAACCCAGAAGGGAGACAACACCTTTGTTGTGGGGATAAAGGGGAACTTTGATCAGGCTCAGACAGGTGTAAAGCAGATGTTTAACGATAAGGAGCTTGCTGCGCAGATGGATGCTGCAGGATATCAGTTCTCATCTGCCAATTCCATTAATATCGGACGTCTGGTTCCACAGGTGGTGTATTATGTTTATGCCTATGCCAAATTATATGCCAACGGTGTGATCGCAAAGGATGAGCTTGTAAATGTTGTGGTTCCTACCGGCAATTTCGGAAACATTCTGGCTGCTTTCTATGCAAAGAACATGGGGCTTCCGATTGGAAAACTGATTTGTGCATCCAATGAGAATAAAGTTCTTTATGATTTCTTCAGCACCGGTACATACGACAAGAATCGTGATTTCATTCTTACAAGCTCACCGTCTATGGATATTTTGATTTCTTCCAACCTGGAGCGTTTGATCTATCGTATTGCAGGCAATGATGCGAAGAAAAATGCAGAGCTTATGGCAAGCCTTTCCGGAAACGGTAAGTATGAGATTACCGCTGAGATGAAGGCGCAGCTGGCTGATTTCTATGGTAACTATACTAGTGAGCAGGAGACCGCGGCAGTAATTAAGAAATTGTATGAGGATACCGGGTACATTATTGATACCCATACGGCGGTTGCATCCGGCGTATATGACAAGTATAAGAAGGAAACCGGTGATACGGAAACTAAGGCGATTATTGCCAGCACCGCAAGCCCGTTCAAATTTACAAGAAGTGTTATGAATGCCATTGATGCAAAGTATGACAAGATGAGTGATTTTGAGCTTGTGGATGAGCTGTCCAAGCTTGGCAATGTTGCAGTTCCGCAGGCCATCGAGGATATCAGAAGTGCGGCAGTGCTTCATGATACCGTCTGCGAAGTGGAAGAGATGCCGGAAGTGGTCAAGAAATTCCTGGGTGTGAAATAAAATCACTATGGTGACGAATCGAGCCACCTTACGAATAAGAGAGAAAAGAGGAGGGATGTATTTCCCTCCTCTTTGTAGTTATGTAGTATATTCAGTTTTTGATAATCTCCATAAGAAAATGTACCATTCCGAATGTATAGAGAATCGGAATATGGTAAGTGGTGCGTTCGAAGCTGATAATCGGTTCATTGACATGCTCCGGTGCACCGATGGTAAGCTCGGTAGAAGAGTCGTTGGAAACATTGACGATGAACAGCCCGTTCTGCAGATTCAGAAAATCTTCCAGGGAAGCCTGTACATATTCATCATATTCTTCAAACTGATCTTCCACATAGCGGCTTGCAAATTCAATTGCGGTCTCTTCACTCATGCTGAGATAAGAGATAATGGAGTATTCTCCGAAAACCTGCTGCTTGACACAGCACTCCGGCGGAAACTCTTTGATTTCCTCAATCGTAATCGGTGTATAATCATCTCCAACAAAGCGAACAAAATTGTTGAATAGAAGCTCGATAAACATGCGTCCATTGCGAGACATCGGAGTCTCAGATGTAATTAAGAAATTCTCAAAGAGGCGGGAGATTGCTTCCTGACTTTCGATGATCATATCCAGATCCATCATCTCATTTTGAGAACGATAGTCAGCTAAAATATTTTCAAAATCTGAATTTGTAAGGATTCCGTCATCCAAAAGAACCTGTCCTAACAGAAGAAAATCCGGACTCTGCGCTTTTAATAGCTCAATTACCTGATCGTTTGTCAGATATCCGAGTTCGATGGCAAGTTCGCCGAATTTGCGATCCTCGTGGGTCTGATGAATAATAATATCATCAACCTCGGATGCGGTCATATATCCGGCATGGATGGCAAGCGTCCCAAGCTTCATGTGCTTAGTCCCTTGACGGCGCATGGCGGAAAAGAGCTGTTCCTGTGTAATATATCCATTAGAAATTAAGTAATTACCAAAAAATTGTGTATACATAGATTATCTCCCTTCCAGGAAATTATTTACAATGTTTAGAATCTGAGTCCGGTCAATCGGCTTTTGTACAAAATCTTTAGCTCCGGATTCCAGTGCGGATTTGAGCTGGGATTGTGTACCGACAGAAGATGCTATGATAATGCATGCATCGGGATCGTAATCCATGATCTCTTTGATTGCCATATTGCCATCTTTTTTCGGCATTACAATGTCAAGAAAAACCATGTCAGGTTTGGTCTCTTTGTATCGATCAATGGCACTCTGACCATCCGTGGCTTCGATAAAGACAGGAGAGCCGAGAGTAGAGATAATATCTTTGATCTGTTTTCTTGCCAAAATAGAATCATCGCTGATTAAGATTTTCATTTCATTGATATTCATATGCTACCGCTCCTTCGTTCTAAATTAGTATTATTGTACTATAAATTATGGTATTTAGCAATGTTTTTTGTGACAATATTCGTTATATATTTTGTGGGGATTTCTTTCCATATACGATATGTGAGAGGAAGGCTTTTCCCAAAATATTTTTCCAAAAATGTTATAAAAAATGAGAGAAATTGATTGACAAAAAAATAACATAGTGTATGATATTTATGGATAATATAGTATTCTTAGATTGCTTATTCAGCAACTGTATTCACATTATGAAAGAAAAGAGGTTAAAAGTAAGATGGCAGAAATCAATTTAAGCAAGTATGGAATTACCGGAACTACCGAAATTGTGTACAATCCTTCTTATGAACTTTTATTCGAAGAAGAGACAAAGTCTGATCTCGAGGGATATGAGAAGGGACAGGAGAGTGAGCTTGGTGCAGTCAATGTTATGACTGGTATTTATACCGGACGTTCTCCAAAAGATAAGTTTATCGTTATGGATGAGAATTCAAAAGACACTGTATGGTGGACTTCTGATGAATATCCGAATGATAACCATCCAGCTACACAGGAAGCTTGGAATTCTGTAAAGGATATTGCTTTAAAGGAGCTCTCTAATAAGAAGCTTTATGTTGTAGATGCATTCTGTGGTGCAAACCATGATACGCGTATGGCTATCCGTTTTATCGTTGAGGTAGCATGGCAGGCACACTTCGTAAAGAACATGTTTATTCAGCCTTCTGAGGAAGAACTGAAGAATTTCGAGCCGGATTTCGTTGTTTATAATGCTTCTAAGGCAAAGGTAGAGAATTATAAGGAGTTAGGTCTGAATTCTGAGACTGCTGTTATGTTCAATATTACAAGCCGTGAGCAGGTTATTGTGAATACATGGTACGGCGGTGAGATGAAGAAGGGTATGTTCTCTATGATGAACTACTATCTGCCGCTTAAGGGTATTGCTTCTATGCACTGCTCTGCAAACACAGATATGAACGGTGAGAACACTGCAATCTTTTTCGGTCTTTCCGGAACAGGTAAGACAACACTTTCTACAGATCCAAAGCGTCTTCTTATCGGTGATGACGAGCATGGCTGGGATGATAACGGTGTGTTCAACTTCGAGGGTGGATGCTACGCAAAGGTTATCAACCTTGATAAGGATTCTGAGCCGGATATCTACAATGCGATTAAGCGTAACGCTCTTCTTGAGAACGTAACCTTAGATGCAGAAGGCAAGATTGATTTCGATGATAAGAGCGTTACAGAGAATACACGTGTATCTTATCCGATCGATCATATTCAGAATATTGTTCGCCCTGTTTCTGCAGCACCTGCAGCAAAGAATGTAATCTTCCTGTCAGCAGATGCGTTTGGAGTACTTCCACCGGTATCTATTCTGACACCGGAGCAGACAAAGTACTATTTCCTTTCTGGTTTCACTGCAAAGCTTGCCGGAACCGAGCGTGGTATTACAGAGCCGACACCTACCTTCTCTGCTTGCTTCGGACAGGCATTCTTAGAGTTGCATCCGACCAAGTATGCAGAAGAGCTTGTTAAGAAGATGGAGATCAGCGGAGCGAAGGCTTACCTGGTTAATACCGGATGGAATGGTACAGGAAAGCGTATTTCCATTAAGGATACACGTGGTATCATCGATGCAATCTTAAATGGTGATATCGCAAATGCACCGACCAAGAAGATTCCATATTTCAACTTTGAAGTTCCGACAGAGCTTACAGGTGTTGATACCGGAATTCTGGATCCTCGTGATACTTATGCAGATGCTTCTGAGTGGGAGACAAAGGCAAAGGATCTTGCACAGAGATTTATTAAGAATTTCGCAAAGTACGAAGGAAACGATGCTGGAAAGGCATTAGTAGCAGCAGGACCTCAGTTATAAGATCATATAAGGTCAAAATCTCCAATCACAATGTGTGGTTGGAGATTTTTTTCTGGAAAAAAGTACATAGAATTAAAGGTTGAAATTGTACACATATTAAAGTATAATAAAGGTAACAAAAGATAGAACAGCACGTAAAAGATGAATGTACATGAGCCTGGGATGTTCGACCATCCTACTATTTAGAACCTACATTTACTTTGAACGGGATTCCTATATGACTTGCTGGATGTCAGGCCGCCTCGTATCAGTGGAAGGCAGAAGGTAAGCTGCGGTCACCCACCTAGCTGTGGCTAGGAGTCTAAATTGTAGGAACCGGCACCTTGGGTTTTTGTCTAAAGATAAATAATTGTAGAGCACAGAAGAATTGCATAAGTACAAATGACAAAGGGAGCTGCGTGAAGTGGCTCCCTGATTTTATTTCATATAGGCTCCTGTTGTGATGAACAATTGTGACAGTGAGAAATATGCTCTTGAAGGAGACTTATTATCTATGAGATTGAAATACAAGAGACAGGAATATTTCAAATGGATCATGACGGCTGTTTTGGTATTGCTTGTCTGTGCTGCGATGGTGTTTCTGATTGCGGGCACCAGGCGTTGGAATCAGGCTTCCATAACAGATGATACACAGGCAGGGGAAGAAATGCAGTTGGAGGGAACTTTGGCTAATGCATATATTGTATCCTGTGGGAAGGATCATATCCTTGTTCATTATCAGGGAATGGATTATACATTTTCGGGCACATTGGAAACGGACTATACCGGTGTGGCGGATCTGGAAGTAGCGCATGGGCAGATTCAGTGCGTTTATGCCAAGGTATCCGGAATAGAGGGGATGTTGAATCGCTATACCGAGGAGATTGTTCAGGTAAGTGGATATGGGGAGCTGTCCTATGACGGAGAACTGCCGGTATATGTTCTGCAGAATGAGTCTTTTGTGGGGGAGAAGAAGCTGTCGGATCTGGTGATCGGAGCATCTGATGTGCGTCTTGTGGTTGCGGAAGGAAAAGCCTGTGCGCTGATCCAGTATCGGCAGGAAAATTTTGAAAATATTCGGGTGCTGATCAAAAATAAAGATGACATTACGTATTCCAAGCTGTATTTGACCAGTGATAAAGCCTATACTGTTGGAAGTACAAAGATAAAGGCAAAGAAGGTGACGGATATTGCCAAATTGTTGGGGGATGCAAAGGAGGGAGAGGAAGTACTTATTTCCTCCGGCCGGGGAATGCTCTATCTGTGTGACAAGAAAGGAACGTATCAGACAAAAGGATATGAGGGAGATTTTCTGGTGACCCGGAAAGGGGATGGATATGTTCTGGTCAATGAACTTCCCATTGAAACCTATCTGCGATATGTGCTGCCATCGGAGATGCCCACCTATTTCTCTTACGAGGCCCTGAAGGCTCAGGCGGTCTGTGCCCGAACCTTTGCCTATAAACAGATGCGTCAAAATGCATATGCGGAATATGGTGCCAATCTGGACGACAGCACTGCATATCAGGTGTATCATGCTTCTTCCACCTACGAGGTGACGGATCAGGCTGTAAGGGACACGGAGGGGATAGTCATCACAAAGGATGGCGCATTGATCGATTGTTATTATTATTCCACCAGTCCGGGCTATTCCGAGAATCTGGAGGTGTGGGATACCAGGTCACCGGAGTATTTGCAGGCGGAAAACCATACGAAGGAGAAAACCATAGATTTGTCAAAAAAGAAGGCGTTTCATGCATTTATCAACAGAGAACCGGATTCCTATGATGTGAAATCGCCCTATTACCGCTGGTCTGCAACCATTTCCGCAGATCTTGGTATGGATGCGGAGTACGGAAGGCTCGAGAAGATTACAGTGAACGATCGCAGTGCTTCCGGTTATGTGTTGTCCCTCACCGTTACGTTTGAGCATGGAGAACGAACCTACGAGAAGGAAAATGAAATACGTTTCGCCCTTGGTAAATACGTGAAGTCGGTGACGTTGTCGGATGGAAGTACACGTTCGGTTCCGGGATCTGTTCCCAGTGCCTGTTTTGAAGTGATAAGCCAGAAGGATGGCGTGATTGAGTTGAAGGGCGGAGGCTTTGGACATGGCATCGGTATGAGCCAGTACGGCGCAGATGCTATGGGGAGCGAGGGCAAAAGCTGGCAGGAGATTATTGCTTTTTACTATAAGGATACGGAGCTTGTCAGCGCCCAATAGCTGCAAGAATAAAACATTCGGGAGTCTCAGTAAGAATTTGTTTGCAAAATAGAATGACCTGTGTTACAATAGCACATGTGTAAAAAGCGTTGAATGTGTTCAGTAGTGCTCAATACACTTACAGAGAGAGGAAGTCATCGGCTGTAAGCTTCCTTAAGTTCAGGTTGAAGCGCGAATTTCCCACAGGAGCTGCACGGAGGAACCGGTGTCAGAATAAGCGGCACATCAGTAGTTCGTGACGGAGGCTGCACGTTAAGCAGAAATGAGAGTCCACAGTTGTGGGAATCAGGGTGGTAACGCGGAAAAGATTTTCGTCCCTTGCGATATTTGTCATATCGCAAGGGATTTTTTGTGTTAGAGATGCTTTGCCACCACAAGATATAGTAAAATGGTACTAATTTTGAAAGAAAAGATCGAAAAGGAGAAAACCATGAAAGAAAAATTGCAGAAAATCAGGGAAAATGCAATCGCTGAGATCGAGAATTCAGAGGGGCTTGACCGGTTAAATGAAGTCCGCACTGCGATCCTTGGCAAGAAAGGTGAGCTGACTGCTGTTTTGAAGGGAATGAAGGATGTTGCTCCGGAGGACAGACCGAAGGTAGGCCAGTGGGTAAATGAGACCCGTGAGGCAATTGAGAAACGTCTGGCAGAAAAGTTGGAGAAGCTGGAAGCGGAAGCTCTTCGTATGCGTTATGAATCAGAGAAGCTGGATGTCACAATGCCGGCGGTGAAAAACGAGAGAGGAAATCTTCATCCGATCACTCAGGTGCGCAATCAGTTGATTGATATCTTCGGATCTATGGGCTTTGAAGTTTATGAGGGCACTGAGATTGAGACGGATTACTATAACTTTACTGCGCTGAATACACCGCAGGATCATCCGGCCCGTGATATGCAGGATACCTTCTATCTGTCACCGGAATTTTTGCTCCGTACCCAGACTTCCGCAGGACAGATTCATGTCATGGAGGCAAAGAAGCCGCCGATTAAGATTATTTCCCCGGGTAAGGTATTTCGTTCCGATGATGACGCAACCCACTCTCCGATGTTTACCCAGATGGAAGGTCTGGTTGTAGACAAGGGAATTACGCTCTGCGACCTGAAGGGAATGCTGGATGAGTTTGTAAAGAAGATTTTCGGAAAAGATACTACTACACGTCTTCGTCCGTCTTACTTCCCGTTCACGGAGCCGTCGGTTGAGGTGGACGTGAGCTGTTTCCAGTGTGGAGGCAAGGGCTGCAAGCTCTGTAAGGGCACAGGCTGGATCGAAGTATTAGGTGCAGGTGTTGTGAATAATAAGGTCCTGGAGGGCTGTAATATTGATACAGAGGAGTATAGTGGATTTGCTTTCGGTATCGGTGTGGAGCGAATCGCAATGCTCAAGTACGGTATCAATAATATTAAATTGCTGTTTGAATCAGATCTGCGCGTTTTGAAGCAGATTGACGATTAAGTAGTTCGAAACGAGAGAAAGGGAGGCTTATTATGTTAGCACCGTTAAGTTGGTTAAAAGATTATGTAGATATTGATGTAACTCCGAAGGAACTGGAGGAAAAGCTGTTTTCCTGCGGTTTTGAGGTAGAGGAACTAATTGAAGTCGGCAAGGAGATTTCCAATGTCGTTGTCGGATATGTCAAAGAGTGTGAGCCGATCCCTGACACACACTTAAGTCTGTGTCAGGTGGATGCCGGGGAACACGGAACCTTTCAGATCTGCTGTGGCGCAGACAATGTCCATGCCGGTGGAAAGTATCCGCTGGCGCTGGTTGGAGCAACTGTTTATGCGACCGCAAAAGACCATGTGACCATTGAGGGCGTCATGACCATCAAGAAGGGAAAGCTTCGCGGTTATGAGTCCTTCGGAATGCTCTGTTCCGGAACTGAGCTGGGGCTGAACGAGGACCTGTATCCGGGCGCCGGCTACAACGGACTTCTGGTTCTTCCGGAGGATGCGCCGGTGGGAGCGGATGTAAAGCCTATGCTTGGTTTGGATGACTGGATCTTTGACATTGCAATTACAGCGAACCGCCCGGATTGTCAGAGTATTTACGGTATTGCCAGAGAGGTGGCGGCTGTACTTGGGAAGGAATGTAAGGAGCCGGCGCTGGATTATACCGAGACCGGTGTGAAGAAGGAGAACTTTACTGTGCGAGTGGATGCACAGGATCTGTGTCCACGCTATATTGCACACTATGTACATGATGTGGAAATCAAGGAGTCTCCGGCCTGGATGCGCCGCCGTCTGGCGCTTGTGGGAATCGGTTCCATCTCCAATGTGGTGGATATCACGAACTATGTGTTAAAGGAGCTGGGGCAGCCGATGCACGCCTTTGACTATGCGTATCTTGAGGGAGATGCCATCCGGGTGCGCCGTGCCAATGAGGGAGAGAAAATTACGACACTGGATGAGAAAGAATTTTCTCTGGATTCTTCAAACCTTGTCATCTGTGACGGCAAAAAGCCGGTGGCTCTGGCAGGAATTATGGGTGGTCTGAACTCTGAAATTCTTGACACCACCAAAGAGGTCATGTTTGAGGCTGCAAAGTTTGCAAGAGACAATATCAGAAAGAGCTCCCGCGCATTGGGGCAGTCTTCCGATTCCAGTGCCATGTATGCAAAGGGCGTATACGAATATACAACCGTTATGGCGATGAAGCGCGCACTGCACTTGATCGAGGAGCTGGGATGCGGCAAGGTAAGCTCCACACATGTTGAGGTATCAACCGGCAATTCTTTAGAGCCGAAGGAGATGAAGGTCAGTGTAAAACGTGTCAATGGTGTGCTTGGAATTGAAGTTCCGAATGATGACATCCTGCGCATTTTGACCAATCTGAATTTTGCTCCGGAGATTCATGGAGATGAGCTTACCATTCAGGTTCCGGCCTACCGTGAGGATATGGATTCTTACCCGGATGTGGCGGAAGAAATCATCCGTATGTACGGTTATGACCATGTGGTTCCGACCTTTATGCCGACCGCAAAGGTGACACTGGGCGGATTGAATTTAAAGCAGAAGACGGAGCTCAAACTGAAAAACGCATTGTGTGCGGCAGGCGCTTACGAAGGAATCCATTATTCCTTCTTCTCACCGTCGGATCTGGATCTGTTGCGGCTGCCTGAGAACGCACCGGAGAGAAAGGCCATTCAACTGATCAATCCGATCAATATCGATTTGTCGCTGATGCGAACAACCTTAGCACCGGAGATGCTGCATGCCATTGCAAGAAACCAGAAGAAGGGAATTCTTTCCGGACGCATTTTCGAGCTGGGCAATATTTTCCTTCCAAAGGAATTGCCGCTGACAGAGTATCCGGATGAGAGAGAGACCCTGTGTGTCGGTGTGTTCGGTGAGAACGAGTCCTTCTATACCTTAAAGGGAATAGCAGAGACGGTTGCAGAGGCATTGGACCTTACGTTCACCTATGAGGCGTCCACCAAGACGTTTCTGCATCCGTATCAGACGGCAGAGGTGTTCTGCCAGGGAGAAAAGGTTGGATATCTCGGAAAGGTATCCTACGAGATTGCGGATGAACTGGATATGCGTGTGTCAGCCTATGTGATGGAGCTGGATCTTCGCACATTGTCTCAGTGGTATGGCAAGCCACAGGTATTTGTTCCGTTGCCAAAATTCGCAGAGGAGAAGAGAGATTTTGCCTTTGTTGTGGATAAGGACATCACCTGTGCACAGATCGAGAACGGCATTAAGGAAGCCTGCAATTATGTGACGGATGTGGAGTTGTTCGACGTGTACGAGGGCATTCAGCTTGGACCGAACAAGAAGAGCATGGCATTTTCCGTTGTATTTACGCCGAAGGATGAGGAGTTTACCGGTGAGATGGTGGAAGGCTTCGTGAAGAAGATTTTAAAGAATCTTGAGCGGACGCTTCAGATTACTCTTCGTGCGTAATGTAATGCAGAGGTAAAGGAACTATGGATGTAAAAGATTTTGATTACGAGCTTCCGGAGGAACTGATCGCCCAGGATCCTCTGGAGGATCGTTCCAGCTCCAGACTCATGGTTTTGGACCGTAAGACCGGAGACGTGGAGCACAGACATTTTCGGGATATACTGGATTATCTGAATCCGGGAGATTGTCTGGTTATCAATAACACCAAGGTTATTCCGGCCAGACTGTACGGCGCCAAGGAGGATACCCAGGCGAAGATCGAGGTTCTTCTGCTAAAGAGGAAGGAGAACGATGTCTGGGAGACTCTGGTGAAGCCCGGGAAAAAGGCAAAGCCCGGAACAAGGATTGTATTTGGAGACGGACTTCTGGTGGGGGAAGTGATCGATGTGGTCGAGGAGGGGAACCGGCTGATACAGTTCCATTATGATGGGATTTTTGAAGAGATTCTGGATCAACTGGGACAGATGCCGCTTCCACCTTATATCACGCACCAGCTTCAGGATAAAAACCGTTATCAGACTGTCTATGCGAAGTATGATGGTTCTGCAGCGGCACCTACCGCCGGTCTGCATTTTACCAAAGAGCTGCTTTCCGCGGTAAAGGAAAAGGGTGTGGATATTGCGGAGGTGACACTTCACGTTGGTCTGGGTACTTTCCGCCCTGTAAAAGTGGAGAACGTTCTGGATCATCACATGCATTCAGAATTCTACATGGTATCTGCTGAGGCAGCGGAGAAGATTAACCATGCCAAGGAGAGCGGTCATCGGGTCATCTCGGTGGGAACCACCAGTACCCGAACACTGGAATCTGCAGCGGATGAAAGCGGAAGGCTGAAGGAGACCAGTGGCTGGACGGAGATATTCATCTATCCGGGCTATCAGTTCAAGGTCATTGATGCCCTGATTACCAATTTCCATCTGCCACAGTCAACCCTTGTTATGCTGGTATCCGCGCTGGCGGGGCGGGAGCATGTTCTGGATGCGTACAAGCTGGCCGTACAGGAGAAGTACCGCTTTTTCAGTTTTGGAGATGCTATGCTGATAAAGTGATTTTGCTCTTGTAAAAATGTGTAAATTATATTAGAATAAAATGTGTATTTGACTATGGACACTTGTAGAGAGGGTAGTAAGGACATGGAAGAAAAAAGAAAGCATAAAAGACTGGATCTGGATGTGAACGTACAGTTAGAGCGCCTGGATGAAGAGGGCGTAACCACTCTGAAGTATGTACATGTGGATGTGACCGATATCTCAAGAAGCGGAATCGGTTTTAACTGTCAGAAAGAACTGGCAATCGGTACATACTACGATACCAAGATTCAGATCTGGACCAAGGAAATCGTTGATGCAGTTGTCGAGATCGTCCGTTCGGAGGATGATGGTAAGGGCGGCTACCACTACGGCGCAATCTTTATCGGTATGACGGATACGGATGCTTTGAAGATTGACATTTATCAGATCTTCAACGATTTATAAAGTAAGAGCTGAATAGTTACAAGTAAGAAGGGGTTGCAAAAGCAACCCCATATTTTTGTTTTCGATTTATATTTTTGAAAGGCAAGACAGCTATGGAACAGACAAAGTATACAGTAAAGCAGGCAAAGCATCGCCCGATCGAGGTGTGTGTGCCGGGCTCCAAGAGCATTACAAACCGTGCGCTTTTGATTGCGGCACTATGTGAGGGGTGCAGTGTGTTGCACGGAGTCCTTTTTTCGGATGACAGCAGGCATTTTATCCAGGCACTTAAGGATTTGGGATTTGCGGTAGAAGTGGACGAGGAGAAGGCCATTGTCGCAATCACCGGACATGGTGGAGCTGTTCCGGCTGCTTCACATGGAGAACGATCGGGAGCTGACGAGGTGGATGCGCTGGTAGATGTGGGAAGTGCGGGAACCGCGGCCCGCTTTCTTTCCGCCTTCCTGGGACTGTCCAGAGGGCGTTTTCATATGACTTCCTCAGAACAGATGAAAAAGCGTCCGATGGAGGAACTGCTTAGGGCCCTGACGGAGCTTGGGGCTGAGATTACCTATGAACAGGAGCTGTATCATTTCCCGTTTGTCATCGGCAATACAGGGACGCAAGGATGTAAGGAGATTACCATCGATATTGACAAGAGTAGTCAGTTTTTGAGTGCGTTGCTGATTTCTTCCGTGTTGTTTGATGAGGATTTTGTCATTCATGTGGTGGGAGAGCATGGCATGGCTTATGTAGATATGACCATTGCTATGATGGCGCAGTTCGGTGTGACGGTTAAGCGTCTGGACGACCGTACATTTTGTATTCCGAAAGAGGCAACCTATACTGCAAGAGAGTATCAGATCGAGCCGGATGTGTCCGCAGCGGCATATTTTTATGCCATGTGTCCGGTGCTTCATGTGAGTACCAAGGTAGCACACGTGCATTGGGAGTGTCTGCAGGGGGATATCGCCTTTTTACATGTGCTGGAGCAGATGGGATGCACGACGGAGGAGGAGCCGGATGGTATCCGCATGAATCCGCCAGCGGCTGTTCTGCAGGGCGGAACCTTTGATCTGTCCGCTTTTTCAGATCAGGCATTGACACTGGCGGCCATCGGCTGTTTTGCAGATAATGATGTCACCATTACCCATATTGGTCATATCCGTTATCAGGAATGTGACCGACTGAATGCGATTACAGAGAATCTTACAAGATTGGGGATTGCCTGTGAGGGGACGGATACTTCGGTGACCATCCATCCGGGGCGGCCGCAGGGGTGTGAGATCCTGACCTATGAGGATCATCGCGTGGCCATGTCCTTTGCAATTCCGGGGCTGGTGACAGAGGGCGTGATAATTGAGAATCCGATGTGCTGCCGTAAGACCTTTGAGCATTATTTTGATGTGCTGGAAGAATATATATGCAGTTAGCAAAAAAGCGCTAAAGCCGTTTCGGGCCTTAGCGCTTTTTTAACGTTGGTGTATATTGTAGTTCTTTTTTTGCAAAAGCTCCATGGCTTGTGTAAGACTATCATCGTCATAGAATTCAATGCGCAGAACACCGGCTTCAAATTCACGGTTATGAATGATGCCGATATTTTTGATGCTGATATTCTGTGTCGCCAGCATGGTGGCAATGGTGGCAATTCCGCCGGCTTCATCTATCAGATCCACATACAGTTCATAATGGCGATCCGGAGATTTGACACTGGGGAGTGTCATGGAGTCTCTGTAATCCTTGGCACTCTGAAAATACGTAAGCAATGCCTGCTCATCGGAGCCGTCGATGTAAGTCTTCAGTTCCTGCAACTGATTGATATACTTGTCCATAAGAAGCAGAATCGATTCCCGGTTGGAAGAGCATATATTCTGCCACATAACAGGAGAGGAGGAAGCAATCCTCGTGATGTCTTTAAAGCCTCCGGCTGCAATTGTCTTCATGGTTTCCTTATTGTCATCGATCTGGCGGACCAGGTTGACAAGAGAGTATGCGATCATGTGTGGCAGATGGCTGATTGCTCCCGTGGAAAAATCATGGGTTTTGTAATCGAGTATCAGTGGGATTGCTCCCAGTGAGAGTACGAAATCGCGAAAACTGTCCACATCTGCCTGGGGTGTTGTGGTAGTCGGGGTGATGATGTAGTAAGCGTTTTCCAATAAGGTCTCACTTGCACTTAAGATTCCGGTCTTTTCGGAACCGGTCATGGGATGCCCGCCGATGAAATTGTTCTCCAGACCCAGACGGATCACTTCCTCATGGATTTCAGTCTTGGTGCTTCCGACATCGGTGATGTAACAGTCATCCCTTATGATGTCCTTTAACTGTCTTAAGTAGTCAATATTGCGCTGTACAGGAGCGCACAGAAAAATGCAGTCGCAGTCGCTGAACGCATCCAGAGAAAGCAGAGTATGATTGACAATCAGTCCCTCACGATATGCTTCCTCGATGGTTTCTTTATGGTGTGCGGTAGCATAAATTCGGATACCCGGATCGTTTGCTTTCAGCTTCTTGGCAATGGAACCGCCGATCAGTCCCAGACCGATAAAGCCTACGGTATGAAAAGTCATAGTAAAATTCCTTCCTCAGTGTGATACTTCTATTGTACTATAATCTGCGATTTCGTCAACACGTTTGTGCGTTGAAGTATTGAACTAAATGGCGGTATAAAGAAACTTGATAGGTATGCATTTTTATAAAAGTATGTTATCCTAATATAAAAGCTGTGTAGCCGGATAGGTTATTTATACAGCATAAAATGAAAAAATCGAATTGGAAGCTGAAGCTATGAATTTACTGACCGTAGACAATATTACAAAGACATACACACACCGTAATTTATTTGATCATGCATCCTTTTATCTGCAGGAGGGCGAGAAGGTCGGCATCATCGGAATCAATGGCACCGGAAAATCCACATTACTTAAGATTATCGCGGGATTGGAGGAACCGGATGAAGGGGGAGTGATACGGGCAAATCATCTTGTCATCCGCTATCTTCCCCAGATGCCAGAGTTTGATCCGGAAGCGACTGTACTGGAAAGCGTGCTTTCCTATGCGCAGGTGGGAAGTGTGCACAAGGAACATGGGGGAGAAGAACAGGAGCGCTGGAATCTTGAGAGCACTGCGAAATCCATGATGACGAGGCTTGGAATTTATGATTTCGATGAGAAAACCGGACATCTGTCCGGAGGGCAGAAGAAGCGCCTTGCGCTGGTGGCGGTACTGCTAACACCGTGTGATGTGCTGGTTTTGGATGAGCCCACGAACCACCTGGACTCGGATATGGCAGAGTGGCTGGAAAACTATCTGAGAAATTACCGCGGTGCCATGGTCATGGTGACTCATGACCGATATTTTCTGGACAGTGTCTGCAACCGCATTGTGGAGGTAGACAAGGGAAAGATATACAGCTATGAGACCAACTATTCCGGGTATCTGACCGCAAAGCAGGAGAGAGAAGACATAGCCTGGGCGGGAGAGCGTAAGCGACAGTCCATTCTGCGTAAGGAAATCGAATGGATGCAGCGTGGGGCGAGAGCCCGTTCCACCAAGCAGAAGGCACATATTCAAAGATATGAACAACTGCGGGAGCAGAAGGCTCCAGAGATGGATAAAACGCTAGAGATGAGTTCCATCTCATCCCGCATGGGACGAACTACCGTTGAGCTTTCCCATATCCACAAGGCATATGAGGACAAGATACTGATTGATGATTTTTCATATATCTTTCTCAAAAATGACCGGATTGGATTTGTCGGGAAAAACGGCTGTGGCAAGACGACGTTGATGAAGATCATCGACGGGAGGATTTTGCCGGACTCCGGTGAAGTGACCATCGGACAGACAATTAAGATCGGCTATTATACTCAGGAACTGGAACAGGAGGCTTCCGGGGGCATTGCGTATATGGATCCAAAGCTTAGGGTCATTGATTATATCCGCAATACATCTGAGTATGTTAGAACGAAAGACGGGCTGGTTTCGGCCTCTGCGATGTTAGACAGGTTTCTGTTCCCACCGGAGGAGCAGTACGGTCTTATCGAGAAGCTTTCCGGAGGAGAAAAAAGACGGTTGAATCTCTTGCGCGTGTTGATGGAGGCTCCCAATGTATTGATTCTGGACGAGCCGACCAATGACCTGGATATTACCACTTTGACGATTCTGGAGGACTATCTGGATAATTACGATGGCATTGTAATTACGGTATCCCATGACCGATATTTTCTGGATCGCGTTGTACGTCGCATTTTTGCCTTCGAAGAAGGTGGTATCCTGCGTCAGTACGAGGGAGGTTACACGGACTACCGGCTTCGGGCGGAGAGCGAAGGCCGCATCGAAACAAGTGAGAGTCCTGTGAAGGCGGGAACGGAACACATGGCAGTGGATGAAAACTCTTCGGGTGACAAAGATTCCAGGTCTACGTGGACCCATGAGAAGAAGCTGAAGTTTACCTACAAGGAGCAGAAGGAATACGAGACGATTGAGGATGATATTGCGACAATCGAGGATCGGATTACGGCCATTGATGCAGAGATGACCCGGTGCGTCAGCGATTTTGTGAAGCTGAACGAGCTGACTGAGGAGAAGGCGAAACTGGAAACAGAGCTGGAGGAGAAAATGGACCGTTGGACCTATCTGGAGGAACTTGCGGCGAAGATTGCGGAGCAGAATTAGAATTAGAAAATTGCATAAAACAGTTGTAAAATCTTTCATAAATTAGTACAATATAACCATATAATGTATACGGAGCCCAAGCCGATTCTTTTGGGTAAATTACATACAGGAGGGTTTTTACTATGAATGTTTACACAACTGACAAGATTCGCAACGTAGTGCTGTTAGGCCATGGTGGGTGTGGTAAGACTTCATTGGCAGAGGCGATGGCATACCTTGCCGGCATTACTAGCCGTATGGGAACGGTTGCCGATGGCAACACCATCAGCGACTACGACAAAGAAGAGACGAAGCGCCAGTTTTCCATTCATACATCACTGATTCCGATTCCGTGGGGCGATGTGAAGGTCAATATTCTGGACACACCGGGATACTTTGACTTTGTTGGAGAAGTGGAGGAGGCTGTGTCGGTTGCCGATGCGGCAATTATTGTTGTATCCGGCAAGGCTGGAATTGAGACCGGAACCAAGCGTGCATGGGAGATTTGTGAGAAGTATAAGCTTCCGCGTATGTTCTTTGTTACCGACATGGATATTGACAATGCCAGCTTCCGTCAGGTGGTGGAGGATTTGCAGGCATTGTATGGCAAGAAGATTGCTCCGTTCCACCTTCCAATCCGTGAAAATGGCCAGTTTGTCGGCTATGTCAACGTTGTTCAGCAGAAGGCAAAGCGCTGGAATGACAAGGGAACAGTAGATAAATTTGATGTTCCGGACTATTCTCTGGATAATCTCGGTATATGCAGGGATGCACTTCTGGAGGCAGTGGCAGAGACCAGTGAGGAATTCATGGACCGCTATTTCAATGGGGATGAGTTTTCAGAGGATGAGATCCGTCAGGCGCTCCGCGTGAATGTGCTGGATGGCTCTATCGTTCCGGTATTGATGGGATCCAATATACAGGCCAGAGGTATGTATACCCTTATGGCAGATATCGTAAAGTACTTCCCGAGCCCGGATAAGAGAGAATGTGCCGGAATCAATACGGTGAGCAATGAAGTGTTCCAGGCCAACTATGATTTTTCAAAACCAAAGTCTGCGTATATTTTCAAGACAATTGTAGACCCTTACATTGGAAAGTATTCTCTGATCAAGGTTAACTCCGGTGTTCTTAAGACCGATGACACCTTGTATAATTATCACAGGGAATGTGAAGAGAAGATCGGTCGTCTGTACGTATTGCGCGGAAACAAGACCGAGGAGGTTCCGGAGCTTCATGCGGGCGATATCGGGGCTTTGGCAAAGCTGACCAAGTCTCTGACCACCGATTCTCTTTCCACGAAGAATAATCCGATTGCGTACATTCGCGCCAATATTTCAAAGCCTTACGTATCTATGCGTTACAAGGCAAAGAATAAGGGCGATGAGGATAAGATTTCCCAGGCGATTCAGAAGCTTCTCATGGAGGATCTGACCTTGAATCATGTCAATGACAGCGAAAACAGGCAGACTCTTTTGTACGGTATGGGTGATCAGCATCTGGAGATCGTACAGAGCATGCTTTTAGACAAATATAAAGTAGACATTGAACTGAAGCGGCCGAAGGTGGCATTCCGCGAGACGTTGCGCAAGAAGTCCGATGTGGAATATAAGTACAAAAAGCAGTCTGGTGGACACGGACAGTATGGTCATGTAAAAATGACCTTTGAGCCGTCGGGAGATCTGGACAGTCCATATGTATTTGATCAGTGCGTTGTCGGTGGTGCAGTGCCGAAGAATTTCTTCCCGGCTGTTGAGAAGGGAATTGTGGAAGCAGTAAAGAGTGGACCGCTTGCAGCTTATCCGGTTATCGGAGTGAAGGCAGTACTGTATGATGGTTCTTATCATCCGGTAGATTCTTCCGAGATGGCATTCAAGGTTGCGGCCGCTCAGGCATTTAAGAAGGGATTCCTTGAGGCGAATCCGGTACTCTTAGAGCCGATTGCAACGCTTAAGGTGGTTGTGCCGGATGAATATACAGGCGATGTCATGGGGGATCTGAACAAGAGAAGAGGCCGCGTGATGAACATGACCGCCGAGAATGGGTATCAGGAGATTACCGCAGACATTCCGTATCTGGAGTTGTATGGCTACAACACCCAGCTTCGGTCCATGACCAGCGGAAGCGGAAACTTCTCCTATGAGTTCGCAAGATATGAGCAGGCACCGGATGACGTGGCAGCAAGAGAGATTGAAGAGAGGGCTAGTAAGCTTGTCGACATTGAAGAATAGTATGAGAGCACTTGTTCTTATACTTGGTTTGTTGGGAATGATTTTCATAATTTCGGAGAATCCGAATCAAAAGCAACTCGAAGGGGCAGACTCTGCCTCTTCGAGTTTTTCTACGACCATAGATAATACCTACAATGTCATGAATTACGCGTATGAGTCCGGTGATAGTGGAATGAGAAATAACACAGTTCTGCTCAAAGATCTGGATTTTGCATTCTGTGAAGAAATCAATATTCCGGGAATGCCGGATACAAAGGAGGACGATTTCCTGAATCAGTATATTTTCAGTGAAGCCCAGTGCCCTCAGGGAATCTGTTTTACGGATGAATTTGTGCTGATCACGTCCTACTCGTCAGAGGATGACTGCATGGGAGAACTGATGGTTTTGGATCGGGAGACCGGAGAGTATATGGTGACCCTTGGGATGGATGAGAACAGTCATCTGGGCGGTATTGCCTTTGACGGGGACAATGTGTGGGTGTGCAATTCCAATGAAAAAACCATTGAGCGAATTTCCTATGATTTCATACAGTGGATGGCTTATCAGAACACCGGAAGCGTCATTGATGCGAGAGATGTGGTAGATGCTTATCCGGTGAAAAATGTACCATCCTGTATCACTTATTACGGAGGAAGGCTTTGGGTTGCAACCCATACCAAGGTGATGAAATCCAAAATGGTTGCATATCATTATGACAGTGCAAGGGATGAACTGGCCTCCTTAAGTGAGTACAAGATTCCCTCGAAAGTGCAGGGGGTTGTCTTTGATGATAAGGGTGGTGTGTATCTGAGCAGATCCTATGGGAGAAATGCATCCTCCTATCTGTTTTGCTATTCCTCCATCATTGCGCTTTCCTCCAGACCGGGACATCCTGATCTGAAGGTGGAGATGCTGCCGGGATCGGAAGAACTGGAGATCTATGACGATACGCTTTATGTAATTTTCGAGACGGCAGGGGAAAAGTATCTGGAGGGAACAGACGGGAAAGGCAAAAGCCTTTCCCCCATTGACAAGCTGCTAATGATTCCGGTGGAAGAGCTTAATTAGGTATGTTCAGAGATAAAAGTGACATTACCTTCTGGACGCGTTCCCGTTCTTCCTTCGGCAGATTTTTACACAAAAGGTCACAGATAATCTGAATCTCCGGTTTGGTAAAATCCAGCTGTTGCTCCTTTGCCTGCTTCATGTTTGCCATGAGAAAAGGCATAACGTCTTTCATGCTGGTGGGTTTATCCTTTTGGGCAAAGGACATTAAAAACTGCAATTTTTCCGGACTCATTCCGGAAAATGCAGGGTTGTTAAAAATTGATGAATCCATATCACACACCTCCGTTCCTATCATATGAATGGAATCTCAAGATTGTTCAAGATTAAAGTCCATAATACAGAGCAAATTCATAATGGTATCGATGGTTTCCTGTTCCTTGGGTGAACAGTATTTGCGCACGGCGGCAAGGAGTGCGCTTCGTTTGTCTGTACCATCCGGAATGGAGCAGATGGATAACGTGTTTTCTTTTTTGGAAAAGATAGTTTTGATCTGTCGAAACTCCATGCATTGAATCAGCATTGCAATCTGGCGTTGTGCATTGAAATCTACAAATGGAATAATGGATTTTAATATTTGCACATCCCGTGTCTGCAGCATTTCATCATATGGCGTTAAAGTTACGTTTTCTTCCATCAGAATCTTTATGCCTTTTTTATTCATACTATGGTCGGAAGCGGGAAAGTATGCATATATTGGATAAAAAGAGGGCAATTCTGTATTATAAGATCAGGAGGAAAACTATGGGAAAACTTATTGTTGACGGAAACAGCGTGTATGAAATAGATGAGGAATGTCTGAAAAATCGTCCTGTCCCGGAGGAATGCAAAGTGTACGACGCACTTCGCAAGATGGAAAAGAAAAATCAAAATCATGAAAGAAGCTCGCCTGATTGATACCGGTAAGTGAATTTCACGATATAAACAAAAAGAGAGGAACCAGAACGGTTCCTCCCCTTTACATAAGGATAAATTAGAAGATGCTTCCACATCCGCAGCCATTGCCATTGCCGTTGTTGCAGAACAGTAACAGAAGGATGATAATCCAGCAGCAATTATCGTTGCCGCAGTTTCCACCGTTCATGCTGAAGGATGAGCCGTTTCCGCAGAAGCAGGAAAGAAGCAGGATAATCCAGATAATGTTGCAGGAATTACATCCGTTATCGCAGGTATTGCATCCACAGTTTGTTGCAGCTAAATCACTCATAGGTGACCTCCAATAAATTTATTTACAGTATATATTATGCGAATTGATTGAAGGGGTTCTTATTTTTTTGATGAATTTTAGGAAATTCACGATTGACTTTACCGGACTGAATGACTAAACTGTAACATAAAAGAAATTAGCATGGACTGATATTCAAAAAGGAGTGGTAGATATGAGAGAAGTTGTTATGAATAATAAAACCAATCTACTTCAGCTGGAGGAGCATTTCTACCAGCTGGCAGATGTCAGTGAGCCGAACACCTTTCGCAATCTTTTCCCTTATGAGGAAATTCCAAAGATCGCTTTCAATGATCGAATTGTTCCCCATAATATGCCGGAGGAAATTTGGATAACGGATACAACGTTCCGCGATGGACAACAGTCCAGAGCTCCTTACTCAACGGAGCAGATTGTAACGATCTATGATTATCTGCATAAGTTAGGCGGCCCGAAGGGATTGATTCGTCAAAGCGAGTTCTTCTTGTATAGTAAGAAGGACCGGGATGCCGTATACAAATGTCTGGAAAGAGGCTACCAGTTTCCGGAGGTGACGGCATGGATCCGCGCCAGCAAGCAGGATTTCCAATTGGTAAAGGATATCGGTCTTCGTGAGACAGGAATTCTTGTCAGCTGTTCGGATTATCATATTTTCTATAAGATGAAGATGTCGCGTCGTGAGGTCATGAATCTGTATCTGAGTGTAATCCGTGATTGTCTGGAGACCGGCATCAGTCCACGGTGCCACTTGGAGGACATCACCAGATCGGATATATACGGTTTTGTAATTCCGTTCTGCCTGGAATTGATGAAGCTGATGGATGAGTACAAGATTCCAATTAAGGTGCGCGCCTGCGATACTATGGGATACGGCGTGAATTTCCCGGGTGCAGTGATTCCGAGAAGTGTTCCGGGAATCATCTATGGACTTACCACGCATGCAGGGGTTCCTTCTGAATTGATTGAATGGCATGGCCATAATGATTTTTACAAGGCTGTCAATAATTCGACCACTGCATGGCTGTATGGAGCCAGCGGTGTGAACTGTTCTCTGTTCGGAATCGGAGAGAGGACCGGCAATACCCCGTTGGAGGCGATGGTATTTGAATATGCTCAGCTCAAGGGAACACTGGATGGAATGGATACGACTGTGATCACAGAGCTTTCGGAGTACTTTGAGAAGGAAGTGGGCTACGTACAGCCGAGCCGTACTCCGTTTGTCGGCAGTAACTTTAATGTGACGAGAGCCGGTATTCATGCAGACGGACTGCTTAAGAATGAGGAGATCTACAATATCTTTGATACCGGAAAATTCCTGAACCGCCCACCACTTGTAGCTGTTTCCAATACATCCGGGCTGGCTGGAATTGCCCACTGGATCAACAATTATTATCATCTGCCGGAAGAACGCAAGGTGGATAAGGGCTCCACGCTGGTAAAACGTGTGAAGGAATGGGTAGATGC
The DNA here is from genome assembly GCA_945868435.1 of uncultured Lachnospiraceae bacterium. GTDB lineage: Bacteria > Bacillota > Clostridia > Lachnospirales > Lachnospiraceae > Roseburia. The sequence continues at coordinate 327,520 of CAMBLG010000001.1, forward strand.
GCAGTATGATGATGGTCGTGTGACGGTGATCACGGATCAGGAGTTGATTATTGTAATTACCGATATCTGCAAGGAATTAAACATTGTATTATAAGAATATAGGCAAAGGAGAACTGATATGGACAAGATTAAGATGACAACCCCTTTGGTAGAGATGGATGGAGACGAGATGACACGAATTCTCTGGCAGATGATCAAGGACGAGCTGTTATTGCCGTTTATTGATCTGAATACAGAGTACTACGATCTCGGACTGGAGGAACGCAACCGCACGGATGACCAGGTGACGATCGATTCCGCCAATGCAACCAAGAAATACGGAGTTGCTGTCAAGTGTGCGACCATTACCCCCAATGCAGCCAGAATGACAGAATACAACCTGAAGGAAATGTGGAAGAGCCCTAACGGGACGATTCGTGCCATGCTGGATGGAACTGTATTCCGTGCACCGATTATCGTAAAAGGCATTGAGCCCAATGTGAAGACCTGGGCAAAACCGATCACCATTGCAAGACATGCTTATGGAGATGTGTATAAGGCCACCGAGATGAAGATACCCGGCCCGGGAAAGGCAGAACTGGTATATACGGCAGAGGATGGAACAGAAACCAGAGAACTGATCCATAACTTTACCGGTGCAGGCGTGATTCAGGGACAGCACAATCTGGATGATTCCATAGAGAGCTTTGCGCACAGCTGTTTTAAGTACGCGCTGGACACAAAGCAGGATCTGTGGTTTGCGACCAAGGATACCATTTCCAAGAAATACGATCATACCTTTAAGGATATCTTCCAGGAGATTTTTGATAAAGATTATAAGCAGGCCTTTGCGGATGCGGGAATTGAATATTTCTATACTCTGATTGACGACGCAGTTGCCCGTGTGATGAAGTCAGAAGGCGGTTTTATCTGGGCATGTAAGAACTATGATGGAGATGTCATGTCTGATATGATCAGCTCTGCATTCGGTTCTCTTGCAATGATGACTTCGGTTCTTGTATCGCCTCAGGGCTATTACGAGTATGAGGCGGCACACGGAACGGTGCAGAGACATTATTACAAGCACCTGAAGGGAGAGGAGACCTCTACCAACTCCGTTGCCACGATTTTTGCATGGACCGGAGCACTGAGAAAACGCGGTGAACTGGATAAGAACAAGGAGCTGATGACGTTTGCGGATAAGCTTGAAGCTGCGTGCTTAAAGACCATTGAATCCGGAAAAATGACAAAGGATCTGGCCTTGATTACGACAATTCCAAACCCGACGGTTTTGAACAGCGAAGGATTTATTAAGGCGATTCGTGCAGAGCTTGAGGCCACTCTCTAAAAGATGAAGTAACCCTAAGATAATTATAGGTTTTTAACTGTTAAATATTTCACACATTGACAGTTGTACTGGAAACTCCTATAATTATTTTAGGGTTTTTTAATCTAATCTTGAATTGGAGGGAACAGGGTGGAAAAGGAAATATCGCAGGCGGTCATCCGACGGATGCCAAGATATTACAGATACCTTGGAGAATTGCTGGAAGAGGGCGTTGAAAGAATTTCTTCCAATGATCTGAGTAATCGTATGCAAGTTACTGCATCGCAGATTCGTCAGGATCTAAACAATTTTGGGGGATTTGGTCAGCAGGGTTACGGATATAATGTTCAGTATTTATATGATGAAATTGGCAAGATACTTGGGCTTACACAGACACATAATATTATTGTGATGGGAGCCGGTAATCTCGGTCAGGCAATTACGAATTATGTGAAGTTTGAGCGGCTGGGTTTTCGCATTATAGCGCTTTTTGATGTAAATCCGGATTTGAAGCGGCAGAATGTACGGGGAATCCCGATCTATATGATGGACGAACTGGATGAATTTGTCGCAAAGAATGAGATTGATATTGCGGCGCTGACACTGCCGAAAGAGAAGGCCGATGAGACTGCAAAGCATCTGGTTGATCTGGGGATACATGCCATATGGAATTTCGCTCATGTGGATCTGGATTTGATGGATCGCCGGGTGGTGATTGAAAATGTACATCTGTCCGATAGCCTGATGCAGTTATCCTATAACATTGTCAAAAATTCAAAGTAGTATTCGAGGTGCGGAATATGCGCAATGAAGAAGAATTTAGGACCGCAATTCAAAACAAACAGGTACCGCTTCTTGTGCTGGATCAAAAATGGCACAGGCTTTTTGCTGTACACGGTAAAACAGAAGAGATTAAGGAAGCGGAGGGAACCATCAATGCACTTTTGGCCCGTCAGGGGAAATTGAACTCTGAGCTCAAAGAATACAAGAAGCTGAAGGGCAAGCTGATGGATAATATCGTTCAGAATATGGATGAATCTTCAGACGAAAAAGAGGATGCACTTCGAGAGAAAAAACAGGATGAGAACAAACGGCTGATTGATGAATTGAACGAGAAGATAGATTGCTGCGAAGAGGAACTTGCTGAAATTCCGTCGCAAATCCGTGAGAATAATGAGCAACTGATGCTGCTGTCTATGGACTATTTCTATGCTAAACTTCGGGTAAACAAGGAAGAGGCAAAGGAAATTGAGGATTGGATTACGCAGGTCCGCATTGATTTAAAGAAGAATATCATCCGTAAACAGAACCGGGAGATCAACAACCGGGAAATCTATGCATATCTGCATGATATTCTTGGCCCGGAGGTGCTGGATTTATTTGATATTCAGTATGAGAATAACCCACAAGAAGAAAAACCACGGAATTAAAGGGGGATTACCTTGCAATATCTTGTAAACGGAAAAGAAATGAAGCTTCTTGACCAAAATACATCGAACCATTTTCATGTGCCGGAACTGGTGCTCATGGAACAGGCTGCGATGGCTTTTGTTCAGAGGCTTTTCTTACTTACAGAGGAACGAAAAAAAGTATTTGAACATGTGCTTATTGTCTGCGGAAGCGGTAATAATGGGGCGGATGGACTTGCTATCGCCCGGCTTCTCACACAGCGAGGGGTCAAGGTAATGATCGTAACTGCGGGGGAAGCTGCGGGACTAAAGACTTCAGATTCCTATAACACACAGAAGGATATCTGCAAGGCCTATGGGATTCCAATGACCGGGGGTCTGCCTGAACGAATGCAGGAATACGATTTGATCATAGACGCCGTATTCGGAACCGGCCTGTCACGGAAAGTTGAGGGCCCGCTTGCACATGTGCTGGGGCAGCTGAACGAATCCGCAGGCTGGAAGGTTGCTGTAGACATTGCATCAGGACTGTCATCCGACAATGGGGAGTGCATGGGCTGTGCTTTTTGCGCAGAGGATACGATTACATTTTCTTTTGGAAAACTGGGACAGTTTTTGTGGCCGGGAAATGAATACAGTGGGAATGTGCATGTTGCTCCAATCGGAATTACAGAGCAGAGCTTTCTTACCCATAAGCCCAAAGTGGCAGTGCTGGAACAGAAGGATCTTGCCTTGCTGCCTAAGAGAAAGCCGCATTCCAATAAGGGAACCTATGGAAAGCTTCTGGTGGTGGCCGGATCTGTCGACATGGCAGGTGCCGCGTGTCTGTGTGCCAGGGCTGCGTACCGCATGGGCACCGGACTGGTGCGCATTCTGACTCCGCAGGAAAACAGGACGATCATTCAGACCTGTGTGCCGGAAGCAATCCTCACAACCTATGATGACCGTAATTTGGATTCATCTGCGGTAGCGGAAGCTGTGAATTGGGCGGATGCCGTGGTCCTTGGACCGGGGATCGGAACAGGAGAGACTGCCCAAAGGCTGTTCGACGCAGTGATGAACTGTGTCAGCGTTCCGATTGTGCTGGACGCGGATGCACTCAATATTCTTGCGATGAATCCGCAGAGACTGCTCGCACCGCATACGGATGTAATTCTTACACCGCATTTGGGTGAGATGTCCAGACTTGTCAATGAAACGGTGACATTTCTTCAGAGGTCTCTGATGGAGGCTTCCGTAGAATTTGCAGGAACTTATGATGTCATCTGTGTGTTGAAGGATTTTCGAACAGTCACAGCGCTGCCATACGGAATGAAATATCTGAATTTGTCCGGAAATCACGGCATGGCAACCGCGGGAAGCGGAGATGTTCTGGCCGGTGTGATCGGCGGACTTCTTGCACAGGGAATTCCTGCTGACATGGCTGCGCCTTACGGGGTGTTTATTCACGGTGCTGCGGGAGATGCCGCGGCGGCTCGTACAGGCAAAAGAGCACTTATGGCCGGTGATATCGTGGATGGATTACAAGAAATCAATTTAGGTGAATAGAAATGGAAAAATACAGAGTATATGCAGATATAGACATAGATGCCGTGCGTTTTAACATGGAATCTATGCATAGAAATATAAAAGAAGGCACCCAAATGGCTGCAGTCATCAAGGCGGATGCTTACGGCCATGGTGCGTTGAAGATTGCGGAGGCCATTGAGGATCTTCCATATTTGTGGGGATATGCAGTGGCGACAGCAGACGAGGCGATGGCCCTGATTCGGGACGGGCGAACCAAGCCGGCCCTGATTCTCGGAGTCAGCTTCCCGGAACAGTATGACGAGATTGTGGCCAATCAGATTCGTTCAGCTGTCTGTGAGTATCAGACGGCCAAACAATTGTCGGATTTGGCGGTAACACAGAATACCATCTGTCATATCCATATTAAGATCGATACGGGAATGAGCCGGATTGGTTTTCAGGTAAATGAAAAAAGTGCCGGGGAAATTGCACGGATTGCGACCTTGCCGAATATTGATATAGAAGGTATCTTTACTCATTTTGCCAGAGCGGACGAGAAGTCCAAAGAGCCTGCATACGAACAGCTTCGACTTTTTGAACAAATGATTGGGATGCTGGAAGAACGGGGCGTCACCATCCCCATTCATCATTGTTCCAACAGCGCCGGAATTGTGGAACTGCCGGAGGCAAATATGAATATGGTGAGGGCTGGAATCACGCTCTACGGTCTATGGCCTTCGGATGAGGTGAGTCGTGATCGGATTGAATTGAGACCTGTCATGTCAATGAAGAGCCAGATTTCTTTTATCAAAACACTGGAAAAAGGCAGAAGCATCAGCTACGGAGGAACCTATGTTACCGATCGCTCGCAGCGGATCGCAACGATTCCGGTAGGTTATGCGGACGGATATGCCAGAGGCTTATCCAATAAGGGTTACGTTCTGATTCACGGGAAAAAGGCGCCGATTTGCGGCAGAGTCTGTATGGACCAGTTTATGGTTGATGTGACAGATATTCCGGAAGCAGCAGAGGGAGATACCGTAACCCTTCTTGGACGAGATGGGGATGCGCAGATTACGATGGAGGAGCTCGGAGAATTATCCGGACGCTTTAACTACGAGTTTGCGTGTCTGATTACGCCTCGGGTACCGCGCATCTATAAATAAATTGTAACTATTCAGAACCCCTTCCATACATTCGCAAAAACAGCCCGTCTACCGGTCTGTCGCTTCTTCGAAGCTTTCTTTTTGCTCATATATGGGGCGGTGACTCTATTCGAGCCACCTTACGAATAAGATAATCAGCCTCTTACATGCAAGCATGACGATTCTGCTTATCTTATTCTTAGGGGTTCTGAATAGACAATAATTTTTTACAAGTTCCATCTTTTTATGATTACAACTCGATAAATTTGGTAATACTACGCGTATAACAATTTTATGGAGTGAATAGTATGGTAATTCAAAGAGGAGATGTCTATTACGCAGATTTAAGGCCGGTAGTTGGCTCGGAGCAGGGTGGGGTAAGACCGGTGCTCATTATTCAGAATAACGTGGGAAACCGCCACAGTCCGACGGTGATCTGTGCGGCCATTACGTCGCAGATGCACAAGGCAAAGCTTCCGACCCATGTGGAGCTGGGCTGTGATAAGTATGACCTTGCAAAGGATTCGGTTGTCCTTTTGGAGCAGCTTCGGACAATTGACAAGAAACGATTGAAGGATAAAGTCTGTCATCTTGACAATCAGATTCTTGATAAGATTGACAGAGCGTTGGAAATCAGCCTGGAACTGTATACATAACTTGACGGAATGCAGTCCGCATGGTATGATTTTGGATGTTTATAACAGAAAATAAAAATTACAATGGCAATCATGGTTTATACAAGGAGAATAGAATGGACGAAGGCGCCAGTCCCAAGCGGACGACACTTATAGACAAGATTAAAGGATTTCTGAAAAATGCATCGCTGCATGATGATGTGACGGAGGAGGAGATTATTTCCATGGTCAATGAGGGGCATGAGCAGGGCGTGCTTTTAGCCTCGGAAGCAGCAATGATCAATAATATTTTTGAGTTTGGTGACAAGCAGGCCAAGGATATTATGACCCACCGCAAAAATCTGATTGCGCTGGACGGCGAGATGTCGTATCACGATGCAATTTTGACAATTAACGAGAACAACAAATCCCGTTATCCGGTATATCAGGAGGACATCGATCATATCATCGGTGTCTTACATATCAAAGATGCATTGGCATTTGCACAGAGAAATGAATTGTTTCGTACTCCGATCAAGGATATTTCCGGGCTGATCCGGGAGGCCGAATTCGTTCCGGAGACATTGAACATCAACACGCTTTTTACAAAGATGCAGGCAAATAAGAGCCATATGGTCATTGTAGTGGATGAATATGGACAGACCTCCGGTGTGGTGGCAATGGAGGATGTACTGGAGGAGATTGTCGGCAATATCGAAGATGAACATGACGAGGAAGAACTACTGATTCGTAGGAATTCGGACGGAAGTTATACCATGGACGGCCTTGCAGATATGGAGGATGTTGTGGAGACATTGGATATTCCTGTGGAGGAAGACAGCTTTGACACACTCAACGGATTTTTAATCTCCCTCCTGGGGAAAATCCCGGCAGATGGGGAGACTGCCCGTATCTGTGCTTACGGCTATATTTTCTCTGTACAGCGGATTGAGGATAAAATGATCCGCGAGGTGGCAATCACCAAAGATACAGAGAATGCAAAGGAGCCCGCAGACGACTTGCCATAAGCGCAAAAAAATGATAAGATAAAGTTATTAATCACAACATAGAAAAGAGGAGTTTAAATTATGTCAGGACATTCCAAATTTGCGAATATCAAACATAAGAAGGAGAAGAACGACGCAGCGAAGGGTAAGATCTTTACTATGATCGGTCGAGAGATTGCAGTTGCAGTTAAGGAGGGGGGTCCGGATCCTGCGAATAATTTCAAGCTTGCCCAGGTTATCGCTAAGGCCAAGGCAAACAATATGCCGAATGATACGATTGAACGCGGTATTAAGAAAGCAGCAGGAGATGGCAACAATGTCAATTACGAGACTGCTACATACGAGGGCTATGGACCAAGCGGCACAGCAATTATTGTCAAATGTCTGACAGACAACAAGAATCGTACTGCGGCTAATGTGCGCAACGCCTTTTCCAAGGGACAGGGAAGCATCGGAACTCAGGGGTGTGTCTCTTACATGTTCGATGAGAAGGGGCAGATTATCATTGACAAGGAAGAGTGCGATATGGATGCCGATGATCTGATGATGATGGCATTGGACGCCGGAGCAGAGGATTTCTCCGAGGAAGAGGACAGCTTTGAGATTACAACAACTCCTGAGGACTTTGAGACCGTGCGCAAGACATTGGAGAATGGCGGTGTTGCCATGGTATCTGCGGAAGTCAGCATGATTCCACAGACTTATGTGACTCTGACAGAGGAAGCCGATATTACCAACATTGGTCGAATCCTGGATTTCCTTGATGAGGATGACGACGTACAGGAAGTATATCATAATTGGGATATGTGATGGTTATCACAGATTAGGAGGAAGGTATGAAGAATATCTTATTTGCAGCATCAGAATGTGTTCCTTTTATTAAGACTGGTGGTCTTGCGGATGTGTGTGGGGCACTTCCCAAAGCTTTCAACAAGAATGAGTGGGATGTGCGTGTCGTAATCCCGAACTACAGTTGTATTCCGGAACACTGGCGCAATCAGTTTGAGTATGTAACGCATTTTTACATGGGCTCCGGTACCTATATTCAGAGCAAATATGTCGGGGTATTGCAGTACAAGCTGGATGGAATTACGTATTATTTCATTGATAATCAGGAGTATTTCAATTGCTTTGTTCCGTACGGTGATTTCCGTTACGATATTGAGAAGTTTACCTTCTTTGACAAGGCAGTACTTTCCATGCTGCCGCTTATCGGATTCCGTCCGGACATTATTCACTGTCATGACTGGCAGGCAGGTCTGATTCCGGTGTTCCTTAAGAATGAGTTCCAGGCAGATTCCTTCTTCTGGGGAATTCGCTCGATTATGACTATCCATAATTTGAAGTTCCAGGGAATCTGGGATGTGAAGACAATTCAGGGGCTGACCGGTTTCCCGCGTGAACTGTTCACGCCGGATAAGCTGGAGTTCAAGAAGGATGCCAATATGTTGAAGGGTGGTCTGGTTTATGCGGATTATATCACAACCGTAAGTGACACCTACGCCCAGGAAATTCAGACAGAGTATTACGGCGAAGGCTTAAACGGTCTGTTGTCTGCCCGTCATTTCGATATGCAGGGAATTGTTAACGGAATCGATTACGGAGTTTACAATCCGGAAACGGATCCAAAACTCTATGCAAACTACAACGCTGAGAGCTTCCGCAAGAAGAAGGCGATAAACAAGGAAAAAATTCAGGAACAGCTTGGCCTGACGGTTGACAAAAAGAAATATATGATCGGTCTGATTTCCAGACTGACCGACCAGAAGGGACTGGATCTGATCAGTTACGTGATGGATAATCTGATTGATGATTACACACAGCTGGTGGTAATCGGAACGGGAGATCCGAAGTATGAGAATATGTTCCGTCATTATGCTTGGAAATATCCGGATCGCGTGTCAGCCAATATCTGCTATTCCGATGATCTGGCGCACAAGCTGTATGCGGCCGCGGATGCGTTTCTGATGCCGTCACGCTTTGAACCGTGCGGTCTGACACAGTTGATTTCTTTCCGCTATGGTACGGTTCCGATTGTGCGTGAGACCGGTGGATTAAAGGATACGGTTCAGCCGTTTAACGAGTACGATAATGTCGGTGATGGATTCTCATTTACGAACTACAATGCGGATGAGATGCTTCATGTTATCAACTATTCAAAGCATATTTTCTACGACCGCAAGCGTCAGTGGAATCAGATGGTGGAGCGAGGCATGGCGAACGATTTCTCATGGAATGCGTCCAAGTTCCGCTATGAGGGGCTGTACAATTATCTCCTCGGTGTATAAATTACATATTTGCAGACATACTAAGAACGGATACCTCGGTATCCGTTCTTTTTTAATGCGAAATTGCGAGATGTTTGCCCGCTTTTCTCCGAACATAATATGTTTCATTCTATTTTGCAGCTTGCTCACGATCCTTCTACTCATGGATCCAGAATCACGACTTTGTTGCAGCATGGATTTCTCTTTTCTTATGATTCGTGTCCGCCGAGACAAGGAGCACTTGCCATGCAGATTACGCTAATGCGTATGGACAAGTGCATTGATAATGCCCCGTGACCGGGGCATTACAGGCCTCGATCAATTTCCGCCGGATGTTCGCCCAAGAGTGAGAACGGCTTAGAGTGATTCGCATTTGCCTTACATGGGCGCATGAACAAAATGTGCCGCCGCAGGGCAACTGTTTGAGCAACACAGTGTGGCGATATCTCGTTGTACTCGAAGCGAGTTTTGCCCAAGGCGGCTCATATCAACTTTGTGAAGGCGCCCATTTAGGCAAATTCGAGGAACGGGTTAGCCTTCTCACTTGGGCGGACAACCGGCGGGAAATTGTCGACACGCATTTCGGACACGAACGTTCAGAAAAATCCATGCCGCTAACAAAGTCAGCAATTCTGTCTAAATCGTTAGAAGGATTCGTGAGCAAGTTCGCAAAAAAGACATTATCGTTTTTCTGTTCGGAGAAAAGCGGGCAAACATCTTTGAAATTCGAATAAAAACAGGGGAGGGAACCATGAGCGATAGTGAGAAGAAGGATGAAAAGAAAATTCAGGAACAGAGGAATGAAGACAGTACGAGAAACGAGCAGATTCTGGAGTTCGGGCAGACACTGCTGACGAGAGACGAAAGGGACTATGCGATTTATCTAATGTCCATCATTGGAGAAATCGAAGGACATGAATGCCTGCCGTCCACTTCCAAGACAACGAAGTATGAGCATGTACTTCCGAAACTTGCGGCCATCGAGGACGATAAGAATGTTGATGGCGTGCTTCTGATTCTCAACACCATGGGTGGAGACGTGGAGAGCGGACTTGCAATTGCGGAAATGGTGGCTTCCCTGAGTAAACCAACCGTGTCTCTGGTATTGGGCGGAAGTCATTCCATCGGAGTTCCTCTTGCGGTGTCCACAGATTATTCCCTGATCGTGCCCAGCGGAACGATGGTCATTCATCCGGTGCGCATGAGCGGAACCATAATCGGCGCGAAACAGACCTATGACTATTTCAGACAAATGCAGGATCGGATTGTCGGCTTTATTGCAAGACACAGCAGAGTTTCCATGGAGCGGGTGGAGGAGATGATGATGAATACCCAGATGATGACCAAGGATCTGGGGACCATTCTGGTAGGAGAGCAGGCGGTTCAGGAGGGCATCATTGATGCAGTTGGCGGAATTTCGGACGCATTTCAGGCACTTTATCAGCGTATAGAGGAAAGAAAACACTAAATATAGTATTTTGGTACTCAAAGGATGACATAGGACTCAAAATGTGGTACACTATAACAGAACATGTACTGAATTAAGATGTGGAGGATTGAGTTCCATGGCAACGGGAAACCGTAGAAAGACAAGCAGTCGGAAGACTGGAAAAACGAAAAAAGAACGCATGGCGGAAATGGAAAAGGCGGAGGCCTTTCGAGTTGAAATTATATTATGGATCATAGTTGCAATTGCGTTGCTTCTGTTTATCAGTAATCTTGGATTGGGAGGAGCTGTTGGCAAAGCGGTCAGCAGTTTTTTGTTTGGTGTATTTGGATTGATTGCCTATATCCTTCCGATTTTGCTGCTGATAGGCAGTTTTTTTGCTGTGTCAAACAAAGGAAACATGCTTGCTTCCGTAAAGCTGATAGCTGCAATTCTCTTTGTGGTTTTCCTTTGCCTTTTTATGTCCCTGGTGGTCGGCGGTGGCGAATTGATCAAACCGCTGGAAGCTTATACATACAGTGCAGAACATAAGAACGGTGGAGGAATCATAGGCGGAGCCATCGCCTATATTATGGTGAAAGCTTTCGGAGTGATCGGTTCCTACATCATTGATGTCATTGTTTTGATCGTGTGTCTGGTGTTGATCACGGAGCGTTCTGCCCTCAAGGGAATGCAAAAAGGCGGCAAAAAGGTATACGAATCTGCCAAAGAGAATAATGAGAGGTATCGGGAATATCGCGAATATAAGAGCAAAGAGCGGAAGGAGCGCCGAATGGACCGCAAGGTATCCGGTGTATCCTCCGATACAAAGATTGAAAAGAAGACCGTAGAGCCGGAGCTTACGGATGAGATGGGTGAACTTCACGGAATCGAGGAAGCGGATTTTCCACAAATTAAAGGTACACAGAAGGTGGCATTGTCATCTTCGGATGCAGTTATGTCTGAAGTGACACCGGTCCAGCCGGAGAGCCCGATACCGGAATTAACCATAGCGGGGGATTTTACGAGAGACTCAGCTGTTTTAGATCCGATTGTTACCCCCAAGGAAGCAAGCGCTGCGATGCCGGATATGACAGCCGATGCGTCGGGGGCAGCCGAACCTCCTAAGAAAAAGCCGGCATTGTCGGAAGCGGACATTGAAAAAGAAATTGCAGATGTCGTACAGGAGATGGTTGCTCAGGAAAGTCCTGCCAGAGAATATGTTTTTCCTCCGGTGGAGCTTCTCAAGAAAGGCAGTTCCAAGCAATCCGGCAATACGGAAAGCCAGCTGAAGGAGACTGCCAATAAACTGCAGCAGACCTTAAAGACCTTTGGTGTAAATGTGACGGTGACCAATATTAGCTGTGGGCCGGCGGTAACGCGATACGAGATTCAGCCGGAGATGGGGGTCAAGGTCAGTAAGATCGTCGGCCTTGCAGATGATATTAAGTTGAATCTTGCAGCTGCGGATATTCGTATTGAGGCTCCGATTCCGGGTAAGGCGGCAGTTGGTATTGAAGTGCCCAATAAAGAAAATGTGACAGTCGCGTTTCGTGATCTGATCGAATCACCGGAATTCAAAGAATCAAAGTCCAAAATCAGTTTTGCGGTTGGCAAGGATATTTCCGGAAGAACAAAGGTGACCGATATCGCAAAGATGCCGCATCTTTTGATCGCAGGTGCGACGGGATCCGGTAAGTCTGTTTGTATTAATACCATTATCATGAGTATTCTGTACAAAGCGAATCCGGAGGATGTGAAGCTGATCATGATCGACCCGAAGGTGGTAGAGCTGAGTGTGTATAATGGAATTCCGCACCTTCTCATTCCGGTAGTCACGGATCCAAAGAAAGCTTCCGGTGCTCTGAACTGGGCGGTGGCCGAGATGACAGAGCGCTATGAAAAGTTTGCGGAATCCAATGTCCGTGAGATCAATGGATACAATGCCAAGGTGGATTCTATTCAAGTTCCGGAGGGACAGGAGCGGCCGAAGAAAATGCCGCAGATCGTGATTATTGTAGACGAGCTGGCAGATCTTATGATGGTGGCATCCGGGGATGTGGAAGCCGCAATCTGTCGATTGGCACAGTTGGCACGTGCTGCCGGAATTCATTTGATTATTGCGACGCAGAGACCGTCAGTCAATGTTATTACCGGACTGATCAAGGCGAATATGCCGAGCCGTATCGCTTTTGCGGTAACTTCCGGCATCGATTCCCGCACGATCCTCGATATGAATGGCGCCGAAAAGCTTCTGGGAAAAGGCGATATGCTGTTTAATCCACAGGGGGTTCCGAAGCCGATCCGTGTACAGGGAGCATTTGTATCCGACAAAGAGGTTGCGGATGTGGTCAATTACATTACGGAGCATAATGGAGCTGCATCCTACAGCGATACCATACAGCAGAAGGTGGAGTGCAGTCAGTCTTCCAATACGACTGTTTCCATCTCAGACAGCGATGCGGATGATGACGGACGGGATTCTTATTTTACGGAAGCAGCCCAGATCATTGTGGATAAGGAAAAGGCATCCATCGGTATGCTGCAACGGTATCTGAAGGTTGGTTTCAACCGCGCAGCGAGAATTATGGACCAGTTGGAGGAAGCCGGCATTGTAGGGCCGGAAGAGGGAACCAAGCCGAGAAAAGTATTGATGACACCGGAAGAATTGCAGTCATATATTGACGAAAATCTTTAAAAGTGATATTCATAAATAAATACATATAGAGGAGGACATTTATGAAGAGTGATATTCAGATTGCCCAGGAAGCATCCATGCTTCCGATTCAAGAGGTAGCTTCAAGCCTTGGCATCCGGGAGGATGAGCTGGAATTATACGGAAAGTATAAGGCGAAGCTGTCGGATGAACTGATGGAAGATATCAAGGATCGGCCAAACGGGAAACTGATTCTTGTGACGGCGATTAACCCGACTCCCGCAGGTGAGGGTAAGACCACAACCAGTGTCGGCTTAGGACAGGCCTTTGGCAAACTGGGAAAGAAAGCGGTCATTGCTCTTCGTGAGCCATCTTTGGGACCGTGCTTTGGAATTAAAGGCGGTGCAGCCGGCGGCGGTTATGCGCAGGTCGTGCCAATGGAAGATCTGAATCTGCATTTTACCGGAGATTTTCATGCAATCACATCCGCAAATAATCTTTTGGCGGCACTTTTAGATAACCATATTCAGCAGGGAAATGAGTTGGGAATCGATCCGAGACAGATTGTCTGGAAACGTTGTCTTGACATGAATGATCGTGTCCTCAGAAATGTTGTTGTGGGTCTGGGGAATAAGATGGACGGAATGGTTAGAGAAGATCATTTTGTAATTACGGTTGCATCGGAAATTATGGCGATTCTCTGCCTTGCAGACGATATGAACGATTTGAAGAGGCGGCTCGGAAGAATCGTTGTTGCCTATACCTTCGATGGAAAACCCGTTACTGCGGAGGATTTGAATGCAGTTGGATCGATGGCAGCACTTCTGAAGGATGCGCTAAAGCCGAATCTGATCCAGACATTGGAGCATACACCGGCGATTGTCCACGGTGGTCCGTTTGCCAATATTGCACATGGCTGTAACAGTGTCCGTGCCACCAAGACTGCCTTAAAGCTTGCGGATTATGTGATCACAGAGGCCGGATTCGGCGCAGATCTTGGTGCTGAAAAATTCTTTGATATCAAGTGCCGCAAGGCAAAGCTGACACCGGATGCGGTGGTGCTTGTTGCAACGATCCGCGCGTTAAAGTACAACGGCGGTGTCGCAAAGAGTGATCTGGCGGAAGAAAATCTGGAGGCTTTGAAAGCCGGAATCGTGAATCTTGAAAAGCACATTGAAAATCTTCAGAAATATGGTGTGCCGGTTGTTGTGACCCTCAATTCTTTTGTTACAGACACTCCTGCAGAGACTGCATATGTAGAGCAGTTCTGCAAAGAGAGAGGATGCGAGTTCGCTTTATCAGAAGTATGGGAGAAGGGCGGCGAGGGCGGTGTCGCTCTGGCTGAAAAAGTCCTTGATACTTTGGAGAATAAAAAGAGCAGTTTTAAGCTTCTCTACGAAGATGAGCTTTCTCTGAAAGAGAAGATTGAGACTGTCGCAAAAGAGATTTACGGTGCAGACGGTGTTACGTATTCTGCAGCGGCAGAAAAAGAATTGAAGCGTATTACGGATCTTGGGATGGGACATTTTCCGGTATGTATGGCCAAGACACAGTATTCCCTTTCCGATGATGCGAAAAAATTGGGGCGCCCCAGCGGATTTACGATCAATGTTCGTGAAGTGTATGTGTCTGCAGGTGCAGGCTTTGTTGTGGCTGTCAATGGCTCCATTATGACAATGCCCGGTCTTCCAAAGCAACCGGCTGCATACAATATTGACGTAAACGACGAGGGAGTTATTACAGGATTATTTTAGGATTACCGGACTATCAAAAACCCGGATGATCCGTCAGTATAGAGCAAATGGAGAAAACAGATGGCAAACATAATTGATGGAAAGCAGATATCGGCAGATATCAAAGAAGAATTAAAACAGGAGGTGGCGAGACTGAAGGAGGTGGGACATTCCTGCTGTCTGGCTGTAATCCAGGTGGGAAGCGATCCTGCATCTTCCGTCTATGTAGGCAACAAGAAAAAGGCATGTGCCTATATCGGAATCGAGTCGTTGGCCTACGAGCTCCCGGAAGAGACAACCGAGGAGGAACTCCTGGCAATTATTGAACAGCTGAACCAGGATGACCATGTGCATGGAATTCTCTGTCAGCTTCCGCTTCCGAAACACATAAACGAGGATCGCGTGATTGCTGCTATTTCACCGGAGAAGGATGTGGATGGATTTCATCCGCAGAATGTGGGAGCGCTGGTCATTGGACAAAAAGGATTTGTCTCCTGTACACCGGCAGGTATCATCCAGCTTTTGAAGCGCAGTAATATTGATATTGCAGGAAAGCATTGTGTTGTCATCGGGCGCAGCAATATCGTGGGCAAACCAATGGCTCTGCTTATGCTTCGGGAGAATGCAACTGTTACGGTGTGCCATTCTAAGACCTCCAATCTAAAAGAACTCTGCAGTCAGGCGGACATTCTGATCGTGGCGATCGGTAAGCCGCGTTTCATCGGAGCAGAATATGTGAAGGATGGGGCAGTTGTCATTGATGTGGGCATCCACAGAGATGAGAATAACAAGCTCTGCGGAGATGTTCGTTATGAAGAGGTTGAGCCAAAGGCATCTTATATTACACCGGTACCGGGGGGAGTTGGTCCTATGACGATTGCAATGCTCATGAACAACTGTGTAGAAGCCATGAAAAGCAGTGACTTGTGTTAAGTCCGGAATTAATATTGACAGGGGAAAGAGAAATGAAGTGTGTTCATTGTGGTGAAGAGCTAAAGGAGGGAAGTCTCTTTTGCTCTAAGTGTGGAAAAGAAGTGCAGATCGTGCCGGACTATAACGAGTATGAAGATGATTATCTGAAGAAAGTGCTGGCGGAGGAGAATAGACCAAAGACCGCCCATGTAGGGCCGATGCCTGGTGCCGGTGCAGAAAATCAGGCAGAGAAGAATAAGAAACAGATGATCCTGATCGGAGGTATCATTGCTGCCTGTGTGGTAATCATTATCCTTGGTTGTGTCGTTATGTTCGGCATTAAGAATAAGCAGGCGAATTCCTTTGACTATCAGGTGGAAATGGCGGAGAAAGCGTACGAAGAAGGAGATATCGGCACTGCCATCGAATATTATGAGAATGCGTTGTCCCTTGACAAGGACAATACAGAGATTCGTCTTATTTTGGCCGAAATCTATATGAATCGGAAGGATTATGACTCTGCAATGATTCTTTGTCAGGAAATCATGAAGCAGGATAGCAGCAATGCAAAGGCCTGTGAAATTTTGATAACAATATATGAGAATCAGAAAAATTATGATGCGATTCTGGCGTTGTATGAGGTGGTGGATACCAGCCTTCAGGATCAGTTTGCAGCGTATGTGGTGACAGCCCCTGTATTCAGCGTAGAAGGCGGAACATATGATGAATATGTGACATTGGAACTGACCACCAGCGGAGAATACGATATCTATTATTCTTTGGATGGCTCCGATCCGACATTGCGCGGAGAGCGATACACGATGCCCATCGAATTGAATGAAAACTTGAAGACCTATACGATCAACGCAGTTTGCATGAATGATAAGGGAATCTATTCGGAAGTGGTAAGTCAGGAATATGTGATTGATATACCTGCGCCGGATATGCCGATTGTCACACCGGACGGAGGAGATTTTGGTGTGGAGACAACTATCACAGTCACCGTTCCGGATGGATGCAGTGCATATTATACGTGGGATGGATCAGATCCGAATATATATAGTACACCATATACGGGACCGATTACCGTATTGGAAGGAAATAATGTGCTGTCCGTAATCATCATTGATAATAACACACAGCTTTGCTCTGATATCTATCGCGGAAACTTTGTATTTTATGTGGAAGATGGAGAAGGCGAAGATCTGTCTGATGTGCAGCCGGAGGAAGAGGCTGAATAAGTTGGTATCAGATATAAGCGTACGACAGGAAAAGAGGTTCGGAATGCCACCGAACCTCTTTGCTTATATAATCCGTTATAGAATTGTTGAAAGCTTACTCGATAAATTCGATGCGACCGGCCTCCATATGACCGATTCTTGCCAGAGAGTATACATCCAGGCCCTGAGAAATCAGCTTTTCATGCCCGGGCTGGAAGGACTTCTCAATCAGAATTCCAATGCCGGCAATGGTGGCATGTGCCTTGCGAAGAAGCCGCATGGCACCTGTAGCCGCTTCCCCGTTGGCAAGGAAATCATCGATAATCAATACGTGATCATTCTCTGAAATAAACTTTGAGGATAAGGTCAGCTCATAGCTTGTTCCCTTTGTGAAAGATGTAACCTCTGTCTGATAGAGATTGTCATTTAGTACTTTGGATGGCTGCTTTTTTAAAATAATAAGCGGAAGCCCCATACACTGTGCTGTCATGAGGGCGGGCGCAATACCGGAGCTCTCAATGGTAGCAATCTTCGTAATTCCCTGATCTTTGAAATGCGCGGCAAATTCCTGACCAATGTGAAGCATCAGCTCCGGATCTACCTGATGATTAATAAAACTATCGACTTTTAAAATATCTTCATTCATTGCAACGCCATCCTTAAGGATGCGGTCCTGTAGTTCTTTCAAAGTGTTATCCTCCTTGTTGATTCACTGTCTCTATTATAGCATGGACTCATGCAAAATTGTAGCGTTATATCAACTTTTTCTAAAAATAGAAGCGATACAGTTGTATCTGCATGGAAGAATATAGTAAAATATAGGATATGAAAATAACAATTGTATGCGTTGGCAAAATAAAAGAAAAATTCTATACACAGGCAATCGATGAATACAGGAAGAGACTGAGCCGATACTGCCAACTGGAAATGATTGAGGTTGCAGATGAAAAAACCAAGGAACAGGCTTCCGAGAATGAGATAAAGCTGGTGAAAAACCGCGAGGGCGAACGCATTTTAAAATGTATTCGGGAAGACGGATTCGTCATAGCATTGGCAATCGAGGGGAAAATGTTGGATTCGATTGAGCTGTCCGAACAGATTCAGAGATTGGGAATAAAAGGAACCAGTCATATCTATTTCGTGATCGGAGGTTCCCTTGGATTGGCACAGGCCGTTTTGGAGCGTGCCGATCAAAAACTCAGCTTTTCAAAAATGACATTTCCCCATCAATTGATGCGGGTGATTCTACTGGAACAAATTTATCGTTCCTATCGAATTATGAACCATGAACCTTATCACAAGTAAGCGGTGCATAGGACTGGCATTTTTTTCATAAGATGAATTATGAGAAGCCATAATGCAAATCCAAATAATAAAAAAACCGAAGCGGATGAGATACTGGATCTCTTTGGATTGCCAAAGGATCTGTTCCTTGGAATGCCGCTGTTATCCATGGCCGGAAACCGCTCTTTGTGTGTTTCCAATCACCGTGGCATCCGTCAGTACAGCAGTGAGATGATCGTAATTGCTGCCAAGCCCTTTTCCATACAGATTACCGGGAGAAATCTCTGTATTCCCGATTTTTCAAAGGATCAGGTTGAAATCACCGGATATATGGAAGGGATTTCTTTTATTCCATGATTCGAAGACTTTATCGGTTTGCGACAGGTGTTCTCACAGTCCGGATAACAGGCAGGGGTGTGACGCGATTCATGAATCTGTGTATCAAGTCCGGCATTCACATATGGAATGTTGTGTGTGCAGATAACGCACAGTTCACGTTTTGCATGTACTTGAAGGACCTGTATGAGTTGAAGCCTTTTCTGAGGAAAACCCATGTAAAGCTTCGAATACTGAAACGGGCCGGCATTCCGTTTCTTCTTGGTCAGTATCGGGCACGTAAGGTTTTTGCGCTTGTGATTTTTCTCGTAATAGGAGCAGTCTGCTGGCTTTCCACAAGAGTCTGGAGGATTGAGGTGGTCGGAAACTCCTTTATTGGAGAAGACGTTGTCCTCAAATATCTGAAAGAACAGAATATCACCTATGGTTCAGCTAAGGATTGCATTGACAATGATGAGCTGGAATTATCGTTGCGACAGGATTTTGATGAAATTATCTGGGCAAGCGTATATACAGAGGGAACAAAGCTTGTGGTTCACATACAGGAAAAGATCGCATCAGACCGGCCGCAAGAGACAGGGGACGTCTGCATGGATCTGGTAGCATCAAGGGATGCGCAGATCGTATCAATTATTACCCGGCACGGAGCGGCTCAGGTGGTCAGTGGGGATGAGGTTCACGCGGGAGATATCCTGGTAAGCGGAAGACAGGAAATTTTAGATGACAACGGCGAGGTAAAGGAGTATTATTATCAGAGTGCTGACGCGGATGTCATGGGGCATGTGGTCTATGATTATGAGGATTGGATTCCGGAAAAACTGAGTCTGGAACAGAAAACCGGACAGGTGCAGAATCAGTATTATATGATATTCGGGAATTATCAATGGATGCTTCCCAAGCTTTACGCAGATTATGATCAGTATGAAACTCTGGACAGTAAGAAGCAGTTATGCCTGATGCAAAGCTTTTATCTGCCGGTATTTTATGGACATATTACCTATATGGAGCAGAAAACAGTGGAGGTTACACTAACAAAGGATGAGGTCAAGGCTCTTGCACTGGAGCATCTGGAACAATATCTTGAGGATTTGGAAGAAAATGGGGTGTCTATTTTTGATAAAAATGTTATGATAGAGAAGGTGGGAGCAAACTACCACATATATGGAGAGATTTCTGCCAGTGAAAGTATTGCAAAGCCTGCATTGACGGAAATTTTGCCGCAGCCGTCGGCTGCACAGGAGGAAGAATCGGATGAGTCTGAATGAAATTACACTCCGTATCCCTACGGAGCATATGGCTAACGTATTTGGCCAGTTTGATGCGAATATAAAGAAAATCGAAAAACATCTTGGCGTTACGGTCGTGGTGAGAGAGGATACGCTCAAGATTATCGGCAATGAATCCAACGCCAAAGGAGCCGGGGAAGTATTTGAACAGCTTTGCGAGCTGTCCCGGCGTGGAAATGAGATTACGGAACAGAATGTGAATTATGCATTGGCGTTATTGAAGGAACATAAGGGAGATGCTCTGGTAGAAATCGATCGGGATATTATCTGTCATACCATTCAGGGAAAGCCGGTCAAACCCAAGACAATCGGGCAGAAACAATATGTAGACAATATCAGGGATAAAATGGTTGTGTTCGGAATGGGACCGGCCGGAACAGGAAAGACATATCTTGCCATGGCAATGGCGATTACCGCGTTCAAAAATGAGGAAGTGAGCAGAATCATTCTGACACGTCCGGCAATTGAAGCCGGAGAGAAGCTTGGATTTCTTCCGGGAGACCTGCAGAGCAAGGTGGATCCTTATCTGCGTCCGCTTTATGACGCTCTGTATCAGATTATGGGGGCGGACAGCTTTCAGAAAAACATGGAAAAAGGGCTGATCGAGGTGGCTCCCCTTGCATATATGAGGGGGCGAACGCTGGATAATGCCTTTATTATCTTGGATGAGGCGCAGAATACCACACCTGCACAGATGAAAATGTTTTTGACCCGTATCGGCTTTGGTTCGAAAGCGGTCATTACCGGCGATGCCACACAGAAGGATCTTGCACCGGGGACAAAGTCCGGTTTGGATGTGGCGCTTCGGGTTTTACGCGGCATAGATGAGATCGGAATCTGTGAACTGACCAGCAAGGATGTCGTGCGTCATCCGCTGGTGCAGAGAATTGTACAAGCCTACGATGATTATGAGAAAAAGACTGCTTCCAAAAACAAAAGCAGACAGGAGAGAAAATGAAACCAAGGGAAACTGTTAATCTGTACCGGCTCCTGTCTATTACAAGCATCATTCTTGTCACATTTGGTGTGACAGCACTTATGTGTCTGGGCAATCACTTTTACCTGGATGAATGGCTCTGCCTGTTTTTCCTGGATCTGATATTTGTCTGCATATATTTGTTTGAGTTGGAATATGAGCGCAGGAGTGGAAAGCTTTCGAATAATACAAAAAGCAATTTTATTCGTCTGGCATGCATCTATACCCTGTGTGCAGCGCTGACCTACGGAGCGAGTTATTTGCCGGAATTCTGCAAGCCGGTCATTCTGGTTCCGATTTTGATGTGTGCAGTCTCAAACAGCACAATGGCAATCGTTGTGGGAATCTTTTTTGACATTCTGCTCAGCATTTCGGCGGGAGGATACAGCTATGCATTGATTGCTTTATGCCTTCTGACTCTGCTTGGCGGGGTGCTGGCTGAAGCGTTAAAACATAAGACGTATCGGCTTTGCCTGTCGTTTCTGATTCTATTTTTAAATATATTGATTCCGGGAATTTTCTATTATCTTTCCTACAAGGAGATGGACAACCGGTGCTTTGTGTATGGAGCTGTAAACGGTATCGTATCGGCATTTGTGGCGTATTTTCTGTTTGGCAGGATTTGGAAAGAAACCAGTCAGGAAGTGGACAACCAGTATCTGGACATTGTTTCGGAGGAGTATTCTGAGGTAAAGGCGTTAAAGGATTTTTCCATGCTGGAGTACCGACATGCAAAAAAGGTTTCGGATGTCGCATTCCGCTGTGCCAAAGCAGTGGGGTGTAATGAAAATCTGTGTCTGGCTGCCGGATTTTATTATCGTATGGGGCGTTGGCTGGGCGAACCTTACACGCAGAATGCGATGGTTAAGGCGGAGAGTTTATGTTTTCCCGAGGCCCTCACGCAGATTCTGTATGAATATTACGGAGAAGAGCAGGCGTTATCCACACCGGAATCCGCGCTGGTACACATGGTTGATGCCATTGTAAAAAAGCTGGAGGTCATGCATAAGGATGTGGGAAACAGCCAGTGGAACCGCGATATGTTAATCTATCAGACCCTGAATGAGTTTTCATCAACCGGGCTGTATGATCAATCCGGGATGAGTATGAATCAATTTTTGAAAGCGAGAGAATTTCTGGCAAAGGAGGAGAGTTTGTCGTGAGTTTTTGTTTTGAAGAAGAGTGCATGGTGGATTTTGATTTTCCGTACCAAGTTCTTGCCGAGCAGGTAATTGATTTCTGCCTGGATCATGAAGAATTTCCTTATGCTGCGGAAGTAAACCTGACGCTGACAGACAATGAAGGCATTCATGCAATTAACCGGGAATACCGAAGGATTGACCGACCGACGGATGTGTTATCTTTCCCGATGTTGTCCTATTCGGCTCCGGGTGATTTCTCTTTCCTGAACAGGGAATGCGAAGATGATTTCAATCCGGATACCGGAGAAGCGATTCTTGGCGATATCATCATATCCGTTGACAAGGTTAAGGAGCAGGCTGCAAGCTATGGCCATAGCGAGAAACGGGAATTTGCATTTTTGATCGTACATAGTATGTTGCATCTGTTCGGTTATGATCATATGACAGAGGAGGAAGCTCCTGTCATGGAAGAAAAGCAGAGACAGATATTGGAGGCTATGAATATCCTGCGTTGATTGCGCAGATAACAAATAAGAAGGAAAACGAAAAGGAGACATTATGAAAAAGAATATATGGATTTGTGCTTTTGCGACAATCTGTGCGGGAGCAATATTGACAGGCTGTGGAAAAGAAAAACCAGCGCCGCAGGAAAGCCAGCTTCCGGAGCCGACAGAGGTGGCACAGGTAATTGAGACAGAGACGCAGGAGCCGGCCACCGAGACCCATGAAGGAGAGGCAAGAAGTCCGTTTACAGGCGAGTGGATCGATGAGACGGTTGCAACGAAACGACCGGTTGCCGTTATGACAGAGAACACGAAGGTGACGCTGCCACAGTACGGGCTGGGACAGGCAGATGTCATTTATGAATGTCCGGTAGAGGGCGGTATTACGCGACTTATGGCCATTTACCAGGATTATTCCGGTATGGAACGGGTGGGCAATGTCAGAAGCTGCCGCCTGTATTATGTATATTTTGCCAAGGAATTCGATGCAATTTATTTCCATGCAGGAGAGAGCAAGTATGCGTTGGATGTACTGAACAGTTCCTTTATTGACAATGTAGACGGAATTACCGGAAAGGGCGGACAGTACTTCTACCGGGACAACAGTCGCAAAGCGCCCCATAATCTGTATACAACTTCAGATCTGATTGCATCCGGTATTGAGAAGTATGGTTTTTCTACCATGCTCTCGGATTCTTACGGCAGCCATTATCAGTTTGCAACAGAGGAGGAACCTAACCTTTTGACGGACGGCGTGGATGCAACAAAGATTTCCATGTATTATGTTGACCCTAAGCCTTGGTTTGAGTACAATAGTGAAGATGGTCTGTATTATCGGTTTGAGTTCGGTGCTCCGCAGAAGGATGGACTTACGGATCAGCAGATTGCAGTGACCAACATCATTATTCAGAATTGCTACAGCACCTTAAAGGATTCCAGCAACGGTACTCTGGATATTGATTATCAGTCCGGAGGAACCGGAAAGTTTATTACAAAGGGCAAAGCAATCGATATTACGTGGTCAAGAGAATCCTCTTCGGCCAAAACAAAGTATTACGATACCAATGGCAATGAGATTGTGCTGAATCCGGGAACAACCTGGGTAGAAATTGTTGAGAACAGTAAGGCTGACAAGAATACAATCAACTAGCTGACAGAGGTTATTGATATGGGTAAATCCAAGCAGAACGGAACGAATTTTCTCGTTCAGGGCTCAATTTTAGCAATTGCATCGATCATAAGCAGGATTATCGGATTGATCTATCGTATTCCGATGACGGAAATTATCGGAGATGTGGGCAACAACTATTATGGTTGTGCTTTCGATGTTTACAATATTGTTCTGACCATATCCTCTTTTAGTCTTCCTCAGGCAGTTTCCAAAACGGTTTCTGCACAGGTGGCGAAAGGGCATTACAAGAATGCGTATCAGGTGTTTAAGGGGGCAATGCTTTTTGGTCTGGGATCCGGTTTGATTGCAGCTCTCGTTGTATATTTTGGTGCGGGATTTTTCACAGGGACCTTGCTTAAGACGCCATATAGCGTGTTCGCGTTAAAGGTACTCGCACCGGTGTTGGTAGTTGTGGCAGTCTTGGGTGTGCTGAGAGGCTTTTTTCAGGGACTGGGTACAATGATGCCGAGTGCAATCTCACAGATTATCGAGCAGATTGCCAATGCCATTGCCAGTGTGTGGGCGGCCTATGTTCTTTTTGGATACGGAACGAGGATTGGCGCTGTGTTGGGTGACAGTGAGCATTATGGTCCGGCTTACGGTGCTGCTGGTGGAACCTTGGGAACCGCAACCGGTGCGGTATTCGGACTTCTTTTCATGATTTTTGTATACACCGTTTATATGCGTGTGTTCAAAAAACGTATGAGGCGGGAGAGAGGTGCCAATGTCAGTCCGTTCTGGTATACCTTTAAGCTTTTGATTATTACGATCATTCCGGTACTTTTGAGTACGACCATTTACAATATCAGCGGAATTATTGATCAGGGAATTTTTAAGAATGTGGCATTGCTCCAGGGATATACGGAACATGAGGTTGATGTATGGTGGGGCGTTTTTTCCGGAAAATACAAGCTTCTCATTAATATTCCGATTGCAATTGCATCCGCTATGGCCGCATCCTCGGTTCCGACTCTGACAGCAAGCTTTGTGGAGAAGGATATGGAGCGAGTGAAAAGCCAGATTGCAGCGGCAATTCGGTTCGTTATGATTATCGCATTCCCCTGTACCATGGGACTTACCGTGCTGGCAAAGCCGATCTTTGTTATGCTGTTCCCGGGAACTTCGGCCACTGCCGATATTGCGGCAACCATGATGCTGTGGGGATCTTCTGCGGTAATATTCTATGCGTTATCTACCCTGTCCAATGGGTTGCTTCAGGGAATTGACCGATTGAAGGTTCCGGTTATAAACGCGGTGATCGCTCTGGTGGCACACGTCATTTTACTTGTGCTTCTCATGATGTTCTTCCGATTGAATATCTATGCGGTTGTTGTGGCCAATGTATTTTTTGCCCTGCTCATGTGTATCTTAAATTCCAGAGCCTTGACCAAATACAGTGGCTATCATCAGGAGATAAAAAAGACCTTTTTGATTCCTCTTATATGTTCTCTCATTATGGGAGTGATTACTTACTTTGCTTACAAAGGCCTTTACGCACTGTGTAAGATCAATTCTGTAGCAGCCATTGTGGCTATTTTAGTGGCAGTTATTGTCTACGCAGTGACCCTGTTACTCCTAAAAGGGGTAAATGAGGAAGATATTTTGAGCTTCCCGAAGGGAACCTTACTGGTGCGTATTGCCAAAACTTTACATCTACTGCGATAAAATTGGTATAATTATGTAAAATATGCAGATACTTATTTGGGGTGATGAAAATGAAACGAAGAATAAGTATCTGCATTATTGTTTTTACAGTGTTAATATCAGCGGCTATTTTCCGGGCAAATACCGATTCCGATACACCGCAGGAATCCCAGATTGGACAGTCGGTGCCGGATACCCGGGATACAGAACAGACAACCGCGGTCAATACCGGCCACACGATTCCCTATCCTTATTTGCTGAAAGATCTGGACGGAAATGTGGTTTTGTATTGTGATAATTCGTCGCAAAATTTTATGGAGACCGGCATTCGAACGGCAGATCTGCCAATGGATCTGCAGCAACGACTGAAGAACGGAATTGGGTTTGAGAGCCAGGAGGAACTGTTTGATTTCCTCGAGAGTTATTCCAGTTGATTTGTTGAATGTTTTCCCCTTTTGTGCTAAAATTTTTGTCGAAAGTCAAAGACCAAAAAGATTGGGAGAAGTACCTGATATGAGCCGAAAGGGAAAGAAAATCTGGGATGTGATCATAATTGGAGCGGGTGCCTCCGGCATGATGGCGGCTATAACCGCAGCCGGAAGGGGAAAGTCCGTTCTTTTGCTGGAGCAGATGGACAAACCCGGGAAGAAGCTTCTGGCAACCGGCAATGGAAAATGCAACTATACCAATGCGCATATGCAGGCGGAGTGCTTTCATGGGGATCCTGTCTTTGTTCAGCATATACTGGATCGCTTTTCACATCAGGATTGTGTGGCATTCTTTCGGGAATTGGGAATCTACCCCAAAGAGAAAAACGGATATTTCTATCCGAATTCCGAACAGGCGGCTTCCGTACTTCAGGTATTGGAGAGGGAACTAATCCGCCGTAAGGTGACTCTTCTTACCGGCACATGTCTTAAGCAGATTGAGCAGGATTCCTATAGCTATATCTGTGACACATCCGCCGGGTGTTATTATGGGAAAAATTTGATTTTGGCAACCGGCCTTCTCGCTGCACCAAAGCTGGGCAGCAATGGTTCTGCATTTGGTGCCATCAAGGAACTTGGGCATCGATTTATGCCCATCCTTCCTGCACTCTGCGGGTTCTATTGTGATGGAATGCCGTTTAAGAAGGTTTCCGGAGTCCGCTGCGAAGCGCTTTTGACGTTGAGCATTGATGGACAGGTTGCAGAGAAAGAGCGCGGCGAGTTGCAACTGACTGATTACGGGGTTTCCGGAATCCCGGTATTCCAGCTTTCTTCTCCTGCCGTGCGGGCATTGTATGAAAAAAAGGCAGTCCGTATGCAGATCAATTTTTTGCCACAGATGGATTCCAAAGCTCTGTCGGAAGAACTTCAAGGGAGAAGAGAACGAAGCTATGAGGAAGAGACTGCAGAACAGCTTTTGTGCGGTCTCGTAAACCAGAAATTGATCGGTGTCTGCCTGGTATCGGCAGGGATCAAACCGGATACAAAGACGATCATGCTTTCCGATAAATGCCTTCGTGCAATCGCAAAGGTACTAACCCAAACGGAGGTAACGCTCCTTCGGGTGAGGGAGGCAGAGTATGCACAGGTGTGTACCGGCGGAATCAGGACCACGGATGTCAATCCTGACACATTGGAGTCTCTGATATGTCCGGGTGTTTACATCGCAGGAGAACTGTTGGATGTGGACGGAATCTGTGGAGGCTACAATCTGCAGTGGGCCTGGTCCACGGGGTATGTGGCAGGACAAAGTGTAGGATAGGACCCTGTTGGTCCATCAAATAAAGGAAAAATCTATGTTACGAATTAACCAGTTGAAATTGCCGGTAGGACATACCGATGCCCAGTTGACAGAACGAATACGAAAACTATTGCGGCTCAAACCGGATGTCGCATTTTCCTATGAGATTGCAAAGAAATCTATCGATGCAAGGAAGAAACCGGAACTCTATTATGTTTATTCTATTCTTGTGACAGTCGCACATGAGGAAGCAATTGTAAAGCGGTTACATAATCCTTCTGTCATACTTGCAAAGAAAACAAATTATACCTTTCCAGAGCCGGGCACGAATCCGTTAGAACATCGTCCGGTGATTGTCGGTGCAGGTCCCGCAGGCTTGTTTGCAGCCTACCAGTTGGCAGAAGCCGGTTATGCGCCGGTTATTCTGGAGCGTGGGCGCAAAGTAGAAGATCGGACAAGAGATGTGGAGCAATTTTGGAAGACAGGGATATTGCTTCCTGACTCCAATGTACAGTTTGGAGAGGGCGGTGCCGGAACTTTTTCCGATGGCAAACTGAATACTGTGGTAAAGGATCCTTCCGGACGGAATGCTTATGTTCTTTCCACTTTTGTGCGCTTTGGTGCGCCGGAGCAGATTCTGTATGAGAATAAACCGCATATCGGAACGGATATTTTGATGTCAGTCATGCAGAATATGCGAAAGTATTTGCTGGAAAAGGGTGCAACCATCCATTTCGAGACGAAAATGACGGACCTTGTAATCGAACGGGGACAGTGTGTCGGCGTTCAGACGGACAAGGAGTTTTTCGCTGCAGAAGTGATTATCCTCGCGCTGGGACACAGTGCAAGAGATACCTTTTTGATGCTGGACGGACGAAATGTTCCCATGGAAGCCAAAAGCTTTGCGGTAGGATTCCGCGTTGAGCACCCTCAATCCATGATTGATCATGCCATGTATGGCGGTTGGGCAGGAGAGAAGCTTCCTGCGGCTCCCTATAAGGTGACTTCGAATTTCCCAAACGGAAGGGGTGTTTATTCCTTCTGCATGTGTCCCGGCGGATACGTGGTCAATGCATCTTCCGAGGAGAATGCCACCTGTGTCAATGGCATGAGTTATGCAAAACGCGACGGAAACAATGCCAACTCCGCCATTATCGTGTCGGTGAATCCTTCCGATTTTGGCAGCGAAGGAGCATTGGCGGGAATGCAGTATCAGCGGAACTTGGAAAAGGCCTGCTATGAACTTGGTCATGGCCGGATTCCACAGCAGCTATACGGTGATTATGTCCAGAATACCGTAAGCTTAAGCTACGGAGAGTTTGCGTCTCAGACGAAGGGAGATACGGTGTTTGCCAATCTGAGGGGACTCATGTCCGCAGATATGGAGCAGTCCTTTATGGAGGGAATGGCGCATTTTTCCAGAATTGTCGCGGATTTTGACCGCAGGGATGCCATTCTGTCAGGCATGGAAACCCGGACCTCTTCACCGGTCCGCATTCTTCGGGATGAACGTTGTGAAAGCGCGGTAAAAGGAATCTATCCCTGTGGAGAGGGAGCCGGCTATGCAGGAGGTATTATGTCTGCTGCCATGGACGGGCTGAAGGTGGCATCCTCTATCATGGAAAAGTACGCGCCGGCGGAATAAATTCCGTCCGCACACCGGTGAAAGCAGAAACAGCTAATTGAGAAAAGGTTGGAATATAAAATTACGATGAATGAAGAAGAAATCAAAAATGAAGTGACCCCTATGATGCAGCATTATCTGCAGACAAAGGAGGAGTATAAGGATTGCATTTTATTTTACCGTCTCGGAGATTTTTATGAGATGTTTTTTGAGGATGCAAAGACCGTATCCAGAGAGCTGGAGCTTACCCTGACCGGAAAAGCATGTGGTCTGCCGGAGCGTGCTCCGATGTGCGGCGTACCGTTTCATGCGGCGGATACATATATCAACCGTCTGGTGACCAAGGGCTACAAGGTAGCCATCTGTGAGCAGGTGGAGGATCCGAAGCTTGCCAAAGGCATGGTAAAACGTGAAGTGGTGCGTATTGTCACGCCCGGAACCAACACGGATATGCAGTCTCTGGATGAGGGAAAGAATAATTATATCATGTGCATTGTCTATCTGGCAGACCGTTACGGTGTCGCTACCGCAGATGTGACCACCGGAGATTTCTTTGTGACGGAGGTGGACAGCGAGCGAAAGCTGATGGACGAGCTGAACCGTTTTGCACCTTCTGAGATTGTGTGCAATGAGCCTTTTTACATGAGCGGTATTGATGTCAACGACATGCGGGGGCGTATGCAGATTGCGGTATCTGCACTGGATGCCTGGTATTTTGGGGATGATCTGGCAAAGGAGACGCTGCTTTCGCATTTTCATGTACATACGCTGCAGGGACTTGGGCTGGAAGACTATGACAGCGGTGTAATTGCCAGCGGTGCATTGCTCAAATATCTCTATGAGACACAGAAGAATTCCCTGGACAATATTCTTGCACTGCATCCGTATTCTATCGGAAAATACATGATCATCGACAGTTCCACAAGACGGAATCTGGAGCTGGTGGAAACCCTTCGGGAAAAACAGAAGCGGGGCTCCCTTCTCTGGGTTTTGGATAAGACGAGAACTGCTATGGGGGCAAGACTTCTTCGCTCTTATGTGGAACAGCCGCTCATTGATAAGGATGAGATTTTAAAGAGACAGGAGCTCATAGGGAAGCTGAACGAGCAGGAGATTACAAGAGAAGAATTGCGGGAATACTTAAACCCCATCTATGATTTGGAGCGATTGATCACAAGGATCACATACCAGACGGCAAATCCGAGAGATATGCTTGCGTTTCGCAATTCTATCGGCATGCTGCCTCCCATACGGACACTTTTAGATGAACTGGATGGTGCTCTGGTGGATGAGATCCGGGAGGATCTGGACTGTCTTGAGGATATCTATACGCTTCTGGAATCTTCCATCTCGGACGAGCCGCCGATTTCCGTCAGAGACGGCGATATCATCAAAAGCGGTTACCATGAGGAGGTAGACCGGCTCAGGCTTGCCAGCACAGACGGAAAGACGTGGCTTGCGAAGCTGGAGGCTGAAGAGAAGGAGAAAACCGGAATCAAAAATCTCCGGATCAAATACAATAAGGTGTTCGGATATTATCTGGAGGTGACCAATTCCTTTAAGGATCTGGTGCCGGATTACTATGTGAGAAAACAGACGCTGGCCAACGCTGAGCGTTACATCACACCGGAGCTGAAGGAGTTGGAGGATACAATACTTGGTGCCCAGGATCGCCTTGTCAATCTGGAATACGATCTGTTCCGGGATATCCGGGACGAGGTGGCCCGCAATGTGGCCCGCATTCAGCGCACGGCGAAAGCCATCGCCAAACTGGATGTGTTTGCATCAATGGCTCTTGTGGCAAGTCAGAACAACTACTGCAGGCCCAAGATCAATGAGGCTGGAATCATCGATATCAAAGGTGGACGTCATCCGGTAGTGGAGAAAATGATCGTCAACGACATGTTCATTGACAATGACACTTATCTCGACAATCACAACAATCGGATTTCCATTATCACAGGACCGAATATGGCGGGAA
Source organism: uncultured Lachnospiraceae bacterium (assembly GCA_945868435.1). Taxonomy (GTDB): domain Bacteria; phylum Bacillota; class Clostridia; order Lachnospirales; family Lachnospiraceae; genus Roseburia. The sequence goes on from CAMBLG010000001.1 coordinate 358,399, forward strand.
AATCCACCTATATGCGTCAGACTGCTTTAATTGTGCTGATGGCTCAGGTGGGAAGCTATGTGCCCGCCACCTCCGCCAATATTGGTATTGTCGACCGCATTTTCACGCGAGTCGGAGCTTCGGATGATCTGGCCAGCGGACAGAGTACGTTCATGGTGGAGATGAACGAGGTGTCCAACATTCTGCGCAATGCCACGGCAAACTCGCTTCTGATTCTGGACGAGATCGGCCGGGGCACCAGTACCTTCGATGGACTCAGCATAGCGTGGGCTGTGGTGGAACACATCAGCAATGCAAAGCTGTTGGGAGCTAAGACGCTTTTTGCAACACATTATCATGAACTGACAGAGCTGGAGGGCAAGCTTTCCGGTGTAAACAATTATTGCATTGCGGTAAAGGAAAAAGGCGACGATATTGTGTTCCTGCGCAAGATTGTGAAGGGCGGAGCGGACAAGAGCTATGGAATTCAGGTGGCAAAGCTTGCGGGACTTCCGGACTCGGTGGTGGAGCGTGCAAAAGAAATCGTGAATGAACTGCTTGCTAATGACATCACAGAGACAGTGCGCAATATTTCCGTGGAAAACGGAAACACGAAAAAGAAAAAGGAGCATCTGGATGAGGTGGATCTGACGCAGATGTCTCTGTTTGACACGGTAAAGGATGATGATATCATCGAAGAACTGCGCAATGTGGATATCGGCAATCTTACGCCGTTAGAGGCCTTAAATAAGCTCTATGAACTGCAAAATAAAGTCAAAAATCGTTGGTAACAGAATTTGAAAAGCAAGGAAATGATGAGGAATAACCATGAGTAATATCATGCTGCTGGATCAGGAGACAATTGATAAGATTGCGGCTGGGGAAGTGGTGGAGCGTCCCTGCTCGGTGGTGAAGGAATTGGTGGAAAATGCGATTGATGCGGGAGCTACCGCCATCACTGTTGAGATTAAGGACGGGGGAATTTCCCTGATCCGAATTACCGATAACGGCTGTGGCATTGAACGGGAGGAAGTGCCGCTGGCATTTTTGCGGCATTCCACCAGCAAGATTCGAAGTGCAGAGGATCTGATGTGCGTGCATTCCCTGGGCTTTCGCGGTGAGGCTTTGTCCAGTATCGCAGCGGTGTCGCGGGTAGAATTGATCACCAAGACCTACGATGCGCTGACAGGTACCCGTTATCTGATTGAAGGCTCAAAGGAGGTAGCGTTGGAGGAAGTGGGAGCACCGGACGGAACGACGTTTTTGGTGAAGGATTTATTTTACAACACCCCCGCCCGCCGGAAGTTCTTAAAGTCTGCCCAGACAGAAGGAACCTACATCAGTGATATGCTGGAAAAGCTTGCTCTTTCTCATCCGGACATTTCTTTTAAATACATAAACAATAACCAGACCAAGCTGCATACCTCCGGCAACGGAAACAGAAAGGATCTGATCTATCATATATACGGCAGAGACATTACGGCAGAGCTGCTTGAAGTAGGGTATGAGGGCGAATATTTTCAGGTCTCCGGCTTTATCGGAAAACCGTCCGTCAGCCGGGGCAATCGCAATTTTGAGAACTACTTTATCAATGGGCGGTACATCAAGAGCAACCTGATCGCAAAGGCCATTGAGGAGGCCTACCGCAGTTTTCTGATGCAGCACCAGTATCCGTTTACAGTTTTATACTTTACCTTTGAGGGAGAAACTGTGGATGTCAATGTGCATCCAACAAAGATGGAACTGCGCTTTGGACACAATCAGGAAATTTATCGGGAACTGATGGAGGCGCTGTACGCGGTTTTGGCCCACAAGGAGCTGATTCCGGAAGTGCCTGTCACGGAGGAGAAGACAGCAAGGATTCCCAGTGTGTATCCGGAGCCCATTCCGGAGCCCTTTGAAAAACGCCGGTTGAATGATATTCAAAAAAAAGTGGAATGCAAAACGTATTCTTCGGAAGAAGAGTCAAAACCGGAACAGGCTTCGGTAGAGGAGCCGGCAAACCGATATCATGCTCCTGCTCATCCGGGCGTACACATACTTCCCGCAAAAGATTTACCACAGGGAGCGACCGAACAGCTTACTCTAGAAGCAATGTCGCCGGATTTTCTGACTGTGGATGCCAGGAAAAAGCACCGCATCATAGGCCAGTTGTTCAAGACCTACTGGCTGGTGGAATACGAAGATAAACTCTATATCATTGACCAGCACGCAGCTCATGAAAAGGTGCTTTATGAACGGAAGATGGCACAGCTTGCAAGAAAAGAATTCACCTCCCAGAACATCAGTCCGCCGATTATTTTAAGTCTGGATGCAAAAGAACAGGAGATGCTTTTGCGTTATCAGGAGGAAATCAGCAGGCTGGGATATGTTATTGAGCCCTTTGGGGGAAGGGAATATATGATTTCGGCGGTTCCGGACAATCTGTTTTCCATCGATGTGAAGGATTTGTTTATTGAAATGCTGGATGATTTTACGAACTTATCCGGCAAGGAGACGCCGGAGCTGATCACGGAGAGGGTCGCATCCATGTCCTGCAAGGCTGCAGTTAAGGGAAATGATGCGTTAAGTCTTCCGGAAATTGATGCACTGATCGAGGAACTACTTACACTGGATAATCCGTTTCATTGTCCCCATGGCAGACCAACGATCATCTCCATGAGTAAATATGAGCTGGAAAAGAAGTTCAAGCGGATTGTGTAATGTCCGTGGAAAAGAGGAGAGAGAAACGTGTTATGGAAAAAAGACCATTGATCATTCTTGCAGGACCCACGGCCGTAGGCAAGACAGATCTTTCAATACAACTTGCCAAACGCATAAACGGAGCCATTATTTCCGCAGATTCCATGCAGGTATACAAATACATGGATATCGGCTCGGCCAAAGTGACAAAGGAAGAAATGCAGGGAATTCCGCATTATCTGATCGATGAATTGCTTCCTTCTGAGGAATTTCACGTTGTGCGTTTTCAAACGATGGCCAAAGCTGCCCTGGAAGAAATCTATGGTTCCGGGAAAATCCCAATCGTGGCGGGCGGAACCGGCTTTTATATTCAGTCCCTGTTGTACGACATTGATTTTACAACTCAGGACAGTGACGAGAATTTTCGGCAGGATATGGCTGACTATGCACGCCAATATGGAGCCCATGCGCTTCATGAAAAATTAAAAGACATTGACCCCGGCTCCTATGAGAGCATTCATGAAAATAATGTCAAACGGGTTATACGAGCGTTGGAATACTATCACCAGACCGGTCAGCCGATTTCCGAGCACAATGAGGCAGAGCAGGCAAAAGCTTCCCCTTACAGGTTTGCATACTTTGTTTTGACCGATGAACGGGAACACTTGTATGAACGCATTGACAGGCGTGTAGATCTCATGATGGATAAGGGGCTTCTGGATGAGGTAAAACGCCTGAAGGATATGGGATATCACAGACAGATGGTTGCCATGCAGGGGCTGGGATACAAAGAGCTTTTCGATTATCTGGATGGAACATGTTCTTTGGAGGAGGCTGTCTACATCATAAAACGAGAGACCAGACATTTCGCCAAGCGGCAGATCACCTGGTTCAAACGGGAACGAGATGTAATCTGGCTGGACAAATCCGTATTGGGTGGTGACGAAGCAATTCTTGGAGAAATGCTTCGCATTTTGAATGAGAAAGGAATCTGTCATGAAGGAACAATTGATGAAAACCTATGAAGAACTTGGAATCTGCGAAAGCGTATATCGTTTCGGAGAAGCCATTGAAGAACAATTAAAGGAGCGCTTTGAACGCATTGACGCCAACGCGGAAATAAATCAAATGAAGGTGATCTCTGCAATGCAGAAAAACCGGGTGAGTGCGGAGTGCTTCAATATATCCAGCGGATATGGGTATAATGATATGGGAAGAGATACTTTAGAGCGTGTGTATGCGGATTGTTTCGGCGGTGAAGACGCCCTGGTCCGTCCCCAGATTACCTGTGGAACACATGCCCTGGCTCTGGCGCTGATGTCCAATTTACGTCCCGGTGACGAACTTTTATCTCCTGTCGGAAAACCTTATGATACCTTGGAGGAAGTCATTGGCATAAGGCCTTCCAAAGGATCTCTGGCAGAGTATGGTATTACCTATGCTCAAGTGGATTTACTGTCGGATGGATGTTTTGATTATGAAGGAATCAAGGCTGCCATCAATGAGCGAACAAAGCTTGTTACCATTCAACGGTCCAAGGGATATGCTACCAGACCGACTTTGTCTGTTCAGCGTATAGGAGAGCTGATTGCTTTTGTAAAGAGTATTAAGCCGGATGTGATCTGTATGGTGGACAACTGCTACGGAGAATTCGTGGAGGAACGGGAGCCGATTCAGGTTGGAGCGGACATGATCGTTGGATCCCTCATCAAAAATCCCGGTGGCGGACTTGCTCCTATTGGCGGCTATATTGTGGGCAAAAAGGAGTGCGTAGCAAATGCTGCATATCGTCTTACCTCTCCGGGACTTGGAAAGGAGGTCGGTGCGTCACTGGGGGTCATCCAATCCTTCTATCAGGGGCTGTTCTTAGCTCCGACCGTCGTGAGTGGTGCTTTAAAAGGTGCAATTTTTGCAGCAAATATCTATGAAAAGCTTGGATATAAAGTTGTGCCAAATGCAACGGAGAGCCGTCATGACATCATTCAGGCGGTTGAATTTGGGAATAAAGAGGCTATGATTGCCTTCTGTGAGGGAATTCAGGCCGCTGCACCGGTGGACAGTTATGTGACACCGGAACCATGGGCCATGCCGGGCTACGACAGCGATGTGATCATGGCCGCTGGAGCATTCGTACAGGGCTCATCCATCGAATTGTCAGCCGACGGGCCGGTGAAGCCGCCGTATGCCGTGTATTTTCAGGGTGGACTTACCTGGTATCACGCAAAGCTTGGAATTCTTATGTCTTTACAAAAACTTTATGAACGCAACCTTGTTAATATAGATGAGGTGTGCTAGAATGAACATGGTTTCTGTCATGACAGCTTTGCAATAGGAAGGCTGTGTCGTGACTTGTGTTGCGTGTATGATCTGGGAGAATAGAAAGGTATTTATGCAACACACAACTGTAAAAGAACTGCCGGAATCCGAGCGCCCGTACGAGCGCTTTCTGGCATTGGGAGCCGAAGCATTATCCGATGCGGAGCTCCTTTCCATTATTCTAAAGACCGGAACCAAAGAGCTGACGGCATTGGATATCGCCAGACAACTGCTTTCTGAGTGTCATGGGAATCTTCTCAATCTCTATGAATTTTCCTATGAAGAGCTCATGGAGCATAAGGGTATTGGTCCGGTGAAAGCCATTCAGCTGAAAGCTGTGGCGGAGCTGTCCAAACGAATTGCCCGCACCGACAACAGTGACAAACTGGAGTTGAACAAACCTGAGACGGTTGCCGGTTATTATATGGAGACCCTTCGCCATCAGAAAAGAGAAGTGGTTATGGCGGCTTTTTTTGATGCCAAATGCCATTTTCTTGGAGATTCCGTGATTGCAACCGGAGGAAGCGATTCCGCGTGCGTAGCGGTGTCTGCATTGTTTCAGGAAGCCCTGAAGCGACATGCGGTACAGATGATTGTACTTCACAATCATCCCAGCGGAGACCCCAATCCAAGCACGGCAGACATCCAATTGACCGAGCGTCTGGCAGAGGGGGCAAAGCTTTTGGGATTGCAGTTATCCGACCATATTGTGATCGGGGACAATCGATATTACAGCTTTTTGGAGAACTCCATTATGCCGGTATAGCGGCGAAAGCTACATAAGAAAAGGGAGAGAGCTATGAACAACAATATTTATGGGATTGATTTCGGAACCTGTAACTTTAAAGTGTTCTGCAAACCTACAGGTAAGATACTGAGCGAAAAGAACACAATCGCTATCATAAACAAGAATCAAATGTATGCCTATGGTGATGCTGCGTATGCTATGTACGAGAAAGCGCCGGAAACGATCAACGTTACATTTCCGGTGGTAAGCGGTGTGATTGCGGATTATGCATTCCTTCAGAATATGATCTTCGAGTACCTGGAAAACAAAATGCGGGGAAAGGTGAAGAATGCGGAATTTTTGGTTGCAGTTCCGACAGATATCACAGATGTGGAGAAGCGTGCCTTTTTCGAATTGTTTTACAAGAGCAAATATCGTCCGAAAAATGTTATGCTCTGTGAGAAGCCTCTTGCGGATGCGGTAGGGCTTGGACTTGACATCAACGAGCCCACCGGAGTCATGGTGGTGGATCTCGGGGCGGATACCATTGAGATTTCCGTGATTTCCCTTGGGGGCATGGTCTTAAGTGATCTGTTGCATTTTGGCTCCAATCGTTTGGACGAATCGATTATCAGCTACATTCGTAAGGAATTCAATCTAATAATTGGCAAGAGAACTGCCAAAGCATTGAAGGAAGAACTTGGAAGCGGTCTTCCGGGACGCACGGAAACGATGGTGATTGTCGGATTGGATGTTGTCAGCGGCCTTCCGGTAGAGCGGGAAATCAGTGCCGAGATCATATATGAAGCGACCAAGAGCAATCTGGAATCCATCTGCACCTCCATTAAAATGATTCTGGAGAAGACGCCGCCTGAGCTTGCAAAGGATATTATTCACGCTGGAATATACATTACCGGTGGTGGTTCTAAGATTACGGATCTGGATAAGCTTTTTACCGAAATTACCAATATTAAGGTTAACACCTGTGACAACCCGGAACAGAGTGCCGTCCGAGGACTTGCCAAGATTGCTTCGGATTCCAAGTACAAACGAATACCGTACACGGTGAAGACTAATAGCTTAAAATAGAGGGATTCATGAAAAAGTTTCGCAATATTCGCAATAAGAAAAAAAGAATACCAAGCAAATATTTGCTTGCAATCCTCTCAACGGTGTGTGTACTTGCGCTTTTTATCAGCCTTGTATTTAACATTAACGGCGGACCGTTAAATATGGTTGCCGGATATGTGTTTGTCCCAATGCAAAAAGGCATTAACGGTGCCGGGGCATGGCTGTCCGGAAAAGCGAATGATTTCAAGACACTGGGGGAGGTTCTGGAGGAGAACAAAGCACTTCAGGAACAGGTGGATGAGCTGACCTCACAATTAAACAATACCAAACTGGATCAGTATGAACTGGACAGTTACCGCGAACTCTTAGAACTGGATGACCAGTACGCAGAGTATGAGAAGGTGGCGGCTCATGTCATTGCAAAAGATTCCGGAAACTGGTTCTCTACGTTTACCATTGACAAAGGCTCCAAGGATGGAATCGCGAAAGGTATGAATGTCATTGCAGGAAGCGGGCTTGTAGGGATCGTAACCGATGTGGGACCGAATTTTGCGAAGGTGCGCAGCATTATTGATGATTCCAGCAATGTTAGTGCCATGGTGCTTACTACCAAAGATAATTTTAATGTCAGCGGAAGTCTTCAGACGATGAACGAGGATAAACTGCTTCCGTTTACGGAACTTCGGGATGAAAATGATGAAGTTCAGATGGGGGATCCGGTTGTGACTTCTTATGTCTCTGATCAGTATCAGCAGGGCATTTTGATTGGATATATATATAGTATCGAGGAGAATCCGAATAACCTGACCAAATCCGGAACTATTACACCGGTGGTAGATTTCCAGCACCTACGGGAGGTTCTTGTCATCACAGCCATCAAGGATACCGGTGAGGAGAACATTAAGCAGGGATCCACGGATACTCAGGAGTAACAGATGCGTAGAAAAATCGTACTTTTTATTATCATCACAATATGCTTTCTATTGCAGTGCACAGTATTTCAGTCACTGTCTTTTGCCGGGATAGCTCCCAACCTTCTGATTATTGTTGTTTCCGCTTTTGGACTTATGCGGGGCAAAAAGGAAGGGCTGTTGGTTGGATTTTTTTGCGGTCTGCTTGTCGACATTTTTTTCGGTTTTTATCTGGGGGTATATGCTTTACTCTATATGTATGTCGGCTATATCAACGGATTGTTGCAAAAACGCTTTTTCCCGGATGATATCAAGCTGCCGATGATCATGATCGGCGTCAGTGACATTGCATGCAATCTATTGGTTTATTTTTTTATGTTTTTGTTTCGTGGACGTTTTCATTTCCTCTATTACCTGAAATCGGTAATTTTCCCGGAATTCGTCTATACTATGGTGATTACCATATTTCTGTATTTCATTTTGCTCAAGGTAAACCAGTGGTTGGAAAAACATGAGAAGAGGAGAGCGAAGAAGTTTGATGTATGATGTGAAAGAATTTCTGAAAAAATTCTTCAGTTCCAGGCTGTTTGTGGTTGCGGCTGTATTTACAATTTTATTTGCAATTGCATTGGTTCGCGTGTTTTCCCTTCAGATTGTCAACGGAAAATCGTATCAGGAAAATTTTGCCCTCAAAATACAAAGGGATTTGCCTGTACCTGCCAGCCGGGGCTGTATATACGATTGCAACGGAGAACTTTTGGCCTACAATGAACTGGCTTATTCAATTTCAATTACAGATAGTGCCACCTATTCCAGAACGGCGGAGAAGAATGCGGCTCTGAATGCAGAACTGGCGGAAATTCTTCAGATGCTGGACGAGAATCAGGAAACTTTGACGAACCACTTTAAGATTGACTATAACGAGGATGGTACATACAGCTTTAATGTTTCGGGGACTGCTCTGAATCGATTTCGGGCAGATGTATTTGGTCGAAGTACCATTGAATCACTTCAATACAATGAGGACTTTGGCTTTGATGAGTTAAATGCCACCGAAGAACAGATCATGGAATACCTGAAGAGCCCGAAAGTGTTCGGTGTGGATGAGGCATATTCACCAAAGCTGTCCTATGAGATCGTGGTTGTGCGCTATATGATGAATGCAAATTATTATACCCGTTACAATTCCACGACCATTGCGGAAGATGTCAGTGACCGGACCGTTGCATACATCAACGAGCATATGGATACGTTGGTAGGAGTCTCGGTCAATGAGGATACGATACGGCGCTATAATTACAGTGAATACTTTTCTTCCATCATCGGCTATACCGGTAAGATTTCCGATACCGAGTATGAGGAACTGTCTGTAATCGACAAAAGCTATACAAAAAATGATATTGTTGGAAAAGCCGGTATTGAACAATTCTATGAAACGTATCTCCGCGGACAGAACGGCGAACAGAAGATTTATATTGATAATCTTGGGCGTGTATCCGAGATCATCAGCAAAACAGATTCCGTATCGGGAGATGACCTTTATCTGAGTATTGACGCGAAACTGCAAAAAGCTGCATATCTGGCCTTGGAGGAAGAAATCGCCGGAATTGTATATGCAAATATCAAAAACAACAATATTCCAATCAATGATGTATATTTTTCGCTGATTAATAACAGCATCATTGACATTCGGCATTTTGAAGATGAAGATGCTTCTGCCTCCGAAAAAGAAGTATACAAAGCATATGCAACGGCAGAAAAACAGGCCCTCAAAACAATTAAGAAACAGCTTACTACGGATCCGGTTGCACTGGATATGATGTCAGACGAAATTCTGGATGATTTTACCCTGATTATTTCCGCGCTCAAGGAGAATGGGGTCCTTTTAAGCAACGAGATTGATGAAAATGATGCGACTTACAAAGAATGGAAGGCACAAAAAATCAGTCCAAAGGAATATCTGACCTATTGTATTTCACAGCACTGGATTGATATCAGTTTATTATCGGTAGATGAAAAATATGCAGATTCTAATGAAATATATGAGGCGTTGTGCCAATATATTCTGGACATGCTTGCAGACAGTATCGATTTTTCCAAAATCATTTATCAGTATATGATTGACCGGGGAGAACTGTCTCCGCGGGCACTTTGTATTATCCTTTTTGACCAGGGCGTTCTGGATTATGACGGGGGAACTTTAGGTAAGCTGAAGGACGGAACTCTTTCGCCTTACAGCTTTCTTCTGGATAAGATCAACAACATTGAAATCACTCCGGCACAGCTGGCTTTGGATCCCTGTACCGGTTCCTGTGTAATCACAGATGTAAACACCGGTGAGATCAAGGCTCTTGTGAGCTATCCGGGATATGATAACAACCGTCTTGCCAATGGTGTAGATGCTGAGTACTACGAATCACTTCGGGAGGATAAATCCAATCCGCTGTGGAACTATGCAACCCAGGAGCGTACCGCACCGGGTTCTACATTCAAGATGGTGACGGCTACGGCCGGACTGGCGGAAAATATTATCTCCACCACAGATCAGATTCAATGTACCGGTGTCTTTCATGAAATCGACAATGAACCGAAATGTTGGATTTACCCGCACGGGACCCATGGCAAGATCAACGTCTCAGAATCTTTAAGAGATTCCTGCAATGTATTTCATTACACATTAGGTTACCGGATGGCACTTAAGGATACCGGCGTCTACAATGATAAAAATGGTATTTCGTATATTCAGAAATATGCTTCGCTCTATGGCTTGAACGAGAAAACCGGTCTCGAAATTGAGGAGTATACACCGGAGATCGCAACCGAATATCCGGTCATGGCAGCGATTGGACAGAGTAACAATAACTTTACGACGGTTTCGCTGTCCCGCTACGTGACAGCTGTAACCAGCGGCAAGCTGTATTCTTATCAGCTGATGAACAAAATTGTAGATGCGAACGGCGAGGTTGTTGCAAGCTATGAGCCGGAATATACCGATATATCAGACACATTGACTACAGAAGAGTGGGATGCCATTCATCGTGGTATGCGTATGGTAGTAGAGAATCTGGACAGCTTTGATGGATTTGATATTCCGGTAGCCGGAAAAACCGGAACTGCCCAACAGGTGGAAACCAGACCGAATCATGCGCTTTTTGTCGGGTACGCACCTTATGATGACCCTGAGATTACGATTGCAACCAGAATTGCATACGGATACAGTTCGCACAATGCAGCTTCCGTATCGCGCAACATCATTTCGTACTACTACGGAGAGATGTCTTTAGATGAGCTTTTGGATTTGAAAGCTTCCGGTGTCAACGGTTCCTCAAACAATACGGTAACCGATTAAGGCATAGATAACATAACTAACAGGAGGTTAATTTCATGGGTGAAACAATTGTTTTCACTTCAGGAAAAGGCGGTGTTGGCAAGACTACAACAATTGCAAACATCGGAGCAGGACTTTCACGGTTAGATAAAAAAGTCGTTATGTTGGATACTGACATGGGACTTCGGAATTTGGATGTTGTAATGGGAATGGAGGATCAGATACAGTATAACCTGCTTGATCTGTTGGACAACCAGTGCAGATTGAAGCAGGCTCTGATCCGGGATAAGCGTTATCCCAATCTGTTTATGATTCCGGCAGCCCTCCGCTGCAAAAGGATTCGGGATTATGAGAGCAAACTGTATACATTGATCACGCAGTTGAAGCAGGAATTTGATTACTGTCTGATCGACTGTCCGGCGGGGATTGATGATGGATTTCACTTTGCAATTTCTGCAGCAGATCGTGCAATCGTTGTCACCACACCACACATATCGGCGGTCCGGGATGCCGGACGAGTCCTCTATCTGTTGGAGAGCCAGCGATTAAAGCAGGTGGATATACTTATCAATGAGTACAATGAGCGCATGGTCAAAAAACATGACATGCTTTCCAAGTCCGATATTGAGGAGATTCTCGGAACGAACTGTCTTGGGACGGTTCCGTTGGATGACAAGATCATTGTCAGTCAGAATCAAGGCATCCCGGTGGTGTCTCTCCGGGCCAAATCGGCAAGAAGCTTTATGAAGATTGTCAGGGAGATTGATAATCCGAAAATTATTCCGGTAGATCTGAATGCGGAGGATCCTTGTGAGAAGCAGCAGCACATTTTCCTGGGCGGGAAGGAGTGCGGATATGAAGGGTAGAAAGCAGGATGATTCCAGACTCATCGCAAAGGAGCGGTTGAAGCTGATGGTGGACTCTGAACCATTGGAGTGTTCAGAAACTACAATGAGCCGCATGAAACAGGAAATTGCAGATATCATTTCCCGGTATTATGAGATTGCACCGGATAACTATGAGATAAAAGTGGTTTTGAAACAGAACAAGAAGAGAGCGTAAGATGTTAAAACAATACAAACTTAGAAATTATCATTTTCAATTGATCCTATATATTGCGATTCTGACAGTTATCGGAATATTATTGATTGGAAGCGCGGAACCCTCAGACCAAAAGAAACAGATTATTGGCTTTATCTTAGGGATGATTATGATGGTTGTCATCTCTCTTATGGACTACACCTTCATATTGAAGTTCAATTTGCTCTATTATGTGGGAATATGTGGAATATTAGTTCTGGTTATGACTTCCTTGGGTGCCACAACCGGTGGCGCACAACGTTGGCTTGAGCTCGGCAGCTTTCGTTTTCAACCCTCAGAGCTTGCCAAGATTGTCCTTATTATGTTCTTTGCGAATTACTTTATGAAATACAATGAAACGATCAATTCAGTAAAGACGCTGGTCATTGCATTTGCCCTGGCAGGAATTCCGTTGATTTTGATATTAAAGCAGCCGGATACCTCCACGACAATTGTATGTGCATTAATTTTTATTACCCTCTTGTTTATTGCGGGATTAAGTTATAAAATAGTAGTGACGGTGATTGCAATCTGCATTCCTGTGGGAATTATCGGAATCAGCTATATTTTGAAGATTGCACAGAGCAGTGAGGAATACCGTCTTGGTCGAATTATGGCATGGTTGTATCCGACTGATCCAAGATGGTCAGATAAGGCCGCTCAACAACAGAATTCCATTATGGCAATCGGTTCCGGGCAGCTTTGGGGAAAAGGCCTGAATAACTCAGTCGCCACTTCCATGAAGAATGCCAATTATATCATGGAGCCACAGACCGATTTCATTTTCGCAGTAGCAGGAGAGGAACTGGGCTTTGTTGGGACTTCGCTCATAATCCTTTTATTGTTTCTGATCGTGCTTGAATGCATTCTGATCGGACGTAAAGCGAAGGATTTGGCAGGAAGATTGATTTGTTGCGGCATGGCTTCTTTGGTAGGATTTCAGGCGTTTGTCAATATTTGTGTTGCAACAGGTCTGATGCCGAATACCGGTATTCCGCTGCCGTTTGTGAGTTACGGCCTGACATCACTATGGTCATTGTTTATTGGAATGGGGTTTGTATTGAACGTTGGTTTACAACCGAAAAAATATTAGGGGGTATTAATCCATGAATATTGGACTGGTAGCACATGATTCCAAGAAAAAACTGATGCAGAATTTCTGTATTGCATATCGCGGGATTCTAGTCAAGAACGATCTGTTTGCGACCGGAACGACAGGACGATTAATTGAAGAGGTAGCGAATCTTCAGATTCACAAATATCTTGCAGGACATCTTGGGGGATCTCAGCAGCTTGGAGCACAGATTGAGCACAATGAGATTGATCTGGTTATCTTTTTGCGCGATCCACTCAGACCAAAGTCCCATGAGCCGGATGTCAACAGTATTGTCAGACTATGTGATGAGCACAATATTCCACTTGCAACAAATCTGGCAACAGCAGAGCTTTTGATTAAATCTTTGGACAGAGGAGATTTGGATTGGCGTGAAATGTACAAATAAGAATTATTCTATAAGACTGCTATGCATCTTATGCATAGCAGCCATTTTTATAACAGGTTGCGGAACACAAAAGACCGTCATAGAAAATGCATATCCGCTTTATGCAGGGCATACAAATACGACGAGCGGATCTTTTTTTGCAAGCAATCTCTGTGTTACGGACAACTTTGACTACGGAACAGATCAGACGGATTCCCAGGTTGCAGAAGGAGCAGGAGTCTTCAATCTGGACACAAAAGAAGTCCTCTACAGTCAGAATCTTTTTGGGAAGCTTTATCCTGCCAGCACCACAAAAATTCTTACTGCATATATCATCATCCGAAGCTGTAATCTGGATGATTCGGTTACAGTCAGTGAGACTGCCGTACAGGGGATGTCTGACTCGTCGGTATGTGGAATTCAGGCAGGAGATGTTCTCACGGTTCGAGATCTATTGTATGGTTTGATGCTTGTCAGTGGCAATGACGCTGCCAATGCACTTGCGGAATATCACTCTGGTTCTATCGATGCTTTTGCTGAAGTAATGAATGAGGAGGCGAGAAAGCTCGGTGCAACCAACAGTCATTTTGTTAATCCTAACGGATTGCCGGACGAAGAGCACTACACAACGGTGTATGACATGTATTTGATTTTTCAGGAGGCAATCAAACAGCAGGAATTTATCAATCTGATTCAGACTGGTTCCAAGGATGTGACCTATCACAATGCTTCCGGCAATGAAGTGACGAAAACATGGCGAAACACTTGTCGGTACGTCAACGGGGATCAAACGGCTCCGGAAGGATTTACTGTAATTGGAGGTAAAACTGGTACAACCAACGCAGCCGGCTATTGTCTTGTACTGTATTCTACTAATGAAGCGGGTGAAAATATTATCAGTATTGTATTTAAGGCAGACGGTCGGTCGAACCTTTATATGTTGATGGATCAGATTTTATCAAGGTTTGCGAATTAGTGATTGTATTTTATGTGCATATATACTATAATTGTTTTATGTGAATATAGTTTTTTATATATTTTTACAATATTATAATATCCAGGAGGAAATGCTATGATTGAGATCATTTGTGGCGAAAAGGGAAAAGGAAAAACAAAGGAGCTTTTAGCCAAGGTAAACAACACGGTTACCACAGCTTCCGGTAATGTTGTTTATCTGGACAAAAGTCAAAAACATATGTATGAACTGAACAATAAGGTTCGTCTGATCAATGTGATGGATTACCCGGTTTCAAATTGCGATGAATTTTTAGGTTTTATCTGTGGAATTATTTCACAGGACAACGACTTAGAGGAAATGTATCTCGACAGTTTCCTTACCATCGCATCGATTGATACGGAGGCTGATATTCTTCGTGCTATTGAGAAGCTGGATGTCATCAGCGAAAAGTACAAGGTTCGCTTTGTTCTCAGTGTATCCAAGGATAAGGATAAATTGCCGGAGTGTGCAAAGGCTAAGGTGATCATCTCCTTATAATATGCATTTTTTCCTGTTGTGGGAAATCAGAGGGTTGCAGGTCGCAACCCTCTTTTTGTACCATTCACAACTTGGGAATGTGCAGACTCATTAGTCCTCCAGCGAAGAACGGATTCTGCCATAAAAGCTTATAATGTACAATCCGCTCAATCCTACTAACGCATAAATGATTCTGGAAAGCCAGCTGCCATCACCGAAGATGAACGAAACAAGATTGAACTGGAAGAAGCCAATCAGTCCCCAGACAATACAACCAATGATTGCCAGTGTGAGTAAGGTGTTATCTAACCATCTCATGTCTTTTTACCTCCAATATCTTGAATTCCCTGTTATTATTTCCAATAATTATAAGAAATATACATGCGCGTTTTATTGTATTTGGAACTTGAAAATGGTAAAATAACATATTGATGGGACGACTCCTGTCAGATCAAAGGAAAGCAGTGCCGCAAATTGCAGTACTACAAGAGGTGACTATTTTGGCAGAAACCCAGAATGTGGTGAAAATGAACCGCCCACATGGCATGAATGTTGGCGTTGTTATTTTTCTGATCATCATCATATATGTTGGATTTAATATATTCTCTTATCTGACTTCCAGCACCGTTGCAGAGTACGAAGTCGGACAGGGTATGATCGCTACCAATCATGTTTATCAGGGTCTTATTATGCGCGATGAGACCATTATATATGCAGGACAGAGCGGATATGTCAACTATTACTTAAAAAACGGGTCACGTGCATCGGTAAACGATATTGTCTATTCCATCGACACAACCGGTAATCTGTCAAAGCAGATCACAACTGCAGCTTCAGACGGAACGTCTCTTGGAACGGCATCCCTCTCCGCAATTGCAGATGAGATCGATCTGTTTTTCAGCAACTATGATTCCAATAATTTCAGCGAAGTATATAGCTTTAAGGCGAATCTGGACTCCGAATTGTCACAAACCCTCAGCGTAAATGCATTGAACGGACTTTCCGATGTGGTTGATTCTGCGGAGGCAAACAATACATTTTATAAGAAAACCTCTGATGATACGGGAATCATCTTATATTACACTGATGGATATGAAAATGTAACTCTCGATAACTTTACCGCAGATAAGTTGAATCCCAGTGGCTATACTAAGAACACCTTAGATCAGCAGACTCAGGTAAAAGCCGGGGATGCCGTGTACAAGCGTATTAACAGTGAAGACTGGAACATCGTTCTGTTCATTTCGGACGATTTGGCCAAGCAGCTTTCTGAGGACAACTATATCAAAATTCGCTTTTGTAAAGACGATTATACGGTTACTGTTCCTTTTTCCATTACCAGGAAGGATGGCGGATATTATCTGATTTTATCTTTGCAAAAGGCAATGATTCGTTATGTAAACGATCGATTTGTCGATATAGAACTGATCATATCAGAAGATAGCGGATTAAAGATACCCAATTCAGCAATTACCTCAAAAGAATTTTTTACAATTCCCAAAGAATATTTTACTTTGGGAGGGGATTCTTCAGATCCGGGACTGTTGATTCAACGGCAGGACGATAAGAAAAAAGATACCTCTGTAGAACTTGTAACACCGACAATCTATTATGAGACGGATGCGTATTACTACATTGACAATGAATCAGTGACAGCGGGAGACCACATTTTAAAAAGTGATTCTACCTCCACTTATACGATTGGCCAGGATGTTGATTCTCTGATCGGTGTGTACAATATTAACAAGGGTTATGCGGTGTTTAAACAGATCAATATTATTTCTCAAAATGAGACCTATGCTATAGTGGAGACCAAAACTGCATATGGTATTGCACTTTATGATCACATAGCACTGGATGGCAGCAAAGTAAAAGAAGATCAGTTGATCACAAAATAGAAGGATGGATAAAAGAGAATGGATACATATTTGAAGGAAAATTTTCAAAGCGTAGAAGCGCGTATTCAGGCAGCCTGTGACAGAGCCGGCAGAAGCCGTAAAGAAGTTACCTTGATCGCTG
The DNA here is from genome assembly GCA_945868435.1 of uncultured Lachnospiraceae bacterium. Taxonomy (GTDB): domain Bacteria; phylum Bacillota; class Clostridia; order Lachnospirales; family Lachnospiraceae; genus Roseburia. The sequence continues at coordinate 375,467 of CAMBLG010000001.1, forward strand.
TCAGCAAGACAAAGCCGGTTGAGATGCTTCAGACCATATATGATGCAGGAAGCAGGGATTTCGGTGAAAATAAGGTGCAGGAGATGTGTGACAAAATCGAACAGCTGCCAACCGATATCCGTTGGCATATGATCGGACATCTGCAGACCAATAAAGTAAAGTATATTGTTGGACGAGTTTCACTGATTCATTCGGTGGACAGTCTGCATCTGGCACAGGAGATAGAAAAACAGGCAGCAAAGCTTGATGTGATTGTTCCAATCCTGATCGAAGTGAACATTGCCGAGGAGGAGAGTAAATTCGGTATTCATAAAGAAGAAACGATCTCGTTGGTACGTGAGGTTGCAGCACTTCCTCATATACGTATTCAGGGACTTATGACCATCGCTCCTTATGTGGAAAATCCGGAGGATAATCGCGCCTACTTCAGAGGAATCAAGCAATTATCTGTTGACATCGCTAGGGAAAACATAGATAATGTAAGTATGGATTGCTTATCAATGGGCATGACGGGCGATTACGAGGTGGCAATCGAAGAGGGAGCTACCATGGTTCGGGTCGGCACTGGAATATTTGGTGAGCGTAATTATAATCAATAGTTTCTATTTTGGAGGATACAAAGTAAATGGGTGTTTTAGATAAATTCCTGGATATTATGCGTCTGAACGATGATGATTATGAATTTGACAACGATGAATATGAATTTGATGAAGATGAGATAGAAGCGGAGAAGGAAAGTCGTCTTTCCGCGAGAAGAGAACGCAAAGAGGTAAAGAAAGAAGAAAAGCCGGGGCGCACAACGAATTTTGAGATGACAGAAAAGCCTCAGAAAGCTACAAACAAGATTACTCCGATTTCAAAAAATAAGAAACAGGGACAGCAATTAGGAATGGAAGTATGTGTAATTAAACCGAATTCAATTGAAGATGAGTTGGAGATTACGGAGACTTTATTAAATGGTCGTACCGTTGTAATTAACATGGAAGGCTTGAGTGTCGATATTGCCCAACGAATCATCGATTTTACATCCGGTTCTACATTTGCAATGCATGGCAATCTCCAGAAGATTTCAAATTATATCTTTTTGGCAACACCAAGTGGTGTAGATATTTCCGGTGATATTCAAAATCTTATGGAATCCTTCGATATTCCCGGATTTACAATGTAGCCCTATGAACGAACAGGAATTGTGTAAAAAGCGTCTGTTGGATCTTTCCCGGCAGGCTGACCGAAAGAATATTGTCACATTCAGTGATTTTCTGAACTTAAACGAACAGAATATTTATCATTCCACAGAGCGAGAACTTTATACACAGACGAAGATGTATGGTGGATATGATGGAGCAGAGCGTCAGATGGTTGCATTTATCCCTGATGCTCTTATGTTTTCCTGGGAGTATCCGATTCGCTGTATCCTTGCCAGTCCGCAGTATCCGAAATATGCGGAGACACTCACGCATCGAGATTTACTGGGAGCTTTGATAAATCTGGGGATCGATCGAGGAAGGCTAGGCGATATCGTCTGTCGGGATGGCTCGTACTATATTTTTTGCGAGGAGAATATCCATACCTTCATTATGGATCATCTGACAAAAGTAAAGCATACCGTCATGACTCTCACGGTAATGACAGAGACAACTGACGTATCCTTTTGTCCGGAATTTGAAGAAGTGGATGAGTTGATTGCTTCCAACCGCATAGATTGTATTATTGCAAAAGCGTATCATTTTTCCCGTTCCGAAGCTGCTGAATATTTGAGCGGCGAGAGGATATTTGTCAATGGAAGATGCATGACCAACTGCAATCATTCCTGTGAGAGTGGAGATATTGTTTCTGTAAGAGGCAAGGGACGATTTATTTTTGAGACAAGCCAGACACTCAGTAAGAAAGGAAAACTGAAAGTGCGGTTTCGGTTTTATAAATGAAATTAACCTATCGTCATATGTCGCTAGTGATATATGACTCTGATGGGTGCGAAATTTTAGAAAGAGTATGAGGATGGTTTCGTGAAGGAGAATGAGAAAAAAGCAGCTATACAAGAGAAGCGCGGACGAATTTTATGGTTTAGTTATTTGGGGGTAATTGCTGGAATACTTCTGGATCAGATTACGAAATACCTTGCCTACACAAAATTGAAAGGGCAGGATGCCTTTGTAATTATTCCAGACGTGTTTGAACTGCGATATTTGGAGAATCAAAGTGCCGCATTTAGTTTTGACCCCGTATCACTTTTGCATAAAATCTTTCACTTTGCTTACTTCGATGCACATCCTGATGCATTTTTGGCTTGCAAAATGGTGTTCTTTGTCGTGATGACCATTGTCGTATTGGTATTGTTGGCTATTTTATATCGGCGTATTCCGTGGAACCGTCACTGGCTGGCCATGAACCTGATTTTGTTAGGGTTTATGGCAGGGGCAATCGGCAATCTGATTGATCGGGTAATTCATCATTTTGTCATTGATTTCTTTTATTTCCGATTGATCAATTTTCCGATTTTTAATGTGGCAGACATCTATGTCACAATTGCAGCATTTGCCCTCATTATTGTCATTCTCTTTGTTTACAGTGAAAAAGATTTTAGTTCTGTTTTTCCTTCAAAGAAGAAAAGCTCTGATAGTTGATGCAATAAAGGTGTGGAACTATTTTTCAACAGGGAATCGAATTTTGCCGAGTAGAGGTTATTATGAAAACAGAGGCATTTGAAGTCAATTTTGAGCAGGAAGGAGAACGGCTGGACAAATTCTTAAGTATCATTTATTCGGATTTTTCCCGTTCTTTTTTTCAGAAGCTGATCAAGGACCAACTTGTACGAGTGAATGACAGCATTGTAAAGGCCAGTTATACGGTGAAAGTGGAAGATCTGGTAACTGTGGATATTCCGGATGCAGTGGAGACCGCTATTGTCCCGGAAAACATTCCTCTTAATATTTTGTATGAGGACGAGGATGTCCTCGTTGTAAATAAGCCAAAAGGGATGGTGGTACATCCTTCCGCAGGCCATTATACCGGTACACTGGTCAATGCAATTATGTATCATTGTAAGGACTCCTTGAGTGGCATCAATGGGGAGATTCGACCGGGAATTGTGCACCGCATTGACATGGATACAACCGGTTCACTGATTGTATGTAAGAATGACGAAAGCCACGTATGCATAGCAGAACAAATCAAAGCGCATTCCGTGAATCGCATTTATGAAGGTATCGTATATGGCCGTGTGAGAGAAGAAGAGGGCACTGTCGAGGGTGCTATTGGAAGGAATCCGGTCGACCGTAAAAAAATGGCAATCAACGAGAAAAACGGTAAGCCTGCGATTACACATTTTAAAGTGCTGGAGCGCTTCTCAGAGTATACGTATATGCAGTTTCGCCTGGAAACCGGCCGTACCCATCAGATTCGCGTTCATATGGCAAGTATCGGGCATCCGCTTCTTGGAGACGAGCTATATTCCAATAGAAAATCTCCCTTTAAATCGCTGCAAGGACAGACGCTCCATGCAAAAACAATTGGTTTTGTTCATCCAAGAACAGGAGAGTATATGGAATTTTCTGCTCCATTACCGGAATATTTTGAAAAATTGCTGTCAATATTGAAATCCAGTAGATAATTGTTATATAATAGAGCTAATAAAAAGCATGTGAATGTCGTATAAATGAATAGCAGAGCAATTAGGAGGTTTTACATATGGGAAATCATATTTATACAATTGGTCGGGAATTTGGCAGTGGCGGATATGAAGTGGGGCGTATGCTGGCAGAACGCTTAGGCATTAAATTATATGACAAGGAACTGTTGGCGCAGGCAGCAAAGTCTTCCGGATTTTGCAAAGAAATATTTGAGAATCATGACGAAAAGCCCACCAGCAGCTTCCTGTATTCACTTGTTATGGATACATATTCCGGTGGAAGTTATTCTTCCGCGCCTTTCTTGGATATGCCTCTGAATCACAAGGTGTTTCTTGCTCAGTTTGACACAATCAAGAAAATAGCAGAGCAGGAGTCCTGTGTTATTGTAGGACGATGTGCGGATTATGCGCTTGCCGATAATCCGGATTGCTTGAATATTTTTGTTCACGCCGAGATGGAAGATCGAATCAGCTGGATCAGCAAACGAAAGGATTTGACCGAAAACAAAGCCCGTGACCTGATTCAAAAGACCGATAAGCAGCGTGCCAGCTACTATAATTATTACACCTGCAAGAAGTGGGGAGATTCCAGAAGTTATGATTTATGTCTGAATACAAGTAAAATTTCGAAAGAGGCTTGTGTTGACATGATTCTGGAATTCCGCAATCGCATGAATAAAAACAAATAAAGAAAGAAAAATACAATCAGAAATTCCTCTTCATTTATTTACTATGAAATTAACATGAAGAGGAATTTCCTGTGTAAAGAAAGAGAGAACTTCTTATGCGTTTTGTAATTCAAAGGGTAACATATGCACAGTGCACGGTAGACGAACAAATAACCGGTTCCATTGACAAAGGATTCTGTGTCCTGATTGGTATTTCTCAAACTGATGACGAGGCTGTAGCGGATAAAATGGTCCGAAAGCTGTTGGGAATGCGTATATTTGAGGATTCTGCCGGCAAAACAAACCTTTCGTTATCGGACGTGAATGGATCCCTTCTTTTAATTTCGCAATTTACACTTTATGCAAATTGTCGCAAGGGAAATCGTCCATCCTTTACCGATGCCGGCGCGCCGGATCTTGCAAATCATTTATATGAATACATCATTGATCAGTGCAAAGCATCCGTGGATAATGTGCAAACCGGAATTTTTGGTGCTGATATGCAGATATCATTGACAAATAGCGGACCATTTACCATAGTTTTGGATTCTGAAGATCTTGCATAGCATTCTGCAGTTGTGAAATACCGGTCATATTGATCAAAATCGCGTGGTTGAAGGCAGAGATAACTATTCGCAAAACACAAGTTTAACGAATAGTTATGCTCATAAATAGCCTGTTTTCAGCCAAATCTAATCCTATGCTGTGGCTTTCTCGCTTATCCGGTAACGTAAATATTTTTTAAGCCGTATATTTTTCAATTAATGAATCTAATTTCTCATGATTTGCAGCAATCCACACTTCATATGTGGTATTCTCTGCAGAAATCATTCGTCCCAGATCAACAAGAAATTGTGGAATCTCCTGAGCTGCAATTGCTTTTCCGGTCTCTGCGATTTTTTCATTTCCTTGCCGGTCACATCCATCAATAAAAATTGCAAATGCCGGTTTCGGTCCATCCGGGGTTTGCTTTACAGCCCCGCGGAAACCAATACTTCCGATTTGATGTGCAGAACAGGAAGATGGACATCCACTAATGTGTATTTGCGGTAAAACACCATCTGCAAATTGTTCCTTGCGGACAGCCTCCACACAACAGCGAAGGAGCTCCTGTGAATTGCCGACACCAACCTGACAGATTGCATTGCCAACGCAGGCAACAGAAGCTTCAAACAGTGTGTTGGCGCCATCCTCAGTAATTGCAAGGATTTTTTGTGCTTCTGTGGCTGTACAATTAATAAAATACAGACCCTCCTTTGGTGTCAGACGAATTTCAATCTCATCCATTTCCCGAATACATTCTTCAAACTCCATAAACTTTTCCGGAGCGATCATTCCGCCGATTGGTTGATAAAATACAGCATACAAACCTGTTTGTTTCTGTGGAATAACACGAGGATGCCGGAATGTTTCATCGGCATCTGCAGTCTTATGAATCTCTTGTTTTTCGACTGTAATTGCAAGATCTTCTGTAGCTATCACCTCAGCAAGCTTGTCCTGGAATGCCTGAACAAATCCTTCTTTTCCTAACGATTCCTGCATAAAACGAGTTCTTGCCCGTCCTCTGTTTTCATAATTTCCATATGTGACAAACGTATTTACCATTGCCTTGGCATAATAACAGATATTTGCCGGATCAATATGATCTGCAACCTTTACGCCAAGTTCCGGACGATTGCCAAGTCCTCCAGCTGCGTATACATCAAAGGTTCCGTCTTCATTCGCGACAAAGCCCAGGTCTCGGAATGTAGCATGTGTTTCATTTTTGGGAGAATTTGAAAAACATACCTTCAGTTTTCGCGGAAATTTCACGGCTCGAATAAATTGCATCAGATACTCTCCCATTGCCTGCGCATATGGTTGTACATCAAAATACTCCCCGATTTCCACACCGGAAAGTGGGGATGCCATAACATTTCGGGGAAAATCACCTCCGCCGCCACGGGAAATCATTCCGGCTTTCCAGGTCTCCTCGATTAACACACACAGATCTTCCGCTTCAAGATTATGAAATTGAATGGACTGACAGGTGGTAAGTTTAACTGTATCAATTCCATATTCGCGAATTGCATTACAGACAAATGTCAGACGTTCTTTTGTTAATCGTCCACCAGCCATTCTGAGACGCAGCATATGCTTTTTCCCACCACGTTGCGCGTAGCTGCCATATCCTCCGGAAAATCCTTTGTATTCGGGAATGGTCATTTCACCATTGTGAAACTTCATGGTTTTGGTACGAAACTCCTCCAGATCCGGCAAAAATTCCTGTAAATACTTTGCTTGCATTGGCTATCCTCCTATATTTATCCTATGTATTATTATAATCCAATCTTTTAATTTCAAACATATTTGTCATGTGATTAATTATCACATTTGCAGTATATATTCTATCATACATACAAGCCTTTTTCCACCGAGAATCCGCTGGTATATTATTCAAAGATGAGGTATAATGTACGCGAAGATAAAGTCGAAGTATGTTCGCTTTTTACCAGAGATATGAATGGTACATACGGAGGAAACATGAAGTTACAGCAACTATACAGCTATGTACGTCAATCCATTGATGATTATCATATGATTCAAACAGGCGATCGCATTGCCATTGGCATCTCCGGAGGGAAGGATTCTCTTACTCTCCTTTATGCGCTGGCCGGACTTCGTAGATTTTATCCAGATTCATTTGATTTGGTGGCGATATCGGTCGATTTGGGCTTTGAAGGGTTTGAGTTGTCTGCCATAAAGCAGCTTTGTGAATCTCTTCAGGTAGATTATCATATTGTGAAGACTGAAATCGGGAAAATCGTTTTTGAGGAGCGGCAGGAACAGTCTCCCTGTTCTCTTTGTGCGAAAATGCGTAAGGGTGCTCTTAACGAATCCGCGATGGAATTACACTGCAATAAAGTTGCATATGCCCATCATATGGATGATATCATCGAGACAATGTTTCTTTCTATGTTATATGAAGGTCGGTTTTATTCGTTTGCACCTGTTACCCAATTGGATAAAACAGGATTAACAGTAATACGTCCTTTAATGTATGTGCCTGAAGCAAATATTATTGGTTTTCAGAACAGATATCAACTTCCAGTTGTCAAGAATCCGTGCCCTGCGGATGGAGTTACCAGGCGCGAATATGTCAAAAAACTGGTACAGACCATTAACCGCGATAATCCCGGAGTAAAAAAACGCATTTTTCATGCAATAATTAATGGAAATATAGAAGGGTGGCCACTATATGGAAAAGAACAAAACCTATCATGAAAATATTGATACCAAATACAACCTGAAATTAAGGGAGCTTATGAAGAAGCTCCCAAGCTTCTGCTCTTCTTTTTTTATTTCCATGGAAGCTAATGGAACCGCTGCGAGAACCAAAGTAGCGTATGCATATGATCTGATTACTTTTTTTGAATACTTACATGAAAATAATCCGATGGTAAAGAAAATGGACATTCGGGAGATTCCAATAACCATTTTGGACCAACTCAGACCGACGGATATCGAAGAGTATCTGTTCCATTTAAGAGTGTATAGTAAAGACGGTGTCGCACACACCAATGATGAGCGCGGAATTAAGCGTAAGCTTGCAGCTCTCCGCTCATTTTATAATTACTACTTTAAAAATGAGATGATTGATACAAATCCTGCCGTTAAGGTTGACATGCCCAAGATCCATGATAAAACCATTGTGCGCCTGGATGTGGATGAAGTCGCCATGCTGCTTGATGAGGTAGAATCCGGGGAGAATTTATCGAAGAGGCAACAAACCTACCATCAGCGTACAAAAACGAGGGATTTGGCCATTTTGACGCTTATGCTGGGGACCGGAATTCGTGTATCGGAATGTGTTGGCCTGGATATCGATGATGTAGACTTGAAAAACAATGGAATTAAGGTTCATCGCAAAGGTGGTGCTGAAGTGATTGTATACTTTGGGGAAGAAGTCAGGGATGCTTTGTGTGATTATTTGGATGAACGCAAGGGAATCACACCTGTGAGTGGACATGAAAATGCCCTCTTCCTATCTTTGCAAAACAAAAGAATCGGTGTGAGGGCTGTCGAGAATCTTGTAAAAAAATATTCAAAATTGGTAACCAATCTGAAAAATATAACACCGCATAAGCTTCGAAGCACATACGGAACCAATCTATATCGGGAAACCGGTGATATCTATCTGGTCGCAGACGTATTGGGACATAAAGATGTCAATACAACACGAAAGCATTACGCTCAGATTGAGGATGACCGTCGCCGAATGGCTGCCAAATACGTCCATTTACGCGAGGAGTAGCTATGACTGCGAAGATTCAGCTAATACTTCGTCAATCTTCTCCTGTATGCGTTGCTTGACAAGTTCTGCAATCTCCTGTGTCTTCAAATCCTTGTATTCTTCATACATAATTGGTTTCAGATAATGCACTTGTGTGGTTAATGGTCCAACATGAAAACTGTTGAATACCTTATACGAATCAATAAGTGCAATCGGAATAATAGGAGCTTTTGACTTCAATGCAATCTTAAAGCTTCCAGCTTTAAAATCGCATACCTTATTTTTATTGTTAAACTTATAACCGCCTTCCGGGAACAGAATATATCGTTTCCCGGCGGCAACATCGTCTGCCACCTGATTGATAATCGTAATACCCTGTCGTGGATTGTCCTTCTCCAACCGTTTCCCCTGCACCAGATCACAGAATTCCCGGACAAGAATGGTATGAGACTTATTTTTGTCCATAACAAATGAACATGGCTTCTTATGGGTATACATAATTCCAAGCACATCATATTTTCCCTGATGATTGGGGTACATCATATATCCGCCTTCCTGCGGAAGATTTTCCAGACCATAGGCTTCGGTTGTGATTTTCCCGGTCTTATTCATCAGATAAATAACATGATGAACCAATGCATATCTCTGTTCTTCTGTATATTTTTCCGGATGATCAGCACGATTCCGCATTTTGGGAATCATATATGGTGCCCGATGTAGGTTCATCAAGATTACATAAATTAATTTCAGCATACAACTATTCTCCCCATAAATAGTATTATAATGCAAATACCATTTATTTTCAACTTATGTTAGGAGAATCCCATATTTGTGAAAAACGAGTTACTGTGAACAGTAACAAAACGAGATCAATTTTCAGCTGCCGCATAATACGTAATTACAATATAATCTCCACTGTGGATTTGTCCATCCGATAAATGATTGAGTTCCGTCACTTCCCGAACAAAGTCCTCCCGACTCATAATTCCTTCTACCACATAATCTTCAGCAATATCCCAAAGCGTATCGCCGCTTTCTACCTGCATGCTGGTATAATACTTATGCAATTCTTCTTTGGAACCGGCGCTTGCAAATGCGCATATGCTGCTACCCAATAAGATGGCAAGCGATAAAACAATCAGACAGATAACCGCCAACATCTTCCTACGGATCTGTAATGTACGAACTCTTCTCTTTAATGATTCATTCGCCTTCTTTGAAATTTTATCATTATATGCATACTTCATCACGATGCCTCCTTTATCTTCTGAAAAGTAAAGAATATAAATTAACGTATAATTGGATCAAAACTGCACCGAACTCGAAAGAATGTTCGCGAACAGCTGTTTGCTTCATGCTTAAACTATACACCGTGAACAAATGTTTGTCAACATAAAAACGAACAAATTTTCGGAATATATGTTTGCTTTTTCACAATGATTATGATACACTTAATACAAATACAGGAAATAAATTACTTTTGGAGGTAATATTTATGGCATATGGTAAGATCACGGATAAGCAGCGAGAAATTCTGGAATATATGAAGAAAGAGATCCTGAACAAAGGGTATCCGCCTACGGTTCGCGATATCTGTGAAGCGGTGAATCTCAAATCCACTTCCTCTGTACACTCTCATCTTGAGACGTTGGAGAAGAACGGATATATCCGCCGGGATCCGACAAAGCCTCGTGCCATCGAGATCATTGATGAGAATTTCAATCTGACACGTCGCGAGATGGTTAATGTGCCGATTGTTGGCCGTGTAGCTGCGGGAGAACCGATCCTTGCTGTGGAGAACATTGAATCCTATTTCCCGATTCCGATGGAATACATGCCCAACGCAGAATCCTTTATGTTGAAGGTGAAGGGAGAAAGTATGATTAATGCCGGCATCTTCGACGGAGATAACATCCTTGTCCAGAGGTGTGATGATGCCCGCAATGGAGATATGGTCGTAGCTCTGGTAGAAGACTCAGCTACAGTTAAGACCTTTTACAAGGAAGGGGATCACATCCGGCTCCAGCCGGAGAATGATACAATGGATCCGATTATTGTACCGGATTGTCAGGTCCTCGGCAAAGTGTTTGGCGTCTTTCGCTTTTTCCATTAATGACGTACAAAGGGCAGGTCACTGAAATGACCTGCCCACTTTTAATCCGTTCGTTTTTTATGTCTCATGAATATCAATAACTTTTCCATCACGCCAGATTCTCTCAAGATCATAGAACAGGCGATCTTCTTTGGAAAACAAGTGAACAATGATGTCCTGATAATCCATCAGGATCCATGTGGACTGATTATTTCCTTCCACCTGCTTTACCCGAAGTCCCTCCTTGTACAGAGCCTCATCCACCGCATCCTGCATGGCAGTCAGCTGATTCTGATTACTTCCGTTGGCAATAATGAAATAATCGGCAATAGAAGAAACTCCAGTAATATCAATGACTGTTACATCTTCCGCCTTCTTATCCTCCAAGGCCGCAACAGCCTTCTTAACGATTTCCAATGTATTCATACTAGTTTTCTGACTCCTTTCTTAAGCCTGTGTCCGATACTGCATATAAAAGTCATAGGTAATTCTGGTGGCCGGATCAATGGAACCCTTTCGACCGCTTAAATAATGCAATGTGTCATACAAAATCTCAGCCATACATTGATTCAGATCCTGAAAAGCCAACTGACGTATATATTCCAGACGAGGTGCCTGATCTCGTCCCGGCTCGATGTAGTCTGCAATATATAGAATCTTATCCAACAATCCCATATTGGGCTCACCGGTGGTGTGTACTTTGATGGCATGCAGAATTTCCGGATCCTGAACGTCATACTTCTCTTCTGCCAATGCCATGCCGGCTTTGGCATGTAACAATCCGGGGTTTTCGAGCTCTACTTCACTTACCAGAATGTGGTGCTCCTCACATAGCTTTTGTTTCTCCTCCGTAGGCAGGCACTTGGCACAATCATGCAAAAGGCCTGCAAGCATGGCTTTCTCTACCGGATACCCATAGGCCATGGCAAGACAGGCAGCTGTATACATGACTCCTTTGGTGTGCTCATATCTTGCCTTGTCCAGATCCTTTTTTAACTTTTTACGTATCTCCTGTAAATCCATAATACGATATCTGCTCCTATTGCATTTCATTAGTCTGTCAATCCGAAAACTTTTCGCATAACAATCTTACGCGTACAGATGATTCTTTTCTATATAATCCAGCACTCCTGGCGGGAAATCCGAGGGGTTCGGATGCTTTTGACATAAAGACTCCCGAATCTGCGTGGAAGAAAGAGGATACTGTTCACACCGGACGATTCGGATATCACATGGAAAAAGGCATTGTATCTCCTGCGCTTTTTTCTGAAGAGAGGCAAAATCAAACTGATCCCTCGGTATGACCAAAATTGTGGCCAGCTCACAGATCCGATCCGGCTTTACCCAGGTGTCAAAATAATCCAGAGAATCTCCCCCCATGATAAAACAGAACCGATGGTTCGGATACTGCTGTGTGAGTTTCTCCAATGTGCGGTAGGTATAACTGCGCTCGGATGAATCCATCTCAATCGAATTTACGGATAACCAGTCATATTGCCCGGCCGCCAACTCACACATATGAAACCGGTGTGCTGCCTCTGTCATGCGAAGCTCATTTTTGTTTGGCGAATGCCCGGAAGGAATCAACCATACTTCATCCAGCGAAAACGCCTCATATGCACTTTTTGCCATATGCAGATGTCCGTTGTGAATCGGATCAAAGGATCCGCCCAAAATTCCAATATTCATTGCTTTATTCCGGAAGTTTGATCTTCGGATTTTTCTTGGCTTCCCGGTAAAAAATCATTTTTTTGCCAATGACCTTAACCACCTGGGAATGCGTCCGCTCTGCAATAACAGCCGCAATTTCCTTCGGATCATCCGCACAATTTTTGAGTACAGAAACCTTGATCAGTTCTCGTTTCTCGATAGCGGAATCCAACGCATCAATAATCTCCGGTGTAAGGGAGGCCTTTCCAATCTGAAAAATCGGGTCAATATTGCTGGCAAGGCTTCCTAAATAAGCTCTCTGTCGACTGTTCATATCTTATACCTCTTTACTTATAATAATCAAATTCATTGTAATACATACGCACGGTATCACCCTCTTCGATTCCCATCTCTTCCAATTCCTTCAAGATTCCCTGTTCCCGCAGGAACTTCTGGAAGAAGACAAAGCCCTTCTCGGAATCGAGGTTGGTATAGCCCAGCATTTTTTCAATCTTAGGTCCTTCCACAACAAAAGCGCCATCCTCTGCACGCTCAATGGTATATGGCTCGTCCTTGTAGAAATGAAGCGCCGGATCAAATTCCTGTTCATAGATAATTGCTTCCTTCGGACATTTTGCAAGGAGCTCCTTTACATGAAAGAGAAGCTCACGGACGCCTTTGCCGCTGACTGCGGAAATCGGAAATACCTGAATACCGTCTTTCTCGAATTCCTCCCGTAGCGCCGTAATGATTTCATTCTCGTCTCCATAGATAACGTCAATTTTATTGGCAGCAATTACCTGCGGCTTTTTTAACAAATCCGGATTGTAGGCTTCCAGTTCTCGATTGATCGCATGAATATCCGCAATCGGATCACGCCCCTCCGTTCCGGCCGCATCTACAATATGGATCATCACCTTCGTGCGCTCAATGTGACGTAAGAATTCATGCCCAAGGCCCACACCTTCGGAAGCTCCTTCGATAAGCCCCGGAATATCCGCAATCACAAATCCGGAACCATCCTCCAGGTCAACCACGCCAAGATTCGGCTGTAGTGTTGTAAAATGATAATTGGCAATCTTCGGCTGTGCATTGGTCACCCGGGATAAAAATGTAGATTTTCCCACATTTGGAAAGCCCACAAGCCCTACATCTGCAATGACCTTAAGTTCCAGCAGAACTTCCAGCTCAATGGCATCCTGCCCCGGCTGTGCGTATTTTGGTGCCTGCATGGTGGATGTGGCAAAATGCTGGTTTCCTAAGCCGCCACGGCCACCTTTGAGTATCACCATCCGGCGGTTTTCTCCCGACATGTCCGCAATGACTTTGCCGGACTCCGCATCTTTAATGACAGTTCCTTCCGGAACCTTCAAAATGAGATCTTCTCCATTCTTTCCGTGACAGTTCTTCTTACCACCTTCCTGCCCCGGTTCGGCCGCAAATTTCCGGCGGTGTCTGTAATCGGTAAGTGTATTCAATCCTTCATCTACAACAAAGACGATATCCCCGCCTTTTCCGCCATCTCCGCCATCCGGGCCTCCGTCAGGCACATATTTTTCACGGCGAAAAGACACATGTCCATCTCCACCTTTTCCTGATTTGATTATAATTTTTGCGCGATCTGCAAACATAGTCACTCCTGAATCTGTGCAAATTAAATGAAATCTTTGTTCGAAATAAAAGAAATAGACCCGGCTACTCATTAGTCGGGTCTACATCAATCTTATTCGTTTACCGGATAAACAGAAGCCTGCTTCTTGTCTCTTCCTACTCTCTCGAATCTTAATACACCATCAACCTTAGCAAATAATGTATCATCTCCGCCGATACCTACATTCACACCTGGGCGAATCTTAGTACCACGCTGTCTGTAGAGAATATTACCAGCCTTTACGAATTGTCCGTCTGCTCTCTTTGCGCCTAATCTCTTAGACTCGGAATCACGACCGTTCTTTGTAGAACCAACTCCCTTTTTGTGAGCAAAAAACTGAAGGTTCATATTCAACATGTCTTACACCTCCTTGAAATCAAGAATGATATATTCATTCCCATAGTCATTTTGTATTCCTTGCAAGCCCAGAATCATGGAGTCAAGCAGCAATGCTGTATCATGCTCCGCTTCCTGATCGAGTTTAAAATCAATCAGACCGGATTCCGCATCCGTATCAAGCTGAAACTTAGCGGATGTAAATGCCTGAATGGAATTGATCGTATTGATGACAAGCGCCGAAGCACCTGCACAGACAATATCACTTCCAGACTCAGCATATCCGGAGTGTCCGAAACAACGGAAGCCCGTTATCCGGTCACGATTCTGGTAAATCGTTATAGTGATCATATAACAATTCCTATCGATTATCCATTAATCTTGTCAATCTTAACCTGGGTGAACGCCTGTCTGTGGCCGTTCTTCTTGTGATAGCCGGTCTTTCTCTTGTACTTGTAAACGATTACTTTCTTACCACGGCCTTCCTTAACAACGGAAGCCTCAACAGTTGCTCCAGCTACAGTTGGATTACCAACCTTCATGCTGTCGCCGGAAACTGCTAATACCTGATCAAAAGTAACCTTCTCACCAGCCTCAACTCCAAGCTTTTCAATGGTAATGATATCGCCCTCGGATACTTTGTACTGCTTACCACCTGTTGCTATAATTGCGTACATATGGCACCTCCTATTTATCATTACTCGCCAGTTACGGTGCTGCTGTATTCGTATAAATACACAGACTTCTACCTCACTGTGCGGCATACTAGAGTATAATAGCATAAGACGAGTTGTCCGTCAACTACTTTTTTTATTTATTGCAAGACTTGCATTTATTGTAAGACTTCACGGAGAGACTTATATACCTTCTTCCGCGTGACTTCCACCAGCCCCAGCTTTGTGATGTCGATAAAATTCGCTTTGACAGGATCTTTTCGCAGTTCCTGCTTCAGACATGTGATCAGCGCATTTTTCTGCTCCTCCGACTTCATGTTGATAAAATCAATCACAATCATTCCTGATAGATTGCGGAGCTTCAGCTGTCTTGCAATCTCTTTCGCCGCCTCCAGATTAATTGAAAAAAGTGCTTCTTCCCGATGGGAACAGTTTTTGCTGCTGTTTACATCAATGACCGTCAGGGTTTCAAGGCTTTCAATGATAATGTTTGCCCCGGAATCCAGCCACACCTTCGAACTTAACAGATGGTCAAGGTTTCCCCGTATATTGTAAAGCGTTGCGAGACTGATCGCGTCATCGCGGTACATCTGAAGAAGACCGTTCTTTGCAAGTGACGGAAGCCTTAGAGAAATTTCCTCGTACAGATCCGGTTGATCAGTAAAAATAAGTTCTACCTGGTCGTAGGCCTGTCCTTTGAGTCTCGCAAGATACCCCGGCATGTTACCGTAAACCAGTTCTCCCGGTTTCTGATGCACGCCTGCAGTGCAGAGCCGCCTGTAGACCTGAATCACTTCAAGTATATCACTTTTAATAGCTTCATTCTCCTGACCCGCAGCGTTGGTCCGCACTACCAGCCCATAGTTTTGTGCTTCGTTATCCGGACAGAGATCTCTGGCAAGGGCAAGAAGCTCAGCTCCACGGCTCTCCTTGATCTTTTTGGATACACCGATTCTTGTGTTGTCAGATGTGAGCAGGCAGTAGGTTCCATGAATGGTCAGCTTCGTGCTGACCACAGGATCCTTTGTCTTTACCGCATCCCGCGTCACCTGCACCAGCAACGCATCTCCCTCACACAAGGGCTTTGTATTGGACTGTTTTCTTGCATAGAGAGGCTGCTTTAAATCATCCAGCGGCAGATAGCATTTCTGTCCGTCTCCAATCCGAACAAAGGCTGCATGAATATTGGGAACGACTTTTTCCACATAGCCGACATAAATCTGTCCAAGCAGAGATTTCTCCTCGGGTTCAAAGACCTGCAGATCCAAAAATTTGCGGTTCTCATCCAGTACAATATAGGCAATGTAAGACTCTTTTTTATGTTCGATTCTTGTAATTACAATTCTATTCATATCGATTCTGCTTCTTGAACGTCAAGCTCAGTAGATGATTTCTCCCATATCGCAGAGAGGAATCAGTGCCCCATTCTCATCCCTTGCGTAGACTTCTTCCCGGTGAATCTGAATGGCCGCGTCCTCGTAAACAAGACCACATTTCTCATACACGGAAGAAAGAACCAGCTCCGGCTTAATATTGTCAACACTTCCCGTAGATACAGAAATATGAAATTGCGGTGCATTCTCATCTCCCTCTACGAAGAACTGATAAACAAGAGGCTTGAGGTCCACTTCACGTTCACTTTTCTTTGTCTTCTTAACAATTAAAAATTTCGGCTGTTCCGTAAAATGTTTCTGAACAATCTCCTTCCATTGTGACGTCGTATAAGGACTTTCATATCCCTCCTTATAACTGAGCCGATAATCCGCAGCCGCAACAATGGACATGGCCGTCTTAGCGTCATCTGGAAGTCTCACGTAAGAGGTAACCATAACACCATCCACCATGGTCGCGTTAAGTGCTTTCATGGATGCTTCACTGGACTCAGAAGCATTCACCTCGATATCCAGGTATTCTCCATCACTGGTAATTCCCACTCCCAGCGGTGCAGCAAAGGACATAATCTGATGGGGAGAAAAGCCTTCCGAATAACAGATATCTATGTGAGCCCGCCGCATTGCCTTTTGGAAATACCGCATCATATCCAGATGTCCGATGAATTTCATCACGCCCCATTTGCGGAACTTAATTCTTATCTTCAAAGCAGACACCTCCCTCAAATTCTCTTGCACCGCAGCCTGCACAGCGCATGCGGCAGTTCGGAGTAACCGTCTCCGTATGAGCAGTCCTCCACTCCCGAAGCAGAAATTCCTTGGTCACACCGCAATCGATGAAATCCCATGGAAAAATTTCATCCTCCGTGCGCTCCCGCTTTGTGTAAAAATCCATATCTATACCGCAAGCCTCAAATGCTTCCTGCCAGAGCTCGAAATTAAAGTATTCATGCCAGGCGTCAAAAAAGCCACCGTGCTCATAGACATACAGGATTGCATCCGCCACTTTTCGATCTCCTCTGGCCAAAACACCTTCCAGCACCGTGACATCTGCCTCATGCCAGTTATACCGGATACTCTTGTGGTTTAACTGCTCCTTCACGTGATCATTGACGATCTTGGCCCTTCCGAGATAATCTCCGGGATCCAGCATGGTTGCCCACTGAAACGGTGTAAATGGCTTCGGTACAAAGAACGAGGTACTGATGGTAATCTGACATTTTCCGTTCCGCTGCTCCTTTGGAACAGTCTCATAGTACAGCGCCGCAATCTCATTTGCAAGCTCTGGAATGGCCCGCATGTCCTCCTCGGTCTCCGTCGGAAGTCCCAGCATAAAGTACAGCTTCACCTTATTCCATCCGCCGACAAAGGCCTGCTTTGCGCCACCCAGAATATCCTCGATGGTCAATCCCTTGTTAATGACATTGCGAAGTCTTTGAGAACCGGCCTCCGGCGCGAAGGTGAGGCTGCTCTTTTTAATATCCTGAACCTTCTGCATGATATCCAGAGAAAATGCGTCAATGCGAAGGGACGGAAGGGAAATGTTAATTTTTCTCTTCTCGCATTCCTCCATCAAAAAGTTTATCAACTCCTCCAGTTCCGAATAATCCGAAGAACTGAGAGAACTTAAAGAAATCTCTTCATGTCCGGTGGAATCGATCATTTTCTTCGCCAGTTCTTTCAGTCGTTCCACGCCCTTTTCACGGTTGGGACGGTAAATCATTCCCGCCTGACAAAAACGGCAGCCACGGATACAGCCCCGCTGGATTTCCAGAACAATACGATCCTGGGTCGCCTTGATAAACGGCACGACCGGCTTTTCCGGATACACAGTACCTGTCATATCCATCTCCACCTGCTTCTTGATTTTTGCAGGAATATCGTCATAAATCGGCAAAAATGCATCAATTGTGCCATTTTCTTTATAAGTCACCTCATAAAGCGACGGAACATAGATGCCTTCAATCTTGGCTGCCTCATGTAAAAACTCAGCCCTGCTTCTGCCTTCTGCCCGCATGCGCTTGTACAGAGTCAGGAATGCATCAAACTGAATCTCTCCTTCTCCGATGTAGAAGCAGTCAAAAAACGGGGCAATGGGCTCAGGATTATAGGAACACGGGCCTCCTCCCATAACAATCGGATCCCCGTCACTGCGGTCTTTGGCAAGAAGCGGAATCTGCGCCAGATCTAACAGCTGCAGTACATTGGTGTAGCACATCTCATACTGCAATGTGATCCCGATAAAATCAAACGTTTTGATCGGTTCCTGTGATTCCAGTCCAAAAAGCGGAATATTCTGCTCCTTCATAATCTTGTGGAGATCCGGCCACGGAGAATAGACACGTTCACACCACGTATCCTCTCTCTTATTAAACATATCATAGAGAATCTGAATTCCCAGATGTGACATGCCAATCTCGTATACATCAGGAAAACACATCGCAAACCGAATCTGCGATGTGTCTTTCACAACTGAGTTCAACTCATTCCCAATATATCTTGCCGGCTTCTCGATCTGCATCAGTATCTCGTCAGTTAAAGCAAGTTTTCTCATATTATTCCATACCTTTATTCTTATCGTTGTGCAAGTTCATTGGCGATTTCGTCCCAGGTAACGCCCTTCTCCACCATGAGGATCATGCAGTTATACAGGAAATCCGATATCTGGAACTTCAGTTCCTCCGATTCCGGATCCTTAGCCGCCAGAATGATCTCCGTCGCCTCCTTGCCAAGGCCTAAAAGAATCTCATTCATTCCCATGGCAAACATGTGGTTCGTGTAGGAACCATCCTTCGGATTCTCCTTGCGCTCTTTGATCACGTCATAAACACTTTCAAGAACCTTGAGCGGATTCTTCTCCACATACTCTTTCTTCACAATGGAATTAAAAAAGCAGGAACGGTTACCGGTGTGGCACGCAGCGCCAACCTGCGATACCTTCGCAAGAATGGTATCAAAATCACAGTCCGCCGTCAAGGACTTTACATACTGAATGTGCCCGGAGGTCAACCCTTTGGTCCAAAGCTCCTGCCGGCTTCTGCTGTAATAGGTCATCTTGCCAATGTTGATGGTTGTGTTGAAGGCCTCCTCATCCATGTAGGCCAGCATCAGTACTTCATCCGTGCGGTAGTCCTGTACGATGACCGGCACCATTCCGTCAGAGTTTAACTTTAAGTCCGACCACTTCAGATCCGGTGCAAAATTGTCCATCTTAATGCCTTCTTCAGACAGCGTGGATTTCAACTTCATGATATCCATCTGGGTATCATTGATGAAAGGACCGGCGATTCCCCGGATATGTTCCCTCTTCAAAAGTGTCACAATCTGTTGATATTCGAACTTCTTCAGATTAACCACATATGGAATGTTTGTCAGATTCTCGATGGCATCCAGACTCTCTTCATCCAGAACAAGAACCTCATGGAAGGTATCCTCAAGTGTTTCCTGATTCTTAAAGATGAAGTCTACGTTACTGATGGAAACCAGAATGCGATCCTTGCCAAACCGTTCGCTGGCTTCCTTTGCAAGCCCTACACTGGAGGGCTTGGAAGCGTTGAGGATCACCTGCAGACATCCTGCATAAAGTAATTTCTTAACATCCTCAAGGCGGTTAATGTTTCCTCCCGCACATACTTTAATCTCAATATTGCGGTTGATGTTCTTAATGGTGTGAATGTTCAGTTCATGCTCATCATCATTCGTAGACAGATCAAAAATCACAATCTTGTCAATTCCACTGTCATTGTAAAGCTGAACCAGTTCATACACATCTTCAATTTCCGTAAAATCTGTCATCGATCGAACCGCCTTACCGTTTTTCAGGTATACAGTCGCAACAATATTCTTTGTCTCCATATATTACAAGCTTCCTTTCGTGGACAGAATTCCCTCTATCCGCGGGTCGATGGCAGTTGCCTCGTCCAATGCACGGGCAAACGCCTTAAACATGGCCTCTGCCATGTGGTGGTTATTACCGGGACTTAACACCTTGATATGGAGATTCATACCGGCCGCATAAGATACGGCATAAAAGAATTCACGGATCATCTCCGTATCCATATACCCGATTTTATCTGTGGTAAAGTCGGCATCATATGCCAGATACGGACGTCCGGACAAATCAACGGCACAAAGCACCAAGGTTTCATCCATTGGAAGAATGCAGCTTCCATAGCGGCGGATTCCCGCTTTGTCGGACAATGCTTCCCGAATGGCATTGCCGAAAACAATCCCGCAATCTTCAATCGTGTGGTGGCAGTCTACTGCCAGATCCCCCTCACATTCCAGCTGCAGGTCAAAAAAGCCATGCTTGGCGACTCCCTCTAACATGTGGTTAAAAAAGCCGATTCCCGTGTTGATCATGGATATTCCACGTCCATCTATATTAAAATTAATCCGGATATCTGTCTCCTTTGTCTTTCGCTGCAACTTTGCTATTCTATCTCCCATGTCAATTTTCCCTCCGGTTATTTCTTACAAGCCTCCGCTGTTCTGGATCGTATCGCATATGAGGCAGCATCCATTTACTCTTCAAAACGAACGCGAACAGAGTTGGCATGTGCAGTCAGACGCTCGCATTCCGCAAACTGCTCAATATCCTTGTGTACCTTCTCCAGGGCTTCTCTGGAGTATGAAATAATGCTGGACTTCTTGATGAAGTCATCCACGGAAAGCGGTGAGAAAAACTTCGCTGTGCCGTTGGTAGGAAGCACATGGTTCGGGCCTGCGAAATAATCTCCCAAAGGCTCGGAAGAATACTCTCCAATAAAAATGGCACCGGCATTCTTAATCTTTGTCATAATGTGGAACGGATCCCTTGTCACAATCTCCATGTGCTCGGATGCAATCTCATTGACCGCGTCAATGGCGTCCTCCATGTTCTCTGCAACCAGAATGTATCCGTAATTATCCAATGATTTTTGAATGATCTCACTTCTCGAAAGCACTGCAACGAACTGATCCACCTCAGCAGACACCTGCTTTGCCAGCTTGGCGCTGGTAGTGATCAAGATAGCGGAGGCCATCTCATCATGCTCCGCCTGAGACAGCAGATCTGCCGCCACATAGCGTGGATTTGCCGTCTCATCTGCCAGTACAAGAATCTCACTGGGACCTGCAATGGAGTCGATGCTGACATGTCCATAGACTGCCTTTTTTGCCAAGGCAACATAAATGTTTCCCGGTCCTACAATCTTGTCAACCTTCGGCACACTCTCGGTTCCAAAGGCCATGGCTGCCACAGCCTGAGCACCGCCGACCTTATAGATTTCATCCACACCGGCTTCCTTCGCCGCAACAAGAGTGGAGGCAAATACCTTGCCGTTCTTATCCGGCGGAGTACACATGATAATGCGCTCTACACCGGCAACCTTGGCCGGAATGACATTCATAAGAACGGAGGACGGATATACCGCCTTTCCTCCCGGCACATAGACTCCAACCTTGGATAACGCAGTTACCTTCTGCCCCAGAATAATGCCATCCTCACTGGTAAACCAGGAATTCTGCAGTTGCTTTTCATGATACTTGCGGATGTTCACCAGTGCCTTGCGAATAACAGCCAGCAGCTTCTCATCTACCTGTGTGTAAGCCTCCTCAATCTCAGCCTCGGTCACAAGGATATTATCCGCATTGATGCAAGCTCCGTCGAACTTCTCCGTGAATGCAAAAATCGCTTCATCCCTTTTCTCACGAACCTCGTCAATTATGGCATTCACCCGTCCTTCATATTCGCCGTAACTGTTAGGACTTCTCTTTAACAGACTTTCCAGTAAATCACTCTTTGTATTTTCCGTCAATTCCAATATTCTCATATGAAACACTATCCTTTCTTAAATGACCGTCTTAAGACTTCGAATCAATTTCGTAATCCGCTCATTTTCCATCTTCATGCTCACCTGGTTCACAACCACACGGGCAGACAGCGGACATACCTCTTCCAGTACCGTCAGACCATTTTCCCTCAAGGTGGTTCCGGTCTCTACAATATCACAGATTACCTCGGACAGCCCGACAATCGGCGCAAGCTCGATGGAACCGTTCAGCTTGATGATCTCCACCGTCTGATGCTTTTTGTTGTAGAAGTAATCCTTCGCAATATGTGGGTACTTGGTCGCAACACGAATCTGTTCATGGTGCTTTAACAGCTCTCTCGCACTCTCCGGTCCACAGATACACATCCGGCATTTTCCAAATCCCAGATCCAGCACTTCATAGATGTTGCGTCCCTCCTCCAGTATCGTATCCTTTCCCACGATACCGATATCGGCAGCACCATACTCCACATAGGTCGGTACATCCGGTCCCTTTGCCAGGAAAAAGCGAAGCTTCAATTTCTCATTCACAAAAATCAATTTGCGGGTATCCGGATCCTGAATCTCTTCACAGGTAATTCCAATCTGTTCAAACAGTTTTAATGTTGTCTTTGCAAGACGTCCCTTGCCGAGGGCAAACGTCAGGTATCTCTTATCTTCCATTACTCTTCACCCTCCATAAAAAATTCCACATTTGCAATATGTTTTTTCTGTGCGTACACCACATAATCGGAACGGCTGTGTTTATCATCCATCAGAATGGTGGTCACCCGTATGCCCTGATGTCGTAACTGCGTAGCTCTGGCCAAAGCCTCCTTCTTATGAGTGTCGGAGAAGGCCACCAGCGCACTGTTCTCATTGACCTTCAGCTGAACCTTCTGCCGCGATAATGCAGACAGAAGCTGATCTACCGTAATTGCAAAACCAATGGATGGCGCACTCTTGCCAAAATAGTTGAGGAGCTTGTCATAACGTCCGCCCCGAACAACCGGCTCGCCGGTTCCGAAGGTATAACCGGCAAAGATAATACCGGTATAATAATGATAGCTGCTTATGATTCCCAACTCAAAGGAAATATATTTATCGATTCCGTAAATGGTGAGGAACTCGTTCAACTCTTCCAGCTCCTTGATTGCGGAAAGAATGGATGGATAAGAAGCCGCATTCTGCTTTGCCTCCTCCAGATCCTCCGCGCTGGTCTCAAAGCTTCCAAGTAAAAGGAACAGCTTCTTGAGCTTCTCCTTTGGGTTCAGATTCTGGATGAACTCTTCCACACCAAGGAAATTCTTGTTGGCGATCAGTTCCCGAAGTTCTTCCTCCGCGTCCTCCGACAGCCCGGCAGCCTCCACCAGTCCCTGGAAAAAACGTGCATGACCAACGGAAATCTGAAAATCTTTAAGCCCGCTGGCCTGAAGAGACGCAACCACCATGGCAAGAATCTCCGCATCCGCCGCCGCACTGGCATCACCGATCAACTCCACTCCGCACTGGGTTGTTTCCTTTAAACGCCCCTGATAATCGGAGGAATTGATAAATGTGTTGCCCATATAGCAAAGCTTCACCGGCATATCCTCTTCCGTATAGTATTTTGCCACACTTCTGGCAATCGACGGCGTGAAATCCGGTCTGAGAACCAGCGTGTTCCCTTCCTTGTCAAAAAACTTATACAGATCTTTGGAAGGTGTCGTACCGATTTCCTGGCTGAATATGTTAAAAAATTCAAAGGTCGGTGTCTGAATATCATGGTAACCATAAGTCAGAAGCACTTCATGCAGTTTCTCCTGCAGCATCAGCTTCTGCTGACATTCTCCATTATAGATGTCACGAACACCGTCAGGTGTATGTAATAATTGTCTTTTCATGGTCTTCCCTCATACTTTAGCGTATTAAAGTGCTACCGTGATAATTTGGTAGCATAATGAAACATTGCTATTATATGCAATATCGTCTACTTTGTCAATCCCTGTCTGCCAGATCCTTCTGTAACATATTCAGGTATGGAACAAGAACTCCGGAGACGTTCGGGAGAAAATAATTCGGATTCAACTCATCATATCGGAAGCTTTTGCGCCCTCCCTCCTTTGCCCGATTCCAGAACTGCATCAAATCCGCGAAACGCAGATAATAGAATTCATCTCTGTGGGTAAAGGAAATCAGGATAAAGGCGATGCCATCCTGCTCCTCGAACTGCCTCATAAAAGCAACCTGATGCTCATGTATGTTCGCCAGAGGAAAGGTGTCGCTGTTACACTCCTTGGCATCAAAGCACACTGGAATCCCCTGTACAGCTCCGATATAGTCCACCGTACTCTTCTGTTCAAAATAGGCAAGAGTAATGTGTCTTGTTTCCTGATCAATATTGATTGGAGTAATGGGGGTTGGAATTTTCTGAATCAGAGCCAGATGATTTTCCGCATATTTTTCATTGGTCCGGTTCAGCATATCCTCCAACGTTGAACCTCGAAGCCCCCGTGAATTCCAGGTTGGCATAGATGTCATCCTTCCTTTTCTGTCAGTCCTTCGGAATAATCCGTGTAAATGCTTTTGGCATATCCGCCTGCAGGCTGTGACCATCCGCAAAGGTCACCCGATAGGCATGAAGCAGTTGATGATTTACATGACACGCTTCATAATAACGCTGATTCACAGCTTCATTTCCATATTTCATGTCTCCGATTACCGGATGCCCAATGGAGGCCAGATGCGCACGAATCTGATGCGTACGCCCCGTAATCAAATGAATTTCCAGCAATGTGCAATCCTTTCCGTATGCAATCGGACGATAAGCAGTTTCAATGGGCACGGCTCCCTCCTGCATGTTCTCAAATATCTGAACCTGATTGGATTGTTCATCTTTCACAAGATACCCGGATAAATGTGCATCCTGTTCCACCCTTCCTGATACGATGGCACGGTAAAACTTCTGAATACTTCGATCCCGCAAACCGGCGGAAAGCTCCTGCGACCCCTTTAAGGATTTTCCCATAAGGATCAGACCTGTGGTGTTGCGGTCCAGCCGGTTACAAACCGATGGCCGAAATGTCTGAAAGCCTTCAAGTTGAAGGGCTCCGCTTCGGATCAGATAGCCAAGAAGATATTCGTTGGCAGACACATCGGATGCCCCTGCCTTCTGGGAAAGCATATTATATGGCTTATCCGCAGCCAGAATATCTTCATCCTCATACAGAACCTTAAGCCCCTTCATGGGGAGCTTGCTAAGGTACGTGAACTCCGCTTCAAGAGCCTTTACATCCTGAGAAAACTTAAGGAATGTGTCGTCACTGAAAAAAAGCGAGACCGTATCTCCTGTGTTCAGTTGTTCGCTGCCTGCCGCTTTTTTCCCATTGTACGTGATATTCTTCTTCCGGAGCATCTTGTAGAGAAAGCTGGTGGATGCATTGGGAAGAAGCTTCTTCAAGTATTTATCCAATCTCTGATTGGCCTCATTTGTCCGGATTATGAATTCCTTCATGGCATGGGTTCCCTCCTGACACCGATTTTCTCATAGTAACGTGAACTTCAGCTAAACCTCAAAAAACGGATCCATGACCTTGCGTATCTCTATGTCAAGCTTTTCTTCCGTGTACACACACTTCATCACGGCGCGGCGAATCCGTTCTTCGTAGTTGGTTCCGTCACACCTGGTCAGCACTTCCCGGAGTGTCATCTGAACCAGTTCCATCTCATGGGTCTTCTTATTTTCTACAACATTTTCATATACCTTTTGATTATAGTTTTTGCTTACTACATCATACTCGACAATTGCGTATTCAATCCATTCCTTGTAGGTCATGAAACATCCCTCTTTCGTAATTGAACCTCTCGAAATGTTTATCGGATTATCCGCGTTTCAAACTTATTTTTTCTTGTGAACATTGCGGATGGTCTTTTTCTTGACATTGTTTTTGCGGCCGGCATTTCCGGCTTTCTTTGCGTTTGCCGGTGCCCCACCTTTTGCATTTCGATTTTTGTTTCCCTTTTGCTCTCCCTGCCTTGCCTTTTCAAAGCGGCGAGGCTTTATGAGACATGTTTGTTCAAATCCGATCAGATCCTGTCTGCCTGCTTTCATCAGTGCTTCATATACCAGATCATAATTCTTCGGATTGCGATACTGGATCAGAGCGCGCTGCATCGCCTTCTCATGGGGATTGGTTGCCACATATACCGGCTCCATAGTACGCGGATCCAGACCGGTGTAATACATACAGGTAGAGATCGTGGATGGGGTCGGATAGAAATCCTGCACCTGCTCCGGCATATACCCCAGATCCCGCAGGTATTCTGCCAGCTCCACAGCCTCCTTCAAGGTGGATCCCGGATGGGAGGACATCAGATAGGGAACCAGATACTGCTCCTTGTGAAGCTTTCGATTCATATCCTTATAGGCTTTCACAAAGCCATTGTACACCTCCACACTTGGCTTCCCAAGCTTCGATAATACCTCGTTGGAGATATGCTCCGGTGCAACCTTAAGTTGTCCGCTGACATGGTGCTCGCAAAGCTCTCTTAAAAAGGTTTTATCCTTATCATACATGAGATAATCAAAGCGGATTCCCGACCGGATGAACACCTTTTTAACCTTTGGAAGCTCCCTAAGCTTCCGAAGAAGCGCAATGTAATCGCTGTGGTCTACCTCAAGATTCTTACATGGAGTCGGAAACAGACACTGCCTGTTGGGACAGGCTCCCTTAGTCAACTGTTTCTTGCAGGCCGGGGCGCGGAAGTTTGCCGTTGGACCGCCCACGTCGTGGATATAGCCCTTGAATTCC
The DNA here is from genome assembly GCA_945868435.1 of uncultured Lachnospiraceae bacterium. Classification (GTDB taxonomy): domain Bacteria; phylum Bacillota; class Clostridia; order Lachnospirales; family Lachnospiraceae; genus Roseburia. The sequence goes on from CAMBLG010000001.1 coordinate 402,412, forward strand.
GGATCCTCCGTAATAAGCCTTGCTTCCTCCAGAATTGACTCGTGGCTTCTGGTCTGTATGATCCGTCCCTGATGAAAGGTCAGGGCACAAAAGCTGCAGCCGCCGTAGCAGCCCCGGTTGCTGATCAGGGAGAATTTGATTTCCCGGATCGCAGGAACGCCTCCGTCCTTCTCATAGGAAGGATGATAATTCCTCATATATGGAAGGGCATACACCGCATCCATCTCCTCCTGGGTCAGCGGCTTGGCCGGTGGATTCTGGACCACAAAGGTACTGCCTCCATAGGGTTCATACAGGCGCTTTCCGGAAAAGGGATCCGTGTTGCAATACTGCGTATAAAAGCTTTCCGCATAGCGGCGCTTGTCCGCCTTAATTTCGTCATAGTCCGGCAGTTCAATGGCATCATAGATCATAGACGCATCCTTTGTCTTAAAAACCGTACCATCAATAAAGGTAATGTCTTTCACTGCAATTCCGCTGTCCAGCGCATCCGCAATTTCAACAATACTGTGCTCTCCCATACCATAGGAGATCAGATCCGCTCCGGAATCCAAAAGGATGGAGCGTTTCACCTTGTTCGACCAGTAATCATAGTGGGCCAGTCTCCGAAGACTCGCTTCAATTCCGCCGATGATGATCGGGGTGTTACGATACGTGCGCCGGATCAGATTGCCGTATACCACCGTCGCATAATCCGGTCGTTTCCCCATAACGCCTCCCGGCGTGTAGGAATCCATGCTGCGCCGTTTCTTGGAGACCGAATAATGGTTGACCATGGAATCCATATTACCGGCAGACACCAGAAAAGCCAGCCTCGGCTCACCCAAAACCGTAATAGAACTGTCGTCCTTCCAATCCGGCTGCGCAATGATTCCCACCGTATATCCATGGGCTTCCAAAATTCTCGTGATAATGGCATGTCCAAAGGACGGATGATCCACATAGGCATCTCCGCTCACATAGACGAAATCAAGCTGCTCGATTCCGCGCTCCTCCATGTCTTCTTTACTGATTGGCAAATATCCCTCGTACATACTGTCTCCATTTTACTTCTTATTCTATGTGTCCTGCCAGTGCAACGCCCCCGCTTATATTTGCTGCAGAAGCCGAAGTTCCTCGTCTGTCAGCCTTCGGTATTCGCCGCGTCTCAAATCTCCCAGTTCCAACGGTCCCATGGATAATCTCTTCAGATAGAGCACCTCACAGCCAATTGCCGCAAACATCCGCTTTACCTGATGGTATCGGCCTTCTGTAATCGTAAGCCTTGCATGGGCCCGTCCGTTCTCTCCGGAAAAAGCGGAATCGAAGGGGAACTCCTCCGGTAGATTTTCCAATCGAGCCGGAAGTGTTGGCTTCTCATCTCCAATGTCCACCCCGGCATGAAAACGCTCTACCGCATCCTCTGGAATTGGCTGATCCAGAATCGCATAATAGGTCTTTGGCACATGATGGGAAGGACTCATAAGCCGATGATTCCTTGCCCCATCGTTGGTGATTAATAGAAGCCCCTCTGTATCCTTATCCAGACGCCCTACCGGAGATAACCCCTTCGCTTTCTCTTCCGCGAAAAAGTCCATCACCGTCTTCTCCCTGCTGTCGGAACGGGCTGTCACGCAGCCGGAGGGCTTGTGGAACAGAAAGTAGGAAAACTCCTCGTATACAACGTGTTCTCCCTGAAAGCAGATGTGTGCTTTTCCCGGATCAATCTTCTGCTCCGGTTTTTGTGCCACCATACCATCTACGGTAATCCATTTGTGTTTGATATAGTTCTTCACCTCGCTGCGGGTGCCGATTCCGGCATCCGCAAGGTATTTGTCCAGACGAACCAACAGACGCCTCCTGTTCCTGTCATTTTCCTTGAAGCAACTCCGCTGCCTCTTACCTGCACTTGTAACTATTCAGAACCTCTCCCATACCTTCGCAAAAACAGCCCGTCTACCGGTCTGTCGCTTCTACGAAGCTTTCTTTTGCTCATATATGGGGCGGTGACTCTATTCGAGCCACCTTACGAATAAGATAATCAGCCTCTTACATGCAAGCATGACGATTCTGATTATCTTATTCTAAGAGGTTCAGAATAATTACCTGCGCTTTAAAAATTCTACAATAAAATCCCACACTCTCGCAGTGGATGAGATACTTAAGCGCTCCTTCGGCGTGTGAATATCATAATTCCATGGACCGAAGGAAACACAGTCCAGTCCCGGAAGCTTATCCGAGAACAAGCCGCACTCCAAACCTGCGTGAATCGCCTCAAAAACAGGCTTCTCATGATACATGTCTTCATATACTGCCGCAATCCGCTGGCGAAGTGGAGAATCTGCCTTGTACTCCCAGGCCGGGTAATCTCCCTCGATGGTTACCTCACCACCAACCATCTCAACCACTGCGGTCACTCGATTCTTCACATCCTCCTTGCGGGAGCTTACGCTGCTTCGAATGGATGTCACCGTATAAAGCCCATCCTCCTTCAGTTCCATGATGCCAAGATTCAACGATGTTTCCACCAGTCCCAGCATCACCTGACTCATGTGGAGCACACCGTTTGGAACCGTCCGCAGATAAAAAATTATTTTATTTACAGAGGTATAATCCAAAATTTCTGTCTCCGTATTGCCCATATCCTCACAGAGCAGACGGACACCGGGATCCGAGTTCATAAATTCCTTCGACAAAGTTCCTGATAAATTGTCAACAAATTCTTTGACAATGTTTACATTCTCATCCGGAACAAGAATTTCACAGTAACATTCTCTCGGAATGGCATTGTCCTTCAAACCGCCTTTCAGGGTAATGATTCCAAGGGGCGTCAGCCCACAGATGCCATCCAGCACACGTCCCATCAGAATATCCGCATTGCCGTGCTCCTTGTGAATCTCAGCGCCGGAATGACCGCCTTCCAGACCGGTTAAGGTAAGCGCCAGTTTTCGTCCGTTCTGAGGAGTACGCGTTACCGGGATCACTGCATTTAAGCTCATGCCTCCTGCACAGCTTGTAAGAAAATGTCCTTCCTCATCACTGTCAATATTCAGCATGGTTCTACCCGTCAGCATGGAGAGATCAATATCGTAAGCACCCAGCATGCCAATCTCTTCGTCCACAGTAATCACAACCTCCAGCTTGGGATGGCATAAATCATCTGCCTCTAACAGCGCTAAGGCATAAGCCACCGCAATGCCGTCATCACCGCCCAGAGTCGTACCCTTTGCCTTGACAAAATCTCCATCTACACAAAGACGCAATCCCTCTTTTTCAAAATCGATCTCGCAGTCATTTTCCTTCTCACATACCATATCCATATGTCCCTGAATGATGATCGGCTCTGCATCCTCGTAACCTGCACTCGCCTCTTTTACAATGATTACATTGTTCAGGTCATCCTGCCATACTTTAAGCCCATGCTCCTTTGCAAAAGCCACCAGATAATCGCTGATTGCCTTGGTGTTGCGGGAGCCATGCGGAATGGAGCAAAGTGTTTCAAAATAATAAAACACTCTCTCCGGATAAATATTGTCTAATACCATCATAGTGTCCTCCTTGTTGTCATAAGATATCATATGAAAAAATTTGCTTGTATTGCCCTTACAATGATTATGCTGTTCTTCTTTCTGTTTGCACCCAAACAGGCTTTGGCCGCCTCCCAAAACGGTCTTATGCTGTGGTTCAACCAGCTGCTCCCCACGCTTTTGCCCTTTACCGTTCTATCTTATGTCATTCTGCGCTCAAACCTTTTTGCCAAAATGTCAGCAGGTCAAACGAAAGAATTTGCCATCTGTCCGATCACACCTCCGGAATGGTGTGTGATCTTTTGCGGCTTTCTCTTTGGATTCCCCATCGGAAGCAAGCTGACCGGCGACCTCTATCAACAAAAGTACCTATCCAGAGAAAAAGCGGAACTCTTATTCCTGTTCACCAACAATTTAAGTCCGGTATTTGTCACCTCGGTATTCTGCAATCAGTTGTGCAGACGTCCAACAATCATTACCTATCTTCTGCTTTATGGTATTCCTTTGGGGTATGGGATATTCCGTATCCTGAATCAGAATCTGCGGCAGAAAAAGCGTTCTGCTGTCGACGGTACAAGTTCGTCTTTTCCGTCATCGGGAGAGCAAAAAAACGCGGCATCAAGATTCGATCTGAATATGCAAATCATTGACGCCGGTATTATAAATGGATTTGAAACCCTGATAAAAATATGCGGATACGTGATGCTGTTCTCGCTTGCAGCCGAGATCATACAAGGTTTTATTCTTCCCGAAACCATAAAAACACTTCTGATCGGCTTGACCGAGGTTACCAATGGCATGTCCGCACTGTCCCAATATACCGGAAGTAATGAACTCCGATATCTCCTGGCAATGCTTTTCCTCTCCTGGGGAGGGATATCCGGTCTGTTCCAAACGGCATCCATTGTCAGTCATACAGATCTGTCCATGAAAAAATATCTGGCGACACGGCTGCTTTTGGTCCTTGTGACCATTCTGACTGCCGGATTACTCCTCTGTTTCGGAATCGACTGATACATCGATATTAGTAACATCCGGCTCATCAATCGGCTCAGATGCCTGAGGTGCGGCCACCTGTGGCTCCTGCTCTGCCGGGAACAACTGGGAACGATTCTGGGATACAACATCCAAAAAGCCCTGAAGGGAAGTAATCAGATTGTCGTAACGCGCCCGTGAGGTGTCAATGGCGTTCGAAAGCACATCCTCGATGCCGTGAAGCTGCTCATCTGTATAAGCCATGGCCCCCATACGAAGGCTGTTGGCTTCGTTTGTCGCATTGTCAAGAATCTCCTGCGCCTGCTTCGTGGCAATCATGACCACCTCGTTCGCCTGCGCATAGGCCTGTTGCATGATCTGATGCTCACTCACCAGCTCGGTAGTCTGAATCTGTGCCTGAGCAATAATCTGGTCTGCCTTCGCCTGGGCATCCGCAAGGATTGCTTCCTTATTGCTGATCATCTTCTGATAGCGCTTGATCTCCTCCGGCGTCCTGGTGCGCAATTCTGCAAGAAGTTCTTCAATCTGCTCCTTGTTGACCACGATATTGGTGCTGGAGAATGGCTGATACTTACAGCTGTCAATATAATCTTCAATTTCCTCAATGATCTGTTCCATCTTACTGCTCATATGTGATGTCTCCCTTACTATTATTTGTCCTTGTATTTGTCATAGATTCTGTCAATGAAGCATTCCGGCACAAACTTGGAGATATCTCCGCCGTAGGAGGCAAATTCCTTGACGATCGTAGAACTTAAGTAAGAATACTTAAGATCCGTAGTCAGAAAAATTGTCTCTATCTCTTCATTCTGCACATGATTCGCCTGTGCAATCTGCAGTTCATATTCAAAATCGGTAACTGCGCGGAGCCCGCGAATGATGATTGTTGCACCGATCTCGTTCATATAGTCGACCAAAAGTCCATCGAAGGATGCCACCTTAACATTAGGAATGTCCTTCGTCATCTCTTTAATCATACTAACACGTTCTTCCAAAGAAAACAATGAATTTTTTGCGCTGTTGTTCAACACTCCAACCACCAGTTCATCCACGATTTTCGCGGATCTGGTGATAATATCCATGTGCCCGAAGGTGACCGGGTCAAAGCTTCCCGGATAAATTGCTTTTTTCATAATACTATACCTGCTCTTATCGGTTATCTTTCGTGATAAATACATGCTTATTGGTCTTGTAACGCTTTTCTTTTACAATACAAAATCCCAATTCTTCCAAATAATCAAAGTCCGTGTCCAATGCCGCCTCCACAATGATTTTCGTGTCCGGCTTCATGATACCGGAACGGGACAGAAAACGAAGCACATCCTCCTCCAGCCCCTTGCGGTACGGCGGATCCAGAAAAATCAAGTCAAAGGTATATCGTCCCTCCAGGGTATGCAGTCCGCTGATGACATCACTCACCAGAAGACGGGACTCCTTATCGAATTTGGTAAAGGCAATATTGTCCTCGATGCATTTGGCGGCTTTGCGGTTATTCTCAATGAACACACAATAAGCAGCGCCTCTGCTCAACGCCTCCAGTCCGATCTGACCGCTTCCCGCAAACAGATCCAGAAAATATGCTCCCGGAACCTCTGCCTGTAATACGTTAAAAAGCGTCTCTTTGATTTTATCCGTCGTAGGTCTTGTATCCATGCCCTCCACGGTCTTGAGGGGAAGGCTTCTGGCAGTTCCTGCAATGATTCTCACGCTGTTATTCTCCCTTGTCCTGCAAAACATTTTTATTCTTCACAATATAGTCGATCAGTGAAATGACCGTAAGTGCCAGTGAAACATAGGTCAGTATCACACCAAGCCAGTAGAACACCGGATGCGGAATGTCAAGGATCAGCACAATGACCATCAGCATCTGGAAGGTCGTCTTGAACTTTCCCCAGTAGCTTGCTGCAATGACCACACCGTTATCGGAAGCGATCAGACGGAAGCCGCTGATAATGAATTCCCTTGCAATAATGATGATCACGATCCATGCCGGAAGCCGATCCAGCTCAATCAGACAGATCAGTGCGGAACATACCAGCAATTTGTCAGCCAAAGGATCCATAAACTTTCCGAAGTTAGTCACCAGATTGCGTTTCCTTGCGATATGTCCGTCCAGAAAATCCGTAATGCTGGCCACAATAAAGACTGCCACTGCAATATAATTGCCATACCCCGTAAAATAAGGGGCCAGCAAAAAGAAAACAAAAAATGGAATTAGTATGACACGAAAAAGTGTCAGTCTGTTTGGTAAATTCATAGTATCTCTCCTATCAGATCGTACTCATAAGCTCCGGTCACACGAACCTTGACGATATCTCCTGTCATCAGCTCCTGATCCGTATTGATAAAAATATAGCCGTCTACATTGGGGGCATCCCGGTAAGTGCGCCCCACATAGGCATTCTCATCCACTACCTTGCCCTCGATAAACGCGTACAGCTCCGTCCCTGTCATGGAGGCATTCTTGTCAAAGATTACCTCTTCCTGGAGTTCCATGACTGCACTCTGCCACTCTTCCTTCTTGGCTTCGTCCACCTGATCCGGCATCTCGGCAGCAACGGTTCCCTCCTCCGCAGAGTAGGTAAAGGCTCCGAGGCGGTCAAACTCCATATCATTGATGAACTGCATCAGTTCCTCATGCATCTCCTCCGTCTCTCCCGGAAAACCGCAGATCAACGTCGTGCGAAGGGTAATGTCCGGAACGCGCGCCCGCAGATGTTCAATCCGCTCCACCAGCTCTTTCTTGTTGGTGCGGCGTCCCATCCGCTTTAAGATCGTGTCGTTACAGTGCTGAATCGGCATGTCCAGATAATGACATACCTTCTTATTGCGGATCATTGCATCAATCAGTTCCTCGTAGATTTCTTCCGGATAACAGTACATGATGCGGATCCAGAATAGACCATTCACTTCATTCAGAGCATCTAAAAGCTTATGCAGAGACTTTTCGCCATACAGGTCCACCCCGTAGAGCGTGGTCTCCTGCGCCACCAGAATCAGCTCCTTGACGCCGCCTGCCACAAGTTCTCTCGCGCTTGCCACCAAATCCTCCATCGGCACACTCCGATAGCGTCCCCGCACCGAAGGAATCACGCAATAGGTACAGTTTTTGTTGCATCCCTCCGCAATTTTCAGATAGGCAAAATGCCCGCCTGTGGTGACTGTGCGCTTCGTCTCAAATTTCGGAAGCCCTGTAAGTGTATTGAAATTGGAATAAAATTTGTTTTCAAGGGTCGCGCAGACCGCTTCCCATATGGCATCGTAAGAATTTGTTCCGAGAATGGCATCCACCTCCGGAATCTCTTTCTTCACTTCATCCTGATAGCGCTGCGACAGACAGCCGGTAACAATCAATGACTTACAGCAGCCTTCCGTCTTCATCTGAGCCATCTCGAGAATGGTATTGATACTCTCTTCCTTGGCATCTCCGATAAAGCAGCAGCTATTGATAATAATGATGTCGGCCTCCGTCTCATCATCCGTCAACTCAATATTATGACTGGTTAACATTCCGATCATATACTCTGAGTCCACCAGATTCTTATCACAGCCCAGCGAAATAAACAGTAACTTCATAAATCCTCTCACATATGCGTTCTACTTACAAAAAGGAATGACAGCTGTCACTCCTTTTGGCTTTAGTTAGTATTCTCTTCGTCCGAAACAATCTTCACATCTCCGCGAAACAATTCCTCCACTGCAATGGATAATGGCTTGTTACACTTCGGATTGGAAACCATAGGCTCTGCACCGTCGATGATCTGTCTCGCACGCTTGGCAGTGGCAAGAACGATGGAATAACGGCTGTTTACTACCGGCTCCTCACCAATCTCAACACCGTCATTTACGACCTTCATAAGTTCTACATAAGATGGATGTATCATAATTATTCTCCTTTCGCGAAGCGTTTCAGCTCCGTTCTCATATGATTGATGTAATCTATATTCGCGGATACCCGATGACTTTGGTTGTCAGCCACTTTGCCCATGCGCTCATTCTCGATGAGCCGGTCGATCAAAGCAACTCCAGCCTCTATTGTATCGTTAACCACAATATAATCATAATTCTCAATGCCCTCGGCTTCCTCGCAGGCACGGGATAACCTTGCCTCAATAACCTCCGGCGTCTCTGTCGCCCGTCCGACCAGGCGTTCCTTCAAACACTCCGGGCTTGGCGCCGTCACAAACATCAGCACCGTCTCCGGAAACTTCTCTTTGATCTTAAGTGCTCCCTGAATCTCAATCTCCAGGATCACATTCTTCCCTGCCAGAAGCTGCTCATCCACATATGCTTTCGGCGTACCATAGTAATTGCCGACATACTGCGCATACTCAATCAGCTCTTCCTTCTCGATCATGGACTCAAACTGTTCCTTTGTCACAAAGAAATAGTCCACACCATCCTTCTCGCCGGGTCTTGGAGCTCGCGTCGTGGCGGAGACAGACAAAGCGTATTTGTCCTTGTACTCCTTCATCAGTGCCTTCATGAGCGTTCCCTTGCCGGCTCCGGAAAATCCGGATATGATAACGATTCTTCCCTTGTTTTCCATGATATATGCCTCTACTCGATATTCTGTATCTGCTCACGAACCTTCTCAATGTCCGTCTTCAGATTAATTCCCGTATCTGATATTTCCAGGTTGTTGGCCTTCGAGAGAATCGTATTCGCCTCCCGGTTCATCTCCTGGGCAATGAAATCCAGCTTACGGCCCACAGAACCTCCGGCCTCCAGGGTGTCCTTGGTGGTCTTGATATGGCTCCGCAGACGCACGGTCTCCTCATCCACACAGATCTTATCCGCGTAAATGGTAACTTCGGTTGCAATACGTCCTTCATCCATCTGCCTATCACCAAGAATCTCCTGAATCTTCTCTTCCAGACGTGAGCGGTATTCTTTCATGATCTGTGGAGAACGCTCCTCGATAAAATCCACATACGTAAGCATGGCATCCAGCTTACTGCACAGATCCTTCTTCAAATGCTCACCCTCTTTGATTCTGCTTGCAACAAACTGTTCGCAGGCACCGCGAAGGGCAGCTTCCAGTCCGCTCCACAGTTCCTCTTCATCCAGTTCCTGTTCTTCCATTACCAGAACCTCCGGATACCTGGACAATGTGCTGACACGGATATCATTCTCCAGTGAAAACTCATCAGCCATGGAATTCAGGTAGCGCAGATATTCCGCCGCAAGTGCAGAATTATAACGCAAAGACATATTATCCTCTGCGTAGTCCTCGTAGGTAATATACACATCCACTTTGCCGCGTTCAATATACTCCTTCAGCAGGCTGCGGATGGTACTCTCAAAAAAGTTCAGCTTCTTCGGCATCTTGATATTCACATCCAGATACCGGTGATTTACGGATTTCAGTTCCACAGTGAACTTGCGCTTCTCGTCTGCAATTTCACAGCGTCCAAACCCTGTCATGCTTTTAATCATGTTCGTATTCTCCTGTATGCTTTACACGGGTAACTATCCCATATGCATAGCCGAATATATTATAATGCTTATCTTCGGATTCGTCAAATATTCTTGGCAATTTCTCCAAAATCTATT
>CAMBLG010000002.1 GCA_945868435.1 uncultured Lachnospiraceae bacterium
AGGCACCTCGGACATTTGTGTAACATTTGTAGTTTATGCTTGTGGTAAATCAATATTGGGGGTGAGGACACATGAAAAAGATACTGCTGATCGACGACAGCGACACCTATACATGGTGCCTGCAAAAATACTTACAGCACCGGGGCTACCCGGTAAAAACGGCTTCCACTCTGAAAGAAGCGCGGGCCGCCATCCAAGAGGAAATGCCGCTGGTGGTCTGCTGTGATCTCGACCTGCCGGACGGTTCCGGCATGGACTTTCTGGACGAGGTACGGGCCGCAGACAAGGAGCTGCCTTTTATTCTGGCGTCCTGCCATGACAAGGACGACTACGAACAGGAGGCCAAGTGCCGGGGCGCTACGCTGTGCATGGACAAAATGAAAGAGCTATTGCTGCAAGATAAGCTGGTGGAATACGCTTACCGGCAGTTATCCGGCGAAAAGGCCCCGACTTTTCACAAGCTGCTCTTTGTCCATGCGGAAGATACCAGCGCCGGAGTGCTGCGGGCTGCTATGCTGCAAAAGGGCTTTGACCTGATTCTGGTTCCCTCGATTGGGGAGGCCAAGCGCCGGATTTTTGAGGATAAGGAAATAGACCTAATCTTGTGTGATGTGGAACTGCCGGACGGCACAGCAATGGAGCTGTTTCATACGCTGCGGCGGGTGGCGGGGATGTTCCAAATGAAGAATCCCCCTGTCCGGCTTCTGCCGTTCTTTATCCTCACCGAAAACAACGACCTTGCCACGAAATATGAATACCGGCATGAGGGCGTGAATGACTATATCACCGCCCCGGTCAATATCCCGGAGCTGATTCGGCGAGTTCTGTTCTTTGTGGAGTAATTGAAAAATTTTACGGAGGTGATGATGTGATGGGACATTAGCTGTTTTTGATATAGAAGAATCCGGCAAACAGATTGGCGAAAAGTTATTTCTGCTTCTTAACGAGGAACAAAAGAATGCTCTAATGCAATATATTTTGGAACAAGGAGTCTGTCATGGAACGATATTCAATTCCTGTCACACTTCCTCCGCAGCAAAGAAGAATCCTCTAACAGAAATACAGGAAGGCGAGCTTTATCTATGCCTGGAGCACCGCACTGTCAGGGTTCGTGAACGGATTATCAACCTGACAAGTAAAGAGTTTGATATACTGGCATTGCTCATTGCCAATCCCAAACGTGTTTTTACTTACGAACTAATTACCGATTTGGTTTGGAAAGAGGATTGTGATTTCTATTCGAGAAAAGCCATTCATAATCATATAAGTAAGTTGCGTAAGAAATTGCGTTTTGAACCGGATCTTCCAAACTATATTGAGAGTGTCGCCGGGATCGGCTATAAATTTGAACATCTATAACATGAGCCCACAAGGTGTCGTTTTCCCCTTGTGGGCTTGCTTTTTGCAACATATATTCTAAGAGCAGAATATGTAGAAAATTGCGAATATAAAGAGTAAAAAGCGAATGTCTGCGGACTGATACAGGAAACATAACCAATATAATTTACTCCCGAGGAGGTATCAAACAGCCGATTCAGGTTCCTCCTTGATGGGAGGAAATGCCTATGCGTCTATGCAATACAGATCCGCAGATAAGCTGCTTTACATTCAGTCACCTATACGTCGTAGTCCAGTTCGTATGGATTGCGGCGTTTTTGGTTTCGACAAAGTTTGAGCATTTTCGTTGTCAGCCTCCCGGAGAAATTTCATACTGCTGCTTTTGCGCGCCTGTTCTTTGTACGGGCGCGCTTTTTTGTACCCTTTTTTCAATCAGAAAGAAACTAAGACCTTATCGCTGCCGCAGCCCACCCTCTGATTTCGATTTTGCCATCAACTCAAACATCGAAATTGGAGGAAATTACTATGAAGAAAATCAATCTTCGGGATTATTACCCGTATTATACACAGGACATGATCATTGAGGTGCCGGATGAAGTTGCGGATATTCTCCGGGAATATAAACTTGCTGAAGCAGCTTATTTTTTGCGTACATACCGGCATAAAGCCTATTTTTCTTTGGATTATGACATCAATGTGGAACATGAGGCTATGGTGCTTGTTTTGACACCGGCAGATATTTTTGAACAGAAGGAAGAAAACGCCAGACTATATGAAGCGCTTGCTTCGTTGCCGGAAAAACAGCGTAACCGTATCACTTCACATTTTCTGTTGGGAATGAGTTTATCGGATATTGCAAAAAGCGAAGGAACCGGCGTCAGCTCTGTACATGAAGGAATCCAACGCGGACTTCGGCGTTTGAAAAAAATTTTAGAAAAAATGAATACAGACCCCGAAAATTACCATCAAAAATGAAATGTATAATAGAGGGACATATTCGGCGGGACAAGCTGAACGGGTGTGGTAAGGAAGCATATATATCCTCTCACCCCAACTGTAATATCAATTTGTCTGCCATGCCCCTTGCTTGTTCCTTGACAACCGAATATACGCTGTTACAGGTACTTCATTCTGTGTTCCGAGCGGCAGATGGGGCGGCGCGGTGACAGGCAGCCTAAGGAGGTGATGAATCCAGGCTGTCCGAGCGATAAACGCAACCTACGAAACCGGCTGTGGCAAGCCGGACGCGATAACGACACAGATCATAATGGTACTTCTTCACAGCTTCCTAAAGACTTGGGGAGAGTTCCTGCGGCGTTTGCTTGCTCTGGCAAAGCGGCGGCGTATGTGGGACTATGATGCGGTGACGCTATCCGCAGCCTGTAACAGCCCCGTCCTTATAACAGAAGGACTTGCCGGGGTGCGTGGCAAATACGGCAGTAAAATCGAAATCAGATATAATGGGCCGGATTTATGTGTGTAACAACCGTAGATCCGACCTATTCATGTGGTTTTGATAACACAGTTTTCAGAAGGGAGTTGATACTATGGAAATGAACACCATTGTCAGTGAAGTGGGTACGCTGGTAGACATTCGGGATGTTTCTGTCAACAAAGAACTTTCCCGTGATGAACGGATTGCAGAATTTGTTCAGCAGATAAAAAATCCATACCATTTTAAGTGTGGCCGTTTTACTGTACAGGCCAGCTTTTCTGCTGAAGGTGCTACCCTGGAAGAATGTATCAAGGGTATTTTGCGATAGGCGCAATTTTAAGAAAGGGGCTGACTTTTCCGTAAAAGCATGGTAGAATAAAAATCGGAAAAGGAATTGAATATGGCATAATCACACTTCTTGAATTGCGGGGATTTTTCTGTGCAACGAAAGGAGTGTTTTTTTATGCAGGTTTATAAAGCGATTAAGTACATCCGTCTTTCTTATACGGATGATAAAACAGTAGAAAGTGACAGCGTTGCTAACCAGCGGCGCCTGATTGATGACTACATAGCCCGACACCCGGAAATTGAGGTTGTGGCAGAAAAAATTGACGATGGTTATAGTGGCGTTTTGTTTGATCGCCCGGCATTTCAGGAAATGATGCGGATGATCGAACAAGGCGAAGCTAATTGCGTGATTGTCAAAGACCTCTCCCGCTTGGGTCGTGAGTACATAGAAACAGGCCGCTATATGCGCAGGGTGTTTCCAGCCTATGGAGTGCGTTTTATCGCAATTAACGATAATGTGGACACAGAAAATGACGCTGCCGATGATCTCACGGTTTCTGTCAAAAACATTATGAATGAGGCTTACTGTCGGGATATTTCCGTTAAGACACGGAGTGCCCTGGAAGTAAAACGGCGCAGCGGGGATTTTGTAGGTGCTTTTACCATCTATGGTTATGTGAAAGTCGGCGATAAACACAAGAGCCTGGAAGTAGACGAATATGCTGCCAATGTTGTGCGGGATATTTTCAGAAAACGGCTGGAAGGATTCAGCGCTTCCCATATAGCGGATGAACTGAACCGATTAGGAATTCTTTCACCTTTGGCGTATAAGCGCAATCACGGAATGCCTCATGCAAAAGGTGGCTATACAGACCGAAAGGATTGCAAATGGTCTGCAACTACAATCATCCGCATTTTACAGGATGAAACTTACACCGGAACACTGGTCCAGGGTAAGCAGACAACGCCCCATTTCAAATTAAAAGAGCGTGAGGACAAACCTTCTTCGGAATGGATTCGTGTGGAGGGAACCCATGAGGCAATCATACAAAAGCACGATTTTGATCTGGTGCAAAGGCTCCGCAGGATTGACACAAGGACTTCTCCTAAATCGGATAAGGTTTACTTGTTTTCTGGTATTTTGATCTGCGGCTGCTGTGGCTGCCGTATGACCCGCAAGACGAACCGCTATAAAGATAAAGAGTATCACTATTATTACTGCCCGACCGGCAAAAAGAATGGCTGCACATCGTCGGTCATGCTGAAAGAGTCGGATCTGATTGAATGTGTACAGGACAGTTTGAAAGGACATATTGAAAATGTTGCTTCTCTGGATGCCCTGCTGTCCAGTATCAGTCAAGAACGGATTAACCGGGAATTGGCGCAGGAATATGCCGCACAGATCAGAGTAAATGAAAAGCGTGTGGCACAGACCGAGGGCTTTAAGGCAAAACTCTATGAAAATCTGGTGAGTGGAATTCTGACAAAGGAAGAATTTCTCTCTTACAAGCGAAAATACAATGCAGATATTGAACTGTTCCAAAAAGCAATCGCTGAATGGAACGAAAAACTTACAGATGTATTAGAAAACCGAAGCGAACGAAACCGTTGGATCAACCATTTTATGAAATTTTCTACTATGGAGGGTATTGACCGTCGGGCAGTCATGCAGCTTATCCGAAGCATACGGGTAATGGGTAAAGATGAACTGCATATTGAATTTAATTACCAGGATGAGTATCAGAAAGCAATCTCTTTGGCGGAACAGATTGCTACAAAAAACGAAGAAAGGATGGTGGGCTAAATGGCAAGAAAAAGCAGAAAACAGACGGCAGCTCCCATGCCGGCACCATCTTTATATGTACATGTGGCTCTGTATATCCGTCTTTCTGTGGAAGATAACAAAAAGCGGGGCTGCTCAGTAGAAAATCAAAAGCTGGTACTGAATGACTTTCTTTCGGATAAACCGGACTTCGTTGTGTATGATACTTATATCGACAACGGAGCAACAGGGACAAATTTTCACCGCCCTGGATTTCAGCAAATGCTATCTGATATTGAAGCAGGCCACATTAACTGTGTGATTGTTAAGGATCTTTCCCGATTAGGGCGAAATTCTATTGACACAGGTTATTATATCGAACAATATTTTCATGCACATAATGTTCGGTTCATTGCTGTTACGGATCAGTTTGACACAGCAGATTCCGGAAATCTTCATGGTGGTATCATGCTGCCTTTGAAAAATATGATCAATGAAGCCTATGCTCTGGACATTGGACGAAAAATCAAAGCACAGGCGCGGCAGGCTATGAAAGATGGCGACTATATTGGTGCACGGGCACCTTACGGTTACAGGAAAGACCCGGATGATTGCCATAAACTTCTGATTGATGAAAATACTGCCCCTGTAGTAAAACAGATTTTTGAATGGGCACATGAGCATGTGGCACTGAACCGGATTGTCCGCAACCTAAATGAGATGGGGATTCCGGCACCGAGCCATTATAAAAAGACCACTGGCGAGATTACCAGTCCGGGACTGATTGGAAGCGGCAAATGGCAGACCCGTACAGTGATGAAAATCTTAGAAAGCGAAGTTTATACAGGCGATCTGGTGCAAGGAAAAACAAAGATTGTAGATCATCAGCAGGTCAAGGCTGGAGAAGATAATCTGATTATTGCAAAATGCACCCATGAACCGATCATCAGCCATGAGTTGTTTCATGCAGTTCAGGAATACAGAAAACAGATCTGTGAAGAAAGCAAAGCAACTCCAAAACGTCCCTACACACCAAACATTTTCAAAGGTAAAGTGTTCTGTGCTGATTGTGGCAGAAGCCTTCACAGGCAACGCGCCGAGCGCCGGAAAGGACCTGACACTTACTGGTTCCACTGCCTTACAAACAGCCGGGTAGAAAAAGATAGCTGCAAAGGTGCGATGATACAGGAGAAAGAACTGATTTCTACTGTTACGGCTATTCTTGAAAAAGAGCTGACAGTTGCGCTGGGAATGTCGCTGCCACTCTTTCAGTTGGAGGCAAGACAAAAACAGGAAAAAGATAAGCTGAAAATTCAGATGTCGGCCAAACGGCAGGAAATTGAAAAAACACGCCGGCTGATCCGTGGCCTATATGAAAATTTTGTGCAGGGTATTTTGACAAATGACGAATACTTTGAATTGAAAGCGGATTATGAACATGCTATCAATGCTCTGTCTGGTGAGATTGAAGTATTTGAAAAATCTATGGACTCTCTGGACAACCAGCTTGCCAGATACCGCGCAATGGAAAAGGATGCAAAAACACTGGCACAGGATCACGTACTGACTGCAGAACTGATTGAACGGCTCATTGAACGAATTGAGATAGACCACGAGCGGAATATTCATGTTACCTTCCGTTTCAAAAATGAATTTCAGGGAAAGGCGGTGGAATCGTGCGCAACTATGTGATTGCCCTTTATATCCGTCTTTCTGTGGAAGATTTCAAAACTGAAAGTTTGAGCATACCAAATCAAAAACTGATCCTTCGTGAAAAAGCTATGTCTCTGCCGGAATGGGATAACAGCGAGATTTTGGAATTTATTGACAATGGTCATACGGGGACAAACTTTGAGCGTCCGGCGGTGCAGGAACTTTTAACAATGGTTCAGGCCGGAAAAATCAACTGTATTATTGTAAAAGACCTTTCCCGATTTGGACGTAACAGCATTGAAACCGGCTATTTTATTGAGCGGGTATTTCCTCTTTACCACACCCGTTTTATTTCCGTCAGTGATGATTTTGACACAGCTAATTTCAAAGGTGATACCGGAGGGATTGATATTGCTTTCAAGTATCTTATCAGCGAGTGTTATAGCCGGGATATGTCCATGAAAACCAAAAGTGCAAAATACGCAAAGATGCGTCGTGGGGAATATCAGAGTGTCATCTGTCCTTACGGCTATCGCAAGAGTGCAGACGGACGTATGGAACCGGACGAGGATGTTGCCCCGAATGTGCAGATGATATTTCAATGGGCGTCTGAAGGCAACACCGCAGCCGAGATCACAAGAAAATTGTATGCCATGAATATCCCAACCCCTGGGGAATATCGCAAACTTAAAGGCAAGGCCTATTACAATGTTTCCCGAACAAACGGCGTTTGGAGTACATCAACGGTTCTGCGTATTTTAGAAGATCAAAGATATATCGGTACCTATGTAATTGGCAAGAGAAAGGTAAAAGAGATTGGCAGCCGACATACACAGTTAAAGGATGAAAGTGAGTGGTTCAAAATCCCGAACCATCATCCGGCTATTATAAGTATGGATCTATTTGAAAAAGCCAATGCTTCAATTAAGCGTTTCTCTCTGTCAAATAAAAAACCGCGTGATTATCTGCTCCGCGGTAAGGTATTCTGTGGATGCTGCGATCATGCAATGTCTCTACGAAATGGTGCGTGGTTTTATTGCCGTCATTCCGAGGTGGCTGAAACGCTTCCTTGTCATGGTGTGCGCATAAAGATGGCCGATCTGGAGCAGGTTGTATTTGAAACAATTCGGGCTCAAATGTGTCCGGCACTGGGAATTGACAGCAATAAGGATAAATTGGATTTGCAGACAGTCCAGCAGGCCGAACATGAAGAAAAACTCCGTTCTATTCAAGACAGCAAGCGGCATCTTTATGAGCAGTATGCGCTTGGAGAGATTGATTTGGAAACCTATCGAACACGAAAAGCGGTTTATGACACGGAACTGGTACGAGCTAAAAATGTTCATGCTGTCATTACTGCACAGACAAAGCAGATAAAAAGTGATTATGAGATCAAGCTGAAACAACAGGAAATTGTGCAGGAAGTCGGAAACGCCAACATGCTGACAAAAGCTCTGATTGACCGGCTTATCAACAAAGTTTACGTCTTTCCAGGAGATCGGATTGAGATTGAATATACAACACGGGATTTCTTAGAAACTAAGGAATCCGAAAAGGTATAACCGTGAACACCCATTTGAAACAGCTATGGGCAGCTATGAAGCTGCCCGAAAAACTTCAAAAAAAGTTATAAATTTTTTTGTCGTGGGCTTGACATACGGGTGACGCAGATCATGAAGACGGATTCTTTTAACACCTGTTTCCTTTATGCCTCGTACAATCTCATGTTCCATATAGGATTTTGTAAAACGGAACATTCTTTCATTTGGCATAATTCCATACAAATGACTGCAATACTCCTTTAGCTCTTCTGCCAAGAATGGTGGAATTGTAATCTTACGATTGCTCTTTGGTGTCTTAGGCGGTGTAATTACATCCTTTCCGTCTATTCTCTGATATGATTTGGAAATGCTTATAATACGCTTTTCTAAATCAATATCTTCATAGGTCAGTGCAAGTAATTCTCCTATACGCATTCCCGTCCAATACAGAAGTAGAAATGCCATCCTCGCCTCCGGCTTCTGATCCATAGATGGAAGAAACTGCTTAAATTCCTGCTTTGTCCAGAACTCCATATCATCAGCTTTGCTTTTCCCGATACTTCCTGCTTTCCTGCAGGGATTATCTTTCAGGTCATAGTATCTGACGGCATAATTGAAAAGTGCAGCCAACTGGTTATTGATACTTTTAAGATATGTCTGTGCATATCCCTGCTTAATCAGTTCATTCTGCCATGCCCGGATATCCGCTGTCTTAATCTCACACATCTTTTTCTTTTTGAAATAAGGCGTAACCTTCAAATCAAACACATATCTCTTATTCTTGATTGTACTTTCTCTAAGCCTGTTCTCCATATCAGCAAAGTAGATTTCAACGAAATTCTCAAAGTTGATATCCAAATCTTTTCTCTGCTGTTGCCGAAAGTTACGCTCCCACTCCTCTGCTTCAGCTTTTGTCTTAAATCCTCTTTTGTTCTTTTTATGACGTACACCCTGCCAGTCCTCATAATAGAACTGGCTACGCCACGTCTTGCCATCTCTTGTTGCTGGCATGTTATCATCTCCTCTCCATTAACCAACTGCCATACCATAAAACTTTTCTTCAAAATACTTTGTAGGTACCTTGCCTGAAATCACTCGATAGCCCTTTTCTTTTAATTCATTATTAAGACCACGAATGATTTTGTAAGCATATCCTCGTGATACTCCAAGAATCTGTGCTGCTTCATCTGCTGTTACATACATCTTCATCGTATTCTCCATATTGAGTTCTCCTTTCCTGTTTAATATTAGTACACTTTTGTGTCCTTGTTTGTTCGCATTATATCAGTACACATTTGTGTCTGTCAAGTGTTTATATAAATTTCTATACACAAATGTGTCCCGATGTGATAGAATAGGTTTATCAAAACATAAAGGAGCTGTTTTCATGACTACTGGAGAAAAGATTAAATATTTTCGTAATATGCGTGGAATATCGCAAGAAACGCTCGGTCAGTTGTCCGGCATAAACTCCGCAACCATAAAGAAATATGAATATGGGATTCGTAATCCCAAGCCAGACCAGCTTTTAAAGATTGCTAATGCATTGGGCATCAGCATTAACATTTTCATGGATTTTGATATAGAAACAGTTTCTGATGTATTATCACTACTGTTTAAGTTAGATGACCAAATTGATATGAAATTTGAAGCAGATAAGGATGAGGAAGGCAACTTCAAGCCAGCTACTGTTAAGCTGTCCTTTAAAAACAATCTCATCAACAAAAAGCTCTGCACCTATATGAAAGCTCTGGAAATTCGTGAAAATATGACAAATGCTAAAGATGAATATTCAGAAGCAGAGTATGCTGACAGCCTGCAGCACATCAATGAGAATATCGAAGAAATCAAGCAGCACCTGCTTGATGACAGTATGGTTGTCAAAAAAGGAACTGACAGACTTACCGTGAAAGTTTACCCAAATTAATATAAGTAAAGGAGAGTTTTGCTATGGAATATAATATTTATTGTGATGAAAGTTGTCATTTGCCACACGATAATGTAGATTTAATGGTAATTGGCGGTATTTCATGCCCAAAGGAAAAGGCGGAGTTCATAAACAAAGCAATTCGCGATATCAAGATCAAAAATGGTGTATATAAATTTGCTGAAATAAAATGGACCAAAGTATCTGAATCTAAGTACAAAATGTATGAGGAATTAGTGGATTTATTTTTTGATACAAGCTACCTCACATTTAGAGCCGTTGTTGCGCTTAATAAATCTCACTTAAATTATGAAAAGTTTCATCTAACCCACGACGACTGGTATCAACGCATATATTATTTAACACTTAGAGAAGTTATCGATATCGGTAATGATTACCATATATATGTTGACATTAAAGACACTAAAGGATCGGAAAAAATTGACCAACTAAAAGATGTTCTCAACAATGTTGTCGGTTATTTTTATGATGAAACAGTTAAAAACATTCAACTGGTAAGATCAGATCAAATTCAGTTACTTCAATTGGCTGATTTATTTATAGGGGCTGTTAGTTATTCCAACCGAGGTTTAAAAGCTAATCCCGCTAAACTGAAACTAATCGAACATATCGAAGAAAAAAGTAACAGAATATTGACAAAATCGACACCCAAATCAGAGGAAAAGATTAATATATTTAAGTGGCTACCAAAGGAGGGCTAATTTGATGAAATGCGATCATATACCTCAGATAATCGAATATGATTCCTACGATGGCAACTACGAAGAATATGAAAATGATATATATGCTGCTTATCAATCCACTTTTGAAAGTCAAGAGTTTTCCTGGGGCGAAAAACCTATTCGTCAAAAGAAACATCCTATGTTTAAGGATAAATCTGGAACTTTTTGGCACATTATTTCAAGCGGAGATTCTGAAGAAAGCCGCATACCAGACTTCAGAAGATACGAAAGAGTAACTTGGCCTGCATATATATTAAGTTACTGTAAGGACAATTGTGATAAAATCCTTGTATGGAAAAATCAAAGAAAAAACAAAACTCGTATTCTTCTTTGGTGTCAAGACATTGATTATTTAGTTGTTCTTGATGAACGAAAAGATTTTTGTCTCTTTTGGACAGCCTATCCTACTACATATTCACATACAAAAGAAAAGCTAATGAAGGAATATACTGAATACTGGAAAAAGCAAGATAAATAATGCAAAAGGCGCTTGCTCAACGCAAGCGCCTTCGTTACTCCTTCTTCCTATAAATGGTAGATGAGCTATAATGTGCACACTAAATAGTATGCAAAAAACTTTTGATATGATACCACTATTTATCAAAAAAGTCAATTTCTTTTTTCTACCTTTATTATAAAGAAAATCCAGAAAAAAATCAATAATAACTTTACATTTTTTCTGCTTGACATTTTCAGTGGAATGTTATATTACCATATTTCTTCATGTATTGCAACACAAAAAATTCAAAAAAGAATTTCTCCGATATCACTATAAATCAATCTTCAAACATTGCTATAAGTTTAATCACCTAAAAAGCTCTTAATCTCTTCACTAATTCTCTCATACTCATAATCATGTACATAATGTGGGCAGTCCAATTCCATATACTTTCCAGATTCCACTTCTGAAATATATTCTTTCGGTATTCTTCTCCATGTCTCTTTATCAAAACCTGTTCCGCCAGTTCCATCAGAAATAAAAAGCAGCATAGCGACCTGCGGTACTCCATTTTGAGCTACGATCTTCGCATTTTCCTTAATGCTCTTAGCTTCATTAATCATTGTTTCTGTTGCCGTTCTGTTATAAAAAATAGCTCGATAAATATTCTTCTCATCCTCAGTAAGTGTTCCGTATTTTATTGCATCGCTTTCTGCTAATCCTGGAATTACTCTGGTAATTCCTAAATCAGCTGCACATTGTCCAAGTTTCATCAATGGTATATTTATTTTCATGCTCTCGTAATATTCCGGCACAGCCATATCTAAACCTATAATTGCTTCAATTTCATCTGGATACTTCTGTGCCCAATATAGAGCTTCTATTCCAGACATAGAATGTGGACATAAAACATATGGACCTTCAATCCCTGCTTTATTCAAAGCTAATCTCGTTTCAGATAATACAGTCTGTATATTTCTGTCTTCATCAACAACATCACTATATCCATATCCAAATTTTTCAACCACAACAATTCTATAATCGTCACTCAACAACGAATATAAAGATTTAAAATCCAGAATAGGAGAGCATGTTCCAGCTCCCGATAAAAAAACAAGTGTTTTTGAACCGCTCCCTTCCACATATATGCTCATATTATTTTCATTTATATCAATAAGCTGTCCTAATGGCTCTCTCAATTTTTTCTCTGCCTTAAGGCTATACCGATGATAAACAAAGCAAATCAAAATTAAAATAACAATAATTGCTACTATCCATAATAATACCCGCAATATTGTTTTAGCTCTTTTTTTCATTATCTTTACATATCCCTCCTGAAATAAAAACGGCAATACAAATAATAATTACCTTACACACTAGTAAAACAAAGAGATTTCCACCAACTGAAATTTGCGATAACGCATGTGTCTCTTTCTTTATGTTTGCAAAACACCCACTTGCCATTGCTCTGTGAGATGATTACTGCAAATTTTAATAATGAATCATCCACTGAATCATAAAACTTGACTTCTAGCATATCTCTTTTCCCTTCTCCACATAAATCCAATTAAATCTGCTTTGAAACAAAATGTACAATTTCTTTCCCCGGCTCAAGAATATATGGTATCAACTCCAAAGGATATACCTTAGTACTTTTCTTTAAATCCTCTAGCGGAACCCAGCAGAAATCCAAATCAATTCTCTCATTATCCAGCTCATCATATCCATGAAACACTCCATCTAATGGAATATTATCATCGACCAGATGCACATTATAATATAAGCTTATCTGATGACACGGTCTTTTACCCCATGGAAAATAGATTTCACCTATTGCCAATAGATTATCTACCTCTATCTTAGCGTGAAGCTCTTCTTCAAATTCTCTTTTTAGCGTTTCCATACTTGTTTCCATCGCTGCTACATGTCCGCCAATAATTGCATAATCGTCATTTTTCGGACGCTGTAACAGAATTTTTCCTTCATGTATCAATATACCGCCAACTCTGTATGAAAACACAAAATCATCATTTTTAAATAGAATATCCATATAATCGCCTCCAATCATTACATACTATTACATATTCCCTAATCATTACTCCGCCCACAAATAGAGCCAAAGCAGAGCCATTCGATAAAACAAATGCCGGAAACCCGCATAAATACAGGCTTTCGGCATTTTAGTCCGTTATTCAAACTCAATCGTCCCCGGTGGCTTACTGGTCAGATCATAGAATACGCGATTGACCCCCTTCACCTCGTTGATGATCCGGCTCATCACAGTCTGCAGCACCTCGAATGGAATCTCGGCCGCCTCGGCGGTCATGAAGTCTACTGTGGTGACAGCGCGCAACGCCACGGCGTAGTCGTAGGTTCTCTCGTCACCCATGACACCGACGGAACGCATATTGGTGAGGGCGGCAAAATACTGATTTGGCATCCAGGATGGAGTTTTTCCGTTTTCCTGTTTGTAAGCTTCCACAGCCTTGTCCACTTCCTCTCGGTAAATGGCATCGGCGTCCTGCACGATGCGCACCTTCTCGGCGGTAACTTCGCCGATGATACGGATGCCAAGTCCCGGGCCTGGGAACGGCTGGCGGAATACGAGGCGTTCCGGAATTCCAAGTTCAAGGCCGGCCTTGCGCACCTCATCCTTGAACAGGTTGCGGAGCGGCTCGATAATTTCCTTGAAATCAACGAAATCCGGCAAACCGCCCACATTGTGGTGGGACTTGATGACAGCGGACTCGCCGCCTAAGCCGGATTCTACCACATCCGGGTAGATGGTGCCCTGTGCCAGGAAGTCAACGGCGCCGATCTTCTTCGCCTCTTCCTCGAACACGCGGATGAACTCCTCTCCGATGATCTTGCGCTTCTGCTCCGGCTCTGTGACGTCTGCAAGCTTACTGTAGTAGCGCTCCTGCGCGTTGACGCGGATAAAGTTCAGATCAAAATCGCCATCCGGGCCAAAAACCGCTTCCACCTCATCGCCCTCATCCTTGCGGAGCAGACCATGGTCTACGAATACACAGGTCAACTGCTTGCCGATAGCTCTGGACAAAAGGCCTGCTGCAACAGAGGAATCCACACCGCCGGACAGTGCAAGAAGCACTTTGCCATCGCCAACTTTCTTGCGGATTTCTTCGATGGAATTCTCCACGAAGGAGTCCATGCGCCAGGTTCCCTCACATCTACAGACACCTCGCACGAAGTTGTACAGCATCTTACTTCCCTCAATGGTGTGCAGCACCTCCGGGTGGAACTGTATCGCATAGAGCTTCTTGTCCGCATTTTCCGCAGCCGCAACCGGACAGTCTGCCGTGTGTGCGACAATGCGAAAATCCGGTGCTGCCTTGCTGATATAGTCGAAATGGCTCATCCAGCAGATAGTTGTGTTGGTGTCGGTCTCATGATCCGGACAGGTCTTTCCAGCAACCGCGCCGGATACCGGCGCTCCAATCCCTTCAAAAAGCGGAGACGACGGATCGATGAACACCTCTGTCTTCCCGTATTCGCGCACAGGCGCCTTTTCCACCTTGCCTCCGAGAATGTGATTCATAAGCTGTGCTCCGTAGCACAGTCCCAGCACCGGAATTCCCAGTTCGAATAATTCTTTGGTATATGTCGGGGAATCCGCCTCGTAGCAGCTGTTCGGGCCGCCGGTAAGGATGATGCCCTTCGGATTCATTTCCTTGATCTGGTCGATGGGTGTACGATATGAATAAATCTCACAGTACACGTTGCACTCGCGGACGCGGCGTGCAACCAGCTGATTATACTGACCGCCAAAGTCAATGACGATGACTTTTTCCTGATCCATTTGTCGTTCCTCCTATGTTCTTTGTCAAAATGTCGCAGCTAAACCGCTACGGCAGAACTATTATATGATACACAAACTGCTCATGTCTGAGAGGGTTAATCGTCATTGCTCTTATTGCATGAACAAACGATTTCTGACCCTTGTATCATTATATTAGACAACCGTACATTTTACAAGCGGGTTTTGCTTACCGCTTTGTCTCTACCCCAAAAAAGCGACAATATCCGCGATTACCTGATCCCTGCCATCCTCATTCAGAAGCTCGTGCCGCATATGCGTATAAACGTTGGTTCGCAGATTCTGAAAACCGGCTTCCTTAAGCACCCGGATACTGTCAGCTGCTCCCTTGTGAAAGCCCGTAGATGGATCATCCTCTCCCCGAATGAGAAGCAGCGGGAGGTCCGCATTGACCGCCGTGTAATTCTTTGGCGAAGACATCCCCCGAACCAGTCGAAACAGATCCCGAAACGCCGACACCTTGAATCCATGTCCGCAATAGTTGTCCGCCATGTAGGTTTGGATATTCTCCTCATTGTAGCTCAGCCAGTCCAGCTCAGTTTTCGGATTTTGGATGGTCTTATTAAAGCCTCCGATCGCCACAGACTGCACCAGCTTGGAGTAATAGGTCTGTCCACGGAGTGCACCGATCACATTGCACAGAAAAATGACAACGCCCGTGGTGACGCTGCCCGGGTTGTAAGGGAAGCCGGACAGTATGACTTTTTCGTAGCGATCCGAGTGGGTACGCAACAGGTTTCTGGTAATAATCGTTCCCATGGAGTGGCTGAAAATGATAACCTTGTCAACGCCAAACCGTGACTTTATGTACTCCGTGATCTGTTCCTGATCGGACAGTAAATACTGATACCCGTCCTTCTCTTTGAAAAAGCCCAGCATCGGTGCATTGGTTCCGTGTCCTCTCATGTCGGAGCTGATGACCGCATAGCCCGCTTCGTTTAATTTCCGGGCAAAGTCATCATAGCGCTCCTTATGTTCTTCCATGCCATGAATGAGCTGCACGTATCCCTTGGCACTCTCCACCGGAAATACGCTAAGACTCAGTTCATAGCCGTCTCTTGCTGTAAGTGTTACAGATTCCATTGTGATACCTCTTCTCTTGTGTGTATTCCCCATATCGCTCTCCGCCATTTCAGAAAGTCTATATTAGCATAAGTATAACAAAAAAGGCATAGTTCCCGCAATACATCAGCTCTGATGATGCGCATATTTTTCTTTCGTAGCCATTCCACCGCGGATATGACGCTCGGACTTGTTGATGTCCAGCACCTTTCTGGTCTCACTGGCCAGTGTGGGATTCACCTGCTCCAACCGCTCGGTCACGTCCTTATGTACGGTTGTTGGTATTGGGAATGGTTTTATTTGTGATTACGGTTGTATTTGTTTTACCAGTTGCTTTAGTGTTTATTTTGACTTTTGTTTTACTGGTTTCTTTTGCTTCTTGGCTATCTTCTTGATGGTCGCCTCTGTTTTCCTCTTTGTTTTCGTATCCATCAATCAAGACGGTTTCGTCTAGTCCTAAGTCCCCGATAAGGCGCAGATAAATATCCACGTTACCATCCTTGTCCACTTCAATTTTCTGAATCAGGCGTTTTAGTTGAGTGTTGGTCATTTCGTGAACATCCGTAATATCTTCCATCTGCTTGAAGGTACTGTTAAGAATGGCTTCCAACTGCTCTCCTTTGGTCAGATGATAGGACACCATTTTCAGTTCATTTTCCAATCTATCAATCTCTTTTCTCATGCCACCGATTTTCTCATTCAATTCCTCTCTGGAAATCAAATCATCGGTGTACATATCCATATATTTCTCACGGGCCTTGCGCAGCTTGTTAAGTTCAGCGTTCAGTTCATTTTCATACTCGATGTTTTCGTCTTTGGCTTTATACACTCGTTGGAATTCTCTGATCACATGGTCGATTACTTTTTTCTTTTTGCTGAGAACATCCTGAAAATACTCCTGCAATACCTGAATCAGTTCTTCCTCATCCACAGTTACTGCATTCGGGCAGCTATCCGCACCACGACCATTGTGACCGGAGCACACCCACCGGACATAAGTATTTTTATACTGACGGACAGTTCTGCGGAAGGACCAACCGCAATCCTTGCACTTAATTAGGGTAGAAAATAAATACTTGTTGCTCTGGCGTTCATGAGTAAGTTTAAAAGAATCATGACGACCTTTCAAAATATCCTGAGCCTTATCAAAAGTTTCATCATCAATAATACGAAGTTCCGGTCTGACTGTTACTAGCCATTCCGATTCATCTTTTTCTTTTCTCTGCCCGGTCAGGAAATCTGCAATTTCTTCTTTGCCGTTAATAATCTTTCCGGTATATATCTCATTGGTCAGAATACGGCATATAGAATTCTGGCTCCAGTTATTTCCTCGTTTTGTTTTGACTCCACGTTCATTAAGCATGTTTGCAATCTTCGCACCACCAAAGCCTTCTTCTGTGTACCACTCATACATCTGACGGATAACTTTTGCCTCTTCTTCATTGATAGATAGATTGAAATAATCACCAATGGTTTTATCGTATCCGTAAACAATGTTTGGAACTCGACCTTTTTCTGCATTCATCTTCTTACCAAATTTGATACGCTTAGAAGTGTTCGCACTTTCCTCTTGGGCTAATGCACCGAAGATAGTTAATACAAATTCAGAGTTACCCATGCTAGTCATGTTAGCAGTAAGGAACTGTGTCTCGATACCAAGCGCTTTCAGCTTACGAACACTCTGTAATAAATCAACGGTATTTCTGGCAAAACGGGAAATATCCTTTACCACAACCATATCAAATAATCCTTTTTCAGCATCTGCAAGCATACGCTGGAATTCCTTACGATTCTTGATTTTGGTTCCGGAAATACCTTCATCTGCATATAATTTAATAAGGTTGTCCCCCGTACGTTTTGTATACTCCAAGAAAAACTCTTTCTGAGTCTCTAAGCTGTTGAGCTGATCTTCTTTATCTGTGGAAACTCGGCAGTATGCTGCGATGTTCATGTTTATCAACCTTTCTGTTAGAGTTGTTACGTTCTGTTAGGACTATTATACCCCTTTTGCAGAATAAAACAATAAGAACTTCTGGTTTACCCCAGAAGTTCCTATTGTTCTATGTATTCGAGCAAGCACGTAACAAAGCATTTTGCAGGCTATTATAACGTTCCCTATCTCTTTCATTTCTTAATCTTTTCAAGAATATCGTAATCTTGTTGTATGCCTCACCGCAATACTTTTGATACTGTGGCAACAAATTCTCTCGATTAATCTGTTCAACAAATCTTCTATCAACATATGTGTTAAATAAACGTATAGTTGTTTCTTCTCTATCTTTTTCCGAAAAAAGGGGTTGCATAGCTAAACGATGTGCTTTCTCAAAATCCTCACTTATATTTTTTGATTTGCCATATTTAATCTGCTCAAGATAGATTCGAGCCTGTTGATTATCACATTGAAAAGGAACATTCACTTCATTCTCTCTAAATTTCCCATATGCAACATCAATATAATTTTGAGCAAGTTCAAAGTTCTTATAGCGCATACATGCTATAGAATACTGTAGCCAAAAAAAACTATTCTCTCTATAATACTCAATATCTTTGAGGGTATCATAATAATCCATAATAAAGCCAATATTGTCTCGTTTTCCATATAAAAAAGAATTCACATGTGAAAAAGAAACAATATTTTGTAATATACTTTCATATCTCACATTTTCAGAATATCTATTTGCATATATCGCAATCTTCTTCAGCGCATCAATAATCTCTGCAGAGTTATCGATGCCATTCAGAATGACCTTTGCTATAATTGACGATTTAATCCTGTAATCCATTTTCCCATTTGAGTCAAATGTTACCAATTCTTGAATAGCATCATTCTTAACAAATCGAACATCAAACATTCTTAGTTGATCTTCTATACTGCTTATATCCTTTATTCGTAATTCCAAGGACATGACTTTCGATATCAACATCAGAACAATAGCATGATAATCACTGGATTCCTCCTCTATCTTTTTGACTATCTCATTAATCTTCTCTCTTATTGTCGTCGAATTGATAACTGCCAGCAAAATAGACTGTAATTCACAATTGCCCATTGTTTTTTTGGTTAATAACGCAATTTTTTCTTTCATAGGCAGTGCTGTCATATTTCCCCAAAATTCATACCTTTGAAGAATATTATAACAATTCTGAATCTCCTTTCTACTCAATTTGTTGATATCAAATATGACACTTTCCCCTGACTTAACATCAAACAACTCGCATGTCTCAATTAGTTTAACCTCATACACCATTGTTCTAGCCGTCAACACAAATGTTAAATCTTCGCAATTATGACGCGAAAAAATCCGCAAAACATCGATGTGATTAAAATAGTTTTCAATAATAACCACTTTAGGTCCTGTTTCCGACATAATCTTTTCAATATCAGCTATTTCTCGTTTGTTATTTTCTTCCAGTAGTGTATATACCGAAATCCCCTTTGAGTATAATTGTTGCTTCAGTTGTTCTAGAAAAATGCCTTTTCCATTTCCCAAGTTCGCATGAATAAAAACAAGCTTAATTCGCTTATCAATCGCATCAATAACATTATACACCTGATCCCTATATATTAGAGCTTTATATTTTCCTGCTTCTCTCCAAAATAGATTATTAGCTAATTCACCTCTCATCAACAACTCGTATACTTCTCTAGACGTCGCTTCTTTCTGGACATTTTTGCGAGAATTTCTTTCAAAACATATCAATCTATTCTCCTTATTTGTTTGAATAAACTCCGTCCTTTTGTATTCATCGAGTCCAATTGCAAATCTCTCTAGTCCAATATCTATAACAGTCCCAAATCTTCCCAGTTTCCGCTTCTTATCCTCAGTTATTCCTTCCTTTTCGATAAAAACCACTTTTTCTGCCAATGTTTTGTCTCGAAGTATTCTTTCCAAATCCAAATCATACTCTAGTGATAATCCTGTTACGATAATTCTTGTGGCACACTCTAAATCATCTTTTAACACACTTCCCCACTGACTTGCTAATATATTATTCATAGACAAATAACTCGTTTTTGTAAGTTTGAATTCACTAAATAGACTCTTCTCATCAAGTCTGCCTAGATATCCATTTATATATACACAGCACGCACCATAATCAATAAGTTTTTTAGTACTCTGATTAATCGTAACTGGCAGTAGTCTTCTGTCAGACGCCAATAATGGCACCTCATCGTAATTCGTGGTATAGCATCGCATCCAAGGCATACTATATATTATTTTTACTGTTTCACTCAACTCACCAACATTAAACGTTTGCCTGAGCAGTTTAATTAATTCATTTACCGTTTTGCGTTCAAGAAACGTTTCCGAAGCATCTTGCAAATCATATGGATTATCTGGGGCATTAATTCCGCATTGTTTATAAAGTAGTTCCGGTAACGCCGACCCAACTGGAAATGCATCCCCATTATGATTTTTCACACCAACATTAGCCCCAGATCCGGTAATTAAAACTGTATTTCCACTCAGTATCTCTTTATAAATTTCTTTTATATTCATATCTTTCTCCTTATCTTATCGTACTAATTCGCATATATTTTCCTTCTACACAAATGCCATTCCTGTCTCTTTTGCCAATAATCTTCCAAATAGTCTCTAACCCCATAATTAACTATCATTTCTTTTGTTCCTCCCTACAACTAAACAAACATGTATTTTTGTTTCTCCGGCAAATACTTCTCCAATTCCTCTACCAACTCATACACCTTGGTTCCCGGAGCGATCTCTGTTGGTGTCTTACCTTCTCCATCCTTTATAATTCGCTTCGCATATCGAATCGCTAGCCTCGGATTCCCATACTCCATCAGAATCTCAAAGATATTATTCATATTCTTGTGATACTTTCCGATTCCTAGTTCTTTAAACTTGTCATTCAAAAATGCAATATACTCTGTTCTATGGTTATTCGCCGTGTAATATGCAAAGTGAAGCAGAAACCAAAACTCAATACACTCGTTACTCCATGCAGTATGGTATTGCAATTCCGGATTTTCTTTGTTTAAACTCTCCGCACGCTCTACAACACCATTAAATCGTTCTGGTGGGAAGCTGTCCTTATCATAAACGCACCAGATTTGTCCCTTTTTGATTTTATTCTTCTTTACATAGTCTTCTGCCATTCCGATTACTCGCATGGTTTCTGCCTGACAAGGCTCAATCTCTATCAAGACCATATCCTTATAGATTGGATTTTCCTCTATCAATTTCTTGAAGCCCGCAAAATACAAAGGTTCCGTCTGCTGTCCTTCACAGAAGATATAGTACCGGTACTGCTTCATCTCCAAATATTCTTGGCGACGTTTCTTCTTCCAATCAAGCTTGCTTGATTTTTTTCCGATTCCGGCTTTTTTAGGCATTGACTTTCCCCCAATCTATAATTCTTCTGAGGTACGGATCAGCACCGTACTTACCTTCAAGATACTGCTTATCGAACTTGGCATCTTTTCTGACAGCTTCACCTTTTTCATTCTTGAACTCTACCAGAGAATACAACTTGGAATTCTGCGCATTCCCCTTTGCCACAAACCAAATCTCATCTCTACGGAATACTTCGCTGTTCATGGTAGATAAATCATGGGATGTGAATATTAGCTGTGCTTTATGTCTGTTGATGTTCATATCATTAAACATCATGATAATATGACGCAGCAACACCGGGTGAATCTTCGCATCCAATTCATCAATCACAAGCACAGTTCCATCAAGCAAACTTGCCGCTATAAACGGAAGCAGACCAAACAACTTCTTTGTTCCGCTGGATTCATCAGATAGGCTAAGCTCTGTTTCCACATCACCTACAAGGTGTTTTGTAAACACTTCTATCCTATCGTTCTCTTTTTCTTCCACTCTGAAATCAACGATATCCAAATCCATTTCCTGAATCATTTCAAGCATCAGATGCTTCACATCTTCTGATGTGGATATTGCCATTCTAAGCTCCTGAATAGGATTACCATAATTCAAGAAATCCACGCCGAACTCGAACCAATTCAATACATCCTTTACTACTGCATTTCCCTTATAGGCGATACCTAAATAGGAAAGCAAGGTAAGTGTCTTAGATAAATCATCACTGACTTTCAGTTTCGCAAATGCCCCCTTTAAAACAATCCCTTTATCGTCTCTTGTGTATAATGCAGAACGTCTTCCGGTCTCAAGCTTCACTCTGTCCAAGCTCTCATATATAACCACATCACGCTTCACATGCAAGATATATCTGTACTCTGCAGACTCTGTACGGAAAAACAGTTCAAACTCTGTTGGTTCATTTTTACTATCCGAAAAAGCAAATGGCTCGACGATAATTCTTTTTTGTAAAAGAACCTTATCTTCGTTGTCTTCTGTGGCATACAACGGGCGCAGAATTTTTGCAACCAATGTGTGCAACGCTGCCAGAACATTGGATTTTCCTCCACCATTAGGACCGTAAATGGCAGACACCGGTAAATACATCTCACCATCCTGGTCTTTGATTATTCTATCTTCATGCTCCGAGATTGCTGCTGCCTGCATATCAAAGGTCACTTCATCTCTTATACTCTTGTAATTCTTCACAGTAAACTGACATAACATATCTTTTACCCTCCATTCTATCTATATTATATCCCGTTTTTCTCATTTCGCAACATATATTTGAGATTTTGTCTCATATTTTGTTTTGAAAATGCAGTTTTACCTCTCATAGAAACCCTCTCATAGAAAAAGCAAGGCATCTCTACCTTGCTTTTCTCCGTCTTATACTCACCGATTCTTCCACCTTTTCTATCTCCTCCGGTTCTGCTATGTATTCGCCATCTTCGACACACCGTGCTGCAACTTCTTCAATCGCGCGTTCCACTTTGCCTGCATTTGCTTCAATCAAAAGCTTACACAAGAAATTAGCGGTATCTTCCGCCGAATTTGGATTATGAAAGCGATAATTCAATTTTCTTTGTTTCAAGCGGAATCTCCACCTCCTTCTCTTGCTTGTCTTACTTTTTCAATACTATGAGATTGATTCTCAGGTTAGACCTATTTTCGTTTTTCATTAAGTACTTAGGGTTCGAAAAAGCTGATTACAAATTTTATGCAATATATTTTGAAAAAAATATGGTCAAGCGCATTGACAAAATGTGTCAATGCAGTGACCACGCAAAAATAGAGGTCAATTGCGTTGACCTCTAATATTCCTTGATTTTATGCGGTTTTTAAGAGATTGGGGCAAGTGTCATGACCGTTGACCACACTACAAAATAAAGAAGAACAGGATACGCCTAAAGTTGCATTGTCAACTCGGCTGACGCTTCCAAACTCCTATGTCGTTTGCTTTAGGGGATCCCTATGACCCATGTTTATACACCTTTGGTCTCGGGGACCAAAAGAACCTTTAACCTTTTAGCCCCTGCTGAATAAGTGGTTGCCATGGCAACAAGTCTACCACATGCTACTTATGTAAAGAAAGTGGTGCAAATTTTTACACAAAGCTTCCTTACTATTTCCTTACTTTGACCAACAAAAAATCCGGCTTATGGAATAAATCTTTGTAATCAGGATACTTCTCAAGCAATTCCGTCGTAGGGAAAGGTTCAATCATCTTCTCAATGGAAGCAGGTATTTCAAATAAATTATTGGCGTTTACTTCATTGTCCCTTATTTTCTTATACCCCTCAAAAAAGATTTCATTATCATATATATTCTGCTGTGCCATTCTAATTCTCCTCTACAATCTATCCCTAATTTTCTCTGCAACCCTCTCAGAATACTCTGACTCACCCTCAGGATATGTCCAACCAAAGCCATAATTATCGTATCTCGGAAATACATGAAAATGAGCATGTCCATAATCGCAAAACTTTCCACCGTTTTGCATAGTACTATAGCCGTCATTTCCATAAATATACTTCAATGCGACAACAATCTTTCTCGCCACACCCATAATATCTATGATTTCATCATCTGACAACTTTTCTATAGAATCAACGTGCTGCTTTGGTACAATAAGTACATGACCTTCATGAATAGGATCTATATCCAAAAATGAAATCACCTGCTCATCTTCATATACAACATAAGCAGGTAACTATTTATTTATTATCTTGCAAAAATCACACATTTTCAATTTCCTCCATACTCTTCACAATTTTCTCCATCGTATGTTCGGACATATTCTTTAGTGATGGAATATGAATAAACACTGCTTTGCCAGAAACTTTTTGTAGCATATAAAAGTATGCAGCATTGCACAGGTATTTTGTTGGTATCTCTGAGATAACACACTGAACACCACTCTCTATCAGGCACCTGCACATTTCATCACAGTCTATCTTGGTGGCTCTTTCTTCACCGTCCCATTCTGCAATACTCTCAATCCTAACTGTATTCTTTAAGCTTGTATCTAAGCCAAACATTACAACCAAGTCATATTTGTCTGTAACATTCATAATATCTTTTTTCAAACCATCATATGAATTGGTCAAAAACAATTTCTGTCCAGAAATCTTGGATAGCAAATAATACGAAGAGTTGTTTTTCCCTTTGAATCCTGTACATAAAACTTTCATTTTCACACTTACAATTCTCCCTTAAAATAGTTCATCCAACAAAATATAATACCTTATCTTTTTCCAGTCAGGCTTGACGTCAAGTTTTTCAAAGAACTTATCAGTGTCTAAACCTTCACAGGCTGCTCTACCATATATTCCTTTAAAATTATTGCTAAGACTTCTGTAACAAAGAGCAATATCCTGATATCTGTCTGCAATACAAATTTTACCCAAATCAATAAAACCGGATACATCCTTACCCATAAAGAAAATATTAGGCAAACATAAATCCCCATGAGAAAGCACCAAATCCTCCTCCGGACGATTTTCTATCAACCACTCCAATAACTCTTTTGGATTTTTAAAACCATCTCCCCCAAAAGTATCCGGCTGAACATTTTCCATATCCACTAAATCATGTTCCACATTATATCTTGCCATTTCTAATTTTTTATCAAGGTTTATAATACTTGGACAATCTGATATGTCAACTTCCCATAACATATGAATCGCCTTTGCAAGCAAATCCGTCAATAACTCTGGAGCCTTCATATAGTAATCATCGCATGCCATTGCACCACTAATTCTTGACATAAGTAAATAACTTTTCGAATCATCTTTTTCATAAGCAAGAACTTCAGGTATTAAAAGTTTCCCTTGAAGCCATTTCATCATTAAATACTCATTCTCTGATTCACTACCTGCTGCTTGAATTTTTAGAACCTTATCCTCAAACACATAAACTGAACTGCCGGACATTCCAACATTGTCTATAATATATTTTTCATTACCAATTATTTTTTGTATTTTACTCGGTATTTGTATCATTTTGTTATCCTCAAATTAAATGTTTTTTCATTCAGCAACAAAACTTCATATTTTATCTATCTCTCTCTTCGATAACATGTATCGTTTGCCTTTCACCGATAATCCTATCTATACATTCTCTTATAAATGTTGGCTTAATTTCATTTTCTTTTATTTCATCTATTGGTAGCCACACCAACTCTTCGCCTTCATCTGTCATATTTTTGCAGACATCCAAGCCATTATCCAAAATATTCATGTAATAATAAAACTCTATTGTATGGCAGTTAAGTCCATCAATTTTTCCGCCTTTGCCTTTAAAGAAATTTTCGCATACAACCGCAAGATGATCAACACATGCAGTTATACCTGATTCCTCAAGTATCTCTCTTTCTATACACGACTCGGATGTTTCGCCCAAGTGAACTCCACCACCAATCATATAATAGTAATCACCTATAGCACTCTTAACAAAAAGCATTTTATTATCTTTAATCAAGATTCCGCCTGTGCGATATCTAAACCAATTATCTCCTTTTTCAAAACCGCAATCGTACTTCATATATGCCCCCAGCAATTATATATTTCCAACTTCATCATTTCCCATTATATCAAAAACACTCCCGGATTTCCACCGGGAGTGTTTTTATCTATTCATTCTCTGTTTTAAAATAAAATGCTGTCAAATTCTGACCGTTGCCAAATAAATGTTTTCATGGGGTATTTTGTCAGCGAAGGCAACTATTAAGTCTTCAATAGACGCTCCTTCCACGCTCATTATCCGCGCATGTTTCGGAATATCCTCATATCCATCTTTCAAGATTAGCTCATTATCATCAGTTCCACTCCAACAACATTTTAGATTCAAGCATAAATCCTGTGGTGTATAGGGAACCTCTATATTCGTGTGTCCATCTTGGAAAAAGGTCGTTAATTCTGTTGCTACATCTATAAAACTGTCATAATCATACACCACTTCGCATATGGCTATATATAATGCTTCTAATTCAGCTTTTTTCTTCTCGACCATTTTTATAGACGGATGATTCAATAATGCTGAATATAAATATTCTAGATCTTCTTTATAGTCGTTTGTTTCCATTTATACACCTACTTAATCTCCAGATTTATTTTCTATTATACCAAAAACACTCCCAAGTTTCTACCTGGGAGTGTTCCTACTTTTACCCTATCTGATTAAAATAAGTATTTTGAATAATTAAAGAATATAATCCGTAATACAATCATACCAATGTACATAAGTCGTTCCATTTACTACGATCTTCTCATTATCTGGAAGTTGCTCACTCCACAATTTTTTATATCGGTCTATTGCCCAGTCGTCGCGATTAAATCGGCGCCACAAAATTGTCCTGCCATTTTTGTCGAGATACTGTTCCGACACAACTCCACAATTGTAGGTTTCGATATCCATTACACACACCGTATCATAACTTTTCCCGTTAATCGTAACTAAATATCTTCCTACAATATCCAACAAGAAATCTTTCTTTATGCTTGTTACAACCGAACCAACTCTTTGAATATCAGACTTTTGAGTCAGATTTGTCTCGTTACCGCAATTATCTTCACCAAATCCCCAATTCAGCATGAATTCATCACCATCGAGAAAAGTAATATAATTTCGAACATCTCCATCGTTTCTGAGTGTTGCAAGGTATCGACAATGGGTATCTGTAAGCTGAGCAACAAATGTGCGATTAATTACATCGGTCTTATCCGAATATGCTGCCTCTCTTGCCGTTAATTCAACACCTTCAATTCCATGCACTTTAGCTTTTCCTGTCACTTGCATATCATATATATGACTACATTTTCGAGATGGAATATCATACATACCCCATGACAACTTTTCTCCAAGTTTCGGCACCAAAAACCATCCCATAAGTTCTTCCCACTTAACATCAAATGCCTTCTTATCACTTACTTCAATTTTATACTCCGGTATAAATTCCGGTAATCTCTTCATAGTATTCTCTCCTTTCGATATTCCAGTATAATATGGATACTTGTTTTTAAAGTTTTGTTTTGCAGTATGTAATCTGCTTTTAACTGTTCCTATCGGAACATTAAGCCTTTTCGCAATCTCTGCCTGTGGTATTTCCTTCCAAAAGAATAAATATAATATCTGTTTATCCTTATCCCCTAGCATCTCAATTGTATCCCTTACCAAGCTTATTTCAGCAGTTCCATATCTACTGTCAGACTGATGCAGTTCAGTCAATTCTTCCAAAGGAATTTCAAATTGATTAGCTATCCCACGAAAATAATCATTGCATTTATTTCGCGCAATACTTATTATCCATGCTTTAAAAGAATCTCTACTTTTCAGTTGAGCAAATTTCTGATATGCAGTCAAATAAACTTCTTGCAGTATATCATCTGCATCTGCTTTAGAATTAATTTTAAACCTTACAAATCGTTCTACTGAAATCTTCTCTGCATCTAACAATACTTCAAATTCATCCACATTAACACCTCCCATCTATAGCTTATTGATAACCGGTTTCACTTATATAGACGTTCAGAAACATCAAAAGGTTCATTCCTTATAAAATTATACAAAAAACACTCCCAAATTTCCACCTGAGAGTGCCTCTACCTTATCCCTATTCAATTGCCCATATCATCTTACTCCGTAACCATTCCCTATTGTTACAACTGCATGTACGGTAGATTTAGATATGCCAAAATGACTGGCTGCCTGTCGTACGGTTGTGTTATTTTCAATAATATAGTTAGCGATTTCCACTACCCGCTCTTCAATATAAGTTTTCAAAAAAATACCCCTGCATTGTCTGTTTGTACAGTTTATGCAAGGGTATGTTTGGTTATTCTTGGATTCTACTCCGTAGTTTCACGCATGCATAGACACGCGGCCCAATTACTTCTCGGTCTTTGGGTCATCCTTGTCCTTGGTCTCCGGGCCGTTCTCAAGCCACCATACCCAGATGCCCAAAACGATGATTGCCACGACAATAACGCCTACTACAATATTTCCTGCCATAATAGATCAAATCCTCCATCTCTTTTATGATTTTACTGTTCTATGTACCTCATAAAAGAGCGTCCGGTTTTGCCCCATCCTGACAATGGATGTAATGCATAATGAGCGAGTGACTGCGTATGGACATATTCTCGATACGACAAGATGGCAGGATAATTCTTGTGTATGTATCGGAATAGGTTCGCACAGTCTCCGCTCCGGTCAAAAGCCGCCGAAAACAGGTGTTACGTCTGCTCCGCTCCGGCCGCACAACGTTCTGCAGATTTCTCCAGCTTGGCTCCTCCACCGTCTGATCAGACTTGGCCAAAATCGTTGCAGCCGCGCTGATGGTACTTCCGGTCTGCGCCTCACACGCATTCGTCCACGACAAAAAGGCATACGTCTCGGTGTAGCCAAACTGTATGCCGGCAATCGTTATGAGTAATGTCAGGATGAGCCCTGCCCACCGTCTTTTTCTCATAGGAAAATGCATGGTGTACCTCCTCAGGTCATATTATACCACACGACATCCATATTTCCATATTAGAATTTTCAAAAACAGTTGACATCTATCTGTAAATGGTGTATATATAACACATAAACAGTAACAGAAAGGAGATCTGTTCTTATGGAAACGATATTATCAGTACAGAATTTGCAGAAGACCTTCAAGCTTTCCAAGAAGCAACAGAAGCTTGAGAAGAGCAACGCCGCCACCAAGGTTGCGGTAGACGGGCTCAGCTTCGACGCATACAAGGGTGAAGTGTTCGCCCTGCTTGGCCCCAACGGCGCAGGTAAAACAACCACTCTCCGCATGATTGCAACGCTCATCAAGCCGGACGCCGGCGACTGCATTGTGGACGGTGCAAGTGTGGTGAAGGATCCTGCCATGGTGCGAAGCAAGATCGGATTTTTGACAAGTGAACTGAAGCTGGAGGACTTCTTTACCCCAAGCTATCTCTTCGATTTCTTCTCCGACCTGCACGGCGTTTCAGACGAAGACAGAAAGGCACGCAAGGAAAAATTATTTGGAATCTTTGGAATTGATCAGTTTGCCGAGGTGAAGATTGCAAATCTCTCCACCGGTATGAAGCAGAAGGCGTCCATCGCCATCTCACTGGTGCATGACCCGGACATCATCATCTTCGATGAGCCGACCAATGGACTGGATGTCATCACGGCCAAGACCGTCACCGATTTCCTGTTGTCCCTCAAGGCAGAAGGAAAAACCGTCATTGTCTCCACCCAC
Organism: uncultured Lachnospiraceae bacterium; assembly: GCA_945868435.1. Classification (GTDB taxonomy): domain Bacteria; phylum Bacillota; class Clostridia; order Lachnospirales; family Lachnospiraceae; genus Roseburia. The sequence goes on from CAMBLG010000002.1 coordinate 29,614, forward strand.
ATTTTCAGCCTGGTGGAAAAACTGGCAGACCGTGTCGGAATCATTATTAACGGTAAGATGGTACAATGCGATTCCTTTGCCAATATGACTGCGGAAAAATGTTTAGAGGATGTGTTCTTTGATACTTATGTGAAGGAGGTGGGCACCGATGAAAAGTAATCTCGCCACAATTATCAAGAAGGAGTTGTCCCGCTTCTTTATGGACCGAAAGCTTTTGCTCACAACGGTCATTATGCCGGGACTCATGATCTACATTATCTATTCCCTGATGGGCACCATGTTTACAAATCTGCTGACCACCGAGGAAGATTACGTTTACAAGATTGAGACGGTAAATATGCCAGCCAGCATTGATGCCTTTTTCACACAGTCGGAAGTTCCCTATAATGAGATTGGCACAGATAAACTGGAGGATGCCAAGACCGCGATTACAGAAGGAGAGTTGGATCTGTGCATCGTATTTCCGGAGGATTTTGATTCTTCCGTAAGTGCTTATGAGGTAGCATCCGGCGCAGCCGCTCCAGAGATTCAGATGTTCTACAACTCTGGTGAGACTGCATCCCTGGAAGCATATCAGGGCATATCTTCCATGTTGGATATGTATGAAAACAGCATGATCAACAAGTTTGACATCAACCTGTCGGACAACGAGTATGATCTGGCAGACGGAACCGATCTGATGTCCCGTCTTATGACCGCCCTGATACCGATGCTGTTTTTGACCCTGCTGTTCTCCGGCTGCTGCTCCATTGCTCCGGACTTTATTGCAGGCGAGAAGGAGCGCGGAACTATTGCCACCCTGCTTGTCACACCGATGAAGCGCAGTTCCCTGGCACTGGGCAAGATTATCAGCATGAGCGTCATGACACTGCTCAGCGGTATTTCCAGTTTCCTTGGCGTTGCGCTGTCACTGCCAAAGCTTGCCAACATGGGTGAAGATACCTCATTCTTTGATTTTTCCGGCTTGGGAGTTCCGGAGTATGGGCTTTTACTTCTTTTAGTTCTCTCAGTCGTATTAGTTCTGATTTCACTGTTATCTCTGGTGTCTGCCCAGGCAAAAACCGTAAAGGAATCTGCCACCGCCATCGGCCCGCTGAACATCGTCGTGATGGTCATCGGAATTGCCGGAGGATACATGGGTGTACAGGACATGAACCTGGCTACAAGCCTTGTTCCGATTTACAACTTTGCCAAAAGCATGAGCGCAATCTTGTGCGGACAGATCAATGTGGCAAACATTGCCGTCACAATTGTCAGCAATCTGGTTTACACCGCAATCTGCACCTGGCTTTTGACCAAAATGTTTGACAATGAAAAAGTCATGTTCTCGAACTAGTTCATGCCATATCCGTTTCAACAAAACAATGATTTTTCTATAACAAAAACAGGCAGTTTCCACACGGTAACTGCCTGTTTTATACATTCATGGAACCTCTCAGCGTAAATTTCCACAACGATTCTGTTTTCACATAACACTCAATTTTTCCGGATAGAATTCCGCTTTCAACCGCTCTTCGAAATCGTCATGCCGAAGAGGCTTATAGAACAAAAATCCCTGCGCCACATCGCAGCGCATATTGCGCATGAAAGCCAGTTCCTCGATCATCCCACGCTTTTCACAAAGTGGAACAAATTTCGCCGGTGATATGACCTGTCCATCATGATTCCAGCGGATCAATGCCTCCGCACCAATCAACTGTCTGGTGTGCATATCCACCTTCGGCTGATAATATACCTCAAATTCACGGTGCTCCAAGGCCGGTTCAATCAGTTCAAAAATGCGGTCTTCCTCCTCAAGCCTTTTGCGAAGCTCATGGTCATGATACATAACCATTTTCGTTTTGTCCTGCAACAGCAGGGAATACGTTGTTGACAGACATTCTGAAATCATGGATGCACTCCCTGGCATTGTGTGGGCATACTTCCAGACATTTTCCACAGTGAATACAGGCATCTCCGTCCACCTCAATCCGGTTCGATTCCCCTTCCGTCACGGATATGTTGGCCCCCAACACCGGACAGCCTAAAATACAATGATTGCAGCCAATACAATTGTCATTGGCATAGATTAATCCTTCATTCAATTTCATAACACGCCTCGAATTCCCATCGAATACCTATAGATACTTTTATCATATCACTTTTATAGGGAAAATCCACAATATTTTCGGTCTATTTCGTGCTTTTTCATTCAAAATTAACAAAGAACCGTAGGCTTCCCTACGGTCCTTTGCAAAATGCATACTATGACAATTATGTGTGGGAAATTTTATGCTCCCAGCGCCTGATAACTCTTGTTTAAGAAGATCATATACAGAATAGATGCAATAATAGATACGATTGCAATGACGAGGTTTGCAACTGTTGCAATCATGCTCAATACCGGAATTACGGCAAGAATTGCAATCACGATTGCTGCTACATAGCAGACAAGATTAATCTTCCAAACAGTAACGCCTCTCTCAGCAATATCCGCAGCTCCTACCTGTGTCATAACCTCTGCAACAGAGTTGCATACATAATATACAACAAGGAATGAGATTATGCTTCCTGCAATGCTGCAAATAACGGAAAGTACAGGAATTAAAGATGTCAGAGATCCTACGATGCTGATCACGAGGTTCACGATTGTAAGGATAAATGCGGTCTTGCAGCCTGCGATGTCCTTACCTACACTGTACAATCCGACAAGACTGATGACAGCAAATACGATTGCAGCAATTCCTGCGATCAGATTAATGATCGGAATGATTGCAAGTACAGCACAGATGATTGCGCCGACCTCTGCCATAAACATTTTCTTCAATCCTGCGCCTGCATTTGGATACTGGTTCATAACTATTTTCCTCCTTAGAATTCAAATCTATGTATCACCATTTATTATAGAAGTCATTGTTCCATCTGGCTAGAGGTACTTTACTCCCAGACTTCTGTCATTTTGTCCATAATCGGCTCGTGTTTATGCCTTTCCCGCACGTTTTCTTAGCATGTCATACATCCACTTACCTGCGGTGCTCAACTCACTTCGCTTAAATCCGCTTGTTTTATTACAGCTATTGGCAATCATAGCGGAAGATTCCGACTTATTGGACAGATTCCACCCCACATAACTTACGTGATATTTATCCAGAAGCTTAATCCACTTATTGGCCTGGGTTTTGTTGACGTTGCCGTTTCCGCTGGCATCACAGATTCCAAATTCACTGACGAAAATTGGAAGTCCTGCCTTGATGGCGTTCTCCGCAGTTTTTCTCAGGGAATCCTGATGTGTGTCCGCGTAAAAATGCAGGGCGTACATCACATTTTCATACTTCAACGGACTCGCGGCCGCCTTATCTACCTCCTGGGACCAGGTGGGTGTTCCTACAATAATGACAGCATCCTCATCGTTTGCCCGAATCGCCGGAATGATGTCATTGGCGTAGGATTTGATATCCTTCCAGGTAGTTCCGCCATTGGGCTCATTGCAGATTTCATAAAGCACATTATCATAATCTGCAAGACTCTTCGACATATCCTTGAAAAATGCCTTTGCGGCTTTCTTATGGGTCTTCGGATTGCCATCGCTTAGGATATGCCAGTCAACGATGACGTACATATCATATTTTGCCGCCAGTTGAACGCCTTTTTTGACGAGCTTCTTTAATGATTTTCGGTTTGCGGCATCTCCGCTGCAATACCCGTTATATTCCTCGGTATACATGGCGAGCCTTACGACGTTTGCGCCCCACTTATCGTGTAGTTCCTTGAAACATTTATCATTGACATACTCCGGATACCAGGACAGTCCGTGGGTACTGACGCCCCGAAGCTGTACGACTTTGCCGTCCGCGTCGCACAGGATGGTTCCCTCCACATGCAACGCACCTGAGGACGCATCCTGAAATGCTGTTTTCGCCTGTACTGCCTGTGTCCCGGCCAGGCACCCGATCGCCAGTGCCAATGTGCACAGTACCGCAACCATTCTCCTCTTATCCATACCATATTCCTCCTGACAATCATGTCCGGTATCTCTTATACAATCGTTCAAAAGCCGCAAAAGAGCGCTTTATCATATCCTCATCCACGCAGTAGGAAATGCGCGCATACCCCGGACAGCCAAATCCGGTTGCAGATACAATGAGCAGGTCCTCTTCTTTTGCCCTCTCGCAAAAGGCATCGGAATCCTCTTCCAACGTTTTGACAAACAGATAGAACGCTCCCTGGGGCTTGAAGCACTCGTATCCAATCTTCGTCAGTCCCTCATACAGCAGGTCACGGTTCTTCTTATACAGCTCTATGTCCCCGGTCTGACCCATGCATTTCACAAGGACCTTCTGGAACATGCTTGGCGCACACACATAGCCCAACGCCCGTCCGGCTCCGGCGATGGCGGCATACACGATACGGCTTTCCGTCACTTCCTTCGGAACAAGCACATAACCGATACGCTCTCCCGGCAGGGACAGGGATTTGCTGTAGGAATAGCAAACCAGCGTATTGTCATAATATTTGGTGACAAACGGCACCTCCACGCCATCGTAAGCAATCTCGCGGTACGGCTCATCTGCCAGAATAAAGATCTCCGTTCCGTATTCGTTTGCCTTTTTCCGCAGAAGGAAAGCAAGCTTCTCAATTGTCTCCTCAGAATATACGGCTCCAGAAGGATTGTTTGGCGAATTGATAATAACTCCCTTGGTATGGGGCGTAATCCGCTCGGTGAGCGCCGCAAAATCGATCTGAAACGCCTTCGTGTCTGCCGGAACTACCACCAGCTTTGCGCCTGCCGCCTCAACAAACACCCGATATTCCGGGAAAAACGGCGCGATGGTGATAAATTCATCCTCCCGGCTTGTGGTCAATGCACGGAAGCACAGGGACAGGGATGCTGCAGCTCCCATCGTCATGTAGAAATCGTCCGCCGTAAAATGCGTTCCGTGAGTCTGATTCAGATAATCCGCAATGGCCTGCCTGGTGGCAAGGTCTCCCTGAGCCGATGTATACCCATGCAGGCTGATGCTGTCCAAAGTCTGTGTCAGTTCCCGAATGGTTTCGTTCACACAGTCCGGAGCTGGAACCGTCGGGTTCCCCAAAGAAAAATCATAGACATTCTCTACGCCGACCACCTCGGCACGCTTTTTGCCATATTCAAACAACTCACGGATTGCCGAGCGCTGACTGCCCAGCCGATACATATCTTCTGCTGCGATCATGATTGTTCCTCCCTCCGGCACTGCTCCAACAGTTCCTCGTTAATATTATTTTCTGCTGCAGTCTTCTCCACCCACAAATGCAGGGTATCCACCGCCAGCGACACCTGATCGAGGTGTCTTTGGATCATGGCAAAATCCGGAAGTTCATCATCGGATATCACGCCATCTCTGGAGATCTCAATTAGGCGGTTGGTAAGCGGATACATGGCATTGAGACTGGCCACAGTCTCCAATATGATATTCGGAAGCTCCGTGACCTCCACCGCCGGCACATACTTTTTCCCGATCGGGCACTGATGTGAACAGTAATAGTTGCAAAGCTCCGGTGCATGATACACCTCAGACATACGGATCACATCGTCCGGCTCCGGCAGCGTGCGCTCATTCTCAATGCGCTCAATGCGGTCGGAGGACACCACGTCTAACAGTTCTGCCGCCTGCTCCCGCGTAAGTTCTTCTTTCTCACGGTACTGCTGATATATTGTCTTATTCTCTTTCACGGATTTTCTTCCCATACGTTCCCCCTTTCAAGCCATTCCATAACTATATAAAAGTATAGCACAAAAGAAAAGCCGCGCAAGGGCGTTTCTTCTCTACTTTCCTGCCCGCTGGAGCTCTTCCTTCAAATTCTCCGCCGTCATGCGAAGCGCCCCCTGACTCATGACAGTAAGCTGTTCCAACCCATCGTTGGTTGCGACCGCAATCCGGTACTTTCCCTTCTCGTCGTGAACCAGCCGTTCAATGTACGCATCTGCCGTCTCATCTGTGCGGGTGTACACCACTTCGATACCCACCTCGCGCTCCCGGGAACCATTGATCTCCGGTTTTACGCTGCCACCGGCACTTTTTCCTGATTTTTTGCGTTTACCATCGTAAAATTCCTTTTTCCCGGCATTGCCCTTTACCTTGTAGGCATCGAACACCACCACAAGGCGACAGCGCTCATAGGCCTGATAGTTAAGAAGAATATCCTTAAGCCGGTCTCGTGCCGAGTCGATATTCACCCGGGAAAGTTCCTGCAATTCCTTCCATGCAAAAATAATGTTATATCCATCCACCACCAAAAGCCTCTCTGTGGGTCCCTTTGCCGGATAGATGGGATTTCCCTTCTTGTCCAGCTTCGTGACAGGCGCCTTTGGTTTTTCCTGTCGCTTCTGTCCCCATCTTCGCCGTTCCCGATCTTCCAGATCCTCCCGGCTCATACCAAACTCCCGAGCATACACATCCGCCAGCTCTTTGTCCAGTTCATAGGAACTCATTTTCGACACGGACTTCTCCCAGCTTCCCCGCCGCGATACGCCCGCCAGCACATCCGCTTCGTCAGCACTATAATTCGCCCCGTCCGTCCGATACGCCCTGCCATCCGCCGCGTTTACATCCGTTCCCGGAACATACACCCGGGGCAGATGCATATAGGAATCCACCTCATCCCAGGGCACCACAAATCCTGCGCCGTGGGCGCAGAACACAGAGCCCGTCGGATTGGCCGTATCCGCTTCACTGTCGTAGCCCTTGGCGGCGATGACCTCCTCACTGTTATGGCACACATCGTAACCTGCAAGCTCCAGAGTCAAATGCCCCAGCCCCTTGGTGTAAGCGTGCACCTCACTCATATAATCCTGCATCGTTGCCACCGGAGCCGTACCTTTCATGAGCGCCCGATCTCCCCGTGCATCCGACAGATACTCCGGTGAATCAAACACTGCGCTGCGCTGACGAAGATCTGTCATTGCCCGTCCCACCGCATCCTGCGGCACCTCCAGCAAAAAGGCATAGATCGGCTCCAACAGCACACATTCGGTGGACTTTAACCCCTGCCGGATGGCACGGTAGGTCGCCTGTCTGAAATCGCCACCCTCGGTGTGTTTCAGGTGCGCGCGTCCGGTAAGTATCGTCACCTTCACGTCTGTAAGGGGCGCGCCGATCAGCACGCCCGGATGCTCCCGCTCCTCCACATGGGTGGCAATGAGACGCTGCCAGTTCAAATCCAACACATCCTCACTGCAGGCAGACTGCACCTGTATTCCACTCCCCGGTTCCCCCGGTCACCTTCAGGTAGGTGAGTCTTGCGCCCCTGGCATCCCGACCAATCTTGTACACCCGCGCAGCGAATTCCTTCGGGTATGACGGTACCAAGGTATAAGATTCCAGTCCTTCCAAAAGCGACTTTACACCGGAAAGCTTGAGGGCCGAGCCGTAAAAACACGGAAATACCTTGCGCTCTGCAATGGCAACCGCAATGTGCGCCCCATCGATATTTCCCGTCTCCATATATTCATTCAACAGCGCTTCATCACAGACCGCCAGCTCCTCATACAAATTCTGCAGGTTAAGTTTTGCATCCCCGGGATTTTCCTCCTCTTTGCAGCCCGGCGCTTCCGCAAAGTCTACGCAGCCGTCCGAGAGTTCCCGCCTAAGCGCACTCTGCAGTTCTGCCCTGTCTGCACCCTCCAGATCCATTTTATTGACGAACAGAAAGGTGGGTACGTTGTAATGCTTCAAAAGCCGCCACAGCGTGCGGGTGTGCCCCTGCACGCCATCCGTTCCGCTGATGACCAGAATTGCATAATCCAACACCGTAAGCGCCCGCTCCATCTCTGCGGAAAAGTCCACATGGCCCGGCGTATCCACCAGAGTGAGGGCCAGTCCGCCTTCCAGTGTCATCCGCGCCTGCTTGGAAAAAATCGTGATTCCCCGGTCCCGCTCCTGCGTATCCGTATCCAGATGCGCATCCATATGGTCAACACGACCAAGAGACCGGATTGCTCCGGTCTCATACAGCATCGCCTCTGATAAAGTTGTCTTTCCAGCATCTACGTGCGCCAGCACGCCCACGCAGAGATACTTTCCCGCACTTGCACCGGACGCTGCTGTCACGTCTGTCGTGCCACTCATGTTGGTCGCTCCTCTCTTCGGAAATTTTTCCGGTCCGTTATGTGTATACTCCGTTTTATAGACATCTATTGATATAATTTATCCCGTAATCTATACCGTTGTATTTACTCCATTGATTGTGGCGTGCTCATCTTCCTTCATGGGAATAACCAGACACTTCTGCCCATCTATAATCTGAGACTTGATCTGAGACGCCTTCTCCGGTTTTACCCGAAGCACCACATCGTAGGTCTTTGTCTCCGCAATGTAGTTATCGATCTCCTCCTGCTTCTCGATCAGCTGGGTTGTACGCTCCTTCAGCTCGTCCTCTTTCTTGTTCAGCTGCAAGGTCAGATCTCCGACCTGATCCTCCAGCGCCAGCTTCTCCACGCGGAGTTCATTCTGCAACAGAGCCTTGGAATCAATCACATGCTCCGCCACCGGCGGCTTCTCCCCGAAAGCCTCATCCACAGACTTCTCGATCCGTGACGCCTTTTCCTCTGAAATATTACTGTCGGTAAGCAGCTTGCTCACCACATCCTTATCCAGGAGAAATACGTCCTCCTCATCGTGAGTCTCCTCGTACTCGTCAATCATCTCACTTAAGTTCTGCTGGATATCCAACAGCACTTCCTCCGTGTGCTCATCCTCCGCACCAAGCACGTTGCGAACAATAGAGTGAAAGGCCATCTTCTGCTCTGTGGCGGTGCGCTCCACCCCACAGCCTAACCCGTTGGCCATAAACTCGGAGTGCGGTTCCTTCGTATTCTTCGTGTAAAAAAGCGTTGCGTGGATGTCCGTGCTCCGGTCATTGAAGGCAGGGAACAAAAATGCCGTGTCAACTGCTCCCACGATCCAGTCCCGAATTCTCGGTCCAATGCGATGCTCCTCCTCCAGATAGCCCAGCCCCGGTTTGGACAAATCTACCGGACAGATGGCGCAGATCAGATACTCGTACACTTCCTCGGACTCATCCAGATTATTGTTATCACTGGTTCTCGTCATGACGTCATAAGCATCGTGAAACAACAGGATCAAATAGTTTCCGGCATGATCATAGGTGTCAATGACCAGATCATAATAAGTGTCCAAAAGCGCCTCATCCTGCAGCTTTGTCTCCCGAAGTGCCATGAGAATCTGCTGGCGTCCGCCAACCTCCTCCTCTTCCACCGGGAAATCCAGGTTCAGAAGATTGTTGCCCAGCGTACCGGACAATGCTTTATTGGCAATCTCCAGATATTTATAAAACTCATCCTCGTCCAGATTCAAAAAGGTGTTTCCAATCTTGCACACCTTATTGTGATTTCCGTCCACATAACAGCCCACAACTCTTGTGAAGGTCGCAGACTCTTTCTTAAATCTTTTTTTAATTTCTAATATTTCCTTTTTATTCATGGCATCTCTTTATTCCTTACATCTATTTCTGAATTCAACTGAATCCCATCTTACTTCTTTGCGTCTGTTTCCAAATTCCAACGGATTCCAATGGATCCCAACTTAATTCCTGTTGTGCCTGCCTTAGCCCGTCTGCATCTGTGCGGAAAGCTTATGGAACAACGCAAGGAACTCCTCCTCCACATCCTTCATAGGCTGCACACTGTAATCCGGATCACTTACCATCACCGGTTCTACCGGGAACAGCTTCTCGTCCATAAAATGCATAAATTCATAGTAGAGGCATGCATCATCAATGTTTTTGACCAGCTCCGCCTCTTCTCCCTCCGGCACGTAATCCAGGAATTTGTGGTAGATCATGTTCTGAAGCTGCTCTTCAATCTGTATGTACATGGTCATATTCTTCTTCACCGGCCGGGTAATATCCGCAAGATATGCTTCGCTGGCATCATGCAGAAGACAAGCCATAGCTACCTGCGGCACATAATTTCTGGCCAGTGCCTCTTTGCAGCACTGAATACTGTGCTGTCCGACCGAGAAAAATTCCGGAAAATGCCCATTGGCTCTGGTCATCATGGACAGGGCGTGGGCAATATCTTCCATCCGAATCTTGTCCGCCTCCGGTTCAAATGTGTTGAACTGCACTTTCGTATACGTTGTCAAACAATCCTTCATGTTCCTCTCCTTCTCCTACTGAAGCTTTACTGATCGTAGCACAAGGCATCCACAACCGCCTCCTGCTGTTCCTTGGGGCTGATTCCAGCCACATGATCCCCCTTTTGTTGTCCGTAATAACCAAACCCGCTGTGATTCCCACCATCAATCACATACTCCATCGCATTCTCCGGCAGATTGGCACGATTCTTCTCGTACTTTTCCCGGTTCAACACGCCATCCTCGCTACCATAGATGCTGAGAACCGTAATCCCGCACTCCGACAAGTCCACCGTGCTATAAGCTGCGAGAAGCACCAGCTCCGACACACAGTCATTATGTTCCGCTGCATAATCCGCTGCCATAGCCCCTCCCAGGGAATGTCCCATGAGTGTCCACTGGCGGATATCCTCCCTTTCCTCTATCACAGGATCCGCCGCATTGGGTTTCAGCACAGCCAATCTCGCCGGCATACGCATCAGATACACCTCATATCCACACTCTGCCAGTTCAGCCATCAATGGCGCATATGCGGTCTCCTCCACCTTACCTCCGGGATAGAAGATAATCCCCTTCTCATCTTCCTGTACTTCCGGTGTATCGGCAGACTGAAAAAGGTAATAGTCGTCGGTCTGAGTCACTGTCACATTCCCCGTTCCCCGCAAAGCTTCATGCGCAGTCTCTGTAGCCTCATAGTAGTTGCCGATGTATCCCTTCACCGCGCATCCACAGGCCACCATCAGCACCACGATGACCATAATCCTTCGAATCGGTACCGTTTCTTTTGTCTGCTTCGGCTTTCTCTCTTTCATTGCTCGACACTCCTACCAGCACAGTACCTCATGTCCGTCCTCGGTGACGAGCACCATAATCTCCCACTGTGCGGAAGGAAGGCCATCATCGGTATAGACTTCCCATTCATTCTCATCATCCGTATAGATTCCCACGCCCCCCATGTTCACCATAGGTTCAATCGTAAAAATCATACCCGGGGCCATAACCATCTGCGTCCCACGTTTCGAATTATAACCTACCCATGGTTCTTCATGGAATTCCAGTCCTACACCGTGTCCGCCGATTTCCCGTACAACGGTATAGCCATTGGCATACGCGTGATCATGCACCGCCTGCCCCATATCGCCTAGAAACCCCCAGGGTTTTACTTCCTTCAGTCCAAGTTCCACACACTCCTTCGTCACCTGGACAAGGCGCTTTTTCTCCGGAGAGACCTCTCCGATACAGAACATCCGGGAAGAGTCGGAGAAATATCCATTCAGGATGGTGGAACAATCCACGTTGATAATATCTCCCTCCTGTAAAACAACCTTCTCCGATGGGAACCCGTGACATACCTGATCATTTACCGAGGTGCACACACTATATGGGTACCCCTCATAATTCAACGGTGCCGGAATTCCTCCCATGTCCGTAGTCATATCATAAACAATCTTGTCAATCTCTGCAGTATTCATGCCTGCATGAATATTCTTCTCGATGTAGTCCAGCACCGCGATGTTGATCTTCGCGCTCTCCTTAATTCCGGCAATCTGTTCCGGTGTCTTAATGATCCCGTGGGAAGGAATCTTGTGTCCCTCCGCCGCCAAACGCATCAGCCTGTCGTCGAAAGCCGCATGACAAATCTTATACTTCTTTCCGCTGCCACACCAGCAGGGATCATTTCTACCAATCTTTACCGACATTTCCCATTCTTCTTTCTATTTTTATGCTTTATTTCAATTAGTTAAATCTTTCTTTAACTTTCTTCTCATTCTTGCTTCTACGAGCCATCACCGGTTTTCTCGTGGGTCAGCGTCACATTTCCGAAATCTATCCTGCCCCAGACATCCTTGTTGATTGAATATGTCTGTTCCTTCAACAGGGTCTCATAAACCGCTTCCCCATAATTGCATTGCTCATACTCCACATCCTGAAGCTGCGCATAAATCGACTGATACTTTTGTGCCAGCGCCATCCGATACATACAATCCCTGATATCCTCCGCCGCAACGCCAAGCCTCTTTGCCTTGCCGTCCGCCGTAAGGTCAGACCAAAAATCCTCGTATGCAAGCTGGCAGGAGGACTCTTCCTCACTGGTCAGACGAATCTTCTCCTCCATCGCCATCTGGTAGAACAGTTCATCATGAATCGCCATCTGAATAGCCGCATTCCGAGCCGCAACTCTTATATATATACCATCCACATGAACATTCCAGTACTCACTTGTGTCCTCAGGATTATACTCGCATGCCTGCTCCTCTACCAGCTCTTCCTCAAAGGCCACGTAGAAGGCCACATCCCGAAGTGTCAAATCCGTACCGTTCACAGTCGCTGCCACCTCATCTAACGCCTGGCTGTAAACAAGCTTCGTCCTTCGTTCTCCCGTGTCTTTTCCGTAGATCATCAAAACCACCAGAGTCACCAGCAAAATAAGTGTAATGATATATTTCTTCCGGCTCTGCCGAAATGCGTTCAGACTCTCCCACACCTTCATAGGTTTCTCAGCTTACAGCAGCCGCCGGATTGCTGTAATAGTGTGACAGTTTACCGAACGATCGTCCGTGATTCCGGCCTTCGTCGACTGTGCCTCCACAATACAACCGTTGCCGATGTAGATGGCCACATGTCCCGGATATACTACAATATCACCGGCTTTGATATTCTCATAAGCCACCGGCTGCCCCACCGTCTTAAAGGACTGAGAATAACGCGGAGTACTGAATCCGAAATGCTGGTAAATCAAGTGCACAAAACCGGAACAGTCCACACCATTTGTCAAACTGTTCCCGCCCCATTTGTATGGATTGCCCACAAATTGACGCGCATACGCCACCAGTTCCTCTCCGGTGACATTTGAAGTAAATTCCGGGTCATAGCTTGGATCATTCAGGTAATCCGCGTCCCCAAGACCTCCGTTTCCGGTGCCTCCACCCTCATAGGTATCCTTATTCGCGGCGGCTGCTGCTGCCTCCTGCTCACGGATAATCCGTTCCTGCTCGTCAATGGTATTCTGAAATCCCTGCGCTGCCGCCTGCGCCTCCGCCAGCTGCTCCGCATACTGATCCTGCTTCTCCTGTAGCGCCGCAATCAAAACCTGAAGATCATCCTCCTGCCCCTCGTAATCATCCTGCAGTGCCATCAGTTGCTCCATCTCCTGCGCCAACTGTTCTGTCCAATCCTCCACCATCTGAACAGCCAACTGGTAGGATTCCATCATATCCCGGTCAGACTGGTACAGATCGGACGCGTACTCGATCCGGTTCAGCATATCCCCCAAGCCGTCCGACTCAAAGATCGCCGTCCACAAGGAAGTGTCTGCACTGTTCTCGTACATATACTGGATACGGAGCTTCATAGATTCATACTGCTCCGCCTCCACACGTTTTGCCTCCACCAGCTCATCCGCAGCCTTCTCCACCTCGGCCTGCTTATCCACGATATCACTTTTCAGCTGATCCATTTTGGCAACCAGTGCCTTCATATCTGCCGCTGCCTGTCTTAAATCCGACGCTACGCCAGCCTGATTGTTCTCGATCTCGTCAATTTTCTCGTTGGTATCTGCCAGATCTTCCTTGGCCTGATCACGTATTTGCTCGGCAGTCGTCGCATACGCCGGGCGTACATATACCGCTCCTGCAGCCAAAGAGGCCGCCAATGCTCCAACCAGAAGAGCTGAGTACAATCTGGTATGTATCCGATTACTTTTGTGTCTATAAAAACGCATAAAATTCCTCCTGCAAACCAATTCTGGTTCTATTTTACCATAAATCACACATGATTTACATAGCTTTAGAGAAATTTTATCTTCCAAAAAACCCCAGGCCATAGGGCCTGAGGCTTTCTATTCTTGTATTCGAAAGAAAACGCTTACTCCTCTAAAGCACGATCATTCATGATCCATACCTCAGACAGTTCGCCATCCCAGAAATCCAATTCCAGACTGCTTGCATAGCGATTATTCATATACCAATCCAAATAAGCGCTGTCTTCACTAACGGAAGCGTCTGTCGGATTACCATAAGCAGCAATCGCATCTGCTGCAGAGCTATCAAAGGTGATTCCGCCTACCATCTCAAGAGTCACACCATCGTATGCATTGATGGTAATACCTGCAGCCACACCCTTAGAAACCTTGGCATCTTTTCCTGACACATTGTAAACAAACAGAGTTCCCAGATAGTTGCCCTCACTGTCATAATAAGCGTAACCATCATAGTTGTCAGCCTCAATCACATCATCCAGATCTTCATCGTTCATCTGGAAACCTGCATCCAGGAAATCGTCCAAATCCATCGGAAGGGAGATTGCGCTGCCGTTCAACACGAACTCATTGAATCCTTCGATATAGAGATCCTCGCCATCAATGGTCTCATAATTGCCGATTGGCTCATGATCGTCTTTTTCCTGATGGTCATCTGTATACGAATTGCTATCAGAGTCATCCATATCACTGTCACCAGAATTCAGGTAGTCCTCAATATCCTCCATATCATCGATAGAATAATCCGAGTCAGACTCAATTGCCTCCTGCAAATCCTTCAGCGCATCCGGATCAAACTCTGAACCCAACGCTCCAAGGAAGCTTGCACCGGCCACAGCTGCAATGATCACCACTACAATCACCAAAATGAGCCCGATCATATAGAATGCAAATGCAATCCATAACAGTACCGTAGATGCTTTTCTGCTGGAGGTAAATCCGTTCCAGTTGCCCTCTTTATAGTTCTTGTTCTGCATGCATACCAGTACGCATGCAATAACGGAAAGAATCAACGGAATCAGACCAAAGCACCATGACTTCGCACAAGTCAGAAGCAAGCCAATAACCATCTCGATAATGGAAAAGGTCAGCTTCATACCGAAGTTGTTCTTCACCGGCTGCCCGTTCTTATCCAGAGGCGCGCTTCCCTGATTCATGTTGTAATTGCCGTTGCTGTAGTTATATCCGCCATTCTGGTACTGATTGGCATTGTACTGGTTGGCGTCATACTGTCCGGCCGAATTCTGGAAAGCACTTCCGTTGTATGCATTCTGATTCGCACTATAGCTTCCATCTGAAGTAGTGTACTGACCATTCAGATTGTATCCGCCGGATGTCGGATTGCTGTATGTATTGTTCTGATACTGCTGCGCATTGTTCGCATCCGTTGTTCCCGTAGAGGAAAATCCGTACTGCGCGTCCGGATTGTAGGTAGATTCCGGTGAAGTGTAACCATTGTTATCATTTCCGGAATAACCAAACTGATTATTGTTGTTATCCATAACTTCTCTCCTTTGTTTTTTGCGTTTACGTACTTATACTATCATTAACTAACGCTTTTTACAATGAGTATTTTGTCACCCAATTTGAGTCTCGGCGCCTTCAATCCGTTTGTTGCCACAAGCTCCTGCACCGTTGTATGATACTTTTTTGCAATATCCCACAGATCCTGCTCTTCCTGTGCCACAAAGCCCGTCAGCCCCGGCTGCCCCTGCAGGCTCTCCACATCAAAGGGCTCCTCCTCGATCTCCACGATCTTATCCAGGCACTCCTCCGACAGAACCAGCGTGGCCAGACGAATCGCAGCCTTCACCTCATAACGGTCACTGTCCAGAAGATTTACCTGCAACTGGTCAATTCCCGGCTCAAGTTCATAGGTGATATTCCTGTCGTCCGCCCGAAGCCCCGGTACATCCACCGTCTGGGAAAACGGCACCTGGGCAAAAGCATGCCCTACCGGGAAACTGTCATCTGCGGTAGCATACAGAATATGAAGCAAAAGAACACCCTCCACCTGAAGCCCGTTATCCACCTGTTCCACCTGATCCATATGTAAATCGCCCTCATAGCTGCATAGCTGAAGAATTTTTTCCTGACCGCTCTCCAGCGTCATCTGCTCGGATACCCGAAGCTTCGCCACATTCTTCATGAGAAGCCTCCAGAGGCACATACGCTCATAATGCGGCTTAAGATTCCGATCCAGTGCATAGGCATCTGTAAGCACCTGAACACTCTCCTCATTCCATATCTTTACGTCCATGTCGAACACGATATCCAGATGCAGCGTGCGCATCTCTCCATCATAATCCGCCGCAGCCTCCAGTTCGATCTCCGAAGGGACTGCCTTGATCCAGTCAAGCGACTGACCTTCAGCCTCCTCCACATCCATCATCCCGTTGATTGGAACGGTAATGTCGTACCATTCAGACTGCCCTTCTTCGCTGGCATAAAGCACCGTTACGCCGGCCTCCCCCTGTAACTGGATCCGCCCGCTCCCCAGCGTAATCTCACGATTCCGAACATCCACATTGTGATAGATCACCCTGCCTATATTGGGCCGCGCCCCGGGTAAATTGATTTCATTGTGGGTGCGAAGAATATCCTTCTTGGAGGTAACCGGAAGCAGCATCTCCTTTTCCTCCAGACGCTGCTGTACATCCTCCTCTCCAATCACCGCGTTTACCAGGGTTTCTTCCCTCTGTTGCTCCGCCACCGCACCAATACCGATCAGGGCTCGCACCGCCAGTTTTCGTGAATTGATTGCAGAGATGGCCAGATCCTCCAGCGTACCTGTCAGCTTTACCATATCCAGATCCTCTACTCCATCCAGAATCAGTTTCTCTCCAAAGGGCACCACATCACTCAAGCTTTCCAGTTTCCCCTCTTTCTCATCGCTGCGATACAGCACTGTGAATTTCAGTTTTCCGGTCACCCAGACCGTCTGATTGCTGACCTTGTTTTCCTCGAAGCATACACTTCCCCTTGTATGTATGATTTTGATCACATCCGGCTTATTGTCTTTCACAATACAGTCATCATCCAAAGTGATCTGGGTAAATGCTCTGCTTTTTTCTGTATTCTGCTTTAAGACCTGCTTCTTTAATTCCAACAAAAAAATCCCTCACTTTGCTCTTAGTATAAAAATACTTATTCAAAGTGAGGGACTTTTATTCCTGATTCTATAAAATTCAGCCAATTAACAGAGCTTCATTCTGATATCCTTGGTAATGATGTCTGTATAACTGAATGATAACAACTGAGGAGGATTCTCCTCACGCTCATCATCTACAAGTACCGTAAACACACTTGGATACGCCTTCTGGATAACTCCTTCCTGAATATCCACCTTGTTTCGGCCACGATCCAACTGAATCTTAACCCGATTGCCGCACTGCTGATGAACGGATGCCCGAACCTTGCTGATTTCTGCCTGTTCCATGTCTGCCTCCTCTATTTTGCGTCTCTTATTCTAGATTAATACAATATCTAGTAGCTTTAGTATAGCAAAGTATGAAAGCTATGGCAATAGTGCAAAAGTACCTGGTTATGGAAATAGATTATCGAAATACAACCTTTTCTTCCCGCAGTTCCATCTTCAATACGATATATGGATAGCTCGGCTCCTTGTGCACCTTTTCACCAACCTGCGGCCCCTGCAGCACAGTCTCCACACATATGGCATTTTCTGCCAGATAGCATTCTTCCACCGCAATGCTGTATCCTCCGGTCTCCTGCTGACCATACCCCCTTGCGATATACAGATAAGCCTCATCACTGTAGGTAAGCGAAAACCCTGCCTCCTTCTCTTCTTCAATTTGATTTTTCAAAGTTTCCGGAACCGCTTCCGTTTTCACGACCGTATATTCCAGATCCCGGAGCTTCTCATTCCCCTGCTGCAGCACACAGCCACCGGTAATTCCTATTACACACAGCAGCATCCCAAGGCTGATTCCTCTGACGATTTTCTTTCCCCAATCCATGACAATCCCCAATCGGCTCTTTGTGTTACTATTCACAGCTCGATATGGATAGTAACCTCTTTGTAACAGTTCTATGTGCCCGGCATTGATTTTATTCCTAATTTTGCGTATAATGAGAATGAAAGTCATTTGCAAAAGGGGTATTCACATGAGAACTATTTTAGCAGGTATTTATGTGTTCTTTTTTCTGTTACTGGGAATTCCGGTACTGGCTGTAGACTGGATCATCCGCAAGTTCAATCCCAAGCTTTCCGGCTATTGTCAGCTTCGAATCGTACAGTGGGGATTCCGGTGTATCAGTTTTCTGTCCGGCGTACAACTAACCGTGATCGGAGAAGAAAATGTTCCGAAGGATCAAGCCGTACTCTACATCGGAAATCACCGGAGCATCTTCGATATCGTAATCACATATGCACGCTGTCCCGGGCTCACGGGCTATATTTCCAAGGGAAGTGTGGACAAAGTTCCGGTGCTGGGTATCATTATGCGGCGCCTTTACTGCCTGTTTCTCGACCGCGAGGACATGAAACAGGGACTGAAGGTCATCCTGCAGGCCATTGAATATATCAAACAGGGCATTTCCATCTGTGTGTTCCCGGAAGGGACCCGCAACAAAGATACAGAGCATCCGGAAAGCCTTCTGTCTTTCAAGGAAGGCACCTTCAAGATTGCCCAGAAGACAAACTGCCCCATCATTCCCATGGCGATGACGGGCACCGCCGATATTTTTGAGAATCATTTTCCGTGGATCAAGCGCACAAAAGTTACACTGGTCTACGGTACACCGATTATTCCATCGGAGCTGGACAAGGATACGCAGAAGCATCTCGGCGCCTACACCCAGAACATCATCCAGAATATGCTGCTGGAGCAGTTAGAGAAATAATCCCATATCGTTTTTCTATATCGATCAAAAAGGACACATCCGAAAACTTTCGGACATGTCCTTTTTTATATCCATTATTCCACATTTGACATCTGCCGATACACTTCTACACATGGAAAGTAGCCAGAATATCTAACAGGCTGTCCGCCTTGGACGCCAGTTTCTGCGATGCCTGATCCAGATCCTGAATAGCCTTCATCTGCGTCCCCGCTGCATCATACACAGAGGTGGAGCATGCTGCGGTCTCCGTAGAAGCAGCCGATATACTCTCAATCGCGCTCAACGTCTCATTGCGTGCACCATTCATCTCCTGTACATTGTTGGAAATAGTCTGAAGAGCCCGCAACAGTTCTTCTACCTGATTGTCAATCTGTCGGAAGGATGAAGTCGTATCATCCACTGCACCGGACTGAGAAGAGACAACCGACTCTGCCTGTTTCGCAATGGATACCACATCTATGGTCTGCGCAACAATCTCATCTACGATCTTGGAGATCTGTCCAGCGGATGCCAGACACTGGTCTGACAGCTTGCGGATTTCTTCGGCAACCACTGCAAATCCTCTTCCTGCCTCCCCGGCTCTGGCTGCTTCAATCGATGCATTGAGGGACAAGAGATTGGTCTGTTCCGCAATATCGTTAATCGCAGAAACAATGTTGCTGATGGATTTGGACTTATTCTCCAACTCCTCAATAGAGCTGATTACATTTCTTGTAATCTCTGCGGTAGATTCCGCGCTCTTAGTCAGCCCCTGCACAGAACTGATACCTGAATTGATAGTTGTTCCCGTTGCATTGGTCAGTTTCTCAATCTCATCCGCATTGGAGCTTACATTGTTAATCTTACCGGACAGCATATCCATCTGGTTCAGGCAGTCTCCCGATCCGGTATCCAGTTTGTTGACGCCAATCTCAATCTCGGACACTGCATTCTGAATATCCTGCGAAGTCTCCATAAATGTGCCGGAAGCTTCCGCGACGTACGCAGCCGCCTCCCCCACCTGCTGGCTGACATCATTGACACTGGTAATCAGCGACTTCACATTCGAAACCGTATCATTTACGCCATCGCACAACAAACCAAGCTCATCCTTGCGTTTTGTGGTCAGATGAATCGTCAAATCTCCCTTGGAAACCTTTCGCAGCTGACGAAGAATATAATGAATCGTTCCTGACATCCTGCCTGCGATTACAGCTCCCAGCACAAAGGCAATGATGGCAGCAATAATCGTCAAAGCAATAGACAATTTCTGAATATCAGAGGTCTGGGATAGCAATGTATCCGAATGAATCAGCGTTGCGATCAACGCGTTACAGCCTTCCATTCTGCTGTACACAAAAAGATATTCCTCATCGTCCAAATATACGGTACTGTTTCCACTAACCTCTTCGGACTCCATCGCCTTTTGAAAGAAATCTGTACCGGCAACCCTTGTCACACTGTTGTCTACCTCTTTATCGGAATAAAACTCGCTTCCATCCCCGGTAACAAGTACGACATATCCGCTCTCACCCGGATCCATGGACTGCATGGCTTCGCGCACCGTATCTGAATCGATATCCACAATCATCGCCTGCGGAATGTCGTTCAGCTTGCGTACCATTCGAAGCGCATAGGTACTTGTATCCAAATTGACCGCCTCATCCACGGCAGTATTCTGTCCGAACACATGCCAGTCATAAGGCGCCGCCACCATCTGCTGGCCTTCTGTGGATTCCTTGAACTGTGTGTACGCATCTGCCACCAATTCTCGGTTGGCACTGTATATGCTCTTTCCATCATCACTGATAAAATATACCCCACCGATTTTGGAATCACGCACCAGCTTATCACGAATTTCGCTTGTATAATCCGTTTTGGCCTGTATTGCCGCGTCCTTATCCAAAAGCCCCTTGTAATAATAAATCAGGTTCTCTTCCTTGATATAGGCTTTAAATTCTTCCTTCTCACTGTTGACAATCAATTCCAGGTATTGCTGCATCATATTCATTGTCTGCTCAGTGGACTCTTTGTAGCTATTCACAATTGCAGAGGACGCTTTCTGATAAGAGGCAACACCCAACACAATAATACAGCCAACCGGGATCAAAAATGACAAAATAAGCTGCATCCGAATACTGCGGTAAAATGGGATATCACTTTTCTCCCGTTTTCCCCGTTCCTTCACACGCTTTTCTTTTTTCACACGCTCTTTTACAGGCTTCTCCTTTTTCACGATTTCCTTCAAAGGTTTTTCCTTGCGCATTTTTTTCATTCGTAATCCTCCTGCCTTTGAACATCGGTCCATACAAAATTTGCTTTCAGCAAATAGTTCGACCTCTGTGGTACATCTATGATGTATCACTTTATATATTCCTTATCTACCGAAACAGTTCCACGGAAAACGGAGGCAATGTCACTTTGCCGCCCTCCCACAGCACTGAAGTCTCTCCCGTAATCAACATACCGGCCACCGTGAGATCTCCGGCCTCTTTTTGATTCAGCGCAACTGACGTAAGATCAATCACTTTTTCGGTATCGGAAAGGTTCATAACGATCAGAAGCTGCGAATCTTCGTAAGTCTTCTGCAATACAACCACATCGTCATCCGACAATTCTTCCAGCATGGTCGTCTCACCGCGCGCAATCTCCGGATAAGTGTTTCTGAGTTTCAATCCCTCTTTGACAAAATAGTAGATGGAGTTTTCGTCTGCCATCTGTTCCTCTAGACTTCCGTAGATCATATCCACCTGCTTTGTTGCAATGCTGTCACACATACCTTCCGCATCTGCATTGCTCCACTGCATTGGACAGCGCTTGTTCTCATCGTCGCCGCTGCCCTTCATTCCAATCTCATCACCATAGTAGAGGAAATAGTTTCCGCCCATCATCATCGCCATCCCCTGAGCCATCTTAATTTGGGCTGTAGCGTAGTCTCCCGCGTAATATCCACCGGAGCGTCCTGTATCGTGATTGGATGTAAAGGCAGCATCAATATAGTCTGGATTCTTTGCCCTGCTCTCCTCGTCAGCAGCTATAATCGCCGTGCCAAAGCTTTTGGCAGAACCATTGACCAAAACCTTATTGATCGTGCCTCCCTGATCGGCAAAGTCAAAATTAAAGAAGCTGTCAATACCGCTTGCATAATAGGAAGAATACGTCTGCTTATTCGCCCAGCATTCCCCCACCAGATATGCATCCGGCTTTTTGCCCTTCACACATTCATTCAGCCACGCCATAAATGCAATATTGCTTGCATCATCTCCGGTATAGTAAGAGGTTGTGGCGTCCAAACGGAATCCTGCCACGCCCTTATCCAGCCAAAACTGCACAATTGCGTCTATCTCCTGCCGCACCGCCTCACTGTCCAGATTCAAATCCGGCATCTCACTCCAAAACCGAGACTCGTAATACCATTCCGTCCCCTCGATCTTGGTATATCCACTGGCAAATTCCTGGGAAAAATTGTAGTACTCCACATACGGACACACACCGGCATCCGGCTGTTCTCCCTCTCCCAGGGTCTTTATGTACTCTACTGCCTGTGTAAACCACTCGTGATGGGAAGATGTGTGATTTACCACAAGATCCAGAATCACATCGATTCCTTTGGCCTCACACTCTGCCATCAATGAATCAAAGTCCTCCATGGTTCCGAATCGTGTATCAATCTCACAGTAATTAATCACATCATACTTATGATACGTGGTTGACGGATAGATTGGAGTGAGCCATATTCCATTGATACCCAAGTCCGCAAGATAATCCAGCTGACCGGTAATTCCGTTTAAATCTCCAATTCCGTCGTCGTTACTGTCGCAGAAACTGTATGGAAATATTTCGTAATAATTCCGATACTTATCATCAATGATATTCTGCTCCTGTATATTCACAGCCTCCATCTGCTGATATGCACTCTGCTGCCCCACAGCCTCGGTACTGCTCTGACTCTCTGTTCCCTGGGAGCCACCAGATACTGCTGCCGACTGGTCGTCCCCCGTGCATCCACCGAGCAGCAGACACAGACTCAAACCGACCGCGCCAAGCGCAGATAACTTTCTGCGTAACATGTTCCTTCCTCCATCTAAAATCAAGTCTGCAATCATTCCCTATATAGGAAAAGAACCCGCTCAATTGGAGCGGGTTCCACACTAACTCTAGCCCTTTACAGCACCGCCAGTAATACCTTCTACATAGAATTTCTGCATAATTACAAACAGAATTGAAATCGGGATTGCAACAACTACGCCACCGGCACAGAATACTGAGAAATACTCAGAAATCAATGTCTTCTGCAACATGTTGAACAGACCGATTGCAACCGTCCAGTCTGCCGGGTTCTTAGACTTAATCATAAGTCTTGCCATAACGAAATCCATCCATGGCGCCAGGAAGGAATTGATAACCGTGTACACGATAATTGGCTTGGAAAGCGGAATAACAATTCTTGTAAAGATTGTAAATTCAGATGCTCCCTCCAGCTTTGCTGACTCTCGCAATGAAATCGGAATCGTATCGAAGAATCCCTTACAGATCAGGTAACCCATACCGGATCCTGCGGAGTAGATCATAATCAAGCCGAGCAAGCTATCCGTCAATCCCATCTCTCTCAATACGAAATATACCGCAATCATGGAAAGTACACCTGGGAACATTCCCAAAATAATCATAAAGCTCATGAGTGGCTTTCTTGCCTTAAAACGCATACAGCTCATTGCATATGCCACCATCAGTACAAAGATGGTAGAGATGATACAGCAGGCAACACCAATGATCATGGAATTCTTAAACCACGCCGGGAAGTTACATACCGTATCCGGTCGTGTCAAAAGCTGTACATAATTATCAAATGACCACTGCTTCGGGAAGAAGTTGTTGGTTGCCAGCCCCTTGTGGGCACTGAACGATGTTACGACCAACCAGATGATCGGAATCAACCAGAAAAGTGCAAGGAGTGCCAACACAATATGTCTGATAATTAACTTAATTGTTTTTTTCATTACTGGAACTCCTCCTCTCTATCACCCTTAATCAAATTGGTAAATCCGATTAACGTAATACCCGCGCAGACAATAAATACGAAAATACCAATTACAGAAGCCATCTTGAAGTTCGAGTAATCGTTCGTCAACGTGAACAACCAGGTTACCAAGAGGTCAATTTCCTTCGCCTGCGAATTCGCCATGGTCGGATTCGGCGTTGTATATCCATTTGTCAACAGATAGATTACGTTGAAGTTGTTAATATTTGATACAATTGATGTAATCAAGCTCGGTCCGGTGATGAAGAGCATGTACGGCATTGTAATCTTCCAGAAGATCTGGAACTCGGTAGCACCGTCAATCTTCGCGCTCTCCAGCTGATCATTCGGAATGTTCATCAAAATACCGGTGGCAATCAGCATCTGATATGGAACACCGACCCAGATATTGATCAGAACAATCATCACATGAGCCCAGCCAGGCTGCGACAGGAACGGGATACCATTCTGTCCCTGTGCGATAATTCCCGCTTCCTTCAAGGCATCTACAATTCCCCACTGATTTGCAAGACCATTGATAATACCGTTATCACTGAACATCTTGTTGATCAGAAGAAGCGTTACGAACTGTGGGATTGCAATTGTAACTACGAATAAGGTTCTCCACAGCTTCTTGCACTTAGTTCTCTCGTTGTTGATAAACTTTGCAAGTAAAATACCGCCAATATAAGTAGTAAAAGTTGCAAGAACTGCCCAGATCAAGGTCCATGCAAGAATTCTTACAAACGCATAACCAAAGCTTACGGTCATACTGTTGGTAAACAAATTCTTAAAGTTCTTAAGTCCAACCCAGGTAAACAGGTAGGTCGGAGGCTGATGATTCTGATCATAGTTGGTGAACGCAACGCAGATCATGAAAATCAGCGGAACAACTGTAAACACAAGAATACCGATACTCGGAAGTGTCAACAGCGTAATATGAAAGTTGCCATTAAATAATGACTTTACGTCCTCGACGAAACTGTTGATATGCTTTCCCTTCTCCTTCAGAACCTGAAGTTCATACACCTTCTTGATGTTGTTCAGATACAACAGAACAAAGGCAACCAGCACCAGCATTCCAACTACGGAAAACAGCAGAATCAACAGTGAGTTATCATAATCATTAACGGTTTTTGTCATAGTTGCCGCGTCAAAAACCTCTTCTCTTTGAACAGTACCCAAAGTACCAAACTTAGCTAGATACGGTACTGAAAACAGAGCCGTAAATAAAATGACGCCAATTTCGATCAGGGTCATAAGAATGCCCTTAATGATCTGCCCGCGCCCAAAATACCCCATACCCATAACCAGTAGGGATGATTTGGTCCAGAAATCGCCCTTTGCAACTGCTGTACCAAATTCTTTAAAATAATTTTTAATTCCGTTTAAAAAATTCTTCATACACAAACTCCTTTGCAGAGTTATCTCATTCTTCGTTCGCCGCATGTCATATCCGAAATCCGGATATATAGAAATCTGTAACCCACAGCTTTGTGTGGGTTACAGATCTATATTTAATTCAATGGAAATTCCATTCCGTTACCGGAATTTATTCTGCCGGAGCAGTAATACCAGCTACTGCCTCATCAAGAGCTGCCTGGTAATCAGTTACAGTACCCTCTGCAAGGTTCTTACCAAGTGTAGCTGCCGGATCCCAATACTTTCCGCCTACACGCTGTGGATCAGCGTATGGAGACTGAGCAACCAGAGCTGCGATAGCAGGAGAAGCCATAACTTCTTCTGAAGAACCAGCTACTGTATTTGCAGGACCCTCACCAGTTGCCTCGAAGATTGCAAGCTGGCTTGCCTCGTTAGAGATGAACTCAGCAAGAAGCATAGACCAACCAACGTTCTCAGAGTATGCGTTAACACCAACAAGCTTGTATCCAGCGTATGAACCCTGCTGTACCTGTGCACCATTTACTGTGAAGGTAGGAAGCTTTGTAGCTGCATATCCATCACCGTAAGCTGCCTGAATATCTCCAGATCTCCAAGTACCATCTACATAAGCCTTGATGTTGCAATCACCCTCGGCAAGCTTAGCAGAGAAATCTGTATCTGTAATGTTGATAAATGCAGGATCTGCTGCTATCTTAGCACATGCCTCAGCTACAGCAACACCGGTCTCGTTGTTCCAGTCACATGAGTTAGACTGATCCTCGTTCATAGAAAGAGTACATCCAGCGCCTGAGAACATACCATACAGATACCAAGCACCGCTCATCTCCATACCTACCTGAACACCAGCCTCGTTAGCCTTTGCAAGAAGAGCATCCCAAGACTGAACATCTTCCTCAGAGAATACAGTTGAATCATAGAATAAGAAGTATCCGTTAGAAGCTGTCAGAGGATAAGCGTAAAGCTTTCCATCTACAGAAGCAGCATCTACAGCACCAGCAGAGTTTGTCTCTGATGGGTTGTATGTGTAAGTAGCCTCAACCGGCTGAAGTGCACCAGCGTTAACAAGTTCTGTTACCTGGTCATCAGCGAATACATATACATCAGCAGCTGCGGTCACGTCCTCAAGAACGCGGTCCTTACACTCTGCCTCAGACTGAGCACCAATTGTGATGTCGAAATCTACCTCAGAGTATGTCTGCTTGAAGTTCTCAACGATCTGAGCCATAACCTCCTGGTATGCAGGGGTCTCAGAGCACCACAGATCAAGAGCTACAGTTCCCTCTGTTGCTGCGATCAGGTTAGCAATCGGATCTTCAGCTGTGTCCCCACCAGCCTGGCTGTCCTCAGCTGCAGGAGCCTGTGTATCAGGGGTGTTGTTTGTTGTTCCTTCGTCCTTGTTGCCACATCCAGCAAACAGAGTAGCTGTCATAGCTGCAACAAGCATCAATGATAATACTTTCTTTTTCATTGTCTTCCTCTCCTTTTTTGAATGATTTACAAAAGTATTTATATAAAACGCATCCGCGCTCTATATCGAGTACATAAAAGATCGGTGCAGGTTCTACCTGCGATACACTGCTGCGAGGTTTCGAATCCATGCTCTGCGGCTCTCGTCCAGCTGTTCTTTATTCAATCTCCAACGCCAATTGTATCCAACTGTGGCCGGGGCATTCATGCGTGCCTCATTGCCAAGCTTCAACACATCCTGCATCTGGATAATCGCAATATCCGCAATACTTGCATATGCGCATCGAATCAGTGCATCCGGAATCTCTTCCTGGCTGTCTATATTCAGGTATTCATACAGATAAGCCAATTCATATTCCGTCTTCTCCCGAAAATATCCTACAATCGTTTCATTGTCATGGGTACCTGCATAAACAGTCAGATGTCTGTCCGCATAATTATGGGGGAGATGTTCATTGGCAGTATCTCCGTCAAAGGCAAACATGAGAACCTTCGTTCCCATCCATTCCGATTTGGATAGAAGCTTTTTCACTCCCGGAATCAAGACCTTGCATCCATAATCGTCAGCAATCAGTCCCTTATCTCCAACCGCCATGCGGATTGCATCCACCAGCTTCTTGCCCGGCCCCTTCTGCCACTTTCCACCGAAAGCATTTTCTGCTCCCCACGGAACCATATAGCTCTTAACAAATCCGTTAAAATGGTCAATACGAAGTAAGTCAAAGTTCTCTGCACAGCATTCCATTCTCCTCCGCCACCATGCAAACCCGTCGTTTTCCATTTGTGTCCAGTCATACAATGGGTTTCCCCACACCTGCCCGGTCTCTGAAAACTTATCGGGAACTGCAGCGGCCACATAAGTCGGATTACCATCCGCATCCAGCTGGAACAGTTCACTGTGCGCCCAAGTATCCGCACTGTCGAGTCCCACATAAAACGGAACATCTCCAATCAGCTGCACCCCTCTGGAGTTCGCATATTCTCGTAATTTTGACCACTGTTCGTAGAACTTATATTGGCAAAACCCCCAAAACCTGATGTCATTATACAACACTTTTCGGCATTTTGCAAGCGCAACCGGTTGCTTTTTTTTAATTTCTTCCGGCCACTCCTGCCAGCACTTATTTTCATGCTGTTCTTTCAATGCCATAAACAGCATATAATCCTCCAACCAGTCCTGATTGCGTTCAAGGAACGAGACAAATCCTGCGTCCTCCTGATTGAATCTCTCATATGCTTTTTTCAAAATATGGATTCGATTCTCAAACATTACGGCATAATCAATGGCCGATTCATCGGTTCCCCAATTATAACAGTGAATCTCCTCCGCCGTCAGCAGATGCTCCTCTACCAGTTCATCCAAATCAATCAGATATGGATTCCCCGCAAATGCTGACATTGCCTGATACGGGCTATCGCCATAGCTGGTCGGTCCCATCGGAAGCACCTGCCAGTATTTCTGCTTCAAATCAACAAGAAGATCCACAAACCGGAACGCTGCCTTTCCCAATGTACCAATTCCGTACGGAGACGGAAGGCTGGATACGGCAAGAAGGATTCCCGAACCTCTCGTTATATTCTGTGCGCCCAAAATTCCCACCTCATCTACACGGTTCCGTTATCAGCCGTTCTCACGTTCCTGTTTTCCGAAACATCCGGCCAATATGTTTTCGTGTTTTTTCGTATCTGTCTTAATTTTAGATTCGTTTTGGTGGTTTGTCAACGTTTTTCACCCCTCTAGAATCATTTTTTCCGTTTTTCACGTATTTATTTACTTGTTTTTGTATATATTCACAACAATATATAATGCTTTTTTCGAAAAAAAAGTTTTCGAAACAATTGCGATACGCCGCACCTTGTTTTATAATATCAAGTATGTAAATTTGGAAAGAGATTCTATAATAGGAGAAGACTATGGCTACAATCAAAGATATCGCGAATCGGCTCGGGGTGTCGGTGAGCACTGTTTCTAAAGGGCTGAACGGGGCCAGCGACATCAGTGAAGAGTTGCGGCAGATGGTTTTGGACACTGCTGTGGAGATGGGCTACGCCACCAAGCGCTCAAAGAAAACGGAGAACCGCAAACTATGCATTTTTATCGAAAACATGAACTATGAATCGATTGACGAGTTCGGCTATGATATCGTCCTCGGTTTCAAGCAAAATGCGTTCCGGCACAATTGGGATGTAGATATCGTTCCAATTACACCCACATTTCAAGCTGAAGAAAAATACGACACATATATGCTGAAGAATGGCTACTGCGGAGCCTTTCTCGTAGGCTTCGCGCTACACGATGAATGGATGAGGCAGCTGGAAGATACAACAATGCCCACAGTGCTGTTCGATAACTTTATTGCCAACAACCCCAATGTATGCTACATCGGAACGGACAGCTACGAGGGAATCGGCATGGCAGTCAACCATTTGTTTAAATTAGGCCACAGAGATATTGCATTTCTAAATGGTTCCCTGTACTCCATGGTATCCGATCAGAGACAGGAAGCATTTGAGAGTTCTATGACCGAACTTGGACTTGAAATCCGCCCTGACCTCATGGCCCGCGGCTACTATGTGTCCGACAGTGCCAAGTACCACGTTCCCGGATTTCTTGCAGCCGGAGCCACAGCGATTGTCTGCGGTAACGACCTGATTGCAAAGGGTGTCATGGAAGAATGCGTACAGAGGGGATTCCGTGTGCCGGAGGATATCAGTGTGATCGGCTTTGATGATATCTCACTGGCCGCCACCTACAATCCGCCTCTCACGACCATTCGCCAGGAACGCAACGAACTGGGAAAATGTGCATACGTTATTTTAAATTCCCTGATTCATCACATTTCCATCAGTAAGACACTGCTCCGACCGAAGCTGATCGAGCGGGAGTCCACCACACGCAGAGAGGGATAACAAATAGGTATAGCAAAAGCCACACTTGCGAGCACTCGCAAGTGTGGCTTTTCCAATGGGCAGAGGTGGATTCGAACCACCGAAGCAATTTGCAGCAGATTTACAGTCTGTCCCCTTTGGCCACTCGGGAATCTGCCCATTCCATATGTAGCATTGTCCGGATAAACGATCCTGACAAGATAGAAGTATAGCATAGCATGTCTCTGTTGGCAAGCAATTTTTGCGCTTTCTTAATCGATCGCTTTTGCGGTTTTTTGAAAGACAAAAACAAAGTAAAAAAGACAGCACCGAACGCTGTCTTTTTAGGAGAAGGTATTTTTACTATGGGGTATAGTAAAAACTATATATAATGTATTGGGGGGTTTTTACGGTTATTATAGTACCATGTTTCCGTGGATAAGTGTGCACAAAGTTCACAAAATTTGGTTTTCATTTCTGTACAGATTGTACAGTACCTAAGTCACACTTTTCCACACTATCCACGAATTATTCACAAAAACATGCCATTCAAGGTCAATTTCTTGCCATCCAAGGTTAAAACCTTACGCAAACAACCCCTCAAACTCTTCCCTTGTAATCTTCTCTTTTTCAAGAAGAAGCTCCGCACAGCGATCCAACACATCGCGATACTCACCGATAATCTTCTTCGCCTGATCATAGGCGTGATCGATAATGCTCTTGACCTCCGCGTCGATTGCGCTGGCAACGCCTTCACTGTAGCCTCTGGCATGGGCGAGATCCCGGCCGATAAACACTTCATCGTCATCATCCTTGTAGCAGATCAAACCGATATTTTCAGACATTCCATATCGTGTCACCATATCCCGCGCCATCTGAGTTGCCTGCTTGATATCCTGGGACGCACCGGTGGTAATGTCGTCAAAGACCAGTTCTTCCGCCACTCGTCCACCCAGGTCCACAATGATCTCCTGCAGCATCCGGCCTTTGGAATTGAACATCTCATCCCGCTCCGGCAATGGCATGGTGTAACCGGCAGCCCCTGCACCGGTCGGAATAATGGATACCGTATGCACCGGTCCCACATCCGGCAGCACATGAAACAGAATCGCGTGTCCAGCCTCATGAAATGCCGTAATACGTTTCTCCTTCTCAGAGATCACACGGCTGCGTTTCTCTGCACCGATTCCCACTTTGATAAAGGCTTTCTGGATATCCGGCTGTGTAATAAATGCTCTTCCATCCTTCGCTGTGATGATCGCAGCCTCGTTCAAAAGATTCTCCAGGTCTGCCCCTGTAAAGCCTGCAGTGGTCTGTGCCACCTGCTTCAAGTCTACGTCTTCGCCAATCGGCTTGTTCTTCGCATGCACCGCGAGAATCTCCTCGCGCCCTGCCACATCCGGTCTACCCACCACGATCTTGCGGTCAAACCGGCCCGGACGCATAATGGCCGGGTCCAGGATATCCACACGATTGGTAGCCGCCATAACAATGATGCCCTCGTTGATGCCAAATCCGTCCATCTCCACCAGCATCTGGTTCAAGGTCTGCTCACGCTCGTCGTGTCCGCCGCCCATACCGGTTCCTCTGCGTCTTGCCACAGCGTCAATCTCGTCAATAAAAACGATACATGGCGCGTTTTTCTTCGCATCCTCAAACAGGTCACGAACGCGGGAAGCTCCGACACCGACAAACATCTCAACGAAATCAGAACCGGAAATACTGAAAAATGGCACCCCGGCCTCTCCTGCAATGGCCTTGGCCAAAAGCGTCTTACCGGTTCCGGGAGGTCCCACCAGAAGCACTCCCTTCGGTATGCGGGCTCCAAGCTTCGTATATTTGCGTGGGTCCTTCAGGAAGTCAACGATCTCCTCCAGTTCTTCCTTCTCTTCTCTGAGTCCGGCAACATTTTCAAAACGCGTCTGGTTATCCTCATCCGTGGACAGCTTTGCACGATTTTTGCCAAAATTCATCATCTTGCCGCCGCTGTTGTTGGCCGCCGCATTGTTGCTCATGATCATAAACAGAATGAACAGCGCTCCGAAGATCAACAGATACGGCAGAAGCGTCATGATCCAGCTCTCCGCCGGGACCTCAGAAACTGTGTAGTTCACATAGCCGGCATCCTCCATGGCAAGCTGCAGTTCGTTGACATCCGAGGTGTAGAGCACACTCTGTGAGCCATTCTTCAAGGTCACCTTCAGACTTCCTGTAGGAATCTCCCGATTCTGCACCACCGTGACGGCAGTGACATTTCCAGCCTCAATGTCCTTCATGAATTGTGCCTTGGTATATGAGCTCGTAGCGCTGGAGCCACTGAGCCAGAACCAGATTAATATGACAAGCAGGATCAGCATTCCATAAATGCCGAAACCGCGGTAGTTGCTTCGATTATTTGTATTCAATGTACTATTCTCCTATTCCTCTACAAAGCCAATATATGGCAGATTGCGATATCTCTGGTCGTAATCCAGGCCGTATCCCACCACGAATTTATCCGGAATCACAAAGCCTGTATAATCCACCTGCAGTCCTTCCACTACGCGGCGGTCCGGCTTATCCAGCAGTGTACAGATCGTAAGGGTTTTCGGATGCCGGCTCTCAAAGAGACTCATGAGGCGGCTTAACGTATTGCCGGAATCAACGATATCCTCCACAATGATAACATTTTCACCCTCGATGGAATGCTCCAGATCCTTTTTGACGTTGACCACCCCCGATGACTTGGTGGATGCCCCGTAGCTGGATACGGACATAAAATCAATCGTCATGGGCAGCTCTATCCGCTTGGCCAGCTCTGTTGTAAAGAAAATGGATCCCTTCAGAATGCACACCAGATATACGGATTCCCCTCGGAAACGCTCTGTGATCTGCGCTCCGATCTCTGCGATCCGCTTGTCAAGCTGCTCCTCGGTCAGATAAACCGATATGTTATGCTTTTTACTATAATCCATTGTCAGATCCTCCTTGGTATGTAATCTCAACAATTCTGCGGGTATCTGCCGTAACCATGGCGCTTCGTCCCATACGCCCCCCGACCAGCCAGAGCACCTCACTCCCCTGCGCCAGAAGCAGTGCTTCCTTACGCTCGGCAGCCGGAAGCTTCCGGTCAATAAAATAGCGTTCCAGCTTCTTGCGGTGTCCCGTCTCATCCATAATAAAGTAATCCCCGCTTTTACAGTTGCGAATCAAAAAACCATCTTTTATCTTATCATAATCAAACCATTTCGTATACATTTTCGAAGAAATTTCTGCCGGATTCCCTTCATAGGAAAAAACGCGGAGTGTGAAAAAACCCGTTTTACCCTCCAGCGGAATATGACGCACGTCTCCCTGCCGCATACAACCCGCAAGCTCCGCTTCCGTAACCGCCGTCTCCCGCATCATTCCTCCGGACGCTTCCCAAGTGTTGTCTGCAACGGCATCCGCATGATACATCCGCCGCAAATAGAGGGTATCATACTCCCGTCCTGCCACAACGTCATAGGGAAGACGGATTCTTTTTCCACTCTGCACATCCATCAAATTCTCCACGGCCTGAATATGCACCGCCGCAATATCTTTTCTTGCTCCCGCCGTCTCCGCGATGGCACGGTGCAGCACCCGCTGTCGGATTGCGGAAGGAATATCTTTCAAAACAAAAATCTGCAGACATACCTCCTTCTTCACAGGCTTCGTCTGCTCCTGCAAGTCCGCTCTATCATCTTGGCACATCTCAGTCCTTCTGCACAACGCCTTCTCATATGCCCGGTCTGTTTCACCCTCCAGGTACTCGCGAAGCTCCCTGAGTCGCTCTGCAGTCTGATTCATATGGCTTACCGCCTGCGCATTGACCGCCGTAAGCTCCGGCAGCACCTTGTGCCTGATGCGGTTGCGGCTGTAATCCAGTTCCAGATTCGTGGAATCCTGACAATAATCCTGCCTCCATGCCGCAAGAAAGTCCTCAATTGCGCTCCTGCTCTCAGCAAGAAGCGGACGAATATACACACATCCGTCCGGATCCTCCCTCACAGGAGCCATCCCGCACAAGCCATCCAGTCCGGTCCCCCGCACCAGTGAAAAAAGCATGGTCTCCGCATTGTCTTCCATATGATGCGCCAGCGCAACCCGCACCCTGCCTTCTCCTTCACAAAAGCAGCCGGCCTCCTTCGCCTCATCGGCAAACGCCTCATAGCGCAGTTTCCTCGCCGCTTCCTCCTCACTCATATGAAGCGTTTTTGCCGCGGCCGGTACATCCACCTCACGCAGTGCAAAAGGAATCGACAGTCCCTCGCACAACTGCTCCACAAAAGCGGCGTCCGTCAGACTCTCCTCTCCCCGGATTCCATGCTCCACATGCACCACCCGCAGGGTAAAATGCATACGCTTGGAAAGCTCCCGAAGCACAAGACACAGGCACACCGAATCCGCCCCGCCGGACACGCCGGCCAGCACTACATCTCCCTGCCCGATCATATTCCATTGTTCCACGTAGGCTCTTACCCGTTCAACCATTATTTCTCCCAAATGCCGGTCACTAAAATCGTCATATCATCCATCGCATGTCCTCCGGTAAAAAGCAGAACACGCTCCATGAGTGACTTCGCCAGAACTCCGGCATTGTCCGTATTGATATCACTGATCATCTCCGAAAGCTTTTCCTCCGGATTTTTCACATGTAGATATTCTAACACACCATCTGTCACCATTACAAGGAAATCCCCGTTCCTCATCGTTCTTTTCAATGGCTCTACAACCTGTGATACATCTGCCCCCGCAGGCAGAGAGGTGGAGCGCATGCAGCTGGTCTCCCCCTTGGATCGCACAAAGGATGCTGCCGCGCCGATCTTTGTCAGTTCCAGTTCTCCCGTGTACAGGTCAAGCGCTGCGAAATCCATGGTAGAAAACGAGTTGTCCTCCCCCTGCAGAACCATGGCAGAATTCATCATGCGGATTGCCGTCTCCCGACAAAAGCCAGCCTCCATGAATTTTTCCATCAAGTCCACAACCAGATCACTCTCCTTGCTGGCGGCAGGCCCCGACCCCATTCCGTCCGACAGGCAGATGTGATAATGACCGTTCTCCAGTGCAAAAAGCGAAAAGTTGTCCCCGCTGACGGTCTGTGTATCCTTCGTCCGTCCCGCCACGCCGGACATGGCATAGAATCTGGTATCCTCATATGCCGTCACCGCCACCGATTCCTTGGTGAAAATGCTCCGTGCTTCTTTTCCCAGCCGAAGGGAAAGTCCGGTAGCTTTTTCCAGAGCCCGAATATAATTGCGGCTCGGTATTCCGCCGCCCCACTTGCTGGCTACCATTGCGGTAATAGACTTTCTATGGTGCTCGTCCTCATAGATATGCACCTGTTCTGCCACAAGCCCACGTTCCTTCGCTTCAAAACCAATCTTCGCCAATACAACCCTCGACTCCTTATCCAGACAGCGGCGCCCTTTGCTCCACCCCTGCATCAGATCTGACATGGCATCCAACTGTCCGGCAATCACCCTCCGATTCTCCTGCAGTCTGCGGTACCAGGCTTCGTTCAGCTCCATCCGCGAAAAAGCCCAGATTGCCTCTTCCACCATACCGGAATAACGGGGACAGTCCTCCATGTAATTTTGCACAAGGATCTCTTCCTTGGGACTGTGATCCACAACAGCCTTCAGCATGTTTCGGATTTTCTCCGAAAGCCCATTTTCCTTTCTTTCCCAGCAGATTGCGCAGCCGTCGCAGGTAGCACACAGTTTCCCTGTGATTTCCTGTTCCAGAACATCCAGATTTTCATACCCCGAAGGACTTTTTTCCCGCCCCATCGTTGCAAAAGCTACCGACAATCCGTCCACTGCCTCCGCGAAGGCATCCATGCGGACTCGGTCGTACTGCTCCTGCACAGGGCTCTCCTCCTGTGCAGCCGTCCCTTGAACCGAGAAACATTTGCCCAGCTCCGAAGCCATCTGAAGCAGATAATTAAGAAGCACCGTCGCGCCAAACACCAGTAAGCCTTCACTCAGACCAAGTATCAGTTCACTTTTGTCCATTACCGTAAGCGCCATGCCGGAGCAGTTCATCGCCGCAGTCGCGAGTCCCGCAATCATCCCCGCCATCCAGCCGCTGCACCTCCTGTTGGCCCACAGATAAAATCGCACGCCGATTCCCACGATAAAAATCAGGAACAAATATTTAACAGAACTTCCAACGGGCATGCAAAGGCCCATTCCGGTAAACAATCCTATGTACAATAGAAGACTTCGTTTCTGTCCGAGACAGCAGACCGCATAAAAGGCCGGCACCAGAGGATAGTACCCCATTACACACAGCATGCTGCACATTCCTCCGAGAAGCGCATACACGACTTTTCCAATTGTTTCTTTCCAGTTTTGTTTCTCACTCATATTTCTTTCACTCCTTCCAATTCGGTTTGTCCCATCCGAGGACAATACAGCGATTATACGTGGCAGTGATTGAAATACATGTCAAATTCTAGGCCCGTTTCAAAAAACTTTTCGCCAAAACTTCCTTCCAGTGCGATTCGAGGGGATTCATACAGGGCGCAAAAAAGAGAACCCTTCTTCAGGTTCTCTTTATTCGCCTTCACCCTCTTTGAAGATAATCTCATTCTCATAGGTAAGGCCGAGTTTACTTTTCGCTACATCTTCAATGTACTCCGACGAGCCCATATACTCTTCCAGTTCATCCAACTCAGCAGCACGCTCTGTCTCGTCTTCATACTGCTGCATCAGTTCCTGCTCCTTTGCGGCATAATTGTCATCCTTCTGTTTAATCCGATAAATCTGAACAGCCATGACCGCAATGAAAGCAAGCACGATGACGCAGACACCCAATGCTTTTCCGTTACGGCTTCTTCTCTTCTTCGCGCTCATGCTTTTTCCTCGCTTCCTCGTGTCTTACTAACTTCATTGTAGCCGCTTTGTGTATTTTTTTCAATTGCTTTTTTAGAAAGCCAATGAACCGCTCGATATACCTCATCAAATGACGGCTGAAAATCCGGTAATACAATAGCGCTCCCAACAGCATTCCCAGGATCACGTAAAAGCGGATAATACCGTTGTTGAGCTTTCCCACGCGAAGGAAAAACCACCCCGCAGACACAAGCCAAAAGAAGAAATCCTCCAACGATATCCAAATAATTCCATGCGAAAACATCCGTCGAAGAACGCGAATCAGATCATACAGGACGAACATTGCCGCCCCCATCATAAGCGCTTCGCCAAGCATCGTCAGTTCCTGTCCTATTCCGGAGAAAATCTGCACTACTTGAACAGCTTTCCGAGCATTCCGCCCTTTTTGCCAATTCCCGGCACTTCCGAATATGTAAGTGCATCTACCTGCCCGTCAATATCCACCTCACCCTTCCCCAGGTCCAGACGGTTGACGTGAAGATCCCGCCCCTTAATGTGAAGCATTCCAAGCTCCGTCTCAAGTAGAATTTCCGACAGATCAAAGGAGAGTACATCCAGTATTCCGGTAAAATTTCCGGTCTTGCGGTTATTTAACGTCATCTTATGCTGTTTTGCGATAGTTTTCTCTTCCATCCCAAAGTCCCTCCCTTCTGTCTTAACTATATGCAGAGGAGGGACTTCTTATGCAGGAATCAAATATACTCGAACAGATCCTTCGCCTCTTCTTTCCTGGTCGTATCCTGAAGATCCAGAACGCGTACCTTAACCGACTTCTGCCCGAACAGGATCTCAATTTCATCTCCAACCTTCACGTTGACCGATGCCTTCGCAGGCTTGCCGTTGACCATGACACGGCCGGCATCGCAGGCTTCGTTGGCTACTGTACGGCGTTTGATCAGGCGGGACACTTTCAAAAATTTGTCTAAGCGCATGTTAGGCTCCTTTCTATCATTTCTTGTAATTATACAGAACTCCCCTATAAATCGTCACACTTTTCACATAAAAACAGGGCGCCCAAAAGCGCCCTGCTGTAGTATGAACGAATTCAATTAGTTAAGAGAATCCTTTAAAGCCTTACCAGCCTTGAACTTCGGTGCCTTAGAAGCCGGGATCTTGATCTCCTGCTTTGTCTGTGGGTTTCTTCCAACTCTGGCAGCTCTCTCAGATACCTCGAATGTTCCAAATCCAACTAACTGGATTTTCTCACCCTTCTTTAACTCCTCAGCAACAACATCTGTAAATGCCTTTACTGCTGCCTCTGCATCCTTCTTGGAAATCTCTGCCTTCTCAGCAATTGCTGCAACTAATTCTGCTTTGTTCATGTCAAAATTCCTCCTATAGGTTCTATAATTCGATAATTCGAGTTCCTTCTCTCAAATTACTTACAAATCTATTTATACTTGTTTTCATGCTGTTTGTCAAGAAAAAATGCCATTTTTAGGCGTTTTCCAAGCCTTAAAAACAACCAAAAATCGAGAGTAAAAATCGGCAATTTGACAGATTTGCATTTTTTTACAAAATTTTGGCATTTACAAGACGACACTGGTGAGCAAATCCTGCAAAATTTCCAGTTCTTCTTCTCTCTGCTCCGCCTCGGATTGACTGCTTGTCTCACTGCTTGTCTCCGATTCACCGGTCTCCGTGGTACTGATGCTCTCCTGCGTATCCTCCGTGCCCTCCTCATCCTTTAGCTGAATGACGATGGTAGCTTCCTCGGAATTCACATAGAGATTGCGCTCCCATGCATCGTAGCCATTGGCATATACCCCCAGCGAATGCGAGCCATACGGTATCTCGATGGGGTCGGTGTAATCTACCGCCTCTCCGTCCAACACCAGAACAGCGTCTGCCACGTCCACCACAAACTGTATCTTTCCAAGCTTTGGCCCCTCGCCCTTCAACTCGTCCAGATCCACGACAGTCGTCTCTCCCCGGGCGATCGTAACCTCCCGGTTTCCACCCCAGCCATTGTTGGCCACAATGAGATTGTAGGTTCCCTCCTCCACAGTCAGTTGCATGTCCGGTGTAATCTCCGCAAAAATCCTTGTTCCCAACTGTAGAAAGCTCCCCTCAAACAACTCTGTGTTGGCGAGCTCCAATATTCCCTGTCCGGTAGTGACCCGCACGGACAAAATTTTTTTATCAAGGCCCACGATAGACAGTGTATCCCCCTGGGCAACCACATCCAGATCTACCCGCTCATCGTCGGAGAACACGTAGATGCTGTCATCGTATGTATAGCGGGTATCCGCGATCTCAAAGATATGGCGCTCCTCCTCAACAGAAAAACGGCTCACATTATCATAAGTCCACACGGCATCGCTCACCCGCGCCTCCCGCAGAATGCCCTCACTGTCCACTTCGCCGATGGTAATCACTGCACCCACTGTAAAGTCCATGACCGTCGAACGATCTCCGTACTTGTTATAGAACCGTGTTCCTGTTCCATAATAGTATCGATATTCCATGCCATTCTCATACCGGTACAAACGCAGGCTTTCCTCAATCTGATCAATCTCCGCAATCAGGTACAGCTCCGGCTGCGCCTCATTCTCCTCCGTTGCCGCTTCCTCCTGCGTCTCAACGCCTGCATCCATGGACGTGTGAAAATACAGGGATTCATTCCCTGTGTCCCCACCACTTCCACAGC
Organism: uncultured Lachnospiraceae bacterium; assembly: GCA_945868435.1. Classification (GTDB taxonomy): domain Bacteria; phylum Bacillota; class Clostridia; order Lachnospirales; family Lachnospiraceae; genus Roseburia. The sequence continues at coordinate 68,639 of CAMBLG010000002.1, forward strand.
CTGTCAAAAGTCCGAGCATCATAGTCAATAGCAGTACATATGTAATTCGTCTGTTCATCCATTGCTTTCTCATACCCTTAGTATACAGGATTCTCAGGTAATTGAAAACAGGTTTTCTAAAAATAACGTCCGGGCATTTTCCTGTCTCACCATATGCTCCAGCTTTTCGATATCCCGTTCGCCAACCCAAGCTTTGTGGGAATTAGCATAGTGATTGGATATCTTCCAGAACTTCTCCGGGAAAAGAAGAATAACGTAAAGCTGTTTTCGTTCTTCCCCGGAGAGCGGCCGTACCTGCCCATACTCTTCGATCAATCGCATTCCCAGTTCGCAGCTCCAGTTGTTTTTCTCCAGCATTTTGCGCAGGAACTTAGCCAGATCCGACACCGCCAGATTATAGCACATATTTTCAAAATGAATCATCCGAAAGCCTTCCGGCGTGCGAATGATATTGTGCTGGCTCACATCTCCGTGGCACAGGATCCGTCGGCAGGAATCCTTCTGACCGGCCAAAAGCTGAAGGGCTCGCCCCGCATCCTCGATGTACCGCGGATACTGCTCCTGGAATCTGCGTTCAAACGCATTCTTCGTCTTTCGCGTTTTCACATAATTCTTTACCTTAACCAGTTCCCGGTAATGGCGTTCATAGAGGTTCTGCAGATCGTTCCTGTCACCCATCATAAAATCCGGCACCGGTATCCGGCTTTTTGCCACGGTCTCATGAAAAAGCGCCAGCTGCCGTGCCGCCTGCCGCATATCCGCCTCACGCCCTGTCTGGCATTCGCTTCCGCTTATGAGCGTTTTCAGCCAATACCTGGCGCCCGCCTCATCCTCCGCAAGAGGTTCTCCCTCCTTTGTGAAGGTAATCCGCTCAACCGGATACCCGTTTGCGTTCAACTCATCCAATATGCTCCCGAGAAAAAGCGCACGTTCCCTTGACCCCCGAAAAGGCACCAGCGTCTTCATGCCCTGATTCGTATTTACGATGTATGCGCCTCTTCCTTTTGATATCTGATTTATTTCCAAATCATACTGTTCTAATATTGCTTCCGGCTGATTATACAAAGAACCCCTCCCATATGACTTCATTTGTATTGTATCATATGAGAGAGGTCCGCACATTATGCGCAAGCTCCAACAACTTTTCCCTTGTATTCAGTTCCGGTTCGTCCAACACCTGCTCAAACAGGTAATCCAGTACTGCACCAAGCTCCTTTCCCTGATGCATACCCATTTCGATCAAATCCCGCCCATTGATGGCAAGGTCACGTTTCTTCATGCACTGGTTCTGCGCCTCGAGTTCCTCAAAAATCTCCTCAAAGTGGTCCACATACGCCAGCTTCTCTTCTCTCCGGTACATGCTCTGCCCCAGCACATCCGCCCTCTTGACCGTCATCAGATCCGGGACAAACTCCTGCCCCATCCTGCTGGCCAGCCGCCGCACATTCCGTTCCGACAGCATTGGCCGCTCATCGTGATACCGCACCAGACGGCATACACGGTCGGTGGTATCATTATCAAATTTCAACCGGCGCAGAATCCCCCGCGCCATTCGTTCCCCCTCCTCCGGATGCCCGTAAAAATGATCCTGTCCCTTCTCGTCCGTGGAGATACATGCCGGCTTCGCCACATCATGCAGCAGCATGGTAAGTCTCAGTACCTTGTCTGCCGGCACATCTGTCAGCGTATGCAGCGTATGCTCCCCTACGGAATAAGAATGGTGCTTGTTGTTCTGCGGTGTCTGCATCATCCGGTCAAATTCCGGAAGAAACACCTTGGTAAGCCCCAACTCCCAAGCCATCCGAAGCTCGTCCGGATGATCCGACGTAAGAAGCTTGACCAGTTCCATCTGAATGCGCTCCGCACTGACCTTTGCGATTGTACCCGCCAGATCGCGAACCGCCCCCCTCGTCTTCTCCTCGATGGAAAACCCGAGCTGCGCCGCAAAGCGCACCGCCCGCAGCATCCGAAGTGCATCCTCTTCAAAACGGTCATGGGCATTTCCCACGCAACGGATGACACCATCACGAAGATCTTTTGCCCCGTCAAACGCGTCCACCAGGCCACTGTCATCATTGTACGCCATAGCGTTGATGGTAAAGTCGCGCCGTTTCAAATCCTCCAGCAGGTTATCCGTAAAGGTAACCTCCTTCGGATGACGGCTGTCCTCATATTCCCCATCAATCCGATACGTGGTCACCTCATACCCCACATGCTGGAGCATAACAGTGACGGTTCCATGCTGAATCCCCGTATCAATGGTGTGGGAAAACAGTGCCTTCACTGCCTCCGGCCGTGCGGAGGTCGTGATGTCCCAATCCTGCGGTTTCCGCCCCAAAAGGGTATCCCGCACACAGCCACCAACCGCATATGCAGCATACCCTTCCGCCTGAAGCCGGTGTATTATTTGATTCACATGTTCCGGTAATTCAATTCTCATATAAACGAATAGTGTCCCTTTGTTCCGGTTTTGACCGAATACATCCGGTCATCCGCCCTGCGGATCATCTTGTTAAAGTCCTCTTCATTCTGCACTTTGGAATCCGCAGCAATACCGATGGAACAGGTAATCAGCCGTTTGCTGTCCATTTCCACCTCATGTCCCAGATAATTCTCAATCTGTCCCTGAAATCCGTTGGCATTGCCGATTTTCCGGTAAATTTCCTTGGCCAGCTCCTCAAGAGCTGCCTTGTCACTGGTATTTACAATGATAATGAACTCATCACCGCCATACCTGCTGACAAACCCTCTGCCTTTGGATACCTCCACAAAAATCTGTGCCATCTCTTTTAAGATCAAATCCCCCACATCGTGTCCGTAGGTGTCATTGTAATGTTTAAAATTATCCAGATCAATGAACATGAGTCCTGCCTCTCTCGGGCAGCCGTTTTGCTGAATCTCAAATTCCAGATTCCGCAGTGCCTCATACATTCCTGCACGGTTGTAGATTCCGGTCAATGCATCGGTCACGGCCGCTGCCTGCAGCTTGCTGTTCATCTCACGGATTTTCTTGTTGGCCTCCAGCCGGTTGATTGCCTGTTCCAGATCCCGGAACAAAAGCCGGTAAATCGGCAGGTCATCCTCTCCCAGCATATAGCGCTCAATGGAACCATGCCAGTTGTCCTTCATCTGTACATATGTAATCAGAAGGCTGGTCATCTCTCCATTCTTAACAAACGGAATAGCCACAAAAGAACAGACATCATCCATGCCAAAGTAACTGATCACATCCTGGTGCTCCGAAAAGCTCTCCTTAATCTTCGATACGGCAAAGCCTTGGGGGTACTCCCTCATTCCCCGCTTGATCCCTTCCAGGTCCTCATCGGAAACATTCCCAAGGGCATCATTGTAGAGCACCGTCGGCTTCTGATGATGATAACGCACGTAAAGAGATCGGTCCAATCCAAAGTGATTGGAAAAGGCGTGAATCGCATTCCGAACCAGTTCCGTGATATCCCTGTTATTAATATCGATCAGATTCTGCCAGGTAGAGATAAAGTCCATCTGCTCGCGAACCAGCTGATAGTCCCTCGCAACGGCTTCCTGCTTGATCAGTGCTTCGATATCCTCCTCAGCGACACGGCAGTCCACCCCAACTTCTTCCACATCCATCTCTGACAGAAGTTCATCCGGCACTGAAATCGTCACTGCCTGATCCTGTCTTTCCCGGTCCTCCAGAAGTTCTTTTTCCTGCTGATACAGATCCATGCATCCCATACGGCGGAACAGCTTCATTCTGCTTTCTCGGAAAATGCGATAGGCAAAAAACTGATTGCCCTCTGCATTGCGGAGAAACTGCTCTGCCTGCTCCATGCTCTCGAAGGCCTTCTCATCCTCCCGATCCATCATGTGAAGAAGACCTTCGGAAAAGCTGTAAAGAAACATGTCATCATCACACTGAGCGTAATCGTGGATGATCTCTTTGCTGGCATTCTCCTTCTCTTTTTCTATAATATAATTCAGAAACTGTCTGCAGCTAAGCAGATATCGCTCGCAATTAAACCGATCCTTCTGCAGAATACAGGACAATGCAAGAAGTCCATACAATTTGGACAGGTTGCACACACGGAGACTGTTCATGTGAAGGTTCGAAATTACCTTCATGGTCATCTGCAGATTTTGCTCCGCTTTGGCATACCGCTCCTGCATAATATTGTTCAGTGCGAGATTATAATATACTTCCGCAATATCCTCCGGCAATCGAAGCTCATAGAACCGCTCAATGGCACGATTGTAAAAAGCCTCCGCCCGAACATTATCTCCCATTGCACTCAGACTATAACCCATACTGCAAAGCATATGAACGTTATGCTGATTCTGATGCCCCCTCGTAAATTGATAAGTTCGTAAAATGTAATATATGGCAATCCTGCTCATCCCATTGGTAGATGCTATCATCAGATTCTTTTGATAAGCATCATGCACCAGTTCCTCGTTGTCAAGCTCCTTAGCCAGGGCAACCCCCTTACTGAAATACGGCAATGCAGACTCGCAATCAGCGGCTTTCTCAACGGCCTCCGGGCTGTTGTCGTATGCATATATGTAAATATGCGCTAAATGATTGCGGTAATTATATTTGACAAGCTTCTCCATAAAAGCGTTGTCAATCGGTATATCCTTGACACAGAAATAGATATTGTACCAGCCTGACATCTGCGCCTGTACCATCAGAAGCTCCGCTTTAAACACCTGGAATTCATCCCCGTGGGCCTTTGCTTCTTCCAGTGCCATGTTGGCATAGGTTTTGGCATTCTCCAGCTTTCCCTGATACATATTACAGGTTGCCAGCAAATAGGCACACTCCGAATTGATAATACGTTCCCGATTCGGCAGCTTCAGCCGCGAAATCTCTGACACAAGCTCCAGCGCCTTGGACAACTCCTCCAACAGAATGGATGTATGCGCATACAGCAGATAGATTTCCAGCTTTTGTTCATCACTGATATAGACATCTTCAAACTTGATGCCCTCTTCCACCTGCTGACAGTACATGCGAACCTGCTCAAAATCCAGCAGCTCATAGATATTCCGAATTTTGGTGATCCATTCGGTAAAGTTTTCATTGAAGCGGGCACCCTCCGTTGCCTCAGTGCGTTTCTGTCCGCTGCTTCCGATATGATATACATTACTGTTATCTTCCAGCCGCTCCACAATTTTATCCCAGACAGCCGCAGCAGAGTCCTGTCTGAGCTGACCGGCATTCACCCCGAGCACCAGTCCGATATTGGCGGACGAATGGATCATCAGCTCGTCTACCACCTCAAGTGTACTCCTGCTGGCCCGCTGAAACCGATTCATCACCATAACCACAGGGTGAAGTTCGGAAAGCTGCTTCAGCATATTGCTAACTGCCTGCGTCATCCGCCTTCTCTCATACGCAGCTTCATTCAGTAGAATGCTCTCGTCACGTTTACACACTCCGGTCTTGTAGTAGCTTAATAAAACAGACTTGTGCAGTTCATAAACGCCACACTCATCCAAAAACTCAGCAAAATCACCATTCACATAGGCACGATACATGTCACAGATGGTGTCCAAAAACGGCTCATAAGCCCCTTCCAGTACACCATATTCAAAATCATGCCAAGCAAAAAAGACGTTACCCTCATTCCTTGAATAACGCCGTATGCTCTCCATGTGTCGGATGGAGAAATCATTGCTATAGCTCACCATAACAATGTTGTTCTCCGTCTGTCCGACACGATTGTATACCAGTTCAATTACCCCATTATAATACTTATCGATCATGTTTCTTCCCCTTGGAGCAACTACTTACGTCTCTGCTCTAATAAGCCTTACCCCAATACACCAGCTTGTGCGCCGGCTTTCCGCAGCAGACACAGGTCTCTGCAATCTGCTCCTGATCATTAAACGGCATGCAACGGCTTGTGACCGCCAGATCTTCTTTGATCTTGTCCTCACAGGCACGGTCTTCGCACCACATACCCCGGATAAAGCCCGGTTTATTCTCTGCAATTTCCTTCATTTCTTCATAGTTGTGCGCGTCCCAGATATGGGTATCACGATGCTTCTTTGCACGCTCGAACATCTCTGTCTGCATCGTCTCCAGAATCTCCGGAATCCTGGTCTCCAGTTCATCCAGAGATACCTCGATCTTCTCTCTCGTATCGCGGCGGACAACCACACATTTATTGGCTTCGATATCCTTCGGTCCCAGTTCCACACGAAGCGGAATACCGCGCATCTCCTGCTCGGAGAATTTCCAGCCCGGACTCTTGTCAGAATCATCCAGCTTTGCACGGCAGACCTTGCCCAGACGCTCTCTGACCGCCTGTGCCTTTTCCATTACCCCATCCTTCTGCATCTGAATCGGGATCACCATCACCTGTGTCGGAGCTACCCGTGGTGGAAGCACCAGACCGGAGTCATCTCCATGAACCATGATAATCGCACCGATCAGGCGGGTGGTCATTCCCCAGGATGTCTGATATACATACTGAAGTTTATTATCCTTATCGGTAAACTGAATTCCGAATGCCTTGGCAAAGCCATCACCAAAATTGTGGGAGGTTCCGGACTGCAACGCCTTACCGTCATGCATCAACGCCTCGATGGTGTAGGTTGCCTCAGCGCCCGCGAATTTCTCCTTCTCAGTCTTGCGCCCCCGGACAACCGGCATTGCCAGAAAGTCCTCACAGAAATCGGCATACAGATTCAACATCTGGATAGTTCTCTCCTCTGCCTCCTCCGCTGTCGCATGAGCCGTGTGTCCCTCCTGCCATAAGAACTCTCTGGAGCGCAGGAATGGTCGGGTTTCCTTCTCCCAACGCACGACCGAACACCACTGGTTATACACCTTCGGGAGATCCCGGTAGGACTGAATCAGATTCTTGTAAAAATCACAGAATAACGTCTCAGAAGTCGGTCTGACGCAGAGCCGCTCCTGCAGTTCGTTCAATCCGCCATGTGTGACCCAGGCAACCTCCGGTGCAAATCCCTCTACATGATCCTTCTCCTTCTCAAGCAGGCTCTCCGGAATGAACATAGGCATGTACACATTCTCAACTCCGGTCTCTTTAAACCGACGATCCAACTCCTTCTGAATATTCTCCCAGATGGCATATCCATCCGGTTTGATGATCATGCATCCCTTCACAGAGGAATAATCAATGAGTTCTGCCTTGATCACTACATCCGTGTACCATTGCGCAAAATCCTCCTCCATGGAGGTGATTGCTTCCACAAGCTTCTTTTCCTTCGCCATTGCTGCTCTCCTTCTATCTCTGTCTTTTCCTTCTCATAAATATACCATAATTTACGAAACTTTTCTAACCTATAGTATAGCCATAAGAGTGTTGGGTTGTCAAGATTTAGCACCTTGGTGTATAATCCAGGTAACATTTGTTTTACCATGTCAGCACGAGCAGTAACTATCAATATACAAAACGATCGAAAATACGTAAATGGAGAACGACAATGAATCATTTTAAACGAGGACTTCGCGCCGGTATCCCCATTGGCCTGGGATATCTGTCCGTGTCCTTCACCTTTGGGATTATGGCCGTTTCCTACGGATTATACTGGTGGCAGGCAGTCCTGATATCCATGACTACTGTCACGTCCGCAGGTCAGTTTGCCGGTATCGGCGTTATGCTTCATCCCGGCCAATACATACAAATGCTCATCTCCCAGGTGACCATCAATATTCGATATGCCTTTATGTCCATATCCCTGTCCCAGAAGACCGACTCCCGATTTCGGGGAATCTCCCGCTGGGTCCTCGGCTTTATGATGACAGATGAAATTTTTGCCGTTGCAAGCCAGGAGTCTACTGTCAGTCGGAGTTTTTTTGCCGGGCTGACTGTGCTTCCCTACCTGGGCTGGTCTCTCGGAACACTGGCCGGTGCGCTGCTGGGGAATATTCTGCCGGACCGGATCATGAGCGCCTTAAGCGTTGCGATCTATGGCATGTTCATCGCCATCGTAGTTCCGGAACTGAAGCAATCCCGGCCTGTAGTGCTGGTAGTAGTGATTGCTCTGGCGCTGAGCTGCGCCTTTTCCTATATTCCGCTGTTGGCTCAGGTGTCCAGCGGTATTGCCATCACCGTCTGCGCTGTATTGGCAGCCGCCATCGGCGCATGGCTATTCCCTGTGAAGGAGGATGAGACTCATGGATAATCTGCAATTTTTTCTCTATCTGCTTCTTTTGGCCGGATCAACCTATCTGATCCGGGTCATTCCATTTGTTGCGATCAAAGACAAGCTGCACAACCGGTTCATCCTGTCTTTTCTGTATTACATTCCATATGCGGTTCTGACGGTCATGACGATTCCCGCCATCTTCTACGCCACCAAAAGTCCGCTGTCCGCTTTGGCCGGACTGATTGTGGCAATCGTCTTCGCCCTTCGGAAAAAGAGTCTGACGGTCGTTGCCGTTGCCGCCTGCGCCACAGTTTTCGTGACGGAATGCTTTCTTCCTATATAAGCGAATCTGAAAATGTATCAAATGCCTGGTTATGGGGATGGATGGAAAAGTCCATCTCCTTTTTGGTTTCCGGGTGCACAAACTGAAGCCGGTAAGAGCAAAGCGCAAGCTGCGAGCCGTCACGGCTTCCGTACTTTGCATCCCCCACAAGCGGGCAGCCATGATGGGCCAGTTGCAACCGAATCTGGTGGTGGCGGCCGGTGTGAAGTGTCACATCAAAGCATACCCGGCTTCCATCCGTTCCGATTACGCGATAGTCCAGCACCGCCTTTTTTGCCTGAGGCGTTCCCTTCGGGACAATGTGTGAAACGTTCTGCTTTTTGTCAAAGAAGATATAATCCGTCACGGTTCCGTACTCCTGGATAGATCCCAATGCTGTGCCTTCGAAGGCTGCCATATCGTCCGCCCTCATAACTCCCACGGCATAATAATGTTTCCCAATGCTGCGATTCTGCACCTGCCTGGACAGTTCCGCTGCGGCATCCGGAGTCTTGGCAAACACCATCACCCCCTCCACCGGCTGATCCAGTCGATGCACCAGTCCGATATAGGGCTCTTCGCCTTTTTCCGCACGGAAATTCCGCAGCAGACTCACCATATCCTGTTGCCCGAGGCGCCTGGTCTCTGTCGCAACACCTGCCGGCTTATGGCAGACGAGAATCTGTTGATCTTCATATAATATTTCCAAATGCATGTTATTGTCTCCCTATGTGATATATCAGGAAATGAACTGCCAGCATCGCTGCGAGAAACACCAGGTTCGCCGCGGTAAATCGAATTAGATAGCGGCCCTGCAGTCCTTTGTCCTCCTGCGCAATGTACTTAAAGCTGATAAGACTTGCCATGGATGCGATGAGAGTTCCAAGTCCACCGAGGTTCACCCCCACCAAAAGCAGGTCATACCGATCCGTAAACCCGGACAGCAGAAGCGCCGCCGGAACATTGCTCATAACCTGGCTTGCCACCACAGCGGTCAGCATCTCCCGCCCCTCGATGACAGTAGTCAGAAAGCTGCGAAACGCCTCCAACCGCCCCATATTTCCGATAAACACAAAAAATCCCACAAAGGTTCCAAGTAAAGAATAGTCCACCTGTTTCAACACTTTTCGGTCCGTTACCAACATCAAAAGCAGCACCAGTGCCAACGGCACCGCATAGTGCAACACATGCGCCACCGCCAGCAGGCAGACAAGAAAAAGCGCCAGATGCATAAGAAGACGCCGCACATCCGTAACCCTCGCCGGCTTCGGCAAATGAATGGTAATCGGCGCCGTCTCTCTTTTTCCCAGAACAGACAAAGCAATCCATACGAGCAGAAGGAAAAGTGCAGCCAGACTATAGGGAAGCATCAGACGCACAAACTCCGCGAATCCCATGTCCGCCAGACCATAAAGATACAGATTCTGCGGATTTCCAATGGGTGTCAGCATACTGCCAAGGTTCGCTGCCACGGTCTGCATCACCACAACAGGCAACAGCCACCTGCGCTTTTTCTCCTCCCCCAATTGCCCCAACACAATAATTGTCAGCGGGACAAAGGTGATGAGCGCCACGTCATTGGTGATAGCCATACTTAAGAAAAAGCACAGAAGAACCAGAATCAGGATCACCTGCCACATCCCCTTCACATGAAGCAGAAGCTTCTGGGAAAACCAGTCGAACACTCCGATTTCTTTCATCCCCGCCACCACTGCCATCAGACAGAACAGAATGGCCAATGTCCGGAAATCAATATAGTCCACATAACCGGCATCCGGATGTATCCAGAACATGGATACAAAGGCCAGGAGCAGGGCGATGCACAACACAGGTTCCTTTTTTATATATCCCTTTATCTTTTGTATCATATGCTCCTCCTTTCTCTTCCCCAGCAAATTGCTTCTTACGCTGTCAAATACATGCTTCTCTGGTAACGGTTCAGCCCCCTTCCGCATGCATACACAAAACCGTGCGTTTCACGAACTTCCTCTAACATAAAAATACCACCGGGCACACATCTTTGCAACAATTGTGTACCCAGTGGTTTCTATATATTTTTGATGCATTATGCCTTTTGTACAACGGCCGGCACTATCGAGCTCCAAGAAGCGCCTGCGCGCGTTCCACCTGCTCTGCCGTGGGCGGTTCCACTCCTTCCAATTGGTATGGAATTCCCAACTCCTTCCACTTGAACACGCCCAGGGTGTGGTACGGAAGAACCTCCACCCGCTCCACGGTCTGTAGCGTGTCTATGAAAGACCGAAGCCGCTTCAGCTGCTCCTCATCATCAGTGATTCCCGGAACCAGCACATGACGAATCCACATAGCTTTGCCGTGATCTGACAGATACCCTGCCATATCAAGAATGTTGGCATTGTCCTGTCCGGTCAATGATTTGTGTCCCTCCGGATCCATATGCTTGATGTCCAACATGAACAGGTCCGTGTATTCCATCAGCCGATTGAACTGCGAGAAGAAGGGTTCCTCCCGGGTAAACGGATTGCCGGAGGTATCCAGACAGGTATGCACGCCCTTTTCCCTGGCCAACCGGAACAACTCTGTGACAAACTCAATCTGGAGAAGGGCTTCCCCGCCGCTGACGGTGATGCCCCCGTTATCTCTCCAGTAGGTTTTGTAACGCAGCGCCTTCTGCAGGATTTCCTCAGGCGTCTTAAGATTATCACCGCCTTTGGCCCAGGTGTCCGGGTTATGGCAGTATTTACAACGCATATTGCAGCCCTTCAAAAATACGATATAGCGCACGCCCGGCCCGTCTGCGGAGCCAAAGCTTTCCACGGAATGTATGTTTCCAAGTATTTCGCCCATGCGATTCTCCTATCTCCTGCCGTGGCTTTTAAGCTGCGCCAATGATCCGTTTTACATACGGTCGTGGCAGGTTCTTGCGATTACATCCATCTGCTGCTCTCTTGTCAGGTCGATGAATTTTACTGCGTAACCGGATACACGGATGGTGAAGTTTGCGTACTCCTCCTTCTCCGGATGCTCCATCGCATCAATCAGTTTTTCCTTGCCGAATACATTTACATTCAGATGATGCGCTCCCTGATCGAAGTAGCCGTCCATTACCTGTACCAGATTGCCGATGCGCTCCTCCTTCTCGTTTCCAAGTGCTCCCGGATTGATGGTCTGGGTATTGGAAATACCGTCCAGAGCCCACTCGTACGGCAGCTTGGTCAGCGAATTCAAGGATGCCAAAAGACCGTTCTGTTCTGCACCGTAGCTTGGGTTTGCTCCCGGCGAAAGCGGCTCCCCTGCTTTACGTCCATCCGGCATAGATCCGGTTGCCTTACCATATACCACATTGGAGGTGATGGTGAGGATGGAGGTTGTCGGAATGGATCTGCGGTAGGTGTGGTGTCTCTTGATCTTATCCATGAAGGTTCCCAGCAGCCATACACCGATCTCATCCGCACGGTCATCATCGTTACCGTATCTCGGGAAATCGCCCTCAATCTCATAATCCTGTGCAATGCCATTCTCATCACGGATGACCTTTACCTTTGCATACTTGATTGCGGAAAGGGAATCGATTACGTGTGAGAAGCCTGCAATACCGGTGGCGAAGGTTCTCTCCAGGTTGGTGTCCATCAGAGCCAGCTCTGCAGCCTCATAGTAGTACTTGTCATGCATGTACTGAATCAGGTTCAGCGTATTTACATACAGGTCTGCCAGCCACTCCATCATATCATCATAGCGCTCCATTACCTCGTCATAATCCAGGTACTCGGAGGTAATCGGACGATACTTCGGACCTACCTGCTCACCGGTCTTCTCGTCAATACCGCCGTTGATTGCGTAAAGCAGGCATTTTGCAAGGTTTGCGCGAGCTCCGAAGAACTGCATCTCCTTACCTGTCTGTGTTGCGGATACACAACAGCAGATCGCGTAATCATCGCCCCATACCGGCTTCATGGCATCATCGTTCTCATACTGTACAGAGCTTGTGTCGATGGAGATCTTCGCAGCGTATCTCTTGAAGTTCTCCGGCAGTCTGGATGAATAGAATACCGTAAGATTCGGCTCCGGAGCCGGTCCCATGTTCTCCAGTGTATGCAGGAAACGGTAATCGGTCTTGGTTACCATAGAGCGACCGTCTACGCCGGTTCCGGCCACATCCAGAGTTGCCCATACCGGGTCACCGGAGAACAGCTGATTGTAGGAAGGAATACGGGCAAATTTTACCATACGAAGCTTCATGGTAAAGTGGTCTACCAGCTCCTGTACTTCCTCCTCTGTGATGATTCCCTTCTTCAAATCTCTCTCAAAGTAAATGTCAAGGAAGGTGGATACACGTCCTACAGACATTGCGGCACCGTTCTGGGTCTTGATGGCTGCCAGATATCCAAAGTACAGCCACTGGATGGCTTCCCTTGCGTTTACCGCCGGTCTTGAGATGTCATAACCGTAAATCTTGGCCATCTCCTTCATACCCTCTAACGCGCGGATCTGCTCAGCAATCTCCTCGCGAAGACGGATGACCTCACCCTTCATGCTTCCGCTGCCGCATTTTGCCTTGTCCTTCTTCTTCTCCTCAATGAGGAAATCAATTCCGTACAATGCAATTCTGCGGTAGTCACCTACGATACGTCCACGACCGTAAGTATCCGGAAGACCGGTCATAATCTTATTATGGCGCGCCTTGATCATCTCCGGTGTATATGCATCAAAAACAGCTGCATTATGTGTCTTGTGATACTTGGTGAAAATCTCCTTGAGCTGCGGATCAACCTCATAGCCGTAGGTCTCACACGCCTGTACCGCCATCTTGATTCCACCGTATGGCATAAATGCACGCTTCAGCGGCTTATCGGTCTGTAAGCCCACAACCTTCTCCAGATCCTTCAAAGACTCGTCGATATATCCAGGACCGTATGAAGTCAGACCGGATACCACCTTGGTCTCCATATCCAGTACGCCGCCCTTGGCTCTCTCTTCCTTCTGCAGCTTCTGCAATGCATCCCACAGCTTATTGGTTGCCTCTGTCGGGCCTGCAAGGAACTCCTCGTTTCCGTCGTATGGGGTGTAATTGTCCTGAATGAACTGGCGGACATTAATCTCTTCCTTCCAGAGACGTCCTTCAAATCCATCCCATTCCTTCATCTCTACCATGATGAATCCTCCTCTTCTATAAATGAATAAATAATATGGTTGTTGTTAGTTAGTGTTTTCTAACTAACGTAAGTATAATCTATCCGTCCTGGTTTTGCAATCCCTAACAGTATATGTATTTCATTTGATACAATTCATGATCGGGCGGGCCATTAAGTCAGAATCCATATCCTGCAAGCAGGAATGGTTTTTGACTTTTGGCCCTTGTATCAAGAAAAGCCGACAGTCCGGGCAGATCACCCAGACGGTCGGCTCTTATTCGTTATACTTCACGTGGTCAATTCCACATTACTGGCGATGCGCTGCATCACCATCTCCGTCAGTTATATAACATGGTTATTGTAGCAAATTCATTTGCAGTTGGCAAGGGAATTCTAATTTTTCAGAAATCAGTTAAAAGGAACTACGCACAAAGTAAAAAAGACAGCTACGATCGCTGCCTTTTTAGGAGAAGGTATTTTTACTATGGGGTATAGCAAAAACTATATATAATGTATTGGGGGGTTTTTACAGGTATTATAATAGCATGTCCCAGCAGATAAGTGTGCACAAACTTCACAATTTTTCACTTGTCGACATGTACAAATTATACAGTACTAAAGTCACAATTTACGAAAATGCAATAAAATAATGCACAATCGCGCAACCGTTTTCTCTGTTTTGTTTGTACAATAGCCGGTAAGATTCATTTTCACCATTGCCTCACATGCGCCCCATCTGCTCGAATGTTGTGCGTTCCCACTGGTATCGGGACAAGTCTACGCGGCCATTCTCACATGGAATTCCATCGGCCTCCAGCAGTTCAATCTGACGGTTTCCGCCTCCGAAGGCAAATGCAGGCGACACTTCTCCCAGACGGTTGACAACGCGGTAGCAGGGAATATGTTCCGGGTCCGGGTTGACATGCAGCGCATAGCCCACCACTCTGGACCAGCGCCGGTTTCCCGCCAGCGCCGCTACCTGCCCATAAGTTGCCACCTTGCCCCGGGGGATCTGCTTCACGATATCATAGATTTGTTCGAAGCTGTTGCGCTCCCTTTCGCTTGCGTTCTCTCCCATTCCCGTTCTCCCTTTTTGCTTTCCCCAATGTATCGGAACTATTCAGAACCCATCCTCATACATTCGCAAAACCGCACGACGAGTCGTGCTTTCTCGCTGCTGCGCAGCTAATTTTGCTCATATATGGGGCGGTGACTCTATTCGAGCCACCTTACGAATTCGATAACAGCTTCTTACATGCAAGCATGACGATTCTGATTATCGAATTCTAAGGGGTTCTGAATAGTTACAGGATATCGATATATTCCCCATTCAGCGCCTTGTTCATACTTCTCACGGCACAGAACTTGCCACACATAGAGCAGCTGTCCTCCTGCTCCGGTGCCCGGTCATCACGGATACTCTTTGCGGTTTCCGGGTCGATGGCACACTCCCACTGCTTCTCCCAGTCAAAGGTACGTCTGGCGTCAGCCATGGCATCGTCAATATCCCGTGCGTGCGGAACCTTCTTGGCAATGTCTGCCGCATGAGCCGCAATCCGGGAGGCAATGATTCCCTGTTTTACATCCTCCACATTCGGCAGTGCAAGATGCTCGGCAGGTGTGACATAGCAAAGGAATGCTGCGCCTGCGGAGGCTGCTATGGCCCCGCCGATGGCCGAAGTGATGTGGTCGTAGCCCGGAGCAATATCCGTCACAAGCGGTCCCAGTACATAGAACGGTGCTCCCATGCAAATGGTCTGCTGCAGCTTCATGTTGGCTTCGATCTGATCCATCGGCATATGTCCCGGTCCCTCCACCATAACCTGAACATCCTTTGCCCATGCACGCTTGGTCAGCTCGCCAAGGCGGACCAGCTCCTCGATCTGACACACATCACTTGCGTCCGCAAGGCAGCCCGGACGACAGGCATCTCCAAGGGAAATGGTCACATCATATTCCCGACAGATGTCAAGAATCTCATCAAAATACTCGTAGAACGGATTTTCCTCGCCGGTCATGCTCATCCATGCAAAGACAAGAGAACCGCCGCGGGATACAATATTCATCTTTCTTTTGTGCTGCTTAATCTGCTCAATGGTTTTTCTTGTGATGCCGCAGTGAAGCGTTACGAAATCCACACCGTCCTGGGCATGCAGACGTACAACATCGATAAAATCTTTAGCGGTGAGAGTTGCCAGGTCTCTCTGGTAGTGGATCACACTGTCGTAGACCGGAACCGTGCCGATCATAGCCGGGCATTCGCTGGTGAGTTTTTGGCGAAACGGCTGGGTATTCCCGTGTGAGGAAAGATCCATAATTGCCTCAGCCCCCATATCCACGGCTGCCATCACCTTCTGCATTTCAATGTCATAATCCTTGCAATCCCTGGATACACCAAGGTTGACATTGATCTTGGTGCGGAGCATGGAACCGACACCGTTGGGATCGATACAGGTGTGCAGTTTATTGGCACAAATGGCAACCTGGCCTTTTGCAACCAAATCTCTAATCTCTTCTTCTGTGCGGTACTCCTTTGCCGCAACTGCTTTCATTTCCGGAGTAATGATGCCGCGTCTTGCAGCATCCATCTGTGTTGTATAATTTCTCATTCTTTTATCCTTTCTCTTGGAACATCATCCTGTGTCAGGGTTGTATAAAAATGTGTGCTTCCTCACCAAAGCGGCTCTTCAGATCAAACGCATGGTTCATGGGGCCTGCGCCTTTTCCCAGATCCAGCATGGCAGAAAGCGCACCGGAAATGTATTCCTTCGCTCGCATGACTGACTCCGCAAGATCAAAGCCTTTGGCAAGGTTCGACGCAATAGCGCTGGAGAGCGTACACCCCGTACCATGGGTGTTTGGATTGTCAATCCGCCGGCCCTCAAACCACCGGTATTCTCCACCTGCATACAGCAGGTCGTTGGCATCACTGACGCTGTGGCCGCCTTTGACCAGAACGGCACAGCCGTAGGCATCACCAATCCGTCCGGCGGCCTTAAGCATATCCGTTTCATCCCGAATGACCATATCCGAAAGAATCTCCGCCTCCGGGATGTTGGGCGTTGCAAGAGTGGCGATTGGAAGCAGCTCCTGCTTTAATGTTTCCACCGCTTCATTCTTCATCAATGCAGAACCGCTTGTGGCCACCATGACGGGATCCACCACAATATTCTTTGCTCCGTAATGCCGAAGCCTCTCGGCAATCACAGCGATCAGCTCTGCGGAAGAAACCATTCCAATCTTTACCGCATCGGGATAGATATCTGTAAACACCGCATCAATCTGCTGCTTTAGGAATTCCGGAGAAGACTCTAAAATTCCCATGACACCGGTGGTATTTTGGGCTGTCAGTGCCGTAACCGCACTCATGGCATAGACCCCGTTCATGGTCATGGTCTTGATATCCGCCTGAATACCGGCGCCTCCGCAGGAATCGCTTCCCGCAATTGTAAGTGCCGTTCTCATGCTTCCACCATCGCTTTCACTTTTCTTTTCAATTCGGCGGCCGCCTTCTGTATGTCCTGCGCCGCAAAAATCGCCGATACAACGGCAACACCCGCCATGCCGCCCCCCTTGATTTCCGATACATTGTCCCCTGTGATGCCGCCGATGGCAACTGCAGGGATGGCAACAGACCCACAGATTTCTCTTAAGTCCTGTGGTGTAATGCGAATCGCGTTTTTCTTGGTGGGTGACGGAAATACCGCTCCAACACCGAGGTAGTCTGCACCGGCGGCCTCTGCCGCTTTTGCCTGCTCTGTCGTCTTTGCGGTGGCACCGATGATAAAATCGTCGCCTGCCCTCCTTCGAATCTCGCTGACGGGCGCGTCCTCAATTCCCACATGAACCCCATCCGCACCGCTTTTTAACGCTGCATCCACGTTGTCATTAATGATCAGCGGAACCTCATAGCGATGACAGAGTTCCTTTATTTGAATGGCCTCTGCCACCAGTTCATCCTCGGAAAGCTGTTTCTCCCGAAGCTGAACCATGGTCACACCACCCTTTAAGGCCTCTTCAATCTGCTCGTACAGGCTCTGCTGCCCTGTCCAACTGCGGTCTGTCACCGCATAGAGCAACAGTCTGTCTTTCTCCAATCTCATCTCATTTTTCCTCCAATGCAAAAAAATACGCCTGCACATCCACGCACACCATTGCAGAACTCATAACGCATGCCCCGGCAGCTCCGCTTTTTCGCACATCCGCAATGTTGTCCGGGCTGATGCCCCCGATGGCGTACACGGGAATCGATACGTTCCCGCATACCTCCTTCAAAAAGCCTAATCCCCGGCCGGGCAACCCGTTCTTGCAATCGGTGTCAAACACATGCCCCGCAGTGACGTAGGTACAGCCCAACGCCTCCGCTTCCATGGCATCCTCCGGCGAGTGGCAGGAGGCTCCCAGCACGGAAAATCGCTCGCGTTCCTCCTCTGAAAGCTCTCGAAGTATCCGTAAAGGCAGATGCAACGCCTTACACCCCAGCTCTGCCGCAACCCCCGCATAGCTGTGAAGAATGCAGGGTGTTCCGTGTTCCTGACAGATTGCAAGCGCCTTTTCCGCCAACCTTTTGTACTCCTCCCGCGTCAGGTCCTTTTCCCGAAGGACGATTCCTGCCGGCCTGGCCTTGGCGATTCCTTCAAGCCGCACGAAAAAATCCTCCTTACAAAGCCTCCGGTTGGTTATGCACAAAATATCAGACATACACGTAATCATTCAGAACGGGCTGCAAGCCTTCCCCGGCAATATCCTGGTACATCTTATCCAGACTGCGGTTGTCGTTAATTTCGAACTGCTCGTCCCCCTGCTCGCCCTCCTGCTCCTTTCCGGTGTACTTGCTTTCGTGATCCCCGATCCCGGTGGACACCCCTGCGGATACTTTCGTGGCGGCGATTTTGACAATGCCGTTGCGGAAAGCGGCACTCTCGCGGGAGGATACCGTTATGCCGACAAAGGGCAGGAAAATGCGGTATGCACACAGAATCTGGCAGAGTTGCTTCTCATGAACATCCAACGGATTGATCTTGTCATTGTTGATGATTGGGCGAAGTCTCGGACAGGACAATGCCATCTCTGCATACGGGTATTTACGCTGCAGGTAATATACGTGCAGAGCGCTGGCCAGGGCATCCTTTCGGAAATCCGAAAGCCCCAGCAGGGCGGAAAAGGCGACACCTCGCATGCCTCCCATCAGGGCTCGTTCCTGCGCGTCAAACCGGTACGGCCATACCCGTTTATGCCCCATCAGATGAAGGGTCTCATATTTGTCCGTGTCGTAGGTCTCCTGAAACACGGTGACATAGTCCGCGCCGCACTCGTGAAGATAGCGGTACTCGTCTACATTGACCGGATAGATTTCCAGTCCTACCATACGAAAATACTTTCTCGCCAGCTTACAGGCCTCCCCTATGTAATCCACATCACTCTGGGCGCGGCTCTCGCCGGTGAGAATCAGGATCTCCTCCATCCCGCTGTCAGCAATCACCTTCATCTCGTGTTCAATCTGCTCCATAGTCAGCTTCATCCGCTGAATATGGTTGTAGCAGTTAAAGCCACAGTAGACGCAGTAATTCTCGCAATAATTGGCAATGTAAAGCGGCGTGAACAGATAAACGGTATTGCCGAAGTGCTTGCTGGTTTCCAACCTTGCCCGCTGCGCCATCTCCTCCAGAAAAGGCTCTGCGGCGGGAGAGAGCAACGCCTTAAAATCCTCGATAGTACAGGTCTCATGCTCCAATGCTGCCTTTACATCTTTGGCGGTGTACTTGTTGTAATCGTAGGAATTCATCTGCTCCATGACATTGGCACATACATCGGACTGAATCCGTTCCATGCCGGGCAGGTATTCCATGTGATTTTTCCGTGACGAAGGGTCTGTTTCAAGCGCATGCTTTTTGGCAAGGGCTTCCGGCGGCAGTAGCTCGGAATCCACAAAAAATTGATTTTCCATCCTTCGCCTCCTTAATCCCGCAGGAACCCGGTCAGCGGATCGGATGCGGAGGCTCCACGGGTGAGAACTCTGCCCAGGCCTGCTAGGTAGGCCTTGCGTCCGGCTTCAATTGCGCTGCGGAATGCGGATGCCATCATCGGAAGATCTCCGGCGGTTGCAAGCGCGGTGTTGGCCATGATTGCCGCCGCTCCCATCTCCATGGCCTCACAGGCCTGGGATGGTCTGCCGATTCCCGCGTCCACAATGATCGGCAGGTCAATCTCATCAATCAGGATCTGGATGAAATCTTTCGTTGCCAGTCCTTTGTTGGAACCGATGGGGGAGGCAAGCGGCATCACCGCTGCCGCTCCCGCATTTACCAGATCTCGGGCAGCATTCAGATCCGGATACATATATGGCATTACGACAAAGCCCTCGTTTGCAAGGATTTCCGTTGCCTTGATGGTCTCCTGGTTATCCGGCAGCAGATACTTGGAATCCCGCATGATCTCGATTTTTACAAAGCTGCCACAACCGAGTTCCCTTGCCAGTCGCGCAATGCGAACAGCTTCTTGTGCATTTCTTGCACCACTTGTGTTTGGAAGGAGGGTAACTCCTTCCGGGATAAAATCCAGAATGTTCTCCTGGTCTTTGGTGTTGGCACGGCGAACTGAGAGGGTGATGATCTCTGCCCCCGCATCCTTGACTGCCGCCTCGATCAGGCTCATGGAATATTTTCCTGATCCGAGGATAAAGCGGGACTCAAATTCATGTCCGCCAATCATAAGTTTGTCATCGTTCATTTGTTGTTCCTTCTTTCTTCCTGAACTTTATGTACGATGTGAGAGGCCAAAGGCATTTTGCCCCTCTCTTGATGCACGATAATTTGTTTCCATACATCTCAGCCACCACCCATGAAGCTGATGATCTCCACAACGTCACCGTCCCGCAGAATAGTTTCGCTGTACTGCTCCCTGGGAAGGATCTCCTCGTTGCGCTCCACAACGATCCGCTTCGAATCGTAATTGGCAGTTTCCAAATACTGATCAACCGTCATGCCCGCAGCAGCTTCGGTTTTCCCATTGATCTTCACCATGTGCATTACCTCCTCGTTCCTGAACAAAAATACGGGAAGCTGCCAATTCAGGTAGCTTCCCGTTATAAACACTTTACTCAGGCATCCCTCCGTTGGCATTATCCAAATCAGGTTATCGGTCGAAGGTCTCACCTTCCTCTCAGCCTGTCTCACAAGCTCCCGTCTGTTCAATTTTTCCTAGTCATTATATCCTGTTTCCCCACGAATTGCAAGGGGAGAGTTTGGCGTACGATACGAAAGTAAATCTTTGTAAACCTTAGGTGTGCGATACGAAAGCTGAGGTGCACATTTTAAAGCACAGCACGCAAGGGTATTGCTGCAACGTAAAAAAGACAGCAACGAACGCTGTCTTTTTAGGAGAAGGTATTTTTACTATGGGGTATAGCAAAAACTATATATAATGTATTGGGGGGTTTTTACAGGTATTATAATAGCATGTCCCAGCAGATAAGTGTGCACAAACTTCACAATTTTTCACTTGTCGACATGTACAAATTGTACAGTACCAAAGTCACAGTTTGCAAAAATCCGGTGGAAAAATGCACAATTACTGTGCCGTTTTTTCAAAATGTTGATAATCCTTACTGTTCTTCCAGTCACCACCCCAGGTAAATCCGTGAGCAATAAAAAGCTGATAACACAGATCCTCCCGGTCAATCTTATACGCAAAGTCCTGACTCCGGTCCGCATACGCATCCGCCCCCACCGGCGAAACCTGCGTCTTCCCACTTCGAGCAGTCACATATGGATTGTAGAACGGGTTAATGTCGATTGCCAGTCCATAGGAGTGATTCGACAGTCGGTCTGTCCCCGCAATCAGGCGATAATTGAAGCATGACGTATTATTGTCTGCCATGGATGCCTCATCATCTCCGCCGTACTCATCCACAAGACGGATTTTCTCAATGGGATACTGATGCTCATACAGCTCCTCAAAAATCTCCACCAGATCCTGCGCAATCGCCTGATTGCAGATCAGCTCTCCCTCCTGCACCTCCCCGTTGAAATCATAGTGCAGTACATGGACGTAGGCCAGCTCCTCATAACTGATCTGCGCCTTCTCCCCGTCCTTCGGGTAGGAAATGCCGCAGATTCTGGCTTTCACATCCTCCGACAGTGATTCCCGGTAAAAAGCGTTCACCGGTACACCCGCCGTCTCTGTCGCATTTTCCCCTGAATTTTCGGTGTCCGGGCTTATCATCTGCTCAGTGGACGCCTCGTGTTCCACTCCATCGTCGGCCACATCCACCGGACTGATATAGGACTCGGACTCCACATATGTTGTCTCATATGTCGCTGTATCGTCCGCCCCGCTTCCATTCTCTGCCGAATTTCTTCTCCACAGAAACACTGCCGCAATAAGCGCCACTGCTGTCAACAGAATTATCCCCGCAAAAACCGGGCGTTGTCTTCCGCTTTTTTTCATTTCTGATTCCCCTTTTTATACTCATGTCCATGCATCATTTCCCTTCGATCACTTTTAACATTGGACCATGTAGCGCCTGCCTTCGAGAAATGGACCAACGCTGGTGCTGTATCTTCGTATTTCCCTTGTGCATATCCTGTTTCGCCGGAAAGTTGGCACATTTCTTATTATCTCAAAGAGTTGCTGCAATTACCCGCTCCACGTTGCCAAAGGCGATTTTGTCGATCAGATCATCACTGTACCCTTTGCGGTGCAGCGCGTCAAACAACAGGTGCAAATATGTGCAGTCAGCAATTTCAAAGGTTCCGCTGATTCCGTCAAAATCTGTTCCAATTCCGATGCAGTCCTCTCCGCCGGTCTGCCTCATATGCTCGATATGTCCACACAGCGCCTCCACCGTTGTATGCCGGTCCATCCGATTGCGGTTGACAAAGGTCGGTTCCAGATTTATTCCGCACACACCGCCTTTTTCCGCAAGAATGCGGATCATATCATCCGTCAGGTTCCGGGTTGCCGCACACAGACTCCGACAGTTGGAATGGGACGCCACAAAGGGCTTTTTGCTGATTTTCGCTACATCGTAGAATCCTCCGTCAGAAAGGTGGGACACATCCACCAGAATCCCCAGTTCATTCATATACTCTACCGCCTCTTTTCCAAACTCGGTCAGCCCCTGCGCCATCTGTCCGGGCTCTGCGGAATGGCTAGTTCCAAAGCAGTTGGGATCATTCCATGTGAGGGTAATCAGACGGACTCCCATATCGTAAAACCTCTGAATGTTCTCCAGCTTCCCCTGTGCCACTGCTCCGTTCTCCATCGTAAGAAACGCCGACAGCTTTCCCTCTCTTTGATTCTTTCTGTAATCCGCTATGGATCTGGCCGCCGCAATGACATCTTTGTGCTGCTCCAGCGTATTCACATACACGCCATACAGCTTCATCAGAAGCTCTTCCTGCGCCGCCGGTTCTGCTGCATCAAACCACCCCGGCTCGTTTCGCTGTGGCACAAACATGGCTAAAAACTGCGCCCCGGCTCCCGCGGCCAGAAGCCGCCTGACATCCACCATGGTATTCTCCAGTTCAAATATGGTATCCTTTTGCTGCATCAGCGCCTGCGAAAGCGTGTCGCAGTGCATATCTATATATCGCATATACTGGCCTCCTGTGGGAATTCATTTCTCGTGCTTGTATATTATATCATGTGCTTCGCACATGATATGCCTTCGGCTGATACCTATGCGCATTCGCGCTTGATATAATTCGCTACGCTCATTATATCATATGTAATCGAATCCTCCTATGATTTCATTTTCTGCCTTCGCGGGTCTCCCAGTCCATTTTCGTTTCAGAGACCCGCGCTGGCTTCTTGATCCGGCTTTTTCTTCTTGTTTCTTCTAATTCGCTCTGCTTACTCGGGTCTCTCAGAGCATTTTCGTCCCCAAGGCCCACGATTGCTTCTTGATCTGGCTTTTTCTTCTTGTTTTTTCTAATTCGCTCTGCTTACTCGGGTCTCTCAGAGCATTTTTACTTCCTAGACCCACGATGGCCCCTCGATTCGGCTTTTTCTTCTTTCTTTTTTCACTCTCTCGGGTCTCTCAGAACATTTTTGCTTCCTAGACCCACGCTGACTTTTTGCTCCAGCTTTCTTACAAGGTAGGAACGAAAATGGGCATCATAACTCCTGACTATGATGCCCATTTCAAGCAGGCAACAAACTAACCTGCTCCATCTTTCAGTTGTTATATTCACGAAACAAATAAACCTATTTTCCCAATAGCTATTATACCGCAGACTCCGCTTCACCCTCTGCCACCGTTGCCTTCTCCTCGTTCAAGGTCTTGCTGAACATAATTGCAATGGTAACAAACACCGCGGCCACACCCGCAACGACAAACACCTTTGCCGTGCTGACATAGGCAACCAAACCGCTCACTATAAAGGATGTAACCGGCATTGCCGCCATCCCCAGCGCACAGGTAATACTTCCGACTCTGGCGAGATACTCTTCCTTCACGCGCTTGACGATAAACACATTTCCAAAGGCGCTTGCCATTCCCGCCGCCATTCCAAGCACCAAATCAATCACAACGGTGAATCCGTACATAAAAACTTTGCTTTTGTACAGCGGCATGCAGGCTGGCACAGTTATGTAATATGCAGCGATTGCCAATGCGCACAACACCATAATCAGTTTTGGACTTAATTTCTTGCTTACCATAGGATAAATAAATGAGCCAAGCAGCATTCCCAGCGTCAGGGTTATACCAATGACAGACAGGATTTCTGCGCCTCCGCCCAGAATCTCACTTGCCAACGGAGCCTGAAGGCTGTTCAGCGGAACCAGCGCCGCATTGAGGAACACTACAATTCCCAACAGGAAGAGGACAATCTTATCCTTTTTCACATAGGAAAAACCGTTACCAAGTGTCTGCAAATATTCCTTTCCGTCAAACTTGACCTTCTGCAGGTTCTGCTCTCTCGTATTTACGAACAGAATCACAAAGGCAGACAGGATAAAAGTCGCCATGTCCACATAGATCGCACCTGCGGTTCCAATCACCGCAATAATGCTTGCCGCAGCCGCCAGGCCTACAAGCTCTACAATAGAGCAAAGCGTAGACATCAAGGACATTCCATATTCGTAGTATTCCTTATCCAGAATCTTCGGTGTCAGAGCTGTATTCGCAGGCGTGCGGAACGCCTCTGCCGTTGAGATGGCAATCGTGACCACCAGAAGCATCCACGGTTGCAAAAATCCAAGCAGATAGCCGGTGGCCGTAAATGCAACACACAACGCGCGGATTAGATCCGTCACAATCATAATCGTCTTCTTTTTCCGTCCCTCAACCCAGGCACCTGCCAAAGGTGTTATAATCACAGACGGGACCCTGTTTGCGCCAAAAATAATCGCAGACCATGCCGCATTTCCGGTCAGTTCATACACGATCCACGTAAATGCAATGGCATCAATGGAATCGCCGAAGCGGTTGATCAGCGCTGCAAAAATCATTTTCAGGTATTCCTTCTGACGAAACACGTCCTTGTAACCAATTTTCTTTTCTTCCATTTTGATGTCCTTTCTTTTGATTTGGATTCCATCCTTTTCATCTATAACATTCCCTTTTATTTGTCTGTTAATTTCCTTCTACGCCTATACATTCTATATTTTCAGTAGTCAGATTTACAAAGGGCAGTTCCAGTTCTTTTGCGCCATCCATATAGGTATCCCACCATTGTTCATAAGCAGAATCATCGATGGGTGCCGGCTCTAAATAATCAGTCTCATCTTCATTCTCACCCACCCGCTTCTCTTCAACATAATATATGAGCCCATTTCCATCCGCATCCACTGCTTCCGGGAAATCTTCATTCTCATAATTCGTCGGTGCAAAGTTCCCATCCCACGCATCGACGAATGCCACAATCACATAGCTGTCTGTTTCCGGCTCGTAAGCGTACAATTGATATGGCCAAAATCGTCCCGCAACTCCCTGATTATGAGAAATTCCTGCATAAATCATGCCATTATCATAGAACTTCAAATTGGGAAATTCCGCATACTGTTCCTGAATCTCTCCCTTCTCAAAGCTATAATCATAAACAATTTCAATACTATCCGCGACGGCATTCGTCTCATAAATAAGAATCAACTCATCCCGACCATCGTGATCTATATCATAAATTGCAAATTGATTTTCTTCGATATTGCCGAAATCATCATCCAACGAAACCTTTCCTCTGCCCCAAAGTTCCCCTTTCTCATGCAGGTCGTGTAGAACCTTTCGATATTCCTCATACATTTTTGCCGAATCCGACTCCACATGCTTCAAAGTAGCAGTGCTACTGCAACCACACAGCAAACATGCCAGTAACACCAATATACCATTTTCTCTCATGGACAACTTCACTCCATTATCCATTCTTGCCTTCCACCTTTCATATTATCTAAAATCATCTCCCCAAAAAGAGTTATCCTATACTATTCACGGCAATGCCGTGAACAATATAGGTTTAATGAAAGTGCACATAAAATATCCCAATATCAACATTTGATTGTAGAATTCGTTCTCTGCACGAACTATACTTTGTTTTAATTCAAGGTAACAAACAAGTCTAATTTCAATATTATCTATTCATAATAATAACACTTTTTCTATCTACACACTACAAATATTAAAATGCATTTAATGCCTCGTATATCTGCTTTGAGAAATTTCGACGTTCTTCATAATTTTTCTTTGCTGGTCTTTCAATATAATCGAGGAACATATCTGACACATCTTTATATGATGTTTTCGCAAGAACCTTTTTCCAATCAGATATTCTAGTTGAAGTTACTTCTTTTCTAATAGTTGCTAATTGTGCATTTACATCCGATACATCCAACCCCATTTCTGTAGCTGTATCCTTTAGCGTTTTTTTCACAGACGCAACTGTCCATTGCTCTAATCCGTATCCAACTTGATCATCCACCTTGAATTGATATCCACTATTATGATCCCCTGGGTACTTCCCATCTTGTGCATTATCCGATGCAAATTTTGATTCATTATACAAATTACCACAAATTCCCGCCGCTTGATTTGTGGTACAACCTAATCCAACTCTCAAAAAGCCCATGTTCTTGCAAAATTCTGTTTTTCCGTAGCATCTAAATTTAATTTAGAAGATGATGTCAAATTAGTAAATTTTGAGCTTACGACTACATTACTTTTCATTGTGCTGGCAGCATCCAACTTACTTTGCGTAGAGCTATTCATAATACCGTTCGCCGTCAAGCCATATACTGTTTGAAAATTTGTTATGGCTTTTTTACACATATCTGACGTCAAATTACCGTCCATTGGGCCATTATAAAATCCCAATCCGGATAGTGCTGATTGAATTTGTTGATTGTTAGATAAAGTTTTTACAGAAGCTCCTTCAACACTTACTACTGCATCTGCATTAACATTTGTTTTCTCATAAATAACCCCCTCTTCCATCTTATTATTATCTATTTTTTAGATGTATCTTCTCCATTACTATTTACCCCCACTATATTTAGTACTTCTCTTCTACTCTGAACTGTTAATCCCTCATTAACTACTTTTACGTTCATCTTTTCACGTTTCTTTCCTCAATCTAATCACATTCAACAGCAAATCGAATTACAAATTGGTAATTAAGACTTCCTCTTTAAGTGCATATCATATATATGTAAGTTTAAAATTATTTTACAAACATATCTGCGTAAAGAGAATATAAGTAAATGGAAACTTTTTTGTTTCCATTTATGTTAAACCGGCGTATAATGAACATAAATATATTGTTACAAAGGAGAGCAAACATGAGTGTACGAAGTGCAGGGAAAACAATTCGCGAAGCCAGAATAAAAGCCGGTCTGTCACAGGAGAAATTGTCCGACGGCATCTGTTCCCTGCAGTCGCTCTCCCGTATTGAAAGCGAGTCGGCCGGAGTCAGCCCTTCGACTTTTCAGGCATTGATGGCCCGCGCCGGTGCTCCATGTGAAGTCTTCCCTGTCTTTGAAAACTGGAAAGATTTTGACTGCTTCTTTCACTTGAAACACGCTCGTTTTCACTTGAATTCATGGCAGCTGGATACCGCCTATGAAGAGCTTAATCAGCTTGAAGCCAAAGAATGGAATCAAAATCGTTTCTACTATCAGGAGTGGCTCCTACTTCACAGTATGCTGCAATTTCGCTCTGGTCAATGCAGTCATGCACAGAACTACGACACCTTACTGACTGCTCTGCATATATCAAGACCGACCATTGATTTGTCAGACTTCCGCCATCTCCTATTATCCATCAACGAAATTGAATTGCTGATTTACGCTGCACAGGAATTGTTATACCTAAATCATCCGGATGAATGCCTCTCTATCTGCTCGCAGCTTCAGACTTACTTAAGCAACACGGAAATTGCCTTTTTGGAAAAAGATCATCTACTGGCAGAGCTTGCCGTCGTGTACTGTAAATACTTAATTGCAAATAAAGAATACTCTGCCGCCAATCAACTGGCAGATACACACCGGCACCAAATGGTGTTAAACGGAGACGATACCTCTCTGCTAGAGCTCACCTTTCTAACCGGAGTCTCCTCCTATTATCTCGGAGATCCAGAAGCCGCTCTACTCCATTTTAAAGACGTATTTTATTCTGCCCATGCAATTCACAGTCCATATGCCACCATTAGCCGGAACTATGCCTGCACGAACTTAAATCTGGAGCTTCCCTCCAATCTGCTTGAGGTTCCGGATATCCCTTTGTGCTATTTTGAAACAAAAAAAATCACAGACATCTCTGCTTTCACAGATGGTGTCTATGACTATAATGCTTCCACTATTATTACAATTGGCAGTCTGATTCAGAAATTTCGTTTAGACAATAATGTCTCCCAGCAAATGCTTTGTCAGGGATTATGCAGTAAGTCAAAGCTCTCGAAAATCGAGAACGGAACATTGCAACCGGATGTGGCATTAGCTGAAGCCCTCTTGCAGCGCCTCGGCTTTTCTGAACGTGAATTCGTGTTTTGGGGCGATGCCAAGGAAGCAAAATTTCATGAACTAAAGTTTCGATTAATGCATGATATATACTTATCTGCAGATGATAAGGCAGCATATATCGCTCAACTAAAGAAATTGATTACTCCAAAAGACACTCTTTATTACCAATTTTATCTTATCCAAGATGCAATACAATGCAAGACACCTAAGGATAAACTGCAAAAACTTCAAATGGCACTTGCTTGCACACTCCCCCATTTTAATATTGGGGAAATTGGGAACTTTCGGCTTTCTTGGGCAGAATTATCAATTTTAAACGGCATCGCTCACAGTTGCATATTATCAGGTGATTACCTTAAAACCATTAATTACTGTAAGCATATACTTATATATCAGAAAGTTGCGAATCCTGATATAATATTTCAGTCTCACGCGTTTTCAATAACTCTGCGCACATTAGCTAGGAGTTTATACCTGCAAGAACACCATAAAGAGCTTATTGACACTTTTTTAAGTTTTGATATAACTAGTCTAAACTATAACCTTCGAAATTGTGGTGAACTATTTTTTTTCTATGCACAATCGCTATGTGAATGTTCACAGTTCGATTGTGTTGACCTTTATGCAAAATATTCTTGTGCCGCCTATGATATAAGCGAGTTAAGTCCAAATAGAACTATTTTAATCGAAAGTTTACAAACTGAAAATAACTTTCAAATCGAATACTAATTCATAAATCCTTGATCAATTGCAACGTCTGAATATGGTGCCACTCCTGCATCAGAGGCACCATGCCCCATCCATCCAAACAAAAGACATGCTGCCATAACCATTGCTACTGCTTTTTTCATTTTAGTTAATAAATTCTTTTTCATAATATGTTCTCTCCTTTGTATTTTTGATTACAGATGATATCTTACCGAATCATGTACAAAAAAGGAATGTCATAAATGGAAATTTTTTGTTTCCATTTATGTTAATACTCTACGCACCAATACATTCTATGTTTCGGTAATCAGCTTTACAAAGGGAAGTTCCAACTCTTTCACGCCATCCAAGGAAACCTTTCCTCTGCTCCATAGTTCTCCATTATCATGCAGATCTTTGAGTTCTTTTCGATACTCCGTATAAATTTTTGCCCCTCCGGTTCTACATGCCTCTCAGCAACATTACTGCCACATCCACAAACCTCCTGTTCCTTTCTCCCTCGGGTCTCTCAGTCCATTTTTGCTCCACAGACCCACGATCTGCTTTTTTCTTTTCACTTTTCCCAATTTTCTCTGCTTACTTGGGTCTCTCAGCGCATTTCTGCTCCCAAGACCCACGCTAGTTCCTTCATCTGCTCTTTCTGCTCTGGTTCCCGTTTCCATTCCTGCTTCCCTCGGGTCTCACAGATTATTTTTGCTTCCTAGACCCACGCTGGCCCCTTGATCCGGCTTTTTCTTCTTATCACTTTCGCTCCCTCGGGTCTCTCAGAACATTTTTGTTTCCTAGACCCACGCCGACCCCCTGAACTGCTTTTTTCTTTTCATTTTTCCAATTTTCTCTGCTCACTTGGGTCTCTCAGCACATTTCTGCTCCCAAGACCCACGCTAGTTCCTTCATCTGCTCTTTCTGCTCTGGTTCCCGTTTCCATTCCTGCTTTCCTCGGGTCTCTCAGCACATTTCTGCTCCATAAACCCACGCCGGCTTCTTAATTCAGATAAAGTCCTTTGCCGGCTTCTGGTGTCCAACCGGCTTCCTCCTAACCTTTGATTTCTACTTCCTCACTACGAAAAATGGGCACCACAGCTCTTCATCCCGCTCTGGTGCCCATTTCATATATAATTCTTTCTAATTTGCTTTTACACACGCATAATTCCGCATTGAAGCTTAAAGTGGCATTCCTTGGCAATCAGACAATCTGGGGCGTAATCTCTTAATTCGCTATAACTTGAATCGGTATCCCACGCCCCAGCCACAGAATCGCTTGACGATTCTGCGCGCGTATGCGCATCCCCTGGAAATCAGACAATCTGGGGCGTAATTCTGCAATGCATTATAATTTGAAGCGGTATCCCACGCCCCAGATTGTCTCAATATACTGCGGCTTATTGGTGTTCATCTCGATTTTTTCGCGAATCTTCTTGATGTGTACAGTGACCGTGGCGATATCGCCGATGGACTCCATATCCCAGATTTCGCGGAACAATTCTTCCTTGGTGAATACGTGATTGGGATTCTCCGCAAGAAAGGTCAGAAGGTCAAACTCCTTGGTGGTGAACTGCTTCTCCTCGCCGTTCACCCATACGCGGCGCGCGGTCTTGTCGATGCGGATACCGCGAATCTCCACGATATCGTTCTCCACGATGTTGCTTCCGATCAGGCGCTCGTACCGGGCAAGGTGTGCCTTAACGCGCGCTACCAGCTCACTTGGGGAAAATGGCTTAGTCACATAGTCATCTGCGCCCAGTCCCAGCCCCCGGATCTTATCAATGTCATCCTTCTTGGCAGAAACCATAAGGATTGGCGTATTCTTGTGTTCCCGAATCTGGCGGCAGATTTCAAAGCCATCCACCTCCGGCAGCATCAGGTCAAGAATAAACAGATCAAAGTCCTCGGACAATGCCCGGTTCAAACCGCTCTTGCCATCGTTCTCAATCTCCACCTCAAAACCGGAAAGCTCCAGATAATCCTTCTCCAGATCCGCGATTGCCACCTCATCCTCAACAATCAATATTCTACTCATTGGTTACCTCCTGATATTTGCGAATTACAAAGTACATGATCGTACCGGCGTCCTCCTTGCTGGTCGCCCAAATCTTACCGCCGTGATCCTCCACAATCTTCTTGACAATGGACAGCCCGATTCCACTGCCACCGGTGGCAGAATTGCGGGATGCATCCGTCCGGTAAAACCGGTCAAATATATAGGGCAGATCCTTCTGGGCGATACCGCGGCCATTATCCTCCAGTTCCACCTGAATGAAGTCTCCCACATCCTTGATGCGGATCTGGATGAAGCCCTGCTGCTTGTTCATATATTTGACGGAATTGCCTATGATATTGTTTACCACGCGCCGAAGCTGTTCCGGGTCCGCGATGATCACAATATCCGGCGACGCATAATTATAGTATGACAATCCGATGCCTTTCGATTCAAGATCAAGGCCGATTTCCTCCACACAATCGTTGAAATATTCCGCCACATTGATCTTGGCAAAATTGTACGGAATGCGGTTCGTGTCAATCTTGGAATACAGCGTCAGCTCGTTGATCAGCGTGTCCATCTCATTGGCTTTATTATAAATTGTGCGGACGTATTTGTCCACCTTCTCCGGC
Organism: uncultured Lachnospiraceae bacterium; assembly: GCA_945868435.1. Taxonomy (GTDB): domain Bacteria; phylum Bacillota; class Clostridia; order Lachnospirales; family Lachnospiraceae; genus Roseburia. Next base: position 100,451 of record CAMBLG010000002.1, read on the forward strand.
GTATTCGCCACACCATCGATAATACCCTCCGCATAACCCTTCACCGCTGTAATCGGAGTTTTTAAGTCGTGGGCAATATTGCTGATCAGTGCCTTGTTTTCCCGTTCGTTGTTCAGCTTCTCCTCCGTATTGTCCTTCAGACGCTGACGCATCTCCTCAAAGGTGACGCACAGTTCACCGATCTCGTCCTCACCTCCGACCTCTATCTCAAAATCCAGATTGCCCTCCTTGATATTCTCCGCAGCAGCCTGAAGCTTTTTGAGCGGAGTGATCATGCTGCGGTAAATCCAGACAATCATCATAAGTCCAGTGACCAGGAGAATGAGAAAAATCGCCATAATCACCTGAACCACCATAGTTTTGATTTCCGGCACGGAGCCATCCATGGAGGTGACAATGAACACGCTCTCCTGCTCACCCACCTCAGATACGTAATCAATCTGCTTCACCAAAATCTGTGCGTCGCTGTCCGTATAAATTCCGGTACCTGTGTCCGGATCCGTTGTTCCATACTCCGGCAGTGCCTGTAGAACCGCCTCGTTGTTCTCGGCGCCATTGTACACGATTTCATTGTCCTTCCGCACAACCAGATAGGAAGACTTCTGCTTCAGCTCCTCGTTTTTTTCGTTCAGATACGCCTCCCCGGTCAAAAGCGCCGGGTTGCTTTGCGCCATACGCTTAATTTCCTCAAAATCGTTGGCCGTATAGCGGCTTAAAATCTGTACGGAATTCATGATACTATACGCGTCCGCGTTACGGATTCCATAGGTCTGCTCAATCACCTGTACCTGGAAATTGCAAAAAGCGATGGTCACCATTCCCGCCAACAACAATGGGAAAAATATGATAATGCAAAAGGATATGATCAGTTTTGTTTTTATCTTCATAGGGCACCCCCTGACACGTAAACACAATCAATTGCGAAAAGGCACAGAGCCGAAAGCCCTGTGCCAAATATTCCAGCCTGCGCCGGAATTAGAGATACTTCTTCAGTTCCGCAGCCCGATCGGTTGCCTCCCATGGAAGATCCAGATCCGTTCTTCCGAAATGTCCGTAAGCGGCAGTTCCGCGATAGATCGGTCTTCTTAAGTCAAGCATCTTGATAATACCGGCCGGACGAAGATCAAAGTTCTCACGAACGATCTCCACCAGTTTCTCATCGGAAAGCTTACCTGTGCCAAAGGTATCCACCATGACAGAAGTCGGCTGTGCCACACCAATGGCGTAAGACAACTGGATCTCACACTTGTCCGCCAATCCTGCTGCAACGATATTCTTCGCAACGTAACGGGCTGCATATGCAGCAGAACGGTCTACCTTGGTGCAGTCCTTACCGGAAAATGCGCCGCCGCCGTGGCGTGCATATCCGCCATAGGTATCCACGATGATCTTGCGGCCTGTCAGTCCTGCATCTCCGTGTGGTCCACCGATAACGAAACGTCCGGTCGGATTGATAAAGAACTTGGTCTTATCATCCACCAGTTCCTTTGGAAGAACCGGCTCAAATACATATTTCTTAATGTCAGCATGAATCTGCTCCTGTGTCACATCCTCGTCATGCTGGGTAGACAGAACCACTGCTTCCAGCCGCTTTGGCTTACCTGCCTCATCATACTCGACAGATACCTGGGTCTTTCCGTCCGGACGAAGATAAGAAAGTGTGCCGTCCTTGCGCACCTTGGTAAGCTGCAGTGCCAGCTTATGTGCCAAGGCAATCGGGTATGGCATCAGCTCTTCGGTCTCGTTGGTCGCATAACCAAACATCATACCCTGATCCCCGGCACCGGTATCCAAATCATCGGTCAGAGAGCCGGCCTTCGCTTCCAAAGCCTTGTCCACTCCCATGGCGATGTCAGCAGACTGCTGATCCAGTGCTACCATAACCGCACAGGTATTGCCGTCAAAACCGGTCTTGGCATCATTGTATCCAATCTCGTTGACCGTCTTGCGCACGATAGCCGGAATATCCAGCTGCGCCTTGGTCGTAATCTCTCCTGTTACAAGAACAAATCCGGTGCAGCTTGCAGTCTCACATGCCACACGACTCATCGGATCCTGTTCCATACATGCATCCAGAATCGCATCCGAGATGGCATCACACATCTTATCCGGATGACCTTCGGTTACAGACTCTGAGGTAAATAATAATTTCTCCATGTGTTCCTTCCTTTCTCTGTGGTTTAAGGGCAAAAAAATATCCGCTTGTGTAAGCGGACTCAATCTCAAGATAATCAAATCCTCTTATTGTTCGAACCGCCATTACTGGCTTCCTTTTCGCTCAGGCTGGCACCTTCCGACCGCATCAGCATCCAACTGACACTACACCTCTGTTCCCAAAAACATGAAATCGGGGTTGCCGTGACTTCACAGATCCTTTGTATCTCCATCACTCTGAATAAGAGAAAAGCTACAATATTCAATTTGAAATCTCTATACGATACCATACGCTAATTTTTCACTGCTGTCAACCCCGTATTTATTGACAATTTACGCATTTATATTTATACTTTTTTTAGTTGTATTTTTTCGGAGGATAAAGATGCGAAAGTTAGAGCCTAAACAAATAGAGATTGGAATGATTGCGGCCGAACCGATCCTGACTCCTTTGGGACAGGAACTGGCCCCGAAGGGGACCGAGATCACGCGCCAGCTTATCAACCGCATGAAACTGTATCGTGTCGAATATGCAGTTGTGGAAGGAGATGCCCCGGAGACGCCCGCTCCGCAGATGCCGACACAAGAGGCTATTCCGGAACCCGAACCTGCTCCGGCACCCAAGCCGAAGGTTCCGAAGACCCACGCCGAGGAAAGCAAGACGCATTCTCAGAAGGTTGCCGCGTCCTCCGAGTTCCGCACCTTCCAGCTTACCTATTTTCAGGCAATCGAGCAGATGAAGACAACCTTCACTGCCGCCATCGAGCACAACAAGCCCATCGATACCGAGATGCTTCTCGCCTCAGTATCGGATCTGTTCATGTCTCGCAATACTATTGTGGAGCTGTTCGACATGCTCTACAACATGCGGACGGTTTCAGATGCCGTATATGCGCACTGTCTAAATGTGGCATTGATCTCTCGCATGATCGGACGATGGCTCAAGCTTGAAACCCATGATCTGAATATCCTGACACTGGCAGGACTGATGCATGATATCGGAAAGCTCAAAATTCCGGAGGAAGTTCTGAACAAACCGGGAGCGCTTACCGATGAAGAATTCGCTATGATTAAGCAACACCCCAAACTGGGGTATGACATACTGAAAAACCAGAACGGTCTGGATTCCCGCATCAAGAAAACGGCGCTTATGCACCACGAGCGCTGTGATGGCAGCGGATATCCCACAGGACTTACGGAAGATTTCATTGACAACTTCGCCATGATCGTGGCGATTGCCGATGTATATGATGCCATGACCGCATCCCGTGCGTACCGCGCACCACTGTGTCCGTTTCAGGTCATCAGCAACTTTGAGAAGGATGGTTTTCAAAAATACTATACGCGCTACATTCTGACCTTCCTAAAGCAGATTGCTGCCACCTACCAAAGCAACCGCGTTATGCTGAGCGACGGACGGGGCTGCAAGATCGTAATGCTGAATCAGAATGCGCTTTCCCGGCCAATCGTGCAGTTCGATGACAATACCTGTCTCGACCTGTCCACCGCAAGTAAAGATTTGTACATCAAGGCAGTGCTGTAGGCGCTGCCTTTGTCGTATAGGAGACAAATTTTCCTATACGACAAAAAAGGCACAGAATACATCTGCACCTTTTGAACGGATCTACTTTCATCCAATCGATTCTGATTTTCTATTTGCACTAGGAAACCTTCAGAATAAACTTCTGCAACTCCTTTTCATCCGTCACTTTCTGGATCTGTCCACCAATACCCCTGAGTTTTCCATCGAAGTCCTCATATCCACGCTCAATATAATAGATATCATCCACAATAGTGATACCCTCTGCTGCCAGTCCTGCGATTACAAGTGCTGCCCCTGCCCGCAAATCCGGTGCGTTGACTCTGGCTCCGGTATATTTTGACACACCGCTGATAATCGCGATATTGCTCTCCACCTTGATGTCCGCTCCCATACGGGTCAACTCATCCACATACTTAAAACGATTCTCAAAAATGCTCTCCGTCACAGTGCTTGTGCCATCTGCAATACCCAGAAGTACCGCCATCTGCGGCTGCATATCCGTCGGAAAGCCCGGATACGGAAGCGTTGTAACCTGCGTATGCTGCAGCTTGCCTGTGGAGATAATGCGCACTGCGTCATCAAACTCCTCCACCTTACATCCGGCCTCCAACAGCTTTGCTGTGGTTGCCTCCAAATGCTTCGGAATGACATTCTTTACCAGCACGTCGCCACCTGCTGCACCCACAGCAAACATGAACGTTCCGGCCTCAATCTGATCCGGAATAACAGAGTACTCTGTCTTGTGAAGCTTCTCCACACCGACAATTCGGATGACGTCGGTTCCTGCGCCACGAATGTTGGCGCCCATACTGTTGAGGAAGTTAGCCACGTCCACGACATGAGGCTCTTTGGCTGCGTTCTCAATAACGGTCTTGCCATCTGCCATGGCCGCAGCCATCATGATATTGATGGTTGCACCCACGGATACCTTATCCAGATAGATATGTGTACCCAGCAATCTCTCGGCCTCAGCTACAACAAGTCCATGCGCAATATCCACATTGGCTCCCATCGCGCGGAACCCTTTGATATGAAGATCTATCGGACGGCTTCCGATGTCACAGCCTCCCGGCAACGCAACTTCCGCCTTCTTGTACTTGCCAAGAAGCGCCCCCAGAAGATAATAAGATGCGCGGATTCTGCGGATAAATTCATTATCCACACTGACATTCTGTATAAAGGAACCATTAATCTTCACTTTGTGCGCGTTCACACGCTCCACTCTGGCTCCAATCTCCTCAATGGCCTGCAACAGGACATTGATATCTCTGACATTTGGTAAATTCTCTATTGTAACGGTCTCATCCGTCATAATTGCGGCTGCAAGAATTGCCAGCGCAGCATTCTTGGCTCCACCAATCTCAACCTCGCCATTAAGCGGATTTCCACCCTTGATCACGTACTGTTCCATATCTCACCTCATACTGAATACTGAAACCAGACTAAAGATAGTATATTTTATTCAACGTATTCGTGATTGTTATTCTTTGAGCTAAGTTTCCTGACAATTTCTGAAACTGTCTGCTCCACATCCAGTCCCTCTTCGGAAATGGACAAATCTGCATACTTTTCATACAGCGGTGTGCGTTCCAGATATAGGTCATGCAAATTCTGCCCTTCCCTTAAGACTACACCTCTGCCCTGTATGTCTGCAAGTCTTTTTTCCAATTCTGCATATGGAACTTTCAGGTAAATGACAGTTCCAATGCTTTTTAAGTGCTCCATGGCCTCTCGGCCATAGACCACGCTGCCCCCGGTGGCGATAATGGATCGTTCCGCCTGAATGGAGGCGTTTACGCGGTTCTCCACCTGAACAAAGCCATCCACGCCCACATCTGCAATAATTTCATGCAAAAGACGCTTCTCCTGCTGCTGAATCAGCAGATCCGCATCGATGAACTGATAGCCCATCACCTTAGCAAGGATAACGCCGACGGTGCTCTTACCCACCCCCGGCATTCCTATTAACACAATATTATCTTTATGCATTATTCTGCGCTCTCAGTCACATCCGCAGGCGCTTCCTCATCAGCCGTGCCTGCATTCTCTGTCTCTTCAACCGCATTCGGATCGGTTGTCGTCAGAGAATTCTCAAACTGGATTTCCGCAAAAAGCTCCATATCCGGCTCCCAACCATCATCGGCCTGCCATCCCTCAAGCGTCTCTTTGTAGTATTCGTTCTGACGCTCTGTAATAATGCTCTGACGATTGTCCTCCGTCGCCTCTGCATCGGTATCATTGTCCACACGGACAAAGTAATAGCCGTCATCCATCTCGATCATGCCTGAGGTCTCCCCCTCCTGCATTCCCTTCAGGGCAGTAATCACCGCATCGTCCTCTGCCTCTTCTGTATCGTCAGCAGACTCATAGGTTGCATAAGTCTGTGCGCTCGTCTCAAGCTCGTGAGCCTCTGCCACACTCTCCAGCGTTGCCCCCTCTTCCGCAAGCTCGGAAGCGATCTGCTCTGCCAGCTCCTTCTTTGCAGCCAACTCTTCTTCTGTCAGCTCCTCACTTCCGGATGATGTGCTTACCACCAGGCGCGTATATCCACGCATATTTGCCTCTTCATCTGACACATTGACATCCGCTTCTGCCTTAATTGCATCCTCCACCTTAGCACGGATCGTGTAAAGTGTAAGGAATTCCTCTACGATCTCCTGGGTTGCACCAAGCTCATCAATGGCCTCCTTGGAATTGCCGGTCATGAATGATGTGGCAGTCTCTGTAATGGCGGCCTTCTCATCATCTGTAAGCGAAACACCATAATCACCCATATGCGCCTGAAGCGTGTACATCTCGTGCAGATCTTCCAGTGCAGACTCCTTTACGGAATCCTGCATATTCGTCCCTGAACCATAGGGATCCATCGTCCAGACATCATCACTGCCAAGATACATCTTGTAGATATCCTCATAGGTTGCCTGCTGCAGACGGCAGTAAAAATTGACCATGCCCAAAGAAACCTGGGTATCACCTGCCGTAGCAATTGTTGCGCTCTTATCTATTCCACCGCATCCGGTCAAAGCGGACACGCAAAGTACTCCTGCTAATAGTAATGCTATGATTCTTTTCGCTCTCATATTTCCTCCTAATGTCTGTGCATACGCGCACATTTGCTCATATATTATAGTGCTTTTTCGTTCTGCTGGCAAGAATTAAGTTGATTTTCGTGCATTTCTTCTGTATTTCACTCACAATCTGCCGCCTTTTCCCCACATAATAACAAAGACATGTCCTCCAGCAGCTGTTCCAGTACTTCCATTACGTCTCTGTTTTTCTCGCGGGAATTCGAATTAAGAGTATAACAAAAATATGGATTTTGTGTGTCCGGCACGAATCGCAATGCCGGTGCATTGCGGCCGATCAATTCCGGAATCTTTGTCGGGTCCACCTTTGCCCGCTCGTACATAGTAAGCTTGAGTTCGTTCTCATGCTGCACAATTTCCCGTATATACACACGGTGGGCCATCCCCTTCATGCGGGCGATGGCAAGAAGATTCTGCACCGACTTCGGCGGCTCTCCGAACCGGTCGATGAGCTCCTCCAGCATCTCCTCAGATTCCTCCTGATTCTCGATGCCAGCAATTCGCTTGTATATATCCAGCTTCTGAAATTCGTTGGCAATATAGCTCGTCGGAATGAAAGCGTCCGTGCGCACATCCACAGAGGTGTCAAAGTGTTCCTCCACAGCGTCACCCTTGGCCTCACGCACTGCCTCATGAAGCATTTTGCAATACAGGTCATATCCCACGGCCTCCATGTGTCCGCTCTGCTCTGCCCCCAGCAAATTGCCGGCACCGCGGATTTCCAGATCCCGCATGGCAATCTTAAAGCCGCTTCCCAGATCCGAATACTCCTTGATGGCGGCAAGGCGCTTCTCCGCCACTTCCTTCAGCAGCTTATTTCGGCGATACATCAAAAAGGCGTATGCAGTCCGGTTGGAACGTCCCACACGGCCTCTCAGCTGATAGAGCTGAGACAGTCCCATGTTGTCCGCATCGTGAATGATCATGGTATTGACATTGGAAATATCAAGTCCTGTTTCGATAATTGTAGTAGACACCAGGACATCAATATCTCCGTTGATGAAGCGGTACATAATGTCCTCCAGCTGCGTCTCCCTCATCTGCCCATGGGCAAAGGCCACATTAGCTTCCGGCACCAACGCCTGAATCTTTGTGGTAATCTCATCAATATCTTTTACCTTATTATAGACATAGTACACCTGTCCGTCTCTTGCAAGCTCTCTGGAAATTGCCTCCCGCACCAGCTCCTCGTTATACTCCATCACATAGGTCTGAATCGGCACACGATCCATAGGCGGCTCCTCCAGCACGCTCATATCCCGGATTCCGATAAGACTCATATGCAAAGTCCTCGGAATTGGCGTCGCCGTCAGAGTCAGCACATCCACGTTCGTCTTGAGTTGCTTGATCTTCTCCTTGTGGGTTACGCCAAAGCGCTGCTCCTCGTCCACCACAAGAAGTCCCAGATCCTTGAAACTCACATCCTTGGACAAGATGCGGTGAGTTCCGATTACAATGTCCACCTGACCCTTTTTCAAGTCCTCGATGGTATGTTTCTGTTCTGCCGCAGAGCGAAAACGACATAACAGATCCACCCGCACGGGAAAATCCTTCATCCTCTGGGAAAAGGTGTTGTATATCTGCTGCGCAAGGATCGTGGTCGGAGCCAGATATGCCACCTGTTTATTCTCCTGCACTGCCTTGAAGGCCGCGCGGATTGCGATCTCCGTCTTTCCGTAACCCACGTCGCCACAGATCAGGCGATCCATGATCTTGCTGCTCTCCATATCCTTCTTTGTCGCTTCAATGGCAAGCACCTGATCCTCCGTCTCCTCAAAGGGAAACAGTTCCTCAAACTCCCGCTGCCACACGGTATCCGGACCGTACACATATCCGTCCTGTTTCTCTCTTGCCGCGTACAGTTTTACCAGATCCTGGGCGATTTCCTTAACCGCTCCACGCACCCTGGTCTTGGTTCTCGCCCATTCCTGCCCGCCAAGCTTATTGAGTTTGGGTTTTCTGGCATCCTTGCTGGCGTACTTCTGAATCAATTCCAATTGGGTCGCAAGGATATAGAGGTTAGATCCTCCCGCATACTCGATCTTGATATAATCCTTGACTTTTTTGTCGACCTCAATCTTTTCTATGCCCTTGTACACTCCAAGTCCGTGATTCTCGTGCACAACATAATCGCCCACCGCCAGATCGGTGAAGCTCTGTATCTTCTCGCCCTCATAAGTTCTATGGCGCTTCTTTTTCTTCTTCTCACCCCCGAAGATATCCGTCTCCGTGATGACTGCAAACTGCAGGATCGGATATTCGTAGCCCCGATGCACTTTCCCATAGCATACCATCACCTGCCCCGGCAGCAGCTCATGGTCGTAATCCTCCGTGTAAAAGCAGTTTAAGCCCTCATGTAAGATATCATCCGCAAGGCGCGCCGCACGACTTTTCGAACCGGACAGAAGGATGATCTTATACCCGTTTTTCCTGTAATGCTTCAGGTCCTTGATCAACAATTCAAAGCTATTGTTGTATGCACTGACGCTTTTGACGTGAACACCGAAGGCTCCGTTTAAGGTGAGGCCACAGGTCTTGTTGTCCAACGCCGACACCGCCACACAGGAATAGCGCGAAATCCGTGCCATAATCTCCTTAAAGCCGAACAGTTCCCGCATCTGACCGGGCAGAATATAGCCCTTTTCCAGACGCTGCTCCATACTCTGGGCGTACTCCAGTTCCGTCTGTTTTCCCCGCTCCGTGCTTCTTGTGAGCTCATCAAAAAAGAGATAGGTGTCCTCCGGCGCAAAATAATCCAAAAGCCCCACCCTCTCCGCGCAAAAATAGGACAGATAGGCATCCATGCCCGCGGTGATGGACAACTCGCCCCATTCTTCCGCCAGCTCCTGTGCCATGGACAGTGCACGGTGTGCCTCCTCCGTCTTCATATCTTTTCTGAGCTTATCCGAAAAGGTCTTGGCCTCAGCGAGGAGTGCTTCGATTCCCGCCGCCTTTTGCGCCTCGTCCAATACCAGCTCGCAGGCCGGATAGATGACCAGCTCCTCCAAATTGTCAATGGATTTCTGGCTCTCCGTGTCAAAGGAGCGGATGGTGTCCACTTCATCGCCCCACATCTCAATGCGGACCGGATTGTCCTCCGTCAACGGAAACACGTCGAGAATCCCGCCTCTTACAGCAAACTGTCCGATATTTTCCACCTGATATTCCTTCTCATACCCCATACGTACAAGGTCCGCCGTCAGTTCCTCCAGATTCACCGTGTCTCCCGGTGCGATCCGCCGGATACTGCTCCACATCTGATCCGCCGGCGCCATAGTGTTCATCAGGGCATCGTACGTCGTGATCAGCGTCACGCTCTCTTTCTCACGAATTGCCTTTAAGGCCGTAATCCGCTCCGCCGTCAGCAGATTCCCCCGGATGTCCGACTGATAGAACAGCACGTCCTTCGCCGGATAATACACAACGGATGGGTCGAAAAAGCGATAGTCCTCGTAGAGTTCTTTGGCTTTCTGCTCATGAAAGGTGACGATGATCCGATTCTTTCTGTTATTTCCAAGGGTGTATATCATATGTGGCTTCTGCGCGTCAATGCAGCCGGTAATCGTGACCAGCCCTTTGCCCATCTGCATGGCACGCATGATATCCTCGTATTCACTGAGTTGGTGTAGCGAATCGGTAAACGCTCTCAATGGTATTCCCTCCATTACTTCCCTGTCTTTTTGGAGTTGTAGTCATTCATCGCCTTGTCCACATCTCCCTGCACCATCAGCTCTGCTGCTGCTATGGCATCCCCTATGGCATTCTCCACCAATGCACGGTCTTCTTTATCAAAACGCCCCAGCACATAATCGGCCAGGTCCCAATCCTTGGGCTTTTCCCCCACGCCGACCTTGATGCGCATGAAGTTCTGGGTTCCCATGCAGGCAATGATACTCTTGACTCCGTTATGGCCTCCGGCGCTTCCTTTCTTGCGAATCCGGATATTGCCCGGCGCAAGACTGATGTCATCAAATATGACCAGCATCTCCTCCTCCGGATCCAGCTTGTAAAAGTTGACAATCTCCGCGATGCTCTCGCCGCTTAGATTCATATAAGTCTGCGGTTTGGCCAGAATCACCTTCATTCCGCCGATCACTCCACTTCCACATACTGCTTTATGCTTTTTGTCCTTTAACGGAATATGGTATCGGTCGGCCAGTGCATCCACCACATCAAAACCAATATTATGCCGTGTTCCTTCGTATCTCTTTTCCGGATTTCCAAGACCTGCGATTAAAAACATAGTATCTCCTCTCCTTACGCTCTGCTATCCGTCCATTATAATCGCATTTGCCCGTGGTCGCAAGTGTCTTTCCGGTCGTTGGCGAATCCGTTCCGCAGAATTTAATTAATTACGTTTTTGCACGCTTGCTCACGAATCCTTCTAACGATTTCAGACAGAATTGCTGAAGGTGTTAGCGGCACGCATTTTTCTGAACTTTTGTGTCCGAAATTCGTATCGACAATTTCCCGCCGATTGTCCGCCCAAGTGAGAAGGCTAACCCGTTCCTCGAATTTGCCTAAATGGGCGCCTTCACAAAGTTGATATGAGCCGCCTTGGGCAAAACTCGCTTCGAGTACAACGAGATATCGCCACACTGTGTTGCTCAAACAGTTGCCCTGCGGCGGCACATTTTGTTCATGCGCCCATGTAAGGCAAATGCGAATCACTCTAAGCCGTTCTCACTTGGGCGAACAATCCGGCGGAAATTGCTTGAGACCTGTAACGCCCCGGTAACGGAGCATTACCTATGCACTTGCCCATACGCGTTAGCGTAATCTGCATGGCAAGTGCTCCTTTTCTCGGCGGACACGAATCATCGGAAAAGAAAAATGCGCGCTGCAACACCTTCGTGATTCTGGATGCATGAGTAGAAGGATTGTGAGCAAGCCGCAAAACAAATATAAATAAACTAATTCTGCGGAACGGATTCGCCAACGCCCGGAAAGAGCGCTAAGACAAAAGGGACCGCGGATTTCTCCGCGGCCCTTACCCTCTTATTCTTCTGTCAGTGCTTCCTCATACTTCTGTAAGATAAGTCGTTGAATATTCTCGCGTGTTCCCGAGTTGATCGGATGCGCGATATCCCGATACTCACCATCACTGGCTTTCCGGCTCGGCATTGCGATAAACAATCCCTTTTCCCCCTCAATCACTTTGATATCATGTACGACAAATTCGTCGTCGATGGTAATCGATACGACCGCCTTCATCTTACCTTCCTTATCTACCTTGCGGATTCTGACATCTGTAATCTGCATTTTGCAATCCCCCTTTACCTTATGTCCCTTCCAGCTCTTACAGCATGTAACGCTCATTGTTCTCGGATACAACGAGAATTCCATTTTCTCCGCAGTAATACGTGTTCGCTTTCAGTGTACCACGGCTCTCCACAATACAATTCTCCACATGTGTGTTATCCCCAATATAAGCATCATTCAATATGATGGAGTTCTTGATCACACAGTTCTTACCAATAAAAACTTTCTTGAACAGTACGGAATTCTCCACCCTGCCGTTGATGATACATCCGCTGGAAATCAAGCTGTTGCTGATATCGGAACCACTGTTGTACTTCGCCGGCGGAAGATCGTCCACCTTGGAGTAGATCTTCGGCTCCTGCCTGAAAAAGTATTCCCGAACCTCCGGCTTTAAGAAGTCCATATTCGTCCGGAAATAATCTTCGGTGCTTGCAATATTGCTCCAGTAATCCCGCACCTTGAAGCCGTAAATCCGCTTGATGTTGCGGTAGCGGATCAGCACGTCCGCAACGAAATCAAACCGGTTCTCCTCCGCCGCTTTCTCCAGCATCTCGATCAACTGGCGTCTGCGGATCACATAAACGCCGGTAGAGATGGTGTTGGACTGTGCCACAAGCGGCTTCTCCTCAAAATCCGTAATCCGCGAATCCTCGTTCATACGCACCACACCAAAGCGGCTCACATCCGCATCCGGTGCCAGCTCCTTGCAGGCTACCGTAATGTCCGCCTTCTTCTCAATGTGGTAATCAAGCAGCTCGTTGTAATCCATCTTGTAGACGCAATCGCCACTGGATATGATCACATACGGCTCATGCCGCTTTTTCAAAAAATCGATATTCTGGTACATGGCATCGGCCGTTCCACGATACCAGTCACTGTTGTCAGCGGTCACAGTCGGTGTGAACAGATACAATCCGCCCTGCTTACGTCCGAAATCCCACCACTTGGATGAGCTCAAATGCTCGTTTAAGGACCGGGCGTTATACTGTGTCAGCACTGCCACGGTCTGCACATGCGAATTGCTCATGTTGCTCAGTGCAAAGTCAATGCAGCGGAAGCTTCCGCCCACCGGCATTGCCGGAATCGCACGCTTTCTTGATAATTCCTTCATCCGGTTGTTATTGCCACCGGCCAAAATAATACCTACTGCCTTCATTTTCCGTCACCTGCCTTAATGATTACTTCGCCGCCAGCCAGCACTCCGTCCGGATAATCTTCCGGCGCGGTTGTCCCGGAGATTGCCGTGTTCTTGCCGATCTTCACATCCGGCGGAATCACAGACTTCTCGCCGATGGTTACCAGTCCAAAGGAATAGATACTGGCATTGAGTTTGTTCGGCGCTTCCTCGCCGATGCCAAGAACCGCATTATTACCAATCCGGCAATCCTCTGCGATGATGGATTTGTCGATTGTAACATTGTCCCCGATATAAGTATCTTTCATGATGATAGAATCGCGGACTACACTTCCTTTACCAATATGTACATTCGGTCCGATTACAGACCCCGTAACGTCTCCGTATATCTCAGATGCCTCGCCGATAATACACCGCTCAACGTGTCCCTCCGGCGCAATATACTGAGGCTCAATGGTGTCACTCTTGGTATAGATCTTCCAGTATTCCTCATACAGATTGAATTCCGGAATCAGGTCGATCAACTCCATGTTGGCCTCCCAATAGGAGCCCAGGGTTCCTACATCCTTCCAGTATCCGTTGAACTCATATGCAAAAAGGCGCATGTTGTTCTCAAAGCAATACGGTATGATGTGCTTACCAAAATCACAGCTCTGCTGATCCTTCAATTCAATCAGCGCTTCCTTAAGTACCTTCCATGAGAAAATATAGATTCCCATAGAAGCCAGATTGCTTCTCGGCTCCTTCGGCTTCTCCTCAAAATCCATAATCTTCTTATTCTTGTCCGCAATCACAATGCCAAAACGGCTGGCCTCCTCCATCGGAACCGGCATGGTAGCAATCGTAACGTCAGCCTTGTTTGCCTTGTGGAAGTCCAGCATCACCTCGTAATCCATCTTGTAGATGTGATCACCTGACAGAATCAGCACATATTCCGGATTGTAGTTTTCCATGTAGCGAAGGTTCTGGTAAATAGCATTGGCCGTACCGGTATACCATTCACTGTTGCCACTTCTCTCGTATGGTGGAAGCACCGTAACACCTCCGTTGTTGCGATCCAGATCCCACGGAATACCGATTCCGATATGCGTGTTCAACCGCAGGGGCTGATACTGTGTCAATACACCAACCGTGTCAATGCCGGAATTGATGCAGTTGCTCAACGGGAAATCGATAATTCGATACTTACCGCCAAACGAAACCGCCGGCTTCGCCACATCCGCCGTCAGAACTCCAAGTCTGCTGCCTTGACCGCCTGCCAAAAGCATAGCTATCATTTCTTTCTTAATCACGTTATCACTCCTCGTCTGTTCTTATTTGTTTTCCCTCTTACCGAAAATCTGCCAAGCATCCGTTGGCAAAAATCCCCTCTTAGATGTCATTTATTATACCACAGCCCTTCTCGTCATACAACAGATTCCACAAATTCCTTTCCCATTCTTGCCATTTTTTGGCATAATGCACAATAGTTTTCCAGGTGCGTCATCATTATCAACGTGGTATAATATTCTATATACTATATTAGAGGCAGGTAAGTTTTATGTATAAATTAAATTTTAATCAGCCGATTCACGTTCATTTTATCGGAATCGGCGGTATCAGTATGAGCGGATTGGCAGAGATTCTGCTGGAACAGGGCTTTACCATTTCCGGCTCTGACGCCAAGGAGTCTGCACTGACTACAAGCCTTGCATCCGCAGGCGCCACCATTTTTTACGGTCAGAAGGCGTCCAACATCATTCCGGGGATTGATCTGGTGGTGTACACCGCAGCAATTCACGAGGATAACGAGGAGTTCCAGGCTGCCAGGTCCAATGGTATCCCGATGCTCTCCCGGGCTGAGCTCTTAGGGCAGATCATGGACAATTACACCCGCTCCGTCGCCGTAGCCGGCACACATGGCAAGACAACCACCACCTCCATGATCAGCCAGATCCTTCTGGAAGCCAAGGCGGACCCAACCATTACGGTAGGCGGTATTCTTCCGGCCATTCACGGCAATCTTCGCGTCGGTTCCTCCGATGTGTTTATTTCCGAGGCATGTGAATATACCAACAGCTTTCTGCATTTCAATCCCCGTTACAGTGTCATTCTGAATGTGGAAGCAGAGCATTTGGACTTTTTTAAGGACTTAGATGATATTCGTCATTCTTTCCACCGGTTTGCAGGCAACACACTTGCCTCCGGTGCCACCATCATAAACGGCGAGATTGACAACTGGCAGGCGCTTGTAGAGGGACAGTCCCAGCAGATCATCACCTACGGCTTTGACTCATCCAACGACTTTTACGCCACAGATGTAAGCTATGATGAGAAGGGCTGCGCCGTGTTTACCGCTATGCAGGGAGCTTTAGCTATTGCACAGATTCATCTTTCCGTTCCGGGGCGGCACAACGCCAGCAATGCAATGGCTGCCATTGCCCTTGCGGTCACCATGGGGATCGATACCGAAGCAATTGTTCGCGGATTATCCGCCTTCGGTGGCGCAGACCGCCGTTTCCAGTACAAGGGCTGTGTGGATGGCGTGACTGTCATTGATGACTATGCGCACCATCCAACCGAGATCCGGGCCACTCTGACTGCTGCGGAAAACTATCCGCACAAGCGTCTTGTTCTGGTTTTCCAGCCCCATACATATTCCCGCACCAAGGCATTTCTGAAGGACTTCGCAGAAGTGCTGTCCCTGGCGGATGTCATTGTCCTGGCTGATATCTACGCAGCCAGAGAGCAGAACACTTATGGAATCAGCTCCAAGGATATTCTTGCCCTCTTAAAGGAGAAGGGAAAAGAGGCTTACTACTTCCCTTCCTTTGAAGAGATCGAAAAATTTTTATTAAAAAAATGTATGAACGGCGACCTGTTGATAACTATGGGAGCCGGAAACGTTGTAGAAATCGGAGAAGCCATTCTTGGGCGCTAGGTTATCCACATTATCCACACTGTGATGTTGATTTTTATCAATTTTCCAGTGTGGATTTTTTGTCGCATTTTCTCCTTTGATGCCGATACACGCATGCCCGTATTTCTGCCCCTTTCGAGATTTTCTTAAATTTTGTATTGATTTTTGACCTGTGTTATCCACGTTATCCACATTTTTTGAAAAGGGTGCAAAACCTTGGTATTACTGGATTTACCGCAGTTTTTTATCTTCCATTTCTAAGGTGATTGTGCTATAATCTCAGATGCACTACAAGGAAGGGATCACTGTTCTGTAACGATACGGAACAGATGTGAAGGATTGACTACTATGGTTGAGATTCAGTTACACAGCGAGAGGCTTTGCACCGACACACTCGTCTCAAACAAATTTATCGATGATTATATGCCACAGGCCAATGGAGAATTTGTGAAAATTTACCTGTACCTATTGCGCTGTATGCATTCGCAAACTGCCCGCTGTACGATTACATCCATTGCAGACAGATTCAACCACACAGAGACAGATGTCATCCGGGCCTTAACCTACTGGGAGAAACAGGGACTTCTTTCCTTAGAATATAATGCAGGCAGGAAGATTACAGACATTCGCCTGCTGGCATTGCCGAATGCACCGACAGACGCAGCCTCCGGTGAGAGTTCTTCTTCCGACAGCAATGGCGTACCGGCCCAGGCAGCTTTATCGCCATCCGGCCTGGCATGTGCATCGGCCGAAGCCTCTGTACCTGCATCTCCTGTCCCTGCTACGGTTCCCGTCAAACGGGATTATACACTGGACGAGATCAGCGCTTTCCGCAAGGATCCTGATATTTCAGAGCTGTTTTTCGTCGTCGAGACCTATATGAAGCGGCCTCTTACACAGAATGACGTGAGTACGGTTTTATACTGGCACGAAGAGCTGCACTTTTCTACAGAATTGATTGTTTACCTATTAGAGTACTGCATCAGCAAAGGACATTCCAGCATGCGTTATCTGGACAAGGTTGCTCTAAGCTGGCATGAGAAGGGTATACACACCGTAGAACAGGCAAAGGAGGATGCCGCCATTCACAGTCAGGCCTATTATGGAGTGATGAAGGCCTTTGGAATAACCGGCCGCAGCCTGGTAGAATCCGAGACTTCCTATATTAAGAAGTGGACACAGGAATACGGCTTTGACCTCCCTCTGATTCGGGAAGCCTGCAGCCGCACCATGACAGCCATCCATCAGCCAAGCTTTGAATACACCGATTCCATTTTGACCAGTTGGCACAAGAATCAGGTACATACCCTGGCGGATGTTCAAAAACTGGATGCCGCATACAGCCAGACACGGAAGGTAACCGTCAAGACCGAGGACGCCCCCGTGAAGAAAAATGCGTTTAATAATTTCAATCAGCGCAGCTACGACTATGACAAGCTGGAGGAGTTGCTTCTTACGACTTCTCTCCACGGCTAGAAATATTTCGGCCAGATCAGGAGATACTATATGGCACTTACCAATGCACAATATGACGAGATTATGCGCAGCTATGACGCACGACAATTAAACAACCGACGTGCTACAGATGCGCGCCGCCAATCTGTATATGCAGAGATCCCCCGCCTCAGGGAGATCGACGAAGCAGTTGCTTCCTGCTCCGTTCGCAGGGCCAGACTCCTTCTGGATGGCGATTCCGATGCGCTTTCTTCTTTAAGGGACGAGCTTGCCACTCTGGGGTTTGAACGTGAACAGCTCCTTTGGGGTCACGGATATCCGAAGAATTATCTGGATCCCATCTACACCTGTCCGGACTGTAAGGACACCGGCTATATCGACGGCAGTAAATGCCACTGTTTCAAGCAGGCCATTATCAACACCATCTATGCCCAGTCCAACATACAATCCGTTTTAGAGAGGGAGAGCTTTGACGCTTTTTCCTACGAGTACTATTCGGACCAGGATATCAATCCGACCACCGGCCTCTCCGCTTTGGCAACAGTTCAGAATGCGGTAAAGGAGTGCCACAATTTTATTGACCATTTTGATGAAAAGCCAAAAAATCTGCTTTTTTACGGCGATACCGGCGTAGGCAAGACCTTTCTGTCGAATTGTGTCGCCAAGGAAATCCTCGATCAGGGACGTTCCGTAATCTACTTTACAGCTTTTCAATTATTTGATATATTAAGCAAAGGCGTATTCGAAAAGGACGCTGATGCTATCGCTGCCAATCAGAATATTTTCGACAGCGATCTTCTGGTAATTGATGATTTGGGAACGGAGATGTCCAACACCTTTACGGTGTCCCAGCTCTTTCTCTGTGTGAATGAGCGTATTCTCCGCGGTAAATCCACCATCATCTCTACAAATTTAAGCATCGGTCAGTTGACAGAGCGTTATTCTGAGCGGACCTTCTCCAGAATTATGGACAACTACTCGCTCATCAAGCTCTTCACGAATGACATCCGCTTGCAAAAGCGGCAAAGATACATTTAATTAACGGAGGACAATCTAATGCCAAACGATGAAAGAATCCTGGAAACTATCCCATGCGGTACACTCGGGTTGATCCCGACGGCCAGCTGCACAGAGCTCGGTCGCAAGGTCAATGATTATCTTGCTACCTGGAGAGAGCACCGTGAGCACGAGCATCAGGACGATGTTGCTTTTAAGGACTATGCCAGAGAAAGCTATATTATTGAGCCGTATATTCCGAGATTCGGTTCCGGAGAAGCCAAATGTGTGATCAATCAGTCTGTAAGAGGTTACGACCTGTTCATTATGGTTGATGTAACAAACTACAGCCTGACCTACTCCCTTTGCGGACAGACCAATCATATGTCTCCGGATGATCACTTTGCAGATCTGAAGCGTGTCATCGCAGCTGTCGGCGGCAAAGCAAGAAGAATTACTGTGATTCTTCCATTTCTGTATGAAAGCCGTCAGCACAGAAGAACCGCAAGAGAGTCTCTGGATTGCCCACTGGCTCTTCAGGAGCTCTACAACATGGGCATTGACAACATCATTACGTTTGACGCACATGATCCTCGCGTTGTGAACGCCATTCCTCTGAACGGCTTCGAGAACGTCATGCCTTCTTACCAGTTCATCAAAGGCATTCTGAAGAATGTAAAGGATCTGACCATCGATGCCGATCACTTGATGATCATCAGCCCGGATGAGGGTGCAACCAACCGTGCCATCTATCTGGCTAACGTTCTCGGTGTGGACATGGGTATGTTCTACAAGAGACGTGATTACAGCAAGATCGTAGACGGCCGCAACCCAATCGTTGCCCATGAGTTCCTGGGCTCCAATGTGGAGGGCAAGGATGTGTTTATCATCGACGATATGATCTCCTCCGGCGAGAGCATGATTGATACCGCACGAGAGTTAAAGAAGCGCAAGGCGAACCGCATTTTCGTGGTATCTACCTTCGGTCTGTTTACCAACGGACTCGCTGCTTTTGACAAAGCCTATGAAGAGGGTCTGATCTACCGCGTGGTTACTACAAACCTGATCTATCAGACACCGGAGCTTCTCTCCCGCGAGTACTACATCAGCTGCGATATGAGCAAGTACATTGCGTATATTATCGACACCTTAAACCACGATTGTTCAATCAGCGATCTGCTCAGTCCTTATGACCGCATTAAGAACTATGTGAAGAAGTATAACGAGGAGCAGAAGGCAAACCGATAAAAAGCAGTTAACAGGCTGTTTCACACATATACGCAAATATCAGAAAACATTGCTATGTATATAACAAAGGCGATACCCCATATAAATCATGGAGCATCGCCTTTGTTAATGTTTACGTAAGACCCAATTCATCCGAATATGTTAGTTCCAACATAGTACTCATATTTCTCATTCATTTGATACGTCGTCGCGAATTCGCCCTGCTTTCACATTGGGCTCAATCATATGCTCTCTCGCATATTCCCACAGTTCCCGTGAGCCTTCCGCAGTATGTGCATTTCGTCCCAACACCTGACTCAGCTTCACCCCGTGTTCAAGCCAGGATTTGCCTTCTGTAGCCGCGTTAAGCATCAGAGGCTGTAAACAGTCCATGGTGCGGGCAAACTTGGCTTCTGGCGTCTTCTGGGCCTCGAATTCGAGCCACAGTTCATGAAGCTTTCTGCCCTGATCTTCCGGCAGAAGACCGTAGATCCTTTCTGCAGCCTTTGCCTCTCGGATTGCCTGGGTCTTCTTCCCCTCCTCATCGTAAGCGTAAGTGTCTCCCGCATCGATCTCGACGAGGTCATGAATCAGAAGCATGGTAATCGTCTTTAATACGTCAATCTCCTCATTGGCGTATTCACTCAGCAATATGGTCATGATTGCCATATGCCAGGCATGCTCCGCATCGTTCTCCTTGCGCTCGCCATTGGCCAGATAGGTCTGTCGTCCAATGAGCTTTTCCTTATCAATTTCCCGCAGGAAGTCGAACTGCTTGTCTAATCGCTCTGCCATGATTGCCCCTTTCTCTTGGTACACAACTATTTCTCCAACTCCTCAATAATGGAAGTACAATGTGGGCAACGTGTCGCCTTGATATCAATCTCGCTGATACAGTAGGGACATTTCTTGGTTGTAGGTGCCGCCTCTTCCTCTTCTTCTTTCTTCAAGGAATTCAGTTTCTCAGTAAGCTTGTTAATTCCTTTTAACAACAGAAAAATCACAAGCGCCGTAATCAGAAAATTGATGACTGCCGTGATAAAATTGCCGTAGGTCAATAGTGGTGCGTTTTCTCCGCTTCCCAGCTTCACGGTCAGATACGAGAAATCCGTACCTCCAAATATGGCGAGAATGGGTGTAAGGATGTCTGCATTCAAGGATGTCACGATAGCTGTGAACGCCCCACCGACAATGACACCGACTGCCATATCCATCACGTTTCCGCGCAGGATAAACTTCTTAAACTCTTCTAAAAATTTGCTTTTCTTCTTCATGTTTTTCCACCTTTCTATCCAATCAGTACACGTTTCCCTTCAAAAGCAAAACCATATTTTCTAATATGCTCCGCCGCTATCCCTCTGGCAAGCAATGCGGCGTCATATTGCTTTTCCTCTATCTGCGCATGCGCTGCACGGACAGTATCCTCCAATGTCCCCTCTTCGTTCAAATCATGCACTTTAAATTCCAAAATAAAGGCATCGTCCTTTGCCACATCCTTCGGCTCGATCATCACATCATATCTGCCAAACCCGCTCTCGCCATTTGACGTGACCATGTACCGCCCCGCAAGCTCCACCAACAAACCAAGTACAAACCCATGATAAAAACGCTCCGGTTCCTGCTTCGATGGATTTTTTCCGGTATCAAAGCAGCTAAACGTCTTCAACGCCACCTGATTCATGTAAGCGTTCATTTCCTTAAGATTTCCGGCAAGCAGCGCCTTTACAAAACCATTGTAGTCGGATTCCGCATCTGAAAACCAATCACTCACCATCCCCCGAAACATTAGATTAATCTCCTGATTTGTAATCGCCAGTTCATATCTCGGCTGTATTCCCACCGGAACGTCCTGATAGCTTTCGCGCGAAACCACCTTGAGATAGCCACTTGACAGCAACAGGCTCCATATCGCCTTCTCACTTCCGTTCAGTCGGTCAAACACGATCTGCTCATCAATTACCGATCGAATGTGTTGTCCCCTGAGTAGACACTCAAACTGTTTCTTGATATCACCATTTCCCTCCTGCAGCAGTTTGCTGATCAGACTGTTACTGCTGGTATTTGCCCAATAGGGGGCAATCTCTCCCGTATCCAGAAAATTCAAAATCGACCACGGATTATAAATATCTCTGTGCTTTCCGAAGATAAAGCCGTCATACCAACTCTTAATCTCCTCCTTGCGGTCATGATACCCATACTCCTCCAAGGCGGCAAACACCTCTTCCTCTGTAAATCCAAACGCCACTGCATATTCATCGGAGGTGGTTGTAACAACCTTGAGATTATTCAAATCGGAAAATATGGATTCCTTACTAATCCTTGTAATTCCGGTCATCACAGCACGCTCCAGGTACGGGTTAGTCTTAAATGTAGAGTTAAACAGGCTCCTTGTAAAAACCGCCAGTTTCTCCCAATAACCATATACATACGCTTCTTCCATGGGTGTGTCATATTCGTCTAAAAGGATAATAACCTTTTTACCATAATAGCGATACAAAAAATCCGACAACTGATACAGCGCCAATGGAGCATCCTCTTCGCTCATCCCAGCCCTCATTCGGTCAAAATAATCCTTTTCTGCCTCTGAAAGATAGTTACTCTCACGCAAAAAGGCGTATTTCTCATACTGCTTCATCAAAAGCTGGCGAATCCGGTAGCTGGTTGTTTTAAAGTCCGTCTCCTTCACATTGGCAAAGGAAAGAAAGATCACCGGGTACGTTCCCTGCAAAACGCGGTATTTCTCATCCTCCCAGATAGATAGTCCCTCAAACAATTCCCCGCGCCCCGCATACTCCACAGAAAAGAACGCTTCCAGCATACTCATATTCAGTGTTTTTCCAAACCGCCGCGGTCTGGTGATGAGTGTCACGCTGTCTCCGCTTTCCAGCCACTCCCGAATAAAATCTGTTTTATCAATATAAAAATAACCATCTTGAATCAGCTTCTCAAAATTCTGTATTCCGATTGCAACTGTTTTGCCCATAAAACGCCTCCACTGCGCAAAAATCCGTCATACCAATGAATTAACATTAGTATAGCGGATTCTTAATCAAATTACAATTCGCAATATAACTTTACATTTACTGTTTGGACAAAAAAGCTGCCAGACCGATATGTCTGACAGCTTTTGCTGCATCGTGATAAATTATACAAGCTCCAGAAGAACCTCAAGAGCGCCGTCACCCTTACGCTGACCAATCTTAACGATTCTTGTGTAACCACCGTTACGGTCTACGTACTTAGGAGCGATCTCATCGAATAACTTAGCAACCAGATCAACTTCCTTTGTGCCCTTCTTGGTTCCGTCTGTAGTCTTTACAGAGTAGAGAACCTTGAGCATCTCTCTTCTTGCATGAAGACGGGAAGGAAGATCCTTCTTGATTGTCTTCTCAACTTCGTCGTATACGGTAACCTTCTTACCATCAACAACTTCCTTTACTCTCTTGCCGTCCTTGTCCTTGCGGGCAACCTTAGCAGTAACAGTAACCTCTTCGAAGTTGTCTTTCTCTCTTACAGCCATTGCAATGAGACCTTCTGCAATCTTCTTAACTTCCTTTGCCTTAGCCTCAGTTGTAACGATCTTGCCGTTTGCGATGAGAGCTGTTACCTGACCTCTTAATAATGCCTTTCTCTGGCTAGAGGTTCTGCTTAACTTACGATACTTTGCCATTGTTTTTTCCTCCATTTGTGGGGTATCCTGCCATACTCTTTGGATTTACTGGCCGAACCCATTTTTCATTCCACTTCATGTTCTCTGACGCTGTCACACTCATCGGGTTTACTGACACCGCCACCAAGGAGCAAATCACATTTGCGTATGCCTTCGGCATAGCGATTTGCGTAGGCAATGATTCCACTACGTGAAATCATTACTATTCCTCTCCCTGATTTAACTGTAATCCCAATTCCTTAAGCTTTGCTAACACTTCTTCCAAAGACTTACGTCCCAGATTACGAACCTTCATCATATCCTCAGGAGTACGGTTGATCAACTCAGCAACTGTGTTGATTCCAGCTCTCTTCAGACAGTTATATGAACGAACAGACAGCTCAAGTTCATCGATATTCATCTCAAGAACCTTCTCCTGTGCATCGTTCTCCTTCTCAACCATAACCTCAGCCTGCTGAGCGGCATCGGACAGATCAATAAACAGATTCAAGTGCTCGCTAAGCACCTTGGCAGCAAGGCTGACAGCCTCGTCTGGCTCTAAGGTTCCATTGGTATATACATCCAATGTAAGCTTATCGAAATCGGTAACCTGGCCGACACGAGTATTCTCTACGGTCAGATTTACACGATCGACTGGAGTGTAGATGGAATCAACAGCGATCACACCGATTGGTGTGTCGTCAGACTTGTTCTTGTCTGCGCTGATATATCCTCTACCCTTCGTGATAGTGAGCTCCATATATAACTTGCAATCAGCACCGCCGTTCAGGTGTGCGATTACGAGTTCCGGATTCATAATCTCGATATCCGAATCAACCTGGATATCTGCAGCTGTAACAACGCCTTCACCTTCGAATTCAATGTAAGCAACTTTTGGTTCATTTGTAGAACTGTTGTTACGGATTGCAAGATTCTTGATGTTCATGATAATCTCAGTCACATCTTCCTTAACTCCCGGAATGGAACTGAACTCATGCAGAACACCGTCAATCTTAACCTGACTAACAGCTGCTCCCGGAAGAGAAGAAAGCATAATTCTTCTCAGGGAGTTACCAAGTGTTGTTCCGTATCCTCTCTCCAGAGGCTCTACAACAAACTTACCAAATGTTTTGTCTTCTGAAATTTCAGCAATCTCAATTTTCGGTTTTTCAAAATCGAACACTACAAAGTCCCTCCTTCTCGGGTATTGTCTGGCATTATCTATTTCGTAACTATTCAGACCCCCTCCTCATACAAGCATGACGATTCTGATTATCTAATTCTAATGGGTTCTGAATAGTTACCTATTTCCTATTTTACTTAGAATATAACTCGACAATAAGCATCTCGTTTACAGGAACATCGATCTGCTCACGTGAAGGTAACTCCTTAACGGTTCCCTGCAGCTTCTCTGCGTCAACATCTAACCACTCTGGAACAAGTCTTCCACCAGCAACCTCAACGATATCCTTCATGCGCTGGATGCTCTTCTTGCTCTCCTTAACTTCGATAACGTCACCAGCCTTTACCAGATAAGAAGGAATGTTAACAACCTTACCGTTTACAGTAATAAACTTGTGATCTACGATCTGTCTTGCTTCCTTTCTTGTTCTTGCGAAACCAAGACGGAATACTACGTTATCAAGTCTTGACTCAAGCATAGTCATCAGGTTTGGACCGGTTAAGCCCTTCATTCTATCAGCCTTCTCATAATAATTACGGAAAGGCTTCTCAAGTACACCATAGATGAACTTTGCCTTCTGCTTCTCACGAAGCTGAAGTCCGTACTCTGAAACCTTCTTGTTGGATCTTGTAAGGTTTCTCTTAGACTTCTTATCATATCCTAAATAGCTTGGCTCTAAACCAAGGGATCTACATCTTTTCAGTACAGGTACTTTACTAACTGCCATCTTAATCGATACCTCCTAATTAAACTCTTCTACGCTTTGGTGGACGGCATCCGTTGTGTGGAACCGGAGTCACGTCTCTGATGGAAGTAACCTCAAGACCGCAAGCGGAAAGGGCACGGATAGCTGCCTCTCTTCCTGAACCTGGTCCCTTTACGAATACGTCAACTGTCTTCAAACCATGAATTAAAGCTGCCTTTGTAGCAGTTTCTGCCGCCATCTGTGCAGCATATGGAGTAGATTTCTTTGAACCTCTAAATCCAAGACCACCAGCACTTGCCCATGATAAAGCGTTTCCTTCAGTATCTGTAAGTGTAACAATTGTGTTGTTAAAAGATGCCTGAATGTGTGCCTGTCCGCGTTCAACGTTTTTCTTTACGCGCTTTTTTGTTGTTTTCTTTGCAACGTTCTTAGCCATATCTAAACTAACCTACTTTCTCTCAAAAAAATTATTTCTTCTTATTAGCAACAGTTCTCTTAGGACCTTTTCTTGTTCTAGCGTTAGTCTTAGTCTTCTGTCCACGAACAGGAAGTCCCTTTCTGTGACGGATACCACGATAGCATCCGATCTCCTGAAGTCTCTTGATATTCAGAGCGATCTCTCTTCTCAGATCACCTTCTACAGTCTGTGTCTCATCAATCACAGCACTGATTCTCTTAACCTCGTCGTCAGTCAGATCGCGAACACGAGTGTCAGGATCTACGTTGGCTGCTTCAAGGATGCGGTTAGCACTTACTCTTCCGATTCCGTAGATGTAAGTCAAACCGATTTCTACACGTTTTTCTCTTGGTAAATCTACACCTGCAATACGAGCCATGTGTGTTTACACCTCCATAAAATTTTCCTGATAATTAATAGTAAAAGGCATATCGCAACAATATACCGCACCCGAACCCGACTCCCATACAGCTACGGTTGCACGTCCTGAAATGTGTGTATACAAGACCGGATTCCATATTTTACCACACAAAACACCTGCAAATTACTTGCCGGTGCTCTGTCTAAGCAGCCTTCGCATAACGAAGCTCTGCCGTGCATGATTCGTACACGCCACTCGGTATTATAGCGTGTATCCAGAAATGCCTCTGTTTTATTATGAACAGCGCAATACTTTGCGCTGCAGCCGCACATAATGAATGATTGTGTGAAAATCCTCAGATTCTCACGCTTTCGAAAAGGAATTCCTAACGCACTAAAACAGGGTTATAAATTACAAAATGTAATTAACCCTGTCTCTGCTTGTGCTTAGGATTCTCGCAGATAATTCTGATGCTTCCTTTTCTTTTGATGACTTTGCACTTCTCGCAAATAGGCTTAACTGATGATCTTACCTTCACAGCAAATCCTCCTTTCTCTATAAAAGCCCTATTTTAGCGGTTTCCCGCCGGTTCTTAGGTACTTTTCCAAAAGTGTCCGTATAACATTATACACGCGCACTTCACGGAAGTCAATCTTTTTATTTATCTCTCCAAATAATTCTTCCCTTTGTCAGATCGTATGGAGACATCTCAATCGTAACTTTATCTCCCGGAAGGATTCGGATAAAGTTCATGCGGAGCTTTCCACTGATGGTTGCCATAATCTGATGACCATTCTCCAGCTCCACCTTGAAAAATGCGTTTGGCAGCTTCTCAACTACCACGCCTTCTACTTCGATAACATCTGCCTTTGACATAACTTTCTTTCCTCCTGTTTTGTCTACTATATTTAAAAGAGATCCAGATATCCGGCCGCCTTCTCCTCTTCGGTCAGAGACAGAATCTCCGGCTTTCCCTCTGTAATCAGAATCGTGTTCTCATAATGCGCAGATGGCGCTCCATCTTCCGTTACCACCGTCCACTCATCATCCATCCATTCGACCTCAGACGTTCCGAGGTTGATCATCGGCTCTACCGCCAGAGTCATGCCCGGACGAAGCTTGATTCCCCGTCTCCACTGTCTGAAGTTCGGAATTTCAGGATCCTCATGAAGGTGATTACCGATTCCATGTCCGCACAGATCCCGAACAACACCGTAGCCAAAGCTTTCGGCATAGTCTCCAATTGCTGCGGATATATCGTGGAGATGATTGCCAGCCACAGCCTTCTTCATCCCTTCGAAAAATGACTGGCGGGTTCGTTCAATCAGCAGTTTTGCTTTCTCACTGATTTCCCCGACCGCAACGGTGCGGGCCGCATCGGAATGATATCCCTTGTAGATAACGCCTGCGTCCAAACTGACAATGTCACCTTCCTGTATCAGGCGCTTCTCGCTTGGAATTCCATGCACTACCTCATCATTTACTGATACACAGATAGATGCCGGATAGCCGCAGTAATTCTTAAAGGAAGGGATACACCCATAGCTTCGGATCATCTCTTCTCCCAATCGGTCAATATCCATAGTAGACATTCCCGGTCTGATGTTTTTACCAAGCTCCTGATGCACGGTGGCGAGAATACGTCCCGCCTCCCTCATCAGTTCAATCTCCTGAGAAGATTTAATTGATACAGACATGTCTTATTCTCCCAATATACCAACGATTGCGGAGAATACGTCATCCATCGGCTGGGTTCCGTCCACAGACTTCAAAATACCCTGCGCCTTATAATAATCGATCAGAGGCTGTGTCTGCTCGTGATATACACTCAGACGCTTCTGAACCGTCTCCGGCTTATCATCATCACGAAGAACAGTATCGCTGCCGCATGCATCACACTTGCCCTCAACCTTGGTCGGGTTAAATACGATATGATAAGTTGCGCCACAGTTTAAGCAGGCACGACGTCCACCCATACGGTTAACAATGTTCTCATCCGGAACGTCTACATCAATGGCGTAATCCATTGTCTGTCCAATTTTTTTCAGTGCAGCATCCAATGCTTCTGCCTGCGGAATTGTTCTTGGGAAACCATCCAATACGAATCCGTTCTTGCAATCATCCTGCTGAATGCGGTCCATAACGAGATCACAGGTCAGTTCATCCGGCACCAGTGCGCCCTGATCCATGTACGTCTTAGCCTTCTTGCCAAGCTCTGTGCCATTCTTGATGTTGGCACGGAAGATATCTCCGGTAGAGATATGTGGAATGTCATACTTTGCGGCAATCTGCTTTGCCTGTGTCCCTTTTCCGGCTCCCGGAGCCCCTAACATAATAATTTTCATATTCGTTCTCCTATTCTAACCAATACATATCTTGCACTTTTTGTAAAGACCATGAATGGAGATACTGATTCCAGTATCTCCAATTCATAACTAGTCATTTAAAAATCCCTTATAATAACGAACTCTCATCTGTGACTCAATCTGCTTTAAGGTCTCGATTACAACACCTACGATAATGATGATAGATGTTCCACCGAAAGATACATCAGCCTTGAATACACCGTTGAAGAAGATCGGAATGAATGCAACGATTGCAAGTCCGATCGCTCCGATGAAAACGATATAGCCAAGAATCTGATTCAGATAATCGCTCGTTGGCTTACCCGGTCTGATACCAGGTATAAATCCGCCGGCTTTCTTCATATTGTTGGCAATCTCTAACGGATTGAATGTAATCTGTGTATAGAAATATGCAAACGCAATAATCAAAAGCAGGTATACAAGAAGTCCGATCGTGTAGATTGGCTCCTCCGGATTACACCAGTTAGACTGGGATAATCCCTTTAAGATTTTACTTCCAATGCCTGTACCATTACCCTTGCCTGCAATGCTTGCAATGATAACCGGTGTCTGCATCAGAGACTGAGCGAAGATGACCGGAATAACACCGCCGGTATTTACCTTCAGAGGAATATGTGTAGACTGTCCGCCAACCTGCTTGCGTCCCTGAATTTTCTTGGAATACTGAACCGGGATTCTTCTCTCAGCCCCCTGCAGTACAACTACAAAGATTACCATGGCAACAATGATAGCAATGATAATCAAGCCGGCGAGAATGCCCTTCGGAACAGATTTGGAAGCAATAAACTGCTCCCACAAAGTTGCCATATCCTGTGGAACACGGGAAATAATGTTGATTACCAATACGATAGAGATACCGTTTCCGATCCCCTTTTCCGTAATGCGCTCACCCATCCACATAAGTACTGCAGAACCGGCAGTGAGCGATGTAACAACCATGATCACAGTCAACGGATCTTCGCTTACCAAATAGCCTCCACGATAGAATCCAACCGTCATGGCAATGGCCTCGATCAGACCAAGCGCGATGGTTACGTAACGTGTGATGGAAGCAATTTTCTTTCTTCCTTCTTCTCCGTCGCGCTGCATCTCTTCCAGCTTCGGAATGGCAATGGTCAGAAGCTGCATAATAATGGAAGCCGTAATGTACGGTGTGATATTCAATGCAAATACAGACATGTTCAGGAATGAGCCACCTGTAATTGCATTAAAGAATCCAAGTCCGTCAGCGGCCTGCTGCTCGAAGAAGCTTTTAAAAACTTCTCCGTCAACACCAGGAACCGGAAGCTGGCTTCCTATTCTGATTACAATCAGCATAAAGAAAGTAAACAGGATTCGGTTGCGAATATCCTTTACTTTAAATGCGTTGCGCAGTGTTTCCAGCATTAGATCACCTCTGCTTTTCCACCAAGAGCCTCAATCTTCTCCTTTGCACTAGCACTAAATGCGTTTGCCTGGACAGTGAGCTTCTTGGTAAGTTCTCCATTACCGAGAATCTTAACTCCATCTCTAGGGTTCTTAACGACACCAGCCTCAACCAATGTCTCCACAGATACTACTGCATCATTGTCAAACTTCTCCAGCGCGGAAAGATTGATTCCAACGATTTCCTTAGAGTTTCTGCACTTGAAGCCTCTCTTAGGAAGTCTTCTGTATAATGGCATCTGACCACCTTCAAAGCCCGGTCTCGGAGCTCCGGAACGAGCCTTCTGTCCCTTATGACCCTTACCAGCAGTCTTGCCGTTTCCTGAACCGTGTCCACGGCCTCTTCTGAAATTATCGTTATGCACTGAGCCTTCAGCTGCTTTTAAACTAGATAAATCCATTTTGGCACCTCCTTGTTTTAATGATTAAACCTCTTCTACCTTTACGTATGGTGCTACCTTACGAATTGCGCCCTGTGTAGCTGCGTTATCCGGTAACTCAACAGTCTTATTTAACTTGGTTAATCCAAGAGCCTCGATTGTCTTCTTGTTCTTAGGAACAGCACCAATTGTTGACTTAATAAGTGTTACTTTCACTTTCTTATCTGCCATGACTTGCTCCTCCTTAACCTAAGATTTCTTCTACTGACTTACCACGAAGTCTTGCAACTTCTTCCGGGCTTCTAAGCTGCTTTAAAGCTTCGATTGTTGCAAGCACAACATTCTGCTTGTTGTTAGAGCCCAAGGACTTTGTACGGATATTCTGGATACCTGCGATCTCACAAACGGAACGAGCCGGACCACCAGCGATGATACCTGTACCTTCAGGAGACTTCTTTAACAGTACAGAAGCACCTGTATATTTTCCTGTTACATCATGTGTAATAGAGTTGTTCTCATCCATCTTAACGGTAATCAGACTCTTGATTGCGTCTTCCTTACCCTTACGGATTGCCTCCGGAATCTCGGCAGCCTTGCCAAGACCGGCACCAACATGACCATTCTTGTCACCAACAACAACGAGAGCTGTGAAACGCATGTTACGTCCACCTTTAACAACCTTTGTTACACGCTTGATGTCAACAACCTGGTCAACCAATTCTAATTGACTAGCATCAATGATTTCACGTTTCATGTTTGTCTCCTCCTAGAAATCTAAACCAGCTTCTCTTGCTGCTTCAGCTAATGCCTGAACCTTACCTGCGTAAATAAAACCACCTCTATCGAAGACAACTGTGGAAATTCCCTTATCTAAAGCCTTCTTTGCGATTACAGTACCAAGCTTTGCTGCTGCATCGACATTGTTTGTCTTCTCGACCTCTGCCTTCACTTCCTTATCCAGGGTAGAAGCAGAAACAAGGGTATTGCCAACTGTATCATCAATAATCTGAGCATACATATGGTTATTACTTCTGAATACAGCCAAACGAGGACGCTCTGCTGTACCAGCAAGATGATTACGCATTCTTCTATGTTTCTTTTCACGAACTACAGTTCTTGACTTTTTACTAACCATTTCTTGTCCACTCCTTTAATTATTTTTTACCAGTCTTACCAACCTTACGTCTGATAACCTCATCAGCGTACTTGATACCCTTGCCCTTATATGGCTCAGGTCTTCTCTTGTCTCTGATCTCAGCTGCGTACTGGCCTACTTTTTCCTTATCGATTCCCTTAATGGTAATCTTGTTATCTTCTACAACTGACTCAAGTCCTTCCGGATCTTCCATCTCAACCGGATGAGAATATCCAAGGTTCAGTGTAAGCTTCTTTCCAGACTTGGATGCTCTATAACCGACACCGTTTACCTCAAGAACCTTTGTGTATCCATCGGTAACACCAACAACCATGTTGTTGATCAGTGTTCTTGTCAATCCATGTAAGGATTTCATTTTCTTTAAATCGTTCGGTCTTGTTACTACGATTTCAGAGCCCTCTAACTTGATCTCCATCTCAGATGGAAGTGTTCTCTCAAGAGTTCCCTTTGGACCTTTTACAGTCACATGATTATTTTCTGCAATCTCAACTGTTACACCAGCCGGAACTGCGATTGGCATTCTTCCTATACGTGACATGCCCGTACCTCCTTAATGATTTTAGGTGAATTGTTATATAGTATCTCTGACCTCTGCGGTCAGTTTATACTTTGAGATAATTTGCTTTCTGGCCCCTACTTTAAACTCTGAAACGAATCCTCGATTCACTTCCTACGCCCATTGCCTCGCATCAGCGAACTTATATGCAATGTGCTCCTTCCCGTTCATCGAATAGGAAGCCTCCTACATTATAAATTACCAAACAAATGCAAGAACTTCTCCACCAACCTGAAGCTTTCTTGCTTCCTTATCGGTAACGATTCCCTGGTTAGTTGAAAGAATAGCAATTCCTAATCCGCCGAGTACGCTTGGGATCTCATCCTTGCCGGCATATACGCGAAGACCAGGCTTAGAAATTCTCTTAATACCAGTAATAATCTTCTCGTTCTTGTCTGCACCATACTTTAATGTTACGCGGATAGTCTTGAAGTTACCATCTTCGATGATATCATACTTCTCGATGAAACCCTCATCAACAAGGATGCCCGCAATAGCAACCTTGATCTTAGAAGATGGAATATCTACTGTATCATGCTTAGCAGTATTTGCATTACGAATTCTTGTAAGCATATCTGCGATTGGATCACTTGTCATCATGATGTATATTTCCTCCTTTTCGTTTTACCAAGAAGCCTTCTTAACTCCTGGGATCTGACCTTTATATGCTAATTCACGGAAACATACTCTACAGATTCCGTACTTTCTTAAAACTGAATGTGGACGACCACAAATTCTGCAACGTGTGTATTCTCTGGTAGAGAATTTTGGTTTACGCTGCTGCTTAACTTTCATACTTGTCTTAGCCATTAAAATTCCCTCCTAAATTATTTAGCGAATGGCATATTGAACAGAGTCAATAATTCACGTGCTTCCTCGTCCGTCTTTGCAGTTGTAACAAAGATGACATCCATACCACGAACCTTATCTACCTTATCGTACTCAATCTCAGGGAAGATGATCTGCTCCTTGATACCAAGTGCATAGTTACCTCGTCCGTCAAATGCGTTTGGATTAACGCCTCTGAAGTCACGTACACGAGGTAATGCCAGATTGATCAGACGATCCGCAAACTCATACATCTTCTCGCCACGTAAGGTTACCTTACATCCGATCGGCATATTCTCACGAATCTTAAAGTTTGCGATTGCGTTCTTAGCCTTTGTTGTAACAGCCTTCTGTCCAGTGATTGTCTCCAGATCCTTAACAGCTGCCTCAAGAATCTTTGCGTTCTCCTTAGCTTCGCCAACACCCATGTTAACTACGATCTTGTCGAGCTTTGGAATCTCCATTGCGTTCTTGTACCCGAACTTCTTGACCATTGCGTCCTTGATCTCGTTCTCGTACTGTTCTCTAAGTCTACTCAATGTTTTGTCCTCCTCTCTTCAATTAATCGATTACATCGCCTGTTGACTTTGCGAAACGAACCTTCTTATCTCCATCCATCTTGAAGCCTACGCGAGTAGCCTTACCCTTGTGAAGATACATAACGTTGGAAATGTCAATAGGAGCTTCCTGATGAACGATACCACCCTGCTGGTTAGCCATGCTTGGCTTTGTATGCTTTGTAACCATGTTGATACCCTCAACAAGAAGTGTATTGTCCTTCTTATTTACGGCAATTACCTTGCCCTCTTTATCCTTATCCTTGCCAGCGATAACCTTAACCATATCGCCTTTTTTGATCTTCATACTTGCCATCTTCGTTCCTCCTATAATACTTCTGGAGCCAGAGAAACAATCTTCATGAACTGCTTCTCACGAAGCTCACGAGCTACTGGTCCAAAGATACGAGTTCCTCTCGGAGTTTTGTCATCCTTGATGATGACTGCTGCGTTCTCATCAAACTTAATATAGGAACCATCTTTACGACGGGCACCCTTTACTGAACGAACAACTACGGCCTTTACAACATCGCCCTTTTTAACAACACCGCCTGGTGTTGCATCTTTAACAGTAGCAACGATTACATCGCCGATGTTCGCATATCTTCTGGTAGATCCACCCATAACGCGGATAACAAGTAACTCTTTAGCGCCAGTGTTATCTGCGACTCTGAGTCTGCTTTCCTGCTGTACCATGCTTGTAGCCTCCTTTTATTATTTTGCTCTTTCCATGATCTCTACAAGTCTCCATCTCTTATCCTTAGATAATGGTCTTGTCTCCATTACTCTGACAGTATCACCGA
Organism: uncultured Lachnospiraceae bacterium; assembly: GCA_945868435.1. GTDB lineage: Bacteria > Bacillota > Clostridia > Lachnospirales > Lachnospiraceae > Roseburia. The sequence goes on from CAMBLG010000002.1 coordinate 134,635, forward strand.
CCTTAGCATCGTTTGCCTCGTCATGAGCCTTTAACTTGTATGTCTTCTTAACGATCTTGTTGTAAAGTGGATGTCTCTCGTTATTTCTTACAGCAACAACGATTGTCTTATCCATCTTATCGCTTACAACAACACCAACACGTGTTTTTCTAAGATTTCTTTCTTCCACGACCGAAGTCTCCTTTCTACTAGGATATTGGATTACTCAGCAACATTCTCTTTCTCAGTGATCACTGTCTGAATTCTAGCGATATTCTTGCGAACCTCTTTAATTCTTGCAGTGTTATCCAACTGATTTGTTGCGTTCTGGAATCTCAAATTGAAAAGTTCCTTTTTAGCGTCTACCAGCTGTGCCTGTAAATCAGCAACAGACTGAGCCTTTAATTCTTCTAAATATGCACTAGTTTTCATTTGCTGCACCGCCTTCCAAATCTGCACGAGAAACTACTTTACATTTGCAAGGTAATTTGTGTGTAGCAAGACGCAGCGCTTCACGAGCTACTTCTTCCTGTACACCGGAAATCTCAAACATTACTCTACCTGGCTTAACAACGGCTACCCAATACTCAAGGTTACCCTTTCCTTTACCCATACGAACACCCATAGGCTTCTGAGTAATTGGCTTATCTGGGAAAATCTTGATCCAAACCTTACCACCACGCTTGATATGTCTTGTCATAGCAACACGGGCAGCCTCGATCTGATTAGCTTTAATCCAACATGGCTCTAATGCGATGATACCATACTCACCATAAGTGATTGTGTTACCTCTTGTAGCCTTACCAGCCATAGAACCACGGAACTGTTTACGATGTTTTACTCTCTTTGGCATTAACATAATTACTGAGCTCCTCCTTCCTTGTTACCCTTTGTAGGAAGCACCTCGCCTTTGTAGATCCATACCTTTACGCCAACCTTGCCGTAAGTTGTATCTGCCTCAGCGAATCCATAATCGATATCTGCACGAAGTGTCTGAAGCGGAATTGTTCCCTCAGAGTAGAACTCTGTACGAGCCATATCAGCTCCTCCAAGACGTCCGGAACATGATGTCTTGATACCCTTAGCACCAGACTTCATTGCGCGTCCCATGCAGGACTTCATTGCTCTACGGAAAGAAACACGGTTCTCAAGCTGTAATGCGATGTTCTCAGCTACTAACTGAGCGTCGCGGTCCGGTCTCTTAACTTCCTTGATATCTACAACCAGCTTCTTGTCTGTCAGCTTCTGAACGTCAGCCTTGATCTTCTCAATCTCAGCACCGCCCTTACCAATTACAACACCCGGCTTAGCTGTGTAAATGATAACCTTAACGCGGTCTGATGCTCTCTCGATCTCAATCTTAGACACACCAGCTGCATATAACTTTTTCTTTAAAAATGTTCTGATATTGTAATCTTCTACTAAGTAATCAGCGAAATCACCATCTGCATACCACTTAGAATCCCAATCTTTGATAACGCCGACTCTTAATCCATGAGGATTAACTTTCTGTCCCATGATTGCCTCCTATCTTTCATCAAGCACAATTGTAATGTGGCTCATTCTCTTCTCGATTCTGTAAGCTCTACCCTGTGCTCTAGGATGAATTCTCTTCATTGTTGGTCCCTTATTTGCGTAGCACTCTGCTACATAAAGGTTCTCTGCCTTCATACCATTGTTGTTCTCAGCGTTAGCGATGGCTGACTTTAATAACTTCTCTATTACGCTTGAAGCGTATCTTGGGTTGTAGGATACGATAGCAAGTGCTGTCGCTACATCCTTACCACGAATTGCATCTAATACGAAGCATGCTTTCTGTACGGACACTCTAGCATAAGATAACTTTGCTGAAGGTCTTGTATCTTTTACTTCGTTTCTCTCTCTTTTGATCTGGGATCTATGTCCTTTTGCCATGACGAAACCTCCTTTCAAGAATTATTATCTTACGCCTGACTTCTTCTCGTCCTTGCCATGTCCTCTGTAAGTTCTTGTTGCAACGAACTCACCGAGCTTGTGTCCTACCATATCCTCTGTTACATATACCGGGACATGCTTTCTTCCATCGTGAACAGCGATTGTGTGTCCAACGAATGAAGGGAAGATTGTAGAACGACGGGACCAAGTCTTGATTACAGACTTGTCACCGGAAGCGTTCATAGCATCTACTTTTTTCAGTAAGCTTGCATCAGCAAATGGTCCTTTTTTAAGTGAACGTGCCATTTTTCAACCTCCTAATTATTTGATCGCTCTACCGTCTCTTCTTCTTACGATGAGCTTGTTAGACTGCTTGTTCTTCTTTCTGGTCTTCAAACCAAGTGCAGGCTTGCCCCATGGTGTACATGGTCCTGGACGACCTACCGGAGCCTTACCTTCACCACCACCGTGTGGATGGTCATTCGGGTTCATAACAGATCCACGAACTGTCGGACGAACACCCATGTGACGCTTACGACCAGCCTTACCAATATTAACGAGGTTGTGGTCACCGTTGCCGATAACACCGATTGTTGCTCTACACTGAATTGGAACCATTCTCATCTCGCCTGAAGGAAGACGAAGTGTTGCGTACTTTCCTTCCTTAGCCATAAGCTGTGCGCTAAGTCCTGCAGAACGAACCATCTGTCCGCCCTTGCCAGGGATCAGCTCGATGTTGTGGATCTGTGTACCAACCGGGATATTCTCAAGTGGTAAACAGTTACCAACTCTTACCTCTGCCTCCGGTCCGTTCATAACCTTCATTCCGTCGGTCAGTCCTGCCGGTGCAAGGATATATGCCTTCTCACCATCTGCGTAGCAGATCAGTGCGATGTTAGCGGTTCTGTTCGGATCGTACTCGATACCGATAACAGTTGCCGGAATACCATCTTTTCTTCTCTTGAAATCGATAATTCTGTATTTTCTTCTGTTGCCACCACCCTGGTGTCTAACTGTGATCTTACCCTGATTGTTACGACCGGCATTCTTCTTAAGGGAAGTTGTAAGGGACTTCTCTGGGGTTGTCTTGGTGATCTCAGCGAAATCCGAACCAGTCATATTTCTTCTGGAAGGTGTATATGGGTTATATGTCTTAATTCCCATTGTTTTTCTCCTTTCAACATTTTGTTATCACGACCATTGTCATGCATTTTAATGCATAACGCTTTGTTGTATGTCGTATAATTGCTATCTTACGAATTAAAGTCCACTGAAGATCTCAATGTCCTTGCTGTCCTCTGTCAGCTGAACGATAGCCTTCTTTGTCTTAGCAGTCTTGCCGGTTACCATACCACGTCTCTTGTTCTTGCCTTCACAATTCATTGTGTTGACTTTCGCAACCTTTGTTCCTTCGAACATCTTCTCAACTGCTTCCTTGATCATGGTCTTGTTTGCTTCCGGATGAACAAGAAATGTGTATTTCTTCTCAGCCATAGCTGCCATGCTCTTCTCAGTTACTACTGGTTTGAGGATCACATCATAATACTGTACGTTTGCCATTATGCATACACCTCCTCGATTGTTGCAACAGAGTCCTTAGTGAGAACTACTGTATCATACTTTAACGCATCAAAGACATTCAGCTCGTTGGTCTGAGCGGTCTTAACAGTTGGGATGTTGGCTGCAGATGCGATTACGTTCGTATCCATGTCGTTCAATACAACAAGTGCCTTCTCAACCTTAAGGTTGTTCATGACCTCAACAAACTTCTTTGTCTTGATCTCATCAAGCTTCAGCTCGTCAACAACGACCAGCTTACCCTCTGCAACCTTAGAAGTAAGAACTGACTTTAACGCAATTCTCTTCTCCTTCTTGTTGAGCTTGAATGAGTAATCTCTTGGTACCGGAGCGAATACAACACCGCCGCCAGTCCACTGTGGAGATCTTGTAGAACCCTGTCTTGCATGACCTGTTCCCTTCTGTCTCCATGGTTTTCTTCCGCCACCGCGAACTTCAGAACGTGTCTTAGCCTTCTGTGTTCCCTGACGATTATTTGCAAGCTGCTGAAGAACAGCCATATGAACTAAATGCTCATTAATTTCTACGCCGAAAATGGAATCGCTTAACTCGATTGAGCCAACTTCTTTGCCTTCCATATTATAAACAGCTACTTTAGCCATCGTAAAGTTCCTCCTTTCTTAACTTAGCACTACTTACCAGACTTAACGGTCTCTTTTACTGTGATAAGAGCCTTCTTTGCTCCCGGAACAGCTCCCTTGATCAGCAGTAAGTTGTTCTCTGCGTCAACTCTTACAACCTCAAGATTCTGAGTTGTAACCTTAACGCTTCCCATGTGACCAGGCATACCCTTGCCCTTGAATACACGGCTTGGAGAAGAACATGCACCGTTGGAACCCTGATGACGATGGAACTTAGAACCATGAGCCATAGGTCCTCTGTGCTGGCCTAATCTCTTAATAGCGCCCTGGAAACCTTTACCTTTGGAAATAGCAGATACGTCAACCTTGTCACCTTCTGCGAAGATGTCAGCCTTGATCTCATCTGCAAGCTTATACTCGTCGGCATTCTCAAACTTGAACTCGCGAACGAATCTCTTGCCAGATACACCAGCCTTAGCAAAGTGTCCCATCTCAGCCTTGTTGACACCGTGTCTGTTACGAATCTCTTTCTTACCGTTGGCATCCTTGTTGACTACCTTTTCCTTCTTGTCAACGAAGCCAACCTGTACTGCGCTGTATCCGTCGTTCTCAACTGTCTTGATCTGAGTAACAACACATGGACCAGCCTGTAATACAGTAACCGGCACTAAAACGCCGTCTGCATTGAAGATTTGAGTCATTCCGACTTTTGTTGCTAAAATCGCTTTCTTCATTTCTTACCTCCTGTTTTCTACAGCGGAGCGCCTTGGCGCTCATCCTAGTAACTAGGATATTTTACTTGTTTTTCATCTTGATATCGATGTAAACACCTGCTGGCATCTCTAAACGAGACAGGGCATCAACCGTCTTCTGGGTTGGTGTAACGATATCGATCAGTCTCTTATGAGTTCTCTGCTCGAACTGCTCGCGGGAATACTTATACTTGTGAGTAGCTCTTAAGATTGTAACAACTTCCCTTTTAGTAGGAAGAGGTACCGGTCCGCTCACCTGTGATCCGTTCTTCTTTACAGTTTCGATGATCTTCTTTGCTGATGAATCAACCAATTCGTGATCATAAGCCTTGAGAGTGATTCTCATTACTTGACTTGCCATAAAAAAAGTCGCCTCCTTTTCGCACTTTTAAATAGTACGACAAGCGGTGACTGTACACATTCCCGTGTGTGTCATTGCGGTAAGGTGCCACGAAGTGGCGGATTCCTTATCGCCCTCTTCGTAGTATGGTGTACATACTGACAGATTCCTTATGGCCACATCGTGACCACTCTCTGTCCTACGCATCCCTCGCAGTACTTCACACGTTGTTTCTACCTCTGGTAGACCGTATTGTTTGTACAGTGACTTGTCGTCAGTTTCCTAACTTGACATTCGCTCCACGGAAAACCTGCCACGAAGGCAGCAACCTCACGCTTCTCAGCTATCATGCCACAGCAACGCTTATTATACATGGTCATTCCAGAAAATGCAAGTACTTTTTTATTTTTTTAACAAATCAGGCGAAAACACTGCATCTAGCAGCGCTTCCGCCCTTCTTTTTATTATTTCACAGTAATTTTCTTTGTGCCGGAAAAACTTCCATAATATTTTGTACTACCAATCTGTTTGTAGGAACGCACACGAATGTAATAAGTCCCTTTCGAACGATAAACACTATAATTCTTATCGGATGTGGTATAGCTATCATATGACTAGCGATGTCTATTGTATTATACCTTGAAAATATTTGCAAGGGCTTTTGTGCATGCTATTGACGTACAGGAAATCGTACCATATAATATTAAGTACAGAAAGCAGTACAAGGAGGAGATTCTATGCTGGCAGTAAATTATACAAATCTTCGCGACAACATGAAGGGGTATTTTGATCGGGTTGCCGAAGACAAAGAAACTCTCATTGTCACACGGAAAGACGAAAACATGGTCATCATGTCACAAAGTTCCTACGACAGCTTAATGGAAACACTACATCTCGTCAGTAATCAGGCAAATTACGATCATCTGATGACTTCCATCCGACAGCACAAAGAAGGAAAAGGTGTTGTCCATGAACTGATTGGTGATTACAATGAATAAAATTTGGACAGACGCAGCCTGGGAGGATTATCTCTATTGGCAAACACAAGACAAGAAGACACTGAAACGTATCAATAAATTACTCTTAGATATTGAGAGAAACGGAAATATGCATGGAATTGGAAAACCCGAACCACTTCAGTATGACCTACAGGGATATTTTAGCCGACGCATTGATGACCAGAACCGGCTTGTATATGTAGTTGATGATGCAGGCCTAAATATTATTTCCTGCAGATACCATTACGAATAAAAAGGAGTACACATATGTGGTTAGCAGATAGATGGAATGACTATGAAGTAATCGACTGCTCCAAAGGCGAAAAGCTGGAGCGCTGGGACAGGTATATCCTGGTACGACCGGATCCACAGGTCATCTGGGATACCCCCAAAAAGGAAAAGGGCTGGAAGCGCATGAACGGACATTATCACCGCAGCGCCAAGGGCGGCGGGGAGTGGGAATTTTTTGATCTTCCTCAGGAATGGACCATCCATTACACACTTCCCATCGGAAAAGATCTTACTTTCCATTTGAAGCCTTTCAGTTTCAAGCATACCGGGCTCTTCCCGGAACAGGCAGCCAACTGGGACTGGTTTTCACAGCTCATCAAGGCCGAGACAGACCAGGGACACGAGATCAAAGTTTTAAATCTGTTCGCCTACACCGGCGGTGCAACACTTGCTGCGGCTGCCGCTGGCGCCCACGTTACTCACGTAGATGCATCGAAGGGCATGGTCACATGGGCAAAAGAAAATGCGATATCCTCCGGGTTGGGTGATGCCCCCATCCGTTGGCTCGTTGACGACTGTGTCAAATTTGTGGAACGCGAGATTCGTCGTGGCAACCGCTACGATGCGATCATTATGGATCCTCCTTCTTACGGCCGCGGCCCGAAGGGCGAGATCTGGAAGATCGAGGAAAGTGTCTATCCGCTGGTACAGCTTTGCCAGCAAATTCTCACGGACAATCCGCTTTTCTTCTTAATTAATTCTTACACCACAGGATTGCAGCCAGCCGTGCTTTCCTATATGATGAGCACCGTGCTGAAACCATATAAGGGATCTGTCACAGCAGCCGAGATCGGTCTGCCTGTATCCTCCAATGGCTTGGTGTTGCCTTGCGGCGCAAGCGGAAGATTTCAAAAGGGGTAGCTCATAAGAGCTGCCCCTCTGATTTTGCTTTGTATACACTAGTCCCGAATCAGCCCCTTGCTGCGCCACTTACCGCTCCGCCAACGCAGGAACATTCCCACCGCGCGGACACACTCGTCTGCCGCAAGACCGATATACGCGCCTACCGCCAAAAGTCCCATGCGGATTCCAAACAGATAGGTTCCGCCCACTGCACAAAGGAACATAAAAATTGCTCCCATGACCACCGGAAAGACAGCATCGCCACTGGTCTTTAACGCGTTTCCATAAACCAGGTTCATCACACGTCCCATCTCAAGAAAAATGTCAATGTAAAGAAGCCGCTGTACTAAAGCAATCATTTGCGGATTGTCCGTAAACAATTGCATAATCCAGCCGGCGCCAAGGGCAAAGACAGCCTCCACACACGCTGCAACAATCACTCCGATGATAGCCGCCTTTTTCGTTCCGCGGTCACACTCGTCATACTCGTTTGCGCCAATCCTCCAGCCTGTCATAATCGCGTTGGCCTGTGCCAGCGCGGCTCCCACGCAGTAAGAAAAGTTCGTAATCTGCGCCGTGTAGGAACGGGCAGTTACATTCAGCCCCTCTGCGTCCATTTGATTCAAAAAGCGAATTACAAGTGTCATTGCCACATTGTACAGTGCAGACTCAAAAGCTGACGGCAGACCAATCTTGATAATCTGCCCCAGGACCTTCCGATTCTCAATACGTTCCGGATTGTTCTTTGCCTTGACCAGAACTGCTCCCATAACTGTCACAAGCAGAAGATTGACCGCTCGTGAAATTACCGTTGCAAAAGCGACTCCCTGCACGCCCATATCGAGAACGAACAAAAATACCGCATTCAATCCCAGATTGATGATATTTCCAAGAATAGAAGCATACAACGGCTGCTTGGAAAAACCAAAGGCCCGCAGATAACTTGAAAAAATCGGAATCAATGCATTGAGAAAGCATGCACCTCCAACCGTCCGCAGATAAATTGAGGCCGGTGCCTGAAGTGCATCCGCGACACCCACAATTTCCAGGACCTTTCCGGAACAGGTAAAAAGGAAAATGGACATACCGATTCCAAGCACCGCGTTAAAGGCAAGACCAAGCTGTCTCGCCTGATAGGCAACTCCGTCCCTCCCCGCGCCGATGTTCTGCGTCATAACAGCAACCATTCCCGACGAGATAATCGAGAACATGATGATAAATATTCCAATGTATGTATTGGCAGTTCCAACCGCACCCACGGCCTGATCTCCCACGGATGAAAGCATCAGCGTGTCGATCATTCCCGCCAGCATATATAGTAATGTCTCCAGACAGATTGGAACAAAAAGCTGTGTCAGCGTTTTTCTGTTTTCCTTCATGCGATTTCCTCCTGTGTCCGATCTTTCTATCTTGTCACTCGTTTTCCATTATATGAGTACACGCCAAGTTATGTACTGTTTACATTTTACTCCCTTATATCAAAAAATACTTGCATTTTTTCCACAAGAAATTGCACTATTTCTACTTCACATGTACTAAATTATAAGATATACTTTTGTAGATGATTACCCTGTTCTGACATAGGGAAAATACCATTACCCAATATGGAACCATAGATGTATAGAAGGGAGAAAACGAATGTATCTGGAATTGAAGGAAAACAAACCCCACGGAACAAAAGAATACCCTTACACCCAGTACCACCTTTACCGTTTCACCCACGCCTTCCAGATTCCGGTTCATTGGCATGATGAATTAGAAATTATCTATGTCCGCAAAGGGCCACTGCAGGTCATGGTAGATGGCGAAATGTATGTTGGAAAAGCACAATCAATTTTTATTGTGAATCCCGGACAGCTTCACCTCATGAGTGCGACGCATCCTCCTGTGGATTACTACACTCTGCTTTTTCCGCTGGAGTTCATCTCCTTTCAGACAGAAGACGCACTGGAACAAAAATTGCTTTTTCCACTGCGCAATCACAGCATGACTTTCGTGACCGAACTTCCACGGAATGAGCTTGGTCAAAGCTGTTGTGCGCTTCTGGATCAACTCATTGCCCTCAACGAAAAAACGGATGCCGAAAAACAGATCGGCACCCGCATTTTACTGTTGCAATTGATTCAGTTATTGGTTCAGAACCGGCTCGTTACACGAACCGGCACCGGAAGTCCACTGGGCATTCAAAAAGAACTGCTGTCCTACATCCAACAGAATTACACCGGACATATCACGCTCCCAGAGCTTTCTGAGCATTTTCATCTGTCGGAAAAGTACATCTCCCGGTATTTTAAAGAGCATTTTCACCTGACGCTCTCGCAGTATATCAACTACCTGCGGCTCTCTCAGGCTAAGCATCTCCTGGAAAATACCGGTCTGCCCGTAACCGAGGTGGCTCTGCGCTGCGGATTTTCCAACGTGAGTTATTTTATCCGCAACTTTAAGAAGGCCTTTGGCATCGCACCGCTTCAGTACCGCAACCAGTTGTGATAGCCCCCCCTACTCTGCAATCCGCATTCGTTCCACCACGCTGCGCTTATGCAGGCTTCGGCTGGCAAGATACGGAATCACAGCAGCGAGTATGATCAGCACCGGAAGGCATGCAAGAAGCGGCACAATTGTTGGTTGATAGGTGAAAAACCAGATGTCTCCTGCCAATCCCTCGATCAGAAATCTTCCCATGAGGCAATTTGCAGCAATGGCAAAAACCATGGTGAAGATGGCATAGCATACGCCCTCCCACACAAGCATGTGCGCCAACTGACGCTCTGTCATGCCCACGGCCTCCATCATAGCAAATTCCTGCTGCCTTGCCAACATTCCGGTCACGATGGCATTGATGAAATTCAAAATTCCAATCAAAGCCAGAACCGCGGCCAAAGCGCCTCCCACGAGATAAAACATATTGATATAATCCCGAAACTCCTGCAGATAGGTTTCTCTGGATACATAGGACAGATTTCCGGATTGTTCCACGTACTGTTTTACAGCCTGCTCCACATTTGCCATCTGATCCGGTTCCACCGTCAGCACACTGTAAAGGGCGCCCTTATCGGAAGCTGTATCCAATACATCTGCTGCCGGGACACAAACGTCCGCTCCTATGGTACTGTAGCGCTGCGTCTGCAGCGGGTAGGCAAGTTCTGCCACCGCCATGACCTCGTAGGTTTTCTCTGTTCCATCTTCCATCTGAAGCGTAATGGAATCCCCCACGTGATAGCAGTCCATCCGCCCCTCATCCTCTCCATATGCAATCAGCTGCGAACTGTATACAATGGCATACTTTCCCGTAGCGAACTCCTTAGGATCAAGCGTGCCCTCGTAGACCGTCATAAAATCCAGCGCAAATTCATCTACTCCATAAATGGTGCAATTCATGCGTCTGGCTTCTTTATAGTAGGACACTTCCTCCTCCAGATAGGCCGGAATCTGCCCATTGTCTTCAAACTGCTGCAGCATCTTTCGGACATCCTCCGTTATGGGAAGATACGAGGCACACCAGTAAACATTGTGCTGTGTCACGCCGTCCAGACTGTCGAAAAACGCACGATCCTTTTCACTCACCCCATTGTAATTCACGGACATGGATGCGTGGTTATACACGGAAGAATCCTGAATACTGAAATCCCCCACAATACTGTTGGCAATGTATTTATCTGCGTCAAAGCCCCGCACAATGGTACAACCCCCATTCACCAGAAGCAGGGAAAGAGACAGAGACAGAACCACAACCACGATTTTCTTTCTGTTCCTTCCAAGTCCTGCCCAGGCCATTCCAAAAGTCGTAATTCGCCGGCTTTTCCTGTGACTTTTTCCTTTATCCGCGTGCTCCGTGTAGGAAACCGCTTCCACCGGCGACACCTTTGCCGCAACCCGGCAGGGCTTGCTGCTGCTGATCCACACCGTTATGACGGTAAACAGAATCGCCCCCACATAAATCCATGGACTCACAGAAAAAATGTAGCTCGATTCCTGCATGGTAAGCGTTCCGGCAATGACCGGAAACAACCCCTTCGCCAACAGCGTTCCGATCAGAAGCCCCAGTGGAATCCCAATTGCGCAGAAGAACATTGCCTGGTTGCGAACAATGCGCTTTAATTGCTTTCCGGTAGTTCCAACCGTCTTAAGCAGCCCGTAGCTGTGAATATCCGCCACAACATTGATATAGAAAATGTTATAGATGATCAGATAGCCCGCCAGAAGAATCAATAGCAGCCCTCCGCCCAGCAAAAGCATGGACGTTGAATCAACGGTGCTGGTGGTATAGGCCCAGTTGACCCCAACCATAGTGTTTTTCATGTCAAAGCCATTACGCTCCAGCAGCGCATTCGTCTGCCCTTCGATATCAAAGCTGCTGCGGAAATTGAAATCGATCTGCCAATAGCCGGTATACATATCCTCGTTCTCATAACTGGGCACAGACGGCGTGGGGGCCACCTCATCCGCAAATTCCCGGGATACAAAACACTCCTGTGCCATGGACACCGGATCTCCTTCCCAGAACCCGCACAGGGTAAACTCATAGTACGCCGATTCCGTTCCGATCTGGAGAATCAGTCTTACTGTCTGCCCAAGCTCATGAGAAATTCCCAGGGCATCCAGAACCATAGTGCTCATGGCAATATCCATCTTCTCCTTCGGCATCGTTCCCGTGGTGGGGAAACAGAACATTTCTGCGGCATTCTCATCCGTGGCATAATTTACCTCGGTCTGCAGATCCTTCAATTCCTCATTTTGCGCCATGCCAACTGTAATCCGATAGGATGCATCCACCACCTTCGGGTCATTCTGAATTTTCTCGTAATCCTCCGGCAGTCCGCACTTGATGCCCGCCATGGAGGATCCGCCCACCTGGCGCATGGTGGAATTCTGAAAAGAAGCATTCAAGCTCATTGCCACGGAAAAAAGCGTGGTAAACATGGTCGCCGTCAAAAGAATTGCAAGCAAAATCACCGTATGCTTTTTCTTATTCTCGCGAATGGATGCCCAGGCGATTTTGCGGATAACCGCACGGTTTTTCACTCTACGCATGACAATCACCGCCTTTTACGATCCGACCGTCCTCAATACGGATGATGCGGTCTGCCATCTGGGCAATTTCCTCGTTGTGGGTAATCATCACGATGGTCTGGTTAAACTGCTGCCCGGTAACCTTCAACAGGCCGAGGACATCCTGACTGGTCTGGGAATCCAGATTCCCTGTTGGCTCATCCGCCAGAAGGATGGCCGGCTTTGTGGCCAGTGCGCGGGCAATTGCTACACGCTGCTGCTGTCCGCCGGACAACTGGCTCGGCATGCTGTCGGTCTTATCCGCAAGCCCTAATGTGTCAATAATATTCTTTACATATGCCTCGTCCACTGCATTGCCGTCCAGCTCAATGGGCAGCACAATATTCTCATAGACGTTTAAGACCGGGACAAGGTTAAATGCCTGAAACACGAAACCGATTTTTCTTCTGCGAAAAATCGTCAAGGCCTCGTTATTCAGGGTGAAGATATCTTTGTCATCCACATACACCTTGCCCTCCGTTGGACGGTCGAGCCCTCCCAGCATATGTAAAAGGGTGGACTTGCCGCTTCCGCTGGTCCCCACGATTGCCACAAACTCGCCCTGATTCACGCACAGATCCACACCATCCAGTGCCCGCACCTGTTTCTCCCCGGTTCCGTAATATTTCTTCAAACCACTGGTTTTCAATACTTCCATGTCGTATTCTCCTCTCTCAGTTTCTGCAATTCTACAATTACTTTATCAGAGAAATCTTGCGACACGCTTTCCAGAATCTAACAGAATTGTAAGAATTACCGACGGGGCAAAAAGACCAGGAACCGGCTTCCTTCTCCCGGCTTTGAGACAACCTTAATATAACCGCCCTGACCCTCGATAATCTGTCGTGCCAGATAGAGCCCCACACCGATCCCCTCCTGATCATGCACATTTCTCCCCCGGTAAAAGCGGGAAAAAATGCGTGGAATCTCATCCTCCGGAATTCCAATTCCACAATCCGCAATCTCAATTCCCCGAAACATCTCATATGCAAACAGGCTCACCGACACCTGACTCCCCACCGGCGAATACTTAAGCGCATTGTCCAATATATTGCCTACCGCCTCTGTGGTCCACTTCTCATCAAAGAAGGCTGTCACCGTCTCATCACACGTCGCATCCGGACAAATGATAACCTGTTGCGCCTCTGCCCGCTCCGCCCCTGCATCGCATACCTTTTGCGCCAGTTCCGACAAACTTTGCTCCCGGGGCAAAAACTGAAACACACCGGATTCCAGACGGGACGTCTTAACCAGCGCCTCAATCAAAAATTCCAGCTTGTTGGAATACGTTAGGATTTCCTCTACCATACCACGACTTTTATCATTCAATTCCTGTTCCTGCAAAAGCTGGGCATACAGTTGAATATTGGCAAGAGGGGTTCTGGTCTGATGGGAAATATCCGTCACCAGCTCCTTGACCTGGGTGCGCTCTGCTTCCACCTTCTGCGCAGAAAGCTTTGACGAAGTGAGATAGCGTTTCCACTTCACTTCCAGCTTAGACAGCTCGCTCTCATCATAATCCGACTCCTCAAATCGTCCGGCAATGGCATCATCCAGCATCTGATTGATTCTCTCATATTCCCTGCGCCGCATTAAATGTCTCATTCTGCCCTCCACACATATCCGATTCCATATACAGTCTGGATGTACTTCTTTCCTCCTGTCTCCAGTTTATCCCGAAGCCGTTTGACCGTGACAGACAACGCATTTTCATCCACAAATTCTGCATCCTGCCACACGTAATCCAACAGCCTCTCCCGGCTCATGGTCTGCCCTGCATTTTCCACCAGAATATAGAGTAACCTCTGTTCCGTCTTGCTGAGTTCCACCTTTTCGCCATCTCTCCGAAAATCCATATGTACAAAATCAAGGGTCAGGTCCCCGGTGCGATAAACCTGTCCCGCTTCCTTCTGCCTCTTTAAAATCTTCTCCACGCGAACCCGGAGCACCATGAGACTGAAGGGTTTCGTCATGTAATCCTGGGCTCCCAGCTCCAGTCCCGACACCTCATCCATCTCACTGTCATTGGCTGTTAGAATCAACACCGGGACACCAGAGCTTTCCCGCAGTTTTCTCAAGAATACAAGGCCATTGCCATCCGGCAGGTTAATGTCCAGAATGATCAGATCCATCTGTTCGATATTCCGCACTTCGCCGAGGGAATAAAAGGGATAAAAGACATAATCCTCCCGCTTCAGCGCCAGCTCAATCCCCTTATTCAACCCAATATCATCCTCAATGATAGCAATTTTCGTCATACACCCTCCACTAGCTTCTCTCTATATAGCAAAAATGCACGCCGCATGAGGGCGCGCATCTAATCGGCTGTTACAGAATTCGTTTTTTTCTGAGCCACAGCAAAAGCAGCACACAGACTACCACAATGAGTCCGCATACGATTGCAAAACCGTGGGCCGTATTGGCAAGGGGAACCCACTGGGAATTCAGGTTCATTCCATAGATTCCGGAGATAACGGTGGGAATAGCCATGATGAGCGTAATAACCGTCAGTGACTTCATGATACTGTTCATTCGATTATCAATGACCGATGACAACAGCTCTCTTGTACCATTGATGATATCACGATAAATCGTAGTCATCTCAATCGCCTGCCGGTTCTCCACAATCACATCATCCAGAAGCTCCTTGTCCTCCGGGTACTGCTCCAATCTCTTATAGCGGGTCAACCGGTCCAAAACCACATCGTTGGCGCGCAGCGAAGTGGCAAAGTATACCAGCGTTGACTCCAGTTCATGGAGCGCGATCAGATCCACTTCCTCCGTGTCGTCCCCGACACGTTCCTCGATCTCAGTACGCATTTTATCGATGATACGCAGATCGCTCTGATATAGCACGGCGATGCGATACAAAATCTGATATACAAAACGAAGTTTTTTCTTCGTGCTGAACTCTTTTACCCGATTGTTGAGAAATGCCTGCAGCACCGGTGTCTCCTCCGTACACACCGTAACAATCTCATCGGAGGTGAGAATAATGCCCAGCGGCACTGTCGTATAGGATTCCTTGTCATGACGGATCTCAATGGAAGGAATATCCACGATGATCAACGTATAGCCATCCTCCAACTCGATACGGGAGCTCTCTTCCTCATCGAGAGCGGCAAGCACATCTTCTATATCCACATTGAGCATGTCCGCCACCATCTGGCCCTCCGAGACACTGGGATTCACCATCTGGATCCATACGCCATCCTGTATAGTATTTTCCTCGTGAATGCGTTTGTCGTCAGTCTTATAGTACTTAACCACGTCATTCCCTCCTTTCGTGCCTCCATGCAGCAATGTCATACTAAGTATAGCATTCTTCGGTCAATCGGTCTAGATAACACTGAAGAGTTTTCCTACCAGACTCTTGTTGCGGATCATCGACAAATTGTTGACGAAGATTACATCATCTACATTTTTCTCCTGTGCGAGTTCGGAGATACTTCCCTTCCAATACCGATAGTCCACCACATAAATGGTCTGATAGTGATCCACCAGGAACGGAACAAATGCATTTCCAAAGGATTCCTTCACCACAATGCAGCTGCTGCCATCGGTGAGTTCCTTATTCTCAATCTCGGTGATCGGATTATCTCCTGCAATAAAACAGCTGTACTTAAGTCCTGCGGCTGCTTTGGATTCATCAAAAATGACTTTGCTGTCATACTCCACACCCCGGGAGTCCGTCACGTGCATAATGGCATCCATGTTTGGATGATAGGCTGTCACCACGTCCGCATTGGCTTTCAGCGTTGCATTTGCGTTGGTGTCATTGTAGAAAGAGCCCAAAAAGCCATCGAACTCTGAGGTCTCATAGCTATCCAACGCTTCCGGCGTAATCCCCTTCACCTCGCAGAAGTCCTCATAGGCATAGTAAGCGCCAAGAGCCGTCCAATGATGATCGGTTCTGAAATAAATATATTCATTCCTGTTGGTCATCAGCGAATCATAGATATCCACGGTCTTCACCGTCTCATCCATTTTTGCCTGTATACTGCTCATGGCCTCACGCTGATCGCTGGATTTGATCTGATCCCGCAGATTATCCGGGAAGGTGATGCCCGATCCAAGGGGAATTAATATATCATATACATCTGCTTTCTGATCCAATGCAGCTGCCACTTTATTAACTGCCAGGGCATAATTATCCGCAATGGCATCGGAATACGTGTACAGCTCGTAGGCTGCATCTCCCACGATCACAACGCTTCCAAAGTCCTCAATTTTCTCATCCGAAACAATTTCCGGATACTGCGGCTCAGGAATTTGTTCTTCTGTAACCTCTGTACCGCCGGACACCTCTGTTCCCCCCAGTGCTTCGGTGCCTGCTCCCAGATCCTGTCCCTGCGTCTCCTCTGCGCCTGACAGATTTTCTGTATTTTGATTCTCTTTATCGTTTCCACAGCCGGAAAGTGCGCTGACCGCAAGGATTGCAGCGAGTGCGGCTGCGGTGATTTTCTTCTTCGTCATAAACTGATTCCTCCATTTTCATAAAAGTTGTTCTTGATGCGCTCAGCCGGGTACGAAATTTTTTCATCATGCTCTGAATCTGCACCGCCCCCGATTTCAAGCAGTTGGCTGAGATGTGCGCTATTTACTTATGTGTATGGAACGGCGGTGCTGTCGTCCCATTCTTCAAAGATTTGTACACCGCTCTGAGCGATTACATTCCAGTATAGTCAACAGGATACATGCGTAGCGCCTCGGAATGTGACAGTTTTGTCTACAGTTCCGAATATCGAGCGAGTGAATATTGTCTGTGTATATGGGTTCCGCAGGCACATATCTATTTTGTGAAAGCTCAGAATCGACAGTACCAGAGTTCCATTATACCACGGGAACAGCGTAAACGATACAAATGTCCGTAATCTGCCCGGAATCGCTTCTGGTACGAACTCGATTCTGACTTGAACAAAATACGGTATGCGACTGCGGAAGTTTCACACATTGTTCAATCGATTACTGAACTCTTACACCATGGTCGAAGCAACTATCACATGCCCCCATTGAGCTTATACAGATTCTTATCGGATATAAAGTTGGAGATATTATAGAGCACCAGCACATCCGTGATGTCATGCTCCGCAAGATAACTTTCCATATCCCCATTGTAATACCGAAGATCAACCATGTAAATATTGTCATACTGATTCAGGATTAACGGCACGAAGGAATTGGCGAAGGAATCCTTCACCACCAGAAGATTCCGCCCCGTCTCCTGCTGCGGGCTGCCCTCGATATGCACCTGACCGTAATTGCCTCCAAAGAAAAAGGCATACTTATCCTTCTCCGCCAGCTTGGTAACATCGTAAATGACACCCGGTTCTTTCTCATCCACCGTAACCTTGCATGCGTTCACCGCGTCCATGCTTTCGCCGGCCGGCGTGTAGATCCAGATGCTGTCGTAAGCGGAGTCCACATTCAGGATCTTGGAATACAGACTTCCACGGAAATCCTCTGCCACTATGTTCTGCTCTAAGCTATCCTTCGACACAGCGGTCATGCCTGTTGTCTCACACCATTTCTCATAGGCAATATATGCGCCCTCCGTGGTCCAGTGGTGATCTGTCCGGTAGTAGATATACGCATCACTTTTCGCGCAAAGTTCCTCACGCACATCGACGAAATTGTAATCCTGCATCGCATTCTGCACCTGTTCGATGTAAGCACTCTGATCGAAAAGGCGGGCGTTTTTCGGAAGCTTATCCTCCATCACAAGACCTGAGGTCGGCACAAGAAGAAAGCTTAAGCGGTCTTTGGAAATGGTGTCCGATGCCACATCAAAGTAATCCTGTACCGCCACAATATTTCTCTGCACCTGGGAATCATCCACATCCTCAGGCACGATCTTCTCAAAATCATAGCCGTCTTTTCCGACATAGGCACCACCGATATCCGTGTTGCCTGCCGATTTCTGCACAGCAGTCTTGACCGTGATCCACCGGTCTCTGCCCCAGATCTGGTCCCGCAAATATTCCTCCAGTTTTTCCTGAAAACGTCCGTCAAGCACATCCTCCCAAGAAAATTCCGGAGCCTCTGCAAGATATCGATTCTCATTGGGTGAAAATTCCCGATCCTTTTGTAGAAAACCGGCGGCGGAAATTCCCACAACAAAAGCGATGAAACAGATTGTAATTACCAATCGCATGTTCTTCATAGCATAAACCTTCTAAAATCTAAAATATAGGAACGGATTGTAGCTGTCCCCCACCAAAAACGCGTAAGATAAGAAAAGCAGTACCAGCATAATCGCCGGTTTTACAATCATAAGACCGCGGGACTGTTCCACTGCCACATAAATACTTCCCTCGTGATCCACCGCATCCGCGCTCTTTTTTCTAAGCTTTCCAATCCAGGCCCGATGATCCATGGAGCAAAGCACGAGCACAATGAGAAGTACGGCATTGCAGGACAGAAAATACCAGAAATCCGAATTGACGCCGGCCACTCCGATGCCAAACATTGCCTTCAGAAAACGGGTAAGCTGACTCATGTCCGTCTGTGCAAAAATCGCCCAGCCAATCACCACCAAAAACAGACTGTATACGTGTCCGATCCACGCCGGAAGTTTCTCTATGAGTTTGAGCAGGAACAGCTTCTCGATGATCAAAAGTACTCCGTAATACAAACCCCAAAGAACGAAATTCCAGTTTGCTCCATGCCACAGTCCGGTGAGCATCCACACGATCAGCAGATTGAGCACCTGCCTTGGCAGTCCCTTACGGTTTCCCCCCAGCGGAATATAGACATACTCCCGAAACCAGGAACTGAGGGAGATGTGCCAGCGCCGCCAGAACTCGGTGATACTTTTAGCCATATATGGGAAATTAAAATTCTCCAGGAAATGGAACCCAAACATGCGTCCCAGACCGATGGCCATATCCGAATAACCGGAAAAGTCAAAATAAATCTGGAAGCTGTATGCAATGGCTCCAAGCCATGCCGTTGCAGTCGTCAGCTCATTCATCCGTGAAATCGTATCCCACAGGCCTCCGATCTGATTGGCAAGAAGCACCTTTTTCGCCAGACCAATTGCAAACCGGAATGCACCCTCTGAGAAATCCGTAAGCCCCACTTTGCGCTGCGACAGTTCGTTTGCAATGGTCTTATACTGCACGATCGGTCCCGCAATCAACTGCGGAAAAAGCACAACATAGGTAGCAAAATCCAGTATGTTATGCTGCGCCTCCACCTGTCCCCGGTACACATCAATGGTGTAGGACATGGTCTGAAAGGTGTAGAACGATATACCAATGGGCAACGCAATATGAAGCAGGGACAACCCTGCTCCTGTTATGGAATTGATATTGTCGATCACGAAATCCGCATACTTAAAAAAGCCGAGGATCCCGAGATTCCCGCATATATCGACAACGAGGGTGGCCTTCATCTTACCCCGGCTGCCCTTCTTTTTAAAATATTCAATTAACCGGCCGTTTGTATAATCGAATACCGTGGAAAAAAGCATAATGAGCACGTACACCGGCTCACCCCACGCATAGAATATCAGACTGGCAACGAGAAGCACCAGATTACGGATTCTCGCAGGACTGATGTAATACAAAAATAATACAATCGGCAAAAACGCACATAAAAAGACGAAGCTGCTGAATACCATGTTATTTGAACGCTTTCTCTATAATTTCTTCGGCCTTGTCCGGATCTCCTGACACGCACAGAATCACATACTTGCCTCTCTGCTCAAGTACCGCATTTTCCACCCGCTTGGTCTCCTCCGGAATATAATCCCGGAAGGACTCTGCCTGGTCATCCAGATACGCCTGCACATGCTCCATCTGCTTTCGCGCAGTCTCCTCGTCCGGTGTGTCAAAGACAGCCACCTCTTCTGCTGTGGATCCGCTTCCCATATACAGAGAAGTTGTCACATCATCCTCCAGATCGAAGTAGACGCTGGCCAGCTCCACACCCATAGCTTGAAGCTGATCATCATATGTGATCTCGGTTGCCAAAGAATCTGCAAGCGCCTGCGCGTCAATCTCTTTTACCGTATTGCTTCCACATCCTGCCGCAAACAAGGCAAGTGCTGCAAGAACTGCAGTCAATCCTGATTTTTTCATGCCATAATCTCCTTTCAATTGAACTCAAATCTTCTGAGCCCAGTGTATACCCCAACTGCAACATTGTAAATATATCCCGGCTATTATTCAGATATTCTTAAGCTCTTCTTAACTATTACAACTAATCGCTAATACCTGCATACTTCTCGCTCTGTACGCGAATCAATTCTGCATCGTCAAAATAGTTAATACGCATTGCACGCTTCACTTCAGACAGGGTCTGCGCCGCAACCTTACGGGCCGCATCACTGCCCTGTTTCAAAACGTCATATACCGCAGGAATATCCTTTTCCAGCTCTGCTCTGCGCGCACGGATCGGAGAGAGCTCCTCCTGCAACACATTGTTCAAGAACTTCTTGATCTTGACATCCCCTAATCCGCCTCTTTGATAGTGTTCCTTCAATTCGTCCAAATTATGATACTCCGGCAGATATTCTGCAAAATGCTGCTCATTGCTGAAGGCATCCAGATACGTGAATACACAATTGCCCTCAATATGTCCCGGATCAGACACCTGAATATGCTCCGGATCCGTGTACATACTCATAACCTTCTTCTTCACATCTTCCTCGGTATCTGCCAGATAAATGCAGTTGCCGAGGGACTTGCTCATCTTCTGCTTTCCGTCGATACCCGGCAGTCTCATACATGCCTGATTCTCCGGCAGAAGTACCTCCGGCTCCACCAGGACCTCGTCGTAGATCGAATTAAACTTGCGCACGATCTCACGGGTCTGCTCGATCATCGGAAGCTGATCCTCGCCCACCGGAACCACGGTGGCCTTGAAGGCTGTAATATCCGCCGCCTGACTGATTGGATATGTGAAAAAGCCCACCGGAATACTGGTCTCGAAGCCTCGCATCTGAATCTCAGACTTTACGGTTGGATTTCTCTGCAAACGGGAAACCGTAACCAGATTGGAATAGAAAAAGGTCAGCTCCGTCAGCTCGGAAATCTGAGACTGGATAAACAGGTTGGACTTCGTCGGATCCAATCCGCAGGACATGTAATCCAGTGCCACCTCGATAATATTCTGGCGAACTTTCTCCGGATTCTCAAAGTTATCCGTAAGTGCCTGTGCATCTGCGATCATAATAAATATCTTATCGAACTCGCCGGAATTCTGAAGTTCCACTCTTCTCCGCAAAGAGCCAACGTAATGTCCCACATGCAGTCTTCCGGTTGGTCTGTCACCTGTCAATATAATCTTCTCCATGATTTCCTCCTCTATTCTATGAAATGCGATTCTCACATTTCCTATTTTAAATGCTACGTACCCAGATTTAATTTAGCAAATCACACTCTCTATGTCAACAGAGCCCGCAAAAATGCTCAGTGGATCTGCAACTCTACCGGGCAGTGGTCCGAGCCCAAAATATCCGTGTGAATACTTGCGCTGTCCATGCGCTCCGCAAGCTCCTCCGACACAAGGAAATAGTCAATACGCCATCCCGCATTCTTCGCCCTCGCCTGAAAGCGGTACGACCACCAGCTGTATATGCCTTCCGCATCCGGATAAAAATAGCGGAAACTGTCCACGAAACCGCTGTCCAGAAGTTCCGTCATTTTGGCGCGCTCCTCGTCCGTAAAGCCTGCATTTTGCCGATTGGTTTTCGGATTCTTCAAATCGATTTCCTTGTGGGCTACATTCATATCGCCGCAGACGATCACACCCTTCTTCTCCTTGAGCGCCAGCAGATACGCACGGAACGCATTTTCCCACTCCATGCGGTAATCCAAGCGCTTCAACTCGTTCTGGGAATTCGGCGTATATACCGTCACCAGATAGAACTCCTCAAATTCCAGCGTGATCACACGGCCTTCGTGATCGTGCTCCTCCACGCCGATTCCATAGGTGACGGAAAGAGGCGTTTTCTTTGTGAAAACCGCTGTTCCGGAATAGCCCTTCTTCTCTGCATAATTCCAGTACTGCTCATATCCCGGCAGGTCCAGATCGATCTGTCCCTCCTGAAGCTTTGTCTCCTGCAGACAGAATACGTCCGCATCCAGCTTCTTGAAGTCCTCCATAAAATTCTTCTGCACACAGGCTCTTAAGCCATTCACATTCCATGATACCAGCTTCATCGCATGTCTCCTTCCACAACTCGTTCTCTCTTCCCGCATCGCATATTTTTACTGCTGCTTCAGTTCCTGTTCCCGAAGCAGTTCCCGCACTGCCTGCTCGTAATCGGCGATATGATTTGCCTTTTTGATCCGCTTCAGGTATCGCTCCGAATTGGTAAAGCAGGCTCCCATATACACCCAGATCTCCTTCATCTTGTAGAGAATGACCCGCTCCCCGCCGGACATCTTCGTACTGTAATCCGACAGGAGTGTCTCCACAAACGCCTCCAGGGTGTCCTTATCAACCGGCGCTTCTCCCCGCAGACGCCGGATAAGATTCGGGTCTGCAATGAGACCCCGGCCCAGCATCACCCGCTCTATTCCCGACACCTGTTCCTGCACACGAAAAAGCGACTCCGGTGAGTTGATATCTCCGTTGTAACAGAGCGGCACATCCAGCATCTCCTGCGCCAGCGTAAACGTGTGGGGCCGCGCAGGTGCTTTGTAAAAATCCTTCTGCAATCGTGTATGAATGATCAGCTCCTTGATGGGGTACTTCTCATATATGCGAAGAATATTCTCCCACTCCTCCTCGTGGGAGATTCCAATCCGCGTCTTGATGGACACTGCAATCGGGCTTTTTTCATAGACTTCCTGTAAAAAAGCATCCAGTTCCTCCGGCACCGCAAGAAAACCGGAGCCCCGGTGCTTGGATACCACCGTTCCCGACGGGCAGCCCAGATTCAGGTTGACCTCCTCATAGCCCATTTCCTTCAGTGTGCCTGCAATCGCAACAAACTCCTCCACCTTGTTGGACAGGATCTGCGGGATGAGCGTGATCCCCTCGTTATTCTCCGGCAACACCTCATTTCTCTCCCTGCTGCTCAAATGCATGCTTGCAAGAAAAGGCGTGTAATAGCGGTCAATCCCTCCAATATAGCGCGCAAAGGCATTGCGGTAAATATAGGTTGTAATTCCCTCCATGGGAGCAAGATCGTACTGCATGATTTTTCCCTCTTCGTTCTCTTATGCCATCCTCGCCCAGCGCAGCTTCGTGGATCTGGCTCTGCCGTTGCTTCTGCACTCCTCCGCCGACGGACGGATCACATCTCTGGAAATCTCCGCAAAGATTCCCTCTTTGTGATAGCGGGCAAACGCCTTTTTCACAAGGCGGTCCTCCCCGGAATGAAAGGTCAGGATTGCCACTCTTCCGCCCGGTGCCAGCGCATGGGGCAGTGCCTCCAAAAATGCCTCCAACACCTCAAATTCACTGTTCACATCAATACGCAGCGCCTGGAATGTCCTCTGACAGGTCTTCTTGACGATATCCTTTTTCTCCCGATTCTCCGGAAGAAACATAAGACTCCGCTCAATCACTGCCGCCAGCTCTGTGGTGGTATCAATTCTGCCACCGCTGCGGTAGGTTCTGATGATCTCATTTGCAATCTGCTCCGCGTAGGGTTCATCGGAATTTTCCACCAGCATTCCCTCAATTTCTTCCCGGCTTAGCTCCCTCAGACGCTCTGCGGCTGACAGGCCATGCTCCGGGTCAAGACGCAGATCCAACGGGCCCTCCACCTTATATGAAAACCCTCGCTTCGGATCATCGATCTGCATGGATGACACACCCAGATCTGCCAGCATGAAATCAAAAGGTCCATACTGCCTTGCCACGGTTTCCAGATTGGCAAAATTCTGTTGCAGGATGGTCAAAATCTCCTCGCCGTAGCCTGCGGAGGCCAGACGCTCTTTTGTCTTCACGATTTCAATGGGGTCCACGTCCAGCGCATACATATGCCCCTGTCCGCCCAACTGCTCCAGCATCTTCCTCGTATGGCCACCATAGCCCAGTGTCGCATCCAGTCCCTTCTGTCCCGGCTGAATCTGCAGGAAATCCAGAATCTCTTTCACCATAATAGAGATGTGCATGCCCGCAGGCGTACTGCCCTTGCTGATGACTTTCGCCACTGTATCCGCATATCGTTCCGGGTCGTGTTCCTTATATTTTTCCTCGAAGGTCCTGGGGTGTGTTCCCTTATAGCGGACTCTTCTTTTATGCTCCGTCTGTTCCGGCATCCTACGCCTCCTCGTCCTTGTCCATCTCTTTCGTCATCAGGAAATACTCGGAGACCTCATAGCCATTCTTCTTGTAGGAAGCAACCGCCGCCTCGTTCTCCTTCTCCACTTCCAGCTTAAATCGCACCGCGTCTTTGTATTTCTGTTCCAGAAATGCAAAATATTCTCCGGCATAGCCTTTTCCTCTGCTGCCTTCCTTGAAATACAGGTCCTCTATCCAGATGCAAAGTCCGCCGTACTCTGTGGTGTAACTCTTCGCAATCATGGAGTAGCCGATGACTTCTCCTTCTTCTTCAAAAATGTATCCCTCCACAAAGGGCAGATCCGACAGACAGTCTGCAATGTCTCTGCGCAGTACCGCGTCGGAGGATTTGTGTATCAATGCCGGGGAGTCGTAAAATGCGCGCATCATTTCGAAGACAGCGGTTTCGTCTTCCCGTCTCATGGTTCTTATGTTCATGTTATAGGTCCTTTCTTGATTTACATCGTTTATATACGCTCAGCCGGGTACGAAATTTTTCATCATGCTCCGAATCAGCACCGCCCCCGGTTTCAGACAGTTGACTGAGATATACGCAATTCGCTTTCATGCATGGCACGGCGGTGCTGTCGTCCCATTCTTCAAAAATTTGTACACCGCTCTGAGCGAGTAGACATCGACAATGTCACCTAATCAGACTGTACTGAGCGTGATCCCTCCACTGGCCCTGCAGGAAGAGATGGTCGTGACTGATGCCTTCGTAGCAGAAACCGGCTCTTCGAAGCAGCTTCGCGCTGGGCGCATTGTCCGGCAGCGCCCACGCCATGATCCGGTGGAGACCGACTTCTGTAAAAATCAGATCCGTCACTTTATTCAGCGCCTCCAGCGCATATCCTCTATGTTGGAAGGCACTGGAAAACTTGTAACCGATCTCACAGCAGGAGAAAACGCCCCTCTGGATATCGTGGAAACAGATGGTGCCGATAATCTGCCCCGGGTTCTCCTTCCGGTATACATAGAATCGGACGCAGGTACCCTTCACCGCCGCATTGTATTCATACGCCGCAATCTGTTTTTGCTTTTCTACCGTATAAAAATCCTGAATACGGTCGGGCTCATATTTCTCGAATAATTCCTTATCCCGCAGGTAAAAGTCAAGCACCTGCGCGGCCTCATCCGGTTTGATCACCTTGAGGATCAGCCGGTCCGTCTGATATTCAAAAAACATATTTTCTTCCTTTTCTGCTGAAAATGATGTAATATTGATGTATGGGTAAAACGCCCAAAATCGTTCCTGTTTGCAGGGTAAGAGTTCCGGCTTATTCCCCTGCGCACAATACTATGATACCCAAATGTGCTTCAAGCACTCCGGAGAGTAAAAACCATGTTGACACCTGACGAAAAATATATGAAAGCAGCGCTTGCCCAGGCCAAAAAAGCCTATGCCATCGATGAGGTTCCCATTGGGTGCGTCATTGTCCAGAACGGAAAAATTATTGCCAGAGGCTACAACCGCCGCAACACCGATAAGAATGCACTTGCTCACGCAGAACTGGCAGCGATCCGCAAAGCGAGCAAAAAGACCGGAGACTGGCGTCTCGAGGATTGTACCATGTATGTAACTCTAGAGCCCTGCCAGATGTGCGCCGGAGCAATTGTCCAGTGCAGACTGCAACGGGTCGTAATCGCCACCATGAATCCCAAGGCCGGATGCGCCGGTTCCATCCTGAATCTGCTCCAAATGCAGCAGTTCAACCATCAGGTAGAAATAACCCGGGGCGTTCTCGAAGAAGAATGCGCCGGCATGCTCTCACAGTTTTTCCGGGAGCTCCGCGAAAAGAAAAAAGCTAAACCAAAGGCTTCCCAGGACTGATTCAGTCCCCGGAAGCCTTTCTCTGTATGATCTCATTCACACGCGACACTAATCTAACTGAACAAATGCAGCATAGTTGCCACTCTGCATGTTCGCCGCATCATAATACCCATCATCCATATATCCCATATAGTAGGTATCATGTGGTTCAAACTCCGATGAATCCTCCCCTACCAGGTATTCGTTGTGCAGAATCAGGCAGCACAGATTCTCCTTCGTGTAGAAGTCACTGTCCGAATTGCGCTCATAGTAATCCTCCAGCTCCTGCTCTGTCACACCCAAGTCTGCAAGGTCCTCCGTAATATACTTCTGTGCAGCGCTTCCCATATATACATCATAGGTTCCGGAATAGTAGTTGTCATTGTGGTCACTGTCATCCTGATACCAGAGATAGCTTCCATCATCATAAAAATAAATTGCAGAACTGTCTCCGCACTGGAAGCTGTGGTCTTCAAACGGGTTCTCACTGGTTGTTCCGGCTGTGCCATCGAAACCATCAAAATTACCGTTTTCGATTTCCTCCAGACGCTCCTCCAGCCATTGCTCCAGTTCCCGCTCATCCATATCCTTGATTTCATCATAGGCCACGCCTGCGAAAATCACACACATCAGCATGTAAATTCCGATCAGCACGCCAAATACGGAAGTCACAATTCCACCGATGGCCAGACCATACTTGGACTCCTTACGGCACAGCGCAACGATGCCAAGGATAATACCAATGATACCAAAAAGGGAACCACCCACACAGCACAATGTCATAGAAAGAATTCCGATGATCAGAGCGGCAATACCAAAACCGCATCCCTTTTCCGGTTTCTGCGGCTGCCCATATGGTGACCCCTGATTCGGGGCCATATATGGATTGTTGTATCCGCCGTTGTTTGGATTATAGCCATTTCCCTGATAATAATTGCCATTGTTCGGATTATATGTTCCATTACTGTTGGAATTATACCCGTTATCCTGATTGTAATTGTTATCCATTATGATCCCCTTTCGTATCCGATTCGTTTACATACTCTATATATGTCAATTATTTTTCATATGTAAATCTATCCAAAACCAATTCCGGTACAGACTCGATTCTGATTTGAACAAACTACGATATGCGGCCGCAGAACATCCCCTTATTTATACATATGTTTCAGTATACCATATATAATCCACAAAAAACATGGTTCCTTATTACTAGCTTATAACTCGCCTGTCACGCCGATTACCACGTCCCCTGACTCCTGCACATCCCCCACGCAATAATTATTACGACTGAGTTTCTTCACGCGGTACAGCATATCATCCGCCACATGCATGAAATCCCACATACGGGTTTTGTCCTGCGGTATTCCCCAGCACAAGCCCTGCGACACTGTCACGATTGGCAACGCCCTGGAAAATGCGTGCTCCATCTCCAGATCCATTACCCGTTTCTTTGTCTCACCCGCAAGGGCTACCGCCTGTTCGCGGTTCTTTCCCTCGTAGATCATTACAAATTCATCCCCACCGTAACGGGCACAAAAGCCATCATTCTCGTCAGCTATTCCTTTGAGCACCGCGGCAATCCGCCTCAGACAGTTATCGCCCGCCTGATGACCGTAATTATCATTATACTCCTTGAAATAATCCACATCCAAAATCTCAACCGTAAGCGGTAGGCTGTTATCGTCCGCGTGGGTAAAAATCGAATCGGAATAGTCGTTCAATCGGGAGCGATTAGCGATCCGGGTCAGCGAATCCATCTCAGATTTTTCCTGCAAAATGCGGTTCTCCTTCTCAACCTTCTCCTTGGCACGGTTCACCCACTCCAGATTGCGGCGCATATTAATCATATTGTTAATAATGCTTCGCGTCTCATTTTCCATCAATTCAGACAACTCATAATGCAGGCCCGCCGCCTTCAGATACTCTGCGTTTTCCCCGTACTTGCGGTAATACTTCATCTTGAGAGAAATCACCCGAAGGTGAAGATTGATAATGCTGAAATCCTTGATCAGTGGTTCCATCGTCTCGATCACATGCCAGAAGGACTCATCCCGCTCTGCCTCCAACAGCACAAGACAATAATCGTAAAAATCATCGAACATATCCAGAATCGTCAAATTCTCCGGCAGGATCTCATCCAACTGACCAATGCAGGCATCCCGCTCCGCCGGCAGCCCCATGCGATGATAATAAATCGTCTCATTGCAATAGATTGCCAGATGATCCAGCGTATCCCCGTATTCCCAATGCTCTCTATGTATGATTTCCAAATATCGCTTTGCTGCATTCAGGTTTTCCTGCATGACATGCGTCTTGATCAAATTGCTGTAGATGCAAAACATATATCGGTGATAGGACGCAAGCCCCGTATTCGAACGCACATAGGCTGCCGCTTTTTCCAGGTACGTCTGGGCTTCCTCATACCGCCCACAGGAAATATTCAACACTGCAAGATTTACCTGAAAAAGCACAGTCAGATCCGACAGATTGTACGCGCGGCAATAATTTAATCCATTCAGATAATAATCCAATGCAATCGGCGCGTTTCCACGATTCATTGCCGTAATTCCCAAATAGTTGTAGCAGCGCGCCACATACTCCCACTCCTCCGCCTGGTTCAGATTGGACAAGGCTTTGCCCATGACCTCGAAGAAATGTGTTCCATCATTCAGACCATAGTAAGTCTCGCCCATATAATAATAGCCAAACCCTATCAGCTTATGATCTGTATTTTTCTCTCCATATTCAATAATGTCCCTGCAATACTTCAAAGTAAGCTCTGCATTTTTTCCTGTGTTCTCCAGCACCTGGCTGACCCACTGCTGCACCATATCGTTGTACTCGTAAAAATCCATCGTGAGCCTCCTTTCGAAAAGGCAGTTCCATCTCAGCAAAAAAGGCTTCCCTCCATCGGGGAAGCACTTTTTATTGTATCAAAATTTCCGGTCCTGTCAACCTAATCCAACGTGTCCATGATCTGCTCCGGCAGGTAGTCAGAAGGGTTGACCGGGGCTCCATCCTTCTGCAATTCAAAGTATACATTTGAGCCCTCAACCGAATAATATTTGGTCGGCTCACTCACATATCCCACAACCTGACCTGCTTCCAGCGTATCACCCACATCAAAGTTCAGTTCCTTGAGCTGACCGTAGATGGCAACATATCCATCTCCCAGATCCTGCTTCACCGTACAGCCGGTCTCCTCACTGTTGTAGATCTCAATAATCTTTCCCCGGGCCGCAGCATACACCTTATCGTTTACCTGTCCTGCAATGACCAGCGCGGGGTTGCAACGATACTGCTCCAGCGTCGGGAAAAATATGGTGGAATCCATGCTGTAATCCAGAAGAACCTCTCCCTCCACCGGCCAGATCAGCCCATTCTCCGGCTGAAAATGCAGTGTCTCCGCGGTTGTCGCCACAACCTTCTCATCTGCGGAATCGCTGTTCTTCTCGTCCGCCTTGGAATCCTCCTGATCCGCCTTGGCCGTGTCCACCTGCGCCTCGATCTCCGGCTCTTTCTCCGGTGTCGTCACCTGCGTTTGTGCCACCGTGTTATTGGTCTGTGGCTCCAGTTCATTGGATGCAGCAGACAACTCCTGTGTCTCCTCTATCATCTGCTCCTGTTGCGCCAGTTCTCGTTTCTCCTGCGTTTTCTCTGTCGCATATACACTTACAAAGCCGATTGCCCCTGCAACCAGACAGGCAACGGCAGCTACATACTGTTGTTTCTTCATCGGGCTTACCTCCATCATCAATTAGTCTTTGATGACAGTATTTCCAGTCCCGGTGAATTTATTCATTATGTTTTGTTCTCCATGCCTGTTCAGCCGCGTCCATTAACATGCCTTTGCCATGCTTGCATGGCACGACATCTTTAATTGTGCATAGCTGAACTGTTAAAAATTATGTTACTGAGTTCCGCAAACTGGCTTAGAGTCAGCGCCTCACCGCGTACGTTGGCCGGAACGCCAAGTTCCTCGATGCACGCCGCCAGTTCCTCCTTCGTGAGGGAAAAAGCGCCGTAATTCGCGAGTCCGTTGGCCAGAGTCTTGCGCCTCTGGTTAAAGGATGCGCGGATGACCTGGAACAACAATTTTTCGCTTTGTACTTCCACCGGCGGCTTCTCGTGGCGAGTCAGACGAATGACTGCGCTGCCCACCTTCGGCTGCGGCATAAAACAGCTCGGCGGCACATTGACCACAATTTCCGGCTTCGCATAATACTGCACGGCAAGCGACAGCGCGCCATAATCCTTGGTTCCCGGTCCCACCTGCATACGGTCCGCCACTTCCTTCTGCACCATGATAGTAATGCTGTCAATGGGCACATGACTCTCAAAAAGTCCCATGATGATGGGCGTCGTAATATAGTATGGCAGATTGGCAACCACCTTAATCGGGTTCCCTCCGTTGCGCTCCTTGGCAAGCTTACAGATGTCGACTTTCAATATATCTTCATTCAGCACTTCCACATTATTATATGCAGATAATGTGTCCGAAAGAATCGGAATCAGATTCGTGTCGATCTCCACCGCCACAACTTCTCTGGCAGCCTCGCACAGATATTGCGTCATGGTCCCGATTCCCGGCCCGATCTCCAGTACAAAATCGTCTTTGGTGATATTCGCCGCGTCTATGATCTCCTCCAGGACTCCCGGATTGATCAAAAAGTTTTGTCCGAATTTTTTTTGAAAATTAAAATGGTATTTCTGCAATACCTCGATTGTATTTTTAGAGTTTCCTAATGATGCCATTCTATGCCATAACCTCTGTCAACTTATTCTTCTCCAACCTGCTTTAAGCACATGCTTACCATTGTTTCTGCTTCAACTATTATACCCTCTCATGCACATTTTCACAACCGACTTTTTCTAATTGAAATTGTCATGAAATTGTCAAGTTTGCTTCTAGTCTGAATTCCCTATTTTCATACAGTTTGTCCTCATGCTATGATGAATGCGAGAGTATCATGAAACGCAGAGGACTGCGGCCTCTGCACACGAAGGAGGGACGTTATGAATTATACAATTGAAGGTGAACCATTACCGGCTGTCATCTGTAACTTAGAGGATGGCGAGACCATGATCACAGAGAAGGGCGCCATGTCCTGGATGTCTCCGAACATGCAGATGGAGACCACTTCCAACGGCGGCATCGGCAAAATGTTCGGCCGCGCTTTTTCCGGTGAGAGCATGTTTGTAAACCGTTACACAGCGAGAAACGGAAACGGACTGATCGCATTTGCATCCAGCTTCCCGGGTTCCATCCGCGCATTCAACATCGCACCGGGTCAGGAGATCATCGCACAGAAGAGTGCTTTTCTGGCATCTACTGCCGGCGTTGAGCTGTCCGTATTTTTCCAGAAACGCGTTGCCAGCGGATTTTTCGGCGGTGAAGGCTTCATCATGCAGAAGCTTTCCGGCAACGGCGTCGTATTCCTGGAGTTCGACGGTTACATCAAAGAGTACGAGCTTGCTCCGGGCCAGCAGATCATCATCGATACCGGATATCTGGCTGCGATGACTCCAACCTGCTCCGTCGAAATCCAGACGGTTCCGGGTGTGAAAAACATCCTGTTCGGCGGTGAGGGCTTATTCAACACCGTTGTAGCCGGACCGGGACGCATATGGCTGCAGAGCATGCCGGTTACACAGCTTGCAGGCGCAATCCGCCCATACATTCCTACCGGGAACTAATTCGTGAAAAAAGGCGGCAGGCATTGTCCTCCGTCACCCGCTCTACATCCTCCGGTGTCACACCCTTAATCTCCGCAATCTTTGCGATTACATATGGAATGTTGGAAGAATCGTTCCGCGTTCCGCGGTGTGGCTCCGGAGCCATGTATGGGCAATCCGTTTCCAGCAAAATCCGTTCCAACGGCAGCGCCTCTACAGTGCGCACCAGCTTCTTCGCATTTTTAAAGGTGACAACTCCACCTACTCCAATATAATATCCCATTTTTACAAATTCCAACGCCATTTCCGGAGAATAGGAATAACAGTGAATTACTCCCGAAATTTCATCCCCGTGGTTTTCCCGCATTACGCGCATGGTGTCCTCCGCGGCTTCTCGTGAGTGAATGATTACCGGAAGAGATACTTCCCTCGCCAGGTCCAGTTGGCGCTTGAACCAATAACGCTGGTTCGCCTGCACATCCGGCTCTTTATCCCAGTAATAATCCAGACCAATCTCCCCCACTGCCACCACCTTGGGATTTGCTGTCTGTGCTGTCAGCCAGGCAAAGGTCTCCTCATTCAGACAATCGATATCGCTGGGGTGCACACCTGCTGCCGCATAGATAAAATCATGATTGTCGGCAAGGGCAAGCGTAGTCCGTGTGGATTCAATGGACGCACCGACATTGATGATCGGGCTGACTCCGCCGGCTCTTACCCGCGCAATGGTCTCCTCCCGGTCCTCATCAAATCGTTCATCATCATAATGGGCATGGGTTTCAAAAATCATAATGGACTCCTCCTGTATCTCCAGTAGCAATTTTTAACATAGTAACACAGAACACCACTGTTTTACAATTAGTATTAGATATGATACATTGATGCTATACAAGGAAAGGAGAAGCATATGAAACACCTTACTTTAAAGCAGACAAACACTACGATTCCTGCAATTGCAATTGGCTGCATGCGCATCGACAACATGGAGCCTCAGGCTCTTGCAGCTCATATTCAGTTCTGCGTGGAGCAGGGCCTGAACTTTTTCGATCACGCAGACATCTATGGGGGCGGGAAATGTGAGGAGAACTTCGCCAGAGCATTGGCGCTCACCTCTCTTCGGCGGGAGGATCTGTTCCTTCAATCCAAATGCGGCATTGTGCCCGGCGTCATGTATGACTTTTCCAAGGAACACATCCTTTCTTCCGTAGACGGAATACTGAAACGGCTGAACACCGAGTATCTTGACGCGCTGGTACTTCATCGGCCGGATGCCCTCATGGAACCGGAGGAAGTTGCAGAAGCCTTTGACGCATTGGAGTCCAGTGGAAAGGTGCGGCATTTTGGCGTGTCCAATCACAAGCCCATGCAGATTGAACTCCTGAAAAAATGCGTCAGACAGCCTCTGGAGATCAATCAGATGCAGTTCTCGCTTCCATTCTCCAACATGATCGCGAACGGTCTGGAGACCAACATGGTGACGGATGGCGCCATCGACCGGGATGACAGTATTTTAGAGTACATCCGCCTTCACGACATGACGATGCAGGCCTGGTCTCCATTCCAGTATGGCTTTTTCGAAGGCGTGTTTGTGGGAAACCGGGAAAAGTTTCCCAAGCTGAACAACGAACTGGATGCGCTGGCAGAGAAATACAGCGTCACTCCTTCCGGTATTGCAACTGCGTGGATCCTTCGCCATCCGGCGGGCATCCAGATGATTGCCGGGACAACCAACCGGACGCATCTGCAGGAGATTATCGACGGCGCAAATGTTACGCTGACGCGGGAAGAATGGTATCGGTTGTACCTGTCCGCCGGACATATACTGCCATGACAATGGTGTTTCCACGAATGAGCGCATACAGAAGCGACATATGATAATACAAAAATTCCTGCCCATAAATATGGACAGGAATTTTTATTGTTTATTCCCTTACTCTTTTACAACCCGGCAGTCATTTTCCGGTCAATCCAGGTCATCAGGGTCTCGGAGCGGACAGCCAGTGCCTCGCACTCTGCCTCCCAAGCCTCATACTCCTTGCTGTTCTCGTCCTTCGGCTCTTTCTCCTCCAGCTCTTCCATTTTGTGGTTCAGCTCGTCGAACGCCTTGCGGATATCCTCCAAAGAGGACTGTTCAGTCACTACATTATACATATATTATCCCTCTTCCTATTATTTTTTCGGAAAAATGTTCTATCATTTCCCCGATACATACAAACTTACATAAAACGCTCCAGCATATGCAGTTCTTCGATATCAATGCAGTTAGGAATCGTATTCTCCAGCACTGCATTCTTACAGGCGTCAAACTCCATCCACATAACGCTGTCGATTTCTTCCTTCTGGACGACAAACTCCTCCGCCTCCTTGTCCAGCCAAAGCAAATACACTCTGCTGACCTGACGGTCGTGGAATGGCTCTCCATGGAAATTCCCATCCATGCCCAGCTTTTTCAAACCGCAATCAATCAACTGATCTGCCGCAATGTCCACGCCCAGTTCTTCCTTCAGCTCCCGAAGCGCAGAGGGAATATAATCCACTCCTGCAGGAATATGTCCGGCACTGGAAATATCATAGCAGCCCGGAAAGGAATCCTTATCCATGCAACGCTTCTGAAGAAGGATCTCAATCTGTCCATGTTTTTTGCGAACGATCCACACATGGGCAGTACGATGAAGCGCGCCCCGCCGATGTGCCTCCGTTCTCTCAATCGTCTCGCCTGTCGGGTTTCCCTGCTCGTCTACAATATCAAAATATTCCATACGTATCCTCCCGATTTGTATACCTCAGGTCCGTCGCTGTATCCTCCAGCAGACTGCCCGATTTGAAATCGAATCCATCCACTAGCAGATTTCTGCACCGCTTGGCATATCCTTTTCCGGCTTCATCAACGCAAGATTGCCTTCTGCGTCCTCTGCACACAGCAGCATACCTTCTGACAGAACACCTGCCAGCTTTGCCGGCTTCAAGTTCACCAGAACCATCACCTTCTTGCCAACCATCTCTTCCGGGGTATAGTATTTACGGATTCCCGATACAATCTGCTTTACCTGACTTCCGATCTTCACCTGGGAGCAGAGAAGCTTCTTGGACTTTTCCACTGCCTCACATGCAATAATCTCTCCAACCTGGAATTGCATTTTTCCAAAATCATCAAAGCTGATTTCTTCCTTTGGCTCGATATCGACCACAGCTTCGTCAGCTGCTGTCTCCGGCTCGATGCCAAGACGCTTCTGCTCTGCCTCGTACTCCGCCTTCTGGGCAGCCTGAATGGCCTCTACCTTCGGCATAATCTCCTTGGCATCCAGTCTTGCAAACAGAATCTCCGGTGTCTCTGTCACTTTGGTTCCACTGACATACAGACCAAACTGATCCAGCTTATCGTAATCACGCAGCTCTGTGCAAAGCTGTGCCACGATCTTCTCTGCTGTTTCCGGCAAAAATGAGTGAAGCAGGCTTGCGCCGATGGTGATAGCTTCGGTCAGATTATACAATACCTCTGCGAGACGGTCCTGTCCGGTCTCGTCCTTTGCCAGTACCCATGGCGTTGTCTCGTCAATATATTTGTTGCAGCGGCGGAACAGTGCAAATACTTCTGAGATGGCATCTGCCACACGCAGCTTCTCCATCTTCTCTGCCACGCGATCTCTGGTCTGGGTTACGACAGCCTTCAGATCCTCATCCACCGCATCGGTCACCCCGGTGCTCTTCACGATGCCGCCAAAATATTTGTTACTCATGGATACGGTACGGTTCACCAGATTACCGAGAATATTGGCAAGATCGGAATTAAACCGCTCGATCACCAGATCCCAGGTGATCACACCATCGTTCTCAAACGGCATCTCATGCAGTACAAAATAACGGGTGGCATCCACGCCAAACAGATCTACCATATCGTCGGCGTAGATTACATTGCCCTTGGACTTGCTCATCTTATCCCCTCCCTGCAGTAGCCACGGATGTCCAAACACCTGCTTCGGCAGCGGAAGACCCAACGCCATCAAAAAGATCGGCCAGTAGATTGTGTGAAAACGCACAATGTCTTTTCCAATCAGGTGCAGATCTGCAGGCCAGTTCTTTTTGAACAGCTCTGTGGAGCCGTCCGGATCATACCCGATCTTCGTGATATAGTTGGTCAGAGCATCCAGCCATACATACACCACATGCTTTGGATCAAAGTCCACCGGAATTCCCCAGTTGAAGGAGGTTCTGGATACACACAGATCCTGAAGTCCCGGCAAAAGGAAGTTGTTCATCATCTCATTTTTGCGGGAAACCGGCTGAATGAAATCATCATGCGTATTAATGTATTCGATCAAACGGTCTGCATACTTGCTCATCTTGAAGAAATACGCTTCTTCTTTGGCAGGCTTTACCTCTCTTCCGCAGTCCGGACACTTGCCGTCCACCAGCTGGGACTCTGTCCAGAAGGACTCACAGGGCGTACAGTACAGTCCTTCATAGGAGCTCTTGTAGATATCTCCCTGATCATATAATTTCTTGAAGATTTTTTTCACGCATTTTTCATGGTCCTCATCTGTTGTGCGGACGAAACTGTCATAGGAGGCATTTACCAGATCCCAGATGCGCTTTACTTCTCCAGCCACTTCATCCACATACTCCTTCGGGGTAATGCCGATGGCTTCTGCCTTCTCCTGAATCTTCTGGCCATGTTCGTCCGTTCCTGTCTGGAAATAGACATCATAGCCCTCTGCCCTCTTATATCTTGCGATAGCATCCGCAAGAATAATCTCATAGGTATTACCTATATGCGGCTTGCCTGATGTGTAGGCAATGGCCGTAGTCATATAAAATTTTCCCTTATTTTTCGCCATTGTTAATCTCCTTTTCTCTTGATACAAAAAGCTCTCATCTCCTGTTACAGAAGACGAGAGCTCTATCCCGTGTTACCACTTCTCTTCACTGCAAGCCAAAGGCTGCAGCCTCATTATCCGCTATAACAGGCGGTCCTGTCAGAATCTTACCGTTCACGGCTCAACCCCGCCACTCCAAAGCCATCTTCCATCTGCTCTCCCCTATTCCCTCTCAGCATATGGCGCGCGCCACGCGGGAATCTCTCTGTAAGGTTCCACTCAGATGTACTATCTTTTTCCTCGTGTTTTGCTATTCTTATTATACAGCTCTGTTCATAAACTGTTTACAACATTTTAACCGATTCATTTCAATTTGTAAAGAGCCTGCCCGCTTCAACAACAGAATATACGCGTTTTCGCATGCTTCTACCGCATCGCTGCATAAACGACATAGATCACATAGAGTACAACCATAACCAGACCTTCGCCCTTGTCGATGCGCTTTTTCGTCCATGCAAAAAGCCAGATAAGCAGGCTGAATACAACCAGCACACAAATATCGATCAGATCCTCCATGTGAAACGGAATCGGGCTTATGGAGGAAGCGATACCAAGGATCATCAGAATGTTTGCCACATTGGATCCAATGGCATTTCCCAAAGCCATATCCACTTCTTTTTTCTTTGCGGCAACTACGGAAGTTACCAGTTCCGGAAGCGATGTTCCCAACGCCACAATGGTAAGTCCCACAAGCGTCTGGCTCATGCCGAAGCTGGTGGCGATATTTACCGCACTGTCCACGACCACATCTCCACCGATCATGATCCCCACTGCACCGATTATGATGAACAGGATACTCTTCGGGACCGACATGATCTTTATTTCTTCCGCCTCAGCAACGACCTCACTGCTGTTCTCATTTCCCGCTTTTCTCGCTTTCATTGCGGTATAAATCATAAAACCGAGAAATGCGATGTAGAGCAGAAGAAGAATGATTCCATCCACGTGCCCCAGACTCATGGAACCCATGTAACCCAATACAAGCAGCAAAAGCGCACAGATGACGGAAAACGGAAGGTCTCTTCTTACCACATCCTTCTGTACCGCAACCGGGGTCAGTATCGCACATACGCCGATGACAACCATAAGATTAAAGATGTTGGATCCCAGCACATTGCTGATAGCCAGCGCATTGTTGTTGGTCACAGATGCCGTTATCGACACTGCCGCTTCCGGCAAAGACGTTCCGATGGCTACAATGGTAAGTCCAATGACAATGGATGGAACCTTCAGCTTCTTGGCAATGCTGGAGCTTCCTTCTACAAACAGATCGGCGCCTTTTACCAGGAAAACAAAACCGATGATCAAACATACAATTGCCAGTGGCAGTGGACCGTTGGTGATAAAATCTGACATACTCTCTCTCCTTTTTCATTGATAATGGTAACTTGTTGCGATTATTCGAAGCTTTCCTTTTGCTCATATATGGGGCGGTGCCTCTAAATAGTACCAAATTATTTAAAATGTTAATATTCCTAGGTGCTCAAGCAATATTTTGATTCCGATTACGACAAGGATGATGCCCCCTGCGATCTCCGCTTTCTTTTTGTAACGCGTACCAAAATAATTGCCCATGGCAACACCGGCAATCGACAACACGAACGTCGTAACTCCGATGATCACAATTGCCTCAATAATCGGAGTGTCCAAAAATGCGAAGGTGATTCCCACCGCAAGGGCATCGATACTGGTGGCAATGGCCAAAAGCAGCATCTCTTTATGGTTCAACGGCGGATCCTTCTCTCTGATCTCCTGCACGTCTTCATCCTTCACAGCCTCGATAATCATCCTGCCTCCGATAAATACCAGCAGCACAAACGCGATCCAGTGATCAACGGATGTGATATACTGTTGGAACCGGATTCCCAACAGCCATCCAACAAAAGGCATCAGCGCCTGAAATCCACCAAAATACAGACCAATCACAACTGCCTGCTTTTTGTTCACTTTCTCCATGGCAAGCCCCTTGCAGACCGACACCGCAAATGCATCCATGGCAAGTCCGATTCCGATCAAAAATAATTCGATACCCATTTTCTTCAGTTCTCCTTTTTCGCATCGGTTCCATAAAAAAAGACCCACGTATGCACACACTTCCCGCATAAGAAGTTATGTACATACATGAGTCTCATTCTTTAAGGCTTGCCAGGTCAAGCGACCGGGTTTGTTGACAAACCACACTGTGTAAAACAATTCGTGCGAACTACTCCCCCACGTAAG
This sequence comes from uncultured Lachnospiraceae bacterium, assembly GCA_945868435.1. Taxonomy (GTDB): domain Bacteria; phylum Bacillota; class Clostridia; order Lachnospirales; family Lachnospiraceae; genus Roseburia. The sequence goes on from CAMBLG010000002.1 coordinate 173,789, forward strand.
GGTTATTCTGTTAGAATCCAATACTTGCATCAATCAAGTAGGATTACTATAGCAGACGGGGGCTCGGTTAGTCAATGCTAATTTTCCCATATTCTACCTGATTATTCTATTGTAAATGTCGCAGTTCCATCCGCAATTCCATCTGCAGTCATGGTAACGGTATGAGATCCGGCGGACATACCGGTTACATCTACCCATATTACATAGACACCATCGCCATTGATTCCCATATCAAAAGACGGCTGTACTTCTGCCCCATCTACTGTAATGGTATATGTCTTACCATCCAGTTCCGGATTGCAGCAAAGATATAGTGTTCCATTCTCAGCCCATGGTTCCCATGCAAACATTCCCTCAACTTTAATATGGATACCGATAAAAATGAGTAATAAATTAGCACCATCCGAATCTTCTACATCGGATGGTGCTAAATCTCTTCATTGTCCACTGGACTATACCTCTCTTTACTTTTCTCTTGTACATTCAACTTCTTCCGTTCTCTATCGTGGCCTTTGGACTGGCTTTGTATTCGATCAATGATTACTATTCAAAACTCCATCCTGTTCCTCTTCTTATCTTCTGCCACTAGTTTCTTGAATTGAATGTGGTGCTTGGGTTGCTTCTTACCTTAACTTATGTTCCCTTTGGACCGTACCTCCTGTTCTTAAATTTCATCTCGGGATCTTGTCTTTCCCTTTCTTTGTTTTCTCTTGTTTTGTTGTTGAATTTAATATATCACTCAATTATTCTTTTGTCAACATATTTTTTAAAAATATTTTCGCTTTTTTTATTCTATCTTTTTTTATATTTGAATTCCCGTTATTGTCTGACACTTTATGCAAACTTGGGCAATTCTCTTCTGTTGCGTTAAGCGATTAGCCTATTTCCTATATTTGCTATATTTACTCTATTTACTATTTTTACCTATTTTACAAATCTAGGTGACCATGCAATGCGGGTCTGGGAGACGATTTCTTTCTCTGAGACCCGCGGCTTGTCCTATTTTCTCATTTTTCTTTGCCCCAGGTACTGAGCCTCGGGTCTCTGTGAACATTTTTGTCCCTGAGACCCACAATCCGGCCTTATTCTTTATTTTTCCTTGGACCCGATGCTTCAGCTCGGGTCTCTGCGAACATTTTTATCCCTGAGACCCGTGGCTTGTCCTATTTCCTCATTTTTCTTTGGTCTGAGTACTGAGCCTCGGGTCTCTGCGAACATTTTTGTCCCTGAGACCCACGGCCGGACCTCATTCTTTATTTTTCCTTGGTCCGGGTGATTCGGCTCGGGTCTCTGCAAACATTTCTGTCCCTGAGACCCACGGCCGGACCTCATTCTTTATTTTTCTTTGACCCAGGTACTGAGCCTCGGGTCTCTGTGAACATTTTTGTCCCTGAGACCCACAATCCGGCCTTATTCTTTATTTTTCCTTGGTCTGGGTGATTCGCCTCGGGTCTCTGTGAACATTTTTGTCCCTAAGACCCACAATCCGGCCTTATTCTTCATTTTTCTTTGGCCTGAGCACTGAGCCTCGGGTCTCTGCGAACATTTTTATCCCTGAGACCCGTGGCCGGACCTCATTCTTTATTTTTCCTTGGACCAGATGCTTCAGCTCGGGTCTCTGCAAACATTTTTCTTCTCCGAGACCCGCGACCGCCAAACGGACCAATACATTGTGTGCATTGTGCAGCCTCTTTATATACTATATTACAAACATCTTTATTAATTTGAATCTCATAGCCTCAAAACTTATAGATTAGAAAATATATGAAAAGCCCCTGCACAGCAATTCTCCTGCCGTACAGAGGCCACACATAAAATCAATATCGGATAAACCTATAGTTCTACACGGAACCGAGCAAATGCAATACTCTTTCGCATCGAACGACTATTTCAAAGCATTTGGCCACGCCGTTTCTATACCAACGGAAACTGCTTGTTTCTCCATTTTAATGGTATCTTGCTCAGACACCACCAAAATCGTTCAACTCGCTTTAGTTCGCGGCTCCCTCATCCACAACCGGTGCCTCAGCTTCCACTTCAAATCCTACAACATCCCAATTCTTTCTGCACAAAGATATGGTAAGCGCCACAACCCCCGCGACCAGAACGGCCAGCATAACCTCAACCAATACAAGGTTCAGATAATTTGCCGCTATAACCGTGGCAAAGTCTACGCCTGCATGAATTGCAAAGGCCAAAAACCAATAGCGCTTCTTTCCAAGCTTTACCGCTTGGAATACAAGAACGGACAGTGCAATATGAAGCGTAACAGCAACGATTCTCTCGATTCCGCTGAGGAAAAACTGATAGGATGGCGTCGTCCACAAGGCGGAAAGCTGTGTAAGTGTAGCCTCCTTTGTAGCCTGATCCAGCGCTCCCAGACTCGCTTCCAACGTTCCCGCATTGATCATAATCGAGGTTACCAGATTGCTGACACTGGCAAGTCCCACAATAAGAATTGCCTCAATTCCGCCATGTCCCACGCCATACATCAACGCATTGGGAAGATTCAGCTGCTTTTTCATGGCAAAACGCATTGCCACGAAACGTCCGACTTCTTCAAATAAACCAGCTGCAAGACCTCCATACAGACCATAGATCCATATATTTCCGGTAATGCGTTCTCCGCCAACGCCCAAAACGACCGCATGCAGAATCTGCTCCAGTACCATCGCAAACAGGAAAAATGTCGCAGCGCCAATCACCGCCATAGCCATCCTCGCCTTCGTCTTCTTGTGTACGACAATCAACAATACCACCGGTAGCGCAATACTGATGCAAAGCGAAAAGATAATTCCCGCAAACGTTCCAGCTCCAACATGTCCGATTTCCATAACTCCAATCCCCTTTCTTTGAATATCGGCCCTCTGCATCTTCTTTCCGCAGAATTGTCCTACTCATTCTACCATAAGGCACATCACAAACACCGGAAAGATGAATGCATGAACAAATAGAAGATACCTTTACTGTACCACATACTTCACCGCAGTGCCATATGCGATTACTTCCGCTGCTCCGGACATCACCTGGGAGCTGCCGTATTTTACACCGATGACGGCGTCTGCACCCATTTCCTTTGCCTCATCCACCATGCGTTTTACCGCAATCTGGCGCGCCTCGTTGAGCATCTGGGTATAACCCACGATCTCACCGCCCACCAATGTCTTCATCCCTGCCATAAAATCATGGCCGACATTCTTGGTCTGTACGACCGTTCCCTTTACAATTCCCAGTGCCTCAATTTCCTGTCCCGGAATGTACTCAATACTTAGAAGCTTCATCCTCTTCTCCTCCTTTGATTTCCTTCATTCTTCCAATGATTGCCGCCACAATGCAGATAATCACAATAGCAGGCAGTCCTAACAAAATGATATTGACAATCACCGGGATTTTCTCGATCGTGTTCATCCACGCGATGGCAGCGATCGATGCTGCCAGAATAAGAATCATAACAATGCCCGGGATGATGGCCCCCATCAGCTTTTTCCTGCGTCTGTCTGTCTTCTCCACATCCATAAAGCTCTTTCCCTCCTTTTCCATGGACTCTACCTGATTCAGATAGTTTTCTGTGTCAAGGTTCTGTAAGGTGACATGACTGGCGATGATCTGCTCGCTGATGTCCTGCATTTTCGCCAGGTTCTCTTTCTGGCGCTCCAGTTCATCCAGATGCCGGTCCAGGCAGTCATCCAGATGAATACTTCCCTGGAAAATGCGTTTGATCTCCTCAATCGGCACACCGAGCTTTCGAAGAAGCTTAATCTGCATCAGTCGGTCGACATCTGCCTGCCCGTATTCCCGGTATCCATTCTCCGCCCGATCCGGTGCCAAAAGCCCCTGTTCTTCATAGAAGCGGATATTTTTCTTCGTAATGCCCACCAGCTCTTCCACATATTTGATCTTCATATCAATGTCACGATTCCTTTCCCCTTTTCACTCCTACGGCCCTTTTATACAGCTTCCACAAGGTGGAAGGTCAAGCTTTTTCTCACATTTCGTGTAACTCCATACATATAATTATAGAGGATTTCTCCAATAAAAGATAGCGCGAAAAAAGAGCCGCCATGGATAATGACGGCTCTCCCAATTGTTTCTATTTTGCAACGACCTTGGCAAACTTCTTTTTGCCGCGCTTTACGACCTTGCCATCACCGGCAAAATCATCCAGCTTGTAGCTTACCGCAATGTCAGTCACCTTGTCTCCATCTACCGTAACACCTCCCTGCTGTACTGCACGGCGTGCCTCGGAACGGCTCTCACACAGACCTGCCTTCACCAGAACGGCCATGATATCCATGTCGCGCTCCGCGAAATCCTCTGCGGTCACTTCTACAGTCGGCATGTTGGCAGAATCACCGGAACCGGAGAACAGTGCATGGGAAGCTTCCTTCGCTTTCTCGGCCTCCTCCTCTCCATGAACCAGCTTCGTAAGCTCGTATGCCAGGATTTCCTTCGCCTCGTTGAGCTGTGCGCCCTCCCAGCTATCCATCTTCTCAATTTCTTCCAGTGGGAGGAAGGTTAACATACGAATGCATTTTAACACATCTGCGTCAGCCACATTTCTCCAGTACTGGAAAAACTCGAATGGTGAAGTCTTGTTGGGATCAAGCCATACTGCATTGCCTGCTGTCTTTCCCATCTTATTGCCTTGCGAATCTGTGAGCAGTGTAATCGTCATGGCGTGGGCATCTTTGCCCAGCTTGCGGCGGATCAACTCCGTTCCACCAAGCATATTGCTCCACTGGTCATCCCCACCAAACTGCATGTTACAGCCGTATTTCTGAAACAGCATATAGAAATCGTAGCTCTGCATGATCATGTAATTGAATTCGAGGAAGCTCAAGCCTTTCTCCATACGCTGCTTATAGCACTCCGCTCTAAGCATATTGTTGACGCTAAAGCATGCACCGACTTCTCTGAGCAGTTCCACATAGTTCAGCTTCAACAACCAGTCCGCATTGTTGACCATCATTGCTTTACCCTCACCAAAATCGATGAACCTCTCCATCTGCTGCTTGAAGCATTCAGCATTATGATCGATGTCTTCTCTTGTCAGCATCTTACGCATATCCGTCCTGCCGGAAGGATCGCCAATCATCGTGGTACCCCCACCAATCAGGGCGATCGGCTTGTTTCCAGCCATCTGTAGACGCTTCATCAGTGTCAATGCCATGAAATGTCCCGCTGTCAACGAATCCGCAGTACAATCAAAGCCGATGTAAAACGTGGCCTTTCCCTCGTTAATCATGTTCTTGATTTCTTCCTCATTGGTTACCTGTGCGATCAGTCCGCGGGCAACCAGTTCATCATATAAAGTCATAATAAATCCTCCTGTTCTTTTTGAAGAAAAACAAACCCCCCGTCCTGCATAAGGACGAGGGGGGATATCTCGTGTTACCACCTTAATTCGCACACCGCTCGCGCGATGCACCTCCGAGAGAGTCCGATAACTCTCCAGCCGCTATAACGTGCGCCACTCCGTTGCCGCCTACTAAAATTCCTTCGTTCGGAGCAAAGCTCGGGGATGTATTCCCTGTAATGCATCTTCGATGCATTACCCTGCCTACAGTGCTTCTGCACCACCTGAATCTGCTTCCCACGCACCTCTCATCAACCGGTTACTTTCTGTCTGTTCCACAAATTGGTACTTGTTCCCGTCACAGCCTGTGTCTGCTTCAATTGAACCTATTATATCCACGAAAACCGCGATTTGTCAACTGAAAAATCCCTATTCAGAGGATTCTGCGCAACAATTCTGCTACGCCCCGGCAACACCAGTCACTTCCATACTATCCGAGGATTGCCTTATCGTTGGCAAACTCCTCACCGCTCTCCTCCTCAAACTTGTGAAGTAGCTCGGCAACGGTAAGCTTTTTTTTCTCCTCACCGCGAATGTCCAGAATAATCCGACCATCCATCATCATAATCAGACGATTGCCATGCGCGATGGCATCCTTCATGTTGTGGGTGATCATCAGTGTGGTCAAATGGTCGCGGTTGACGATCATATCCGTAGTCTCCAGCACCTTGGCTGCAGTCTTCGGATCCAGAGCAGCCGTATGCTCATCCAGAAGCAAAAGCTTCGGTTTTTTCAAGGTAGCCATAAGAAGCGTAAGCGCCTGACGCTGTCCACCGGACAACAGACCAACCTTGGAGGTCATTCGGTCCTCCAGACCAAGCCCCAGTGTGGCCAGCATCTCACGATACTGCTGCCGTTCTTTCTCCTTAATCCCCTTGCGCAGAGTCCGGCTTTCGCCGCGGCGCATGGCAAGGGCCAGATTCTCCTCAATCTCCATGGTCGCCGCTGTTCCGGTCATCGGATCCTGGAATACGCGGCCGAGGAATTTGGCGCGCTTGTACTCCGGCAGCTTTGTGACATCAATTCCATCAATCACAATAGAGCCGTTGTCCACCGGCCATGTGCCCGCGATCGCGTTCAACATGGTAGACTTTCCCGCACCGTTTCCACCGATTACCGTAACAAAATCTCCGTCTTCAAGCGTCAGCGACAGATTACGTAAAGCCGTCTTCTCATTGACGGTTCCCACATTGAAGGTCTTATAAATATTGTTCATCTGTAACATATTATTCGTCCTCCTTTGCAGTCTCGCCTATCTTTTTGGGCTTGTTGAAATAACGGCCTTTCCAATACGGAACTGCGAGGAATATCGCAACCACAAGCGCCTGGAACAGCTTCAACAGGTTTGTGTCCACACCGAACCAGATAACAATCTGGAGAACGATGAAATAAATAACTCCACCCAAAGCCACTGCCAGCAGTTTTGTGGCAAAATTCTTGAAGATTCTTCCAAAAATCGCCTCACCAATGATAACGGCTGCAAGACCGATTACAATGGCGCCTTTTCCCATGTTGATATCGGCAAATCCCTGATACTGTCCCAACAATGCACTTGCAAGTGAGACAAGTCCATTGGAAATCATAAGTCCAAGCACCTTGTTAAAGTTGGTGTTAATTCCCTGAGCTCTGGCCATGTTCTCGTTACAGCCGGTGGCACGAATACTGCTTCCCAGCTCTGTTCCGAAGAACCAGTATAAGATTGCGATAATCACCAGGATAAACAATACAATGACCAAAATAGTATTCTTGTCCTGAATGGCATTCTTGACATACCGGAGTGATACCAACAGGTCGTACTTATCCACGTTGATGGCCTGATTGGACTTTCCCATGATTTTCAAGTTGACTCCCCACAGGCCCAGCTGTGTCAAAATACCTGCAAGAATCGCCGGGATCCCCATAACGGTATGGAAAATTCCGGTGGCAAGTCCCACCAGCATTCCGGCAATGGTCGCCACAAGCATAGCGGTCCACACATTGGCTCCGCCCTGCATCATCATAATGCAGACGGCTGCACCGGTACACATTGTGCCATCCACCGACAAGTCCGCAATATCCAAAATACGAAAGGTGATGTACACACCGATCGCCATAATTCCCCAAATAAGCCCCTGCGCCACTGCTCCCGGCAAAGCGACTATCAAGTTGCTAATATCCATGATTTCCTCCCCGAGTTCTGCTTACTCGATTGCTTCATAACCTTCAGGAACTGCGATACCAAGTTCGTCACAGATGTCCTTATTGTACTTCTTTACAAAGTTCGGTGCGTACTCGATTGGCATCTCCTCAATCTTTGACTCGCCTTTCAGGATCTTAGCTGCCATCTTACCGGTTGCCACACCAAGATCATAGTAGCTGATGGAAAGTGTTGCCACACCACAGCCTGCACAGATTCCCTCTTCTCCTGCTACAACCGGAACCTTCGCCGGCATGCAGACATTACGGATGATCTCTGTGTTGTTGGCACATGTATTGTCTGTCGGAACATAGATCACATCACTGTTTTCTGCTGCCTGCGTCACAACTGCAGACAGATCATTAGAATCGGAAAATGCGTAGTACTCGCAGGTATATCCCTTCTCCTCCAGGAAGCCCTTTACGGTATCAACCTGATACTGAGAATTAGCCTCTGCAGAGCAGTACAGTAAACCGATATTCTTTGCATCCGGAAACAGCTCCTGAACCATGTCAGCCTGTCCATCCAGCGGAGCAAGATCGGAAGTTCCGGAAATATTCTTTCCAACAGTACCGTTAAAGTCGTCAATCTCCAGTGCAACACCATACTCCGTTACAGAAGTTCCGAGAATCGGAATTGTGTCTGTACCTGCTGCAGCAGCCTGCAGTGCAGGAGTTGCATTTGCAAGAATCAAATCTACATTGGCAGATACAAATCCATTCACGATGGTGGCACAGGTATTCGGATCGTTCTGTGCGTTCTGCTCGTCAAATGTCACATTCTCCTCACCCAGTTCCTCAACCAGCGCATCCTTAAAGCCCTGTGTTGCTGCATCCAGCGCGTCATGCTGTACCAGCTGGCAGATACCTACCGTATACTTGCCGTCGGATCCTGAACCAGATCCTGAATCTGAGGAACCACAGGCTCCAAGGGAAAGAACCATTGCTGTTGCCATAAGAACAGATAAAATTTTCTTTTTCATAATTTTTCTCCTTTTCTTTTTCCTAAACCGCTCATACCAACGCTTCAACGCGTTGCAGAGTTAACACTGTAATAAAAATTAAACCATGTTTATAGGGAAATGTCAAGGAAACGTAAACTGCATATATTTTTCCATACTTTTTTGTCAATAGATGTACGCAAATTAGTACACAAAAATGCGTCTGAATTGTTCACAAACTTTCCCGAATTTTTTTATAAGATTCGTGCATTGACCGGTCGCAGTTATACATGTTAATGTTTTAACGAGTAGGGGACTTGGGGGTATTTGGGGGAAAACAATACTTCCACAACTTATATTATATTACTGAAAACTAGGAGGATATTACAATGGCAAGATTTACACTTCCAAGAGACATTTATCACGGAAAAGGCTCTCTCGAGGCACTTAAGACCTTCGAAGGAAAACGCGCAATCATCTGTGTCGGCGGCGGTTCCATGAAGCGCTTCGGATTTTTGGATCGCGCAATCGACTACCTGAAGGAAGCCGGTATGGAGGTTGAGGTATTCGAGGGTATTGAGCCGGATCCTTCCGTTGAGACCGTTATGAAGGGTGCAGAGGCTATGGCTAAATTCCAGCCTGACTGGATCATCGCCATGGGCGGTGGCTCACCGATCGACGCTGCCAAGGCTATGTGGATCAAGTACGAGTATCCGGACTGCACCTTTGAAGATATGTGTAAGGTTTTCGGTCTTCCGAAGCTGCGCACCAAGGCTCACTTCTGTGCAATTTCTTCTACTTCCGGAACTGCTACAGAGGTAACCGCATTTTCTATCATTACCAATTATCAGGATCGCATCAAGTATCCGATCGCTGATTTCGAGATTACTCCTGATGTGGCAATCGTTGATCCTGAACTGGCTGCTACCATGCCTCAGAAGCTGGTTGCACACACCGGTATGGACGCTATGACCCATGCAATCGAGGCCTATGTTTCTACCGCGAACTGCGATTACACCGATCCACTGGCGATCCACGCCATCGAGATGATCATGAAAGATCTCGTTCCTTCTTACAACGGTGACACAGAAGCCCGTTACAGCATGCACAACGCACAGTGTTTGGCTGGTATGGCATTCTCCAATGCTTTACTGGGTATCGTTCACTCCATGGCTCACAAGACCGGTGCTGCCTTCGAAGATCTCGGCGCACACATCATCCACGGTGCTGCCAACGCAATGTATCTGCCAAAGGTTATCGCATACAATGCCAAGGATGAGACTGCTAAAAAGCGTTACGGCGTGATCGTTGACTACATGGGCATTGCTGACAAGAGCGCTTCCGATGACGACAAGGTTGCTGCATTGATCGCTTATCTGCGCAAGATGAACGACGATCTGAACATTCCACACTGCATCAAGAATTATGGTGCTGACAGCTATCCGACCGAGAACGGCTTTGTTCCTGAGGATGTCTTCTTAGAGAGATTGCCGGAGATTGCTGCCAATGCTATTCTGGATGCATGTACCGGCTCCAATCCACGTATTCCTACCCAGGAAGAGATGGAGAAGCTGCTGAAGTGCTGCTACTACGATACTGAGGTTGATTTCTAATTGAATTTCTTTTGAATGCAATACATACAGGCGCGGCATCTGCCGCGCCTGTTTTATTCTGTTTGCTCTTCGGTCAGGCTCCTTGTTTTAGTTCGTCAGAGAACTGTTTGGGCAAATTTTTACGCTGTTCCCTGCCCAAAAGCGCCTTTATTCCACATCCAACCGGGCCGCCCAATACTAAAACGGAAAATAAAATCATTGCTAAAATTTCATCCATAATGGCACCTCCTTAGTTCGCTAGTGAACTTTCGTTGTAAAAAATTATTCTCCTAACTCCTGATTTATATTTTGATTCATCTTGCGAATGACTTTTTTCACAACCTCTAAGTCATCCCGACTTATTCCTCTCTGCATGATGTCTCTGCATTCTTCATATACATGAACAACCTGGCCGATCACTTCCTCCGACCGCTCCGTTAAGCTAATGTGTAACACCCGGTGATCACTGTCATCCTCACTGATCCGGATAAATCCCTTGGATCGTAAATTGTCAATGGATTTGGAGATGTGGGCTTTCGACAAATGCTTCTTCTGTATAATACCTTTTGCCGTATCGATGGTTTTCTCACTATGTAAAAAAACCAGAATATCCAATTCTACAGGGCGTAAATCACACTCCTGTATAATTGGTTCCACCTTCTTGGCCATCAACTTCTTTAATTGTGCACCTGACATTACAAGATCGTTTGTTTCCATATCTTCCCCGCAATTAGTTCGCTAAGAAACTTTCCAAGTACAGTATAGCGCCGTTTCCTCCAGTTGTCAAGCATGATATTTTCTACTGGAAATAGGCATCCAGACCATCTGCAATTCCCTGTACAATCTGCCATTGGTATTCCTCTGTCGCCATCTTCTGGTCCTCCGTGGGATTGGTCATGTATCCCATCTCAACAATAGTTACCGGAACCTGGCACCAGTTAATTCCGCTCATGGTGTCGGTCTCCCAGACATACTCCTTGTGGCAGCCGGTGGATGCACACAGCCCGTCCAAAACCAGCTCCGAAAGCCGCTTGCTATCTGCCGCAAGAGACGCATTATACGGATTTTCCGTAGTCTGACAAATGGTCATCGCACCGTTAACTGACGAGTTTTCCGAGCCGTTGGCGTGAATGCGGATAAACGCGTCCGCATTGGCATCGTTGGCAACCTGCGCCCGCTCACTGTTGCTGATGTTGACATCGTTGGAGGTTCTTATCATGACCACCTCATAACCGCGATCCGTCAATTCCTGCTCCAGTTTCAGGGCAACCATGAGTGTCAGCTCATACTCGGCGAGCCCGCTGGACACACCGCTGGTTCCGCTGGATACCTTGGCCTTCATTTCCGTAGATCCCGGTCCGATTGGTTCCTTCTCGCTATTTCCCTGTTTCTGATGTCCTGCATCGATTGCAATCACGTAGCCGGAAGGAAGCTCGTCTTCCGTCACCAGATATTGACTTGCAACATAGTAGATTGCTCCGTCAATCTGTACCTGTGACCATTCTCCGCACTCTCCCACCTTCTCCACTGCATCCCGCCGGTTGAGCGTCATTACAATGTCTGACTCCGTGCTTGGTTCTGTGCGCACATTCACCTTTTCAGAGGCATACAGTGTTACCGGTTCAAAGACCTCGGCCGCATCCCCTTCCTGGGTGTCTTCAACTTCCGTGGATGTCTCAGTCTCCTGCTGCGTGTCCTCTCCACCGGCTTCGGTAATCGGCTCTGACGCCTGTACATCGCTATTGGGCACACTCTGTTCCCCACTGCAGCCGACGCACAATGCAAGCAAAAGCAGAATTACCGGTATCAAACGCATTTTCTTATGGAAAACCTTCTTCATTCGCATATCTTTCATCCTTTCTCAGGCGTGATCTCTATCCTAACGAATGCCGTCAATCGTGTCTCTCATCCCAATTGGTATAGCACTCACAAAAGCGCGCAGAGAAGGACGGCTCCTCTCCCGCCACATACAGATGCGCCGTGCTGCCGAATTCATTGACACGGAAGGATGCAATTCCCTCCCGACGCTCCTCTGTGTAGATGCTGGTCACAGAAGTCGGCGCAGCGCAAAACCCGTGCCACAAAAGCATCGGTGATATGTTCAACAAATGACTGAGCAGCACACACTCCACACCAAAATGGCAGAACAGAACAATCGTGTCATTGTTGGGTTTCACAACCCGATAGTACAGTCCTTCCCGCTCATAGCCATAGCGTTTCAGCAATGCGTCCATTTCCTTGCACACCCACTCATACTGTTCTCTGACGTTTCCATCCTGCATGACCTTGGTATCCATCCAAGTACTGACATCATAATATTTCGGCTCCTTAGTCATATCCTGCGGCAGCCAATCCCAGCAGATCATTTCGCGGTCAGCGACATCCGGCCTGTAGATCTGCGCCGCAAATTCCCGCAGCCAGTCGCAGGTCGTTGCAGTGCGATGCATTTTCTCCAACGTACAGCTGGCAGTGTCCTGCGCCCTCCCCAGCGGAGAGACATAGAAGTCTTTCACATCCATCTTTGCAATGCGTTCTGCCACAAGGCGCGCCTCTTTCCAACCGGTTTCCGTCAAGGTATCCAGCTCATAATTTGGATCCCCATGTCTTACAATCACAATTCTCATGGATCACTCCTGTTTCTTTTCATATATACTCTGCCACACCATGGCTGCACACTCTCAAGAATTCACCCGCTCAAACACATACTCCGACTCCGAGGACAGTTCCTCCCGAAACACATACCCCAGGCGGTCAAAGCCCTGTATTTGCGTCGGATTCTCAATCTGCTTTTCCGCCATATAGCGCACCATCTCACCTCTGGCCATCTTGGCGTATGTACCCTTGGTCACCAGCTTGTCTCCGGACTTTTCACAGAATGTTATGGTAATATACCGGTCTTTCTCCGTGAGAAAGCGCTCGATGCATTTTGCATATTCCTTGGATGCGAGGTTGATAATAATTCCGCTCTCGTCTCTCACCGCTTCGTACAGCCGGCTTCCCCAGAACGCATACAAATCCTTGCAGCCGCCCACCGATGCCTTTGCCTGCATCTCCAACCGATACGGCGTCACTCCGTCCATGGGCTTAAGAACTCCGTAAAAGGCGGACAGGATCCGCAAATGCTCCTGCACATAATCCAACTGCCCTTTTTCAAAAATAGCCGGTGCCATGTACTGATAAGCAATCCCTTCGTAAGACAGAACCGCAGGCGTCAGTCCACAACACAGATCCATGTGCTCCAACCGCTCAAAGTTCTGCTCCGCGATCTTATCATTGCATCCCCACAGCTTTTGTAATTCTGTGTGGGATTTGCCTCTTAACCATGCGAGAATCTCCGCCGTCTGCTCCATAAAGCAAGGGACACCGATGTGATTCAGACTGTCCACATCCGCCTTCATCTTCTTGGCTGGCGATAAAATGATTTTCATTCCAGCTCACCCAGCATGTTTTCCGGATCATCCGCAGCCTTTACCTTATCATTAGCTTTGATGATGATGCCATTCTCATCGATTAGATACGTGGTGCGGACAACGCCCATGGATACCTTTCCACAGGTTTTCTTTTCCTTCCACACATCGTAGGCTTTAATTGCCACCAGCTCCGGGTCTGAGAGAATGGTAAATGCAAGGTTATTCTTCTCCTCAAATTTCTTATGTGATGCGACTGTGTCCTTGCTGATTCCGATTACAACTGCGCCTTTTTCCATAAACTGCGGATACCGCTCGGAAAATCCGCAGGCCTGCTTCGTACAGCCGGAGGTATGATCCTTGGGGTAAAAGTATAAGATGATCTTCTTTCCCTTAAACTCCTCCAATGTACGAATTGTACCATTCTGATCCGGCAGCGAAATGGCCGGTGCTTTTGTTCCTACCTCTAACATCTGATGTCCTCCTAATATTTGAACAGCCGTCCATGCAGAACTTCCCTTCCACCAATGGTCTTACACATTCTGTCTTTCAACCTTATTGACAAATTTTCAGGCTGTCTTCCTCAATTTTGCAGGGCAAAAATACAATCTCCACGCCTGCCTGCCTCGCTTCCTCCAGGGCCACCCCAAACGCCGGATGTGTCTCTGCATTGGCCCGCACCTCATGAATGCCTTCCATCTGTATCACAAAGGCCAGCATACAGTGATAGCCTTCGTCTACCGCCTTGCTCAACTCATGCAAATGCTTGATTCCTCTCTCGGTGGGAGCGTCCGGAAAATATCCAATCCCGTCCACCTCCAGCGTGCAGCCTTTCACCTCCATGAGATAGCGTTCCTCGCCGCGCTCCATGTAAAAGTCGATTCTGGAATCTCCGTACGTATACTCCGGGCGCACGCAGGTGTAGTCCTGTTGCAAAAGCCATTCCTTTGCCACCTTATTAGGCGCCTGGCTGTCAATGTTCACCAACCCCAGCCCTTCCTTGTAGACGCCGATGAGATCATACTTTGTCTTGCGGGTGGGCTGGTCACAACATTCCAGGATGACCTCCGCACCGGGAAGTAAGAGTTCCCTGCAGCGTCCGGTGTTTTTGACATGCACGGTTTCCAGCTCGCCGTCTATCCATACCTTTGCGATAAAACGATTGGGTCTGCTATGAAATTGTCCGTGTATGATATTCTGATAGTTCATATTTAAAAGTTGCTTCCGTTCCAGCCCCAGTCGTTGACTCCATGATAGGTCACATACACCTTATCTCCTGGGATTCCCAGTTCGTCAGACAAAATTCCGCAGATTTCACCCGTCATCTTGTCATAAGCAGAAGACGGTGCATTTCCGAACAGGCTGACTGACACATAGGCGCCTTTTTCCAGTTTGTTTCCACCCATGTAAAGATCATAGTTGTCCTCAAATCCAACCATAAGATAAGTCTCGGACTTATTTAAGAGGCGAACCGCCTCACCGAATCTGGACTTGATACTCTCCTTCTTTTCCGGTGTAACCGGTACGGTAATTTTTGAATCAATAAATGGCATATTTTTCCTCCTTATTCTACCGTTTGCATTGCTTCATTAATCTCATCTTCACAGCTTCGCATGGCTTCCAGCGTCATGGTCAGAAGCTTATCCAGCTCCCAGCCCAGCTGCTCTGCGCCGCGCTCGATCACTTCCCTGGAGCAGCCCGCGGCAAAGCCTTTGCTCTTATACTTTTTCTTTAAGGACTTCAATTCCATATCCTTGGTGCTCTTAGACGGGCGCATAAGCGCAGCCGCCCAGATCAGCCCCGTCAACTCATCCGCCGCGAACAACACCTTCTCCATCTCATGCTCCGGCGCCACATCCACAGTAATTCCGTAGCCATGAGATACCACGCCGTGGATAATCTCTTCCGGAACCCCGGCCTCTCTGAGCAGTTCCGGCGCTTTGATACAATGCTGCTCCGGGTAAAGTTCAAAATCGATGTCATGGAGCAAACCGACAATGCCCCAAAAATCTGCTTTGTCTCCATATCCCAGCTCCGATGCATACCATTTCATAACAGCCTCTACTGTCAATGCGTGCTGGATGTGAAAGGGATCTTTGTTATATTTTTTGAGTAGTTCAAACGCTGTTTCCCGTTCCATGTCTATTCCTCCTATTCTTGAACGCTCAACTCATATATCATAATTTGTCTTATGCAATTCCAGTCATTAAGAATCTCCTAGTTCCTTCATGTATTCCGGAATCTTTATGTTCTGCGGACAATGTCCCATACAGGCTCCGCAGGCAATACAGTCCGATGGCTTGCCTTCTGATTCCACCTTGTCCATATCATTCAACGCCCATGGCCCATCTACTTTCCATGCATTATATATCTTCAGAAACTCCGGAATGTTAATACCCTTTGGACAACCACTGCAGCAATATCTGCAGGCAGTACACGGAACCTGCACCTGACTCTTGAACAGTTCGGCCGCCTCAAACAGAAGCTCCTTGTCCGCATTCTCCAATGCCGTGTCCTCGGAAAATGTATGTAAGTTATCCTCCATCTGTTCCATGGTGCTCATTCCGCTTAGGATAACCTGCACCTGTGGCAATGACTCCACAAAGCGTAACGCCCAGGAAGCGATGGTCCAATCCGGGTGTGCCTTTTGCAATAACGCGTCTGCTTCCGGGGCCAGGTCGGCAAGGCGTCCGCCGCGAACCGGCTCCATAACCATGATCGGGATATTCCGGTCTGCAAGAATCTGATATTCCTCCTTCGTGGTTCCATACAGCCAGTCATAGTAGTTGATCTGCAGCTGGGCAAAATCCCAGGCGTGATGGTCAGCAAACCGCTCCAAGGTCTGCACACCGGCATGGCTGGAAAATCCTAAGTATGTGATTCGCCCCTTCGCCTTTTGCTCCAGAAAATAATCGATACAGCTGCTCTCCAGATACTGGTCAATATTGTTGTCCATCAGACAGTGAATCAGATAAAAATCAATGTGGTCCGTCTGCAGCCGCGCAAGCTGCTCCTCGAAGACTGCCTTATAATCCGGATTGGCACCGATATGAAATTTGGTTGCC
Organism: uncultured Lachnospiraceae bacterium; assembly: GCA_945868435.1. Lineage (GTDB taxonomy): Bacteria > Bacillota > Clostridia > Lachnospirales > Lachnospiraceae > Roseburia. The sequence continues at coordinate 190,325 of CAMBLG010000002.1, forward strand.
AGATAAAAGCTGTCCCGCGGATGCTTTTTCATGCACTCGCCCAGGCATTTCTCGGAATCGCCGTCGTTGTAAACATACGCCGTATCGAAATAGTTGATGCCCTGCTCATACGCCCGGTCAATAATCTCATGAGCTGCGGGGTAATCAATGGGGGATTTGGGATTTGCCGCATCCTGTAACGGCAGACGCATATTCCCCAATCCCAGTCTGGACAATTGGATGGATTGAAATGATTTGTAAATCATCGCATTTTCTCCTTTCGCACTCTCACCTCTGCACTGAGAGTCATTCTTTCATAAGCATCTGTCAAAAAGCACCACTGCTCGCAATGAGCAATGGTGCTAATTCATCCTTCTCAATATTGGGTATATGCGCAGCCCTCACGCCCCGGCATATCATCACCTTTCACATATCTGGCGTTAAACTCCATATTGATCTCCCGAAGTTCTTTTCGTCCATCAATGTAATCCTGATACATCTCCGCCAATCCCGGCATGCAGCCATCACAATTGGCCTCAATATGTCCGAGAGAATCCGCTACAATCTGCGCTCTTTCCTCACGCGTTGTATCAGCAATCAAATACCCTGCCATAAAAGCCTCCCTGCGAGCATCCGAAAGTACCCGTTCTGCAATGCAAACGGACTGCTCCTTCTTACGAAACAGAAAGTCGGGATAACAGGATTCGAACCTGCGACCTCACGGCCCCCAGCCGTGCGCTCTAGCCAAACTGAGCCATATCCCGCCCGCAAACACAAGATTCTCATCTCATGCTTACTTATTGTAACATGATTAGCCCCGAAATGCTACCTTGTTTTTCGAAAAAATTTTAAAACTCTGTTACTATTCACAGCCAAAGAAAAAGCGCCCCTTTTCAATTCTTAATTAATTGACGCTGCTTCTGCCTCCACCCATTTTTTGATATGTTCCAATTGTATCTCTAATGCACCATCATAAATTCCGATAGGAACCGGTTCGTCCAACCCATAAATAATCGGGCATAACTCACTTTCAAAAAAATACACGATCAGCTTCTGCTGATAGGGATCTAAAATCCAGTATTCTCGTACCCCGGCTTCCATGTATTTCGCTAATTTCTTTGTGCAATCCTTTCTCTTCGTGGATGGTGAAATAATCTCCAACACATAATCCGGCGCACCATATACACCCCATTTCTTGATCTTATCATCATGACACAATATTCCCACATCCGGCTGTACCATCGTCTTCTCGTCACAATCCAACTGAACATCTACAGGAGAAACGAAAGGCTGACACGCTCCTCCCCGCTCCAAAATAAAGTTCGCGATCTGCCGGTATATTTCACCCGCAATCTTCTGATGCAGAAAAGTCGGAGACGCCATGTCATAAAAAACACCATCGATCAATTCCACCCTCTGGTCATCCGGAAGTGCCCGATAATCCTCGATGGTATAAGCGCCTTGAGAACGAACCTGATAGCTCACCTCCTCCCGCACCACCATCGGTTCCGCAAATAACTGTTCCAATGCGTGCAGAGTGTCATAACGCGGACTTACCGTTTCGCCGGAAAAAATCTTCTGAATCGTTCCCAACGGCACCCCGGATAACTCCGACATCTGTGCATAGCTATAACCCTTTTCCTGCTTTTTCTTCTTCATTTCCTGAATGGTCATATGGATGTCCCCCTTGCGCTTATTATGAAACTGTTGATTTGCTTCTTTTACTATAAGATATATTTGGGATCCCCATTTGTCAACCGTATTTTATTATAAATTTAACCGTTCTGTTCTTCTATTTCCATTTTTCGCCCGTTTTTCATTTTGCCCGTTTATATGTACTCCTCAGCCATTGTCCACTTGTGCAAGCACTGAGTCCATTTTCCTCGTCGCCATATCAAAAAGCGGCTGTCGCCACGACAATTTTACTCGTCACAGCGACAGCCACTTCATGCCATCTTCAAGGTACTTTGTTAATTCATACCTTTATTTTACGTTTATCTTCATTTTGACAGTCTTGGTTTTACCATTCTTCAAGATAACCGTTACCGTAATAGTGACGGTTCCTTCATTCTTAGCAGTTACCTTACCACTCTTGCTTACGGTGGCGACAGACTTCTTACCGGTCGAATAGGTAATTGATTCCACGTTATCCATATCCAGCTTACTGCTCATCTGAACAGAGGTCTTCTTACCCTTCTCTACAGTAGTAGATGTCTTCTTAACCTTGACGGTCGCAAGAATTTTCTTCTCAACCGCGGCCGCTTCCTTGGAATCCAGCAACTGGTAGGTTGCGCCCGCCGGCAGTGTCACGCTGACACTTCCTGCCTTGCTTACAGTGTAAGTCTTGGCGTTTACCAGAATATAATTGCCGGTCTCGGGATCAATTGCCATAACCTTCAGCTTATTGCCTGCTGTAATATCCCCGGCATCGGCCTTGACGGTATATTCCTTCTCTCCAGCCGTAACCGTCATAGAAATCTCAACAGATTTCGTGCCCGCAGCCTCTGCAATCTGAGATACAACAGAGCCATTCAGAGTGCCCTTTACACCGGATTTGCTTTTGGAACCGTTCTTGTTCACTTCCGCCTGAGCACTTGTAATTTCGCCTGTTGCGCTCTTCTCTACCGTTACCGTTGCATCCGCTTTGCCTACAATGTTTTCGATCACAGAAGTCTCTGTAATTCCGGCTACATTGCCCTGTGTATCCTTCTGGGTTACCGTGGTAACTTCTACTTCTTTGCCCTTGGCATTTGTCTCGGTCTCTTTCTGGGTCTTCGTAGAAGAACCGTCTGCATTGGTAACCGTCTCCGTCGTCTTTACAGAGCCATCCTTTGCAGTCTCAACCACGGTCTCTGTCTTGGTTCCGTCGGTCTTCGTCTCTACCGTTGTCTCAACCTTGGTCCCATCTGTCTTCGTCTCGGTGCTTGTCTCAACCTTGGTTCTGTCCGGTTTAGTCTCTGTAGTGGTATTATCCGTAGTTGTGCCACCGGATGGTGTCGTGATTCCGCCGGATGAGCCTCCTGTGGAACCAGCAGTTCCCTTATATGCGATGGCATATGTTGAAAACTTATCCGTCTGGAAGGTCAAGGTTCTGGTCTGGGCATCATACCGGGTATTGGATAAAATTTCCGTAAGACCGTTGTGTACACGAACCACTTCATAGCTGGCTCCAACACTTAAACTACCCGCCAGTTCCACGTTGATCGTTACCGGAGAAGGCAACTCTGTACACGGTGTATCCCAGGACTCTTGCTCTCCGCTACCGGGAACATAATTTTTAACAACGGACTCAGACAACTTAACATCCAATGTCTCTGCAACCGTATAATCGCCCGCGGTGGAAGCTATCTCTTCAGCCACTTCCTCTGGAACGTCTGCGGAAGCAATCTCCAGTTTTGCATTTCCGTTCTGAACAGCTCCCTCTGTATCCTCAATGCTGGCATTATCAATATTATTATTTGTCACAAAAACGATATCTGATGTCTCTGCAAAACCAGCACAAATATGTCCTGCATTGGCCGGCATCACAAAGGTATATGTACCACGATCTTCCCCCGGTGTTGCATTCGAAATTACCTGACCATTAATGTTTAGTGTATCTTTCTGATACTGATAACCTTTGTCCGGTAAAATGGTAACATTGACATTCTCCCCAGCTGCAATCCATGCTTCGAATCGTTCATCAGTTCCGTCCAGCATATAAAAGCCCTTTTCAAATCCATTCATCGTGATGCCACCACATTCTGGATTTGGGAACTGAATACCTTCATCAATCTGATAAGACACAGAATACAGAATCGGGTCTGTGGATCTAAGCGTGATATTGTTTTCTCCATTTTTCTCAAGAATACATCCCGGATCCAAATTCTCTGATGCTGCAATACCATTTGATAAATCACTCGCTGTAATCTCATAGGTTCTCATACAGTCTGGTATATTGCAAGTCTCATCCATATCGCTACGGGTTACTGCTTTATCCGGATATTTGAAATAATAATTACTCCATAACGTACCATCCCCAATAGCACCTATGAGCTGAATCTCTCCCTCGGTATGAACGATACAATCCGTTGTATCACCATAAGCCGTTCTATCAAACAATGCCGATGTAGCCTTTGCCTTAACCTTCGTACAATAGATATCTACACTTTCGACCTCACTAAAAGCTGTTACTGCATATATCACTGTATTAATCGTGTCTCTTGCATGGAACTCATAGTTATCCAAATTCACTTTTCTAATTCCACTAAACGCTGTTGTTGCAGGAGTGTTTTCCGTTCCAATGTTCAAGATGATATTATTAGCAAAACGGATTTCTTCTGCCGGGTTAGAAGCATCTGTTGCATGAATACCTTCTGCCAGCTCCAAACAAGCCGGATATTCAGGCTCAGTATCCATAGCATCAAATCCCACTATGGCACCCTCACCCAATTCAATGCCTTTAAGCTTTGTTGTTCCTTTTTTTACTATCACGCTCACACTGGAAGTGCCTTCAATTTTGAGCGTTTTTCCGGCACCATCATACCCATCGAATGTGATCTGTGGAACGCCCCATGAATTCTCTGGGTCAATCGTAATCTTTCCATTAGAAACTCCTTCAAATGAATAGTAGGCACTTGTAGGAGCTCCTTCTTGTAGGAGTATCGTATCGTCGATGGTAATGGAAACAGGCGTGCCTCCTTCAGGATTCGCACCGCCACCATTTGCATCGCCAAATCCAAATTCCAATTCAAAATTGGAATTGACAGCATTACCTTCACCTACCCATGATGCTAAATCAAGCTTAACACCTGCTTCACCTGCAAATTCTGCTACAGCCTCACCGTTTTGTGTGTATTTCTCTGCTCCATCGGCACGTACAGTTACACCCCGGACAGTATCAAGCTGATAACCACTTTTGGCAACAAACTTGATTGTTATCGCCGATGCTGTCGATACATTAATTGACGCATAATGATCCCCTTCCTCACTTACCATTGTAAAGGAATCAGCATCATCCAACTTGTAATAAATACTTCCACCTTCGATCGCATGCCCCTGACAAGTAAATCTTAAGGAACCTGCCTCTGCTCCCGGCTGTCCCGGGGCGCCACCAGAATTGTCCTCTGCAAATTCCACGCCACTAAGTGAATAAGTCGTACCTTCTTCTGTCAATTCATACCCCGAGATACTTGCAAGTGCTTCTTGAATGTTTGTATCATTTTTTATTTCGATTTCTGTGTTCTCGCCTATCTTCAACCGCGTTGCTGCCCAGTCAATACGATAGTTTTCATTTGGAGTAATTCGTATGGCTGTGACGTTTGCCTTTGTATCTGAATTTCCACAAGACTCCCAATTACTGCCTGTAAGGACTTCTACTTTGCCCTCTGATGCATCTGCATCATTTTGAAAGCTTACCGTTATGGTAGCATTCGCCGCCTTCACCAGCATCGGTGCCTGTCCACTAACCAACATGGAGAAGGCAACCAACACACTTAAGAATGCGGCCATTGTTCGTTTGAGTTTCACTCTCATATGATCTCCTCCTTTTGTTAAACTTACTAGTTTCATCTCCTGCACGCATAAAGAAATCTAAAGTACTTGCTATCCTTTTTCCGCAGCCGCATATCTATTTTGCGAAAATTCGGAATCGACAGTATCAGGACTCATTGTGTAACGCAAACGGCGCAACGATTACAACAGGCCACTATCTGTCCTGAATCATACCTGATACAAACTCGATTCCGGATTTGAGCAAAATACGATACACGGCTGCGGATTCCTATCTGCTTATTTCTTTGTGGTCTTGCTTACTGCGCTGCTCCACTTACCTTCCGCTGTAACCTTCTGTCCCAATTCATCCGTGTAGTTCTTGTACGCACGAATTCTTACATAGTATTTTTTACTTCCCTTGAGCTTCTTGATGGTGTAGCTGGTCTTGCTCTTAGAAACCTTAATGGTTTTCGCAGAAGCAAAGTTCTTGCTGGTGCTGTACTGAATTTCATAGCCGCTGATGGAAGAGCTCTTCTTCCAGGTCAGCTTCAGTGCCTTAGACTGAGCGGTTGCCTTCAAGCCACTCACCTTGCCAACCTTAGGAACTGTTGCAAGACCACCTTCAGAATTTGCAAACACAATTCCTGCCACAGAAAATCCATAGGCCTGATTGGCAGCAACCGGATCATCCGCTGCGTGATAGATCAGGGTAACTGCAACTCTTCCATCTCCCGGAACCGATGCAATCTCAAGCGGATTTCTGCCCTGGCTGTCCTTTGCCGTTGACTTGCTTCCTACATTCTCAAGCTTATTGCCATTCACAGATTCTACCCAGAATTCCAAATCGTTCAAATCGAAATCTCCAATAATAGAAGATCCGTTTGTAACATTTTCGTAAATCTGATCCCCGATGCGAATGACCAGAACCGTCGCATCCTCCGTCTCGGCAAATGCCGGCACCGGGGTGAACAAGCTTACCAGACACATACAGAATGCCAATATAACACTTCCCAATTTTTTCTTCATAGATACTTCCTCCTAATGCTGTAACTAAATGTATATCCTTTTTCCGCAGACGTCTGATCAAAATATGATACACGGCTGCAAACGAAATATATAGTATGATTTTACCATATATTTAGGACCAATTCCCTAAATTACCAGATGAGGCATTGGTCTATTCCGGCAATTTTCTCTTTTCGACATTCATCTTATATATTATAATGATACAAGGGTCAAAAGGTCAGAACTCGTTCCTGCTCGCAGGATAAGAGCTCTGACTTGTTGATCCTCATATCATTATAATAAGGTGTAAAAGGTACAAAGGGAGGACTCTATGAAATTCAGCGACTATATGAACCAGTACATTGAAATACTTGAATGCTCAGCCAAGGAACTGGCGAAGGTCTGTGACCTGTCTGCCGCTGTCATCAGCCGTTACCGCACCGGCGAACGCGAACCTGCCGCAGACAGTGCGCAGCTGGAGAAGCTGATTGTTGGAATCGCAAAGCTCGCCAGGGAAAAAGGCGTTATCGACCTGTCCGAGGCGCAAATCCGCAGAGATTTTGATGCAGCTCTCAATCAAAAAAATTCGGATTACGAAAATTTTTCTGCCAACTTTGATGCACTTATTACACAACTGGATATCAACATGAAAGCACTATCACAGGCTTCGAGTTTTGACCTGTCCTACCTGTACCGGATTCGCTCCGGCCATAGGCGGCCCAGCGACCTCAATTCCTTTTGCAACAGCTTTTGTCTGTATATCGTGTCCCATTACAGCGGCGTAGCGGATAAAGAAACGGCTGCATCCCTGTTGGGCTGTTCTGTTGAACAAATTCAGACTGACGACGACTATCAGTACCATCTGAGGAACTGGCTGTACACCAGCACCACAGAAAAGAGCCAAACCGATATGGAGAGCTTTCTTCAAAACCTGGACACTTTTAATCTGGATGAATACATTCGCGCCATTCATTTTGATGAACTGAAAGTGCCTACCATGCCTTTTCAAATTTACTCCCCGCGCTCCTACTACGGCGTTGAGGAAATGCGAAAAGGCGAGCTGGACTTTTTCAAGCACACTGTGCTGGCAAAATCCATGGAACCCATTTTCATGTGCAGTGATATGCCAATGTCCGATATGGCGAAGGATATGGATTTTAACCGAAAGTGGATGTTTGCCATTGCCATGTCCTTAAAGAAGGGGCTTCATCTGAATATCATTCACAACATAGACCGACCGTTCCATGAGATGATGCTGGGGCTGGAGAGCTGGATTCCCATCTATATGACGGGACAGGTCTCCCCTTACCATCTGCCCAATGTGTCCACCCATGTGTACCACCATTTCAACTATGTGTCCGGCACGGTGGCACTGACCGGCGAATGCTTAAGCGGGCATCACGACCGCGGCAAATATTATCTGACCAACAACCGCGAGGAGGTGGCCTACTACAAACAAAAAGCAGCCGACCTTCTCTCAAAGGCAGAGCCGCTTATGGAAATCTTTCGGACGGAATCCGAAGCGCTTTTTGAAACCTATCAGCAGACTGAAGCACATGAGACCGGCAATCGGCACAATATTTTATCCACGCCGCCGATCTACACGCTCACGCCAGAGCTTCTTACACAAATTCTTGACCGCGCAAAGCTTACAACTGCTCAACGGGAAAAGGTACTTCGTCATGCAAAGCAGCAGCGGACTTTGTTCGAAGAAACACTGCAAAACGCGTATGTCTATGACGAATTTGCCACGATCTCACAGGAGGAGTTCGCAGAGCATCCGGCTCAGCTGGCTCTGTCGGACGCATTTTACGAGGCGGACATTCCCTATACCTATGAGGAATATCTGGCTCATATCCGGCTGACAAAAGAGTTTGCCGACACACATTCGGGCTACAAGGTTCAGACGGACGCCAAACAGACCTTCCGCAATATCCAGATTCACATCATCGAGGGAAAATGTGTGCGTTTGTCCAAGAGTAAGACTCCGGTCATCCATTTTGTCATCCGGCACCCGAAAATGGTCAGTGCCCTGGAGCATTTTGTCGCGCCGGTGATGGAATAAACTTCGTTGTTACTATTTACAGCTCTCCACCCACATGTGCACTTCGTTTACAATATTTCGATTCCGCTATCCTCATAGAGCGCCACCGTAGTAGGTGAAATTCCGTCGTCCGTGATGACCATATTGATGTCATCGATGGATGCATAACTGGAAATGGAGGCGGAATCGAACTTTGTGTGATCAATGAGCGCAATGCACTTGGCGGAACGGCGAAGAAATTCCCGCTTCAGGTCTGCCTCATAGATACTGAAATCCGTAAGTCCTTCGTCCACGGAAAAACCTCTGGCAGAGACAAAGGCGATATCTGCATTGATCCGCGCCAGAAGATCCCTTCCCAGAAGACCTTCAATGGAGGCCGACTGTTGCGTAACGATTCCGCCCACCAGAATCACGGTAATTCCCGGAATGTCCTTTAACGCCAGTGCCGTGTAGATTCCATTGGTGATCACGGTCAGTTGGTGAAATCCTGTCAGTTGTCGTGCCAATGTGTAAGCAGTGGAGCTTGCATCCAATATGATACACATATGGTCTTTGATCATGGGAAGCGCCTTTGCGGCAATCTGTTCCTTCTCATGAATATTCTCCAGCTCCCTCTCCTGAAAATGGTAAGGTCTGACGGTAAGCTCCTGCTTGTCCTCCGCCGCTTCCCGGTATATGGCGCCGCCGTGAGTTTTAGTCAGAAGTCCCTCCTTTTCCATCCGGTTCAAATCGGTTCGGATGGTGGTTGCTGACACATTGAGCATCTCGCTCAGCTCGTTGGTTGTGGCCTTTCTATTTTTCTTTAGATAATCCAAGAGCAAATTTTGACGTTCCAGAAGCATCATGGCATTTCTCTCCCAATTTTATTCTTCTAAATCTTCTATATCATCTATATCTTCTATAATGACTATCATAATATATCCCCGCATAAAACACAAGTTTTCTTCTTCCCAAGTTTGGCGTTTCAAAAGTTTTCAAAAGAAAACACAAATAAACAAAAGTTTCTATTGCATAAAACGAAAGAAGATGATACTATATGAGTATCAATGATAATACTGTTACAATTTACGGAGGTATTTACTATGAAATTCTTTATCGACACAGCCAATGTAGACGATATCAGAAAAGCCAACGACATGGGCGTGATCTGTGGTGTTACCACAAACCCATCCCTGATTGCCAAGGAAGGCAGAGACTTCAACGAGGTTATCAAGGAGATTACTTCCATCGTTGACGGACCGATCAGCGGCGAGGTGAAGGCTACAACCGTTGACGCAGAAGGCATGATCAAGGAAGGCCGCGAGATTGCCAAGATCCATCCAAACATGGTTGTAAAAATTCCTATGACTGTGGAAGGCCTGAAGGCTACCAAGGTTCTCTCCTCAGAGGGCATCAAGACAAATGTAACTCTGATCTTCTCTGCAAACCAGGCTCTTCTGGCGGCAGAAGCAGGTGCTACATATGTGTCTCCTTTCCTTGGAAGACTCGATGACATCTCACAGCCGGGTATCGATCTGATCCGCACCATCGCTGATATCTTCGACATCTACGGATACAGCACAGAGATCATTGCAGCTTCTGTTCGTAACCCGATCCATGTAACTGACTGTGCGCTTGCAGGTGCTGACATTGCTACCGTTCCATATGCGGTGATCGAGAACATGACCAAGCATCCGCTGACCGATCAGGGAATTGCAAAATTCCAGGCAGATTACAAGGCTGTATTCGGCGAATAAAATCAATCATAATTGCAGACGCGAAAAGAGCGCGGGGATTATTCCTCGCGCTCTCTGTCTCTTCTGCTTCTGTCTGAGCGGTTGCGTCTTCGATCCCGACGCCCCTCTCTGTTTTCCGGAGTCTCCTGGCTCCGCTTTTCTCCGCGGTTCCTGCGGTCTGAGCGATTGTCCCTCCGATTCTTATCGGAATGGCTATCCCCACGTTCTTCACTATGGCTGCGGTTATCGCTTCGCTTCTCGTAATTCTCGCGACGATCTCTGTTTCCTCGCCCATCTCCCTGTTCCTCACGATTTCCGCGGTCGGCCCGCGGCTCACGGTTATTTCGTTCATTCTTCGTGTTCCGCTCATTGGTGCGCTCGCCGGCTTCATTTTCTACCTTACGTCGCTCCTCCGGAATTACACGCTCTTTCTTCCGGCCTATGTATACGTTCCACTTGGCATACGCCTCCTGTGCATTTTTGGAACGATAGATCTCCTCTCGTTCCTCCCCCACAATATTCGTGATGCTATACCATCCTCTGTCGTACTGAAATTCTGCAACTTTACCTTCCAGTTCCTTACTCCCCAGTACAAACTTATGTGTTGCCTGCTGCTGCGTCATGCCGGTCCTCCTCTATTTCTGTGCTTCTGCCAGTACGTACTCTACTGCCTGCTTCAGCAGTTCATCCTTTTCAAGTGCCTCGGAATTCTCCAGCGCACGCGCTTCTTCTTCTGTAAACAGCTCCCGAAGCGCCACCTGATGGTTGTCCACCGGAATGTAAGAAACCTTGGAATCATCAAATACCGATTTCAGCACATAATATGGAACACCCACCTCTCCTCTTGCAGCAGAGAGGGAAACAATATTGTCTACCCTGCATACACCCTGTGTTTCACTATAGATAATCTGTTTCTTTTCAAACATGGTTTCCCTCTTCTAACATACGCATTCTTTAAAACTTAAACTTTCTTGTCTGCTCATTCAACTGATTGCTCAGACCTGCAAGTACCTCTGTCTCGTCCTTACATTTATCAATATTCTCGGTGAGCGTGAACATACTTGCACTGGTTTCCTGCGTAGATGCCGCATTCTCCTGCGCAATAGCTGCAAGCTGCTCGATCACCCCGCTGACACCATCCTTCAACTTGTTAATAGAGCTTGTCTGGGTAAAGATCTCCTTGGATGCATTAGACACTGCCTCTATCTCCTGCTTCAGACCCTCGAAGGATTCCTTGGTACTGTCAAGCTTCTCTGCCTGAACAGCCGATCCGTCCTTCAGATCCTGCATTTTCACAACGCTGTCCTCGGAATTCTCAATCAGTTCACGAACAATGGCTTCAATCTCTGTAGCACTGTTGGCAGAATCCTCGGAAAGCTTCCGAATCTGCTCTGCTACAACCGCAAAGCCCCGACCACTCTCTCCTGCTCGTGCCGCCTCAATGGACGCATTCAAGGACAGCAGGTTCGTCTGGGACGCAATATCCTGAATTGCCACAACTGCCTCATTGATCTTCTCCGCCGACTGATTGGTCCGGTTGGTCTGCTCCGTTACAACATCGATGGTCTCCGCAGTCTTATTATTGATATCTGCCAGATCATCCAGCATCTCCTCGGACTGCTGTGCCAGAGAATTCATACGATCAATGGATTCCTCCAGTGCATCCACACTGGTACTGTTGGATTCGATGGCATTGCCCATATCCACCATATTCTCACTTGCCGAGGTGGTCTCCTGAGCCTGGGAAGTACTTCCCATTGCAATCTCCTCCACCGCTACGTTAACATTGTCCACTGTCTGCACAATCTCTGAGAACCCCTGTACAAACTGTGTATTACTCTGGGACAGCTTCTCACCCTGATCCCGGATGATAACGATAATATCCCGCAGCTGTCCGTGCAGATTATGGATTGCGCGCCCAATAAGTCCAATCTCATCCTTGCGGTGTGCAAGCTGATCTTCATCCTCATTCCGCGTAAAATCCAGACCTGCCACTTTGTTCACAACCTCTGTAAGCACATGCAACGGCTTTACCAGCCGGTTTATCATTATAAATCCCACGATTGCAAAGAGAATCACCTCAACAATCAGCGCAACATTCATAATGTTTCTTGTCTGTGAAATGGAAGCAAAGGCATCGCTTTCATCTGCGGAAATTACCAATATGTATTTGCCATCCGGATTGATATAGTAAGAAGCATATTTAGTCACACCCTTAAACTCGTACCCCACGCAATCCGGATCCGCAATCTTTCCCTGTCCCAGATCTGCGACAAGCTGCGTTACCACCGCATTCTCCACCGGCTGTCCGATCTTCTCGGCCGTCGGATGGTAAAGCATGGTTCCATCTGCGGAAACAAGATAGGCGTAGCTGGAATCGAATCCGTCCAGTTTCACACCGGACAAGATCTGCGACAACGTATCCGTACTCTCCAGCGCCGAATCCCCCATGGAAGAAAGCACCGTATCCAGAATATGTCCGTTGGATCGTGCCTCCGCAATCATATAACTTTGCACTATCTGTCGTGTATTCTTCTGATTCTCCATAATCGAAATGCCAATGAGAATTATAGAGGACAAAAGAATGCCTCCCACAAACAGGCAAAGAAGTCTAAACCGCATAGAATGAATCAATTTTACATCTGTTTTCTTCATAGTAATCATCACGCTCCCAATATATATTTTGTTTCTGATTCAATATGCTTCTAAATTGTTAATCATTATTTTAGCACAATTTTTCTGTTAAGTCTATCCATCACAGTAGATTTTACTTCATTTTGCTTTCAATCTGACCTTGTTATTTATTTCTTTTTTGGCTATATACATAATGTCAGTTCGGATTATAATAGGAGTAACCAAACGAGAAAAATCGAGATTGGAGGTGTTCCCTATCAAAAAAGCGGCAGTTATCAATGACCTGTCTGGTTTCGGCAAATGCTCTTTGACCGCGGCAATTCCCGTGTTGTCTGCTCTGGGCGTCCAGTGCTGCCCCCTTGCCACCGCCGTGCTCACAGGCCAGACCGGCTATCAGCATTATGCATGTACCGATCTGACGGCCATGCTTCCCCTGTACACAGAGCGCTGGCAACAGAATCATGCAGAGTTTGATTCCATATACAGCGGTTATATGACCGGCATTGAACAACTCTTAAAATTTGAAGATTTTCTGATGCATTTTCGCACAGACCACACCTTCTTTTTGGTGGATCCGGTTATGGGTGATGATGGCAGAGTATATGGCATGTACACACCGGAACTTCTCGATGGCATGAAACAGCTTTCCCGAAAAGCGGATCTGATTACGCCGAATCTGACGGAGGCCTGCCTTCTTGCAGATGCACAGATGGAACGGATTTCACAATACAGTGACAGTGAAAGCCTTCTGAGCTTTGCCGGAGATCTGGCGTACAAACTGAGAGAGCTTTCCGGCCATTCACAGGATGTCATTATTACGGGAATCAAATGCCGCGATGCGGCAGCGCCTTTTATCTACAATCTGGCACTGACAGAAAACGGAACCCATACCTGCCGGTCCCATTTCTTCAACCGGAGTTTTTCCGGCACCGGCGACCTCTTCGCATCCGTCATGTGTGGCTGCCGGACAAGAGGTATGGATACGGTTTCCGCCATGGAGCTTGCGGGCAGCTTTCTCTATCACAGTATCGCGGATACCATGAACGAGAACATCGACCGCAATGACGGTGTCAATTTTGAAAAATTTCTGCTGGAGCTTATTGAGGGCGTCAATCGCCTGTAGCAGCCAGCACGCAACCACGAAAGGAGTACATAATTATGTCTGACAACACAACTGTAACCACAACCAAAGTTTTATCCGGACAGAAGGTCCGCCTTCTGACCTCCACGGCAATTTTTGCCGCAATGATCACATTAATGACCGCTTACATCTGCCATATTCCGGACGGAATCAACGGTGGCTACGGTTCCTGCTTTCCTGATTAGCGGAGTTGGTTACTATATCGCTAACGCCTTTTTCATGGGCGGATTTGAAGCCGGAATTATAGCGTATCTCTTCGGAGGAAGCTTGATTCAGAGCGGCGGAAGTGCCATTGTATTTATTATCTTGGGAATTTTCCTTGATAAGATGGGATTCAAGAAAAAATTCCTTACAGAATAGGAAGGATATCCATTATGGCTAAGATTTTATATGTTTACAACGATCAGGTGTATGCCAACATTACCAACAAATGCGATTGTGCGTGCACCTTCTGCATCCGCTCCCAGATGGATGGGGTAGGCGACGCCGAAACATTATGGCACACGCAGGAACCGACACTGGAGGAGATTCTTGCTGCCATTGACGCGTTTGATTTTACCGGATACAGGGAGTTCGTCTTCTGCGGATACGGCGAGCCGACCTGCGCACTGGAGAATCTGATTGCCAGTGCCCGCTATGTCAAAGAGAAAACCGGACTTCCGATCCGCCTGAATTCCAACGGGCTTGGAAATCTCTATCACAAGCGCGACATTGTTCCTGAGCTGGCAGAGGTCATCGACAGTATTTCCATCAGTCTGAATGCACCGAATGCGGAGGAATATAACAAGGTGACACGGCCATCCTTTGACAATGCCTACGAGGCAATGCTGGATTTCGCCGAAGAATGCGGACAGAAGCTGGGACACACCCAGTTGTCCATTGTAGATGTCCTCTCCGAAGAGGACCAGAAGGCCTGTCAGGCCATTGCCGACAAGCGCGGTGTTCATTTAAAGATTCGCAAATTCGAACAGGGAGCCTAACGGCTCCCTGTTATTCTGAATGGATTCATGGCTCCATAGAGTCTCTCCAATTCGTTCTGTTCTCTTTCCTTTTCCCGCTCTTCTTCCCGGGCCGCGGCCTCCATCAGCCGATTTCGGATATCCTGCATACGATTATCCAGTTCTGCGCTGATCGTCGCGCATTCCGTCAATTCCTTCGCCAGCTGCTCTACCTCAGATGCCGGAACATTCTTTTTGTAGCGAACCTTATGCTCCAGACTCGCCCAGAAATCCATGGCAATGGTTCGAAGCTGCACTTCCACCTTCATTTCCCGCTTTTCATTATGCAGAAAAATCGGCACTGCCACAATCAGATGCAGGCTCCGGTATCCGCTGGGCTTAGGACTTTGAATGTAATCCTTTTTCTCGATCAGACGAATATCATCCTGCTGCAAAAGACAATCCGCCAGCATATAGATATCCTCAGGAAACGAGCAAACGACACGCACACCGGCGATATCATTGATGTTCTGTTCCAAAGACTCCACCGTCAGCGGTAGCTGCTTCTTTCTCACCTTCCGCAGGATGCTATCGTAGGACTTGATTCTTGTCTTAATCGCTTCAATCGGATTGCGGTCATATTCTAACGAGAACTGCTCATTCAATACCCGAAACTTTGTTTCAACCTCCATCAAAGCGCACCGATAATATGCCATCAGCGTATCCATAGGCTTGGTGTTCTCCTGTATGAACCCCAGAAATTCATCGGACATGAGGCTGTTGCGGACAATCTCATCCAGTGCCGCCTCCATGTGCTCACTTACATATTTTTCCAAACTGTACATTTATTTACCTTCTCCCATATCATCAGCCTGCCCTGTATCTACATGCAGACTGGAAATTTCTTCATACCTGTATTATACATAAAAAGAAACGGGAACTGAATAAACAAAATGTTAAATATGTTTAAAATTTCCTAAAAAACCTATCAATTCTTTTGCTCCGACACGGTTTTCTGCGTAGACAGAAGAATCCTGTCGTTATCCAGCTCGCTGCCCGCTCCCTGTGCGAACTTCGCCAGCAAATCGTTGACCGTCATTCCGGCCCGCTCCTCGCCCTCCACGTCCAGAACGATTTTGCCATCATTCATCATGAGTGTACGATTGCCAAGCGCCAGTGCCTGATTCATGTTGTGTGTCACCATCATACAGGTAATTCCCCGCTCCGACACGATCCGTCTCGTCAGAGAAAGCACTTTGTCCGCGGTTCCCGGATCCAGCGCTGCGGTATGCTCATCCAGAAGCAGCAGCTTCGGCGTCACGAGCGTCGCCATCAAAAGAGTCAGCGCCTGTCTCTGTCCACCGGAGAGAAGTCCCACTGGATTTTTCATGCGGTCCTCCAGTCCCATATCCAGCTGCGCCAGCGCCTCCCGAAAATTTTCTTTATCCTTCTTGCTGACACGGCTTAAGTACGCATGCTGCCCCTTGGAGGCGCGCAGGTAAGCGATCGCCAGATTCTCCTCAATCGTCATGTTGGGGGCGGTTCCCTTCATCGGGTCCTGAAACAGATGCCCGATATACTTGGAGCGCTTATGCTCCGGCACAAAGGTAATGTCCTCGCCATCCAGTCCGATATAGCCCTCATCCACAAAAAATCCGCCACAGATGGCATTGAACGTCGTGGATTTTCCGGCACCATTGGAACCGATAATGGTGACAAAATCTCCATCCTTCACCGTAAGGCTCAGGTGATCCAGCGCCACCTTCTCATTGACCGTTCCCTTGTGGAAGGTCTTACATACATCAATCATTTTTAACATGAAGCGCTGCCTCCCCTCTGTTCCTGATCCCAGACAGCCATCTCCTTATGCTTTCGCATGGCCGCCAGCTTGGTCTTACGCAGAAGAATGATCTCCTTGATAGCCGGCATGGAAATTGCCACAGCAACGATCACCGCAGAGACGAGCTTCAATGCAGATGCCGGAAGGTTAAACCGCAACGCGATTGCCACGATCACACGGTACAAGCAGGA
Organism: uncultured Lachnospiraceae bacterium; assembly: GCA_945868435.1. Taxonomy (GTDB): domain Bacteria; phylum Bacillota; class Clostridia; order Lachnospirales; family Lachnospiraceae; genus Roseburia. Next base: position 207,284 of record CAMBLG010000002.1, read on the forward strand.
GCCAAAGATGACACCGATGATACGGACAGCCACGCTCTTTTTCCCAACCAGCGTCTCGCCGATGATCAGAGATGCCAGCGCCACTGTCACCATTCCGGTTCCCATGTTAATGTCCACCGACTTCTGGTATTCGCCCAGCAGACACCCCGCAAGTCCCGTCATAGCTCCGCCGATGCATAAGCCCACCGTCGTCGTCAGCACCGGATTGATGGATGAGCTCTTGACCATGGCAATGTTGTCACCGGTTGCCCGGATGGACAGGCCCAGTCTCGTTCCGAGAAACAACAGAAGAAAAAGTGCAATGACGACTGCAAACAATAATGCAACCACAAGCTTATATGCACCGGCAAATGGAGTATCCTTAAGCAGATCTTTCATCATGGTAAAAATCGTGGTTGTGTCGTTCATGCTGAGGGTAGATTTCCCCATGACCAGAATGTTGACGGTGTAGAGTCCGGTGTTTACGATAATTCCCGCCAACATACTCTCCACCTTCATCCGCGTCTGTAAAAATGCATTGATGAAACCGGAACAGATGCCTGCACCCATCGCCGCAAAAAGCGCCAGAATCGGGTGGCCGGAAATGGCCACCATGGCTCCCACGGCTGCCCCCAATGTGTAGCAGCCGTCCGTGGACAGATCACATACGTTCAACATGGAGTATGTGAGAAAAAGCGCCAGCGCAATGATTGCATATATGACACCCAGCTCCAGTGCATTTTGTATCAACGCCCATGTGATGAACATGGCAATACCTCCTTAATCGTCAGGTGGCTTATTCAAAGCTCTCAGCGGTTGTAATCTCCTCAAACCTGGTACACATCGGCTCAAAGGTTGAGCGGATGGTTTCCAGATCGAATCCGATCTTCTCACAGGTCTCTGTATTAACAGTTGCAATACCGTTATCGAATGTAACTACCGGTGTTGATGCAGGATCTGCGCCATTTACCAGCACCTCTGCGACCATATCTGCAGTTACCACACCAAGGTTAGCGTAGTCTACACCATATCCGAGGAAAGCTCCGTTCAATGCGAAGGAATCTGCTCCGGTGTAGTGCGGAATTCCTGCCTCTGCAAACTTCTCATAAATAGACAGCTCAGCGGTCATAATGGTATTGTCACTTGGAGTGAACACCGCATCGACACCGTCGTCGATCAGAGACTGGGCTGCGAGGATGACATCATCGGTGGTAGATCCGGTCTTCTCCTCGTATGCCACACCATTGGCTTCACACCATGCCTTTGCATCAAGGATGGCCTGAGTTGAAGCGTCCTGTGCGGTATCGTACAACAGTCCCACCGTACCAAGCTCCGGGTTTGCCGCCTTCATGAGACTCATAATGGTGTTGGTATCCAGAGCATCGGAGGTTCCGGTAATGTTTCCGCCAGGTGCATCCATGGAAGCCACAAGGCCTGCGCCAACCGGATCCGATACAGCAGAAAAGACTACCGGGATCTGATTATCCTCAGTTGCAGACTGCATAACCATGGCAACCGGAGTCGCCACTGCAACGATGACGTCCACATCATCTGCGATCAGGTCTGCCGCAATCTGGTTAAGCACTGCGGAGTCTGCCTGCGCATTTTCATAATAATCTTCGTACTCGAAGGTAACACCAAGCTCTTCACCCTTCACATCCAGTTCCTTCTGAATGTTCTCAACGATCTGGTTCAAGGATGCATCATCAACATAATTTACGATGCCGACCTTGTAGGTCTTGCCTCCATCTTTTCCCCCGCCGGAACCGTTGTCTGCGGTTGCACCACATGCACCCATGGCAAGTGCGGTTGTTGCTGTCAAAAGCATTGCAAGTAATTTCTTTTTCATAGTTGTTTCCTCCTCTAAAATAAATGATATAAAAAAAGTATCATTGAAACAAAACAAAAAAGACTCCTATCCCATTACCGGGACAAGAGTCTATCATATACGGTCTGCCCTCTCAACTATAACAATCTGCCTGAATTTTGTCAACGCCTTTTTCCGCAGTGGTCGTTGACTGGTTCACAGCAATGTTTGCGTAAACAATTAGTCTTTGAACAGGTCGGTAGAATAATAACGGTCACCGCTGTCCGGCAGAAGGGCAACGATTGTCTTACCCTTGTACTCCGGTCTCTTGGCAACTTCAATTGCTGCAGCCAGTGCTGCACCTGAGGAAATACCTACCAGCACGCCCTCTTCCTTGGCAATGACCTTACCATATTCAAAAGCTGTCTCATTCTCGATGGCAATGATTTCATCATATACTTCTGTGTTCAATGTATTTGGTACGAAACCAGCTCCGATACCCTGAATCTTATGTGCGCCCGCCTTACCGGTAGACAGTACTGCGGAGGTCGCAGGCTCAACTGCCACAACGCGCACATCCGGCTTCTGCTCCTTTAAGTATTCACCGACACCTGTGATTGTTCCGCCGGTTCCGACGCCGGCTACAAATACATCAACCTCTCCGTCCGTATCCTTCCAGATCTCCGGTCCCGTGGTCTTTCTGTGAGCTGCCGGGTTTGCCGGATTCTCAAACTGCTCCGGAATGAAGCTGTCCGCAATCTGCTGATGCAGCTCTTCTGCCTTCTCAATCGCGCCCTTCATACCCTTGGTTCCGTCAGACAGCACCAGCTCTGCTCCATAGGCCTTGATAATGTTGCGGCGCTCCACGCTCATGGTCTCAGGAAGTACGATAATAATGCGGTAGCCCTTGGCTGCGGCGATGGCAGCAAGGCCGATTCCTGTATTACCGGAGGTCGGCTCGATGATGGTAGAGCCCGGCTTCAATTTGCCGTCTGCCTCTGCCTGCTCGATCATCTCCTTGGCAATACGGTCCTTCACGGAACCTGCCGGATTAAAATACTCCAGCTTTGCCAAAAGTCTTGCCTCTAAACCATATTTCTTCTCTACGTGTGTCAGCTCCACCAGTGGAGTATTTCCGATTAATCCTAATGTTCCCTCGTAAATATTTGCCATTTTTCCATCCTCCTATTCCTTTCTCTGGATCATCAGCCATGAAAAATTTGCCTTCGGCAAATGGGCTGACCATTGTGATACATCGAAGATGTACCACTTTTTACATGTCAAGTTTTCATCGAAAACCTGACACATATCCTAATATTCCTACTATGTTGGTAGGAAATTGTTGTTACATGAATAATACACCCATTCCCATATACTGTCAACAACTTTTTTCCCCTTTTCCGGCAAGTCTATTTCTGAATAATGCCTCCACAGAGAATGTAATCATCTCTGTAGAACACGGCGGCCTGCCCCGGTGTCATGGCGCGCTGCGGCTCGTCAAACTCACAGCGAACGCTGCCATCCTCCTGTGGATAGAGCATACATGGTGAACCCCCGTGGGAATATCGGATTTTGCCGATTGCAGGTGTGGGTCCCGTCAGCTTTTCCTCCGCCATGTAGTTCATGTCGGCAACGCGACAGTCTCTGCGAAACAGACTTTCCGACCGGCAAAGCACCACCTCGTTGGTCTCCGGCTTAAGTTCCTTGACAAAAAGCGGCGTCTCCGCCGAGATTCCAAGGCCCTTTCTCTGCCCGATGGTATAGTGGATGATTCCCTTATGCTGTCCAAGAATATGGCCTTCCTCATCTACAAAGTTTCCCGGTACATCCGGCTGTCCGGTCTCCCGCGCGATAAAGCCTGCGTAATCGTGATCCGACACAAAACAGATATCCTGGCTATCCTGCTTGGACGCCACCGGAAGTCCCGCCTGCTTTGCCAGTTCACGGATATGCGCCTTTTCGTATGCGCCCACCGGCATCAGGGTGTGTGCCAGCTGATGCTGCGTCAGGTTATACAGTGCGTAGGTCTGATCCTTGGCTGCCGTCACAGAATTCTTGATGGCATACCGGCCATTCTCCAACTGTGCGATCCGGGCGTAATGCCCTGTGGCAATATAGTCGGCCCCGATCTCCAGGGACCGCTGCAACAGCGATTCCCATTTGACATAGCGATTGCAGGCGTTACACGGATTCGGGGTATATCCACGCCGGTACTCCGCAACAAAGTAGTCGATGACATATTTTTGAAAATCTGCTTTAAAATTCATGACATAGTGCGGAATGCCAAGCACATCCGCCACCCGTCTCGCATCTTCCACAGCGGACAGCCCACAACAACCGCCCTCCTCCTGCTGCTCGAAGATGTCCTGATCCTGCCAGATCTGCATCGTCACACCGATGACATCATAGCCCTGTTCCTTTAATAGATATGCGGCAACGGAGGAATCTACCCCTCCGGACATGCCGACTACAACCTTTTTTCCCACTTAATATTCCTCTTCCGGTGCTTCCTCATGCTCGCTGATATCGCTGACCGGCTTCTCCAGTCCCTCAATGGTAATGTGATGCTTCTCGGCATAATCCCACAGCGCTGCATGGATTGCTTCCTCTGCCAGAAGAGAACAGTGCACCTTGACCGGTGGAAGCCCGTCCAGCGCCTCCATCACGGCCTTGTTGGTAACCTGAAGCGCTTCCTGGATGGTCTTGCCCTTGACCAGCTCCGTGGCCATGCTGCTGGTGGCAACTGCGGCACCGCAGCCGAAGGTTTTGAACTTCGCCTCCTGAATCACGCCGTTATCGTCGATGTCCAGATACATGCGCATGATATCACCGCATTTTGCATTGCCCACAGTGCCGACACCGCTGGCATTTTCAATCTCACCCACATTTCTCGGGTTATTAAAATGGTCCATTACTTTTTCACTATACATCTATGCATTCTCCTTCTTGATAAAGTCCTCGTACAGCGGCGACATTCCGCGCAGCCGTTCAATGATCTCCTTCAGTTTGTCAACCGTATAATCAATATCCTCCAGTGTTGTCGCATCGGACAGCGTCAGACGCAGACTGCCGTGAGCAATCTCATGGGGCAGACCGATGGCCAACAGCACATGAGACGGGTCCAAAGACCCTGATGTGCAGGCCGATCCGCTGCTTCCATAGATACCCGCCTGATCCAGAAGAATCAAAAGCGACTCACCCTCAATAAAACGGAAACAGAAGTTCGCGTTGTTGGGAAGCCGGTCCGTGCGGTGTCCGTTCAGTCTGGTATACGGAATTTCTGCCAAAACGCGCTCAATCAAATGATCCCTCAGCTGGCTCTCATAGTCCGATATCTGGTCCATATCCCGCACCGCAATCTGCGCCGCTTTACCCATACCTACGATTCCCGGTACATTGTGGGTTCCGGCCCGACGGGAGCGCTCCTGTGCTCCACCATGAATAAAGGAGCGGATCTTAACGCCTTTTCGGATATACATCAATCCGATTCCCTTGGGTCCTCCGATCTTATGACCGCTGGCGCTGAGCATATCGATATTCATCTCATTCACATCAATCGGAATGTGAGCATAGGCCTGCACTGCATCCGTGTGGAAGAGCACCCCATGCTTTTTCGCGATAGCGCCGATCTCCTTCAGCGGCTGAATCGTTCCAATTTCATTGTTCGCCGCCATAATGGAGATAAGGATGGTATCCGGACGAATCGCTGCCTCCAGCGCATCCAGCTTCACAGTGCCATTCTCATCCACCGGCACATAGGTCACCTCATAGCCTTGCTTTTCAAGCCACTCGGCCGTGTGCAGAATCGCGTGATGCTCGATGGTCGATGTAATGATATGTTTTCCCTTGCTGCTGTAGGCTTCAGCCGTTGCCTTAAGTGCCCAGTTATCCGACTCGCTTCCGCCTCCGGTAAAGTAGATCTCATCCTTATTGGCACCGATTACATCAGCAACCGCCTGTCTGGCATGAGCCACTGCATGTCCCGCCTCACTGGCAAAGCTATAGATTGCTGCCGGGTTTCCGTAATGCTCTGTAAAATATGGAAGCATTTCCTCCAATACCTCCGGACGAACCTGCGTAGTTGCCGCATTGTCCAGGTAGATTCTTTTACTCATTGTCTATGCACCTCTCTCTTCTTGTTATTATAATCATATCTGATACACGAATTGTTCCGTTGCTTCGCAACTCTCACAATTCTAGCTTATGACCCTTGTATCAGATTATATATTGTCCATTTTTCTCGTTTTGCCAATCCACAAGATCCTGAAGCGTAATGGAATCCACCACCGAATTGATGGCGTCGTTGATCTTCTTCCAAAGGATAACCGTCACACAGTTCTCCTGCCGTTCACACGGGAAATCTCCATCCTCCACACAGGTTACCGGGGCAAGCGAGCCTTCTGTCAACCTGAGAATCATTCCCACGGTATACTCTTCCGGCGCTCTCCTTAAAAGATACCCTCCCTGTGCGCCACGAATGCTCTTGACATAGCCTGCCCGATTCAGCACTGAAATAATCTGTTCCAGATACTTCTCCGAGATTCCCTGCCGCTTCGCCACATCCTTCAGGCTCACCGGCTCACCGACACTGTTCATAGCCAGGTCGATCATCAATCTCAATGCGTAACGTCCTTTTGTCGAAATCTTCATATTCTATCCTCTCCCATTCCTGCTTGTCATACATATTCCCTATGATGTCACCAAAATCTATGTGGTAGTATGTCCGTTTTTTTAATTCCTAGTATCGGTTTAATTCCTACTAGTTCACTATACATTCACAGGAAATGTTTGTCAACCCTAATTCGATAATCCTTGCAAAAAAACAATGGGCGCTCCCCAACCACAGGAAACACCCATTGCTTTTATTGCCTACACCTATTCCTTTTACTCTCTGCGCGCCCTCTTATGCGCCTGTTTCTGCTCATACATGCTCTGATCCGCCATGGAAAGATACTCATCCAGGGTCGCATCGATACTTCCATGAGTCAGCTTGATTCCCATACTGATGGAGATGTGTGCCTCTTTCAAACGCGCTTTTACCCGTTCCTGATAGCTGTTAGCCCGTGCCGGTGTAGCGTGAGGGAAAAACGCGAGAAACTCGTCTCCTCCGTAACGGCACACATAACCATTCTCCGGACATTCCTCATTCAACACAGAGGCGATCCGCTTCAGCACCTTATCTCCAAATTCGTGCCCGTAGGTATCATTGATCGTCTTGAAGTCATCCGCATCCACGAATACCACTGCACATACCACGCCCTGACAGTTATAGTTTGCAAATGCCGGCTGGATCATCTCCGCATAGGCAATCCGGTTATAGACGCCGGTGAGAGAATCCCTGTTGTAGAGATCCTGCAGCTTCTGAAGCGCTTTTTCCAACTGCTGCTGCTTAAACAGGTTCTCCAACGCCTTGACGATTGCACAGTGGATATCATAATAATACGGGTTGTCATACAAAAAGCGGCTGTTTTTCATAATCAGGTAGCCTACAGCCTGTTGGTGGAAATGAATCGGGGTAAAAATGTACGCATTGCCGCCCCCACAATCCTCTATAAATTGGTACAGCTCCGCAACGCTTGTTATCTTCCGTTCCTCATGCACGTCAAAGCCATTGGCCACTACAAGATTCTCCCAATCGTATCCCTCCGTCGGAAATACCGTGTGTGTGTCTGCCTCGAACAGCTTTTGATCCACCACAAAGTACACGCCATCACAGCGAAGCTTTTTGAAATACTCGATAATACATTGAAACATTGTTTCAAAATCTTCGCATTTTGCCATATCCGCTTCCAGGTCCATCAGGCGCGCATCGTCCTGATCTTTGAGAACATTACCGACAATCGTACCCTTGATATACTCACGGTAGTCCACCATTCCATTGTTGGGGCAGCCGCAGCTCTCCGCGTACAAACACCTCGTCGCCACATAGGATCTCTTGGGTATCTGTTTTTCTTTCCACAGATCTAAAAACAGATCCACACACATGGAGCCGATCTTACCGCGGTCCTGCCATACCGTCGTAATCTGCGGGCGGAAATAGACCGCTTTATCCAGATTGTCAAAGCCTGTGACAAGAAAATCCTCCGGCACATGATATCCCAACTCCTCTGCCTCTGCGCAGAGTCCTGCAGCAATATTGTCATTGGCGCACACAAAGGCATCCGGCAGCTCTGCCTTCGCTTCATGCATCTCTCTCATGTAGCGCACGCCCGTCTCGTAATCGTAATCGCCGGACAGTATTGGATTATCCGCAGGATCCAGGCCAAATTCCGCAATGCAGTTGCGAAACGCCTGCTCTCTCTCTCGATTGGCAAAAGCATCCGGCGGACCTCCCGCAAACACAAACCTTCTGCATCCATGTACATCATACAGATGGCGAATCAGCTCTGTGATCGGCTCCATATTATCCGCTCCCACATAGTAGAAGCCCTCCACATCATACTCGATGGAGACTACCGGAACGCCGCTGTCCCGCAGCTTCTTAATGGTCCTGGTCCGCTGCTCTTCGTCCACAATATTACTGCAATCCAGCACGATTCCATCAAACTCTGACAGCTCCGGAAGATTATAGATATTGTATTCTCCGATATTGTTCAGCTGATCTTTGCTCCAGTTTCCATAACAGTTATACTGATAGAGCGATATATCTTCCCCAAGTTCACGAATACGGGTCATAATTCCATCCACCCACGCATAGGTGATCAAACGTTTCCATCCATCCGAGATCAGTGCGATTTTTTTCATATGTTCCTCCCTATTCTAGTGTCGAAGTCCTACAGAAATTCCGGCACACTCTTAGAATTCTCTTCCTCTTGTAACAGACGTCTGGAGGCTTCTATATAAGCCTCCTCCGTTCCCTTCTTATGGTAATCCGTCAACTCCTGCATGAGTAATGGCAAAAGCTCACACACATCCGGTGAGAATCTCCTTCCCGACTGCTGGCGAATGCGCTCCACCGCACTTGCAATATCCTTCGGTTGATAACCGGAATAAAACTGTGCACTGGTCAGCCGGAACATGTATGCCGCCACCGAAACAAGATCAGTGACCACCGCATCCGGATTCTTTGCCCTGCAGTAATCCGTCGGATACCCGCCCTTCCCATTGAAAAAAGCACTGTGTCCCAGCGCCGTCTGGGCATAGATCCTGGTTGATTCATAACGGTTTAATAACTGATAGCCCCCATAAGCATGACAGCTGTGCATCTGATACTCCTCATCCAGCCAGGAGCGGGCAGCATAGCGCCCGATCTCGCCAAAGGTCAGCATCCCCACATCATGCAGCATACCACTGTCATAGGCAAATTGCACCAGCTCCTCTCCTCGCCTCAGAACCTCCTCCTTCGTCCTGCAGCCACGCACTCCCACAAGAAGTTCCGGCTTATAAGTAAGCATTCCTCGCATGAGGATTGCAGACACCTCCGCCACCTCACACGCAAACACATAAGCATCCAAATTCCTGCGGATTATAAGCTGTAACAAAAAATCTTTGTAGGACATTCCATCAGGATACTCGATATACGTCCTCATAATTTCCAACAGACTCTGTGTGACATTCTCATTCAGAAGACCACCCGGCGCTTTCCTCACATAATCCTTTATCCTGCGATACATATGCTCCACGAGCTGTCTCTTTGTCCATACGAGCGTCTCATCCAGTCTGAGATATTCTGTGTATAAGCCCACCAGAACGACATTGGTATATATCCCGTCCTCCGAGTAATCGTCCTCCTTGCGATCGATATAGACCTGCTCCAGCCGGCGAATCAACTGTTCCAGGCTCTGCACACCGCAATGATACTGCGCCATCTCGTACTCCACAACACTGCGCACGGCTACCGGCATGTGGTTCTTACGGCTTTCTTCCTGCTTCCTGTCCCACACATACTGCGCCGACTCCATAACCTCCCGCAGAATACTGGAATCATCCAGCCCTTTTCGAAGCTGCGTCATCAGGGTCGTGCGCTCCTGGTGGCCTTTGTATATGAGCGTATCCCACGGCAGCGAAGGCGTTTTCTCATGATAAAGCGGATCCGTCAGTATCTGCAGAGACCGACGGATGGTCTGCGCCTTTTTCACCGTCTCTGCCTGGCTCTCGGCATAATGGTAGCTGAGCGCCAAATCTGCTGTAGCTTTGTGAATATAGCCCCGCGTCTTTGCGCTGTCAATTTCATCGTATCGCTTCAGGTAGGACGCGGCCTCTCCAAACATCATACCCATTTTCCAATTGTACAGATGCTTCCCTGTGGAGCTGATCTGTGACTGCATGTGAAAAAGCGCCAGACCCGTGTAATACAGCTCCTGTATCAAAAGCGCCTGCTTTTCCCAATGCCTTGCATAGGTAATCAACGCATTGTGGATCGTATATCCCAGCACGAGATCGGGCTGGCTTTCCTCATTGGCCAGTTCCCGGGCAAATTCCACCAGCTCACTGACCTCTTCCTGCGGAACGGATACGATATTGTCCAGCACTGGCACAAGCTCCGCCCGCAACACCTCTGTATTCTGCCGCATCAGCTCATACGCCTGCTGCCGCCTTTTCCTCCACTGGTGTGCAAACGCTTCGGGATTGCGGAGATCAACCCCGTTCATATCCACAAGCGCATGCACCTGCTTTAAGTTCTCTATATATCGCTTCTGGTATTCTCTCATAGCTTTCATCCCCCGACAAACTGTTGGATGCAGCTGCACACCCGGTTCCTATCCATCGGTTTCGAGATATGTGCATTCATGCCGGCATCCAGCGAATTCTGCACATCCTCGGCAAAAGCGTTAGCCGTCATCGCTATAATCGGAATGCTGCCGGCATCCACACGATTCAATCCACGAATCGTACTCGTTGCCTCCAGCCCATTCATGACCGGCATCTGTATATCCATAAGAATCAGATCATAGTATGCAGGCTCGGAACGGTCAAATAGTTCCACAGCCTCCTGCCCATTCTCTGCTGTAACAATCTCCGCATTGGTGCTCTCCAACAGGGCAACCGCAATCTCACGATTCAGCTCATTGTCCTCCACCAAAAGCAGACGGCGTCCCCGGAAATCAAATACCGGCTCCTGCACTTCCGCTCTGTTGGTCTGCTGCCTGCCCTCGCCAGTATATTCATACAATGCCTGATACAGCTTACTGCGAAAAAGCGGCAGCGGTACAAATCCGCTGAGTCCGGAGCGCGTCAGCATATATTCCGTCTGACTCCAGTCACTCTCCGCCAGCATCAACATCGGGAAATCGCTTCCCATGCGGCTTCGCACCTGAGGCAGAAACAGCATGATCTCCAGCTCCGGCACCTGTTCCACCGTCAGCAAAGCGAAATATTCCGTATCATTCCAGCTGCACTCATTGATATAGTCCACGGCATCCTCACCGGTAGCTGCCCAGTCCATCGACATTCCAATACGTTCCAGCATACTGCCCACTGCCCTCGCCTGCTTTTCATCTCCCGTGAGAAAAAGCACGCGCCTGCCGCATAGGGCACTGCGGTACATATCCTCATCCTGAGCCACTGCCACCAGCGGAATCTCCAACCGGACAGCAGTTCCTTTTCCCTGCTCACTCTCCAGCTCGATATGTCCATGCATCATATCCAACAGCTTCTTGGTAATTGCCATGCCAAGCCCGGTGCCCTGACGCTTACTGATCATGGCACTCTGCTCTCGCTCAAACACCTCGAAAATATGCTCTATGAATTCCGGGGCTATGCCGATTCCGGTGTCCCGCACACACGCCTTCAGCCTTACATGCTCTCCGCGATCTGCCTCAACAGACAGAAAGAAGTCCACGGAGCCTTCATCCGTATACTTAATGGCGTTGGAAATCAGATTCAAAAATACCTGCTTCAATCTGGCACCATCGGCCATGACACACTCCTGCTCCATATCTCCCATATGAAAACGGAAATTCAGATTTCTCGCCTGCGCCTGCGGTGCTGCCACCACAAGAATCTCATGTATGATGTCCGCAATATCCACCGGCTTTTTGCAGAGCATGATCCTTCCGCTCTCAATCCGGGAGATGTCCAGAACATCACTGAACAGCGACATCATATAGTCGGAGGTCTCATGAATTTTTTCGAGACAATGACGTACCCGTTCGGACATTTCCTTCTCCGCCAACGCAATATCCGTCATGCCCACAATCGCATTCATCGGTGTCCGGATATCGTGAGACATCTCCGCAAGAAAACGCGTTTTCGCCCTGCTGGCGGAGCGCGCTTCCTGGATCAGTTCTACTTTACTGCGGTATTCACCCGTGATATCCTGCTCCATCTTCTGCTCTACCAATGTGTCACCCTCGTAGCGCAGTTTCAGGGAAAACACGCCCTTGTCCTCCTCCAAAAGACGGAAGAAGATCTTATCTCCCTCCCAGAGCTTCAGACTCTCTATCTCTTTCTTTGGAACCCATACCAGGTCCCCTTCATCGCATGTACATTGTGTCCCTGTGAATCCCGTTGCCGTGTACAGATACATGGTTTCCGATTCCCATTCATCTGACAGGAACGTGATTATGCCGCGCAGCCGGTACTGTGTCAGTGTGTATCCGGTCTCCTCCTGTACTTCCCGCAGCAGACATTCCTCTGGAGTTTCCCCGTCTTCCAGCTTTCCACCTACGCCGATCCATTTGTCATGGTTCAGATCATTTTCCTTCTTCACGCGGTGGAGCATCAGGTATTTCTCATCCTGTTCTATGTAGCATAGGGTTGTGAGCTTCATGCCTTACCTCCAGTATTCTGTTCCCGAGTGGGAACCAGCGTATTTTGTAATTACATATTTGTTCCATAGCTTCACAGATATATAATTTCTTTTATTGTACCACAGTTTGTAAGTATTTCACTAGTCTATTCCTGAACTGTTTTCGAAAATTTAGAAATACGTTTCTATTGCTTTCTATTTCATGTATCTGTTCAAGCATTTCTTCTTCGTTGCAGGTTCCGGAATATCCCTAGTTTCGACCGACTTGGGTCTCTCAGGCATTTTCTTTCTCTGAGACCCACGGCTGGCTACTTTTCATATGATTTCTGCTCTCGCCGGAGCTCCACTTGGGGCTCACTCGGGTCTCTGAGACATTTTTCTTCCTTGAGACCCACGACAGGCTACTTTTCATATGATTTTTGCTCTCGCCGGAGCTCCACTTGGAACGCACTCGGGTCTCTCAGACATTTTTCTTCCCTGAGACCCACGACAGGCTACTTTTCATATGATTTTTGCTCTCGCTGGAGCTCCACTTGGAGCTCACTCGGGTCTCTCAGACATTTTTCTTCCCTGAGACCCATGACAGGCTACTTTTCATATGATTTTTGCTCTCGCTGGAGCTCCACTTGGAGCTCACTCGGGTCTCTCAGACATTTTTCTTCCCTGAGACCCATGACGGGCTCTACATATGCGAAAGAGGCCGCCGAAGCGACCTCTTAGGTAGTAATACAGCGTATGAAATTATGTTTGTACCAAATTAGCCGAGGAGTGAAAGTACGCCCTGGTTTGCCTGATTTGCCTGAGCAAGCATAGACTGACCAGCCTGTGCAAGAATGTTGTTCTTGCTGTACTCAACCATCTCTTCTGCCATATCGGTATCCCGGATACGTGACTCAGCACTTGTGGTATTCTCAACAACGTTATCCAGGTTATTAATGGTGTGTTCTAAGCGGTTCTGAACTGCACCAAGTGCAGAACGCTGAGATGAAACCTTTGCTACTGCATCTGCAATTGCATCAATGGCGTAGGTTGCAGCCTTGCCGGAATCATCGGACACATTGATATCCTTGATTCCAAGATAGGAAGAATTCATGGTCTCAATATTCACATTGATCTTGTTCGTCATATCAGCGTCTGCACCAACATGAAGATTGAAACTTAATGTGTTTGCAACCTCTGAAGTTGCCTTTGTAATCTTAAAGGAACCCTTCGCTGTAGTGCCCTGTGCCTCATTTGCCAGCTCCGCGGCTTTGGTAGCGGTGATAGCTGTAGAACCATCCACTGTAGAGTCATGGGCTACATTCCATGCGGTTTCAGCACCACCGTCTGGTGTAAATTTCACTACATTTCCTACGGCAATAGCTGACTCAATGGTTGTCAACGTTGTATTTCCTGCGGCCAATTCATTACCATCTGCGCCGCCTGCGGCATCTACCATTGCGGTATAGCTTTTGCCCGCAATCGTAACGCTGGAACCACCTTTGATTTTTCCTAACAAGGTATTTACATCGGCAACCGCATTGCTCTCCGAATCCTTGATATTGGTCCCATTTGCATCCCAGGTATAGGTTTCACCATCAATGGTTACGCTTCCTGCTTTTTCGGTATCAATCATGTTTTTCAGTTCCGTGTTGGATTTTCCAATGGTATAATTCTTGCCACCAATGGTAACACTGTCGCCATAGTTCAGTTCATCCATCTGGAACACTGCGGTTCCGTCCGTATTATCTGTCAACTTTCCTTTTAAGCCAGCATCATGAGCCTCCATGGTCTCAACCTTCGTTCCCTCATCGCCCTTAAGCAGATAAATCTCGTTGAACTTGGTTGTCTCTGATACACGGTCAATCTCAGTGGTAAGTTGATCGATCTCGTCCTGAATCGCATCACGATCTGACTGACTGTTGGTTCCGTTTGCTGCCTGTACTGCCAGCTCGTTCATACGCTGTAACATTGAATGCACTTCTGTCAGTGCACCTTCAGCAGTCTGCACTGCAGATACACCATCCTGCGCGTTGGTGGAAGCCTGATCCAATCCCTTAATTTGCTTACGCATTTTCTCAGAAATAGAAAGGCCTGCCGCATCGTCTGCCGCACGGTTAATTCTATAACCGGAAGACAGCTTCTCTGTAGACTTTGACTGACTTGTCGTTGTGACATTGAGCATTCTGTTGGCGTTCATCGCCTGCATGTTGTGTTGTACTACCATAATTTTACCTCCGTGTGATTGTTTGTTGTTCCCCGAAATCCGTTTCTGGGGTGTTGGTTAATAAGTTACTTTTATAATGAGCGAGGCCCCTAGGTTAGCCCCGATCCCATTCGTTTGTGAGACTTATCGCATTTTTTCCACTAAGCCTCTCCTTGGCGGCTCCGACAGATACGGATTATGTCAACCCCCTTGGCGCGCGGGTGGTGTAAATATGTTTCTCCCCTTTGATGCCGGATACAGCTCCCTTCATTGCTGTCGTCTCGGAATCAATAGTTTTGCGCTTCTCCCGCATGATGATTCCCGCAATCTCCTTCTGGGCTTCCTCGGAAATTCCCCGTTCTTTGTAGTAACTGGTGCTTTTTCCCCTGCCCTTGCCTGCGCTGCTCCGCAGAACCTGCATCTCTCTCGGTGCATCCACCAGAAGATGAATGTTATTGGCAGAACCCCCGGAAAATACGATGCGCACATCCGGTCCGATATCGATATACTCCCCTGGCTTCAAAGTGAGCTTCAGCATGTTGTAACCTCCCTGTTTTTTCCAAAAATGAATGTTTTTTTGCCAAACGCAACAATTCTTTATAGAATGTTGCATGTGTATTTGAAGGAGGAAGATTATGGGAACAGCGCAACCAATCAGAGATGCAGAAAATCTGATATTATTTATTGACTACTACAAAAACGTGCATCCAAATCTGCGCAATTACACACTGATTCAGCTGGGATTTCACACAGCACTTCGAATCAGCGACTTGCTGGCGCTGCGCTGGCAGGATGTTTTCGATGAGCAAGAGGGAAAATGCAGGGCACACGTCTGCGTCATCGAAAAAAGACACAAAAACGCAATAAAATAGCGGTGTGCCCTTGTCGCGCTCGCAGGCGTATCGAATTGTACGCACGGCTGCGGAAAATGCGATACATGCTTCGCATATCAGCTGCCATTCCCTGCGCAAGACTTTTGGCTATCATGCTTGGAAACAGGGCGTACCGCCTGCGATGCTGATGGATATTTTCAATCATTCGTCCTATGAAGTTACCAAACGCTATCTGGGGATTTCGCAGGATGAACGCGACAGCGTATTCCTGCAAGTAAAATTGTAAGATAATTTTGTACATGACGGACTATTGAGCCCCTGCTTATGTATATCTGTTTTGTGAAAACCGGAATCGACAGTACCAGCTGCGAAGCAGCGAGAAAGCACAATACATCGTGCGGTTTTGCGAATATATGAGGTGGGGTTCTGAATCCGTTACCAAAATACAATAGACATATCCGAAAGGATACATACGGGCCAAACAATTGAATCAGACAGAAAAAATTTAAATTCGGGGTTAAGTTTTTACTGACCTGTCCGATATAGTAGGTGTAAAGAAAAATGCAACATTCTATAAAGAATTGTTGCATTTTTTACGTTGAAATATGTATTAGAATTTGGATTGTAACAAACTTTTTTCTATGATAAAATGTCAGAGGATTTGATTACACATTGCGTTTGAATGGATTTTGATTCACAAAACGAAGGTAGAATTATGTTCACGGAAGAGAGGTTATTGATATGGCACGTGGCGTTGGGAAAAATTACTGGGCATTGGTCCTTCTTATATTGGTTGGCGTAGTATTGGGCGGCTTCATCGGAGAGCTTGCCTCCAATGTTTCGTTCCTGCACTGGCTAAGTTATGGTCAGACTTTCGGATTATCCAGTCCGCTTGTATTGGATCTGGGTATTCTGGTTATCACCTTCGGTCTGACCATCAAGATTACGATTGCAGGCATCATTGGTGTGTTGATTGCAATTGTCATATATCATTTTCTGTAAGTCGTATATGTGAAATTACAGCATGTCATCGGATGCTATGCGCATTTTTCAGCTCTAAGACCCTCGGTGGGCTTCTTTTCTTTTGTTTTTCCCTTGGACTACAGCTCCCCTCGGGTCTCTCAGGCAGTTTCTTTCCCTGAGACCCACGGCGGGCTTCTTTTCTTCTGTTTTTCCCTTGGACTACAGCTCTCCTCGGGTCTCTCAGGCTTTTTCTTCTTCTGAGACCCACGGCAGACTTCTTTTCTTCTGATTTTCCCTTGGACTACAGCTCCCCTCGGGTCTCTCAGGCTTTTTCTTTCTCTTAGACCCACGGCAAACTGCTTCGGAGGCCTTCTAGACTCTCTTTCCCTTCCGATTCTGAAGCCTCTCGGGTCTCTCAGCCATTTTTCAGCTCTTAGACCCACGGCGGCCTTTATATATGCGAAAGAGGCCGCCGAAGCGACCTCTTTTGATAATAATAAAGCGTATTTCATTTGTGCCGAATTAGCCGAGGAGTCAAAGTTCGCCCTGACTTGCCCGAGCAAGCATAGGCTGACCGATCTGATCCATTACCTTTCACTCAGGTATTCCTGCAACGCCCGCATCTGTTGCTTCATAGTCTCCCGCCCCATGCGGTATGCACTGAGAAGCTTCTGGCGATCCCGCTCCACAGGGCTGACATCTATGGCCTTCGGCGGTCGAATAACAAACAGCTTTCCCTCCCGCTCCTGTTTTATGATATCGTCCATGGTCGCATTGTAGCGCTCGTGGCGGTTCGACATCGCTTCAATCATCTTAGGGTATTTGCGGAGCCGCATCCGCACCACCGGCATGACCTTGTTCTTCTGCTTACAATACCCTCGCGGTCTCGTGAGAATCACCACGTTCCGATCATAGCCCAGCCCTTCAAAATATCGCACCGGAATGGAGTCACCAATGCCGCCGTCCAGCATCTCATGATCCCCGATTGTAACAATATTGGAAACTAACGGCATGGACGCAGATGCCCGAAGCCACTGCAAGCCTTCCTTATCACACACATCCACACGCTTGTACACCGGCTCTCCGGTCTTTACCTCCGTTGCAACGGCGTAAAACTCCATTGGGTTCTTGCGATAGGCTTCATAATCAAAGGGATCCAGCCGGTCCGGCACATCATGATAGCAGAACTGCTCTCCAAAAATGTCACCGGTCTTCACCAGTGTCCGGATTCCGGCATAATGCGGATTTGTGCAGTATGCTGCATTATAGCGGATCACGCGCCCCGGCTGTCTGGACTTGTAATTGCAGCCAAACACAGCTCCCGCCGATACGCCGATTGCTCCATCATATTCAATATTGTGTTCCATCATCACATCGATGACGCCGGCGGTGAACATGCCACGCATCGCACCGCCCTCCATGATTAATCCTCTCTTCATGTTTTCATTCCTATTCTTTATTAATCGTTCCACCATTCCTTTACGTCATGGATGAAACCATCTCATTCATTCAAAGTTTTCTCTTATATCGTGATGAAGCTGATCAAGATCGCATAGCATATGCAACGTCAGCATAATATAAGCATTTTTGTTACTATTCAGAACCCCTTAGAATTAGATAATCAGAATCGTCATGCTTGCATGTAAGAAGCTGATTATCTAATTCGTAAGGTGGCTCGAATAGAGTCACCGCCCCATATATGAGCAAAATTAGCTGCGTAGCAGCGAGAAAGCACGACTTGTCGTGCGGTTTTGCGAATGTATGAGGAGGGGTTCTGAATAGTTACGCATTTTTATTGACTCATTTGTGCTCATGATATTATATTTTACTCGCAATCGAACTTGAATCCAAGTAATTTTTGTAATTTTAAGGTTAATGAAAGGTTTCCCTCCTGTCGCAAAATGCATCACCATTTTCCCAGATTGCAAACCATCCAGCCATTTCCATGTCCCGTGCACTATCCGTCCACCGCTTCCTGAAGCAGCTGATATCCCGCCGCCGTCAACGGTACTCCCAGAAGGATTCCCGGTATTCCAAAGGCGGCGCCTCCCACCACCACTGCGGCCAGCACCCATATTCCCGGAAGCCCCATGGATTTGCCGACTACCCTGGGATAAATGAGATTTCCCTCCAACTGCTGCAGCACAAAGATAAACACAAGGAAAAAAGCGGCCTTTACCGGTGATACCGTAAAAATCATAAAGGCCCCGGCCGCGGCTCCGATGTATGCGCCAGCCACCGGAATCAACGCTGTAAAACCAATGAGGCACCCCACCATCACCGCATAGGGAAACCGGAAAATCCACATGCCAACAATACACAGAATGCCAAGGATCACCGCCTCCACACACTGACCGACTATGAATCTGTGAAAGCATTCGTCCAATATGCTAAATGCGCGTGCCAGCTTACCCCGGATTCTCTCCGGCACAAAACGCATAGAAAGCTTACGCACATCCGCCAGTGTCCTCTCCTTGCGAGCCAACAGATACACCGCAAACACAATTGCCACAACAACGTTGAAGGCCACCTCACCAAAGGATGCAAGTATCCCTCTTATGGAGCTCATGGCTTCTCCCAGTCCGGCCAGTGCCGGAGAAAACGCATTTTCCAGCAAACCATCGAGAGAGAGCGGATTTTTCGTCCACTCCACCACCTGCTCCGACAGATATGCACTGATCTGATACCGATCCTCCAGCCATTTGTACGCCACATCAATGGCTTCGGGGAACTGTTTTAGAATGACATTTGCGCAGGCAATCAACTGAGGAACGATAATCTGGCAAAGCACCACCAGTACAAGAAAAACGCTTAGGAATGATAAAAGCAGACACATCGGGCGTTTCAACCGACAGATTGCCGCATTCCTGCAGATAATCTCATAATAGCGCTCATAAAAGTTCATGAGTATATTTACGATATAGGCAATTCCGGCCCCGAGAATCAGAGGCCATACGCCTTTTGCCACAAGCTCCAGCACTCCGAGTAAAGCGCTTCCATAGGAAAACAGCAGATAAACCAATGCCACGATTACAAGTATTTTTCCACAATTGCGCCAGTCCAGCTTCATCCTATACCTCTTTCTCCTTTTCATGCACCATATGGTATCTTCCTTCATGGGACATGCTTTTTATTATAAAGTGTATGTAAAAAAAGAGAACTTCATTTATCAAACATAAAAGTAATTATTCAGAACCCCTTAGAATAAGATAAGCAGAATCGTCATGCTTGCATGTAAGAGGCTGATTATCTTATTCGTAAGGTGGCTCGAATAGAGTCACCGCCCCATATATGAGCAAAAAGAAAGCTTCGAAGAAGCGACAGACCGGTTGACGGGCTGCTTTTGCGAATGTATGGGAAGGGCTCTGAATGTTACACATAAAAAAGACATCGATCTGCTCAAAAAACCAGAACTCGATGTCTTTTTCCATGCTCTCCAGAATCAGGTGATTCGGACTGTTTTGTAAATGTAATGTAATCCTGCCTCGATGGGGCATTCGCTACCGGGCAATCACACTCTCAGTGTTTTTCAGTTCAAACGGAATCAGCTCGTGAATTGCCTGATGATTCAGGTCAATCATGCTTAACAGGATCTCAACGCTGCGAACCGCCATCTCCTCGGAATCCTGACGGACTGTAACGATCTTCGGACTATAGTAGTCCGCAAGCAGCGAGCCGTCGAAACCAATCATGGAAATGTCGTCCGGAACCTTGAGTCCTCTGTCATGGATGGCACGGATCGCTCCGATGGCCATGACATCACTCATTGCAAAAACTGCAGTGATCGGAAGTTTTCGATCCAGCAGCCGATCCATGGCACGGTACGCACTGTCGTATGCAAATCTGGCCTTGGAGTAATACTGCTCGTCAAATTCCCTGCCATGCTTTTTGAAACTATTCAGACAGCCCTTTTGGCGCTGAATACTGGTGGAAGATACCTGTAAGTCTCCACCGATTACGGCAATATTGGTATGTCCCTGCGCAAACAGATAGTCTACCGCCTCCTCTGCTGCAGCGGTATCATCGATTGCCACAGAGGAGAGATTCGCAAATCCCAGTTCATCCCCCCGGTTGGTAACCAACACACACGGAACCTTTACCTGGTCAAACTGTTCTCTGAAGTACTTCTCATTACCTCCGAGAAACAGAATCCCCATCGGCTTATGCTCGCGGCACACCTTGATTGCCTCCGACACCTCGTTGGCATCCTCATCCAGGTAATGGACGCGAATGGAATATTCCGAGTCCTCCACCGTGGTCTGCACGGCCTCGATAATATTCGCAAAAAGCATATTGGATGTTCCCTTGACCAGAATCAGTATGCTCATACTTACCGTCTGCTTCAAATGCTTGGCATTGTTGTTCGGGACAAAATGCCTTGCCTCCACGATCTCCATAATCTTTGTCCGCGCTGCGGGACTTACATCCCTGCGCCCATTGAGCACACGCGAAACAGTGCTGACGGAATAGCCTGATTCCTTTGCTATATCAACAATTGTCATTGCCTTTCCCCTATATTTCCAAATTTATCCCTTCACGGCACCTGCCAGGACACCTTCTATTATATACTTCTGGCATGCAATATAAAAGATAACAATTGGTAAAATCGCAAGAACTAATACTGCCATCATTGCACCCCAGTCTACCTGACCATGGCTCTGCTTTAAAAACTGTACCGCGATCGGGATTGTCTTATACTTATTGGTGCTCAGTACCAGGTTCGGCAGAAGGTAGTCATTCCAAACCCACATTGCCTGCAGAATTGCAACCGTAACTGTTGTAGGTTTCAGGATTGGAAATACCACAAGGAAGAAGGTCTGAACCGGGCTGCAACCATCAATCATGGCAGCTTCCTCGATCTCCAGTGAGATACTCTTCACAAAACCGGTAAACATGAACACGGAAAGTCCTGCACCGAATCCAAGATATACAACGATGATACCAAGTGGTGTTGACAAATGCAACATGTTTGCGAACTTTGACAATGTGAACATTACCATCTGAAATGGTACAATCATGGAAAACAGGCACAAAAGATACATAATTTTTGTTCCTTTTGAGTTCACACGGACAATGTACCATGCACACATGGAACAACAAAGAATGATCACTGCTACGGAAGCAACTGTGATAAACAGGGAATTGCCGAAGCACTCCCAGAAATTGGTTTGTTTGATACCATTCTGATAATTTAACAATCCACAGAAAATCTGCTTTGCACCTGCAACGAAAGCATCCCAGCCTTCTGTGATAGATGCCGAGCTAAGCCCAAACGGATAACGGAAAATAAACGCTTTTCTCTTAAATGAGTTCAGGAGAACAATGAAAAGCGGAGAGATCCATAAAATACTGAGTACTGCAAATAAAGCGGTAAGAAGCCCACCATGCTTTGCTCTGCGAATGGTGCTTACCTGTTCCGTATTCTTAGCCATTAGCCCTGTACCTCCTTTCTTGTTGTCAGCTTATTCTGTGCGACTGCAATGATTGCAACCAGAATAAAGAAGATAACCGCCTTTGCCTGACCAATACCCTGCCAGCCGGTCGTACCGTACATGGTGTCGTAGATATTCAGTGCAAGCAGCTGTGACATCTTACCCGGATTACCACCGGTCAACGCCAGGTTCTGGTCGAACAGCTTAAAGCCGTTAGTCAGGGTCAGGAATGAACAAATCGTGATCGTCGGCATCAGCATCGGAAGTGTAACGCTCTTCAGAAGCTGCCATGCATTGGCGCCATCGATTTTGGCTGCCTCAATCAACTCACCCGGAATGTTCTGAATTCCGGCTATGTAAATGATCATCATGTATCCAATCTGCTGCCAGCAGACAACAATGACCAATCCCCAGAAGGCACTCCACTGTGAAGATACAATAGTCTTAGAGAAGTTCTGCAATACTGCATTGAAGATCATCAACCAAACATAACTCAATACAATACCACCGATTAAGTTCGGCAGGAAAAACACCGTACGGAACAGGTTTGTGCCCTTGATTCCCTTGGTCAGTGCCATGGCAATGATAAAGGAAACTACGTTGATAACAAGTACCGATACCACTGTAAAAAGCGCGGTGTACCAGATGGAATGCAGGAATGAGGTATCCAATTTTCCATCAACAAAGAAAATTTTGGTATAGTTCTCAATTCCAACCCATTTCCAATCTACGACTGTTGTAAATTTACAGAAGGACAAGAAGATACCGTAAAGGAACGGCACAATAAATCCAATTGTAAAAGCAATCATGGTCGGAAGCGCAAACAGAGGAAAATATTTTTTTATCGCTTTTTCCATAATGATTCCCTTTCTTTTAAAAAAGGGGCGGGCGAATGCTCACCCACCCCATTTAACTGCTTATTTTCTATTTACTGATTGTTCTGCTGATCCCAGTAATATGCCCACTGATCAACGAATGCTGTCACAACATCATCCCATGAGCCGCCTCTCTCGGTGTACTCTGTAAGTGGTGCTATGAAGTCAGCTCTCCAGTCATCTACTGCAGGAGTAGCGTTAAAGCTCCATGCTACAGAAGTCTTGCCCTGTGCTGCATACTCGTTAGCCATTGCTGCGAATCCGTTGTTAGATGCATAATCACCAGTAAAGGTATCGAATGGAGCGGTCAGACCCATCTCGTTTGTGATAGATGCACGTCCCTCATCAGAGGTGATTACCCACTCTAAGAATGCAAGTGTTGCGTCGATATCCTCCTGAGAAGCCTTAGCATTTACTGCCCAGTGGTTCTCAGTACCAACTGCAAGACCTTCAGTTGCATCATCAACACCAAAGTAGATTGGCATCATAGACAGATCATCTGTAGTTACAGTGTAACCATTCTCATTTCCCGGAGCAAATGCTGAGTACTCCCAGTCACCATTCTGATAGAATACAGCCTCACCAAGACCGATCTCCTGCTGTGCGCTGTATGCACCGGAATCAAGTGTTGCAGGATCTGCTGCAGATGTTCCAACATACATATCCCATACTTTCTTGAAGTTGTCTAAGTACTTGCCTGTTACAGTTCCCTGTCCAGCTACCAGATCACATCCAGCATCCTTGAACTCGTAGTAAAGTGCAATACCTGCAAGGTGTCCTGAGAATCTCCAGTTAGAACCGCTGTCCAGACCAGCAGATGCAAATGCTTCTGTCAGGTTTGTTCCAAGTGCTGCATTGATCTCATCTACACGATTGTTAATATCAGTTGCAACTGCATTTAATGTATCAAGGTTGTTGATCTCATCTACAGAAGAGATTACTGCGCCGTCAACTGTGCAGTACTGCTCAAGAATTGACTTGTTGTAGATAATTCCGTAGCACTCGTAGCAGTTTGCAACTGCTGCAACCTTTCCTTCATACTCAACTGCAAGAGACTTATCTGTCAAATGCTCGTAGATTGCGCTATCCTTCAGATCATAAATGTAATCTGCATACTCTGCGCAGTCAGCAGCATTACCAATGTTGTAAATGGTAGGTGCCTCATCCTTAGCAAGTTCAGCCTGTAAGGTTGTCTTGTACTGTCCGTCTGCTGCGGTAACAACGTTTACCTCTACACCAGTCTGCTCGGTGTATGTCTGAGCTAATGTCTGCCAAGCACCGTCTGTCTCAGGCTTGAAGTTCAATAAGTATACTGAACCAGAACCAGCCTCAGCACTGCCGCCCTCATTGCCAGAGCCAGCTGCCTGTGTGCCATTGTTGCTGCTGCCAGCGTCACCGCCACAGCCTACCAGCATTGAAGCTGCCATAGCAGAAACCAATAATACAGATACTAATTTCTTTTTCATTTTTTACCCTCCTAAAAATGATGATACGTTTTCTCGGTAACGTTTCCGATAATGTTCTCGGTAACGTTTCCAGTGAGGCTAGTATATGCCCATTGGGTTATGTGCGCAACCCATTTTTTTACATTTCGTTCTTTTCGATAACTTTCGTTCTTGGAATTTGTGGAGATTTACCAAAGTACCTTTGGCCTAGATAATAGAATATCAGACGTTTCTTTTGGAGGGTTTTTATAAAGATTTTATATCAGAAAGAATGAGCCGAATGACGTCCGGTAGCATACGCGCTACCTTCGCAATCATCCGACTCTTAAAATCTGCCGGTAAGAAATCTCAAAAAAGATACCGGCTTGCGACCACAGCTTCTCGCCCGCTTTGCATAATCTTCATAGTAGCAGACAACTTCACCGAAAGTCATCATTGGGTCTATGTTGTTATACATAATAACACCTCCTTTTCAATTTCTAATTGCATTATAGCACTCCTTTTGTTCATAATCAACAAAAAATATGTAGAGTTTTTGTGTGTTTTGCATATTAGATTTGTAAAGTTTTCCAAGTAACGCTTTACCACTTTAAAGTGCACATGCGCATTTTGCTTGGTTTTTCCGAAAAAAAAGCGGAAATATTTGGAAACTCTTTTTGCACATTCTGGTTTCCACCGGTGGAACTTGCGCTAATTCCTGCGGGTTGCTATAATACGTATAAACAAATCAAATTTGCTATAATAGGTTGAGAGTAAACGATAGCAAATTGATATGTTCATACGCGTCAGTGACATTTACATATAAGGAGAAAATCATTATGGAAGGAAAACATATTTCAATTCCGGCTCTGCTAAAGATTGGAGCCGGTGCATTGGATCGCTTGGGAATTTATTTAAAGGAACTTCGACTGCAAAAAGTGGTGGTTCTGTTTGGAAATGGCCTGATTGAGATGTTTGGCACAACTGTCATGGATGCGCTGCGGCAGGAGGAGATCGAAATCCTCGAATATCAGGAACTGGATACGGTACGATTGGAGGATCTGACTACTCTGGCTTTCTCTATGCCTGCAAAGACCCAGGCGGTCATTGGAATTGGCGGCGGAAAAGTCATTGACGGAGCAAAGTACTGCGGATTCCTGCGGGACCTTCCGTTCATCAGCATCCCAACCTCCGCATCCAGCGATGGCTTTTCCAGCGCCAGCGCCTCACTTCTGGTGGAAGGGCGGCGCAAATCGGTTCCTGCCAGGCTGGCATACGGCATTGTGGCAGATACGAACGTCATCCGAAGCGCTCCAACACAGTTTCTCTATTCCGGCATCGGTGATATGGTATCAAAGATTAC
This sequence comes from uncultured Lachnospiraceae bacterium, assembly GCA_945868435.1. Lineage (GTDB taxonomy): Bacteria > Bacillota > Clostridia > Lachnospirales > Lachnospiraceae > Roseburia. The sequence goes on from CAMBLG010000002.1 coordinate 232,835, forward strand.
TGCATTGTACGACTGGATCTTTGAAGAACAGCATGGGAACGGAAAGGTAAACGATTTTGCTGTTATGATTGCGAAGAAAGCGGTCAACAGCTTCGTGCGCACACCGTTTACTTCTATTCAAGATGAGCTGTTCTTAAAGGAACTACTGGATTCTCTGGCCATGAGCGGAATCGCAAACGAGATTGCCGGAAGCAGTGCCCCCACCAGCGGCAGTGAACATCTGATATCCCATGCGTTGGACAAAATGCTGGAACATCCGCAGCTTCACGGAATCCAGGTAGGCATCGCCACCTATCTGATGAGTGTTGTGCAGGATCACCGCTATCGCAGAGTAGATACGATTTTTACACAGACCGGATTCTGGGATTATGTAAAGACGCTAAACCTGAAACGTGAGGATTTTGAACAGGCCATCGATCTGGCCCCGTCCATCAAGCCATTCCGTTACACGTATCTGCATGAGAAGCAGTATCGCGACCGGGCAAAGGAGGTCCTTCGCACCGACGCACGTCTACAGCAGATTCTGCAGTAAATGTGTCTGAAAGCGGGATTTATATAGGAGGAAAGCAGCTTTGATCAATCATACCATAGAAACCAAAACATCACCTGTAATTCTTACCTTTCAACTGCAGAAAGAAAAGGAGCCTGCGATCGCATCCATCTGCAAATCCCTTGGCATCCGACTGTCAGCCGTTTCTGCTAGGGATTACGCGCAAAAGCTGGGCCATCTCGCAGGTGTAAAAGGCTTCCCGCGGGAAAAATCAATATACGACGGCATGCCTTTTCCGGCAGAGATGCTGGTCTTTTCCGGACTGAACTCCGATCAGGTGGATGCTTTTCTGGCTGAATATAAGAAGACCGGACTGCCTGCGATCGGGCTGAAAGCGATTGTCACACCGCACAATGTATTCTGGACCGCAGAAGCGCTGTTTCGCGAATTGATGAAGGAGCATTTGTCCTTCCGCTGAAATTGCTGGCAAGTCTTCTCTTGTGTCGGCTCTTGATTCCCTTCCCTCGGGTCTCTGGGAATGAATTTGCTCCTGAGACCCATAGCAACTTGATTTCTCCTCTTCTGCTGGCTCTTGATTCTCTTCCCTCGGGTCTCTGGGAATGAATTTGCTCCTGAGACCCGCGACACTCCAATACTTACAACTAACTCTGCTCCTGGCCTGCCAAATTATGTTCTCCCAAAGTCACAACAATGTAATCATGGTCTATCTCTTTCAGAAAAGTCTCGAATACATCTTTGGTCCTCAGCCGCAGGCTGGAAGTATTAATACAAGGGTGACAACCGAAATACTCGCCCTTCAGCACATCCTCATCTACCAGAAGCTGTACATGATGCTCCTTATCGTTCATCAATCCCAGCACACTGACCGAGCCCGGTGTAATATCCAGATATTCCTCCATATATTCCGCCGGGGCAAAGGAAAGTCTCGGGCTATTGATCTGATGAGAAATCTCTTTTGTCTTAAATTTCTTGTCTTCCCGGATCATCAACAGATAAAACTTTGTTTTCTGCGTGTTGCACAAAAAGAGGTTCTTGCAAATAACCGCCGGAGCGAGAATTTCATCAATTGCCAGGCACGCCTCCATGGTATCCGCAGCCTCATGGTCCACCCGCTCATAAGGGATACCTAATTTATCCAATAAATCATATGTCCGTATCTCTTTTTCCAGTCGTTCATCATTTGTCTCAGGTCTTCCCTGCGCCAATGTTAGTTTCATCTTTTTCTCCTCATCTATGATCTGCAATCAGCATATTCCTTTTTGACCTTGCCCTTCCCCTATGTCTTACGTCTCTTCCGATGTTCTAAAATTCACGATATAGATCCCCACGCACACCAACAATAGCGACAGCACACACATCAAGCCAAGACTGTCTGTCTCCTCCAACAGTATAGCCGACAGGATCACACCAAACACCGGATTCATGAAACCGAATACCGCCACCTTCGATACGGGATTATACTTGAGTAAAATCCCCCAAAGGGAATAAGCCATCGCCGATACCATCGCCAGATACAAAAGCATTGCTATGCCACCGACGCTCACTTGACTAAGCCTTCCGCCGAATGCAAGCCCGCACACAATCATGATGATTCCGCCGATGACAAACTGATATCCACTCAGCACCACCGGATTCTCATCCTTGGAATACCGCTTCAGATACACCGAGGAAAAGGCATAGACCACCGTGGACAAAAAAATCAGTCCATCTCCGAGGAACTGAAAACCGCCGCTCACATCGCCGGTCAGGTTGACCAGCACTACCCCGGCAAATCCAATGATACTGCCCAGTATTTTGCGCATGGTCAACGCCTCCTGGCGAAAAATCAGACTTGCCACCAAAATCGCAATAAACACATTCACCCCTTCTATGATGGATGCCCGCACTCCGGTGGTATGAGCCAGTCCCACGTAAAAACAGATATACTGCGCCACGGTCTGAAGGAGACTGAGCCACACGATTTTGCGTCCGGAGCCACGCTTCGGAATCAATATCTTCCGGTTCATCACACTTCCGATCAGGATTGCCAGTATTCCCGCCAGAGTAAAACGCAGTCCGGCGAATAATATCTGCGCTGCCACATTCTCCGCCGGAATATCAAACAGCCTGTAGCCGATCTTAATGCAGGGGAAAGCGCTTCCCCAAAGGGCACAGCATAGCGTTGCTCCAAGCCATACCACTGCTGTTTTTGTCATCATTTTTTCCTGTTTTGTCACGTCCATGATACGCCCACCTCGCTGAAGCACTCTCTTTTGATTTCTTAGGAATTCCTATATCCGCGAATTTTTTCCCAAACTATTTTGCTGTGTTCCTTCATGACTATACTACTAAACCATAAAACATACTGAAGCAGAGTTTGCTTTCAATCTCTTTGTAAGACTGGAATTTGGATGTGCCTACCTATATATAGTGGCCAGTTAAACAATAAACATTCTCACAAGAGTATTCAAAAAATCATATAATCCGTGTCCAACGGACACACCTACATATCCACAGTCTTTAATTTTGTATTTAGAAAAGCCAAATACAATACCAATGCAAAATGTGAATAACACCTGTACGACATTTCCATTAATGATATGCCACAAACCAAACAGGAAAGATGCAATTACTACACCCAGCCACTTGTGCTTTTCAAAGAAACTCATAAAGGTATCTTGCAAATATACTCGAAATACGAATTCCTCTACCGGACCAATAATTAACATATAGAACAGCAAATCATAGATGAGTACAAACCACGAAAAATCTGTATGATTTCCTATCAGTGAAAAACCACAAAGAGCAGGTATAATGGCAATCGTAACGCTTAGAATAATCGAAATCGTAACACCAATCCTATATTGATGCTTATTTTTGAGGTTAATATCGATTTTCATCCCTGCCAATTTCATTGCAATCCATGCAATAAGTCCATTCAACAGATTGAGGACTACTTGAGCTAAAATTTTAAATACACGTATGTCTATGTATTTAATGAATCTTGCACTGAATGTGACTGCGCATATCATCGCAAGCGAACAACATAAAATAACAATATTTCTCTTTGTCAGCTTCATATTTCCTCCGTAAAATTCACAGTTTCTCGTGCATTTTCTCAACTTTCCGGAATTTACGGGCTTTCCCGCCCATCAACATCTATGTAATTTGCACTTTTCCCTTATTTTTTCCCTTGTGAGGAAGCTATAAGGGAAAAGTGTTGTTTTCGTCTTAATCGTTCCCGACTACCTTATCAAGAAGCCTTGCTGAATTCTTCTTGGCTTCCCTTGTAGCGTGGGCGTAAATATTCATTGTGGTACTTACTGCGGAATGTCCCAAGAGCTCCTGCACATCCTTTGGTGGTGCTCCGTTTGCTAACAGATTGCTTGTGTAAGTGTGTCTTAATGAGTGGAAGTGGAAGTTTTCAAATCCTTTCAGATGCTTCCTGATTGACCTGCACATCCAGTCCAGTGCTTCCCTTCCTAAGTACATTCCGTCCTGTCTGACACACACCAGAGAAATCTCGGTGTAGTCCTCCGGCACTTCCTGTGTTCCGTCCAATGAATACAGTTCGTAGTAAACTCTGTTCTTTTCTCTGACTTCCTTGTAGTAATTCCGCTGATAAAGCTGTCCGTACTGAAAGCGTTGCTTGTGTTGTTCTTTTTTTGCCTTTCGTAAGATTTCAGCAAGGGTATCGCCAAAATCCACGATTCTGACCTTTTTACGCTTGGTAGGTCCAAGCTCCAGCTTATGCCTTGCATTGTTCCGGCTTAAGCTCCTACGCACCGTCAGATACTGTTCCTCTAAGTTGATGTCATCCCAAGATAATCCGGTCACTTCCCCAATTCGCAGACCTGCATAATATGCTATCTGCACTGCCAACAATGAGGAGCTTTTCTTCTTGGTAAGATAATCTACGATTTCATTGTACTGCTGGTGAGTAATGGTCTTTTCCTGCGAAAAATCTTCATCTTCCGTAGCAAACAAATCCACTTCCTGCGTCGGTCTTCTGATTACTACATACTGCATAGGGTTGAAACTGATATACTGCTTTGGAAACACCGCATACCGGAAAGCCCGCTGTAACACTGCTGAAAAAGAATGGATACGGTCTATGCTTAACGGCTTTGCTTCCGTACCATTGGGAGCCGTTCCACCGAAGCTTAAATAATCCATATATTCCTGCATATGTTCACTTGTGACTGTACGAAGCTTTCTCTTGCTTAAAGGGTGTCTTTTCATAATCTTCACTACCCCAAGATAAAGGGTTACAGTGTTATTACTAAGGGAACTGACTTTTAATTCCTCATCCACCCACACATCCAGAAGATCTCCCAGTGTGATGTTCTCCGTTTTGGCTACGATTTTCTTACTTTCGTATTCCTCCATAGCCTTACGGAGCAGTTTTTCCGTTTCCGACTTGCTTTCTGTCCCTACGCATTCCTTCTGAACCAAGTTACCACTGGCATCCTCCACATAATAGCGGTAATACCATTTCTTGCCTTTTTTCCTTACAGAACCTTTTGCCATAATCGTTTCTCCTTTCGATATAGACAATCGGAACTGATGAAATGCTTCTTGCGTGTAAGTATATCATAACTCCGGTTGTCTAACTATACCGATTCGGAATCTTCCGATAAAAGATTTGCAAGCCTCTGTGTGGCTGTCTCCGGTTTCTTGGAATAGAGCCTTATCACATCTGCCATGTCATTAAAGGCATTGACTGTGTGGGTAATCTCCCTAAGAAACATGATTTCGTTGTATTCCTTATTCGATTCAA
>CAMBLG010000003.1 GCA_945868435.1 uncultured Lachnospiraceae bacterium
AGTAACAACGTGGCTTTCAGCCACTTTCACGACACAGTCGTGAATAATTCAGGTTCAGTTATCTTCATAAATTCGTCTCCGTAACCAATTTGGGTTATATTCGAAATCAAAACAACTCATCCAACAAAATATAATACCTCAACTTGTCATAATCCATATCCAGTTCCAATTCCTCTAATAACATTTGATGTGTAAAATCAAAATATTTCTTTCCTCCGTTGTAATGTCCTGCAAAATTGTGATTCAAACTTCTTAACGCAATGGCAATATCCTGCCATCTATCTGCAGGTCCCATTTTGCCAAGATCGATAAATCCACTAATCCTATTGTTTTCAACAAACACATTTGGTAAGCAGAAATCTCCATGAGTAAAAACAATATCTTCTTTGGGGCGATTTACCTCCAGCCAACATATTAATTCTTCCGGATCTCTGAATCCGCCTTCTCCAAATGTTTCGGTTTCAACATTTTCCATATCAACAAGATTATTTTCTACATTCCATCTGGCCTGTTTCAATCGTTCCTCCAACCTGCTGGTTCGAAATGGACATTTCGTTACATCAACTTTCCATAACGTTCTTAAGCCTTCTGCAACACATCTGATTAACTGTTTGGGATTATTTAGATATTCTTCATCACATAGCATTTTTCCTGTTATTCGTGTCATTAGCGTATACGCTGTTCCATCTTCCACGTAATATACCGGAATACCGGGAACCGGAACCTGTCCATCCAGCCATGCAACAATATCTTTCTCATTTTTAGTTTCCTCAGATTCAGCTTGTATCTTTAATACATAATCTGGATAAATCAGCACTTCCGAATCAGACATTCTCTCGATTTACTGCACTATCCCAAGGTAAATGAGTATTAATTAAAAGTAAAGTCTTATTCTGAATTTCTATCTTAGCAAATATACAATTTTGATCATATTCAAAACTCTTAATTGAATATCTACTTAGAATACTTAATCCTTCTTCCTCGTTTGCATGTTCATGAAACACAGCAAATTGATACCTACATCTTTCAACTAAATCCTGATGCGCTGCTTTGTTAGGTACTTCTTGTAAGCAAATAATATCCGCACTGATTTTAATTATTTCTTCTATCAATTGCTGTTTTCGTTCTGGCATACCTGTTGCGGAATTCCATATGTTATAGGTCGCTATTCTCACTATGATCCCTCCGACATATCATATACAATATCAGAAATCTATTCATACTCTAATACACACTCGCCATCTATAGACTTTATCATCTCTAAACAGCCTTTTTTACTCCTTTACAACAAAAGACACTCTATACAAAACAAAATGTAGATATTTCTCTTTTTTATTTCATCTGAAAATACCTCAACGCATCCTCAATCGCCTTTTCCTTATCCTTCGGACACTGTGGCTGCTTCGCATCCCCTGATTTAGGCAAATTATAGTTCTCACGCTCTATGATTCCATACTTAGCCTTCACTTGCGCAATATAAAGGTTAGAAACCTTCATCCCCTCATAATGCTCAGCCACATATTTTTTAATTTCCTCATAAGTAGCCTTACTCTCCGCCGCTGTCAAATCCATCTCATCCATATCAAGAGTCACACTCACATGATGCTTCGCCTCATGAAGTTTGGACAATAAACATACCGTCTCGACTGTACTTCCATTTTCCCAACTTATATCATCTATCACAGTACCATTATAATATACCGGAAATCTGAAGTGTATATGTTTTAGAAACTTGCCATTTTCAAGGCGCTCCGGGTAAAGTTCAATGCTTTCCACAAAAGTTCCCATGAATTCCTTTTTCTCAGCATCTGATAATTTGTCATACAGCTTATCAAAGGCAATTAGGAAATTGTAGATTCTGTCCCCTGACAACTGCTTTCTTCGAATATGTGCCAGGCGACTCTGTATTTCATCCATATGATTTTCTGTCAGAGCCATTTCATCATATTTATCATAAAAACGCTTTTGCAGGTCATCATATTTCTTCTCATACATGGAATCTGTCACATCAAGGTTATCCATCTGGATAGCTATCTTGTCCTTTGACACCTCAAGCTGCCTCATTTTCTTCTTTAATCCATCAAGCTCCTGCTCCAGTTCAGAGGTATCAACTCTGGCTGCAATCTTCTCTCTGATACCCTTTTCAAAGTCCGGAGAAGTAACCATTTTCTTAATCAGCTCAGCTACTGCATCATTTACAATATCCTGTCCCCATTGCTTATGGTAATCGCACTTATGTCCCGTGGTCCCAGTAGGATGCTTACAGGCATAATAGAAATAATCTCTATAAGTGCCACCTTTTGGATGTCTCTTACGATTTACATTACCATACATATTGGCACCACATCCCGGGCGCTTTAAAATACCGGTCAAAATATGTTCGTGTTTAAGGCTATGCGTCTTAACGCGCTTCACTCCCGTAGTTTTTCTCTTATCCTGAGCCGCCTTCCATTCTGATTGACTCCGAAATCCTGCATCTTCTGAAGAGAGCTAAGAACATCAGCGGCATTTCTTCCAAAACGAGAAAGCTTAAAAACAAGAACATAGTCAATATCATCTGTGCGTGCTTCAATTAACTCAAGCATTTCCTTAAACTGTGGTCGCCCATCTACGTTTTTACCGGATTTGCCTTCATCAGAAAACTCTCTAACTACAACCATGTCCTGATAATCAGCATATTAAGTTTTTCCTTCTGAGCATCTAAACTGAACCCATCGACCTGCATGGCAGTAGATACTCTTGTATATATGTAACATCGTTGCTTTTTCAAATAATCACTCCCCATCCTGTGGTAATTTTCCCGATTCCTTTGCCAGCTTCTTCTCTTGGGATTTTACTCTTCGCTCCAATTTTTTAATATCTTCTGAAGGTGGTAATTCCTCTGGTTTTATACCTCTAGTTCCAAGCATTTCGCGCACAGACAAATTATTCTGTACATGCTCAGTCGTAATTGCCCCTTCCCCCTGTAAGTCTTTTTCTTCAACATTATAATTTGTCATTTCAGTTGCAAGATTCTTTGCCGCAATTGTCAGCGTTGGTAAAAAATCAGCTAAAGGCCTTTTATCACTAACTCCTAATTTTTTCTTCATATCCTGTGTAGATTTCCCGCCAAACAAAGCCTGGTCACCTCTTGACCTAATGCGACCAAAACCAGCATCATCTACACCACGCTCATAGATATTTTGTGATAATCTTTTTTCTGATTCACGAAGTTTTCCTCTTGCCTCAGTCCTTTCAATATACGCAATTCTTTCTTCAATCAATTCCTGCTTTCTTGTCTGAACCGCAAAATAACTCTGTGCAAAGGCAATCTCTTCTTTTCTAGGATCACCATTTTGAGCGATAAGATAACATGCATATCTAGTAAGCATAATATCATCAACTTCCCTTTTGGCACCTTTCGGTAAATCTATCATTTTGCCGGTGCCGGCAAAATGATCAGACACCTCTATTCCAGCACTTTCACATGATTCCTTCGCTCTTTCAATAGCTTCCTTAAAACGCCTCCATGTTGCATATCCCAGACATTCCATTAGTTCCCTGGCATACCAAAATTCAACACTACCGTCTTCAGTTGTATGCATAATATCATCAAATGTTTTTTTCATCGTCATTATCGTCTTTTTGTCCATTATTTCAGATTCTCCTTCATCCTATATCCAATTATATACAACCAGATTTCAGTACATTTCTAAAGTGGTCGAATTCGACTACTTTAATCTTCTTTCTTCTCCTTATTCATCTGCTCCGCTTTCACATAATACTCCAGCAAGCGCAAAAAATACTTAGGCACACGCTTCTTGCCATGCTCCCAGTCACTTACTGTCATGTATGGAATTTCAAAGTATTCACAGAACTGATTGCGATTCATCCCTGTACTTTCTCTAAGCTCAATTAAAATATCTTTTGCATCCCTATCATCATTCAAAATGTTATCTTTCATATCACCGCTCCTTTCACGCTATGCGTTATTTGTATTTTAACACGCAATGCGTGAAAATTCAAGGTTAAGTTCATAATCCTGATTGTACCTCCCAACAATAATCTTTCATAATATTCACGACTTTCTGTACTGCCTTGTCACGTAAAAAAAGTGATGCCCAGCGGCATCACTTAGCAAGAATTTACTTTGTAAATTCTTGTCGGCATCCCACTACATATGAGCACTTTCCTATTCCACAAAAAAGGAACCGATTGCTCGATTCCTTTTTTGCACTAATATCATTTATCGTTATTTAAAATTATCTGCATACTTTGGATTACACTTCAGTTGTTCCTTTATCTTCTCCGGGAAACCTGCAATCGCAAATTCCAAAAACTTTGCTTCACATACATATAGTTTACCACCCATCGGATTTACATTTTTCAGTATTATGGTTTCGAACCGGTCACTACAAGGAAAACTCTTTTTTTTCAGTTGCCCTGCCTGCTCTTGCGTATTTCTCATACAAGGCTCCCACCATTGTCTGAATTTCAAATAATGTTCAAATGCTGAATCAAAGTAATACAATGCTTTCTCATACTCCTAAAATAGCTTGATGTCAACAAAAAGTTTTCATTTCTATAATATTTATTTTGTCAAAAGCAGATGATGAAAAAAGGCCACACTCCTATACTCGGGACTCTGTGCTACTCTCATCTCCAATTGCATCATCTTATCCTGCCATTCTTCATTCCCATGCTTTTCCTGGTTCTGTTGTAAATCCCAAAAGGTTCTGATACCAAAGACTTCAATAATTTTTAGCCCTGGTTCCCACTTTAAAATATCTTCATCCTCATAATATCTGATTGTACCAAACTTAGAGGCCGTTGAATTTTCTCCATCAAGAAGTGCATTTGCCTTTTCAAACTCATCAAGCAAAACTGCCATCTGCATTACTCTTCCGGCTCTATTGTGCTTTGCAATGGATAGAATGCCATCTTTCTTTAAAACTCGTGCTAAAGCTTTTACCACAGCCTCTTTATCATCAATGTATTCCAGCACATTGTGACATATGATAACGTCAAAAGTATCGTCATTAAATGTGTCCAAAGCATTAACATCTCCAACGATCTGAGAGTACTCATAATCTTTCCATGCATTAGTAAGCATTTCCTCAGATGGCTCTATGGCAGTAACATTATTTTTCTTGGCAAAATGATTTGCTGTAATTCCTTCGCCGCTACCAAAATCAAGAATCTTCTTTCCTTCTATGTTACCAAGCTGTTTCCATACAATTTTCTTAAACAATCTCTCCCATGCAGGAAGCTCTGTAATATCGTGCATCTATCGCTATCCTTTTTCTCTTTATTTTACTATAACTCCACAGAAAAACTGCTCCTGAAATGAAATCTGTGCATAAATTTCATTATCCGTAGGAATCTCTATATCGTTTGGAATTATGCCATCATCATCACATGGAACTACAATCCATTTTGTTTCATTATCATCATACCGATGATAAACAGCAATAACTTTACCCGTAAATTCTTGTTCAGCAGATTTTACCCCTAAAAGATAAATATCTTGTTCTACTCCATCTCCTCCTAACACTCCGGAAACATACCCATAGTTAACTGGGTAATACAAATCCTTGTGGCGCGGATGGAAACTGCCCATAGGTCGATCAATTTTTCCTTTTACTATCTGCCCAATAATATTGCAATATCTATCAGAAGGTATCGGATTAGCTTCAAAACCAAACAAGTCTCCCATATTAAGGCAGCACTCACCCTTGTCATACATTTCCTTAATCTCAGCAACTGTAAGCCACTTTGTCTGTATAACTTCTTTGGTAGTTGCTCTTGCTAAATCTGGTTCTTCGGTTGTTTCAAAATAAAAGGAATCTCTTATCCAGTTATGACGCCTTCCATCATAAGATGTCGCAACCTTCGTAGCTAAAATACTGGCATTTTCTGGACACAAAGAAATTCCAACTTCTTCAAAGACTTCTCTTAATGCCGCATCCAAGCTTGTATCACCAGAAATCGCATGTCCAGCCACAGTTTCCCATTTTAATGGATCTGTATCTTTATCCGCTGAACGCTGAGATACCAAATATTTACCAGTATTTGCATTCTTAATCCAAACCATTACCCACATGTGGAATTCATCCTCCTCAAGAGCTCCCTGTTCTCCTCGAAGACAAGTCTTCCCTGTCGGTCTTCTATCTTTTGAATATACATCCCATACTTCACTCATTTAATACTGCACTCCCCATCATTATCTTAATAATCAGATCATCTGAAACGCCTTCAACGCATTTATAATTGCCTCTTCCTTCTCCTTCGGGCACCGTGGCTGTCTAGCATCCTCAGACTTTGGCAAATTGAAATTCTCAGCCAATTCAATACCACATTTCCGTTTTACCTGAGCAATATAGAGATTCGAAACCTTCATCCCATCATTATGTTCTGCAACATACTTTTTTATCTTTTCATAGGTTGCCTTGGTCTCAGCAGAAGTTCCTTCCAATTCGGCTACATCCACATCTACATCAATATAATCATCCGGCTTCTGACGGAGTTGGGAAAGAAGAACAACCGTCTCCACATGCGTAGTATTTCCGAACTGGTCAAATGCCCTTACCCGTTTCAGCTCATAGCCCCCGTCCACGAGGACCCGCAAATCCCGCGCCAAAGTGGCGGAATCGCAGCTCACATACACGATGCGGTCCGGGCGCATCTGAAGCATGGTGGACAGGCAGACGCCGTCGCAACCCTTTCGGGGCGGGTCAACGACAATGACATCCGGGTGGCGCATGGAAGATACGGAGTCGCTCTCTTCATAAAACTCCGGCAATACCTCCTCCGCTTTTCCCACAAAGAATTCCGCATTGGTAATGCCGTTTAGCTTTGCGTTGCTTCTGGCATCCTCGATGGCCTGGGGTACAATCTCCACGCCGTAGACCTGCTTTGCCTTTTGGGACAGGAACAGGGAAATGGTTCCGATTCCGCAGTACAGATCCCAGACGCTTTCCGTTCCGGTCAGGCCCGCGTACTCCAACGCCATGCTGTACAACTTCTCCGTCTGCACCGGATTGACCTGGTAGAATGATTGCGGAGAGATGTGATAAGCGATTGCGGTATCTGTAAGGGCAAACTCCTCAGTAGATACCTCATCTGATGACTCCTCTGCCTGCACTGCTGCACCGTTGCATACTACACTCTTCTCGCCTCCGCAACTTCTCAAATGTATATAGTCCGTAATATACGGCATACCCCAGATGCACTTCGTCTCCTTCCCCAGAATCACATTGGTGCGCTCCCGATTCACATTGATGGAGATGGAAGTCATACCCTCGATACCGCGGAGCCTCTCAATCAATGCCTCCTGCTCCGGCAGGCGTCCGCCATTTATGATCAGGCAGACCATAATCTCTTTTGTCGTAAAACCATAGCGGATCAGGACATGGCGCACCAGCCCACTTCCGTCCTTCTCATCGTAGGCCGGAATCTGAAACTCCTCCATCCATTGGCGGATAATGCCGAGAATCGGGCGATTCTCCTCCACGCCCAACAGACAGTCCTCCACCGGAATAATGCTGTGGGTTCTGGCCGCGTAAAACCCGGTTATCACATTTCCGTCCCGGTCATATCCCACCGGAAACTGCGCCTTGTTACGATAGCGGTATGGCTCGTCCATTCCAACAATCGGCTCCATAACGGTGTCAATCTCCTCCTTGGAAAAAGCGCCAATCCGCATCAGATTATTCCTGACCTTGTTCTCCTTGAATTCCAACTGCTTCTCGTAGGAAAGCGCCTGGATCTGGCAGCCCCCGCAGCGTCTGTGCAGCGCACACCGCGGTGTCACGCGGTTCGCAGATGGCGCAAGAAGCTCCTCCACCTTGGCATAACCATAGTTTTTCTTAAGTTTGATGGCCCTCGCCCGGATGACATCGCCAATCAGCGCATCCTTCACGAAAAATGTCATGCCCTCATAGTGGCCGATTCCTTCCCCGTCCACTCCCATATCCGTAATTTCCAATTCAAAAATATCGTTCTTCTTCATCCTGCTTCCATTCCTCATCGCACAGAAAAATGCATCACATACAACAAATAGGAGACTCCGAAAAGAATCTCCTATCCCAATTCCACATAAACTTCCAATTAACAGCTCGTCTTGCGAATGTTGCTCTCCAACAGCCGGTTATAGCCCTGCCAGGTCAGATTGTTGTCCGGCACGTTGTTCAACAGTTCCCGAACGGTCTCCATTTTCGCATCCAGATTGTCGGCAAAGCTCAACGCCAATGCCTCCACCAATGCCGGCTTTTTCGGGGAACCGTATTCCAGTTCTCCGTGATGTGCAAGAATACAGTGCTTCAACTCGTTGGCAAGCACCTCCGGGAAGCCGTCAATCTCACGTATTTTCTCCCCGATCCACTCGGTGCCGATAATGATATGCCCCAGAAGCTGTCCTGCGTCCGTATAATCATTCTCTGGAAACGTCGACAGTTCCTTCAGCTTACCGATATCATGAAACATTGCTGCCGTCAAAAGCATATCCCGATTCAAAAACGGATAGTTCTGCGCAAAATAGTCACAGTTTCTTGTGACATTCACCGTGTGCTCCAGCAAGCCTCCAACGAAACCGTGATGAACACTTTTGGCAGCGGAGTGAAACTTAAATGCCTTCGCAAAGTTCGCATCGTCAAAAAAGCTATGTAACAGCCTGCTCAGATACGGATTCTTTACCGAATTCACAAAGCCCATGAGCTCTTCGTACATTTCATCCACATTCTTATCGGTAGCCGGAAGATAATCCTTCGGATCATATTCACCCTCTCCCACCTTGCGCACCCGCTTGATGGAAAGCTGAAGGTTTCCCTGAAAACTGGTGATGTCTCCGGTCACCGCCACGTAATCCATCGCGTCAAATTCGTCAATGCCCACGGAACCCGGATCCCAGATCTTCGCGTCCAGTGTGCCCGTTTTATCCTGCAGGATTACATTATCGTAAGGCTTTCCCGCCTTGGTCAATGCCGCCTGCTTGAATTTGCACAGATAGACTTCGTTAATTCGCTCTCCTTCGCGGAGTGATTCTATATATTTCATGTCTTATTATGTCCTTCCTAATTTGTTCGCACACGCTCATGTGCCCGGGCTACTGCAATACCCCCGGTTCTACTTCACAGGTAAGCTTTTTGTAACCGTCACTTCCCTGTCGCATGATCACGACCGGATACGTCTCTTCCTCTCTCAAGCCCAATACCGCGGTACTGTATGCACTGTCCGTTGCCACGTCAGTTCCCGCAATCGCTATAATGACATCACCGCTCTGCAATCCTGCATTCATGGCCGGTGAATCCATAGCTACTTCCTTAATATATACGCCCTTCGGCAGATCGTACGTCTCAGCAATCTTGTCCGTAACCGTCGATACATGCAGTCCTAGATATGGCACCGGCTGATCCTCAAACAGAATATCAATGACCGGGCGAAGCTCCGATACTGCCAATGCGGTAAGTGTATTGGTAGAAGCGGTACTGTAATCCTGCATGACAACGCCCACCAATTCTCCATCCACATTAATGAGAATACCGCTGCCACTTCTGCTGGCAACAATATCCGTGGTGAATACCGAGTAATTGCTGTCCCAGGTTGAGATCTCATTGCTGGTAGCTGTAATGTTGCCGGTCAGGATGGAATAGTTGGTTCCAAGCGGACTTCCCAAAGCAATGACAATGGTTCCCTTATGGACTGTGTTGGAGCTTCCCATGCCGATGACCGCAATATTCTTTCTTGTATCATCTTCCAGATCCGCTTTCTTAACGGAAAGGATTGCAATTCCCGTATTGCCGTCATAGCGGATCAGTTCTGCCGGTGCAGATGCGTCGTCAATAAACGTCACACTGATCTTCGATGCATCCTTAATTACCTTACGTTCTGTCAGAATCAGGTATGCATCTGTTGTCTCATCGATAATAGCGCCGGAGCCCTGCCCTTCCCGCTCATAGGAATTGTTGAACCAGTCTGTATCCGACACCACACTCGTAATGCTCACAATCGACTTGTTTGCCTTTGTTCCGATCGCATACAGCTCATTCTGCAGCCGCTGATAATCCCCCAGCGTCATCTCCTTCGGAACCTCAACTACCGTCTGCTCTTCGGTGGAGACCGGATCCTCAGTGTTCTGCATTACAGGCTCATACTCTGTTCCCTGGGTTTCCTTTACCTCCTCAGCCGGCTTCCACTGTCTCTGTATGATCGGAAGCATAAGGAGCACAACTCCGCAGGCAGCCAGTGCAAACACAAGACCGCACAATGCAGAAACTCCCAGTTTGATACACAGGCGCTTTTTATTTTTTGGTTTATTTTTGATCTGTTCCCGAACAAATTCGTTCTTTGGTAATTGGCTTTCTTTCATTCACAACCTTCTCATTCTTTAAACCTCAAAGGAGCACATTGCATCAACCACTATTATATTCGCATTTATCCATTGTTGCAACCATTTTTCCCTTTTCCAATTCCCGACGATGGGTTATAATGTCTGTATGCATTGCTGCTTAACCATTGGCAGCAACATAAGGAGCAATTATGAATCAAAAAGTATTACACACACTTGAATATTATAAAATATTAGATATGCTGGCGGAATATGCCGCCTGTGAGGAGACAAAAGAGCGCTGCCACAAACTGACGCCGCTTACAGACCTTGACGAAATCAACAATCTGCAGACGACCACTGCAGATGCGCTATCTCGGCTTTATCGGGGAAGCAATATCTCCTTCGCCGGCATTCACAACATGAACGCGCCTTTGAAGCGGCTGGACATCGGTGGTTCACTGAACACCGTTGAGCTGTTACAGATAGCCTCTCTTCTGGAGGTTGCCAAGCGGGCAAAGGCCTACGATCGGTCAGACCGGGCTGACGACAAGACCGATTCCCTCACAGAACTGTTTGCCCAGATTGAACCGCTCTCCCCGCTTCACGAGGAGATCAGGCGCTGCGTGCTGGGGGAGGATGAGATTGCCGACGATGCAAGCCCTGCGCTTTTTAAACTGCGCAAATCTATCCGCGGGATGAACGACCGTATTCACGCGCAGCTCACGAACCTCATGAATAATTCCACCACCCGCAGCTACCTGCAGGACGCAGTTATCACCATGCGTGACGGACGCTACTGTCTTCCGGTCAAAGCGGACGCCAAAAGCAATGTTCCCGGAATGGTCCACGATCAATCCGGCAGCGGCTCCACACTTTTTATCGAGCCAATGGCAGTGGTGAACCTGAACAATGAACTCAAGGAGCTGTTCTTAAAGGAGCAGGAAGAGATCAACGCCATCCTCATGGAACTGTCCAACCGCGTGGCTGAAAATGCACAGGGACTGCGCACCGACTACGAGGTCCTGGCAGAGCTGGACTTTATTTTCGCCAAGGCAAGCCTTGCCCGCTCCTACAACGGCATGGCACCTGCGTTCAATGAGGAAGGACGGATCAACATTCGAAAAGGCCGCCATCCTCTTCTGGATGCGAAGAAGGTCGTTCCAATCGATGTCCAGCTTGGCGAAACATTCAAGCAGCTGATTGTCACCGGTCCCAATACCGGCGGTAAGACGGTATCCCTTAAGACCGTGGGACTTCTGACTCTCATAGGACAATCCGGCCTTCACATTCCGGCCGGAGACCGCTCAGAGCTTGCAATCTTCCACGAGGTCTTCGCCGACATTGGAGACGAGCAGAGCATCGAGCAGAGTTTAAGTACCTTTTCTTCACATATGACCAACATCGTGCGGATTCTTGATACGGCGGACGACCGCAGTCTGTGCCTGTTCGATGAGCTGTGTGCCGGAACGGATCCGACGGAGGGTGCCGCTCTTGCCATCTCAATTCTTCACAAGCTGCATCAGTATGGAGCCATCACCATGGCGACCACTCACTACAGCGAACTCAAGGTGTACGCACTTTCCACCGACGGCGTGGAGAATGCGTGCTGTGAATTCGACGTGGAATCCTTAAGTCCGACCTACCGGCTGCTGATCGGAATTCCGGGCAAGAGTAACGCCTTTGCCATCAGCAAGAAGCTGGGTCTTTCGGACAATATCATCGAGGACGCAAAGACAAGGCTCAGCGACAAGGATGTGGACTTTGAGGCCATGATGGCGAATCTGGAACAGAGCCGCATTACCATCGAGAAGGAACAGCTTGAAATCAAGCAGTATAAGTCCGAGATCGAAGCACTGAAAAAACAGCTTACCACCAAGCAGGAGCGTCTGGATGCCAGCCGCGAGGATATACTTCGCAAAGCCAACGAAGAGGCTTACCAGATTCTGAAAGAGGCCAAGGATGTGGCGGATACAACCATCCGCAATTTCAATAAATATGGGAAGGGACAGGCACCTATGAGCCAGATGGAAAAGGAGCGCTCCAACCTGCGGGATAAGATGACCGAGAAAGAAAAGAAGCTGTCCCTAAAGAAGCAGGAGCAGGTCAACCACAAGGTTCCCAAGAAGCTGCGGGTTGGCGATTCCGTCAAGGTGCTGTCCATGAATCTGAAGGGTACTGTTCACACGCTCCCCAATGCCAAGGGAGATCTGTATGTACAGATGGGCATTCTCCGCTCGCTGGTGAACATCAAAGATCTGGTCTTAATCGATGAGGACGCCACCCCGGCAGTGAAAAAATACGGCGGCGGCAGTGGCTCCGGCAAGATCAAAATGAGTAAATCCGCTTCAGTCTCCACCGAGATCAACCTGATCGGTATGACTGTGGATGAGGCAATCGCACATCTGGATAAATATCTGGACGACGCTTACATCGCACATCTTCCATCGGTGCGCATCGTTCACGGAAAAGGAACCGGTGCACTTCGCAATGCGGTACACGCCCATCTGAAACGCCAGAAATATGTAAAATCCTATCGGCTTGGGGAATCCGGAGAGGGCGATGCAGGCGTAACCATTGCCATGTTCGAATAGAAGATGTGCCATGCTGATGTTCAAGAAAAGGAGGAGGACTTATGGCAACCAAACAGAAAATCTTAATCGTAGACGATGATAACAATATTGCAGAACTGATATCCCTGTACCTCACGAAGGAGTGTTACGACACCCGCATTGTGAATGACGGCGAGGAGGCGTTGATTGCCTTTGATCAGTACAATCCAAACCTGATTCTCCTGGATCTGATGCTTCCGGGCATTGATGGATATCAGGTCTGCCGGGAAATCCGTGCAAAAAATAACGTGCCAATCATCATGCTCTCCGCCAAAGGCGAAATCTTCGACAAGGTGCTGGGACTGGAGCTGGGTGCAGATGATTACATCATGAAGCCCTTTGATTCCAAAGAATTGGTTGCAAGGGTAAAAGCCGTTCTCCGACGCTATCAGCCTGCCAAATCCGATACGGTTGTAGAACTGAAATGTGTAGAATACCCGGATCTGATCGTCAATCTCTCCAACTACTCTGTCATGTACAACGGACATCCGGTGGATATGCCGCCGAAGGAGCTGGAGCTATTGTATTTCCTCGCATCCTCTCCCAATCAGGTGTTCACGAGAGAACAGCTTCTTGACCACATCTGGGGATATGAGTATATCGGAGATACCCGAACTGTGGATGTCCATGTCAAGCGGCTTCGCGAGAAGATTAAAGACCATGATTCCTGGTCCATTGCCACAGTCTGGGGCATAGGATACAAATTTGAGGTGTCAGAATGAAACGTACCCTTTATATCAAATTTCTGCTGAGTTACCTGATCTACGGCGTTTTGGCCTTCGTGGTACTGTTTACGTTTGCTCAGTACTCCATCGTCACGTTTCTGGAACGACGCGAGGCACAACAGCTCTACCGGGAATCGGCGCTGATTGCCTCCCGGTACGCTGAAGGCTACACCAACGCCACCCTGTCTCTCGAGGATTTTCAGAGACAGATGGAAGCGCTGGGGACCTATCTGGATGCTGATATCTGGGTCGTTGACAATCAAAAGCGTGTGCTTTTTGACTCTTCCGACTCTGAGGTGGGGCAAAAGGCGCAGAATGCGGAATACAAAATTCTGACGGATTTTGACACAGCGGATTTCGGAAGCCGATATTATATGATCGGGGATTTCTATTCCATCTACTCCGATGATGTACTGACGGTCTTTTCCCCGGTGACCTCCAACTACCGCGTGCAGAGCTACGTGCTGATACATAAGCCGGTTTCCCGCATTACCGGTTCCATGGTCAATGGCTTTATGAATATCGCGTTTTTTACCATCGCAATTGTATTCCTGTGTGCATTTGTCATTCTGCTTTTCTTCACACACACCGTGTACAGACCGCTGCACAAGATTACGACCGTGGCACAAGCCTACGCCAAGGGCGATTTTACGCAAAAGATTTCCGTTCACTCCAATGATGAGATTGGCTATCTCGCCAACACGCTGAACTATATGGCCAATGAGCTGAATACCCTGGAGGATGACCAACGCAAATTCATCTCCAATGTTTCACATGATTTCCGCTCACCCCTCACCTCCATCAAAGGCTATGTGGAGGCCATGCTGGACGGAACCATCCCTCCTGAAATGCAGGAGAAATATTTAAACATTATTCTTTTTGAGACGGAACGCTTAAACAAGCTGACCCAGAGTCTGATCGATTTGAATAAATTCGGCCGACACGGTATTATGCTGGACATCTCGGATTTTGACATCAACCGGATTATCAAGACCACCATCCTGACCTTCGAGGGCACCTGCAACAAGAAAGGCTTGTCCTTCGACCTTGTACTGACCGGACAGGAACTGTTCGTTACCGGGGACATGAGCAAAATTCAGCAGGTACTCTACAATCTGATCGACAATGCGACTAAATTTTCGCATCCGAATTCTGCCATCAAAATTGAAACCAGCATCAAGAATGAAAAGGTTCTCATTTCGGTCAGGGATTCCGGCATCGGCATTCCTGCCGACAGCATAAAGAAAATCTGGGATCGGTTTTACAAGACAGACCTCTCACGAGGCAAGGACAAAAAGGGTACCGGACTTGGACTGTCCATTGTGAAAGAGATTATTCAGGCCCACAATGAGCACATCAATGTGATCAGTACGGAAGGGGTTGGCACGGAGTTTATCTTCACGCTGCCGTTGTCGCAGGAGGAAGTGGAGTAAAGGCATATTGGTAATTGTATAAAAAACGCTCAGCCGGGTACCAAATTTCTTCAACAGAAACCGAATCTGCACCGACCTTGATTTCAGTCAGTTGACTGAGATACACGCTATTCGCGTTACAACACGGAACGTCGGTGCTGTCGGTTTATGTTTCAGAAATTTGTACACCGCTCTGAGCGATGAGATATTCATGATACTCATAAGGCAAATGTTTAATTAATAAACGCCGACCTAGCGTTGAGTAGAACAGACGATATACATATCACTCTAATACAAGCTTGCCACCTCGTTTATCGTATACGACATACGATACGGAGTAGTCAACGCTGGTCTCGTCCAGCACAAGCTTGGATTCTTCATTGTCCGGATCTTCTTCAATGAGATTCGCGTGCAGAAGATCGAACTCGAAACGATAGCCCTCGGTAGATACAGCACGCAGATACAGCCGCAGTTCTCCGGTCTCCTCCGGTTCATAGGTGAAATCCATAGGCGTATCTCCGCTTAAACCTTCAATCGACTCCTGATCGATTACCTCCGGCTCTGATACCTCTGTCGTCTCCTGCCCAAACACATCTGCAATGACATCATCCGGTGAAACTCCTTCATCCTCCTCCGGAATGTACGTCAGATTCTGAGTCCAGACCTCTTCATCGTTCCACTCTGCCACCAATTCCAGACTGTCAAACTCGTATTGTCCTTTTCCACTTAAGCTGTAGATTACGTCTCCCTTTACCGACAGGACTCCCTCCTTGTAAGATGGCTCGCTCTCCGTACTTCCGCTGAGCACCTGTTCAAGGTTTGTCTGAATTCCCTCATAGTTACTGTAAACCTCGGTATTCTTCTTCGTACCATCTGCAAACAGAAACGTCAGATTCCCGTCAAAGCTTTCCGTAATGGGCAGTGTAATCGTACCAGTATATGCATATCCATCCTTCGTCAGCGGACACTCCAGAGTTCCGAAAAAGACACTGATGGTGGTGCTGTCCGTATACTCTCTCGGAATCAGATAGACGGACACATCATAGGTCTTCGCCACAAGATTCATGTCCGTTACCTGAATGGAATAGCTTTCCACCATGCCCGTCTCTTCCTTCAGTGTCTGGGCAATCGTGCTTTCCATCCCGCCCACATCCGTCAGTATGATGTTCGTCGTATCCTGCAGATAGGCGATCTGGCTGGTCAGCTCCACAAGCTTTCCATACATACCGCCCACCAACACGGCCATCAGCACAAGGATGACAATAATGACTATTTTACTCCAGCTTACTTTGCGTTTTTTCATTCTACCTCTTAATTACTATGCCTCTTTATTCTCCACCGGAACAAGTTCAATATGAAGCTCCTTAAGCTGCTTCTCCTCCACCGTTCCAGGTGCTCCCATCATAATGTCCATGGCATTCTTGTTCATCGGGAATGGAATAATCTCGCGGATGCTCTCCTCGCCACAGATCAACATAATCATACGATCTACACCCGGAGCAATACCTGCATGTGGCGGTGCTCCATAGCAAAATGCATTGTACATGGCTGGGAACTTCGCCTTCACATCATCCTCGCCCAGTCCCACAAGCTCAAAGGCCTTGATCATGATCTCCGGATCATGGTTACGAACTGCACCGGAAGACAGTTCCACGCCGTTACATACCAGGTCATACTGGTATGCGAGAATGGAGAGCGGCTCCTCGTTCACAAGGGCATCCATTCCACCTTGCGGCATAGAAAATGGGTTGTGGCAGAATTCCAGCTCACCGGACTCCTCACCGATCTCATACATTGGGAAATCCACGATCCAGCAGAACTCGTAACAATCCTTCTTCATGTGCTTCTCATCGGCTGCACCCAGGAGCTTTCTCAAAACACCTGCGGTCTTCTGTGCCACCAGCTTCTTACCTGCGGTCAGACCGACAAAATCTCCTGGCTTCAAGCCCAACGCGTTGACAACAGCATCCTTTCGATCCTGCAGGAATTTGGAGATACCTCCAACCAGCTCTCCGTTCTCGTCCATCTTAAACCAGAACGCCTTGTTGGCTGTCTGCACCTCAACCTCCGCGCAAATACCATCAATCACCTTACGTGTGGCAGTAAATCCATCTACCACGATAGCCTTGACAGTCTGTCCCTCGAATGGACCGAAACCACAATCTGCCATCACCTCGGTAGCATCCGTAAGTGTCAGGTCAATACGAAGATCCGGCTTGTCAGAGCCGTACTTGTCCATAGCCTCAAGATATGGAATACGCACAAACGGAGCCTTGGATGCGGTCTTGTAAATACCGTATTTCTCGAAAATCGGAGGAAGCACCTCTTCTACAACGGAGAACACATCTTCCTGGGAAGCAAATGCCATCTCCATATCCAACTGATAGAACTCTCCCGGAGAACGGTCTGCGCGGGCATCCTCATCACGGAAACACGGAGCAATCTGGAAATAGCGGTCAAAACCGGAAGCCATCAGAATCTGCTTGAACTGCTGCGGAGCCTGTGGCAATGCGTAGAACTTGCCCGGATGATTCCGTGCCGGTACAAGGTAGTCTCTTGCGCCCTCCGGAGAAGAGCAGGTCAGAATCGGTGTGGTAATCTCCATAAAGTTCAGCGCATTCATTCTCTGGCGAAGTTCAGCCACAATCTGGCTTCTCATAACAATATTGCGCTTCATTGCCGGGTTTCGCAGATCCAGATAGCGGTACTTGAGTCTTGCATTCTCATCTGCCTCTCTGGACTGATTGATTTCAAACGGAAGCGCATTGTAGATGCACTTTCCGAGAATCTCGATTTTCTCCGGAACTACCTCGATCTCACCGGTAGGAAGCTCCATATTCTTGCTGGAACGCTCACGAACGGTTCCGGTGATGGACAGTGTAGACTCCTTGTTCACACTGTCGATGACAGCCATCATATCCTCGGTCTCCACTACCACCTGCGTTGTTCCGTAAAAGTCGCGCAGAATCAAAAATCCCAAATTCTTGCTGACCTTACGCATATTCTCATACCATCCCACGATGGTTACCTTCTCCCCTGCGTTTGTGATGCGCAGTTCGTTACAATTATGTGTTCTGGACTGAATCATTGTTTCTCTCCTTTTATTTTGCCCATTTTTCGAAATCGTTATTACTTATTAAAGAACTCTACAAACTCCTCATATCCGTCCTTCGACAACTGTTCCTTCTGGAACTTCTTATTCTTGTTCATACGGACCACAAGTACCTGCTGCCCCTGCTCTCTGGCTTCCTTCGCCTGGCTCATCACATCAACAAGCTTGTCTGCCGGATAGTTCTTCTCCACCAGATACGCCACGCGCTTCGGCCGCTCCGGAATTTGGAATCCGCTCTCCATGAGAAGCAGGATAATGCGCTCAAACCCAATGGAAAAACCACAGGCCGGCACATCATTGCCGGTGAACTTCCCGATCATCTTGTCATAACGCCCACCGCCACCGCAGGCTGCCCCCAGCTCCGGCATGGAAATCTCGAAGATTGTTCCGGTGTAATAACTCATGCCACGCACCAGAGTCGGATCAAACACAAGCGTAAACTCTGCCGCCTTGGTGGCATTGACTGCCGCCGCAATCTCCGTCAGGTTCGTCACAACCTCCTCATCCAGATAATCCCCCAGCGTATCTTTTAAGAACGCAACACCTTCCGCCACATCCTTCTTATCCTCTAAGACCTTAAACAATCCCAAATACTTGTCAATGGAAGCCTGTGGATATCCATCCCTGGCAAGCTCCTCAGCCACACCATCCACACCGATCTTGTCCATCTTATCCAGTGTGATGAATACGCTGTCGTAATCATCCTCCGCAAAGCCGCTGTACGCCGCCATGCTCTTAAGGATTCGCCTCTCGTTGATGCGAATCTCAAAATTCTTAAAGCCCAACCGGCCGATGGTGGTGGTGGTTGCTGTGATCAACTCAATCTCAGCCAGATTGCTTGGCTCGCCCAGAATGTCGATATCACACTGGGTAAACTGACGATAACGCCCTCTCTGCGGACGATCCGCTCTCCACACACTTCCAATCTGCAGAGCCTTGAACGGGGAAGGCAGATCATTGGCATTGTTGGCATAAAATCTGGAAAGCGGAACTGTCAGATCATAACGCATTCCAAAGTCCACCACGTCAGCCTCCTCCTTTGCCGTCTCCAGGTTCAGCTTCTCGCCGCGCTTTAACACCTTAAAGATCAGCTTTTCATTCTCGCCGCCCTGCTTGTTGGACAGATTTGCGATATTCTCCATGCAGGGAGTCTCAATCGGTGTAAATCCAAAGCTGCGGTAGGTGTCCTTGATTACGCTTGTCACGTAATCGCGAATTTCCATCTCCGCAGGTAATATATCCTTCATACCGTTGACCGGCTTCTTGCTCAATGCCATCTCTATTCCTCCGTTTTCTCTTCAAATGCCCGTTCTGCACCCTTTCCGACTGCAAACACTAGGTTTAATTATAGCCCGTTTTGCTTCTTTAATCAACAATGAAGTAAAAACAATTACAATATTTAATCTGTCATAAGAGTCGCCGGTTTCTGGCTTCTGCCACTGCAGCCGCCTTGTTGTTGACCCCTAACTTTTTATAGGTGTCCTTATTATAATATTTCACTCCGGATTTGGACAGCCCGATCTGTTGAGCGATTTCATCCACGGACAGTCCTTCCGCCTGAAGCCGCAGGATTTTCAATGCCTTATCACTGAGGAACACATCTTGCTCCTGTCTTTCCTTCAGGTATGTCGGATAAAAGTCTGTCATCTTTTCGCACTCTTCCATGACCCGCTTTTCGAATTCAAGATCCTTCCATGTAAACGTGCCTGCTTTCAAAAGTTCCAGGATTGCTGCGCCCTCTCTCGTCAAAATCCGCACGAAATGATAATCCTCTGCCCTCGTCACGGCCTCCTGCAGCATATCCTGCCAATCGCCCTTTCCAGTGCGGTACATGGCGATGGCTGCCAATATCTTTACTTCTATCGCTATATAGGTTCTGTGTGCTTTTTCCGCGTAAAAACGCATTTTATCCAGCAAAAGCAGGGCCTTTTCTTTCCGCCCCGCTGCCAGATACACCCGAACCTTCGTCAGATAACGATAGCGCTCCATACCGTTAAACTCTGCGTCCTCATCCGGTGCTTCCTCCAGCCATTGATAGGCCTCACTGATTTTTTCGCTATATAAATTCATTCGCACAGCCATGGCACGGATATTAGGCAAAAGCTTCGGAGCTTCCCGCTCTGCCACCCGGCGAAAACTCTCCAACATATCCACAGCATCCTCCATATTGTTATTCAACACAGATAGCTGTGTCAGAATTCCCACTGCCACAAAAACCTGCTCCGTCTTTCCGCCGCTCTCCGCCTGCATTCGCCCGTTTCCGGCAAGAGATGCCACCTCGTAGTCGTCGCCGCCCTTCTCAAAAAAGCTTTCTGCAAGGGCAAGATTTACCAACCCTTTTCCATATTTTCCAAGGACAAGGCTTATGACCTTTCCGATGCTCTTAGCCAGCTCCTTATCTCTTCTGCTCCACTCACAAAAGTCTTTGCCTCCGTTCATCATGGAGGGAAGATTACTTGTCACAGAGAGCTCCGGCAGCACAGTCTGTCTCTCTGTAAGAAGCACCCCCGCCCGTTTTAGCAGATCGATCATACGGATTGTTCCCCGATGGGGCAGGGCAATATCCAAGTACAAAAGTCTGGCTTCCGCCGCCCGTTTTTGCCCTCCTGTCGCTTCTTTTTCATAGGCGGAAAGCTCCTGGTACCAGCGCTCGCTTTCCTCTTCGTTTAAAAGCATGGACTGCAGCATACTCATCCCCGCCATCAGCTCCACGCTCTCTCTGATTATGTCCTCCGGAAGCGCCAGATAATAGTGCCTTAGTTCAAAATATTCTCCCGATGCGGGATTCCTTCTCGTGTTTTCAATCAGAATTCGGGAAATCCCCTCCTCACAGTGACACATCTCATACATCTTAAGGGCTTCTCTTACATTTCCATCGATTTCATAGCTGTTTCCGGCGCTGTAATACAGTGCCTTAATGGAATCCTGTGAATATTTTGCAAAAAGCCTCCGTCGCATGGAATGCTTCATGGGAGGAATCAATTCATAGACACTGCGTTCGCGCTCTCTGAATTCTATCAGAAAATTCCCCGCTTCCTTCGCCTGCTGAATTAATCTTCCTGCCTCCTTCTTCTTGGTAATCTGCTGAGCCATCTGCAAATCAAATTGCTCCACGATACATACTTCTTCCATAAATTCCTGCAATTCCACACTCCATTGGTCATACACATGCACCTCGGCATAATCCCATATATCCCTTCTGGATTCCTCAATTGCATGAAGTTCTGCCCCCATCTTGTCCCTCGCAGCATCCTGCTCCGGGATATCTTTAAGCCTCAAGGCCACAATGCGAAGACAGAGAGGATTTCCATGTCCCAGCTCCCAAATTTTGTCCCGTGCAGCTTCCGTCGGAGACAGCTCCCATTTCTCCAGATACTGTTCCTGCTCCTGCTCGGACAGGCACAACTCTTCTTCCGCAATGGTAACAAAAATATACCGGTAGAAAACGGATTTTAACCACTTCGGCATCGGAGCTCGTGAGATCAAAATCAGCCAAACATCCCGTCTTCCACTCAATTCCTCGATGATCTGCCCACAGGCACTTCGTTCCCCCTGCTCTTCCAAAAGCTGCAGGTCATCGATTACCAAAATCGTCTGTGTTTCGGATTGTTCCGGCACCAGCTCCATAATTTCTGAAATCCTCATATCCGATAAAGAGATATAATGGTATCGCTTTCTTCCAAGAAACTCTGTCACAAAGGTCGTCTTGCCGGTTCCCGTAGTTCCATATAAATATACCGTCTGCCGAGAGCTCTGGGCAGCCTTCATTTTCTCCCAAGCTGCCTGCGGACGCACATACCGTTCATCCACAGCAGGCTTATTAATTATTTTCTCTAACATGTATGCCTCCTGCTATCATAAAAGGACATTTCTCGTAGTATTCAAAATGTCCTTTCATCAGCGTTTCTAACAGTATTCAATTAGCAGATAACTGTCTTCGAATTATCAAAAAGTCTTTTCTTCCGTTCAATCATCTCATCAATCCTGCCGATATACTGCCCCACATCCTTGACATTCTCGCACCGTTCGATTCGATGCGTGCCATCCGGGTTCGATTCTGCCCACACCCACTTGGTGCTGCTGCCTGCACCGCAGGCAACAATCGTCTGTTTCTCCTCCATAATCAGGATATTGTAGACACCGGCCTTGCCTTCCCTTGCATAGCCGACGTTTTCCATATTGCCTGCCATACCCTTCTGCCGATAAAGGTAATACGGAAAAAGCCCCATGTCCTTACAGTACTCCGCACACAGTTCCATATGCTCCTGCGTGTTTACCATCTGCATCTGCTCGTAGCGGTCCTTGAAGATATTAAGTCTGGCTGCACGCTTGATGGCCAGGGAGTGAATGGTAATGTTATCAGGGTCAAGTTCTTTTAACACTTCCATGGTATGACGCACATCCTCCAGATTCTCATCTGGAAGCCCCATGATCAGATCCATGTTAATATTGTCAAAGCCCAGCTCTCTTGCAAGCCGGAAGCTTTCCACGGTCTGCTCCACCGTGTGATGTCGTCCAATGATATCCAGTGTCTTCTGCTTCATGGTCTGCGGGTTGATGGAGATACGGCTGATTCCATGCTTGCGCAGTACCTCAAGCTTTTCTCTGGTAATGGAATCCGGTCTTCCTGCCTCCACCGTAAACTCCAGGCAATGCTTTAAGTCAAAGCTGCACTTGATCTTGCGGATCAGACGGTCCAGCTGGTACGGCTCCAGCGTGGTAGGCGTTCCGCCACCAATGTAGATGGAATTCAGCTTCTTGTGGTAGAACTTATTAGCTGTATAATCAAGTTCCTTCTCCAGGGCATCCAGATACGCATCCACCCGGTTCCGCCATGCGGATAACGGATAAGACGTAAAGGAACAGTACAGACAGGTACTGGGGCAAAACGGAATCCCAATATACAGACTGTAACCATTCTCGTAATCGATTTGAGAAAGCAGCGCCTTTTCCCGCTTGGCTATATCGATGGAGAGCTGAATCTTCTCCTCGGTGGCAAAGTAGGTCTTCTTCATGTAAGAGGCAATCTCTTCCTCACGCTTCCCCTCTTCCAAAAGCTTCATGGCAATCTTTGTGGGGCGGATACCGGTCAGTGCTCCCCAGGGCAGCTTTTTGCCGCACAGTTCCACAAGCATGTCGTACAGATGCTGCTTTAAAGCGTTTTTCGTTGCGCTCCTGTCCTCGTAATCCACGGGAAACTCTGCCCGAGATTTCTTCGTGCCATACCAGTTCAGTTCAATTTGTGCTTCCTTGTAATTGACCTCAAGAACATGGTCTGCCTCCTGCTTCGTCGCCTCATCCAGTTCACCGGCCTCTCTGTGCATGCACGCCACGTTGCGGTCCGCAACCTCCTCCTCCGGACAGGTGTAGTACAGCTCCACATCCTCCTTTGGGAAAAAGGCCTTGATCAGCGAATGAACGTCATATTCATAATCCGGTTTGTTAAAATATACGATAATCATAAGTACGGGTTGTACATCCTCTCATTCTCAATTGTTGTCACGTCATTGTGCCCCGGATACACAGTGGTTCGGTCCGGAAGCGTCATCAGCTTCTCCTTGATCGCCCGGATCAGATCCGAGGTGCTGCCCTTCTTGAAGTCCGTTCTTCCGATGGAGGTGCAGAACAGGGAATCCCCGGAGAATACAACCTCCTCATATGGGAAATAATAACAACAGCCCCCTACCGTATGCCCCGGCGTATGGAGCACACGAATGTGAAAGCCCGCAAGATCCAGTTCTTCCTCATCCTTCACAAACACATCCGCATGGAAAATCAGATGATCTCCCATCATCCAGCTTGCATTCAGTTCCGAATCCTCCAGAGTTTCCTTCTCATCCTCGTGGGCGTAGATCGGAATGTCGAATTCCTTCGCCAACTCCTCCGCCGCTGTGGCATGATCAAAATGCCCGTGGGTCAAAAGAATTGCAACCGGACGACACCCCTCTGCGCGCACGCGTTCAGCCAATTGCCGGGCACTTGCGCCGGGATCGATGATCAAGAGTTCCTTCAACTCATCATTGATTGCAAAATAGCAGTTGGTCTGAACCGGCCCTACCACATACTGATTAACCTTCAACTTGCCCATATACACTCCTTACCCTGTCTGCGGTATAGTCTTCTGTCAGACACAATCCTTTATATTCCACATAGCTCTATTCCGCGGCACTCACAAAAACTGCCAGCAAAAGCTGGCAGCCCTGCATTAGCCTGTAGTTCGCTCAATATCAATAATACTCTCAATCTGTTTGATCTTCTCAATAATCCGGTTGATCTGCTCACGTCCCTTCGTTCGGAAGGAAACCTCAATCGTAGCAATCCCCTGCTTGCTGGTCTTGGAATGGATTCCGGAAATATTGATATCCGCCTCCGTAAATACGCGGGAAATATCCACCAGAAGTCCGGCACGATCGTGACAGAAAATCTTGATGTCCGCATTGTATTCTCCAAGCGCCTGCTCTGCGACACCGGCCTGCCACTCCGCCTCGATCAGCCGGGCACGCTCCATCTCCGAAAGATGCAGCACATTCACGCAGTCCGTGCGGTGAATGGAAACGCCTCTGCCTCTTGTGACAAAGCCCACAATCTCATCTCCCGGAACCGGGCTGCAGCACTTACTGAAATGCACTGCCACATCATAGAGTCCCTTGACCACGATTCCGCTCTTGGAGTGATGCTGCTCCTGAACCGGCTTATTTCCATCTCCCAGGGATTCCATAATGTCTTCATCCGTAACCGGCAGAACATGATCCTTCTTGTACTCCTCGTACATCCTGTTGACAATCTGTCCCTCTTTCAATCCACCATGGCCAATGGTAGCAAGACAGGAATTCCAGTCATGGAATCCGTATTTGCGGAGAATTTTCTCCTGATACTCCGGTCTGTTGATATCGTTAAAGCCGATTCCGTGAGCCTTTGCGTACGCCTGCATCAATTCCTTGCCGCGCACAATGTTCTCTTCCTTCAGCTCGCTGCGGAACCACTGGTTGATCTTGTTCTTGGCCTGCGTACTCTTGACAATGTTCAGCCAGTCCCGGCTCGGTCCTCTGGAATTCTGTGAAGTGATGATCTCAATCCGGTCACCGTTCTGGATCACATAATCAATGGGCACCAGCTTGCCGTTGACCTTCGCCCCCACCATCTTGTTGCCGACCGCCGAGTGTATGCTGTAGGCAAAGTCAATCGGATTGGAGCCGTTGGGCAGGTTCTTCACGTCGCCGGATGGCGTGAAGCAGAACACCGTATCGGAGAACAGATCCAGATCACTTTTCAAAAGCGTCATGAATTCCTTGTTATCCGACATATCCTGCTGCCACTCCAGAATCTGGCGCAGCCAGCTTAACTTCTCCTCCTCAGTAACTGTGGTGGAAGTGCCTCCTCCATTGTTGGCCTCTTTGTATTTCCAATGAGCCGCGATACCGTATTCCGCTGTGCGGTGCATCTCAAAGGTTCGAATCTGTATCTCAAAGGGCTGTCCGCTGGGCCCGATCAACGTCGTGTGGAGTGACTGATACATATTGGGCTTCGGCATCGCGATATAATCCTTGAACCGGCCCGGAATCGGCTTGTACTTCTCATGCATGATTCCCAGTGCGGCGTAACAGTCTTTGATGGAATCTACGATAATACGGATGGCAAACAGATCATAGATCTGATCGATTGTCTTATCCTGATTGACCATCTTCTTATAAATGGAAAAGAAATGCTTGGCGCGGCCGGAGATCTCCGCCTTAATGCCCGCCTCCTCGATCTGCTTGCGAACCTCACGCACAAGGCTCTGCACGTAATCATCCCGGACACTTTTGCGCATGACAACCTTCTCTACCAGGTCGTAATATGCCTCCGGATTCAGGTACCGCAGGGACAGATCCTCCAGTTCAATCTTAATCTTACTGATACCAAGACGCTGAGCGATCGGACAGTAGATTTCCTGTGTCTCTCTTGCAATGCGCTGCTGTGCTTCCATCGACTGATACTTCAAGGTACGCATATTGTGCAGGCGGTCTGCCAGCTTGATCATGATTACACGGATATCCTTCGCCATGGCAAGGAACATCTTGCGCAGGTTCTCCGCCTGCATCTCCAGACGCTCCGCATTCTTCTCCTTCGGATCCTTCGCTCGATCCGTCAGGTGTAAATGCTGCAGCTTGGTCACACCATCCACCAGAAGAAGAACCTCCTCTCCGAATTCCTCCTTCATCTGGTCATCCGTCATGACCGTATCCTCCAGCACGTCATGCAGCAGGCCTGCCGCGATGGTCTCCTTGTCCAGCTCCAGTTCCGCCAGAATGATTGCCACACAGAGCGGATGAATAATATACGCCTCTCCCGACTTGCGCACCTGACCCTTGTGGGCGTTGTACGCCACCTTATACGCCTTCTCGATCAGAGAAATATCCCCGGATGGATGGTATTTGCGGATGCTTGCGATCAGATCCTCATACAAATCCTCAGGACTGGAAAACTCTTTGATTGACTTAATGTTGCCCGGACCGGAATGAAACTCCTGTTCCAGCCGCTCTAATTCTTCTGTAGAAATATCTGCCATATGCTCACCTGCTCACACAATTGTACACGATACCTAGAATATAATACTTTATTATATTTTATTTTTTTCTAATATGCAATATCCAGAAAATGAAAAAAGCGCCCTGTTTGGCGCCTTTTCTACAGCAATTATAATATAAGCTCGTATTTTTTTGTCCGGCTGCCGGATACATCTGTATCGCCCTTATACACAAAACCCAGCTTTTCTGCCAGTGCAACGGAAGCCGTATTCGTTTCATCTGTCAGAATGCTCAACCTGTCGCACTCCAGATGCATCCGGGCATAGTGAATGATGGCGGTGCAGACCTCCGTGGCAATCCCTCGATGCTGCCACGCCGGGTGAATCAGATATCCAAGTTCCATTTCCACACCCTCCGGGTAACTGCGGTTCTCGATTCCCGCTCTTCCGATCAACTGTCCGGTTTTCCGATCCAGCACCAGCCACATTCCATATTCATAATAACGGTACATATGGCGAATATAGCTTTCCTGGTATTCCAGTTCCTCCTCCATAGGATAAAGAGGCTCTATAAATCCGGGACACCGACGCCCCGCTTTGTCCAACCGATACGTAATGCCCGGTTGTTCATACAGTTCCACCAGTTCCGACATGTCTTCCAGCGAAAATTCCCGTATGACGCAGCGCTCAGTCTCTGCAATCCTCCACGGAATTCCATGATGACGCTGAAAAACGCGAAGCAGAAATTCTTCATCCACCTCTTCAAATCCCTCGATCAGCATATCCACCCCATAATAGGTCTGGGGTGGCAGCAGCAGGTTGACGTAGGCAGCCACCGCCATATCCAGTCTCTTCGCCTCACGGATGGAGGCATCCGTTGCGGCGAGCATAAGGCAGTTATCCGTACCTATTCCCTGCACGTCAAGCTCCTGCTTCACCTTTTCCGCAGAGACTTCGATAATCTGAAGCATAGGAAGAAAGGGGAGCTTTGGGTTCAGCTCCCCCTTAATATACACGATCGCAAGTAACGCCGGATGATTGTTCTCGTTATACATAACGCTGCGCTTACATGGTCTCCGGTTCCGGATAATCCACACCGAAGGTCTCCACAGTAACGGTCTTCATGACCTGATCCTCCAATGGGCGATCACTGTAATCGGTTGCAGTCTCCGCAATCTTATTGACAACCTCCTGTCCCTCGATCACCTTACCGAAGGCCGCATATGCGCCATCCAGATGCGGAGCATCCTGATGCATTATAAAGAACTGGCTTCCTGCAGAGTTGGGCATCATGGAGCGGGCCATGGAAAGCACACCTGCCGTATGGCGCAGATCATTGGCAACACCATTCTGGGCAAATTCTCCCTTGATTCCATATCCTGGGCCGCCGGTTCCGTTTCCATCCGGATCTCCACCCTGGATCATGAATCCACGGATAACACGATGGAAGATAAGCCCGTCATAAAAGCCTTTCTTCACCAGACTGATGAAGTTGTTGACGGTGTTGGGAGCGATCTCCGGATATAATTCCGCTTTCATCACATCTCCGTTTTCCATGGTGAATGTTACGATTGGGTTTGACATAGTTGTGTCCTCGCTTTCTTTCCTTGTTCGTATGCATGCATTCCATGCATTTGTTCACTGTGCAATTATACACTATTTTTATGCTTTTGTAACTATTCAGAACCCTTGAGAATCAGTTACATGCTTTTACAATTTTATTTAAAAAAATACAAACAACCTGTTTATGATCGATGATCCGCAAGCGCCTCCACGATCTGCGGGAAGTTCATGAAGTGGGATGCCTTCACAAGGATGGTATCCCCCTCCCGGACATAGGCCGTCAGTTCCGGAAGAACCTCGGTCACAGTCTTATGATAATGGACGCTGCAGGACGTATTGACTGCCGCCGCAGCCGCATATTCCTCTGCAAGCTCGCCTACAGCAAAAAGCGCATCAATGCCGCTTGCCGCCACAGCCTCTCCGACGCCGCGGTGCAACGTACGCTCATCTGTGCCAAGCTCTCCCATATCTCCCAGCACCGCGATCCGCCGTCCCTTTGTGTGAGCCAGCACATCGATGGATGCTTTCATAGACACCGGATTGGCATTGTAGCAATCGTCTATAATAGTCATTCCCCCGGTGTGGATCAGGTTAGAGCGGCCTGCGATAGTCTGCACAGATGCAATGCCCGCTGCAATCTCCTCCAGCGTGAGTCCCAGCTGCATCCCCACTGCCGTTCCCGCCAATGCGTTGTATACATTGTGTTCACCCGGAAGCGGAATGCTCGCAAGAAACTCCCCCTGCGGCGTATGGATTACAGCCTGCATGCCCTCGAGCCCCAAATTGCGGATATCCGTAGCATAAAAATCAGAAGTCAGATTTTTCGCATTTTCCCCTGAATCCTCCCTATGTATTCCATAGAAGATGGCAGGCTTTCCATTGACGATAGCCTGGGTCTGCAGCTTATCATCATCGCCGTTTAAGATGACAGTTCCTTCCGGCTGCATGTGGGCGAATACCTCTGTCTTCGCCTTTAGGATACCGTCCCTTGTGCCCAGATTCTCCAAGTGGCACAGACCGATGTTCGTGATCACACAGATATCAGGCTGTGACATGGCAGCCAGACGGTGCATTTCACCAAAGTCTGAAATTCCCATCTCCAGAACCGCTACCTGATGCTCCCTTCGAATCTGAAAGATTGTCAGCGGAAGTCCGATTTCGTTATTATAATTTCCGGCCGTCTTCAATACCTGGTACTTCCGGGATAGTACAGAAGCTATCATCTCCTTGGTGCTGGTTTTCCCGACACTTCCGGTAATTCCCACCACCTTGATGTCCAGTCCTTCCCGGTAAAAAGCCGCAAGCTTTTTCATGGCCTCCGTCGTGGATTCCACACGGATGTATGGACCGGAAGGAGCATCCAGCTCCTGCTCCGACAATACTATAAGTGCGCCTTTTTCAAACACGTCCGGGATAAAGCTATGTCCATCCACCCGCTCCCCGCGAATCGGGATAAACAGATACCCCGGCTCCACTTTCCGGCTGTCCGTCACTGCGCCGGTGATCACCGAAGACAATAACTCCTCATCTCCCACATAGGTTCCCTCACACGCCTTTGTAATATTCTCCAACGTCAGATTCGGCATCTCCTTTTCTCTATTCACGCTCTGAACCCTTTCCGTTACTTTGCAAACAGTAACGCCTTTCTTTGATGATGTCTATTTCGCATACTTTGCAAGGGAGATTGCAATAATCTTCTCACACAATTCGTTAAAGTTCATACCAACCACTGCAGCCTCCTGCGGAAGCAGACTGGTTGGCGTCATTCCGGGAAGCGTATTCGCCTCCAGGCAGAACATCTCACCCTTGTCGTTCAGCAGAAAATCCGAGCGGGAATACGTATCCAGACCTATGACATCCGCCACCATCTCCGCATAATGCCTCATCTTCGCCGCAACCTCTTCCGGCAGGTCTGCCGGGCAGGTTTCCACCGCACTACCTGCTTTATATTTATTCTTGTAATCATAGAAGCCCTGGATTGGTGCAATCTCAATAACAGGAAGTGCTTTCCCCTCCATGACACCCACGGAAAATTCTCTTCCCTCTATGTACTCCTCGATAACAAGCTCATTCTCCCAACGGAAAGCCTCATCCAGTGCCGCCTTGAATTCTGCCGCATTCCTTACAATGGTAACACCGATGCTGGATCCACCGCAGCACGGCTTTACAACGCATGGAAGCTTAAGGGAAAGCTTCGTCACATCATCTTCCCGATTCTCTCTGGTCATGGCAATTCCCATGGGTGTCGGAATCCCTGCATCCACAAAGAACTTCTTTGCCATTCCCTTGTTCATGGCAATCGCACTGCTCAGATAATCACTGCCGGTGTACTTGACACCCAGCAGGTCAAACGCCGCCTGCAGCTTACCATTCTCGCCGTTCTCACCATGTAGAGCCATAAATACGATGTCTGCCATCTGGCACATCCGGATCACATTCGGTCCAAAAAAGCAATCGGACTGATCTTTTCTCGATGCCTTGACAGCCGCCAGATCCGGGGCAATCTCGGGAATGTCCCTGGACCGGACACTGACTTCGTCTGCTCTTGCGAAAATATCCGTAAGGTCCTCCTCATGGTCACTGTATCCCATAAATACATCTAATAGAATAACTCTGTGTCCGTTCTCCTTCAGCGCCTTTGCAACCATTCCACCTGTTTTAAAGGACACGTCACGTTCCGTGCTGAGTCCTCCTGCTAATACGATAATATCCATTTTTCATCCTCATTTCCATATGCAAATACCAAGCGCGTATCTTCCGCGCTCTTCTTTACTATTATAGTATTGTTACCTGCACAAATACAAGAGTAGATCTTCCTTTGCGCACAAAACGCACAATAAATCGCACGAACTGTGCTCTGTGATTACAGAAAAAGAAGCCGGCAATTCTCCGACTTCCTTACTGTAAATATTAAATATGCAGTCCCACGTCAGCTTGACGTTTGATTCACTTCCAGCTTCCTCACCTGCAACACCATCTGCTCAAAAAACTTTCGTCCAAAATAGTTCTTTTCTGTCAGACATCCCCCATATTCATACAGCGTATCTACAAGTTGATCCTTATCCGTCAATTCCACCTCGTAAATCAACCTGTGCAACGCTGTCATTCTGTCATCATCAAGTGTCGAAAGCCACCCCTCCACTTCCCCAAGAAAATCTTCCTTAAGAATCATTTCCTGGATATACCGTCCCATAGTATTTTTCGTAAAAATTATTCCCATCTCCTTCTCTTTTGTTTACCTTAATGCATATCATAACTCTCCCCCATTTACAGTTTCCTCGATAAGATTAATACAAGCATTTTCTTGATGTCAAGCAAATTTTCCTGTATTCCATCGAAGTGGCAATATTCGCCCAAAACAGGCAAAAAAAGGGCGTAATCTCATGGAATTACGCCCGCTCACCTAACCCTGTATTCTATTTTAGCACTCCGGCTCGATCAGTCCGTAGGTGTTGCCTTTTCTCTTATACACAACATTGACCTCATCCGTCTCTGCATTGCGGAATACGAAGAAATCATGTCCGGTCAACTCCATCTGCACACATGCATCTTCCGGGTACATCGGCTTCATTCCAAATCTCTTGGTTCGAACGATGCGAACCTCCTCGTCATCCTGATCCGCAGCCTCCACAAATTCCGTACGGAAGCTCTCCGCTGCGTTCATCTTCTTAGATACCAGCTTCGTGCGGTACTTCTTAAGCTGACGCTCAATAACCTCCTCAACCAAATCGATGGATACATACATATCACTGCTTACCTGCTCGGAACGAATGATATGCCCCTTAATCGGAATCGTCACCTCAATTTTCTGACGTTCCTTCTCTACACTCAGCGTAACAAAGACATCTGTCTCAGGAGTAAAATACTTCTCAAGCTTGCCAAGCTTCTCCTCCACGGCCTGCTTAAGTCCCTCTGTAAGTTCAATGTTTCTTCCTGTGATTGTAATTCTCATGATGTCCAACCCCTTTGCTGTAATATTTAGTACACGCCGCCAAATACAACACTGCTTGTACTATGGTTCTATTATACCATACGAACAGAGAAACGCCAAGAATTTTATTATTTCTTTATTTATTTTCAAAATGCAAATACAAAGACTATTTTTATTTGAAAATGTGTGATAAAATAAGATATATGCTTCGGAAAAAAGGACGGTAAAAGTCGCCTTTTCAGGGTAATGACGATGTGATGCGGGAATTGAATCAGGCCGCCGCAGATCTGAAGATGAATCAACCGGAGCTGGAAACCGAGCTGATGAAGGAAATCGGCGCTTATGTGGCACAAGGATATTTTTATTCCAAGCCGGTGCCGGAGGCCGAGTTCGAGGCGAAGCTTGCAGCTGATTTTCCTGACAATATTTAAATACTAAGTTGTAAAACGGCGGGGAGTGATCACTCCCCGCCGTTTTGGAATCAGAAACAATATGAATCTTCATTCATCCGATACTTCTTATCTTCCGGCCACCGCCACGTTTTGAAATTCTACCGCAAATGGTCCATCATAATTTTT
Organism: uncultured Lachnospiraceae bacterium; assembly: GCA_945868435.1. Taxonomy (GTDB): domain Bacteria; phylum Bacillota; class Clostridia; order Lachnospirales; family Lachnospiraceae; genus Roseburia. The sequence goes on from CAMBLG010000003.1 coordinate 32,743, forward strand.
ATCTTTGTAGCAGTCTGTGGAAAATACCATATCCTTCTGCAATTCAAGAAGATTACCGCTGACAGAACCACCTGTTACCGGTGTCACGTTCTCTCCGTCATACAGATAAGCAAGACGGATTTCTCCACCAAAGTATCCGCTGAAGCTGTCCATGGAAAAATCAGAGAAGCTTACAACATGAAGATATGGTGCCTTTTTCATCTCATCAAAAGACTTTGTTCCATTGTCCAGCTTTACAGCCTTGTAAGTTCCGGTGGGCTCTACTCCCAGGTAATAAGAGAAACGCGCCGTACCGTAAATCCTCTCCAATGTTCCATTCTGGATCAGTTGCAAATCCTTCATTGGAATTCCCTCACCGGAATATGGCTCACTGGCATGGAGTGTCAGATTTAATTTTTCGCCTTTTACCTCGTCTCCCTGCACCTGCATGCCCTTCTTATAAGCAGAATATCCCGGATAGATCATCTGCGCCGACGCACGGCTCACGTATAACCCCATAAGATCACGAAGTTCTTTTCCAGAAAGCAGTAACCGATAGTTTCCTTTCTCCGGAGCTTCTGTTGCCGCTGCTCTCATGCGCACCATTTCCAATGCCTGGGCAGCCTGAGTTGCAAGCGCTTCCGTATCCAGATCGTCATATGCAAAATCCTGATACTGCTCCACGTCCTGCGGTGTCAGACACTGCACAACAAATTCTCCGCTTACACTGTACTTTTCGTAAGAAACATCAATTCCCTCCGAATTGTAAATCGCAGTGTTGGTCTTGCTCATGAGAAATTCAGATGAGTTGATAAATGCATCCGCGTTCACGTCCACACTGTAAAGAGCCTTTACAAATGCATCCCCGATCTCCTCGAGGCTTTTCCCGCACAGGCTGCTTTCCACCAGTACAGTCTCCTCCTTTTTCCCCTTCGGAAGTTCAAAATAAGGATTTTTTACAAAGGATGCCGCATAATATGCTCCGCTTACCGCTTTGTCTACTTCTTCCTGCGTCATTTCGGGGAAAATGCAGATATTGGCAGAGCCGCGCATTTTCTTTCCGTCTTCCTCAAAATCCCGGTAAATCGTAACATCCGAAAGCGCTTCTTTCTTCATTCTTCGCATATCCAAATCTTTTTTGATGAAATAAAGCTCTGCGCCTTCTGTACATTTCTCCGTTACGGAATAGGTTTCTATTCCCGATTTCTTTATAGCCTGTAATAATTTTTCCCGCATCATTTGTCACCTCTCTAGCCTAACCGAATCTTTGCCTTAATAAATGGGCCACCGGTTGATACTTTCACCCATTCTTTGTATCCCTTGCCGCAATATCCGGTTCCGGCAAGTTCCATCGTATCGGACATCATGGAAATGGATTTTAACAAATCCGGCACATATCCGGTCAGTACGATCGGAGAAAATACTTTGCCGGTAAATTTTCCGTCTTTAATTTCTCTTGCGACATCGACAAGACACTGGATTCCCCAGTTCTTTGGATCTTCCATTCCACTGCTTGCATTTTCCAGATAAAAGCCATAGGAAATGGACGCAATCATATCTTCCACCTTGTCTGTACCGGGTTCAAAAAATGTATTGGTCATTCTGGTATATGCCTTGTGACCACTGCCCTGTCTTCTGCCATTTCCGGTTGGTTTTACACCCAGCGCCATGGCTGCCTGCGCATCGCACATACCGGTTTTCAAAATTCCCTTTTCAATGATCACAGTATCCTGCGCAACTGTTCCTTCATCGTCAAACAGGAAGGATGCCGTCTGGGAGGCTGCCGCTGCGCCATCATGCATGGTAACCAATGGAGAAGCCACCTGCTTGCCAATGTAATTTTCCGCAAGTGCACGTTTTTTCACAAACATATCCATCTCTACACCATGGCCAAAAGCCTCGTGCACAATCATGCCTGTGACATCCGGAGCACAGATGCACTCATATTCCCCCGGCGTGATCGGCTCACTGACTGCAAGTCTGTTCAAGGTCTCAACGGCATGCGGGATTTTTTTCTCCAATTGGTCTAAGACTTCCATTCCACCACAATCCGAGCAGCTCTCAAAGGCCATTTTCATTTCCTCGCCCTTCGGAATCAAACCGACCAGCATACCGCTGGCCCACATCACATTCTGCGTCATGTCTTTGTTCGGTGAAAGGAACAGCTTGTGATACAGCTGATATTCAAACCGTGTCTGGAATTCCAAAATTTTTTCATCCTGTGCAAGTGCTTTTTCACGCAGCGCATTCAGACGCTTTACAATCTCCTCGTCCCCTATGTCTTCCGGTGAAATCTCATACTCGGTGCTCTTGTCAAACTGATATTCCTCGTCCGGGATTTGGGGATATTTCTTGATTCCCATACCGTCCGGAAGCTGCTTTGCCCATGGCATCACATGGTTTTTCACTTCCTCCAGAATCGTATCAATATCGCTTTCCTCAATCCGGCTGAAGGAGTACTCTCCGTAACTCTCACCATCATATACCTTTACCACATATCCCTGTTCCACAAACATATTCGGACTGATATTGATGCCCTGTCTGGAAATGGAATAATCCTTTCCCTGCGAATCCGTCATCAAAATCGATGCATACGAATAGGTCTGCAGCAATTGATCTAATAATTTTTTCAGGATCGGTTTCTTCTTTTCGATCCGTTCACTTGATGCAACTTTCATGCCTTTTTCCTTCTTTCTCCTGTATAGATTGTCACTGATCTGACTCTCTTTAGTATAGGAATTTTGTATTTAATTGTAAAGCGATTTCGTCTAAGTGGTAAATTATAAGGTGTAAGAAGTAAAATAACTATTGAAAGATTATCAAACATGGACTACGTATCCAGATCTCCTGTATCGGATAATATTTTATCTATTTCATATAAATTTATTGAAAAAGGATAATATTTTATCTATAATGGTAACTATTCAGAACCCCTCCTCATACATTCGCAAAACCGCACGACAAGTCGTGCTTTCTCGCTGCTACGCAGCTAATTTTGCTCATATATGGGGCGGTGACTCTATTCGAGCCACCTTACGAATTAGATAATCAGCTTCTTACATGCAAGCATGACGATTCTGATTATCTAATTCTAAGTGGTTCTGAATAGATACCTATAATGTAGGAAAACGAAATCAGGTGGTGCAGATGAACAAATACGTATGGGAAACAGCAGATGAGATTGACCTCGCCTTGGCGGAACGCGCAAAAAAAATCAGGAAACGACGCGGTATATCTCAGGAAGAACTGAGCAAACGGTGCGGTGTAAGCTTCGGTTCCATCAAACGATTCGAAACCACGGGAAAAATCTCTCTCATTTCTCTGACAAAAATCGCGATGGAATTGGATTGCACGGATGACATCAAAAATATGTTTACAAAAGCGGTCTATCGCGATATTCAGGAGGTTATTAATGGAAACAAATAAATCTCTTATTTCAAAGCTACCATCAAATTTTAAACTTCCTGCGATTCTCTATCCGCATCCTCGTCTTCTTCAGGATTCTCTCGCTTAATAGTAATATGCGAAAGCAACTCATTGATATCTGTTCCCGCCTGATACCCTTGCAAAAAACCATTGACAGCATTGTATACTTTTTCTTTCAGCCTTTCAAAATACTTGTCCTCAAACTTATCTTCCGGATTTTTCACAATCCTATGGTATTTGTGCATTTGCAGCAGATAATCCTCTTCTATATCTATTTCCCGGTTTGTTTTTAGCAGTTCATTTTCACGATCAAGGAGAGCAACCTGATGGTTCATCTCCTTGTGCAGCATATCTAGTTCATCCTCCAAGGTTAACTTTCTATAACCACATTCCTCGTTTTCGTCCGGTACATATAATTCTCTCGTTCCGGATTCATAGCCGGTCATAAGCTCATCATAGGTTTTTGCAAAGGTGCTTATAAGACAGTTCGCCCATTCCTCCATAGTAAGACTTCTGCTCTGTTCACTGCCCTCTCCCTCTATAAATTTTTTCTCGAGGGCATGATTCAAGTCATAGCTAAATTTCGTGTCATAGTAATGGGATGAGAGGACAATGTGTTGGTTCAGAAAATCCGCCTGCTGATTGTACTGCTCTATCCCCTCTGATGAAATGTTAACGCTAACTGCCCCATTTGCCCAGTTTGCATTCTGTATAAATGTTTCATCCTTTCCATATACAAATCTTTCCCTCTCAGAAGCCATCAGGTTTGCTGTCTTCTCATTGATATCTACTTCATAGGCATCCAAAGGGGATAAGGTCGGCTTATACTCCTGTCGGTAAACCAAAGATGAATTTGCTCTTACATCCCGCAAACTGTTGAAGTCCGTCCAAATACCAAACACCCACATCCCCGCACTACTCAAATCAATTACCTCCTGCATAAACAGTATCATTATCAAATGGAGTTGTATAACTGAGCGAATTTGTCCCAGTTACTGCAATATCATAAAGCTACTATCAGCATATCTATAAGCTATTATTTTTTGAAGTGTCTATGCACGAAACAACCATTTTGTTGACGGAATGGTCATTTTTCTTTAAGTAGTCTTGAAGTGTCTGAAAATGCGCAGATGACATCAAAAATATGTTTACAATCATGACCGATTCTTTAATTTCAAATCTTTTTGACATTCTTTTGTATTTTTAAAATTACTATTCCACAAATAGAGCCACCTAGATTCAAAATAATATCATCTATATCAAAAAATCCTATAGAGAAAACTAATTGGCATACTTCTATCAATGTTATTAACATTAAGCATATTATTGTGTTTTTAAAAAAGCTGTTTTTTGGAAAAATACTTGCCCCCAAATATCCAAGTGGTATAAATGGAATAATATTACCGAAAATATTCATAAAAGCATACTTCTCACATATATTTTTTATATACGATTTTATTGTTTTAAATGGTATCAAATTATAATCTGAATTATGATCAGCAACTATAGTCTGGTGCAGTGCTAAAATTTGCTCAAAGCTTCCATCAAATTTTAGCACCACAAACACAATGAGCCAAATGATATAAAGCACCAAAAAAAACTTTTTAATGTTGTATTCGTTCTGGATTAATTTCATACCAGCTTTACTCCAATTACTATTTATTATAACATATTGAAATTATATCAAGCATTTGCAAATTACAGTTCTTAATTAATTGATTAACGTGCCCTTCATCTCGTAAAAATCTTTTACCAGATTACCCAATGTCCAGGGTATATAAAGGAGTAAAAGCATATTATGGGATGCCCCCAAAAGTTAGACTCAAAATCTAACTTTTGGGGTTATTATCATAACACTCAGTGTTCTATTTTAGTTGGTTATATACCCAGCACCAGTGTACCGATTACCATTTGTGGGGACTTCAAAACAAACATAATACTTTTTACTTGAGCTTATATTTTTCCACGTCACGCTAGCAGTTCCAGATACTACTGTCTTTTCACTGGTAACCAGTACTCCTGAACTATCGCATAACTTAAATGTTATTTTATTACTCGTTCCGCCATAACTTTCGAGTAAGCTAAAACTTGTCAAGTTAACAGTAATATAACCTGAATCACTTGTTAACCACTTATCTGTAAAAAGCTGATATCCAAAATCCGCTAATTGAAAGTTATAATCATTAACATCTAGATCATGTACTGAAGCGTTTGAACTTGGTTTACTCGCCCCTCTTGTAAGTGTCTCAACAAGTATATGCGCATTTTCTTCATTCTCAGCCCCACTGGTAATGTCATCATTTATAACCACTACTTCTTCGCACTCTGCTGCATACACAATATTATTTCCCATTGCCATTGCTAAGCAACAAACTAACATTAATATTTTTTTCTTCATTCTTTTTCTCCTTCAATCTGCAAAACTTATAGTTACATCATCAAATCAATGACTACTATCAACATACCTACAGGCTATTATTTTTTCAAGTGTCTATGTGCGAAACAACCATTTTGTTGACGGAATGGTCATTTTTCTTTAAGTAGTCTTGGGATACATGGAAGTTGAAGTAATGCCGCAAGGATAATTCCTGTTGCAATACCGGAAGCGATCTGACCCTTTCCCAACATCCATGTAAGAATATATACCACTCCACATAATAGCGCGATTACGATAGTAGTCTTCTTATATCGTTTTTTCTCAATCTGATCAAGCGGGCGATTTTTAGAATCAATCGGGCTCAAAATGCATAGACTGAGAATAGCCAATACTGTTAATACTAAAAGCAATATATTACATTGCACATATGGCTGAATAAGAAAGCAGAAGAGCAATAACCCAACCGACATCAAAATACACAGCCAGCCATATGGGGCGTGGTATCCTCCACTGTATCTACGAATCAGACATAGTGGAATACTGAGAATGATGCCATATCGCACCTGCCCCATTATCACACCGATAATCAATGACAATATAATTGGTGCAACAGAATAATAAAGGCTTCGAATGGCATATTCATACAGATCCTCATCCTCTTCTTTTATGGCGTTCTGGCGAATCAGCCAGCCAGTTATTGCTCTCACTATCATTTCTACTTTCTCCTGTATTGTGCTAATTTCTCCGGTGCCTTAGGCTGATAAATCAAATGGCACGATGCAGAATTAGCATCAGCCTTTATAACATTTTTCAATGCTTTGGCAGAAACCGAAGCTATAACACTCCCTACTTTTCCTCCCGTTAGTCTCACCTCCTATTCTCATATTTTGTCATTGATTGCTATATATTTATTTTAATGGAAATTCGGCAATTATTCGACATCATATGCTCAAACGAACGCATTCGTCCACAATTTGGTCGAATTTTGGAATCTATGTCCCAAAAAATAATCTGTCACAGAATAATCAATCTTCACAACATAATGTATAGCAGAATTATTCTGTATTACATTCTTCTTGTGAAATACTTCTTTTGATAAGATACATTCATAGGAGGGGAACTCTATGTTAGATTTTTCTATGATGGGAAAACGAATCAAGCAACGCAGAAAAGAATTGAACATTACCCAAAACCAATTTGCAGAAATGCTTCAAATTTCCAACAATCACCTTTCAACAATAGAAAACGGAAAGGGGCATACAAGCATGGAGTTATTCTGTCAAATTTGTGTTGCCTTGAATGTAAATCCTGATTATCTTTTATCTGGGCAGTTACACGCCAATGATGTCCCCCTCAATATCCAGAATATGCTTCAACTCTGTAATGAGGACGACCTTGCAATCGTACAAAACATGGTCGAATTTCTAATATCCCGACACGACACACGTTCAAGCGAATCTTGAATTTCTGTTTGTCATCACATATAATAAATGCAAATGACACGCGAATGGAGATGCCATGCGAATACTTATATGTGATGATGATTCCTTGTTTTCAGAACAACTGGAACACTCCATAACTGAATACTTTCGAAAGCATAAGCTTACCTTGCCGGATATCAGTGTCTATGACAATGGGGAAGCTCTGCTCTCAGATTCCGGTGACAAGGACCTCGTATTTCTTGACGTAGAAATGCCCGGCCGGAGCGGAATCTATGTAGGCAACCATCTATCGGAAAAGGATCCCGATACCATCATTTTTATTATCACATCCTTTGCAGAATATCTGGATGATGCCATGCGTTTTCACGTGTTTCGCTACCTGAACAAGCCTCTGGACAAAGACCGCCTGTACCGGAATCTGGCAGACGCATTACACGAATACGCATCCCGTTCTTCTAAGTTTCTTGTTGAAACCAAAGATAGTGCTGTGACGCTTTCCACCAACGAAATCATCAGTATCGAAGCACAGAATCGTACCCTCACCGTCCACTCCACCAAAGGGGACTATACGTCTGTTCACGCAATGCCATACTGGCAGGAAACGTTGACAGATCCATGCTTTTTCCAATGTCATCGCAGCTACATCATCAACCTTTCGCATGTGCTGCAATTCAACAAGGACCTAATACAGTTAACCGACAACCAGCAGGCTTATTTGACAAGAAGGAAGTACACCGCTTTCAAAAAAGCTTACATGCTCTATCTGGAGAACACGAGGTAATGCCATGGATATTGTTGTGTATCTATCTATCTTTATTGCAGAAGCATTTATTTTTTGTCTATATACCTTCAAACTATTTATTATGAAATACTCCCGGGTCAATACGATTCTCTACATTGCGCTGGGTTATTTTGCGATGTACCTGTTATCGTTTTTGCACAATGCATACCTCAATGTAGCAGTTTTCACCACCATTGTATTTCTGCTAATGCTCCGACTGTTCTCCGTGCGCATTTCTCGGGCACTTTTTCACACACTGATTCTTTCCTCCACCATGTCACTCAGTGAAGTAATCGTTACCAATGTTTTATCCAAATACATATCGACCATCTGGATTGACTGGGTAAAATGGACTCATGATTTCTCCTTTATCATTCTGGCATTTTTCAGCAAACTGCTTTACTTTCTCATCACACAACTTTTCGTTATAGTACTGAAAAAAAATAAAACCCAACGCACCTCTCTAAACTTTGGAACAGTTCTTCTCATTATTATCAGTATTTGTGCACTTGCTACCGTACATATCCTCTGTCAGTTAGGCTGGACCCTCCCATACTCCACAACTCTGGAGTACACTATCGCAATCGGTTCTGCTCTCATGTTCATCACACTGATTCTTGTATACAGCCTGTATGGCTACAATCAGAAAAAGAGTGGGGAATTTACGGATTTACAGTTGCAGCTGCAAAAAGAAAAAGACGCTGCAGAATATTATCATATGCTGATTGCACAGGATGAACGGCAGAAAATCATGATTCATGACATCAAGAATCATTTACAGTCCCTTGCACAATTGAATCAAAATGGTAATCAGCAGGAAGTCGAACAATATCTGAACGAGCTTCTTCAATCCGATAGTCTGAGTGCATCAGTTCAGGTTTGTGACCATGAATTGCTGAATGCGATTCTCTGTCGTTACCGAATGCAATGCCAGGAATTAGGAATCAATTTTCATACTGACATCCGCAGCGGCTGCGCGGATTTTCTGAGTGATGAGGAAATGACTGCGCTGTTCTGCAATCTGTTAGACAACGCCATAGAAGCCATCGGCGATACTCCAGATAGTTTTATCGAAGTGAGTATGGCAAAGCGCCAGAACCCCCCCGTCACAACACTTGTGGTAAAAAACAGCTGCCCCAACGCTCCCAAGCAGGGAAGCGCAGGACAGCTTCTTACGAACAAATCCAATCCCAAATACCACGGTTACGGACTCCGCAGCGTGAACCGGATTGCGACCAAACACCATGGGCACATGCAGGCATACTATGACAAGGCGGATGCTACCTTTCATGTAATCGTGAGTTTTTTATAGTGCCTCCAGCTGCTGTGACAGTTCTTCCCAGACCTCCATATCCTCCGCGACAGCCGCCTCCATGGCGTCAATCTCGTTCTGGATCTCCGTCAGCTTGGAATAGCTGGACTGGAACTCCGGTCGAAGCAGTTCTGCCTTCAATTCTTCCAGCTTTGTCTCCTTGTCGGCAAGCTCCTCCTCCACCCGCTGGATCTTCTTCTCCAGCTTGGAACGTTCCTTCCCCGGATTATAGTAGGCTTTCTTTGGAGCAGACTGGGCATCTGTATCGGAAGCTGCACTCTTTTCCGCCTTCACACCATTGTTGCTGATAAGACCGCCGAGAGCTGCCTGGGCCGGTCTGACATTGTCCGCCTCTGCGGCCTCCCTGTCCAGCTTCTCCTGATATTCCTCATAGCCGAACTGGTACTGATGGGTCGTACCATCCTCAAACACGAGAAGCCGTGTAGCCACCTTCCGCACAAAATAGCGGTCGTGGGACACGAAGATCAGCGTTCCGGTGTAGTCGGAAAGCATGCTCTCCAACGTCTCCTTTCCCACGATATCCATGTGGTTGGTGGGCTCATCGAGAATCAGCACGTTGGGTCTGCGCTTTAATATCTTACACAGGGCAAGGCGCACCTTCTCTCCACCGGAGAGCATATCAATGCTTTTGAACACATCATCTCCTGAGAACATGAACGCGCCCAGCGCGTTTCGCACCTCGGTCTCCGTCAGATTCGGAAACTCATCCCAGTAATCCTCCAGCACGGTCTTGTTGCTGGTATACATCGCCATCTGCTGGTCAAAATATCCCACCTGCACATGCACACCATACTTGAATTCCCCTGAAAGCGGCGGAATCTGATTCACAAGCGTCTTTAAGAAGGTGGACTTCCCCAGTCCGTTTCCGCCGAGGATTCCAAGCTTCTCGCCCTTCTTCAAGTCCAGACTCACCGTAGAAAGCGGATGGTCGTATCCGATGGTCAGATTGTCGACAAACAGCACATCGTTTCCCGTCTCCTTTTCCGGCTGGAAATTGGCATGGAAGGTCTTCGTGTCGAAGCGGTCCGGTGCCTCAATCTTCACCATGTGCTCGATCGCCTTTTCCTTGGAATGCGCCATAGACACCTTGGTAGGCTTATTCTTGAAGCGGTCCACCATGCGCTGCAGGCGGGCAATCTCCTTCTGCTGCAGGGTGTAGTCCTTCATGAGCTTGTCGTAATTTTCCTTCTTGCGGGCCATGAAGTTCGTGTAATTGCCCGGATAACGCTTCGCTGTGCCGTACTCGATCTCGTAGACCACATCCACCACATTGTCCAAAAACATACGGTCATGGGACACCACAACCACTGCCTTCGGATAATTCTTCAGATATCCCTCCAGCCACTCAATGGTGGTGATATCCAGGTGGTTGGTGGGCTCATCCAGAAGCAATATGTCCGGCTTTGACAAAAGCAGCTTGATAAACGCAATCTTCGTCTGCTGTCCACCGGAAAAATCCTTCAATGGCTTTTTCCGCTCTTCCTCGGAGAAGCCGAACTTGCGAATCAGAACGTCATATTCCTTCTCGAAGTAATAGCCTCCGTCCTCCTTGAAGGCCTCCTCCATGGCGGTGTAACGCGCCACCTTTTCCTCGGAATAATCGTGCTCCAGCGCAGCGAGAGCCTCCTCCAGTTCCCGCTTCCTTTGCTCCATCGGCGCAAACACCTTACGGATTTCCTGCTCCAACGTAATGGAGGGGTCCTCAAAGGCAATCTGCTTCAAGTATCCGATCTCCGGATTCCCGGACTTGGCGATAAAGATATCCTCGTCGCTGTCCCTCTTGTTCAGGTCCACTTCGCCGTTAATGAGCTTAAGGAGCGTGGTCTTGCCGCAACCGTTGCGCCCCACCACCGCAATCTTTTCCGTATTTCTTATCTCAAAGTTAATATCATACAGGATGACATCGTCCGCAAAGGCGACGCCACCGTGACAAATCTGGTATAACATGGTATTACCTTTCTCGTTTTATATCACATTACTGAAATGCGTGTTCCTGCGAAGCCAGATAGCTGACGAACTGCTCTGCCGTTCTTCCGGAGATTCCGCCGTGGCTTAACTCCCACTTATTGGCCTCCTGCTTCAACTCGTCATCGCTTAAGGTCACACCTGCCCTGCGGGCCAGATGAATCACAATATCGAAGTATTCCTTCTGTGTCGGCTTCGAGTAGTTTATCGTAACACCGAAACGGTTGACTAAGGAAAGCTTCTCCTCCACCGTGTCGGAATGATGTCTGTCGTTGGTATTGTCCTGATCATTTCTGTCGTTCCAGTTCTCTTTGATCAGGTGTCTGCGGTTCGAAGTCGCATAGATTAAGATGTTGTCCGGCTTCGTCTCGACACCTCCCTCGATGACTGCCTTTAAGAACTTGTACTCAATCTCAAATTCCTCGAAGGACAGATCATCCATATAGATGATGAACTTATAGTTGCGGTTCTTAATCTCAGCGATGACAGTGGACAGATACTTAAACTGATGCTTGTAGATCTCAATCATACGCAGACCGTCATTGTAATACTGGTTCACGATAGCCTTAATGCTCGTTGACTTACCGGTTCCGCTGTCTCCGAAGAGAAGCACATTGTTCGCCTTTTTCCCCCGGACAAAGGCCTCGGTGTTGTCCACCAGCTTCTTCTTCTGAATCTCGTAGCCCACCAGATCATCCAGCATCACCATATCCATGTTGTTGATCGGGCGGAAAAGGATGCCTCCCTGCGGAGCATTACATTCATCTATACGGAATGCCTTATTCAGGCCGAACATACCCACACCGTAATCCTTGTAAAAGCCGGTGACCGCATCGAAGAATTCCTGCTCATCCTTCGCGTTTTCCAACTGCTTACTTAACGCCCGAACCTTCTCGCTGACGTTCTTATTGTACATGAGGTCCTTCTTGTGGATTGCCTTATAATTGGAAATCTGCGTGAAGCAGTTAATTCCAAGCTCCTGCTCCAACCCGGAAAAGTCATAATCAAACAGTTCCTTGAAAATGCGGAAGTCATTCTGCACCAGCCCATTGACGCTTCCATCGCTGGCGCCCACCTTCTCACAGGTCATGCTGAAGGGATTCTCACTCATCATCAGCACAAAGGTCAGGTAGTTATGCCACAGGTTATCGTCGAATCCATAATCCGTTGCCACCTTCAGGATCCGCTTCACCTGCGTGTTGATGTCCCGCACCAGGTCCGTCTTTCTCCATCCTCCCTGCTCATAGCGCGCAAAGATTTCGCCGAGCCGGTACAGGATACTGTCTTGATCCAAATCACCATACATCAATAATTGTGATATCTGTTCATACATGTTTCTTGCCTTCTTTCTTTTCCTATGCATCATCTATACACAGGCATTCATTGATATCCATCCTTGCATTTCCTACAAGTATGCCACAAAATATTCAATTTGTAAACCAGACCAATCTTCATTCCAATCGTCGGTTATGACACCTCTTTAATAAAATGGGCACCACGGCATTTTTCCATTCTCCACTGCCCATTTTCGTGGCTTTCGTTGCCGATTTCCTATAAAATAAGAAAAAAGCGATAAGAGGTCTCCCCCCTATCGCTTCTCTGTTATGTTTAGAACTCCACCCGCACCATCGTGCCCTTCCCCAGCTCGCTTTCCAGCTTGATGTTGGCATCGTGCAATGCGACAATGTGTTTTACAATGGCAAGGCCGAGACCGGTTCCGCCCGTCTGCTTGGAACGACTCTTATCCACACGGTAGAATCGCTCAAAAATGCGTTCCTGCTGGTCCTTCGGGATTCCGATTCCGTTATCCTCCACGATCAGCACCGGTCTGCTGTCCTCCAGCAGCACCCGCACACACACCCAGCCTCCTTCATTGTTGTAGCGTATGGCATTTTCGCAGAGATTGTCCACCAGTTCATACATCATATCCCGGTTTGCCCGAAGTTGACAGGGCTCCCCTTCGTACTGCAGGGTCACTCCCCGCTGCTCGGCACTGACCCTGAGATTGCCTACGCAGTCCCTTGTCACCTCATTCAGATCCAGAGACTCATAGGTGGTAGTCTCCTCCCCGTTGTCAATCTCAGACAGACGGATAATGTCGTTAATTAAAGACAGCAGGCGGTTAGAGTTCCGCTGGATCTCCTTTGCAAAATGGCTCGCCTGCTCCGGCGGCACCATGTTATTCTCAATGAGCTCCGCGTATCCCGAGATGGCCGTAAGCGGCGTTTTCAGCTCATGGGACACATTGGCGGTAAAATCCTGCCGCACCTTCGCCGCCATCAGGATATTCTCATGTTGTTCACGAATGGTATTGAGAAAAGGCACCAGTTCCTTGTATGCAGGCACTTTCGAAATATCCTCCATCTTCTCCATGTTCTCCGCCATGACCTCAATGGGCTGCAGGAGCTGTCTCGTAAGAAAATGCGCCAAGATTGCACATACCAGAATTACCAGAATAATAATGAGAAAAATCATGGGAAACGCCGTGAGAAACACGCTGAATATACTCCGGGCCTGTGTGGATACACGCAACACCGTCCCATTATCCAACCGAATTGCATAGTAGAAGGTATTCATCTTCATAGTGTCGGAATTGCGCACACACTCCCCAACACCGGTCTTAAAAGCTTCTGCAATCTCCGGCCGGTCCTTGTGATTCTCCAACTGCGTCTTGTCCGCATCGTTGTCATAGAGCACCGTTCCGTCTGTGTCAACCCACGTGATGCGAAGATCTGACATATCCAGTTTCTCAAAGTCCGGGAGCGGGAGTTCCTGCCCTGTTCCATTCTTGTCGAAGGCTCCAATCCCACAAATGACTTCCGCATCAATGCGTAGATCCTTGCGCACCTGCTTCTGAAACAGACCGTAATATATGGTTGTCATACATACCAGCGTCACCAGCACGGCCAGGACGGCGATCTCGATCAGTCGCCGATTAATCTTCTGCTTCATATGTGTTCTCCTTATATGTTCACACGTCCTCCACGCTTATTCTATCACGTATCCCACGTTCCGTACCGTGCGGATGCGTGACCCGGTATCGCCCAGCTTCTGGCGCAGAGTCTTGATATGCATGTCAACCGTCCGGGATTCCCCCTCGAACTCCGTTCCCCACACATGGCGCATGATTACCTCGCGGGAGAGCACCACGCTGGGATTCGTCATGAGCAGGCGAAGCAGCTCATACTCCTTGAAGGTCAGCTCCACCACATTGCCATCCACCTGCACGATGTGCCGCTCATGGTCAAGCGTAATATTGCCGAGCTGAAGGAATTTGATTTCCTCACTCTCCGTTCTCCGCAGCAACGCCTTCACGCGGGTAATCAATTCCATGATGGAAAAAGGCTTGCGAATGTAGTCATCCGCACCATCGTCCAATCCCTTGATCATGTCCATCTCCGCCGTCTTGGCCGTCACCATAATGATTGGAAGACGCTTGGTGGCAGAATTTTTCCGAAGCTTCTTTACAATATCATAGCCGCTCTCATCGGGAAGCATCACATCCAGAAGCACCAGATCCGGAATGATATCATCCAGCTTCTTGTAGAAATCTTTCGCCTTTTCAAAGGCGCTGACCATATAGTTGCTGTTCTTAAGCGCGATGGTCTCGATTTCCCTTATGTTTTCATCATCCTCCACAATATAAATCAGCGGCATATAATTTCCTCCTAGCGTTTTCGCTTATTGCTTTCTTTATCTTTATCCTTATGATCTTTATCCTTATTGTCTTTATTATCTTTATTATCTTTATTGTCTTTATTATCCTTATCCGGCAGGGCGTACTTCCTTGACAGTGTAAGGAAGGTGTCTTTAAACCATGGTGCCTGTTCTTCCTTAAGCACATCCAGATACTCGTGGGTATCAAAGCCGTCCTCGTTCACGCGGATCATACACACGGCAATGTTGGAGCAATGGTCGGAGACACGCTCAAAATTCGTAATGATGTCCTCCAGAATAAGCCCCAGCTCGATGGTACACTTGCCTTTTCTCAGACGCTTAATATGGCGCTGTTTCACTTCGATATTCAATCCGTCGATTACCTGCTCAAAAGGCTCAATCAGCTTGGCAGCCTCCAAATCCCCGGCTGTAAACGCATCGATGGCCGCGCCCACGATATCGTGCACCGCATCCGCAAAGATATCCATCTCCTGAATAGCCTTATTGGAGAATTTCAGTTTCTTATCATGCATCTCCTTGGCAGAATCCGTAATGTTTACTGCATGATCGGAGATGCGCTCAAAATTGTTGATACAGTGAAGCAAAATGGACAGTGTCCGGCTGTCCGCCTGCGTCAGATCACAGTTGTTCAGCTTGACCAGATAGGTTCCCAGCACATCCTCGTAGTGATCCACATCCTCTTCCATACGGATAATGCGGTCAACCTTTTCTTGATCATAATCCTTCAGGTTCTCCAATGCAAGATACAGAGAATCTCTCGCCTCCAGTGCCATCTTATCCGCAGCATTTCTGCAAAGCTCCATGGCAAAGGCGGGACTCTCCAGAAAACGCTCATCCAGAATTGCGAACTCGTCTGGCTCCTTATTCACTTCACCCGGCTTGTCCGGTATGGTCTTCTCCGCCAGCTTCACCAGAAGATTGCTGAATGGATAGAAAATAATAACCGCACCGATGTTAAAAATGCTATGGATTGCGGCGATTCCAGCGGGACTTGCCGCCTCAGTCAGAAATTCCATTCCACCCAATACTGCATCAATTGCATAGAATATCACAAGAAATACAATGGTTCCGATCAGATTAAAATACAGATGGATCATGGATGCTCTGCGGGCATTCTTGCTGGCTCCAACAGAGGAGATCAGTGTTGTGGCACAGGTTCCGATATTCTGTCCCATGATGATCGGCACTGCTGCGCTGTACGGCACGACTCCGGTGGCACACAACGCCTGCAGGATTCCCACAGACGCGGATGAGCTCTGAATGACCGCCGTCAGAATCAGACCTGCCAGCATACCGAGAATCGGATTGGAAAATCTCGTAAGAAGACCGGTAAACTGCGGATTATCTGCCAGAGGCTCCACTGCCCCGCTCATGGTCTCCATTCCAAACATGAGGATGGCAAAACCAACCAGAATGTTACCGATGTCTTTCTTCTTATTATTGTCCTTGGCAGTCATAATCATAATGATACCCACTGCCGCCAGCACCGGTGAAAAGGAAGAAGGCTTTAACAGCTGTATGATAACGCTGGAGCCCTCCACGCCGGTCAACGACAGCAGCCACGCGGTCACGGTCGTACCAATATTGGCACCCATAATAATTCCCACCGCCTGAGACAACTGCATAATACCGGAATTCACGAAGCCTACCACCATGACTGTCGTCGCGGACGAGGATTGAATCACCGCTGTTACAAACACGCCAAGAAGGACCGCCATAATCCGTTTGGAGGTAAGCTTCTCCAAAATTTGCTCAAGCTTACCGCCAGACAGCTTCGCAAGGCCGTCCCCCATTGCATCCATTCCGTACAAGAACATGGCGAGACCGCCAATCATTGTCAGAATCCCGAATATATCCATAATCTCTTTTCTCCTTCATGTTTACATTTATTTTATCAAAACTTTACAAATGCAAGCATAATATGTTTTTGTAAAATCTAATATCATAGTTTTGTAAAATTCATGTAAATTATACACTATGCCGGTATATTTTACCATGAGAAGAAAACAATTGACTGCAGGATGATTTTTCATCCTGACATTTATTCATCCAATAACTGCTTTTTATCATCCAAAGAAAAGATGATCCACTCCGCAATATTGGTTGCGTGGTCGCCACAGCGCTCCAGATATTTTGCTACCATGAGCATATCTGCGGCCTCTTCCCCGCAATCCGGATTCTCGTGAATCATTTCAATCAAATCCTGCTTATTGCGGTCAAACAAGTCATCCACGATATCGTCATGGGCAATGACCTCTTTCGCCTTTTTCATGTCCTTTTCCACATAAGCCTCAATGCTCTGGATCAGCATGAGCACGGTTTCTCCCGCCATCTTATGGATATGCCCCATATCCAGCGTATATGGCTTTTTTGACATCATGATGGTCATCTCAGAAATGTCGGACGCATGATCGCCGATGCGCTCCATATCCGTCACCATCTTCATTGCAGCCGAAATCACACGAAGATCCCGCGCCACCGGCTGCTGCTGCATCAGAAGATTGAAGCACAGATTCTCGATCTTTTTCTGTTCTCTGTCAATCTCCACGTCGGAATCCATGATGGACTTTGCAAGCTCAACATCCTGATCGACCAATGCCTCAATAGCCTTCTGGATCGAATGTTCAATCATTGTGCCAATATGCATCATTTCCTGATTAAGCATATTCAGCTGTTCATCAAATTTTGCTCTCATATTCCCTCCTGCCCGATTCTTGGCTGCATTTTTCTCGCACAGAGTGCAGACATCAACCAAACCGTCCTGTAATATAATTCTCCGTCCGCTTATCCTGTGGATACGAGAAGATCGATTTGGTATCGCCGAACTCCACCATCTCTCCTACCAGGAAAAACGCGGTATCATCTGCCACGCGAAGGGCCTGCTGCATATTATGGGTAACAACGACTACGGTATATTTTTTCTTTAAGTCTTCCATTAACTCCTCGATCTTGGCTGTGGAGATCGGATCCAATGCCGAAGTCGGCTCATCCATCAGAAGAACCTCTGGCTGTACAGCCAGTGCTCTGGCGATACAGATACGCTGCTGCTGTCCGCCGGACAATCCAAGCGCCGACTTTTTCAATCGATCCTTCACCTCATCAAAAATGGCCGCACCGCGAAGGCTTTCCTCCACAATTGCATCCAACTTTGCCTTTTCCCGAATTCCATGTACTCTCGGACCATACGCAATATTGTCATAGATACTCATAGGAAAGGGATTCGGCTGCTGGAACACCATACCGATCTTTTTCCGCAAAATGGTGGTATTTACATCCGGTCCATAGATGTCCTCCCCGTCCAGGGTGACTTCTCCGGTAATCTTTACATTGTCGATCAAATCGTTCATGCGGTTTAAGGTCTTAAGGAACGTGGACTTACCACATCCGGACGGTCCAATGAACGCTGTTACACATTTTTCCTTGATGTCCATGCTGACATCCTTCAGTGCGTGATTATCCCCGTAGTAAAGGTCAAGATTTCGCACCTGAATCTTCGTTTTCTTTTCCATGCTGCTCCTTATGCTACTCCTTATTCACATTAAAGTGTTTTGCCAGTGCCTTTGTTGCAAAATTGATTAAAAGAACAATCACCAGAAGAACCAGTGCAATTCCAAAAGCCACTTCAAATTCTCCCTTGCTTGCACTTAAGTACAATTGAATCGTCAGGGTTCCACCCGGCTCAAACGTTTTTTCCAACATATCCATTGCTGTCTTCGGCAGCAGTCCTGAGCTTCCTGCCGTAAAAAGCAAAGCGGCCGACTCCCCTACAATTCTTCCCACCGCCAGGATAGCTCCGGTGATGATTCCCGGCATTGCCGACGGAAGAAGGATCGTGCGGATCATGTACCATTTTCCGGTTCCAAGTCCCACTGCTCCGCTGCGATAGCTGTCCGGTACGGTTTTCAATGCCTCCTGCGTGTTTCTCGTAATTAACGGAAGCACCATAAGCACCAGGGTGAACGAACCGGTCAGGATTGAATACTTCAGGTGCAGAGTCTGTCCAAAGAACATCATACCGAACAAGCCGAAGATGATCGAAGGAATGCCCGACAGTGTTTCTGTCGCAAACTCAATCGCCCGCACCAGCCGTCCGGGCTTTGCGTATTCATTCAAATATACTGCCGCTCCCACACCGATTGGTGTAGCAATCAGCATCGTAATCACAATGATGTAAAGGGTATTTACAATGTTGCCTGCGATACCCACCGTTCCATTGAGAACAGAAGTAACGCCTGTCAGAAAGTCCCAGCTGACACAACGAAATCCCTTCACCAGAACATACAGGATAATTCCCAAAAGAAGCGCAACGGAAAAGCCTGCACACACATAGATTGCAATATATAAAAGCGTATCACTGGGATGCCGTTTTTTTACACAGATACTATTCATTTTCCACCGCTCCCTTTCTCTCAACCCGCGCAAGGATGAGGTTGATTACCATGATAAAGATAAACAGAACGAGCCCAACGGTAAAAAGCACTTTTCTGTGTGTTCCCTCCGCATAGCTCATCTCGCTGACGAGCTGTGTTGTAAGAAAACGCACGGAGTTGAACGGAAGCGGCAAATTGACGGAACCACCCGCCACCATGTTGATTGCCATTGCTTCACCCAAAGCTCTTCCGATACCAAGCACCACAGATGTCATAATTCCCGACTTTGCCGCCGGAATCATAACCTTGAAGATCGTCTGTATATGGGTGGCTCCCAAGGCCAACGACGCGGATTTCAAATGCGCCGGTACTGCACGGATGGAAGATACACTGATATTGATTACAGTGGGCAAAATCATAATTGCTAAAACAACCACCGCGGACAGCAGGTTTGAGCCACCGGTAAACTGATGTGTCTGGCTGTCTGCAAATACTGCTTTTTCCAGCTTATACATCAGGGGATTTAAAATCATAAGACCAAGAAGTCCATATATTACGGACGGGATTGCAGCCAGAAGTTCCACTGCCGGCTGAACCACCGCCGCCACTTTCTTATTTGCCACCTCAGTAATAAATACTGCTGTGAGGATTCCAATGGGGACGCCCAGAAGAATTGCAAAAAAAGTACCTACGATTGAGTTGAGAATGATAAATGCAATTCCGTAAGACGGTGTTGCCGCCGTCGGCTGCCAGAGCGTTTCAAAAAGCAATTCCTTTATACCAACCTCTGCCAAAGCCGGTGTGCCCCTCAAAATCATATATAATGTAATTGACAGGACGGCTACAATTGCCACGATCGCACAGATCAGAAAGATGATTCTGGCAATCAATTCAAATCCCTCTTTGGTATAGTTAACACCGCGAATGGAGCGCGTATTCTGCGCTCCTTTCGTTCTCGGTGTCGTGGTCTTCGGTTGTTCTAATGTATGTTCAATCATAGCGTTCCTCTCACTTACCTGACACATTCCACAACAAAGTTTCTACTGTGCATTATTCCGGAAGGATTAATCCAACCTGCTGAATAACTGCCTGACCCTCTTCAGACTCAATGAAGGCGAAAAATGCCTGCACGGTCTCATTCTGTGCACTGATGTCGCCCATGGTTGCCATAACGAACGGACGGGACAGTACATAGTTGCCTGCCAGAATATTCTCTTCTGTTGCAGCCACAGAGTTCAAAGACAGAGCCAATACAGTATCATCTACTACATCCAGAGAAACATATCCGATTGCGCCCGGTGTTGCTGCCACCTTTGCTAATACAGCACCTGTAGAATCCAGCTCCTGTGCGTAATTGCACTGATCTTCAATTCCGAGCAACTCCTCAAATGCGCCTCTTGTACCGGAACCAGCCTCACGTCCGATCACTACGATCTGCTCATCTGCGCCGCCAAGCTCACTCCAGTTGGTAATCTCACCTGTGTAGATGGAAGCAAGCTGCTCAGAGGTTACATCTGTAACGGTATTTGCTGTATCTGTGATGACTGCAATTCCGTCAATTGCTACGATGTTCTCAACTGCTCCGGTGCTCTTCTCATCATCAGACAGTGCACGGGAAGCATTTCCGATGTCTACACTTCCTGCTGCCAGTGACTCAAGTCCTGCACTGGAACCGGTAAACTCAGCAGTTACGCTTACGCCCGGATTTTTCTCCATGAATGCCTCTGCCAATGCGTTTGCCAGCTTCTCCATGGAAGTACTTCCTGCCATGGTAACAGATCCTGTCAGCTCTGCTGTTCCCTCATCGGTTTCTGCATCGCCATTGTCTGTGGTGTTATCAGCCTGGCTGTCTGCTGCGGGAGTGGAATCGGTGTTGTCTGCAGTATCGCTGCCACAACCCATCACGCCTGCTGCCATCATAGATGCTGTTGTAAGTAATGCCATCATTTTTACAAGTTTCTTCTTCATAATGTGTTCGTCTCCTCTTAATTAGAATATATTGATTGTCCACAGCAACCCGAGTATTCTTTCGGGTTGTGCCTCAATTACAGAACACATCATAAAAAACGGATGTAAAATGCGTAACCATCCCAAGGTAAAATGAATGTAAATTCTGTATAAATTATTTTACAGAAGAACTTGGGCCATTTTTAAGTTCAATTAAGGTTTGCAGTTTATACTGATGGAAAATGATGATATAATGTACGCGAAGGCAAAAGTGAACATAGCATTAGACGGATGCCGCTTCCTATGCTTCCTCCCTATGGAACAAACACAAAAAAAGCGGCTTTGTGGATTCGTACCGCTATCAGGCTGTTGCCGTTACCACAGATTCCGGAGATACCGCAACCATGTATATTTTTTTGAACAGCGAGCGGGAACTCTCCACCTTCCTCACCTTTTTGCTGGCCAGCGTAGGCATCAGCATTGCCGGTCTGCTTCTGGTGTTCTGCCTTGTTGTGTTTTTCTCTAAAAAGGCGGTAAAGCCCGTAGCCGAAAGCTATGAAAAGCAAAAGCGTTTTATCACGGATGCCAGCCCTGAAATCAAAACTCCTCTCACCATCATCGATGCCAACACAGAGGTCATTGAGATGACCAACGGGGAAAACCCTGTCTGTCATAGTGGAACCGGATGTAACAATAAAAGGAGACGAAGCTACCTTAAGGCAGCTTGTCTCCCTTCTGTTAGACAATGCAATCAAATATGGAACTGAGGACAGCACTATACAGCTCACCTTCCACACTGTGGGAAAGAACCGGCGGCGCTTCCATCGAGTTTACAGTTACATTGTAGATATTTAGTTATTGCTTCAATTTACTTTAAGAAACCAAAGCTGCTGACGATTGCCGGCTCCTTAGCCTTGCCGGAGCAAACCTGGAAGAAGCAGATAATCCTTACAACAAACAGGATAACGGCACAAACACCACCTGCAATCGGTACAATAACAGTCCAGCAAAGAATTGCTGTGATGATTCCAACCAGTAATGTGGTAACAGTAATCTTCAATGCCTGGCGTACATGGAAATATGTATAAGCAGACTCTCTGCTTGCCAGCAGTGCGATGATGATACCGATGGTTCCCATCAGATATGGCAGCATTGCCATTACCTTATTATCAGAGATATCCTTCGCATCAAACTCAGCGGTGTGATCCTTTGGATCATAATACTGCTGCTGTGGCATACCGTTATTCATCTGTGGATTTGGATTGCCGTATGGCATTCCCTGTGGATTCGGGTTACCCTGCGGCATTCCCTGTGGATTCGGATTTCCCTGTGGCATTCCCTGCTGTGCGCCTGCTGCCAACGAAGCTCCGCACTTGGTGCAGAAAGCACTTCCGTCAGCCATTTCGCTTCCGCATTTTGGACAAATCATATACTATTCCTCCTATAAATTAAAATTAAAAATATAACTCGATACAATATCTATTCTATATAATATGTGTTTTTCTGTCAATTGATGCCGAATGAAATCTTTTTTAAAGTTCGTTTAAGGTTGCTCCATTATACTAATCTCTTCAAAGCAAAGGAGCACATTTTCTATGAGTGATCAGATGATTTTCAAGCGATATGAAATCAAATATCTACTGACCCACAGTCTTTCCCCTCGCATTCTGCTCTCATACGAAAGAGAAGCGTACTACGCCAAGGGCGATCGCCGTGGTGGCGGCTTCGGCGGTGATACCGGCGGCGAAATCTATGTAGACGGTCCGACCAATAGCGGCAACGGTTCACTGGACTATGCCGGAAGCGGCACCATTACCGGTGGCACGTTTGTCGCAACCGGTGCCAGCGGCATGGCTATGAATTTTGGAACAGACTCCACCCAGGGCTCAGTGCTCGTCACCGTGTCCAACTCTTACGTAACCGGACCCCTGACTCTTACCGACTCAGACGGAAACGTGCTTGTCTCCTATGAACCAAGTATGGAATACAACTGTGTTGTAATCAGCTGCGGTCAGCTAGCCGAGGGCGAAACCTACACTCTAATTCAAAAGTGTGGGCATCTAATGTACAAATCTTAAGATAACGAAACAAGGGCTGAAAGCTCATCTAAGAGTCTTCAGCCCGATTAACATACGATTAGCAAACACCTCGGTCAATTCGAATTGTCTTCCACGTAATAATGACCTAGGAAATGTTTGTGGCGATTCCGTCATCATTGGTAATCAATATCTTTCTCATTCACGTTCTCCTCCGTCAAGAAAAAAGTTAAGGGACAAATCCGAAAATTTATCCCTTAGCAAAATGTTTAAAAATTCATTCATAACAAAAGTTTGTGGTATTCCTATCTTCCTGATACCTTGTACAAACACTACTGCCCCAATGTAAGCATGGTATCGATACAGCGCTTTGCCTTTTCGCGAATCTCATCGGAAAGTTCAATTTCCTCTCCACCAATGCCTTTTACGCAGTCATATACGTCTCCGAGGGTCGTGAGCTTCATGTTGTGGCAGACGCAATCCTTGGATAACGGATAAAATTTCTTGTCCGGGCAGGCGAACTGTAAATGCTGCACAATGCTGTTCTCCGTGCCGATGATGAACTCCTTGGCATTACTATTCTTCGCGTAATCCATAATGCCGGTGGTGCTTCCCTTGTAATCCGCCTTTGCCGTCACCTCCGGCAGACATTCCGGATGAACGAGAAGCAGCGCATCGGGATGCGCTTTTCTTGCAGCCTCCACATCCTTTACGGACATGCGCACATGCGTCGGGCAGCCACCCTGAAGCAGCTTGATATTCTTCTCCGGCACCTGCTCTGCTACCCAATGTCCTAAGTTGCAGTCCGGGATAAACAGAATATTCTTATTCTCAATGTTTTTTACGATCTGAACTGCGGAGGAAGAGGTTACACACACATCGCAGATGGTCTTAAGCTCTGAGGTTGTGTTTATGTATGCCACCACTGTGTAGCCCGGATTCATCTCTTTTACCTGTGAGATCAGTTCCACATCCATCTGTTCCGCCATAGGACAGCCTGCATTGGGATTGGACAGAAGCACCTTCTTCTCCGGCGATAGAATCTTTACGGTCTCGGCCATGAAACGCACACCACACATCAGCACGGTCTTCTGCGTTGCTTTGGCAGCCTGCTGGCTCAGTCCATAGGAATCTCCCACATAATCCGCAACTTCCCAGATGTCATGGCTCTGGTATGCATGTGCCAGAATACAGACATCGTTCTCCTTTTTTAATCGTATAATCTCATCCTGAAGTTCTCTCGTTGTAAACATAGCATTCTCTCCATTCTTCTAAAACCACGGCAGCTTATGAAACGGTATTACAAAAAATATCCTTGCCTGAATATCCTCATAGCTCACATAGGGATCCTCCCAATACCGGGCATCGTCCGATACCTCACGGTTATCTCCCAAAACAAACACACAGTCCTCCGGCACGGTAAAGGTATCTTCACTCTCGGTCACCACATCCTCAGACAGATACTCTGACTCATTAAGCGGTTTGCCGTCAATGTATACGTGTCCACCCACAAAGGAGACTTCTTCTTTCGGCAAACCGATGACTCGTTTACACAGAGACATGCCAAACTCATCTGAGTAAAAGACGATTATATCGCCCCGTTCAGGTACCTCTTCCGAATATGCGCCCCGCTCTCCCAGGAACCAATCATGGGTCATCAGGTTCGGTTCCATACTCTCTGTTGGAATCCGGCCGAGCATTAAAATATAATGAAACACTATGAATACAACAGCAAGAATGACAGCATACACACCAAGCTCTATCCAGCCACGCCTTCTATGCTGCTTCTTCACCGCTTCTGTCTGTTCTTTCTTATTGTCCGTACTCATCTTAATCTGCTCCTAACCACACGATTCCTTATTACGATCTCATTTCTTCACGCTCTAATGTAACAGATTCCTCATGCTTTTTCAACACCTGTATACGCAGGAAATTCTACATGAAATCTGGTTCCCAATTCCAGCGCACTTAAAATGCGATAGCTTCCGCCATGTTTATCCGTAATCCACTTCGCAATGGATAAGCCCAGACCGGTACCGCCGGACTTGCTGCTACGCACCGTATCCGCCCGGTAAAAGCGGTCAAACGCCCGCTCCGCATCCTGCTGGGACATACCGATTCCGCCATCCTGAATCTCATAATAGGGGCGTCCTTCCGGTGTGCATCCTACACGCAGGATGATTTCTCCACCCTCCGGGGTGTATTTGACCGCGTTATCCACCAGAATGCGGATCGACTGCTTGAGCATGTCATAATCTCCCCACAGAGTGACCTCCTGCCGCTTCTCCAGCACATAGCTGTGGTTCTCATCGATCATGCGGGATTCCTCGTATATTTCCTGAAGGATCTCGCCAAGCTGCTGCACTTTCATATCCAGATTCTGGCGATTCGCATCGCCTCTCGCAAGAAAAAGCAATTGTTCCACAAGCTTCTGCATGTGGTCCGCCTCGTGCTGAATGGCCTCGATGGACTCCGCCAGAACGGTCTCATCCTCTTTGCCCCACCGGTCCAGCATATTCACATATCCCTGTATCACCGCAATCGGAGTCCGAAGCTCGTGGGAGGCATCTGACACAAACTGATCCTGCTGCTTATAGGTTTTGCGGATGCGATCCAGCAGATCATTTAACGCCTGCTCAATTCCCCGCAGTTCCCGGTCATTCATGTGAATACCCGACTCGATCACGTCCCCTTTCAGATTCGCAATAGCATCCTCCAAGTTGTGATATTTGTTCTCATCCTCCACCAACTCCTTCAGTTCCTGCGCCTTTAGCGCAATTTCATCCAGCGGCTTTAACTGCCGCCGCATCTGCGACGTACCATTTATGATCAGGGAAATGACATTCAAAAACTGGATGATCAGTACGAAAACTCCTCCGTTTCGGAACCACACCAGCCACGGTCCCGCTTCCCACCGATATAGAAGCGCACCCTCTGCGTCACACACCTGATATACCCAATCCCGAAGCGGTCCGCTGTGTACCAGGCTTCGGCTGTAATCAAGAGAAAATGTCCCCGTCATCTGCACATCCAGCCCATAAAGCAAGATACCTACGATTACCAGACAGATACCGATATCCATGGCAAGGTAATTGCCCACCAGATCCCAGACACGGATCCAGTTGATGCGCAATGCAATGGACGTGACCTTCCGCTGGTCTCTCTTCTTTTCTTCTTTCTTCTCTTCCATAGGTTAATCCTTAATGCAGTAGCCAACTCCCCGCACCGTCTGGATAATCTTCACATGATACACGTCATCCAATTTGCTGCGGAGGTAGCGCACATACACATCAATCACATTTGTTTCTCCCAAATAATCGTAACCACACACCTTTTCCAAAAGTGTATCTCTGGATACTACAATGTTTTTATTTTCCAAAAGCACTTTAAGCAGGTCAAATTCCCGAGGTGTAAGAGCCACCAGCTCACCTCCGTAACGCACCTCATGGCGCGCCAGATTCATCTCCAGCTCGCCATAAGTCAGTGCCTGTTCTTCCTTTGTGCCCGATGTGCCGCGTTTCTTGAGGACCAGACGGATGCGCGCCAGAAGCTCCTCGATGGCAAAAGGCTTTGTCATATAGTCGTCCGCTCCTCCATCCAGACCTGCCACCTTGTCCATGACCTCATCCCTTGCAGTCAGCATAATCACCGGCATATCGGAGCTTCGCCGCAATCGCCTCAGTACCTCAAAGCCATTCAGTTCCGGCAGCATCACATCCAATACCATGAGATCTGCCTTTCCGCTTTCTGCCAGGGCAAGTCCCTCCCGTCCGGTCGATGCCTTTACTACCTGATAGCCCTCATGCCTCAGCTCTAACTCCAGAAAGCGGGCGATCTTCTCTTCATCTTCTACTATTAATATGGTAGTCTCCATCGTTGTCCTACTCCCATGTACCTATTACTTCTGGTCCGCAATGTCGCTCTTCAAGTTCTCTGCCGCATCCGCCACAGTATCCATTGCCTTGTTCAGATCCACAGACTTCACATCCGGTCCCCGGAAATGATAGCGCATATCAAAGAACAGTCCCACGATCATGAGCGGTACAATGATCCAGAAGGTAAAGATCAACAGTACGATCAGCAGTGTTACCGGCACGCGAAGAATTTCCTGTCCATTCTTCTCAATACAGAAGCTGTTGGAATTGCCCTTGTTGATCCACTTTGCGCACCAGCGTCCGAAGCGGCCCATGACTTCTCCGAAGGACTCCTGTCCTTCCTTCGTATCTCCTGCCTGTGCGCCGGACGATCCGGTGCTCTCCTGCTCTGCGGAATAACCGGCCTTTGCCGTTCCGCTGGTCTTGCCCAGCTTCTCCAGATAGATCATTGCCTCTAAGATATCCCAGTCACATGCCTCCAATGCCTGCTTTGCCTCCTCGTAGGTGACATTGGCACGCTCTTTTAATTTTTCAACCTTTTCAAAGTTATCCATAATGTTTTCCTCTCTTTCGTTGTTTGATGATGTTATCTTATACGACGAAAATTAAATGGAAATGTGGTTTACATTAAAATCAGATTAAAAAATCCTTCCATAATCCTTTTGTATTTAGAAACAAAAAACGAACTATACATCCCTGTACAGTTCGTCTCTCATAGTCGGCGCGACAGGATTTGAACCTGCGACCTCTGCGTCCCGAACTCTACTCGGTACGAATCATCTAAATACATTAAGGGTTTTTAAAATGCTTGGAAATGCCTTATTTTCAGGCATTTCCGCCTACACATTTGAGAGATTACCTATTTCATCGAATTTCGTTTTGAAACACATTTTGTAGAATTTTTGTAGAACACAGGCGCGCTATCATCAATTTCTCTTTTGTGCTTCTTCATAATCTTCCCTGGTATACTTGGTTAAAATCTTCTCTTCTGAAAGCCCCAGCTCTATCATATTCTGGATTGCCTCAATTCTTTCCTTCTTTGCAGCATCCTCTGCGGCAATCTTTTCATACTTCTGCATTACTTCACACACGATATTGAGACCTCCTTATTAATCAAATTCTAATCTTTTAATAATATAACTAAACCATTCTATTTGCATTTAGCTGTAATTGATGCGGTAGGCCGCGTTTTCCCGTTGATTTTTGCATCAATCGTTAGAGTATATTCATAATTTTTCTCAACGACTTTACTCTTGCTTAAGAATACATAACCAACCCCAGAGTCCTTCCATGTTGCAATACAACCTTTTCCCTTCCATAGCTTTACAACAATGTCTATTTTATCTTTCATAGAATCCCCAGTAACAGAAGCTGTACAATAAGCTGTAGTTCCATCAAACTTTAGTTCCGGATGAACATTGCTATATCTTAGTGTAACTGCATTTACTGTAACAGGAATCATAAACATAAATAAAGCCACTAATAAAATTATTTTTTCATAAACAATTCTCCTCTGAATATTATGATTTTCATCAGCCCTTTTTATTGCCTAAAATTATCACATAATCGCCCCCTCCTCCTCTATCATATAATCATAATAACGATTCAACGACGCGATTTTGGACACTTCAAATAATTTTATTTTTCGGCAATATTTTCTGCGATTTTAATTAGGACGTCTTCATCATAGTCTCCAGATATCGAGAACAAAACAGTTCGCGACTTATTCATCCAGACAAGATTACTTGTTACACTTTCATTATGGGAAATATACAACGTTCCTTCGCCACCATTGATCATAACCTCCTTTGGCTCCGCATCCACGCCATCCATATACAACTTGCCTGTATTTGATCGCGAAATGTAGGTAAACTGAACCAACGAATCGCGCGGTGTAGAATAGATATACACCTTTCCACTCAGAGTGTCATATGAAGTTTCAAACTCACAATCTTCCGGTAGCCACTTCGGATAATAAACCACATTTTCCGGATTTTCAACTTCACCTTCAAAAAAATATTCATACATCGACTGATACCGCACTCTCATCCAGCCAAACACAATCTCCCTCGCCTCAGTACTCACAGTCAGAATTGAACCAAATCCTATCATGAATACCAGTAATACACTCGCAACCATCCGTAGGCTTCGATATAGAATCGGATGATTTGCTCGCCTTGTAAGCCGCTTCAATTTTTTCTCAAATTTGGGAGAAAATTGATAAACGCATTCTTTGGGATCCGGAGACCATGAACACGAGTTGCCTCTACCTCAATTCCGGAAATCAGGGTGTTGCGATCCTTTTTGATCTGTAGCATTTATTTTATGTAATATTGTTCATACACGTTACGAATCTGCCCACAATAATCTTCCCCACACTTATAGTTTTTTCCTTCGACTACTATATTTGAGGACGCTACCGTAATCGTGTTTTTTTCTCCATTGCGATCATATAGTTCAATCAAAAAGGCATAACCGTCTTTCGTGTTTGCGGAAGTTTTTTTCAATTGCATTGATGTTAAAATATCAACCAGCTTTTGGATATCATCCTTTTGATTTAAAACTACACTCTCATCGGAATTGTAAATTACAATTTTGTCCAAATCATCGACATTCAAATTTGGCAACACATTCGCTTCCTTTCCACTGAGGACAAATATAATTGCTAAAATAGTGATGCATATACATAAAACGAAAATCTTTTTCATGTTCCATCCCCCCCTCTTTTAATATCGAGATACCGAATATGTCCATGTATACGTCGTATTATTATATGAAAATGAAGTCCCATCTTCATAAAAACTAACTGTTATAGGATTCCCTTTTCCCCCATTTATTCCTGAGTTCCATAAAACAATATACT
The DNA here is from genome assembly GCA_945868435.1 of uncultured Lachnospiraceae bacterium. Lineage (GTDB taxonomy): Bacteria > Bacillota > Clostridia > Lachnospirales > Lachnospiraceae > Roseburia. Next base: position 62,815 of record CAMBLG010000003.1, read on the forward strand.
TCATGCCTGCAGCTATCGTATAACCGTATGCAGTAACTGCATGTCCACTATTAGTTGCTTTAGCTGAAACGTAAATAGGATATTTATTATCAATATTTGCTTTTAATATCGACCAGGGCATTTTAGTATCCGAATTGCCATAAACTGAATTATATTGTACCCCATAATTTTTCAACGCTTGTTGCGCTTCATATATATTGGCACCTTCATCATAACCAATATTCATTATATCTGCAATCATACTCGCGGACACATTAGTTCCCTTTCTATAATTACAAATAGTAACCACAGTTGCAGCCCAACATAAGCCATAATTTCCTTGACCTTTACTATTATACAATGAACATATCTTTGAACTAGTTGTTGATGAACTAAAAGCGGGTGTATATGTATCTTTCCAATTTTTCGATGTAACTGTAATTGTATTGATATCCGTCTTTTTAAATTTAGTATTTTCCCTAGAAAACTTCTCTTTCTCCTCCAAATAGTTCCTTGTCATAGAATAATTTGTAAATAAATTCTTTTCTCCTATAATCTCATAAATATCCTTATCATCCTCTGCCCATAGATTTTCTCCCGATTTATAAAAAACTAAATCTGATTTAATCCCTCCTTCTTCATTTTTTAACTCATTCATTCTTCGTGTCAATACCGGAAACTTTGGATTGTTCACCTGTTTCTGCGTAAAACAGGACATCAAATCTGCAATATCTGATCCATCATTATAAATTGTATTCACAAAAATCCTGTGTAATCCATCGTCAACCTGTTCTCCCGTCTCGCGAATCACATTTTCTACATGATATATGGTTCTTTCCCTGTCAAAGATATCAAATTCAGAAATATATACCACATATACCTCTGCTACATCCTCGAATCTGTCTCCAACTTGTGATTCCTTAACCGTAATACTTGAAGCATTGAATCTTACGCGCTTCAAATGATCATCGTTATCTGATCTCTGCACTTCTATATTACACTTTTCCCCATTGCCCAGAGTACATAGTGCATCCAGCCGAACAGATCGACCATACATGTTTCTCTCGCTACTCTGTACAATCACATCATTTACGACAAGTTTCGGATCTTCCAGAATCGTTCTTAATAATTCCTCACAGAATGGTACGTCATTTGCCAGTACCTCAAAGAACACATCATCAATCGGGCGAAAGTCCTGAACTTTGCGTTTCTTCTGCTCCAGTGTGAGCTGATTATCCATATTCCAACTCCCCATTTTATAAAATTATCTGATGTATATACATATTATAACAACATTAATTTGTTTTTACAACCTCCAGGCAAGCCGCATAACGGGTTGGGTATATTTCGCATGCTTCGCGAGTTCAACAGAGTTACTAGCCATAATAAAAAGGGCACCCTAATGGTACCCTAAAGGTTACGTATTATTGTTTTCAACAGGCGAAATGTTTTGTGAACTATATGGGTATTCAATCTTCGCACCCTTTTTTCTGTTGCATCTCCAACAAAGAGTTCTTAAATTATCTTCTGACGTTAATCCACCTTTTGAAACTGGAACGATATGATCTATTTCCAATAGTAAATTCGGTTCAACGTAAGTTGAAGCACCACATATCTTGCAAGTGTAGTTATCACGTTGCATAATCTTCTGTCGCAGAGCACTTGTCATAAGAGAACGTTGACCAGCTACACTCTTTTTAAATTTCACAGTTTCTGAAAGATAATTAACAAATCTGTTTAAGTTTTCTATATCCATTACAACGTCACATTGCATGGATGCATTTCCTCCTGAACTAACATATTTAAAAGTATATCTTGGAAAATATGTTGTGCTGAAGTCAATGCTTTGAAATCCCAGTTTCTTTTCCAACTTCTTTTTTCCGAATACTCTAATAAGAGTAGGAATATCATTTTTTATACTATTCAGAATATTTTCTTTTTCCGATTTGAGTAAAAATTTACCTTGTTCTGCAGATTCAAAATTATTTAATACATTCTCAAATTGAGACAGACTTTCTTCTGTTGCTTTTATATTAAAGTACTTACAGATGTATTTAAATGGTTGTTTTCTTGCGTTATCGCAAATCGTTCTAGAACAATTATATATGTTAGGCTCATATTTTTGCTTTTTAAGCTCCGGTCTTTTGTAATTCCATCTGCTTTCATCGTGATACCGCGCTTGACCATAATCTAATTGATTAATACCTAAATACGTATTTTTAAGCGATTCTATGTGGCTGTTTAGTTCATTACAATTATTAACATATGATTCAATACGCCTTTTGATGGTCAAAAACTTTTCGCTTCTAAAGTATATAGTTTCGTATATCTCCCAACATATAAAGATAATAAATATAACGATAAGAATTATCATTGTAAAAATCCTTCACTTCTTTATTGTTTCTCTTAATTCCGCATGTTCGGGAATTCTTATATCTGTCATAGCATCCTCTAAACTTTGAAGGAACTCCTTGTTTTTCTCCCAAAAAGCCTCAAAAAAATAATGCTCATATGTAGAAAAGCCTATAAAATCAATAAAAAGCCTGTCTTTCATAAGAAAAACTGACTTTTTATCTAGTCGGCGCGACAGGATTTGAACCTGCGACCTCTGCGTCCCGAACGCAGCGCTCTACCAAACTGAGCCACGCGCCGTCTGTATCATATATACTGTGATCAACACGACCGAGTAATATATTATCATATTCAATTGGATTTGTCTAGATTTTTTTACATTTCAAAGATATAATATGTATAAATGCAACGTAAAGGAGGATATCTATGAAACAGGTTGCACTTATTACAGGGGCATCCAGAGGAATCGGTGCCGCAATTGCTGAGGCATTTGCCGGGAACGGCTATCATCTTGTACTCTGCTGTCATAAATCCGCAGAACAGCTTCATGCTCTTTCCGAAAAACTCTCCCGAACCTACCGGATCCAGATTCGCTGCTTCGTCGGGGATGTGGGCGACTGCGAATTCGTGCAGGACATGATTTCCGCTACCATGGAGGAATTCGGACAGATTGATGTACTGATCAACAATGCCGGAATCTCCTATATTGGCCTGCTGACCGACATGAGTGTGGACGACTGGAACCGGATTGTAGCCACAAACCTGTCCTCCGCATTCTTAACAAGCCGTCTGTGCGTTCCGCAAATGGTCGCACGAAAAAGCGGACACATCATCAATATCTCCTCCGTTTGGGGCAGCGTCGGTGCCTCCTGCGAGGTTGCTTACTCTGCCTGCAAGGGCGGAATCCATGCGTTCACCAAGGCATTGGGCAAGGAACTTGCTCCCAGCGGTATCACCGTCAACGCCATCGCCTGCGGTGTCATCGATACCGACATGAACCGCTGCTTCTCCGAGGAAGAACGGGAAGCCCTGATTCAGGAAATTCCCGCCGGCCGCATGGGAACCCCCGCCGAGGTTGCACAGCTCACACTAACCCTTTGCAGCGGACATTCCTATCTGACCGGACAGGTAATTACACTGGATGGTGGGTGGGTGTAAGACTTCTCCCTTACAGCCACTCGCTCTCTTCTTCCGGTAGTTCATCTTCTTCTGACATCGCTGCCAGAACAGCCACCTGCTCATCACTTTCCGCGACGAAAATAAGAGTCGTTCTCGCCCCGATTCCGAAATGACATGGACCATATACCTCTGTCATTTCCTGGAAATTGGTCTCATCCGTATATTCACAGTTGGTATTGCAGACCACGCGCCAATGGAACCCCTGAGGCGGCTCCGGCAGATGTATCTGCAACGGCTCCCAGTACGCATTCATGGCGTAGAATACAATGTCATCCTTCGTATCGTCCGCATTGCGTCCCGCATACATAATCCCGATCAGATGAGAATCAAAATTTGTGTAATCACGATTCGGTTCTCCGTTGTGCACACTGATCATCGGGAATCCGCATTCCGCAGACTTCGTATTCTTGCGCAGCACCGGATGTTCCTTTCGGAACCGGATCATGAACCGCACAAAGTCATGAATCTCCTGATACTTCTCCAGTCTGGTCCAGTCCAGCCATGAAATGATATTGTCCTGACAGTATGCATTGTTATTGCCAAACTGCGTATTACAGAATTCATCTCCCGCAAGGAACATTGCCGGCCCACGGCTGCATAAAAGCGCGGCAAACGCATTTTTCACCAAACGGCGGCGCAGCCCCTCAATCTGGGGATCATCGGTGTCTCCCTCGCATCCACAGTTCCAGCTGTGCCCGTTGTTGTCTCCATCCGTGTTATTCCAACCGTTTTTCTCATTGTGCTTCTCATTGTACGAGTACAGATCATACAGCGTAAATCCGTCGTGGCAGGTCAGGAAATTGACGGATGCACTGTACCCGCGGCTAGCCGGGTCATACATATCCGGCGAACCTGTGATTCTTGTGATTGCGCGTCCCGCCGAACCCTGGTCCCCCTTCAGGAAACAGCGCATATCATCACGATACCGTCCGTTCCACTCCGCCCAACGGTTCCAGGACGGAAAGCTTCCCACCTGATACAGCCCCCCTGCATCCCATGCCTCCGCAATCAGCTTCATATCACTCAGCACCGTATCAAACGCCAACGCCTCCAGAATCGGTGGATTTTCCATTGGCGCACCATTCTGGTCACGTCCCAGAATCGATGCCAGATCGAACCGGAATCCGTCCACACGGTACTCCACTGCCCAATGGCGCAGACAGTCAATGATAAACCGGCGCACCACCGGATGATTGCAGTTCATGACGTTGCCACAGCCGCTGAAATTATAGTAGTGGCCATCCGGCGTCAGCATGTAATAGATATTGTTATCAATGCCCTTGAAGCAGAAGCTCGGTCCCATCTCATTTCCCTCTGCCGTGTGGTTGAACACAACATCCAGAATGACCTCGATGCCATTTTCCTTGAGCTCGCGAATCAGGCGTTTTAACTCATCCCCCTCGTGATTGTGCTCCTCGTGAAACGCATAGCTGGTGTTCGGGGCAAAAAACGACACCGTATTGTAGCCCCAATAATTGTAGAGCTGCTCCTCATCCACCATGCGGGCGCTCTCCATCTCATCAAACTCAAAAATCGGCATGAGCTCTACCGCATTGATTCCAAGATCTTTCAGATACGGAATCTTCTGGCGCAGTCCCTCAAAGGTTCCTCCGCCCTCAACCCCGGAGGAAGCATCCTTGGTAAAACCGCGCACATGGGTCTCATAGATGACAAGATCCTCAAAAGGATGCTCCAGCTGCTTGACGTTGCCCCAGTCAAAATCGTTTTTTACCACGCGGGCCTTATAGACAAAGTAGTTGCCGCCCTCCGGCCTGTCCCCCCATTTGCGCTGTCCCGTAACGGCTCTTGCATAGGGGTCCAGAATGATGTTATTAGGGTCAAAGATCTTGCCCTTGGCCGGATCATTCGGTCCGTCAAACTGGTACGCGTATTCAAACTCCTCGATCTTAAGCCCAAATACAAGAATCGAATAGGTATCTCCAATCCGGTAAGAATCCGGAATACGGATTCTGGCATAAGGTTCCGTTGCCATGGGTTTAAACAACAGCAATGTACAGCTGTATGCGCCATGGGAATTGACGGTAAAGCTCACATTATCGCCGGACTGATACGCTCCGTTCATTCGGAAAAAGCCCGGTCTGACATCATAGCCGTCGATGTGATCCAGCGGATATAATCCTTTACCGATATTCTCGTTGCTGCTTGTAACATTTGGGGTCACAACAGCCGCTTTCTCATCCGGCTTAACAAACTTTTCCTTTATCGATACCTGCATCGGCCGAACAGACGCAGCCTCCATGGTATGCTTCTTATGTTTTTTGATTCTTCCTGCTCTTCCTCTCATATTACTCCGTCTCTATTCTTTTAACATTAACTTTCCCTCTTCGTCAAAACAGATGTTGCTGTATGACGATGAATAGTCATTCAGATCCGCGATGATCCGCTGTTTTCTATCCCCTTCTGCCTTTGTCGGCCGGAAGTCATTGCGGCTTGTCGTAGAACTAATGCTATATGGTATCATATCGGCATTTATGTCCGTCTGCAACACCCCATCCACAAAAGTAAATGTCTGCTGATATACAGCGGTGTCCTTTACCTGCGGATTGCGGTTGCCGCCAAAGCAGAAATTGCCCAGACTGTAGCAGATTACCTTGCCCTTATACAATTCTACCCCCTGCAGCACATGGGGATGCGTGCCGATCAGAAGATCCGCGCCCCAGTCAATGATCTGGTGCGCCATATCAACCTGATAACCGTTTGCATAATGGTCCCCTTCGATGCCCCAGTGGCAGCTTACGATCACCAGATCGGCTCCCTGCTCCCGCAGCGCCGCGATGCCATCCTTTACATAATTGGCATGAGTCTCATCCTGCCACAGCATATTGGAGGAGACAATTCCGATCACAATGCCGGATTCTGTTGTATAAGTTGCCACATGCTCGTTGAGTCCGTATATAATTCCCGCTTCGTCCAACACACTTTTCGTGTCCTCCAGACTGGATTCTCCGTAATCCAGAGTGTGGTTATTGCCAAGACTGCAGCCCTCCACGGAGCTGCCTGTCATGATTCCCACATACTCCGGCCTTCCCTTCAGATTCCACGTCTTTTCCACGCGATTTTCGGACTCTGACAATACACACTCCAGATTTATCAACGTAAAGTCATCCGACTCAAACAGATCACGTACGCCTCCAAAGAAATAGTCTTCTCCGTTCTGGTCATAGTATTCGTGAAAAGAGCCTGCATATCCATGAGTCTGAGTGACACCGAGGGTGCAGTCTCCCACCGCAGTGACCGTCACGGTCTGAATGACCGGCTCCGCCACGACCTCCGTGGCTTCTTCTGTCTCCGTCTCCATCGGGGCAATGTCTTCTGTCACCTTTTCCTGCGTGTCCGGCACCGCCTCAGTCTGTGGGATATTCGCTTCTCCCGTCGCCTGCACCGAACAGCCACAGGCCAGCACTGACGCTGCCATAAGCAGCGCTGCAAATCTTTCCTTTTTCATAATCTCTCCCCTTATGCGCCGGTCAGAATGTCCACCGTGTGCCCGGAAGCTCCCATTAGATCCATACGCTCACAGGTGGCCAGATGATACCGCACAAACTGCTGAAACTCTTCCTCTGTCAGAGCGTTCAAAAACGGCCGCATATAATTGGCCGCCCCGTCTGCCGCTATGACCTGAATGCGGCGTAGCCCCGCCTCTTCTGCCAAACGCTCCATATCCTCCAGACGCACAAAACTGTACAGTGGATTGGCCTTCTCGGTACAGTGAAAGCTCTCATCCAGCATTCCTCCTTCCAGCCCCTCCAGAATATGGCGCTCCTTAAAAGCGTATGTGATTACGGAAAATTCATTCATGATGTAGGCCACAAGAATTCTTCCGCCCGGCTTTGTCACCCGCGCGGCCTCATTTAATGCCGCCAGCTTATCTTCCCAGGCGTGAAGGTGGTACATCGGGCCAAAAAGCAGTGTAACATCAAAGCAGTTATCCGCAAAGCGCTTCAATCGCATTGCATTGCCCTGATACGCCTTGACCGCACTGCTCTTCTGCTTCAGCCGGCCGAGATTGTGCTTCACCAGTTCCACTGCGGACACATCGTAGCCTTCCTCCGCCAGAGGAACCGCATAACGGCCGGTTCCGGCACCGATATCCAGAATACGGATATCCGTCTTGTCCCGCCCTGCTGCCACCGTGTCAATGCAGGCATGAATGTACTTCATGCTGGTAATGAATTCCACCTGTCCGTGGCGGCTGTCCAGACGCTTTTCCTCGTTAAATTTGTTGTAATATTCTTCTAATTCTGTCAAAATAACCGGTTCCTTTTCTTTTCTCCCGCTATTTTATCATATAACCCTATAAATACCAAGATTTAAATAACGTACAATGCAGCAAAAAAAGATGGCGATTTTTGTCGCCACCTTCTATCATTTAAAAACTTATAAGTATTTTACTGCCCAGGCACTCTGGTTTCCCCCGACACCGGTAATGCACATGGTAGGATTGCCAGCCTCATCGTTGAGCTGTACAATTACGCCCTCGTAGCTTATATCCTGTATATTAAAGCTGATACAGCTCTCCTCATCCAGCGTATAATACCCGTAAGGCTTACTTTCCTTGACGGTGTTGGCATTTTCCGGCTCCTGTTCGAGATACTTCAGGATTTCACCTGCGCGGGTGAATTCCACCTTCAACGGGAGATGCATCTCGTTGGAAATATCCTGACAGTGCTCCACCAGATAATAAGTACCGCAGATTTCTGACTCATGATAGTTCTTTCTGCACAGCATCTCGCCATCCGTTGCAAACGGACAGACCGTCAGCCAGTTATTCTTGGTGCGGAACAGCTGATGCACACGGGGTTCGTGCACCTCCGACGGCAAGTCGAACCTCTGGTGATAAACCATGTAAATTGCACCATCCTGATCCTCAAAGGCAGAATTGTGTCCCGGAGACTTATAGCCGCATTCCATGCTGGGGAAAATATAGTTTCCCATCAGTTTTAGCCCATAAGGATCGTGGTGATTGACTCTCCGGAAGGTCTTTCCCTCCATATCCACATACGGTCCCTCCGGCTTCTTTGCACGGAACATACGGATCTGATAACCGCCCTCTCTGGCCAGCCAGCCAAAGGATACAAACAGATAATAATAGTCTGATACCTGATCATAGAGAATAAACGGACCCTCAATGGACTTGTGCCCGCCACCCAGGAGCTTCCGCCCAAAATAAGCATCCACCTGATTCTTCCCATCCGGTTCCGGGTGAATCAAAAGCCCGGTGTGCTCATCAATCTCAATCAGGAAAATTCCCCCTGACCAGGAGCCGTACACCATCCACAGCCGCCCTGACTTATCGTGAAAAATATTCGGATCGATACAGTTGGGCCAGCTTAGATTATTGTATTTTCCATTCTTTTTAAAATAGTGTGACAGATCTTCCCCCTCCGGAAGCACAGCCTTCACATTGGTTTCATCGATGGTGTCCTCATCAAAACCGGAATACAGAATCACACGTTCAAAATGATAAGGCCCTTTTGCCTCGTCCGCAGTGGCCATACAGATGGTTGACTTGATGTAAGAACCAGAGGTACAAAAATACATCACGTATTTCTTCAGATACGGATTATAGGACACATCCGGTGCCCATACCGCATATTCCTTTCCGTCAAACTTACCGCAGTAGCGAAAAGCCTCCATATCTTCATCGAACAGATTGGAAAAAAGCGGATTCTCCCCATTGACGCCATCCGCAAAGCTCTCCCAATAACGCAGATCCTTGGAGGTTGCCGCCGTCATATGCGTTCCAAATATGTAATAGCTTCCGTCCCGATCCACAAATACCGCCGGATCATGCACCGGCGTGTTTGTATGAAATCCCCCTTTTTTCATCATCTACCCTCTACGCTTTATCTCGTAATAAACTATTTTAGTTTTTATTAAATTATAGACGTTTTTTGTAGAAAAATCAACATCTTTTAGATATTTTTACAGTCTTATAAAATTTTTTACATTTATTGACTATCCAATAAAATTTCTATATAATTTAAGAAAATGATTGATTTCCCAATAACTGCAAGGTCTTCGATGTCCTTGCGAATATGGAAGAATCGATGGTATATAGGAGTAAATAAATATGCTGCATATCACATCACTGATGGATGGTTTGGAAATCTTTAAGGCACTGGGTTCGGATGTGCGCATTGAGATTCTGAACATTCTTTTGGAAAACAACAATATGAGTATGAACGAGCTGGCTTCCCGCCTGAAGATTACCAACGGTGCCCTGACCAGCCATATCAAAAAGCTGGAAAGCTGTGGCCTTATCACCACTTCCAGCGAGTCTGCCGGTCACGGAAACCAGAAAATCTGCTCCGTACATCTGGACAAGATTCTGATTGATCTGGAAAAAGAGGAAGAATTCAGCAATGTGTACAATACTGAACTTAAGGTTGGACACTACAGCAGCTACAATATCTGTCCTACCTGCGGTCTGGCTTCCTCCAAGGCATTGATCGGGGAAGTGGATGATCCGCGGTATTTTGAGCACCCGGACCGTTACAATGCAGATATTCTCTGGTTTACAAAAGGTTACGTGGAGTATGTGATTCCGAACTTTATTCCATCCTCCCAGAAAATTACGCAGATTACCATCTCCGCAGAATTGAGTTCCGAAGCTCCGGGCGTCAACAATGTATGGCCCTCTGATATCAGCTTCTACCTGAACGATACCTGCATCGGCATGTGGACATCCCCGGGCGATTTCGGTGATGTCAAAGGTCTGTTTACTCCCGATTGGTGGTTCCCGAACTGGAATCAGTACGGTCTGTTAAAACTCCTTGTCATCAACAAGAAAGGAACCTTCATCGACGGTCTGAAGATCTCGGATGTGACCATTGACAGCTTTAATCTGGATTATCGAAGCGGCATCCGCTTCCGCATGAGTGTGGACGATGACGCAGCCCATGTAGGCGGTCTTACGATTTTTGGCAAGTCCTTCGGAAACTACGGACAGGACATCAAGGTCAGCCTGAATTACGCGCCCATCGAAGCATAGAGGCATTACCATTTTTTGTACGGACAATGGCTGACCGGCGTCAGCGCCCGAAGCTCCACATAACAGCCACAGGCGTTACAGGTTCCGGCATTCAGCCTGTCGCACTCTTTGCATGCAGATAACCGGGTCTCATACACATCGTTTGAGACCCGGTCTTCTTTTTTGATTGCAGCGATATAGGTTTGTATCATACTCCGGTCCGCTTCTGCCATCTCGCGCAGCAGACACTTCTTACACACTCCCGCCATTACGCTCCCTTTCCGCGTTGCTTTCTGTTACCTGACAAGACGCAGTTCCACCACAGAGTTCTTCGGCATCGTTACCGAAATGCCGCTCTCCGTGCTCTCATATGCCGTAAATTCTGCCTCCACAACAGTCTCTGGTGCGTCGAAGGTGTTGTGCGCATGCATATCCTCATGGGTGACAATGCGCGCCAGTTCTACGCGGTAACCACGCTCCGCCAGCTGAATGTCCACCTGCTCAGACTCCTCGGCAGACAGATTGTTAAGGGTAACTGTGATGAAGCCCTCGTCATCCATAGATACGGATTCCGTCACCTTCGGCACCTTCCAGCCATCCACTCCGATTTCCTCAACATCGGATAGAGAGGACTCCAAAAGTGCGGCCCCCTGATGATGGCGATACATGTGCATCACGTAATAGGTCGGGGTCTTGATCATTTGACTTCCTTCCGTCAAAAGAACCGACTGCAGTACATTTACCATCTGTGCCAGAGCCGCCATGCGAACTCTGTCACTGTGCTTGTTAAAGATATTCAAGGTGATACCGGCTATCAACGCATCACGCACGGTATTCTGCTGATATAAAAAGCCCGGATTCGTGCCCGGCTCACAGGTGTACCAGGAGCCCCACTCATCCACAGACAGTCCAATCTTTTTTTCCGGATCGTACTGATCCATAATAGCGCTGTGACGGCGGATCAGTTCATCCATGTGCAATGCCTTGTTTAATGTCTTATACCAGACCTCCCGGTCAAAATCTGTAGAGCTGCCTTTAATCTCCCAGCCTTCCGGGTGAACATAATAGTGCAGCGACAAAAAATCCATAAAGCCATGCAAAAATTCCGGCGTATGGTCAAAACAGGTTTTCATGACGCCTTCCGTCCAATGATAATCATCCACATTGGCACCACAGCACACTTTCTGAATCGGCTTTTCCGGATCATAATTGCGTACATAGGTCTGATACCGGCGGTACTCATTGGCATAATACTCCGGGGTCATATTTCCACCGCAGCCCCAGTTTTCATTGCCCACGCCGAAAAAGTCCACCGTCCATGGCTCCTCGTGGCCGTTTCGCGCACGCTCATCCGCCATCGGAGATACTCCCCTGAACGTCATATATTCTACCCACTCGGACATCTCCTGCACCGTTCCGCTTCCGAGATTCCCGTTAATGTAGGTTTTACATCCGATCTGGCGGCACAGCTCCATGAATTCATGGGTTCCGAAGCTATTGTCCTCCACAACACCGCCCCAATGGGTATTGATCATTTTCTTTCGAGTCTCCTTCGGACCGATTCCGTCCTTCCAGTGATACTCATCCGCAAAACAGCCGCCCGGCCAGCGCAGCACCGGCACCTTCAGCTCCTTCAATGCCTCCACCACGTCTGTTCGCATGCCATTGACATTGGGAATATCAGAGTTTTCTCCGACGTAAATCCCCTCATAGATGCAGCGTCCCAAATGCTCGGAAAAATGTCCGTAAATTTCCGGTGCAATCGTGCTCTGCTTGTTATGTTCATTAATATGCAATCTAGACATTTTACTTCCTCCATTTCCGTTTCGTCTAACGATATGAAAAAACCGGTCTGTCGTTCTCCCAGCGCACCTGCATCAGCATTGCATGCCGATTCGGGTTATACAAAGGGTCTCCCTCAATCACGGTCTCTTTCCGGGCATGATAAACCATAATATCATTTCCGTCCTCATCCTTCGTAAAGGAATTGTGACCCGGTCCATAAATCTCCAGCTCATCGCAGCTCTTCAATACCGGATAGCGCTCCTTCTTCCAGGAAAGCGGATCCAGAAGATCTGCGTTTTCATCTGCTGTAAGCATTCCGACGCAATACGCCACACCGGTCTCACTGGCAGAATAGGTCAGGAACAGCTTTCCATTCTTCCGAAGCAGTCCCGGTCCCTCATTGACCCAGAAGCCAACTCTTTCCCAATCATAATCCGGCGTGGTCAGAAGAACCTGCACGGTTTTCAGCGTATATCCGTTCTCCATCTCTGCAATGTACAGGTTGGAGATCTGCTTACCTACACCGACCTTTTCCGCCCAGACATAATACCATCTGCCATGTACCTCGAACACGGTAGCATCCAGCGAAAATGCCTCAAAGGAAAACTCGTCATCCTGCGCCCGTCGCATTTTTCCCATCTCAACCCACGGATCATTTATCGGGTCCTCGCCCTGACACTCCAGCACATAAGGACGGATTTTCCAGATATCCTCCTCCTCACCGCCGGCAAAATATATATACCATTTGCCGAACAGATAGTGCAGCTCCGGCGCCCAGATATGCTTGCTCATAGGGCCGCTCTCATGCTTCATCCAGATGGTTTTCTCCTCCGCGTCCGCAAGCGCACCAATGCTTTTGGCCCGGCGAAGTACGATCCGGTCATAGGCCGGTACAGATGCGGTAAAGTAATACCAGCCGTCCGTATGGCGGTATACGTATGGATCTGCGCGCTGCAGTATCCATGGCTCATTATATTTCAAGGTTGTTTCACTCATCATGAATTCCTCCTGCTTATTAATATCGTTTATGATATGAGAATTATACGGATGTCGCAGATTACATTTACTTGACGGCGACGGGGTATACATATTTTCCTCAAGCTTTCGGCAAAATAGTATACACCCTTTCGCCTGAAGAATTTTGTAGTTTGGGACATCAGTGCATCACTCATAACATAAACGCTATCAACAAGTGCGTCGTTATAGTAATTCTTTTGTCGTTTATGACAGTGGCGCTGTCAAACTGACAGCGCCACTGTCATATCATTTTTCCGAACTCTTCCTTCATTGGAAGACTCCCAATAAAATATCCTAGTTCTGGATATCCAGGCAGCAGTTATCCACTGTCAGGCAGAAGAATAAATCTCCGTCAACAACGATTCCGCTGTACTTCTGCTGGTAAGTAGCACCTGCTGCTGTGGTAACGTCTGCAACAACGTCTGCTGAACCACCATTGTTGGTAACAGTAACGGTTACAGTAGCGCCCTGAAGGTCTGCTGCAAAGCTATCCCAGTTCCAGTTGCTCTCCAGTACCCAAGGAAGAGCACCCTCTGTGCCTGTATTGGCCTCTCCTGCCCATCCGTAGTTATCTGCACGAACAACACCGTACTCCTTATAATCCGCATTGTCGTCTGCAGAATGTGCATCTGCAACGTTCTGTAATACAACTACGAAGTTATTCCAGTTTGCAGCCTCAGCGCCATGATAGTTAATGAAAGTCTTAGATACAGACTCTCCTTCCGGAACTGCCCATGTCTCAGAGTGAGCACCCCAGAATCCGGTTGCACAATCCGGTGTACCAACTGCAGTACCTGTAATTGTTACATCTGCTGCTGTCTCTTCCTCAGAACCTCCGTCCGGAGCAACGGTCTCAACGGTTGCATCACCTAACTGATACAGAGACAGAACCTGACCAGCGGTAAGTGCTGAATCAAATACATACAGATCATCTACAAAGCCCTTGAATACAGTATCCCAGTAGTTGATTCCAAAGTAAGACTCAAATTTGGATCCGTCCGGCTTCATAAGATTTGGTGCAAGTGTTGCATCCCATGTATACTCAAACACAGAACCGTTTGCGTAGTTATCCTGTGAATCATAGGTAAGCTGTCCGTTTACATAGAGCTGAGCTCCTACAGTCTTGTTTCCGGTAGGACCGGTCTGCTCTTCACCAGAGCATACGATGGTAACCATTGCCCACTCTCTCTTGCCGTGGATAGAATCATCAAAGGAGTACAGCCATGGCCAGCAGTCAATATCTGCTGCAGCGTCAGATGCCTCGTTTCTTGACCATACGATTGGGAAGATCTTAGCGCCGTCTGTGCCCCACTCAGACTGGGTTACGTTAGCCCATGATACGTTATTACCGGCATCTGCTGCCTTACCGATATTGTAACCAAACTGAAGTGTCGGTCCAAATGTAGCAAGACGATCTGCGTTTACCCAGAATGAAACGGTATATGTATCGGTATTGGTAGCTTCAAGTCCAAGATCAAGTCCGTAAGAACCATCTAAATAAAGTGCGTTGCCAACCGGTCCGGTTACATACTGGAAAGTCGCATCGGTATCTGCCAATCCGAAATTTGCACCATCATTATCGCCCTTATCATCTACCTGTACGATTGCCTTGTATGCCTCTCCGGCTCCCTCATCGAATGTAATGTGAGCAAATGCATCCGGAAGTGCTTCCGCACCAACCTCTTCTACCGGTGCCTGTGACTCCGGTTCCGGGGTTTGAGACTCCTGAGGAGTTTTCTCTTTGCCACATCCTGCAAACAAGGTTGCAACCATTGTTCCGCACAGCAGTGCTGCAATTACTTTTTTCTTCATACTACTTTTCCTCCATTCTTTACCTGCCTAGGTGTCAGGTCAACCTTCTCTTCTTAGTTTGCTTTTTCTGGTCCTTTTATACGGCCCCGGAAAGCAACACCGGGGCCTTGATTAAGCTTTCGCCTAAATCCTAGTTAGAATTCTCCTCAAGCATCTGCTCGTAAAGCTGTGTCTGCTCCTCTGTCAGTACGTTGTACAGACTGTCCGGTCCGAAGTACTCAAGCATTGCCTTTGCATGATAGTAATTTGCCTTGGTTGTTGCCTCATCTGCGAAGTCCGCAGCCTTCTTCTCACCTGAATCTACCAATGTGTGGATACCGATCTTGTTGAAGTACTCATCACAGTAGTTCCAGTAACCTGCGATGCTGGTCCAGCCGTAAGGAATCGGTTGCATACAGCTTGCGAAGTACTCCTCCCAGTAGCCTTTGTGTGTCTCGTCCATGCCATCGCAGTACATATCAATGTATGCGCTCCAAACCTCTTCATTCGTGGTGATTGGTGCAGGCATTACATCGTTCTTCAGAGGAAGACCGGATGCGTTTACGATAGAAGTATCATTATACATTTCAATTCTTGTATTCCATCCGTCAACACCGAAGCTCATGAATTTCAACAATTCATATGCTTCACGCGGATACTTACATGCAGTAGTAACTCCACCAAAGTCAATGGTTGCAATGCTGTGGTGGTCAGCAGAAGCATCCTCCTCGCTTACAGCAGGTACAACGTAAGGAACGATATCCAGATCATACTGCTGGAATGCCTCGGTTGCCCATGTTCCCTGATAGGTCCAGAAAGCTTCTGTAAACAGTGCCACATGTCCGGTTGCACCGCTCCATGCTTCCCAGTCACCTGCCCAGTCTTCCATCTCCTGAGTCTCGGTAGCCGGTGCACGGTAACCGCCGGTTGCAAGGTCTGCAAATTCCTGCTCTCCGACTGCCCAAATACTTAAGTCAAAGTCTGTTCCATCAAAACCGAACTCACCCTGAATGGTCTGTGCGGCTGCGATACCATAGTAGGAATCCAGACGATTGTATACGCCGACACCATAGTAAGCCTGACCGTCCGGGGAATCCAATACTGTAGCATCCTTGATCAACTGAATCATCTCAGCCCATGTCCAGTTTCTGGAAGGTGCCTCAATGTTCAAGGTCTTAAGCACATTCAAATCCACATACATAACGCCCGGGAAGAACTTCACCGGAACTGCGTACCTTGCGTCTGTTCCATAACATCCGATCTTACACTCGTTGATAGTAGATGCCAGCTCCTTTGTCTCCGGATCGGTATCATAGAAACCGGAGATATCTGTCAGGATTGCATTGCTCAGTGCGAAATCCGCATCGGAGAACATAACCACATCCGGTGTCTCCTGGTTGTTTACCAGCGTAAGTAAGGTGTCGTCGTAAGTAGAAACATTCTCATACTTCACAGTAACCTTAATGTTTGGATAAATCTCCATAAACCGGTCTGCAAGATACTGTACTGTCTCATCCTGATCAAAATGGAAATAGGTCAACTCAATGTCATCTGTTGTAAGATCTGTTGCCTTGTGATATGTAATATCACTTCCCTCTACTGTAACCTCTTCTGTCTCACCGGATACGCTGGTCGCTGTAGAGCCACCGCCCTGTCCGCCATCCTTGCCACAGCCTGCTGCAAGAGATGCTACCATGGTAAGAACAAGCATAGATGCTACTAATTTCTTTTTCATTCTTCTCCCTCCATCAATAGGTACTAGTTTTTGTTCATGAGCCTATTATAGCACAAACCTTTACGTTTTCATATAGGTTTTTATGAAATAATATACTTTTTTGTAAAATATATTAGTTTTTACCAATTAGAATGTCAATTCGGGCCCCTAAGGAGCCCGAATCATTGTGCATTTTAACTATAATATTTTAAGTATCGTTAAAATTGTTGACGGTGTATCTCTTATTCGCCTGTAATACCGGTACGGTCAATACTTTCAACAAAGTATCTCTGCAGTACGAAATACATCAGAAGAAGCGGCAGGATGGACAGCATGGTGCCCGCCATATTGATGGACTCGTTGATACTCGTCACCGCATTGGTTGCTGTCTGCGCATAGCTGTTGTAGTTCTGCTGGAAATTATCCAACTGGATAACCAGCGACGTCCATCCGGAATCCGTCATAACACCATGCACATACATTTCTGTCAGGTAGGACTCGTTCCAATACCAAACAAAAGAGAACAGCGTTACCGTGATCAATGCCGGCACTGCAGATGGAAGCGAGATGCGGATAAAGGATTTCAGATAACCCGCACCGTCAATCTGCGCCGCCTCAATCAGCACCTTCGGCACCTGCCGGAAGAACTGATAGAAGATCAGGATGAAAATCGGTCCGTTGATTCCCATACCCAAAAGGGACGGAAGAACGAAAGACCACAGGGTTCCGAGGATTCCCATATTGGAATACAGAACGTAGGTCGGAATCATGGTAATCTGACTCGGCAGAATGAACGAAAAGATGATGATTCCAATGACAATCTTCTTGCCCGGGAACTCAAATCTCGCAAGTCCGTAACCGATCAGTGAACAGGACACCACATTGCACAGTGTGGGAACACCGGCAATAAGAATACTCTGCCCCAGTGATTTCCAGAAATCCATACTGGCCGCTGCCTGCGCATAGTTGGAGAAATTCAGAGAACTCGGAATCCAGTTGATGGAAGAATCCAAAAGGTCATCCAACGACATCAGGCTGTTGCTGATCATGTATATGATCGGATAGATGTAAATAAATCCAATACAGATGAGCAGTGCATAGATGACAAGCATCTTCAAAAGGCCTTCCGTGTCCTTTGTTCCCATGAGAAGCTTGCGCACTTTATCTTTTGTAATGTTCTGATACCATTTAGTAGTCGCCCGAGCCATCGTAGGTCTTGTAGCCACGTTTTTGTCTTGCTTTCTGAATCTTTTTGGCATTTCTTGCACTCCTCCTTCCTATCTTCTTTGCGAGCCGCTTTTCTTTGCGAACCTGTTTCTTGTACTTGCGGATCTGCCGCTCATAGACATCCTTTCTCGCCAGAAGCAGCACTGCGAAAATACATACGATCAGCACAACCACTACGGAATACATCCACGCCATGGCAGATGCGTATCCATATCCCTTTTCTCTCGTACCGGAGAACATCGCTCCCTTGATCAGCTCAATGATAGCGTTCTGGTCGTTGTTTGAAATAAACACTACCGTGTATACACAGTTGAGCAATATCATCGGCTTAACCGTTGGAAGTGTAATCTTCCAGAAGCACTCCCAGCCGGAACCACCGTCGATTTTAGCCGCCTCATACATGGAGCGGTCAATCTTCTGCAATGCGGACAGGAAAATTAAAATCTGCACGCCGGAATACCACAGAATGGTAATCATGTTCTCGAAGAGCTCTGAAATCGGCTCCGCGAGAGCGTGGGGCAGAAAGCTCTCGATGGCGCCGCTGATAGCCTGGGTATCGATTGCGGTAATACTTCCCGCACCCTGCTGAGTCAACATACCTAAAATCGGTCCGCTGACAATGATTACCGGAAGGAAGAAGATCAATCGGAAAAAGCCTTTTCCCTTGATATTCTCATTCAGCATCATAGCGATAATCAATGCGAATACTACAATGATCGGCACTGAGAGAATCGTTGATGTAATATAATCAATCATCTGCGTCGGGAAATCCGGATCCGACATAATGATCTGTGTAAAGTTTCCGTGTCCGACAAAGGTAAAGCTCTTGCCCATCGGCGTAATACGGATATTGTTCAATGCGTACCAGAACGAGGTGATCAGCGGGTATGCAAGGAAAATACATGCTCCCACGATCCAGGGCGAAATGAAGAGCAGGCCCGTAATGGCCTCGCGCCTTGCAAGACGGCCCGGCTTCACCCGTTTGCGGTTCTTTTTCTCCTGTTTGGTCATCTTACTCATTGCGCCTCACCTACCTTATACGACATTGCATCAATGCTGTAGCCGTCTACTGTCACATTGTTTTCAGAATAATTTACATAGATGACAACTCCGTTGTCATAGCTTACTCTCGTCACACCATTGTCCAGCTTCTCATGCTTTGTGATGTATGCACCTTCCACAGATGCTGCCACCTCACGGAGTGCCTCATCGTAAGCGATCACCGTATCCTTATAGGTTCCGTACTCTGTACTGTACAGATCGGAAGAATTGGTGTAGATCAACTTGGAGGAATTCTCGTAAGTCAGATAGAAGGATGGGTATACACCGGACTCTACCATCTGTAAAAAGAATTCCGTCTTGTTTGCTTCAAAGTTGACATAATCGGAATACATCGGAAGGATTCCCTTCAATACCATGGACAGGAACGGAACCTCCTCATTCACATACATGTAGTCCGAAGAGCCCAGTGGCATATCCAAAAATGCGTCCGTGTTATTCCACAGATAAGCAAATGGCTGCTCCAGCACAAGATTCGTGGACTCATCCACATCCGCAATCATTGCCTGATAAGCATCGGCGGTGTTCTGACGTCCATAATAGCTTCCCCTCTGGCTGTATGAGTAATCGGAATTGGTAATTCCCGCCAAAACCAGATTGTTCACGCCCTGTTTCGTATAAGAAGAAACGAATTTGTCCAGCGTTGCATCTGCCTTCCCCGGCATGAGATAGTAGAAGGTCTTATAGACCTCTGCATACTCTTCTTCCTTCAACGTTCTCTTGTTGACCATCTTCACTGCATTGAAGGTCGTGGTATTGGTTCTCGCATTGATTTTCAGTGCGTCATTATACAGATAAATGTTATAGTTTTCCTTTGCAGACTCCTCGATCAGGTCGGTCAATGCACCGGTTCCACCGATTTTCCGGTCTGCCTTATACTTGGTGATCGGGACATTGTACAATCCGCCCTTCTGCCAGCCCTTGTAGACACTGAGCACACTGTCCACACCGGCCTCCTGCAATTCGTCATACATCTCCTCGATGTTATCCGTGGTCGTCATGGTAACTGCTGTGGTTCCCAGAAGGAATTCCTCTCGCTCGGTTCCAAGGAAATCCACTCTCGTGTTATAGGAAGTATCCTTCACCTGAACCAGTCCGTTGTCCAGCAGATAGCTGCGGTAGCGAACCGCCATGCCGGAATAATTTGCATCCTCACCATCCAAAAGCATGTAGCGCACTGTGTAATCCGTGTGAGTTCTGTCCGCCTCCACATTGGTCACCGTACCGGAGTTGGACTGATTCAACGGCTGCACGTAAATATCCCGAAGCATGAACTTGGCAAAGCAGCGGTTATAGTTGACCATAACCCCATTGGGGTGTGCCTCAATACTTGTACGGGTATCGCCATCCTCTACGACAGCCACATACCCAAGCTGCTCATCCGTATGTGCCATACCGAACACCGGCGCAATCACCTGGTTTGCATCGATAACGGTATCATATTTCTCCCACAGATAGCTTTGGGTCGATGGCTGTTCAAATCCGGCATCCTTGCCGTAAATCATCTGGGAAAAGCCTGTGGTATATCGGCCTTCCTTGTTATCCAGATAGATCAGTGCTCCGTTTCCATCCGGCACCAGCATATATCCGTTCTTATCATCCAGGAAGCTGTATCCCATAAACGGATAGAGGCTGATGGTAGAAATATAGCAGTTTTCTTCTGTCTCCTGAATAGATTCATCCGGCACAGTCACCACCAGATCATCTCCCTCCAGTGTCACCTGAAGTGTCAGGGAAAATCCCCAGTCCTCGAAGGTGATATCCGCAGAAAAACCGTTGTCCAGCTTCGTCACGTTCCTCGTATTTTTACAGGTGATCAGATCCACCTGATAGGTGTTGGTCGTTCCCTTGATTGCAGTGATGACGATTCCTGACTTCATATACGCATTCCAGGACTCGTTACTGTTACCGTCATCCATCTCATCACTCAAGGTTGACTCCAGAAGCTCCCCCGTCTTCTTATCCTTCAGAATGATCGACAGGCGAGGCTCATATAAATACATGATGTAAGAATCACTCTCTGCGATTTTTTCATAATCATCAATGGTGATCCACTCAGACTGATCCACCTTACCTACGGCGCCCTCCTGAACAACCTCTCCGTCTTCGAGAACGGTGCTGCCGTTATCCTCCTCTTCCTCGGATTCTCCGGCTTCATCTGTTCCCTCTGTCACTTCTTGTGCATCCTCGACTCCGGTTGCCAGCAGTGTATTTTCCGGTATTGCGGTAACCACCAAAGCGGTTGCCAGAAATAAAGCAAGTAATCTTTTCACTCTAATAGCCAATTCGATACACCACCTCTCCGACTAATGCACTGAGGAATTCAAATACCTGTGCCCACAGTACATAAACAATGAATATCAGTAACGCCATGATCAATATGGTAAACACCGTCAGGCAGATGATCTTGAAGGTCTCGCCCGGAGTATAATTGTTGACCTCCTTGATGCCAAGGATTCCAAGCACCGCCACCCACACAACGATCACGATCTGTACCAGTGTGATCAAAAACTGCTCATTGTTGGTCAACACATGTGACAGAACGAAAATGACCGGTGTCAGACAGATGTACGGCATCAGGCTGTAACAGAAATACGTGTAAATCTTCTTAACTGTTCCCTCGCCCTCGTTGATGGTACATACGAGATAGTTACATGCGGTCAGCGCAGCCATCACAATGACAACGATTCCGATATCCGATACGATCTCGTAGCGGCCCTCGCGGATGGTCTTCTGCAAAAATCCACAGAGGTATTTGTTGATGACGAACTCGGCAATAAAGATCACCAGAAGAATGGTCGGTGCCGCCCAGGAAGCCCTTCCCTCACGGGCTATTCCGTAGGAGCCGTCAATCGGATGTTTCATATAATACTTGGCATAAGACAGATTTGCGAACACCTTTTTCTGTCCAAGCTTTGCAAAGAATGCCTTTGGCTTTGCCAAAATGCCCTTCTTCTTATCCAGAAGCTTCATCACTTTCACAAGAACATAAAGTCCCACAACGATCAGCAGGAACGGAACCAGGTTGCGCTTCAGCCAGAGATTACGCACCTCCCAGTATGCATCGGAATACCCTTCGTAATCCTTTGCCAGTCTTGCATACTTTAATGCCATCTCGTAATTTTCTTCCTGGAAGTATGCACGTCCCATGGCCTTGTTGGCATAGTCAAACATACTGTTCATGGCAAGCACCTGGGTCAAAGGCTCCTTGCTCTCGGTGTAACGTCCCTTGGAATACAGATACAGTGCCTGATGCAGAAGGTTTGTAAACTCGGTTGGCTCGTATACCTGAATCTGGCATTTATCGGAATCCAGCATATAGATGCGATCGGAACCGTCCACAGCCACACCCGTAACCATGGTTGACAGGCCGACGCGCTGTGTACCGTCATCCAGACCACCAAATACGAAGATCAGCTCGCCTTCCTTGTTGTACTCATAGATGTAACCCTGCTGGTCTGCCACGTACACGTTGTCATGGTTTCCGGCCGCAACCGCTGCCGGGATATCGGACCAGTCCGTCTTGTCAATCAGGTTCTTACCTGCGATGTTCAAGCGCTTTAAGGTATGCTCCTCATCCCCTCGGGTGATCGTGTAGATCAGACCCTTATCATCAATCGCCATGTTGTCCGGCGTGGAAGGAATGTTGCTGACCATCTTGGCTCTCTGCTCATCCGTCAGGATCGCGCGGTAGATAATGGTCTTCAAGCTGCTTGACGCGAAGTTTGTACCAAAGTATCCGAGGAAGGTTCCTCCATCACTTGGCGAAATTTCGACGATACCATTGGTGTTGGACTCACATACCACATACATGATTCCCGCATCGTTTACAACGATCTTAATGGGAAGAAAGCTCAGGTCATCGCCATACAGCGGGCTGCTCGGCTTTCCGTAGGTGTTAAGCAGTGTTCCGTCCGGAGCGAATTCAAATACCGCCTCCGCGTCACGATCTGCCACGTAAATGTGTTTATTCTCTGTCACAAATACGCCCTTCGGAGTCACCAGCGTTCCCTCGCCGACGGTCTTGATCTCCTCGCTCTGTAAATTACCAACTACAATTCTGGCATTTCCGGTATCTGCCACATAGATTTCACCGTCATCCGTCACGCAGATATCACTGGGATTCTTAAAAAATCTGTCCCCGAATTTTACAATAGTCTCATATGCCAGATAAGCTGTCTGGGTCTCACGGATGTAGCCGTAGCCGTCCTCTGTGTAGGTCTTGTACGGTGTTTTCGCATAGGTCGTCAACACGCCCGTACCCAGTACGATCATAATGCAGGCCAGAAAAATGGCCGACAGTCTTATTAATCTCTTATTCATCCTCATAACACTCTCGTCCTTTTCTCTACTTAATACCTGAGTTTGCCATCGTGTTCATGACGCTGTTCTGCAAGATGATAAACAGAATCAGATTCGGCACAAACATGATAAGGGTTGCAGCGGCTGCCATACCCTGGCCAGCCACAGTATTGTTGACGTTAACCAGTGAGTTCATGTAGAAGGTCAGCGTCTTCATGCTGTCATCATTGATATAGTAATTGGAGGTCTCCATGTTTGTCCATACCTGCTGGAATACAAGAATTGCAGCCGTTGCAATAGCAGGCCGGATCATCGGAATGATCACCTTGCGGTACACCTGAAAATCCGTGGCTCCATCCATGTATGCCGCTTCAATCAACGAATCCGGCACCTGATCCACGAACTGTTTGACGAGAAACAGCGCCACCGGCATGGCCACCAGCGGAAGAACATGTGCCCAAACGGTATCGATCATACCGGCCTTACAGATAACCAGGTATCTCGGAATCAGCACAGCCGTTGCCACAAACATGATGGCCAACTGGTTGATCTGCATCATCAGGTTTCTTCCCTTGAACTTAATCTTAGAGAGGGCAAATGCCGTAAGTGTCGTAAATAAAAGGGATAACCCCACCGTGAGCACCGTGACGATCACGCTGTTAAACACATAACGGCTCAACGGTGTACCGGAGGTACGGCTGAATTTGATCAGCTTGGTAAAGTTCTCGAGTGTCGCATTGCGCACAAAGAAGGTTGGCGGGAATGCGAACAGCTCCTCCATCGGCTTAAATGCATGGTTCGCAATGAAGACCAGCGGCATTGCCATGAAGATGACGAGCGGAAGCAAAATCAGGATAATCTTAATCTGTCCACGCTCGAATTTCTGTGGATTAATTCTTTTTCCTTTATAAGCCATGACTTTTCCCCCTTCCTACTCTTTTTCCGTCAGCAGCGAGTTGGCTGCCTTAGAGAATATCTGAACAATCAATAACAGTACAACGGATACCGCTGCTGCGTAACCCATCTCGTATCGGATAAAACCGTAATCTTCAATGTGGTTTACGATCAACTGCGCCGCGTAACCCGGTGATGGGTTACCGGTCAGAAGTGTGGAAATCAAACCATTCTGGAAGGCTCCCACAATCGCCATAACGGCTGCAAAAAGCATCTGTGGCTTCATCTGCGGAATTGTGATGTAGATCATTTCCTGGAAACGGTTCTTTACACCGTCGATGGCCGCCGCCTCGTACAGCGACTCATCCGAGTTCAGAATACCGGCAATCATGGAGAGGAAGCCGATACCCATGGATGACCAGAGTCCGATGACAATAACGATCGGAAGCAGATATTTTTCGCTTACCAGCCAGATGATCGGTTCGTTGATGATACCGAGATTCATCAGCCAGCTATTCAAAAGTCCGGTCTGGTCTCCGGAGAAGATGACCTTCCAAAGCACGGTCATGGCCACACCAGTGGTCATACTCGGCGAATACAGGATCAATGCGAAGATCGTTCTCGGAATCCTTGTCAGGTTGCAAAGTGCCCACGCCAGAATGAAGGAGAGCACATAGCCGCCGACTCCGACTGCCACCGCATACACTACCGTGTTGGGCAATACGTGCTGCATGAATACTTCATCGCTGGTCAGAAGTGTTATGTAATTTAGGAATCCCACCCAGGACGGCCATTCGATCGCATTGAAATTCGTGAAGGAAAGAACTACCGCCAGCACAACCGGGATCAGAATAAATACTGCAAATACAATCGCATACGGCGCCACAAACATGTAACCGTGCTTATTGTTTTCACGCTTTGCTATTTTATTTTTTGGCTTTTTTTCTTTACTCATTTTTCACGCCCACCTTTAATCATCTCGGCCGAGCAGCTTCTTTACCCGGTCTATTGTCGGTATCTCATAGGATTCTATAACATTGCCCTCCGAATCCGCGAATCCAAATTCTTCCAGCTTACGGTCGAATTCCCGGTCGATGGTTTTCACCGCCTTGTCGATTCGGGTCTGTTCATTCTCACCGTTGACCACAATATCATTGAAGGTATTACTCATCTCACGTTCCAGCAGGTAAGTTCCCGGAACACGTGCCACATCCACAACGTTTGCGGCAAACTCTTCAATGACCTTCTTATCTGCCGTATCCCAAGGCAGCTGGTCAAAAGCTTCCATGTTGGCCGTCGGCCACATGTAGTCATCTCCGTATGTGATCTGAAGTGTCTGGCCAAACTCTGCCTGCACCTCAGTGGATGACCACCACTTGATGAACTCCCACGCCTGCTGCTGCCGTTCTTCGTCACTCTTGAAGATAACGGTACTCTCGGCACAGCCACAGGTGCTTCGGTCAATGGTTCCATCCTCTTTCTCTGTTCCCGGTGCCAGCGCAATCTCCCAGGAGCTGGAAAGCTCCGGTGCCGCGTTGGTCAACAGGTTGTAGGTCGCATAATCCGCAACTCCAATCGGCAGGTCACCGTTTCTGAAGTGCTGATAGAAGTTGTCAATGTTGATCGGCATATCGTAAATCGTAAACAGATCCGTCAGCTCCGTAAAGCCCTTTACCGCCTCTTCCTCGCCAAGCGCGGTTCCCTGATCCGCGGTATCGTAGTAGAGTGATCCGCCGTTCTGTACCACCAGCGGGGAGGTTCCGTGGAAGTTACGCATCTGGATCATTCCGGACACCGGATAGTAATAATTCAGACCTCGCATCTGCAGTTCCGGCAACATGTCAATTACGTCGTTCATGGTCTCCGGCACCTCAAGTCCCAGCTTATCCATCACGTCGGTGCGGTAGAACAGCACCCAGAAGTTCATGGTCTCCGGCATGGAATATACGCTGTCTCCGATGGTTCCTGTCATAAAGAAGCCCGGCTCATACGGTGCCGCAACCTCCTGAAAATCTTCGAACTCTGTCATATCCACCAGCGCTCCGCGGACCGCCAGCTCATATGGAATCGTATAGTTGATACCGGTTGCCACATCCGGCGCATTGCCAGAGGAATTGGAAAGCACCAGCTTATACTGATCCGGCATAATACTGATATCTACTTCAATGCCCGTCTCCGGTGTGAAGGATTCGTCAATCATCTTCTGCATGATCTGCACATACTGGCTGGAACGGTTCACCCACACCTGTAAGTGCTCCGGATCCGTATTGCTGGCAGAGTAAGCCTTTTCCGTAAAGGAAGCGAAGAACCGCTGAATGTTCATTGCCGCAGATTTGAAAATGTTTGGTTTTTTCGGAAGCGTTGCATCCTCCTGATAGATGTACACGCGGTCAATCGCCAGACCATTTTCAATCAGATTATCCACCGTATTGGCAAGGAAATGATTCGCGGAGTTCGTGCTGGAAGAAAGCTCCGAGATTCGATACGGAATCTCATCCGGATTATCTCCAAGCGAAATCAACTGCTCTGCCGCGATGATCATGGAAGACATTACCGCCACATTCTTGTCACTGTCGCTGTACTGCAATGCGTAATCCTGCAATGCATAAAGGCGGTCCGCATAGCCATACAACTGCTCCTCCAGGTTTGGAATATATCTCGTAAGCTTCAAATCTCTGTATTTATCGGAATTGTTACCCGCAACCTTTGTGATCTCAAGTGCCAGATCGTTGACACCTGACATGATCTCGTCCAGTTCCTCCATGACATTGCAGATGACATCCATACTGATGGTGAAGGACACTTCATGCACACCTTCATCCAGATATACGCTGAGCTTATTGCCCTCGGCATCCACCAGAGAAGTGGTGCGATACTTGGTGGAGTAAGCCATCGGGTAAGACTGAAATGCCTCATTGGGGATCTCGCCGTCCACACGCACATCCAAAAACACCGGAAAATCTGTCTTATCGGACTGGCGGTAGTTCATTCCTATATAATAGTAACCCGCCTTCTCAATGTTGACCTCGTAGCTGACCATCTGTCCTGCCGTATCAAAGGAATCGGAATCCAGCGTGTTGAGCACGGTATCCTTTACCTCATACGGCTTTAAGCTTGTATCATACTCTGCCACTGCATGGATTGCGGAATCGTTTGTATAGGAATACCCCTCTCCCTCAATCTCATAAAGAGCATTACCCTCGGCCACCTCAGATCCGGTGTAGGCTGCGATCTCTGTGGGAGCAGTCAGAGCAATGTTGCCTAGCAAAAAGGTTCCTTCTTTAATCTCGAAGGAAAGCTCATGTGTACCTTTTGTCAGTTCCAACACCAACGGATCGGAATGACGATAACTGGAATCGGAAAGATATTTCTGTTCCCACTGTACTCTCTTATTCGGAACAGTTACCAGCTGATTGTCGTAACGGTCATAAGCCGGTTCCTCATCCGGTGCCCAGGTCGTCTCAAACTCCAGGGTCCGACACTCAAAGAACGGGTACTCTCCATCCACCTGCATTGCCATCTCAATCGGAAGAATGGACTCATCATAGGAAATATAATCAAAAAGCATGCAATACTGTCCATCCTGCGGTACGTCAACCGTCAGCTTAACCGTATCGCCGATCTTCATGTCCACCGCCGTTTCAGCCTTCCCATAATGATAGGTATCGCTGCTGATGGCGCCACCGACCAGATCTGTAACACAGTCCGCCGCATTGAACACCACATCTTCCCCGGTGTATGCCGGCAATGTATACGCCGAACTTACCTTTGTGTAGTTATTGGAAATTCGTTCGCTGACAAATTCCGCATCAAAGGTATAGGTTGATGAGCCTGCTGCTTCGCCGGAATCATCCACATCTGCCTGTACGGTCGCAACACCCGTCATGCTGACTCCCAGCGCCGCCACAAGTACTACGGATACCATCTTAGGAAATATCCCTTTTACTTTCTTGTACCCCATAGTGTCCTCCTTCTTGATTTCATGAATAGTATTTTATAATTTTAAGAAAATCTAAATTACTTTTGCTTTTTATATAATACTATGATAAAAGCCAAAAGTCAATGCTATACTTACAGGCAAAATTATGCTATTGTATGAAAAAACGGGCATATAGTTTAGTCTTATTCAAAATATTGCACAATTTACTATGCTCAATTTTAGAAATACTGTATATTGTTTTTCGGGTTCACCCAGCACATTCCACAAAAAGCAGGTTGGATTTCTTCGAAAAACGCCATAAGAAGGTCATTTTATCCAAAATCAACAAACAGAAAGGATGTCAATTATGAAGCAAAAAAACAGAACATTACCCAAAGCACTTGCGGCAGTCACTGCCATGAGTCTTACCGCCGGTCTGGCAGGCTGTGCCGGCAGCAATTCAGATACGCAGACCGACAGTTCTGCCGAAACTCAGGCACTGTCTGCCACGTACACGGTGAACACAGACACCAGCGGACTGGATGACTCCTCCCACATTTCCGATACGCTGTTCGGACTGTTTCTGGAGGATATCAATTATGCGGTGGATGCCGGGCTCTACGCCGAGCTCGTAAAAAACCGTTCCTTTGAATATGGAACGGAAGCTGCCAACGGCGCCTACCACGGCTGGATCAATTCCAACGCAGACACTCTGGAATTTACTGTGACGGACGGAAGTGCAGATCACACCGGCCTGAACGACAACAATCCAAGCTATGCAACTCTCACCAATTCCTCCACGGACTTTGCGGGAATCGGCAACGTCGGTTATCTGGACGGTCTGGCTGTGATGGAAGGAGAAGCCTATACCTGTTCTCTCTTTATAAAAGGAAACAATTATGAAGGGGATGTCCGTATTGCCATCGAAGATTCGGACGGTAAGGTCTATGCGGAAGATACCTTGTCCGGCGTTACGGGAGAATGGCAGAAGCTTTCTGCCACCCTCACCCCGTCCGAAGCAGCAAACGAGAAGCTTCGCCTGTGGGTACAGATCACTCAGGGAAGCGTTGATGTGGATATGGTTTCTCTCATGCCGGAGGACACCTATGCAGGGCTTCCGATCCGAAAGGATCTGGGGGAATACCTGGAGGCATTGAATCCATCCTTCCTCCGCTTCCCGGGCGGCTGTGTCATTGAGGGCCGGGATGAGGAGAGCATCTACAACTGGAAGGATTCCGTAGGTTGTGGTATCGACTTTTCCATCAATGGAGAATCCGCTGTGGGAGATGTAGCAACCCGTCCTCAAGGCAAGGACATCTGGAAGGGAAGCAGCAACAATCCCTACTACACGACCTACGGTCTCGGCTTTTATGAATATTTCATGCTCTGCGAGGCACTGGATGCCCTTCCGGTTCCCGTGTTGAATGCCGGCATGACCTGTCAGGTGCAGAGCCCCAACTACATCGTGTATTCCCCTACCAGCGAGGAATTCCAGCAGTATATTCAAGACGCTCTGGATCTGGTGGAGTTCTGCCGCGGAGACGCCTCCACCAAATGGGGTGCCGTGCGGATTGCCATGGGTCACGAAGCGCCTTTTCCCCTGAAATACATCGCTATCGGCAATGAACAGTGGCAAAGCGAATACCATGCACATTACATGAAGTTTGCAGAAGCCTTCGAGCAGGCAGCAAAGGAGAATCCTTCCCTCTACGGTGACATCGAACTGATTCTCGCCAACGGCACCGCTTCCGGAAGCCGCGAGGGCTGGAATTATCTGGAAGACTTTGAGGATGATGTGACAACACTGATTGACGAGCACTATTACGAGGCGCCGGACTGGTTTTTAAAGAACACGACCCGCTATGACAGCTACGACCGCGATTTCCAGGCAAAAGTATTCTTAGGCGAATACGCCGCACAGTCCAACACTCTGATGGCAGCGCTGGCAGAGGCCGCCTACATGACCGGTCTCGAACGCAACGGTGACGTGGTGGAAATGGCCTGCTACGCTCCGCTTCTGGGCAACGGCACCGCCAACCAGTGGACACCGGACATGATCTTCTTCAACAATGATTCCGTGTATGGCTCTGTCAATTACTACGTGCAGCAGATGTTTGCCACCAACGCAGGAACCACTTATCTGGACGCGACTCTGGATTTTGACGAATCTGCCAATGCCGAGGTTCTTTCCGGGCAGGTCGGCCTGGGAAGCTGGATGACCTCCGTGGCTTACGACAATCTGAAGGTCACCGACAATGAAAGTGGAAAAACGCTGTATGAGACGGATTTCTCTTCGGATTCCACATTAAAAGACGACAGTTGGACCTACCACGAAGGAGACTGGTCCATCGAAGACGGCCGCCTTGTGCAGACGAACTCCGCAGACCCGGCAGACACCAACACCGGAGATGCCGTGTACGTGGGCGACAAGAGCTGGACGAACTACACCCTGACTGTGGATGCTGAGATTTTAGGTGGAAATGAGGGATTCCTGATCCCGATCTGTGTGGAGAATACCAGCAACGAGATTTTCTGGAATCTGGGCGGCTGGGGCAACACCGTCTCCTGCCTGCAGATCGTGGAGAACAACGCGAAAAGCGGACAGGTAACCGGAACTGTGAAGCAGACCACATTAAAGAAAAACGAAGTATATCAGCTTAAGGTAGAGGTAACGGACAACAATATCAAGTGCTATGTCAACGATATGCTCTACGTGGATTACACCGTAGAAGCCGCTCCTACCCTGTTTGCCAGCTCTGTGCAGGACGAGAACGGTGATCTCATCATCAAGCTGGTGAACAATAACCCGAGTGCCGTAACCGTAAGTATGCTTTTGGACAATTTCGATACCGCTGCATATGACAACACTGCAAGCATCACGACTCTGTCGGGCGAGGATCTGTCCATGGTCAATGACTTTTCCAATCCAACTGCCGTCGCACCGGTGGAAACGTCCATGGACATCAGTTCCAAATTCAAATACGAAGCACCGAAATACTCTGTAACAGTCATAAGAATAGGACGCCGTTAGGCGTCCTGTTTTTTCTTCCACCAGCTGGGCCTTGGCCACTTCCTGCGATTCTCCAGTGCACAGTTGATGAAACCTCCCACAAACAACACATACATACAGCCATACAGCCACACCATGATCAGTGCCGCCAAGGTCATCGTTCCGTAAAAAGTCGTATAGCGCGTAAACTTATCCACGTAGATAGAAAAAAGCTCGGAAAAAATTACCCAGCCCGCTGCCGCGATCAAAGCACCCGGTATCTGCTTTTTGAATTTCTGTTTCTTATTTGGCAACGCAATGTACAGAAACCAGAACACAAGAAACAGCACCGGAATACAGATGATCAATCGGTAGTTCAATATGTTCCCCCATACCGGAAGCCAACTGAAAAACGTATCATAAATATAGTTTCCAAACACCATAAAGCCCAGGACCAGAAGCAGTAAGACCGCAAACACCACACTGTAGAGCATCGCATAAAGTTCCCGCAGCACAATGTTTCTTGTCTCCCTCACCTGATACATGGAATTGAGCCCATTCTGCAGGGAAATGAATGCCTTGGCGCTCAAGAATACCGCCGTGATAATGGTGAGTGAAAGCCGTCCGCCACTGCTGCCCTCATAGATTTCCTCCGCAAAATTGGAAATCAGATGCCAGAAGGATTCCGGAATGAGGGATTGCGCCCAGGACGCAAACTCCGGCTCTGTGAGCGGCGTCCAGTCCAAAAGCGCAAAGAAAAACATCAAAAACGGGAAAAAAGACAATATCAAAAAGAATGCCGCCTGACCCGCATAAGCCGAGATATCCCGCTTGGAAAACGCATCGGTAAACACATTTTTAATTTCAAGAATTTCCTCTGTCCTGGTGTTTTTCTTCACTGGCTTCTCCTTTAAATAAATCTTACACATTCCATATTAATCGTTCATCGCATTCTTAATGCAATTCACGATCTCATGTGCCACATCGGCTTTTGACATCAGCTCCAGTTCCCTGCAATCCTCCGCCGTGATGATGGTCACCACGTTGGTATCCGTGCCAAAACCGGCACCTGCTGTCTTCAGATTATTGGCTACGATCATATCCGCATGCTTTTTCAAAAGCTTTGCTCTGGAGTTCTCCAGCATGTGCTCCGTCTCCATGGAGAAGCCGCAGATAAACTGTCCTTCTCTTTTATGTTCTCCCAGATATGAAAGAATATCCTCTGTGCGCTCCAAGGAAAGGGATGCCTCCCCGTCCTTCTTCTTCACCTTCTCATCGGCCGGATCTATCGGTCGGTAATCCGCCACTGCAGCGGCCTTGATAATAATATCCTGCTGATCTGCTGACCCTTTTACTGCCTGCGCCATATCCGCCGCGGAGACCACCGGAATCACGTGTACAAAAGGCGGCGGCGTCAGCGCCACCGGACCTGTCACCAACGTCACCTCTGCCCCTCTTCGCATACAGTCCTCCGCGATGGCGTACCCCATCTTACCGGTGGAGTGATTCGTGATATAGCGGACCGGATCAATTTTCTCCTGCGTTGGTCCCGCTGTCACCAGCACCTTCTTCCCTGCCAGATCCTTCTCGCAGGCCAGTTCTCTTAAAATATAGGAAAGTAACGTCTCCGGCTCCGGCATCTTGCCCGCGCCTGTATCGCCGCAGGCCAGGTATCCACTGGCCGGGTCAATCACTTCAAAGCCGTAATGTTCCAGTTTCTTTAAATTGTCCTGCACGATGGGATTCTCGTACATATTCGTGTTCATGGCAGGGGATACCAGCTTCGGACACCTGCAGGCGAGAATCGTCGTGGTGAGCATATCATCCGCAATCCCGTGGGCCAGCTTGCCGATCACGTTGGCAGAGGCCGGTGCCACCAGAAACAGATCCGTCTTCTTGGCAAGCGAAACATGCTCCACACTATACTGGAAATTCCGGTCAAAGGTATCCACCAGACATTTATTCCCCGTCAGCGTCTCAAAGGTGATGGGATTGATAAAATTTGTCGCATTTTTCGTCATGATCACAGTCACATCCGCATGAAGCTTCACCAGAGCACTGGCCAGATTGGCAATCTTGTAGGCGGCGATACTTCCCGTAACGCCCAGAACAACGTTTTTTCCACTCAACATAATTTTTACTCCTTATCCCTTCAGGCTCTTAACTGCCTTAAGACCACAGCACGGCTCGGCCGCAAGCACCGCGCGCCCGATTGCCTTGCCCATGACATAAGCGGCCATGGGTCCCACCAGATTCACATCTGCAGGCTGATCTCCCGTGGAAACCGCATAAATGGAATCGCCATCAGCCATGGTGTGAACCGGACGAATGGCCCTTCCATATCCATTGTGCGCCATGCTGGCCACTTTATTCAAGGTCGTCTTATCCATTTTCGCGTTGGTCACGATGACCCCCAGCGTTGTATTTCCGTTGAAAAAATCCAGCATCTTCAATGCATCCTCAAAGAATGCCATCTCAGAGTCGAGAAGCTGTCCATTGTCATCCAGCGCTCCCGCCAGCTTTTCATCGGTATCGATATCGTACACATCACCCAGGGCGTTTACCGCCACGATAGCGCCAACCTTAATCTCTCCGAGCTGCACCGCATAGGTTCCGATCCCACTCTTCATGCAGTTCGCCGGTCCGTGGTATTTCCCCACCGTACAGCCGCAGCCTGCGCCTACATTGCCTTCCTTCATCGGCTCTCTGCTGGCGTTCTCACAGGCCGCATAGCCCATGCGCTGATCCGGTCTTGCATCCTTGCTTCCGATTGCCAGGTCAAACAGCGACGACTGACACACCAACGGCACCTTGGTCACACCTACGTCAAATCCGATGTTCCGCTCCTCCAGATACTTCATGACACCGCCGGCCGCATCCAGGCCGAAGGCAGAACCTCCGGACAGAAGAATTGCGTGAATCCCCTTGGCATCCGCCACCGGGTTCAAAAGCGGAGTCTCCCGGGATGCCGGTCCGCCTCCTCTCACATCCACGCCTGCCGGTGCCTGCTCATCAAACAACAGGACAGTGCAACCGGTCATACCTTCCTCATCCTGCACCTGTCCAACCCGAAACCCGCCGATCTCCATCACATTAATTTCTTTCATGCCTTTATCCTTTCCCTGTCTATGCCTTTTCCAATAGGAAAAAAGGCGGACATTGTCCGCCTCCTATTATCATTCCTTGTGGGTTATGTTCCAAAGCGCATTGCAGATTGCAGATCCGATGATCAGGCTGGATGCTGCCTCCAGAATCGCATTTATCGCAACCAGCGCCAAAAGCCAGCCCAGGAAGAAAATTCCTGCCTTGCCGGCGTAGCCATACGCCTCAATCATATAATCCTGGAAGAAAATGGTCATAAATGCCAGGTACAGCAGGGTGTTGGTGATCGGTGCAAGCACGCAGGATACTGCGATGTTCACCGGACGCTTCTTACACACCTTAGACATTCCCATGAACACCAATGCCGGAACCACGCCGACCAGAATACGCGGCACAATACAGCAGACTGCGGTTGCAACCGGCTTGGCGTTGAATATCATGGTTCCGAACGCATCCATTCCAAAGCACTGTGCCAGGCTTGTCAGCCCGAATACCAGACCAAGAAATGCACCTGCCTTCACGCCCAGCAGAACCGCTCCTACCGCTACCGGCACAACGATGAACGTGATGGATACCGCACCTACCTTCAGATAGCCCAGCGGTGTGTACGCCATGAGAATGACGATTGCCGTAAGCAGCGCAAGCTCTGTCATCATGACAACGTTTGACTTCCTTAAACTCTTTGTTTCCATATGTAATTGACCTCCTACTTCCGTTTCCCTCTCCGGGAATACGGTGTATTTATTGTGTGTCGCCCCTGCATTCACCTCAAACCGTCCGCTTCCGAATAACCTCCAAAACAATGGTCAGTTTTCTTCCCTGAACAATTTATCTGCATGAGAAACATATGTATTATAATGCAAGTTTCTGGAAAAGTAAAGGAATTTCGCGCTATCCGAAAGAGGGGAGACCTATACGGTCTCCCCCTCCAAACGGTAATTCTCTGCCTGGGATTCGAACAGCTTATAATACAGACTGTCGGTTTTCTTCATCAGGTTTTCGTGCGTGTCATAATCTGCCACGGTTCCACCGTCAATGATCAGGATGCGGTCACAGAACACGGAAGATGACATGCGGTGACTGATGTAGATGGCAGTCTTATCTTCCACAAGGCTGTTGAACTTCTCGTAAATCTCCGCCTCGGCAATGGGATCTAAGGCGGAAGCAGGCTCATCCAGGATGACCATGGATGCATCCTTGTACAGTGCCCTTGCAATGGCAACCTTCTGGGCCTCGCCGCCGGACATCTCAATACCCTCCTCGTCATATTCCTTTCCAAACCGGCTGTAAATGCCGTTCTGTAAGGAATCGACCTTATCCCGCAGCCCCACCTCGTCAATCAAATGATTGATCCGGGATTCATCCACCTGCTGCTGCCGGCAGGAAATATTCTCCGCTATGGTGAAATTGAACAGACGATAATCCTGAAATACCGCCGCAATGGCGTTCATGTAGGTCATGTAATCGTAATCATAGATGTTGGTTCCATTGATCCGAATCTCTCCGCTGTCCGCCCGATACATGCGACAGATCAGCTTGACTAACGTCGATTTACCCGCGCCGTTCAATCCCACAATAGAAATCTTCTCGCCCTTATGGATCGTGAAGCTCACATCGCGCAGTACCGCTTTTTCCGCCTTAGGGTAGGTAAAGGTTACATGGGAAAACTCGATGGTCTCCACCGGCCCCTCAAACCGTTTCTTGCCCACAGCCTTCGTCTCCTCCTCCAGACCCATAAATTCCATAAACGGGTCCATGAAGGCAAGCTCCTGGAGCATTGTGACAACCTGCGTTCCGAACTGGAGAATGGAGGTTGTAAAATTGATTGCCGCAGCTACATACATGGTCAGAGAACCAATGGAAATCTGGCTTCCGAATCTGCTGCTTACTGTGCGCAGCCCCACATAGGCATAGCAGATTGCGGCAATCGCATCGTTGATGATATTGATGCCGCCCATGGACCGGCCTTCCTGACGGTAGAATTTCTCAAAATCGTCACAGACGGCAACGGAAAATTCCCTGGTATGGTCTGTGATCAGATCCTGCATCTCGTAGAGTCTTATATCCTTCTGGAACTGCTTTTCTGACTGAAGACTCAGGTAATAACCCATCTTGCGGTTAATTGGAATGATATCCGTCATGACTTTTACCATGGAATCGGACATGATCTTATAGCAGAGAAGGCTGAGCACAACGCCCACCAAAAGCACAAGAATCATGACCGGTCCGAGGGTGGCGATCACCACCAGAAGTCCCGCCAGCGTAAACGCTCCGCTGAGCACGCTGGACACGCACAGGATGAGCTGTGAGATGGCATCCTGATTGCTGATGGCAAATACCGCCCGCTCCTTCAAATCCAGATAGTATGGATCCTCCAGGTAAGAGTATTCCAGTTTCATAATTTTCTCTGCCATGCGCCTGTTCATGGTCTGGCGCACGTACACCTGCTTGGACTCCAGCAGCCGCTTGTACAGCTTCTCCAGCCAGAACGTGCCCACGTTATTCAGCACGATAAGTCCACCAAACAGCAACAGAAATTCCGGCTCTCTGCTTCCCATGAGCTCATCCACAAGATATTTGGGCAGAATGACATTGATCAACAGCTTTGCCGCAGAGGTGAGCGACTGGAGCACCAGAAGAACAATGTATCCGGGCGAAACCTGCCATGCAAGCTTCAAAAAACTTCCTAATTTTTTCATACCGCCATCTCCTCCTGATTCTCCTGATAATATTTGCCCTGCACGGTAAACATGTGATAGTACTCTCCCTGCGCCGCCATAAGCTCCTCGTGAGTGCCGTACTCCCTCAATCCCGTCTTGTCAAAAAGCGCGATTTTATCACAGAATTTGGTACTGGCCAGACGATGGGAAATGTACACAGCAGTCTTCCCCTGTACCATATTGCTGAAGCTCTCGTAGATCTCTGCCTCCGCAAGCGCGTCCAATGCCGCCGTTGGCTCATCCATGATCACCATAGGCGCATCCTTGTAAAGTCCCCTTGCAATCGACAGCTTCTGCCTCTCTCCACCGGAGAAATCGGTTCCCTCCTCGTCAATGACCTTGAGCATGACCTGATCCAGCCCCTTTTCAAAGCCTCGCACCTTTTCCCCTAATCCTACGCTGTCAAGCGCGTCCATAACTCTGGCATCGTCTGCAACCTTTCGGCCTCCGGTAACATTATCACGGATGGAAAACGCCATGACGTTGACATCCTGAAATACTGCGGAATACAGCCGATACAAATCCTTCTTGTTGAAGTCGTTGATGTCGTTTCCATTGATATAAATGTGACCGGCAGTAGGCTCAAACAAACCTGTCATCAGTTTTACCAGGGTGGACTTTCCGGCACCGTTGATACCAACGATGGCCAGCCGCTCTCCCTTATGTATGGTAAAATTCAGATCCTTGTATATATATGTGTTGCTTCCCGGATAGCGGAAATCCACATGGTCAAAGACGATTTCCAAAGTATCCGAAATCGCAATCGGCTCTTTTCCGCCGTCCTCCAGCTGTTCATCGATCAGGCGGAAGGAATCTCCCACATACTGCCCCTCGTTCTGCAAAAACGTAATATCTTCTCCGAAGGTCAGCATTGCTGCCATCAGACTTGTGATCAGCGCCAGGTACATACTGAAGGAGCTGATCGGCATACCATGCATGGTCTGATAGATCAGGATTCCATAAATCAGCACATTGGTCAAAAGCAGTGTTGCCACACCCGCAAGGCTCAGCAGATACTCATGCTTTGCCAGCTTTTTGGTCAGATTGGTAAGTCCCTCAATCTCGGCCTTATAATTCTTCATGATCTGATCCCGAAGATTGTATATCCGAATATCCTTTCCAAACGAAAAATCATGGGTTGTCTTATAGTAGTAATCGATTTTGCGGGTGGCCTTCGCCTCCTGATCCCTGCGGGCATAGCGGTAATTATGGTTCTGTCGAAGCGCCCACATGGTCACAAGCACATGTGCAACAAGCGCCAGCATGATCCACGGGCTTAATCCGGTTGCCATCACAATCATCCCGGCTATGGTCAGGATATTCGCCGGTAAGCGGTACAGATGATTGTACATTCCCTCCATACCGTTGGCGTTATTGTTTGCCGCGTTCAGTGCCCGATTATTTTTCTCCCAAAAGCCAGCATCCTCTACATAGCGATAATCCATTCCCATAGTCTTGGCTCCCATTTGCCCGAGATAGAGGATACGGATCCGCATATTCCGTATCTCAATTACATATTTCAGCCGCTGCATGCCATAACCGATTCCCCCGGCCACGAGCAGATAGACTGCCATGGCCGTCACCAGCCTTACCGCCACCTCTACGCCGCCTTCCTCCAGGATTCCGATGGCAATCTTGGGAAGAAACACCGACAGGAACGGATACACACCCGCTAAAACCGTGTAACACACAATTCGCGGAATCTGCCCCGGGTCCTGCTCCTTCAGATTCTTCATAAGCCGCCGTATGACGGGGATCACCTTATATTTTTTCTGCTCATTCTCCTTTGTCGCATCCACTGCTTATCATCCCTTTCTATCGCTTTTTCCACTCCATATGTCCAAGAGACGGCTCAGCCATCTAACGTCAAGCACGTATCTGCTTTTCCTGAACAGTATCCAGTATAGTCAATTTCATCCATAAAGGGAATAGAAAACCGGTAACAGGTCGATTATGTCCTGTTACCGGTATGATTTAAAGCAGTAAAATGCATGGAAAAGGCAGTTTACGACTCCTCAGTCTCCAGCTTTATGCCGATTGCGTCAGCTTCACTTTCCGGCACCAGGCGGTCGTACGCCCGCAGTGTCACGGTTTTATCTTCCTGCATCTCTGCCACCGCAATGACTTCGTAGCACATGCCTTCCTCGCTGCTGCTGTAAAAGGATCTGTCTACCGCTACTCCATCCACGAATTCCCAGTCATTGAAATAAAAGGTTCCGCCGATCCCTGACCCGTCATCCAAATCTGTCTGGAAATCCAACGTGTAAAGGCCCTCGCCCTTGTCATCCATCACAGTCTTTTCTATGATGCGTTTTGACTCCGCCACCTCTTTTTTCCACTGTCCGCTGGTAATATAGTCCACATACTCCTGCGGAAGCTCCTCATCCCATACAATGCCCTGCTCGTCGTTTACGGCAGAAGAATCCTGTTCTGCCTCATCAGCCTCCGGGAACATCAGTGTAAAATCCTTCAGATATTCCTGCACCTTATCCGGATCTGCCTTTGATGCATCCAACGGAAGATCAAACAGCAGATTCATACCCTCGTACTCTGCATTTGGCGTAATCGCGCCGGTTTGAGGATCATAATTGTACGCATTTTTATTGTAAAAGGTGCTGTCCATCACACACAAATGCAGCTTATGGTCTGCGAAAATCTCTACATTGTCGCACTCCACAATGCGATACTCAACGCCATCAATGACATCCCATGTTGCAGCTCCATCCATCGTCATGACATTAAAATTCATGGGATCATATCCCTCAATCAGCGGTGACACAAAGAAATCCTGCGGCATCTCATTATCGTCTGTTCCATCCGCCATCGGTGTTCCATCGGTCCTTTCGATGGCAACGACTGCATAGGTTTTCTCCTTTTCGATTTCCTCCGGCTGTGACAAGCCCAGGTTTGCACCGCTTGCCACCCCAAGGAGCGTGACATTGTATTCCCCATAGGTCTGGGTCTGGTTGATTTCAATGCCGTCCCCCTGGGAAAATGCTTTCGCCATATTGTCCATCTCAAACTGCTCTGCCACCTCTCGGCTGCTCAGATAGCGGGTTGCCGCACCCACACTCACTGACACTGCCAGCACACATGCAGAAGCCACCACTGCCGTCATCCATTTCTTATTTCGATTCATCTCTCGTCTCTCCTTCCACTGACTGCAAATCCTCCGCTGCAATGCAGCATCCGGATCTGCCTGCTGTGTCAGGGCACGGCTCAGCATGCTATCGATCTGCCGGTCGGCTGTTTCATCTCTCATTGATTTCATATCCTTCTGCCTCCATACGGTCTCTGATAATACTTCTTGCCTTGTGAAGTCTGCTTTTTACAGTCCCTTTTGGAATATGTAACGCCGACGCGATTTCTTCTATCCTCTGCTCTCTGGAATAATACAGGTACATCACCAGGCGGTATTTTTCCGGCAGTTCTTCTGCCATGCGCCGAACTGTCTGTTTCAGTTCCGCTTCCGCAATCTCCTCCTCCAGAGACTGCGCATCGTCCGCCGGATAGACTTCCTCCAGCTGTGCATCCAACGAGGTCTCAGGGTGTATCCGGTTCCGTCTGGCTATCCTGCGCCTTCGATTTTTCCACAATCCAACTGCAATTCCCAGCAGGTAACTCTTTGGATTCTGTAACGTATCAATTTTTCTGT
Source organism: uncultured Lachnospiraceae bacterium (assembly GCA_945868435.1). Lineage (GTDB taxonomy): Bacteria > Bacillota > Clostridia > Lachnospirales > Lachnospiraceae > Roseburia. The sequence goes on from CAMBLG010000003.1 coordinate 103,493, forward strand.
GACGCTCCATTGCAGCCAGCATGGTCTCCTGATACAGTTCCTCCGCCTCCTCGCGATTCCTCGCCAGCTGCAGGCAAAAGGAATAAATGTCCGGTCCTGTATTCATTACCAATTGTTCAAATTCCTCGCGTGTCATGGTTCCTCCAAGGGTTCAAAAAGCTTTTTGATCGTTTGGTGTGCAGTCCTCACTGCCCTACACCTTTATGTTGTCACGGGGCAGACTGCGGTTCACTCATTTGAAAGTTTTATTACGTATCCAGTTAGAGTCCAACTTAAACTGACCAGAAAAATCTTCTATAACACAAAAAATCCGCCACGGAAACCCGCGGCGGATTCAACATACTTATGATAAGCGACTCTTACTTGCCCATCTCGGCCTTTAATGCTGCTGTAAGCTGTGGAACAATCTTGTTCAGATCTCCAACCAGACCATAATCAGCTACATCAAAGATTGGAGCATCCTCATCCTTGTTGATAGCGATGATGAGGTCAGACTCCTCCATACCGGCAACGTGCTGGATGGCACCTGAGATACCGATTGCGAAGTAGATCTGTGGACGAACGGTCTTACCGGTCTGTCCTACCTGATAATCCTGTGCTAACCAGCCATTCTCAACAACGGCACGTGAGCAGGATACCATTCCTCCCATAACCTCAGCAAGGTCCTCAAGAAGCTTGAAGTTCTCCTTGCTTCCAACTCCACGTCCACCGGATACCAATACCTTGGCATCCATGATGTTCTCAACATTGCCAACTGCCTTAACAACATTTAAGATCTCAACGTAGCGGTTGTTCTCCTCAAGCGCAGGATTGAACTCGATCACCTCAGCCTTGCGTCCAGCCTCCTTGGGAAGCTTCTGCATAACACCTGGACGAACAGTTGCCATCTGTGGGCGGTTATCCGGACATGCGATTGTAGCGATGGTGTTACCACCAAATGCAGGACGAGTCATAAGAAGCTGATTGTGCTTCTGCTCATCTTCTTTGCCCGGTACAGCCTGAAGTGGGAAATCTCCAATCTCAAGCTTTGTACAGTCAGCGGTAAGTCCTGTTGCAACTCTTGCAGAAACGGTAGGACCGAGATCACGACCGATTGCGGTTGCACCTACTAACATAATTTCCGGCTTGTACTCATTGATAACAGCGGTAAGTGCCTGTGCATATGGCTCTGTGCGGTAGGTCTCCAATACAGGGTTGTCTACAACGATAACCTTGTCTGCACCATACTCACCCAGTTCGTCTGCAAGACCCTTTACATTAGATCCAAGAAGTACAGCAGTTACCTCTGTACCCAAATCATTTGCTAATTCCTTAGCCTTTCCGATTAACTCAAAAGCGATTGAGCTCAGCTTATTGTCTACCTGCTGAGCGTAAATATATACGCCCTTATATTCTTCTAAACCCATTTTATTCCTCCATATATTCTATAAAGCTCAGATTAATTCCGCAGGCTTTATACTAGATGATGTGCTTCTCTTTGAACTTGCCAATCAGATAGTTGACAGATTCTGTAGGATCAAGGTTAACCTTCTCGCCAGCTCCCTTCGGAACCTTATCGGAAGCCTTAGCGATCTTAGTAGGTGAGCCCTTCAGACCAAGGTTCGAATCATCGACATCCTTCAGATCTGCACGACCCCATACGGTTACTTCCTTGTCACAAGCCTCGAAGATTCCACCCGGAGTCATATATCTTGGCTCATTCAGCTCGGAAAGGGCTGTGATCAGGCAAGGCATTTTTGCCTTAAGCTCATGGTATCTGTCCTCATACTGACGCTTAACAACAACGGAATCTCCCTCAACCTTAATCTCCTCAGCGTAAGAGATAACCGGAAGTCCAAGATGCTCAGCGATCTGTGGTCCAACCTGTGCGGTATCACCGTCGATAGCCTGACGACCTGTGATGATCAGATCATAGTCAAGATTTCTGAGTGCACCGGCAATTGTAGTAGAAGTAGCCCATGTGTCAGCTCCTCCCAATACTCTGTCTGTTACAAGGACAGCATCGTCAGCGCCCATAGCCATAGCCTCACGAAGCACTGCATCAGCCTTAGGAAGTCCCATGGTAAGAACTGTAACCTTTGCGCCTGTCTCGTCCTTAATTCTAAGTGCTGCCTCAAGTCCAGCCTTATCATCTGGGTTCATGATGGCAAGCATTGCTGCTCTATCAAGTGTTCCGTCCGGGTTGAACTTAACACCGCCCTTTGTATCCGGAACCTGTTTAATACATACTACGATATTCATGTATTTTGCTCTCCTTCCTTGAACTACCAGCCCATGCATAATTTGCCTTCGGCAAATGGGCTGGAGCTACATGTTCAGTTTTCTGCGAAAACTAAACACACTTCCTACTTAAGTAACGCACCAGAGATAACCATACGCTGAACCTCTGAAGTTCCCTCGTAGATCTCTGTGATCTTAGCATCACGCATCATACGCTCCACGTCGTACTCACGGATATATCCATATCCACCAAACAGCTGAACAACCTCGGTTGTAACCGCCATTGCTGTCTCTGCAGCAAACAGCTTAGCCTTAGCAGCCTCAACAGAGTAAACCTTCTGTGTTGCCTTAGCCATTGCAGCCTTGTATACAAGAAGCTGAGCAGCCTCAACTCTTGCAGCCATATCAGCAAGCTTGAACTGTGTGTTCTGCTGAGCAGCGATTGCACGACCGAACTGCTTTCTTTCCTTGGTGTATGCGATACAACGATCCAGCGCACCCTCTGCGATACCAAGCGCCTGAGCAGCGATACCGATACGTCCGCCATCCAGTGTGTGCATTGCGATTGGGAAGCCCTTGCCTTCCGGTCCGAGCAGTGCATCCTTCGGGATTCTGCAATCCTCGAAGATCAGCTCGTAGGTAGAAGAACCACGGATACCCATCTTCTTCTCCTTAGTTCCGAATGAGAATCCAGGAGCGCCCTTCTCAACGATAAATGCGGAGAAGTTCTTCTTCTTTCTTCCTCTCTTGTCCTCGGTAATACTTGTGATTGCGATAACGATATATACGTCAGCAACCTTACCGTTGGTGATGAAGCACTTAGATCCGTTCAGTACCCACTCGTCTCCATCCAGAACAGCCTTGGTCTGAGCACCCTGAGCGTCAGTACCTGCACCCGGCTCAGTCAGCGCGAATGCACCAAGCTTCTCGCCCTTAGCAAGCGGAGCCACATATTTCTGCTTCTGCTCCTCTGTACCATAGGTAAGAATTGGATCGATACACAGAGAAGTGTGAGCAGATACAATTACACCGGTAGTTGCACAAACCTTAGATAACTCTTCTACACACATTACATATGTAAGCGGATCACAGCCCTGTCCGCCGTACTCCTTCGGAACCGGAATTCCGAGGAAGCCGTACTTTGCCATCTTCTTAACTGTCTCTGCCGGGAACTGCTCTGTCTCGTCAGTCTCCTGTGCAAGAGGCTTTACTTCGGTCTCCGCAAACTGCTTAAACAGGTCACGCGCCATCTCATGTTTCTTGTCTAAAGTGAAATCCATGATAAAAATTCCTCCATCTATAATTTTTACTGAGCATCTACAGGGGTCTTTGTACGATCTGCATTGTATACATAGAAGCCCTTTCCGCTCTTAACACCCAGGTTTCCACCGCGAACCATCTTGCGGAGTAATGGGCATGCACGATACTTACTGTCACCAGTCTCATTGTAGAGTACATCCATGATTGCAAGACAGATATCCAGACCGATGAAATCTCCTAACTCGAGTGGTCCCATTGGATGATTTGCACCGAGCTTCATAGCAGCGTCGATACCAGCAATATCAGAAACACCTTCCATCTTAATGAAAGCAGCCTCATTAATCATCGGGATCAGGATACGGTTTACAACGAAGCCTGCTGCTTCATTTACCTGTACAGGAGTCTTTCCGATCTCCTCAGAAATCTTCTTGATTGCATCAACAGTCTCGCTTGGTGTGTTCACACCGGCAATGACCTCAACCAACTTCATACGGTCAGCAGGATTGAAGAAATGCATACCGATCATCGGACGGGTAAGTCCGTTGCCGATCTCTGTGATAGAAAGACTTGATGTATTGGAAGCGAAGATACACTCCGGCTTTGCGATCTTGTCCAGCTCAGCAAAAGTAGTCTTCTTAACCTCCATATTCTCAAAAGCAGCCTCTACGATCAGATCGCAATCTGCGCAAAGATTCTCCTTGAGACCAGGTGTAATCTTAGCAAGAATGCCGTCTACTGCCTCCTGAGTCATCTTTCCTTTCTCTACCAGCTTAGCATAACCCTTAGCGATCTTATCCTTACCGCCTTCAGCCCACTCCTGCTTGATATCGCAAAGTGCAACTTCATATCCGTCAACCATGGCAAATGCCTTAGCAATGCCCTGTCCCATTGTTCCTGCACCAATAACTCCAACCTTCATGATTGTTCCTCCTATATTAATTTATTTTTATTGGCAAAGATATGTCTGCCCAACCCGATATGAACAAGGTTTCTCCGTTCATGCAAGCATGACGCATCAACCTTGTTCATATCATTGTTGTGCAAAACAGAAATTAATACTTCTCAACGATTGTAGAGCAACCCATTCCACCACCGATACACAGAGTAGCAAGACCACGGTTCTTACCGCTTCTGGCCATCTCATGTAACAGTGTAACAAGGATACGGCATCCAGATGCTCCAACCGGATGTCCAAGTGCGATTGCACCACCGTTCACATTAACCTTAGACATATCGAAGTTCAAATCTCTTGCTACTGCGATAGACTGAGCTGCGAATGCCTCATTTGCCTCGATCAGATCGATATCATCAATGGTAAGACCTGTCTTAGCAAGAACCTTCTTTGTAGATGCCACAGGACCAACACCCATGATCTCAGGCTCAACTCCGCCGAGAGCTCCAGCTACCCATGTAGCCATAGGTGTAACACCAAGCTCTTTCGCCTTCTCCTCACTCATAACAACGACTGCTGCTGCACCATCGTTGATACCGGAAGCGTTACCTGCTGTAACAAGTCCGCCTTCCTTACCTGAGCAGCACTTTAAGTTTGCAAGTGACTCAGCGGTTGTACCTGCACGAGGTCCCTCATCTGTAACGAAATCAACGATATCCTTCTTAACCTTAACCGGTACCGGAACGATCTCATCGTTGAACTTGCCTGCTGCCATAGCTGCCTCACACTTCTGCTGGCTGTTAGCAGAAAATGCGTCAAGCTCTTCTCTTGTGATACCATACTTGTCACATACATTCTCAGCAGTGATCATCATATGATAGTGATTGAAAGCGTCTGTCAATGCATCATTTACCATGCAGTCGATGATGGTTGCATTGTTCATACGGTATCCAAAACGTGCCTTAGTCATAGCATATGGAGCCATGGACATGTTCTCCATACCACCGGCAACCACGATATCTGCCTCACCTGCAAGAATCATGGTAGCTGCGTCATTCACACACTTAAGACCGGATCCACAAACTACGTTGATTGTGATTGCCGGAACCTCAATCGGAAGACCTGCTTTGATAGAAGCCTGACGTGCAACGTTCTGACCCTGAGCTGCCTGAATTACACAACCCATCTTAACCTCGTCAACCAACTCTGGCTTAACACCTGCACGGTTGAGAGCCTCCTTGATTACGATTGCTCCAAGATCTGCTGCCGGAGTATTGCTTAATGCTCCACCCATCTTGCCGATTGCTGTACGACAAGCGCCTGCTAAAACTACTTTCTTTGCCATTTGTTCGTTCTCCTTTAAATTAAAGTCACGCCGTGAAGCGCTGTTAATTTTTTAACAAAGTTATATTACCACATTTTTTCCTCAAAATCAATTCATTTTCCCTTTGTCCCCGGAAAAAACCAACGCTTTGTGAAAATACCATAAACGAATGTCAAATTAACCAACAACTTCACAGTTTTACCTTGTGCGGATTGCACAAGATGCCAATTTGTGCTATATTAAAGTTACTTCATTTTCGTGAATTTTGCAAGAGGAACCCGAAAATATACATATTATTTTAAGCAAATTAGAGGGGAGAGGCCTATATGCGTTTTATTAAGACTGATGATTTAAAGCCCGGCATGCGCCTGGCCAAGCCAATCTACAACCGGAACGGAGTTCTGCTCTATGAGCGCAACTCACAGCTTACCGTGCCCGGCATCTCCAGCGTAAAGAATTTTGGTCTGATCGGCATCTATATCCTGGAGCCGGCAGAACCGGTCCCTCCACTGTCGCAGGAGGATCTGGAGTTCGAACAGCTGCAGACCGTTTATATGTTCCAGCTTCGCGAATGCGCTGACCTGATCTTAAAGCGCAAAAAGATGGCGCCTCTTCATCCGCTTTTACAGGATATCCTCAAGCATTACGGTTCGCTTCGACATCGGGTGAATTTCAACCAGAACTTAAGAAGCAGCGAAGATTTCATGTACAAGCATGCCATAAGCACTGCGATTCTCACCGCCATGGTGACCAGCCAGCTCGGCTACACCATCCAGAAACAGATGACGATGGTGGCAGGTGCACTGCTCTACGACTTTGGCTACCGCTATGTACCGAAGCCTATTCTGGAAAAAGGCATGGATCTGGAAGCCGGAGATCAGGATATCATCCAGCAGTCCCTGGAGCGTGGCCTGGAATATATGTCCATGTACCGCAATGACTATGACTTTTTCCCACGTGCTCTGGCACTGATGCAGGCTTATGTATATGCTGATCACCCGAACAGGCTTTCGGCTACCCCGGACGATGATCTCCGTTTCATGGTTCAGGTGCTTCGCGTCGCAGATCAGTTCGATCAGATGACCGCCATGAATATCGGACACGATCCCGTATCAGAGATTATGGCAATGCAACACCTGATGAAGCATCCGGACCGCTACCACCCGAACATTGTCTCAGCCCTTGCCGAATGTATACACATTGTTCCGCGGGCAGCCAGCGTGGATCTGTCCAACGGCGACAAAGGCATTGTCCTCGTGGAGAATCCGAAGGACTTCATGCGGCCTGTCATCCTGCGGCTCACCGACAACAAGATTTACGACTTAAGCCGCGCCAGTGATTACCGCGAGGTTCAGATTGTGGACATTATGAAGACCATGGACAACCGCATTGCGGTAGATGAGGATACCTTAAAGCAGTTCATCCCGGATGAGGAATTGAAGCGCCTGACCAAGGAATTTCAGACTGCCTTCCGCGAGGCCGGCAAAGCCGAGGAAAAGCGTACTGTGGATCCCGAATTTAATTTCTATTCGACGAATACACTTTTGTAAATCTCCCTTTTGGGATTTGTATGTCCGAGCAAATCTGACATCGAACCAATTCATAAGAGCATATATATCGTATTCTCGAAAACAATTGTAATTAAAATTAAGATTGAAGATTGATCCGGACATATGCTATTCTAAAGAAAAAATAATTAGAAAGGTTCAAAGAGTGCTTTTTGAAGAAGTATAGTTCAATTGTGCGATAGCGATGGCTATTGCAAATAAAAACATGTGATAGCCATTGCATCCTAAGTTACTACCAGGAGGACGCATATGAGCTATGTAAACGCAGAAGATGTTTTGCCAAAGACACTTATTGAAGAAATTCAAAAGCATGTCGACGGGCAGCTGATTTATATTCCAAGAAAAAATGAACGTTCATTATCATGGGGAGAAAAAAACGGCACAAGAGAAAAACTGGCAGAACGTAATCAAACGATCGTCAGCCACTACTATTCAGGGAAGACTATCGCAGAGTTAAGTGAAATGTATTATCTGTCCGGGAAAAGAATTCTGGGCATTATACATGAATATGAATCCTCTAAAAAGAAGAAGGATGGAGGATTCAAGAATGAATAGAGAAAACAAGCGAAAGCAATATGAAAAGGGTTATTATAAGACACATCCCTGTAATGAAACTTTTATATGCAAGAATTGTGGACGGCTTGTAGTGCCGGAAGGTGCAGGAAGCGGCCACAGGAACCATTGTCCAAACTGCCTTTACAGCCTGCATGTTGATATTGAACCGGGAGACCGGGAATCAGATTGCGGTGGACATATGGAGCCAGTATCCGTATGGGTGAAAAAAAATGGAGAGTGGGCAATTATTCATAGATGTAAAATGTGCGGAACGTTCAGTTCTAATCGAGTTGCAGCGGATGATAATCCAATGAAACTTATGTCTATCGCTATGAAACCGATCAGTCATCCTCCTTTTCCAATTGAGCGGATAGAAGAAATGACTAAGATGATGGGCGGGGAAGGTCAACTGTAATATCGCATATCAATTGTAACCGTATCAGAAAGTATCAGCTGGAAATAGCTGGTACTTTCTTTTGTTTCCTTGGCATAAATCGCAAAGCTCTATGTTCCCTCGGCTACCGTTTTCCTACATTTTCTGATGATTTTGACAAGACAAAACTCCCGGCCAACCGGCCGGGAGCAAATTTCTATCTTTCTATCTTGTTGCAATTTAACCTTGCAGAGTCTTATCTTACATATTCTTGACCGTCGCAATATCGATCGGTGTCAGCTTGCCGTTGGCCGTCTCAAGAGACAGCGCAAGGGCGTTGGCCGTATCCATTGCAGTGATGCAGTACACACCGGTCTCGATGGCGTTACGGCGAATCAGGAAACCGTCACGGCTCTTGTCACCATTGCCCTGAGTAGGCGTGTCGATAACCAGATCGATCTTGTGTCCGAGAATCAGATCCATAACATTCGGAGATTCCTGTGTAATCTTGTTGACGCGAAGGGCATTCACACCATGCTCCTGTAAATACTTTGCAGTACTGCGGGTGGCGTAGATCTTGTAGCCCAGAGCCTCAAAACGCTTTGCCACATCTACAGATTCCGGCTTATCCGCATCCTTCACCGTCATGATCATCTGCTTGTGCTTCGGAAGCTCAACACCGGCTCCGAGGAATGCCTTATACAATGCCTCGTTGAAGGTCTTGGCAATACCCAGACACTCACCGGTGGACTTCATCTCCGGTCCTAAGCTGATTTCTGCTCCACGCAGCTTCTCGAAGGAGAATACCGGCATCTTGATTGCCACGTAATCTGCTGTCGGAGCCAGTCCCGGCTCATATCCCATGCCGCGGATGGTCTGTCCCATGATGATCTTGGCTGCCAGATCCACAATCGGAATTCCGGTAACCTTGCTGATATACGGCACCGTTCTGGAAGAACGCGGGTTAACCTCGATGACGTAAATCTCATCATTCATATCGATAAACTGAATGTTGATCATACCCACAACGTGCAATGCCTGCGCCAGACGCTTGGTGTACTCCACAAGAGTATCCTTCGCCTTCTGGGAGATGGTGTGGGCCGGATATACGGAGATACTGTCTCCGGAATGTACACCGGTGCGCTCGATGTGCTCCATGATACCCGGAATCAATATGTCGGTTCCGTCACAGATCGCATCTACCTCGATCTCAGTTCCCTGCAAATATTTATCTACCAGAATCGGATGATCCTGAGCAATGGTATTGATGATGCCGATGAACTCGTCAATCTCATCATCGTTCCAGGCAATCTTCATGCCCTGTCCGCCCAATACATAGGACGGTCTTACCAGCACCGGATACCCGATCCGGTTTGCCACTTCCTTGGCTTCCTCCGCAGTAAATACAGTTCCGCCGGCTGCACGCGGAATTCCTGTCTTCTCCAGAATCTCATCGAACAGCTCACGGTCTTCGGCTGCGTCTACATCCTCTGCCTTAGTTCCCAGAATCGGAACGCCCATCTTCATAAGTGCTTCTGTCAGCTTGATTGCAGTCTGTCCACCAAACTGAACCACAGCGCCGTCCGGCTTCTCGATGTTCACGATAGACTCCACATCCTCCGGGGTCAGCGGCTCAAAGTAAAGCTTGTCGGCAATATCAAAGTCCGTAGATACCGTCTCAGGGTTGTTGTTGACGATAACCGTCTCCCAGCCCTCCTTGGCAAACGCCCAGGTACAGTGTACGGAGCAGAAGTCGAACTCGATACCCTGTCCGATACGGATCGGGCCTGAGCCGAGAACCAGCACCTTTTTCTGCGGATGGGTCTCCGCCGCCTCGTTCTCACTTCCGAACACGCTGTAATAGTATGGCGTCTCTGCCGCGAACTCTGCCGCACAGGTATCTACCATCTTATAGGCTGCTACAATGCCGTTGGCATAGCGCATTTCCTTAATCTCATTCTCAGTCTTTCCGGTCAGACGCGCGATCACGTTGTCCGGGAACTCAATGCGTTTTGCCTCAGCCAGAAGCTCTACGGTAAGTTCCTCCTTGGCAAGGCGCTCCTCCATCTCCACAAGAATCGCGATCTTATCGATGAACCAGTTGTCAATCATGGTAATCTCATGAATTTTCTCATAGGAAACACCACGGCGCAATGCTTCCGCGATCACCCAGATTCGACGGTCATCTACCACATGAAGCTGCTCCATCAGCTCTGTCTCAGACAGTTCGGAAAAATCGTAGGACTGCAGACAATCCACATGCTGCTCCAGAGAACGGATTGCCTTCATCAGCGCACCCTCAAAGTTGTCACAGATACTCATAACCTCTCCGGTAGCCTTCATCTGTGTGCTCAAGGTTCTCTTGGCTGTCAGGAACTTGTCAAACGGCAGTCTCGGAATCTTTACCACACAGTAGTCCAGCATCGGCTCAAAGCTGGCATAGGTCTTCTGCGTAATGGCATTCTTAATCTCGTCCAGTGTGTAGCCCAGCGCAATCTTCGCCGTCACCTTGGCAATCGGGTAACCGGTGGCCTTGGAAGCCAGCGCGGAAGAACGGGATACACGAGGATTTACCTCGATAACACAGTATTCAAAGGATTCCGGATGCAGCGCATACTGTACGTTACATCCTCCGGTAATATTCAGCTCATTGATGATGTTCAAAGCAGAGCTTCGAAGCATCTGATACTCCTTGTCCCCCAATGTCTGGGAAGGAGCAACTACGATGGAGTCTCCGGTGTGAACGCCAACCGGATCGATGTTCTCCATATTACATACGGTGATGCAGTTGCCGTTGGCATCGCGCATTACCTCATACTCGACTTCCTTCCAGCCTGCGATACAGCGCTCTACCAGCACCTCTCCCACACGGCTCAAACGAAGTCCGTTGGAAAGAATGTCAATCAACTCCTGCTCATTGTGGGCGATACCACCGCCGCTTCCGCCCAGCGTAAAAGCAGGACGAAGCACCACCGGATAACCGATGGTATTGGTAAATTTGATACCGTCCTCCACGGTATTGACCACCTGGGAAGCCGCACACGGCTCTCCGATCTTCTCCATGGTGTCCTTAAACGCCTGACGATCCTCCGCCTTGAAGATGGTCTCTGCTGTCGTACCGATCAGCTTCACGCCATGCTCCTCCAGGAAACCGGACTCTGCCAGTTCCATACCGAGGTTCAGGCCTGCCTGTCCACCCAGAGTCGGCAGAATACTGTCGGGCTTTTCCTTCAGAATAATTTCCTTCAGGACATCCACAGTCAAAGGCTCAATATATACCTGATCCGCTATCTCCTTGTCCGTCATGATGGTTGCAGGGTTAGAATTCACCAGACATACCTCAACGCCCTCTTCCTTCAAAGAGCGGCACGCCTGTGTTCCGGCGTAGTCAAACTCTGCAGCCTGTCCGATGACGATTGGACCGGAACCGATTACTAATACTTTCTTGATGTCATGATTTCTTGGCATTACTGATTCCCTCCCATCATCTCAATAAAACGGTCAAACAGATACGCAGAATCCTGCGGTCCCGGGCAAGCCTCCGGGTGGAACTGTACGGTAAAGATATTCTTGCCGATGTACTCCAGTCCCTCGTTGGTTCCGTCGTTGACATTGACAAATGCCGGCTTTGCCACCTTCGGATCCAGGGTGTCGGTATCCACCACGTAACCATGATTCTGTGAAGAAATATATACTCGGCCCGTCTTCAAGTCCTTCACCGGGTGATTGCCGCCGCGGTGTCCGTACTTCATCTTGTGTGTATCCGCGCCATTTGCCAGCGCCATCAGCTGATGTCCCAGACAGATTGCAAAAATCGGTACATCGCTGGCATACAGTTTCTTTAACTCTTCAATGATTGCTGTACACTCCTTCGGATCTCCCGGTCCGTTGCTCAGCATAATACCGTCGGGATTCGAAGCGAGAATTTCCTCTGCAGAGGTATGTGCAGGATAAATCGTCACCTCACAGCCTCTCTTATTCAGAGACTGAGCAATATTGTTCTTGGCGCCGAAATCCAACAGTGCAACCTTCTTACCGGTGCCTTTTAACACAGACTTCTCTGCGCAGGTAACCTTGTCCACCACATTGCCGGTGGTGTAGGCCTTAAGCTTCGGAAGAATCTCGTCAAGATTATAGTTCTCGTTGGTCGTGATCATTCCGTTCATGGTTCCCTTCTCACGAAGTATCTTGGTGAGGGCACGGGTGTCAATGCCTGCGATGCCGGGAATATCATATTTTAACAAAAAGTCCTGAATGCTGCCTTCCGAACGGAAGTTGCTGTGATTGCGGGACAGCTCCCGCACTATATACCCGTCTGGCCACGGGCGGGAAGATTCCATATCCGGTGTAATACCGTAATTACCAATCAGTGGATAGGTCATAACCACGGCCTGTCCTGCATAGGATGGATCTGTGAGCACTTCCAGATAACCTGTCATAGAGGTGTTGAAGACGATCTCGGAGATCACTTCCTTCGTGGATCCGATGCTCACCCCTGTAAACACGGTTCCGTCTTCCAGTATCAAAAACGCTTTCATTCTTCGCCCTGCCTTTCTTTCTTCTACTCTGCTACCTACATTTGCGCAAAAAAAAAGTGGAACGCCACTTCATAGTTCAACTGTTTTTACCCTAAATTGTAAAAAGTTTATCATAAAACGGCACCTTTTTCAACTGTTTTGGAGAAGAAAAAAAGTGCCGAGATTTTTTACATATTCATTGATATTTTATGCATTTTGATACTAGCACACAGGAATTACCAAATGCTTGCCATATAAAGCACGGCCGCAGCCATACACACGCCGACTCCGCCGAGTACCGTTCCCAACACAGCACCGGCAGGAAGCTTCTTGATCTCATAGGACACTTCCCGGATACTCTTGGCCTGCAGGTACACATAGGGTGCAAGATTCACCTGCACCGGATTCATCAGAACAAACTTCCTTCGCTGAAAATAGGATGCGGTCCACGCCGGCATTGCCATCACGGTTACGCTTGGCAGCTGATACTGACTTCCTGCATATTTTCTCATGGTAAGAAGCAGTTCCTTGCCATAACCGCGGCGCTGATACACCGGCAGCACATACAGCATGGTAATATGTCCTTCCCTCTGCATGCCGGACATCGCCACCAACTGCCCCACTTCATACACGCCCCACAGCGTAAGGCTGCCATTTCCCATCATCATCCGGATATTGGTCTCATTTGTATAGGTATCAAACTGCTGAATACATTCCTGGGATATCATGCTTTTTCTCAGGCAAAAATCGAACACGCCTCTTGCGAGCTTTACCGCCTGTGGCATCTCCGCTATGGTCAACTGTTTTATCTCCATCTTACTCTCCTATTCTTCCGTCAGCCTATCCTTGAGGCCGCTGTAACGTCTCTGTTCCGCATTATTTTCAATCATCATCTGAAACGTTTCGTCATTGCCAACTATTGTAACACATTTTTTGGCTCTTGTAACTGCCGTATACAAAAGATTCCGATTCATCAGCATCCGCGGTCCCGTAAGCAGCGGAATGACCACCGCCGGATACTCGGAGCCCTGAGATTTGTGAATGGTGATGGCATAAGCAAGCTCCAGCTCCTCTAGCAATTTGTACGGATACTCCACCATACGCCCCTCGTCAAAGGAGATGGTCATAATCTCCGCGAAATCATTGATCTCTTCTATGATCCCCATATCTCCGTTAAAAATACCGGTTCCCTTGTCGATCATCAGGCCATATTTGCTTCGGATTTCCCACTCTAACTGATAATTGTTCTTCACCTGCATGACCTTGTCGCCTTCGCGAAAAAGCGTAGAACCATATTCCTTCTCGCGCTTACTTGCATCCGGTGGATTTAAGTACATCTGAAGCACCGTGTTCAGGCGCTCCACGCCCAAAAGCCCCTTTCGCATCGGTGTCAGCACCTGAATATCATACTCAGATGCCCCCACAAACTTCGGCAGTTTCTGCTTGATGAGCTGCAGAGTCACATTGATAATCTTATCGGCATCATACCTCTTTAAAAAGAAAAAGTCCATGCTCTTGTTATCCAGACTCACAGGCTCGCCCCGATTAATCTTGTGGGCATTTACAATAATATCGCTGGTGCTTGCCTGTCGGAAAATCTTCGTCAGCTTTACCGTATGAAACATGCCGGAATCAATGATATCCTTCAACACGCTTCCCGGTCCTACACTGGGCAGCTGATTCACATCCCCCACCAGAATCAATCTGGTTCCGGCCACAACTGCCTTCAGCAATGCATACATGAGCGAAATGTCTACCATGGACATCTCATCTATGATAATTACGTCCGTTTCCAGAGGATTCTGCTCATTTCTTTCAAAACCGGCGTTTCCCTCCATGCCGCCGTTAAGTTCCAGCATTCGATGAATGGTCCGCGCCTCAAATCCGGTGGTCTCACTCATACGCTTCGCCGCGCGTCCGGTAGGCGCCGCCAGGAAAATATCCATCCCCTCCATCTCAAAATAGCGGATGATGGTATTGATGGTTGTGGTCTTACCGGTTCCCGGTCCTCCCGTTATGATCAAAAGGCCATTGCGCACTGCCTCCTTGACCGCCTCCACCTGATGCTCATCCAGATCCATCTTCGTCTGCTTTTCAATCTGTCGAAGGCGCATCTCGATCTCAATATCCGGCACATCGTAGCTGACATCCAACTGCTTCAACATGGTAGCGGTATTCGCTTCCATATAGAAAAAGGCGCTGGAATACATCTGTGTGACGCCATCCACCTGACGCATGATGATCTTGCGGTCCATGGCAAGATTCATATAATGATTCTCTATGTACTCCGGCTCCAGACCCAGAAGCTGCGACGCTCTCCCTGTCAACTCCCCCATAGGCAGATAGGTATGCCCCTCCCCCGATGCCTGAAGCAGGGCATACTGAATTCCGCTTCGAATACGAAAATCCGAGTCCGTCCGGATTCCCACCCGGGATGCGATCTCGTCCGCGGTCCGGAACCCTACGCCTTCGATATCGTCCGCCATGCGGTACGGATTCTCCTGCAGGATTCCATATACTTCCTGCCCATACTGGTTATATATTTTCACCGCCAGCGTCGTGCTGATTCCATACTGCTGGAGAAAAATCATCGCCTGTCTTAAATCCCGCTTGGCATTGACCTGGTCCGCAATCTCCATGGCCTTGCGATCACTGATTCCCTTAATCTCCGCCAGACGCTCCGGCTCCTCCTCAATGATCCGAAAGGTATCCTCCTTAAAGCGGCGCACAATTCTCGCTGCCAGTGCGATTCCCACACCCTTGATGGCACCGGACCCCAGATACCGTTCGATGGCAACCACATCCTGCGGCGCTTTTTCCTCGAAGCTTTGCACCTTGAACTGCCTTCCGTAGGTCGGATGATCCGTGAACACACCTCGGGCTTCGATATTCTCTCCCTCGGCAATGTCAGAAAAGGTTCCGACACAGGTCAATTCTTCCTCATCGCAGATCAGCACCAGCACCGTATAGCCGTTGTCTGTATTCCTATATATAATGTGGTCTACATAACCATTGATTGTTTCCTGATTGTTCTCCAAGGCTTTTCCCCTCAACGTATCGTCTTTTGTCTTATCCTCTATTATGGCGCAAGCCTGTCTCAAGTGCAAGTCATACTTTCGACCCGCGCCATGCCCGGATTCTATTTTCCTCTTATTTTTCTGCTGGCTCGGGTCTCACAGGCAATTTTTGTTTCCAAGACCCACGCTGGCTCTCTCAACTTCCTGTTCCTTCTTATTTTTCCTTATTTTTTCTGCTGGCTCGGGTCTCTCAGGCAATTTTTGTTTCTAAGACCCACGCTAGCTCTCTCAACTTCCTGTTCCTTCTTATTTTTCCTTATTTTTTCTGCTTGCTCGGGTCTCTCAGGCAATTTTTGTTTCTAAGACCCACGCTAGCTCTCTCAACTTCCTGTTCCTTCTTATTTTTCCTTATTTTTTCTGCTTGCTCGGGTCTCTCAGGCAATTTTTGTTTCTAAGACCCACGCTAGCTCTCTCAACTTCCTGTTCCTTCTTATTTTTCCTGCTAGCTCGGGTCTCACAAGCAATTTTTCTTTCCCAGACCCACGCTGGCTTTGCATTTCTGCTTAAACTTTCATTTTCTTCCCATTTTTTCTTCATCCTTGGGTCTCACAGGCAATTTTTGTCTCCAAGACCCACGCTGGCCCCTTGAATTCAATAAAGTCACTTTTTTCTCATCACCTCAAAAAAGGAGGCCCGACCGGCCTCCTAAACTATCAACTTAATTTTATTCTAAACCAATGTTGCGTCGCATCTGCTCATACAACTGCTGCGTCAGTGTCTCACCTGACTGCTCCACAATCTCATCCGCCACCATCTCAATCGCTTTGTCCATATACAGATCCTTGTACTGCGACATGGTCTGGTCTTCATCCTCGTCCGAAGTAAACGTATCCTTCATCTGCTTGATGACCTGCTCCACAAAATAAGACTCAAAATCCTTGATGACTCCCTTGAGCTCATCTTCCGTGGAATCTGCGGAAATATTCTTGAGAGAATTTTGTAGCGAATTCGCAGAAGCGGCACTGGCTCCCGTCTTTGCGGAATCATAGTTGGAAGAAATATTTGACAAATCCATGGCATGTCCTCTCTTTCCGTCAATCCTCTATCGTGTGCTTATCTCTTCAGTCTATTCCGAACCCCTGCGAATATACGAGGTAAGGTTCTGAATAGTTACCTCTTCAGATTATTAGCTGTGTCCAGCATGGAATCCGCTGTCTGAATCGCCTTGGAATTCAACTCATATGCTCTCTGTGCAATAATCATGTTGACCATCTCATCTGCCACATTGACGTTGGATCCTTCCAGATAGCACTGATGCACCTTACTCAATGACAGTCCAGGTGTTTGTCCCTCCAATAACGGAGCACCGGACGCCGGTGTTGCCATCAGCTTGCTGGAAGAAAGCTTCTCAAGGCCGGCAGGATTGTTAAACTGGTAGATTCCAAAATACTGATTCAGCGGAATCACATTGCTGGTCTCCGGATCCTTGTAGGAGATGGAACCATCGTCCGAAAATACCATAGCCTCAGAAGCCACCCCTTCCGGGACCATGATCTCATTGCCTTCCCGATCCAGTACCGGATTGCCGTCGGCCGTGGTGAGAATGGTATTCCCGTTGGCGTCCAAACTCCAGGTAAAATTACCGCTTCTGGTATAATAGGTCTCACCATCCACATCCCGCACTGCAAAAAATCCATTCCCCTCAATGGCAAAATCTGTCTTGATCTCACTTGCCAAAAGCGAGCCCTGCGTGTAAGTGGACATGGTTGCCGCAACTCTCGTACCAAGACCTACCTGCGCCCCCACAGGCTTATTTTCACCATTGGCAGTCGTCGTTTTGGTCTGAATTGTCTGATAAAGCAGAGATTTAAACTCTGTCCTCTCCGCCTTAAAACCCGTCGTATTCACATTGGACAGGTTATTGGAAATCGTATCTACATTCGTCTGCTCTGCAATCATTCCGGTGGCTGCAGTGTAAAGTGCTCTCATCATAAGGCTGATCCTCCTAGCAACTATGAAACTCTGCCAATACTGTTCGCCGCTTTGTCAAGCGTTCCATCAATGGAAGTAATTACTTTCTGTCCTGCCTCATAGGCTCTCTGAATTGTAATCATGTTGACCATTTCGTTAATAACATTCACATTGGAAGACTCCAACACGCCCTGCTCCACCTTGGCATCTGTGGCAATGGCGTTCCCGCCATCCAGAAGATTGTACAGATTCTCCCCATACTTCTCGAGATAATCATAATTATCGAAGTCCACAACACCAAGCGTTCCAACTATCTGATCATTCTGTATAATATACCCCAGTTCATTGACTTTAATTGTGGCATTGGGATCCACACGGATAAAATTCTCTTCCGCCGGATCTCCGTTCATGGCTCCCGTCGCGTTCAGCACATAATCTCCATCCTTCGTAACCAGATATCCTTCTGTATTCACAGTGAAGGATCCATCTCTGGTGTACTTGACAGAAGTATTACCCTCTTTATCCGTGAAGGCTACCGCAAAAAAACCGCTGCCGTCCAACGCAAAATCCGTAGCGTTATCTGTCACTCGAAAGCTTCCGGTGGAATAATCGGTATACACCTGTCCCAAATGTACGCCATAGGTAATCTCACCGATACGGGCTCCCCCTCCAAATACTGAGGTGTCCTTCAGCCTCACTGCCATCTCATCCGCAAATGTGCGGGAGGTAGTCCCTTCCTTCTTGTATGCAGTTGTATTGGCATTCGCCAGATTATTCGAAAGAATATCCAGACGCTTCATCTCATTAACCATTCCGGTATGAGCGGTATATAACCCTTTGACCATGCGTGCCTCCTGTGTATATCACAATGTGGGAACATCCCACTGTATTCATCTCTTATCGGGGTTCGCCAATGTTCGAGATACCCCGATGCATATATCGGCTATATTATAGCATAACTTAACAGAAAAAGTGTGCAAATTTTGCACACTTTTCGTATCTTTCTATCTTTCCATTAATTAATCGTCATCGCGCTTTCCGGCCAAAAACTCTACATACTTGCCGGTTCCGATTGCCACGCAGGTCATCGGATGGTCTGCAGTCATGGTATTGATTCCGGTCTTCTCCTCGATCAATTCCTCCAAGCCACGCAGAAGTGCACCGCCACCGGTCAGAACAATGCCGCGGTCTGCCACGTCTGCCGCCAACTCAGGCGGAGTCTTCTCCAATACGGAATGTACTGCCTCAACAATTTGCAGCGTTGCCTCACGCAGTGCCTCCTCGGTCTCCTCGGAACTTACGGTAATGGTTCGCGGGAGTCCAGTCACAAGGTTACGTCCGCGCACATCCATTGTCTCATTCTGTGCAAGCGGATAACATGTACCAATCTTAATCTTAATATCTTCAGCAGTACGCTCACCGATCAACAGGTTATGCTTCTTGCGCATATAGCGTACCAACGCCTCATCAAAATCATCTCCGGCAATCTTAACGGAAGTGCTTACTACAGAACCGCCAAGGGAAATCACTGCGATATCGGTTGTACCGCCACCGATATCCACGATCATGTTTCCACATGGTCTGGCGATATCAATTCCTGCACCGATTGCAGCGGCAATCGGCTCCTCAATAATCTCCACCTCTCGTGCACCAGCCTGATAGGTTGCATCCTCTACCGCCTTCTTCTCTACTTCCGTCACCCCACTCGGCACGCAGACGCTGATGCGCGGCTTGCGAAAGCTCTTCTTGCCAAGTGCCTTCTGAATGAAGTATTTGATCATCTTTTCTGTTACGGTATAGTCTGAAATAACCCCCTGACGGAGCGGTCTTACAGCAACGATATTGCCCGGCGTACGACCAAGCATCAGTCTTGCTTCCTCTCCAATTGCTTTAATCTTGTTGGTGTCACGGTCAAAGGCTACTACAGAAGGCTCCTTTAACACAACCCCCTTGCCCTTAATATATACTAAAATACTCGCAGTACCCAAATCAATCCCGATATCTGATCCTACCATGTCCGTCCCCTTTCTTACTTTGTCTTGTATATGTTTATCGAATCCGGCCTGCCAGAGAAGACAAATCCACACACGTTCCCTTACTTCATCTCCCTCTCTTGAGAAATGATAGCCGCAATTACCCATATTTTATGAATACAGTAACATTATATACAATTACTTCCATTTTTCAAATGTTTTTTTTAAAAACAGGGGACAGACTTCTAACCTCTCTCCAAATACGGCTTCAAAAACTTACCCGTGTAGGACTCGGGCACCTGACAAATCTCTTCCGGTGTTCCCTGCGCGATTACGGTTCCTCCGCCATCTCCGCCTTCCGGCCCCATATCAATAATGTAATCTGCCGTCTTGATCACGTCCAGATTATGCTCGATGACCACCACGGTATTGCCACCATCGGACAACTTGCGCAAGATTTCCACCAGCTTGTGTACATCCGCAAAATGCAAACCGGTTGTCGGCTCATCCAGCACATAAATGGTCTTACCGGTTCCCCTCTTAGCCAGCTCCGTAGCAAGCTTGATTCGCTGTGCCTCCCCTCCGGATAGTTCCGTTGACGGCTGCCCCAGCTTAATGTAAGACAAACCAACATCATACAGCGTCTGTATCTTGCGGTGAATCGTCGGCACATTTTTAAAGAATTCCAGCGCCTCCTCCACTGTCATATCCAAAACGTCGTAGATACTCTTACCCTTATACTTGACCTCCAAGGTCTCACGGTTGTATCGTTTCCCGCCACACACCTCACATGGCACATAGACATCCGGGAGAAAATGCATCTCGATCTTCAGAATTCCGTCACCGTTGCAGGCTTCACATCTGCCGCCTTTCACATTAAAGCTGAATCGGCCTTTCTTGTATCCCCTGGCCTTGGCATCGGCTGTAGCTGCGAACAGGTCTCGGATCATGTCAAAGACACCGGTGTAGGTTGCCGGGTTCGACCTCGGTGTACGACCGATGGGCGACTGATCAATGTCAATAATCTTATCCAATTGATCCAGCCCCAGAATGTCGTCATGCTCTCCCGCAACACAGCGTGCCCGGTTGAGAGTTCTTGCCAGATGCTTATACAGGATCTCATTGGTGAGAGAGCTCTTACCTGACCCCGATACTCCTGTGATACAGGTCATAATTCCAAGTGGAATATCCACATCGATATTCTTCAGGTTGTTCTCTCTTGCACCCTTTATTGTGATATGACCGGTTGGTTTTCTGCGCTCCTTCGGCACCGGAATCTTCTTTCGGCCACTCAAGTAATCTCCGGTAATGGACTGCTTGCATTTCATGATATCCTCGGCTGTTCCACAGGCAATTACTTCACCTCCATGCACACCGGCTTTCGGCCCGATATCTACAATATAATCCGCCGCCCGCATGGTATCCTCATCATGCTCCACCACAATCAAAGTATTCCCAAGATTCTTGAGATTCATGAGCGCATTCAGTAATTTGTCATTATCCCTCTGGTGAAGTCCAATACTCGGCTCATCCAGAATATAGGCAACCCCCACCAGTCCGGAACCAATCTGTGTTGCGAGACGAATGCGCTGCGCTTCTCCTCCGGACAGGCTGCCTGTAGCTCTGGTAAGAGTCAGGTATTCCAACCCAACCTCCTGCAAAAAGCCCACTCGTGCACGGATTTCTTTCAATATCTGATCTCCGATATAGTGTTGTTGCCGGGATAATTCCATGTTCGCCAGAAACGCACATAATTCCTTGACAGACATCGAAGTCATCTCGTAAATATTCTTATCACACACCGTCACTGCCAGAGAGGTCTTCTTCAAGCGCTGTCCATGACACTCTGTACAGGGAGTGATGCGCATGAACTGCTCATATTCCTGCTTCATGGTATCTGAACCGGTCTCACGATAACGGCGTTCCATATTGTGAATCAGGCCTTCCCAGTTCAGATCATAAACGCCTTCTCCCCTCTGTCCCTTATAGCGAACCTTAAGCATCCGTCCGTCGCCTCCGTGAATCAGCATATGACGAATCTCCTGCGGAAGATCCTTATACGGTGTATCCAGAGAAAATCCATAGCCTTCCGATAAAGCACGAAGCATTGCATAAGTGTAGCTGGAGGGATCGGTGCAGGATTGCCAGCCCATAGCCTGAATTGCCCCTTCGGAAAGAGAGAGACTCGGATCGGGTATCATAAGTTGCTCGTCAAACTCCATCTTATAACCCAGACCGTAACACACCGGACATGCACCAAATGGATTGTTGAAGGAAAAACTTCTCGGCTCTACCTCATCGATTGTAATGCCGCAATCCGGACACGCAAAATTCTGAGAAAACGTCATAGGTTCCCCGTCAATCACATCCACAATGGCATTGCCCTCTGTCAATTCGAATACATTCTCCAGAGAATCCGTCAGACGTTTCTCAATGCCCTCTTTGACAACGAGACGATCCACCACAATATCAATACTGTGCTTAATGTTCTTGTCCAGCTTAATCTCCTCGGACAGTTCATACATACTTCCATCCACGATCACGCGGACATAACCGCTCTTTTTCGCCTTTTCAAACAGCTTCTGATGCTCTCCCTTGCGTCCCCGCACTACAGGTGCCAGGATCTGTATCCTGGTTTTCTCGGGAAGTGCCATCACCGTATCCACCATCTGATCGATGCTCTGCTTTGTAATCGAACGCCCACACTTCGGACAGTGTGGAATTCCGATTCTCGCATAAAGTAATCGGAAATAGTCGTATATCTCCGTGACCGTTCCCACTGTAGAACGCGGGTTGCGGTTTGTGGACTTCTGATCAATGGAGATGGCCGGAGGAAGACCCTCGATGGACTCCACGTTGGGTTTCTCCATCTGTCCCAGGAACTGTCTCGCGTAGGAAGACAAGGACTCCATATAGCGTCTCTGTCCCTCGGCATAGATCGTGTCAAATGCAAGAGAAGACTTGCCCGAACCGGACAGTCCCGTCAACACGACAAATTCGTCTCTCGGAATATCAATATTGATTGCTTTCAGATTGTGTTCACTGGCTCCGCGAATCTTAATGTATTTGCGCTCTTTCTTCGCCATGTATCTCTACCTCTTTTTCTGAATTCTTATTCATTCTAATTCCTTCTTCCGGCATAGCATCACCGGAGTGAAAATAATTCCTACATATCCCGCAACATATTCTTTAGGGAAATCATCTTGTCGCGGTACTCTGCCGCCGCCTCGAAGTTCAATTCTGTCGCAGCCTTCTGCATTTTCTTCTGGATGTCCGCAATCAGCTTCTCCAGTTCCTTCCTGCTCATGGATTCCGGATCCTTGGCAAAGCTCATCTCCTCCGCCGCAACCTTCTTGGAAATGGCGATCAGATCCCGCACAGACTTCTGGATGGTCTGCGGCGTGATGCCGTGGGCCTCGTTGTACTCCTGCTGTAGCTTACGCCTGCGCTCGGTCTCCTCGATAGCCACCCGCATGGAATCGGTCACGCGGTCGGCGTACATGATTACATGGCCCTCGCTGTTGCGGGCGGCGCGTCCGATGGTCTGGATCAGTGAAGTCTCGGAACGGAGGAACCCTTCCTTGTCCGCATCCAGAATCGCCACCAGCGTAATCTCCGGAATATCCAGTCCCTCTCGAAGCAGGTTAATTCCAACAAGCACATCAAAGACATCCAGCCTCAGATCACGGATAATCTCCGCCCTCTCCAATGTGTCGATATCGGAATGCAGGTATTTCACGCGGATTCCGATCTCCGACATGTATTGTGTCAGATCCTCCGCCATCCGCTTGGTCAGCGTTGTGATGAGAACCTTGTGATGATTGCTCGTCTCTTTGTTCACCTCGGCGATCAGGTCATCGATCTGCCCCTCCACCGGACGAACGGAAATCTCCGGATCCAAAAGACCGGTGGGGCGGATGATCTGCTCCACACGGAGCAGCTCATGTTCATCCTCATAGACATTCGGCGTTGCGGACACGAACAGCATCTGGTCAATCTTGCTCTCAAACTCTTCGAAGTTCAACGGACGGTTGTCCAACGCCGACGGAAGACGGAACCCATAATCCACCAACGTAGTCTTTCTGGAACGGTCACCTGCATACATTCCGCGCACCTGGGGAATTGTAATATGGGACTCATCCACAATAATGAGAAAATCGTCCGGGAAGAAATCCATCAGGGTCATAGGCGGTGCCCCTTCCGGCATAAAGTTCAAATGTCTGGAGTAGTTCTCAATACCGGAACAGAAGCCGGTCTCCCTCATCATTTCGATGTCGAAATTAGTCCTCTCCGCGATACGCTGTGCCTCAATGAGCTTGTCCTCCCCTTTGAAAAAGCGGACTCGCTCCTCCAGCTCCTTCTCTATATTATCACACGCAGCGTTGATCTTATCCTGCGAAACCACATAGTGGGATGCCGGGAAAATAATCGTGTGTTCCAGCGAACATTTGATCTCTCCGGTCAGCACATCGATTTCCGTAATCCGATCGATCTCATCTCCGAAAAATTCCACGCGGATGGCTGTATCCGAACTGTTTGCCGGAAAAATCTCCAGAACATCTCCGTGTACCCGG
The DNA here is from genome assembly GCA_945868435.1 of uncultured Lachnospiraceae bacterium. GTDB lineage: Bacteria > Bacillota > Clostridia > Lachnospirales > Lachnospiraceae > Roseburia. The sequence continues at coordinate 127,737 of CAMBLG010000003.1, forward strand.
AAGGTTCCGCGCTTAAAATCCAGATCATTCCGACTGTACTGCATATCGATCAGTGCCCGAATCACATCATCTCTGTCCTTCTCCATCCCCGGCCGCAGGGAAAGGCTCATGCCCTCCCACTCGTCCGGGCTTCCCAGTCCATAAATACAGGATACGGATGCAACGATAATGACATCCTTTCTCTCCGTCAGGGCTGCCGTAGCGGAAAGACGCAGCTTATCGATCTCATCGTTGATTGCCGAATCCTTCGCAATGTAGGTATCCGACTGAGGCACATATGCCTCCGGCTGGTAATAATCGTAATAGGACACAAAATATTCTACCGCATTTTCCGGAAAGAATTCCTTCATCTCACCATACAACTGACCCGCAAGGGTCTTATTGTGGGAGATGATCAGTGTGGGCTTGTTTAATGCCGCAATGACATTCGCCATGGTAAAGGTCTTGCCGGAGCCGGTCACTCCCAAAAGGGTCTCAAACTGATTGCCCTCTTTAAATCCCTTCACCAGCTTCTCAATCGCCTGGGGCTGGTCTCCGGTGGGAGCATATTGTGAAACTAACTTGAAATGATCCATTGTAAATCCTCTCTTACAATTGCAAACATTTGCAGTGCTTGTATCATTATATCACAGGAAAATAAAAAAGTACAGAACATTTGTTCTAAAATGTTCTGTACTTCTGATTCTTCATCTATTATCTGCGGCCACAGCACTGTTTATACTTCTTGCCACTTCCGCATGGACACGGATCGTTCGGGTATACCTTGGCATGCTCGCGCTTCTTTGGGCCACTGGATGCGGAATCATCCTTGTTGGTTCCGGTCACCTTGGCAACCTGCTCACGCTCTACCTTCTGCTCTACCTTCACATGGAAGAGAAGGCGAATGGTGTCCTCCTGGATGGCGGAAATCATGTCATCAAACATATCGAATCCGGCCATCTTGTATTCTACAAGCGGGTCTCTCTGACCGTATGCCTGTAAACCGATACCCTGGCGAAGCTGATCCATATCGTCGATGTGATCCATCCACTTGCGGTCGATCACCTTCAGAAGCACTACGCGCTCCAGCTCGCGGAACTGCTCGATCTCCGGGAACTCAGTCTCCTTTGCCTCATACAGAAGCACTGCCTGCTCCTTTAAGTACTGCTTCAATTCCTTGCTGTTGCGGATGGAGGAAATAGAATCCTCTGTCACCGGCTCCAGCGGAATGATTGGAATGAGCAGTTCGTTTAACTCATTCAAATCCCACTCGTCGCGGCTGATCTCTGTGGAAATGCAGGTATCTACCGCCTTTTCCACCTGATCCTGTATCATCTTGAAAATAGCATCGCGCATGCTCTCTCCGTTCAGTACGGACATACGCTCCGCATAGATAATCTCTCTCTGATCATTGTTGACCTGATCGTACTCCAACAAATTCTTACGAATTCCGAAGTTGTTGTACTCGATCTTCTGCTGTGCCTTCTCGATAGCGGAGGTCAGCATCTTGTGCTGGATCTGTTCGTTCTCAGGTACGCCCAGTGCGTTGAACACCTGCATCAGACGCTCGGAACCGAACAATCGCATCAGATCATCCTCAAGGGAGATGAAGAACTGGGACTCACCCGGATCTCCCTGACGACCGGAACGACCGCGCAGCTGATTATCGATTCGCCGAGATTCATGACGCTCTGTACCGATGATCTTCAAACCACCGGCAGCCTTCGCATCGTCATCCAGCTTAATATCGGTTCCTCGACCGGCCATGTTGGTGGCGATGGTAACCGCTCCGTGCTGTCCTGCCTGTGCGACGATCTCAGCCTCCTGCTCGTGGAACTTCGCGTTCAATACGGTGTGCTGAATTCCCTCACGCTTGAGCATACCGCTCAACAGCTCCGAAGTCTCGATGGTGATCGTACCTACCAGTACCGGCTGACCTTTGGCATGCGCCGCCTTTACCTCTTCCACAACCGCACGGAATTTTTCCTTCTGGGTCTTATATACCGCATCCTGATGATCCACACGCGCAATCGGACGGTTGGTTGGAATCTCAATAACGTCCATGCCGTAAATGTCACGGAACTCCTTCTCCTCAGTGAGAGCCGTACCGGTCATACCTGCCTTCTTCTCGAACTTGTTAAAGAAGTTCTGGAAAGTGATGGTTGCTAATGTCTTGCTTTCTCTCTTAACCTTTACATGCTCTTTCGCCTCAATGGCCTGATGCAGACCGTCGGAATAGCGGCGTCCCGGCATAATACGTCCGGTAAACTCATCGACGATCATAACCTGATCATCCTTCACCACATAATCCTGATCGCGGAACATCAGATTGTGTGCGCGAAGCGCAAGGATCACATTGTGCTGAATCTCAAGGTTCTCAGGATCTGCCAGATTATCAATATGGAAGAACTGCTCCACCTTGTGCACACCCTCCTGGGTAAGGTTGACAACCTTGTCCTTCTCGTTGACGATAAAGTCTCCGGTCTCCTCCTGTTCCACACCCATGATGGCATCCATCTTGGAGTACTCCGGAATATCCTCACCTCTGGTCAACTGGCGAGCAAGAATATCGCAGGCCTCGTATAACTTGGTGGACTTTCCGCTCTGTCCGGAAATAATAAGCGGTGTACGAGCCTCATCGATCAATACCGAGTCAACCTCGTCGATGATGGCGTAATGCAGGCCACGCTGTACCAACTGTTCCTTATAGATTACCATGTTATCCCTGAGATAATCAAAGCCTAACTCATTGTTGGTGACATATGTAATGTCACACGCATAGGCTTCCCGACGCTCATCATTGTTCATGTCGTTCAGGACAACGCCAACCGTCAGTCCCAAAAATTCATGAACCTTTCCCATCCACTCCGCATCTCGCTTTGCCAGATAGTCGTTGACGGTGACGATGCATACGCCTTTGCCCTCCAAGGCATTCAGATATGCCGGAAGTGTAGACACCAAGGTCTTACCTTCACCTGTCTTCATCTCGGCGATACGTCCCTGATGAAGAATGATACCACCGATGATCTGTACTCTGTAGTGTTCCATTCCAAGGACACGGCGTGCTGCCTCACGGACAACGGCGTATGCCTCCGGGAGAAGGTCGTCCAATGTCTCCCCCTTGTCCAATCGATCCTTGAATTCCCGGGTCTTACCCTTCAGCTCATCGTCTGAAAGCGTACCCATCTGTTCCTTATAAGATTCTACCTTATCTACGATCGGGTAAATTCGCTTCAATTCCCGCTCGCTGTGTGTACCAAAAATCTTGGTCAATGCGCTCATAATATATCTCCTATCACATAGAATGCCACTATTGTACCACTTTCTGGAGATTTTCACAACTCATAGGAATGAATGTTTTATAAACTTTTTATGAACAAGCGCCGGAGAATTATGCCTTTTTCACCGAATTTCTCTGAAAATTTCCATTACAACCAAAAGCAGATACAGCATAAAAGCATTCTATTTTCTCCTGATCCATGAACTACCTCCCGCACTGTCCGTCCCTTCAGAAATTCTTTACTGCATGTTTCAGCTTAAGCTTATCTATACCATAGCGTTTTTCAGGAAAAGAAGCAATCTACAAACAGTCGGAATCTCTCTACAGAACTTCGGTTCACGGTTTGGTGCGCTGCATACGCAGTCCTATGCCCAAATAAGTCATTGTATTTCTTCCGCCAACTTGTTATAATAATCCCGCAAGTTCAAAGAAGAAGGAAATCCCAATCCCTTCAATCTTGACGTGTCAAAAATTATATGATGTTTTAACAAACAGGAAAGGAGCTTCAGACCATGTCATATGTATATAAAACGAAAGGCACCTGCTCCAGCCAGATCGAAGTAGAGCTGGACGGTGACATTGTAAAGGACGTAAAATTCACCGGTGGATGTAACGGAAACTTAAAGGCAATCCCCCGCCTGGTGGAAGGCATGACAGTCGATGAGGTGGAACGCAGAATCGGCGGAATCCAGTGCGGAATGAAGGGAACCTCCTGCGGCGACCAGCTTGCCAAGGCACTGCGCGAAGCCTACAACGCCCAGAATGCATAATGCATTTTTCCGGCTTTACACTCATATATATCTTAAGAGTAATTCTTAGGAGTTCTTATGAGTAGTATAGCCGGATTTTTTCATCCAGTTACTGTAATCACACAGGAAAACGCACAGACAAAAGAGACCATCGCTGCAATGTCCGCCGCCCTTCACCATAGGGGGAAAGACAATGTGCAATTCTATCATTTTTCACACGGAAGTTTCAGCTTCAACGAACTATCCTGCGGGCATATTCACCCGGACATCCCTTATGAATCCCAGCCCACCACCAAATGGCTGCACAATTCCAGCTACACCATGCTCTACGATGGCTTTATCACAAACCTCCCGGAGCTTCGCGAAGAATTGAACCGCGTCCATGTAATTACCGACGGATTGACACAGGAAGAGCTGCTTTTGTGCGCCTTCATCCGTTTTGGAGCAGACTTTGTCAAAAAGCTCTCCGGCGGCTTCGCCATGGCGATCTACGATGAACAGAACAACATGCTCTACCTGTTCCGTGATCAATTGGGACTTCGCCCGCTCTTCTACACCATGACCGGACAGACGCTGGTATTCGCCTCAGAGCCCAAAGGATTGTTTGCGCATCCCGATGTGACACCGGCAATCGATACGGAAGGACTGAACGAGCTGTTGTCCATGGGACCGGCTCACACACCGGGCCATACGGTTTTCCACAACATTTTTGAGCTGAAGCCTGGTCACTATCTCTGCTACGGGAAAACGCGTCTTTACACAGAAAAATATCATCAGTTTATCATCCGGGATCACACCGATTCCTACGGAGACACGGTCGACCATATCCGGGAACTGCTGGATCAATCCATCTCGGTTCTGTCCCAGACCAACGAGCCATCCGCAGCCCTGTTGTCCGGCGGTCTGGACTCCTCTGTCATCTCTGCGAAGCTTGCTTCGTTGCAGCCGGATACGCCAATTGATACCTATTCCTTTGATTTTACCGGCAGCGCCAAGTATTTCAAAGCCAACAGCTTTCAGCCCTCCCTGGATGCGCCTTATGTGGAGAAAATGCAGACTGCCCTTGGCAGCCACCACACGACGCTGACCTGCGGCAACTCCGAACTGTTCGAATATCTGACCCAGTCCGTGGACGCGCACGACGCACCGGCCATGGCGGATGTGGACTCCTCACTCCTGTACTTCTGTAGCCGGATTGCGCCGAAACACCGCATCATTTTTACCGGGGAATGCGCCGATGAGCTGTTCTGTGGCTATCCGTGGTATCATCGGTCGGAGATGTACAACGCCAACACCTTCCCCTGGACAAAGGATATTTCTCCTCGAAAAGAATTGTTAAATAACGAATTAGTTTCAAAGCTTCACATGGAGGAGTACATTCATAACAGTTATCAGTCCTCCTGCAATGAAATTCTTCTTGACGGGGACAATACGCCACCGGAACATCTGCACCGCAAAACCTTCTATCTGACGGTTCGCTACTTTATGCAGACACTGGTAGACCGCACCGACCGGGCAGCCGCTTACAACGGAATGGATGCCCGCGTACCTTTCGCAGATCTGGCGCTGGCAGAATATCTGTTCAACGTACCTTACGAGATGAAAACAAAGGATGGCGAGGTCAAGCATCTACTTCGAGCTTACTCTGCCGGGCTTGTCCCAGAAGAAATCCGCCTGCGGAAAAAAAGTCCGTTCCCCAAGACCTACGATCCGGGTTATGAATCCTTCCTGATTGCAGCGCTCCAAAAGGTACTCGCGGACAGTAGCAGCCCCCTTCTGTCCCTGATCGACAGCAAGAAGCTTTCCGCCTTCTGCTACAATCCAAAGGACTTAGGCAAACCGTGGTTTGGACAGTTGATGGCAGGGCCTCAGCTTATGGCCTACTACCTGCAGATCAATGACTGGATGCGCCGATACGATATTCACATTCTCCCTTAATCAAAAATTAAATCGTGAAATAAAATATGTAAGAGCGGGGTTACTCCCGCTCTTTAAATGTTTGGCACAAGAATTGGCTGAATCTGTTTTCCCCGCATTGCCAGTTCAATGGTATCCGGCAATAGCTCCATCTTTGCAATCATGGAGTTCGGCTTACTCTTGTAATTGTCCTGACCAAATGGCACAAAATAGATATTCTTCATGTTCATAAGGCCGCCGATGGTCTTAAAATTCACCCCCAACGCATCATTGGTAGAAATCGCAATCACCAGAGGTTTTCCGTTGCGCATGTGCGCCTTGGACGCCATGAGTACCGGCGTATCCGTAATTCCGTTGCACAGCTTTGCCGCCGAATTTCCGGTACACGGCGCAATCACCATAATATCCAGGAAGTTATTCGGACCGATAGGCTCTGCCTGCTGCATGGTCTTGATTCCTTCGTTTCCGGTAATTTCGCAGATTCCCTCCACGAATTCCTTAGCACTTCCAAACCGCGTGTCACAGCTTTGCGCCTGATAAGAAAAGATGGGAATCACATTTGCTCCCATCTCCGTCAGTTGTACAACCTCCTTACGCGTTTTCGCGAATGTACAAAAGGATCCTGTAATGCCGTACCCTATATTACAATTTGAAAAATCCATGACCTCTCCTCTTTCCTGTCTTGTTCTGCTCCCATATAGCCCCGGATTGCTTCCGCGAGTACCGCTGCACTGCTTTTGGTTGTGTAGATTCCGGGAAGTCCCAACGCCGGTATTACCTGAATTCCGCATCCCTCAGCCGCTGCAAGATCCGCGCCGCCCGGGCGGGACGCAATGTCAATAATAACCGTATCCGGATGCATTTCCCGAATCATTGGTTCTTTGAGCACAGTTGCAGGAACTGTGTTTACAATGGTTCTTGCGCCGTATACCTCCTCCGGTCCATAGGAGAAGTCTACCGCCACATGCCCCTCTGCCTTTGCCCTCTTCCGTACCTCTGCACCTCTCGCCAGCACAGTCACCTTAGCCCCCATTGCCTTCAGCAGATTGGCGATCTCCCGTCCGCAGCGGCCGTAGCCGGTCACAATGATCTTCTGGTTTAAGATCGAGTAATCACTGTACTTTAAAATTTCCGCAACCGTGGCTTCCGCTGTGATACGCGCATTTTTCAATGCCACATTCTCCAGCTTCATGAGGTCTACACAGGCAATTCCCGATTGCTCCAGGAACGTCTTCCATGCATCCGTAAATGCACCGCCGAAAACTGTGGTTTTCCCCGCGTCTTGTTTTATTAATTCTTCTTTTAACAGCTTTACAATCTTTGTGTGCTTATCAATTTTAGCAACCGGCGTCGGAAGGACAATCCAGTCACAGGTATTCAGCAGATCTGCCGCCTCCGCCTCATCGTATTTCAACTTCCAGTCCATGGTCTGCACTGTTCCCCTCAGGTAATCCGCGATATAGCGCTGTCTCGTATCCGTGACAAAAATAGCAATATTTCCGGCCATAAAAAACGCTCCCTTCCATATATCATATGAAAGAAAGCGCTATTGGTTCTATTATTAAGGAGCAATCCATGTGGGAAATTAAAGTCTTGTCTCCACAAAGATATCGTAAATTGCATGAATCGCATCATCAAAGTCATCGTTGCTGACACCGATGATGATATTCAGCTCGGAAGACCCCTGATCAATCATCTTGACATTGATATTCGCGTGAGCCAGTGCAGAGAAAATTCTGCCGGCAGTTCCTCTGGTGGACTTCATGCCTCGTCCCACAACCGCGATCAGACCAAGATCTGCTTCCAGATCAATGACATCCGGGTGCGTCAGGCGGCGCAGGGAACTGATTACCTGCTGCTCTTTGCCTTCAAATTCTTCCTGATGAACGAACACTGTCATGGTATCAATTCCGGAAGGCATGTGCTCGATGGAGATTCCATTCTCCTCAAATGCCTGTAAAGCCTTGCGGCAGAAGCCAACCTCAGCATTCATCATATCCTTATCGATGCTTACCGCTACGAAGCCCTTCTTGCCGGCAATACCGGTAATTGTGTAATCCGGCTTCTGACAGGTACTCTCAACGATCAGAGTTCCCGCTGCTTCCGGGTCATTGGTATTGCGGATGTTAATTGGAATACCGGCCTTGCGAACCGGGAATACCGCATCCTCATGCAGCACAGAAGCGCCCATGTAAGACAACTCGCGAAGCTCACGATATGTAATTACTTTAATCGGCTCCGGATTCTCAATAATTCTCGGGTCTGCGACCAGACAGCCGGATACATCTGTCCAGTTCTCGTACATGCTTGCATGGCAGGCTTTGGCAACAATCGAACCTGTGATATCTGATCCACCTCTGGAGAAGGTTCTCACACTTCCATCCGGATTAGAACCGTAGAAGCCCGGAACAACTGCCTTCTCGCAATGTGCCAGTTTCTTGGACAGCACCTTATCTGTCTTATCTGCATCAAAGTTGCCCTCTTTATCAAAAAAGATTACCTCAGCGGCATCAATAAACTCATATCCGAGATATTTCGCCATAATAATACCATTCAGGTATTCTCCGCGGGAAGCTGCGTAGTCTACGCCGGCCTTCTCCTTAAAATTCGCGGTAATGGTCTTAAATTCCTCATCCAAAGTCAACTTCAAGTTGAGACCATTGATAATGGAATCGTAGCGTTCCTTGATTTTCATCATCGGCACACGGAAATCCTCGTCATTTTCAGCCAGCTCGTAGCAGGCGTACAGCATATCCGTAACCTTGGTATCCTTGGAATTGCGCTTACCAGGCGCACTCGGTACTACATACTTGCGGGATTCATCCGCACGGATAATATCCCCGACTTTCGAAAACTGCTCTGCGCTTGCCAGAGAACTTCCTCCGAATTTCACAACCTTAACCATCTTTATCTGCTCCTCTATTTTTAATAACAGAGGTTATTATACTTCCTTATGTCGCATTTCGTCAATCTTTTTTACGCGAAGTACCTTATATTATTCTATGTAACGAACATCATGTTCGACAGTACCGGTGTCCGCATCCAGTGTGAGGATTCCATAGGAAGGAGGGACTCCGTAAGCCGGAGAACCGATACTGCCCGGATTCAGGTAGGTGATTCCGTTATGCGTCCCATAGAACACCCTGTGCGTATGGCCAAAGAGCGCCACATCTACACCTTTTTCCTGCGCACCGTACTGCAGATTCAGATAGCCTGCCTTGACGTTATAGGTGTGTCCATGACAGATCAACACAGATTTCCCCTCGATCAGTAACACCCGCTCCGCAAACTCCTGCGTACAATCGCAGTTTCCCGGCACCTGCTCCATGGGAATATTGGGAAATTTTTTTTGCAACAGCGTTGCATCTGCCCAGCAGTCCCCCAGATGAATAATCAGTTCCGGCGAAATTGTCTTCACTGCATAGATCATATTATTCAGATTTCCATGTGAATCACTCAACACCAAAACACGTTTCATACAAACTCCCAAAGTGAATATACGCAAAAAGACCTCTGCATGGCCTCATCGCCCAGCAGAAGTCTTCTACCTTTTCATATCAATTATGCAAGCCTTTTCCACTGCTTGCTGCACTTATAATAAGAATAAAACATACAGTGCTCTGCCTGATCACAGCGGCTCGGTGCGTTCTCAATATTGCACTGGCAATTCACGATTGCATCCGCCTTTCCCTTACAGGTTCCTTTGATCATAACATCATCTAACACTTCGTCCGACATAACTATCTCCTTATCACTATGTTTTGTTCCCGACAGAAGTAATTATACAATATGTTGTGTCCAAAGGCTATAAGGCAAATCGCACAAATAGTTTATAATCTTTTGTCCAATTTTCCACTTGACTAAAAGGGAAAAATAAGGTAGGGCTACTGCATCGTCACCACAAGAACTAGTGGATTGTGGTCCGAATTTTGGAACTGAAGGTCCCTCGTTTCAAGGGATTCCACAGTCAGGTTGTCCGATACGATAAAGCCATCTATCATATAGTACTGAAAATTCTCTTTATCCGCCCCCTCATAGGGCTGATCCAACGATCTGCAGGTTGGTACGGAATCGTCCGTAATGCACTGCAAATTCTCCGGAAACTCTTCGACATCGATGACTCCCGCTTCCCACAGTTCCTCACTAATCTGTGGATATAGACTCGTATCAACATTGGAAAATTCCTGATTGAAGTCCCCTCCTGCAATCACATAATTCCCGGCATCCGCCTCTATTTCCAGAAGTTCCTTCAGCATTGCGGTCTGTGCCTCCTTGCCCTCTCCGGAATCATATGCTTCCAGATGCAGATTGACCAGTACCAGTTCCTTATTACTGCCTTGAATGGGAACACGGTTCACCATCTGACAGCGCTTTAGATTTGCTACTCTAACCGGATACGAAAAGGGGCATGGAAGCGCCACTCTCTCTGCGGAATTCATTTCATAAGAGCTCAAAGTAGATAGGCCACTCTCTACTTTACCGATGGGCGGCAACGGATACGGCACATACAAAACCTTGTAGTTATACGCACAGCTGCTCTGATATCCATCCATTCCTTCCATAATTTCTTTCCGCTGGTCGATATAGTAGGAACGTTTCGAATCCGAATCTACCTCCTGCAGAAAAACTATATCTGGGTTCACAGATTGAATTTCTTCGGAAATGCCATTCAAATTTTCTAAAACCCTGTCCTTGTTGGACGGCATTACATGCGTTCCACCATCCATAAAAAAATCTGCATTATCTCCAAGTGCTCCAAAACCAATATTCCAGCTCATCACCGTAATTGTGTCTCCTGCCAACAGTTCCTTCGAACTGTTTCCTTGGGCGGAAAGTGACTCACGATCTTCCGGCTTATACTCCAGCACTGTCAAAATGAGAATCAAAATGACAAAAGCGACAACCACAAGCCCGATAATACCTGCCGTCACTGCGAGAAGCCTTTTGATTACTTTTATTTTTCCTCTGTTTTTCTTTTCACTCTCCATAAAAATCCCCCATACATCAGGCAGATTGCTCCGGTTCCTGTTTCAATTCTCCGGTTTTCATCAGTTCCCGTCTTGAGAAATACAAAAAATAAACCATATTGATCACAATACCAAACACCGTTGCAACCGGCGCCGCAGCCCCTATGTATACAAGAGAATCGGGCATCAGATGCGACATCACATAGGCCATTGGCAAACGCACCAGAAATGACTGCGCCATTCCCTGAAGCATAACAAAAAGCGTCTGGTTATGCCCATTATAATATCCAATAAAAGAAAATAAAATGGAAGTCACAATTGCCTCTAAACTGAAGCCCTGCAGGTACTCTGCCGCTTTCATCTGATACGCCACATTATCGGTAAACAGAGACGCAAGGAACTGTCCGCCGAAAAATGCCGCTGCCGTCATCACGATTCCAATGCTTCCACCAAATAGCATGCCATAACCCATGGACTTCTCGGCTCTTCGCTCCTTGCCCGCCCCCACATTCTGCGCGATAAAGGAAGACATGGACTGCATCAGTGCCGATGGCACCAGCATGACAAGTCCCACCAGTTTATTGGCAATTCCATAACCGGACGAAGATGCCAGACGAATGGCCTCTGTGGTTCCCATACCATTCACAAAAGACAGAAGGAACAGGAAGGAAAGCTGTGTCAAAAGCTCCTGAAACGCAATGGGAAGCCCCAGAGCCAGAAACCTCTTTACCTCGCCGGACATCACCAGATCCGATTTCTTCAATGTAAAAGGAAGCGGAATTTTCCGACACACGAGAAGAGACAGTAAGAGGCTGACCGCCTGCGCGATCACAGTCGCCAACGCTGCTCCCGCCACATCCATGCGAAATCCGGCAACAAAGAGAATGTCCAGAACGATGTTCACCGCACACGCAATGCCCACAAACAGCAGGGGAAGCTTCGAATTGCCGATGCCTCTGAAAATGCTGCTGATCAGATTATATCCAATAATGAAAACAATTCCGCCTCCACAGATCCGTATATATGTGATAGTCTGGGATAGTGCGTCCGCAGGTGCCTGCATCCACCCTGCCAGAAATGGAGCGCCTACAAGAAGCAACAGCGTAAGAATTGCCGCGATCACCAGAAATGTCAGAATTGCACCCCCGATGACGCGCCCTAAGCGCCGTTCATTCCCCTCTCCGATATACCGTCCCATCAATACGGTTACTCCCATTGCCAATCCGCAGAGAATAAATACGATCATATTGATCAGGCTGCTTCCGGTAGACACGGCTGAGATACTGGTCTCTGTTCCGAACCATCCCACCACGACAATGTCTACCGCACCATACATGGTTTGGAGAATCAGGGCACCCAAAATCGGTATCATAAATCCTACCAGCTTCTTAAAAATATTCCCGGTGGTAAAATCCATGTTATCCACACGCTGTTGTTCTGTAGCCATACTGCCCTCCAAGTTTTAGATATCAATTCGATTAATTAAATCAAGGTTAAATTTATCAACCAACGCCATACATTTTCCGTAGCTGTCTTTGTCAGTCACGTGTTCTACGCAATGGGCATCCAGACCAAGGATCACACGGTTGCCAAGTTCTCCCGCAATACGCCAAAAATGTTCGGACGGGTAATTGCGTCCGGTTGCCATCCCCAGCATATTGATCTCCAGCGGAATATCCATCTCTTTCATTGCTTTACAGAGTCTTGTCATCTCCCAGTCATACACGGAGTCCATTCCACAGTAATTCATTAGATCCGGGTGTGCCAGATACAGGTAGCTTCCTGTCCGCATTCCCTCGATAACCGTATCCACGTACGCACGAATCCGGCTCTCGTCATCTGTAGGCGAGCCGGTGTAAGGTCCGGTCTGCTCGCTCTCCAGAAAATGCTGCCCCAGGATCAGGTAATCACACCCCAGTTCCCGCATCATACGCATCTGTTTCTCATAAAATTCCGGAATATATTCTGCCTCAAAGCCCACATAAATCCGAATGTCCTGCTTGTATTCTTCTCCCAGCCTGCGAATGGTCTCCACATAAGAAGGCGCCTGTGCCATCGTCATGCGGATTCCCGATACATAGCCATCGGAAAACGGACACGGTATATGATCGGAAAACCCGAATTCGCGGATTCCCATGGCAATAGCTGCCTCGATATACTCCCGCTCAGTGCCGTATGCATGCTGACACCGGACGGTATGGGCATGGTAATTTGCTGTCAAAAAGTCATTCATTGTCTCATCCCTTTCCAAGCAACTATTTTAACATAATTTGTGCACATATTCAAACATGAACCGATTCGGACGGCTTGGGATGGCGGCTTTTGGATTTTGCTCCTATTTTACCCGTTTTCTGGACATATGGGCGAAATCCGCATTCTTCAGAACCCTAGCCTGATAATTGCGCCATTTCCCCCGAAAACTCATGATTCTGCTGTAATCCATACGCTTATTCCCTCTCCTGTCGACTTTTCTTCCCATTTTTTCCAAAAATGAGACCTTAAACTCATTTACTGTATTTAAAAAATATATTACTATAGAAGTGCATAGATTTACAAGCAATTGCATTACATATTACAAACGACGAAAAGGAGAGACACATGTTTTCATGTCCAAACTGTGGCGGTAATGTCAAATTCGACATTCCCTCCCAGCAACTATCATGTGAGTATTGTCATGAACTGTTTGATCCCTACTCCTTTGAGAACAAGACGAAAGATGCCGAGGAGACGCCCTCCTACGAGAGCGACTACGAGGTAACTGTTTTCACCTGTCCTCAATGCGGTGGTGAGATCTTAAGCACAGACAATGCTGCAGCAGGCTTCTGCAGCTTTTGCGGCGCCTCCACCATTCTGTACAGCAGAATCAGCCATGAGCGCCGGCCGAATTACATCATCCCGTTCCAAAAGTCCAAGGAGGACTGTAAGCAGGCTTACAGCACGATGATGAAAAAGGCGATTTTTGCTCCGAAGGAGCTGAAGGATCCCAAGTACATTGACAGTTTCCGCGGTATCTATATGCCATACTGGGCATTCTACGTGACACAGAAGGGACCGCTTAATCTGTCCGCAAGCAAAGAATACCGGAGAGGCGATTACGTCTACACCGATCACTACAAGCTTCATGGTGATATGGATTGCTACTACAAAGGGCTTTCCTACGACGCTTCCTCCTCCTTTTCCGACAGTATCAGTGAAGCGCTTGCGCCGTATGATCTCAAGGGAATGAAGAATTTCACCCCGGCCTACTTGAGCGGTTTCTACGCGGACACCGCCGACGTTGCGCCTTCCGTTTACCAGAAGGAGGCCGAGATTACCGCCTACGATCAGACGATCGAGCAGATTCAGAAGGTTCCGCAGTTCGCCGGTTATCACATTGACAGCATCGGTGGCAATGTATCGCCGACCTACCTGAACACTCGCACAGAGACTGTTGACAGCACCATGTTCCCTGTATGGTTCATGTCCTACCGGAAAAATGACCGAGTTGCTTACGTCACAGTCAATGGACAGACCGGCAAGGTGGTTGCGGATCTGCCAATCGACCCGAAGAAGTACCTCCTCGGATCGCTGCTTCTGGCCGTTCCGTTGTTCTTTGTTTTTGCGCTGTTCTTTACCCTGTTGCCTTCAAAGCTTCTGACACTCTCTGCAATATTAGCGTTAGTTACAGCAATTCTCTACACCGCTGAGCTTAGCTCCATTGCCAAGAAGGACTCCTTTTCGGAGGACCGGGGCCACCTGTACAAGAATGCCCCTGACAAGCTGGCAGAAGCCAACCGTAAGATCAAGTCCAAGGCTAAGCAGAAGTCCGGTGGAAAAAAGAGCATGATCACAATCTTTGTCCTGATCTACATTATCATGATTGCAGGCTTTACCATCCTGCCTCTTCTGGCGGAGGTCAGCATCAATCTTCCGATTGTACTTTGGCTTGTGATACTCATTGCCATGATTGTTGTGTTCGTCATAGGCTTCAACAAGATGGATTCGATACCCGGAAAGCAGAGTATCCTCGGCTATATAGCCGCCTGTGTTGCCATCGCCGTAGGCGGTGTGATCACGCTGCTTCATCCGGTTTCCGACTTATGGTATTACGGCGGAACGATCTTCGGTCTCATTTCCGTTGGTCTGTCCATCGGAGACATTATCCGTTACTACAACGTTCTGTCCACCCGCAGACTTCCACAGTTTGACAAGCAGGGAGGTGATGACCGTGCGTAAGATACTTACCGACAAATTACATATGGCAAAGGTGCTCATGATGAGCCTGATGCTCATGCTGACAGTACTTCAGAGCTGCTGTACCACTTACGCCTACGCCGGCAGTCATAACACCAAGACCGGCTATGACCTGATCATCGATGATTCGGCAGGCTATTTCTCTGAGGGTGAGATGGCTTCTTTGAAGGAGCTGATGGGGCAGATCACACAGTACTGTAATGTGGCACTTCTCACAACGACCAGCCACAGCTACTCCAGCACCTTCAACTATGCGGAAGCATACTTTGATGATGCCTTCGGTCCCAGTTCAGATGGAACCATCTTTGTCATTGACCGGGATCTAAACGAGATTTATCTATACACCAACGGAAGGGTTCGCTCCACCATTACGGATTCCAGAGCGTACTCCATCACGGATAACACCTACATCTACGCCACGGCATCCAAGGATTACGATTACTACACCTGCAGTTATAAGACCTTTGAGCAGGTTTTGACCCTCATGGAGGGACGGCGGATTGCAGAACCGATGAAGTACATCTGCAGCGCACTTTTGGCAATCATAGCGGCACTGCTTATCAATTACTTTATCGTAATGTTCATGTCAAGGTCCCGCAAGGCCAACATCCGGGAGATTTTATCCGGCACCTACGCCAATGTACGGGTCAATAACCCGGGCGTAGAATTCACCAACCAGACCAAGCGCTACAGCCCACAGAGTTCCGGCAGCAGCGGTGGCGGTGGCCACAGTGGTGGTGGCGGTGGCGGCGGAAGTCACGGCGGTGGCGGCGGTCACAGTATCTGACACCTCCACAATACCAAACGACATAAACAAGCCGCTTCTTCACATAAGTTGGAAGAAGCGGCTTATTTCGTAGGGATGATCTAAAACCGTTTAATCTTTTTTGTTGTGTTTTTCTCAAACTCCGTCTCGCGAACCTTCAATTGGAATACCCTCTTATACAGAGGCGCATTCTGATTGTATGCATCAACAATGCCCTGAAGTTCTTTTTGCAGATCCTTGATCTTCTTCTTGGCTGCATACTCATAATCCGGGAAGATTTCAGCCTCGATTACACCATTGTTGTCCCGAACCAATACTTCCTGTACGAGACGATGTTCTCCCAGCTTGTTCTCAATCTCTTCCGGGGAAATGTTCTCGCCGTTTGGTGTGATGATCAAATTCTTCTTTCTTCCGGTCAGGAACACAAACCCTTCCTCATCCACATAACCCAGATCTCCTGTCTTCAGCCAGCCGTCCTCCAGAGTTTCTGCGGTCTCCTCCGGCATGTGGTAATAGCCCTGCATTACGCTTGAGCCTTTGACCCACAGTTCCTCATCCACGGTCTTGGCCTCACAGTTCGGCATCAGTTTACCCGCTGACCCCACCTTGTTATGCCAACTCAGGTTCGTGCTGATAACCGGAGCACACTCGGTCATTCCATAGCCCTGCAGAATGGTAATTCCATATCGCTTAAACGTATCGAGATAAGCCGGGTTCAAATACGCACCGCCGCTGCAGATGGTATGAAACTGTTTACCAAACACCTTCGCCTTCACCAGTCCTGCCGGCATCCATGCTGCCTCCTCCAGCTTCTTGGCCAGAGTCTCGATCATCAAAGGAACCATCAGAATCATGTTCGGCTCAAACAGCTTGATGTTCTTGGCAACTCGAAGCAATGAATCGTTGATACAGATGACGCTTCCCAGCGACAGTCCCTTTAAAATATCCATGCTCAGGCAGTACGCATGATGAATCGGAAGCACCGACATGATGACCGTTCCCGGCTCAATTTTCATGTCCAGACAGGTGGCATTTTCCGCCAGGTTGCGGTGGGTAAGCATAACACCCTTGCTCTTTCCCGTCGTTCCGGACGTAAACATGATCGTAGCCAACTCCTCCGGAAGCGGGCTGTAATCGAACCCACTGTTCTGCTCTCCGATCAGTTTCCAGAACATCAGAGCACCTTCCACAGAGCTCTCCTCACTCATGGAAATCACATGCTTCAGATTCGGGCAGGACTTAAGGGCCTCACTTGCCGTCTGAGCCTTGCTCTCATCAAACAGGAGTGTCGTGACATCCGCACGATTGAGCAGATCACATAAATCTGAGGAAGGCAACTGGGCATCCAACGGCACTACAACGCTTCCGCTGTTGACAATACCCATATAGCCAACGACCCACGCATAGGAGGTCGTTCCCACAATGGCGATGTGCCCCTTCTGCTCCCCAAGTGCCTGCAGCACTGCGGAAAACTTCTCCGAATCCTGCTTCAGATCCGTGTAGGTCTTGCTCTCCACTGCCACAGTCTTCTTTCCCTGTTCATCACTCTGCTTGGTCTTGTAGCGAAATGCATCCCATGAACCATAAGCCTTCTCAGACTTTACCAGCAAATCACGAATTGTACTGCTCAAAACATCCATCCCGTTTTCTCCTTTCTCGGAACCTCTCCAACCACATTAAGCAGTAAGCTTCTCCAGGTATTCAACCGCTTCCTGCACGGTACGGATATTGGCAGCTTCCTCCTGCTCAATCTCCACCTCAAGTTCGTCCTCGACCTCCCCCAACATGCTCATGAAGTCGAAGGAAGTAAATCCAAGATCCTCCATAAACCGGGACTCCGGCTTGATATCCTCTTTGTTCACTTCCACATAATTCACAATAATATCCACTAATTTTTCAAACATAACTATCTCCTTTTCCCATGTGCCTGACTACGTGTTCCAATATGTTCAACATAAATCCGTCCCTAGATAAGCTGAATAATTTCGCTGATCTTCAGGTTCGGGCGCTCGGTACCCTTAAACATGATCTTGCACATATAATAATAGAAAAATTCCAGTTGTTCCTTAGAAACAGCCTGAACCTGATGCTCGAAATTAAAGTCCAGTCCATTGTCCTCCGGGCGGTGCATTACCGTTAAGTACATAGCCTGTGTCGTTGCTCCATTCGGATACCACTTGGTCTTGTACTTAATGTCTCCCAACTGATTCAAGCCCTTTTCCTTTAACGTCATCGGCTGGTAGGTCAGGGACATCGGCTCATAGGTCATTCCCGGCTCTGCTGGATACAGCTTACTTCTGTATGCAAAATATTCCACCGGATCAAAATTGGTATGACGGAAGGTCTCATTCTGTGCGTCACGGATGATATGAATACCTTCCAGGAAGGTCTTATCATCCGAAATGATGGTACGGAATGGGAAGGAATGAATTCTTGTTCCGCCGCATTTCTTCTCCGACAAGGTTGCTCTTCTCGCATAAGCCACATTGAAGGATACATCGTCATTGCCATTCATCTTCTGCAGATATGTACGGATTCCCATAATAAGCAGACACTGCAGGGAAATGTGCTCCTGCTCGCAGAAGGTCATCAGGCGCGTGGTCGGCTCCTCCTCCAGATGGAAGATATCCAACGCAGAATCCACGCTTCCGGAAACGCATCGTGCTGTTCTCGCCTTCGGATTCTTCTTCCTTGCCTCCTCCAACGCTTTCGGTCCATCGATTCCGTTGAAGATTGGCTCAGACTGGGCAATCAGATTCTGGAAATACTCTCTGTCTCTCTGCTGCGCCTTGCTGCCGGCCTCATACTCCAGATCCTTCTGAAGCTGCTCAATATAAGAACGCATCTCCTTCGGATATTCCACGCCTTCATACATAGTGTTACAGTAAAGCTCGATAACGTCCTTCAGGAAACAGATTAACGACTGGGCATCCAGAGTCATATGGTCACCCAACAGATAAATTCCCTGGTTGCCATCCGGCGTCTTGATCAGCACGATCCGGTTCATCGGAGAGTCCTCCCGCACAAACGGAACCCGTGTCCACTCGGTCATGATTGTCTCTGCCTCTTCCATGGTCTTCCCTGAGAAGTCCACATACTCAATGTCCCGCTCTTCTTTATCCACGATATACTGATACCACTGCTCTTCTTTCTTATCGTAAGCAAAGCGGAGACGCATTGCATCACAGCGCTCATATGCCTTGTAAATAGACTGTCTCAGCACATCAATATTCAGTTCGTACTCGATGGTAAGACTCGTGCCCACATTCACAACCTCTTTCTTTGGACAGAAATTCATGTAGAAAAAGTGAAACTTCTGCGCCGCTGTCAATGGGTATGTTTTGTAACCTTTTCTTGTCTTCATGCCGTCCTCCTTTTTATTTTAACATCCGCAGTCTTATAATTCCTGCAAAAACTCATCTAACGCCTGTTCATACTGCTTTGTATTTTTGTAATAACTCTCTCCGTGGGCCGCGCCCTCCACGATCAGCATTTTCTTTTTCGATGCGCAGCTTTCATACATCTTACGGCACATCCAGACTGGAACAAAGGTATCCTTCTCTCCGTGGATAAACAGGATCGGAACCTTCGCCTTTGCCACTTCCCTGCTGGCGTTGCATTCATCCATGCCGTAGCCTGCCAGCTTCCGATTGACCAGATTTGTTCCCTGCATCACAGGAAAAGACGGCAGATGGTACATTGTCTTAAGCACATGAGTAAACACTTCCTTCGGAGATGTAAAACCACAGTCGGATATGATTCCCTTTACCTGCGGCGGAAGCTCCATACCGCTTGCCATAAGTACCGTTGCTCCTCCCATGGAAATTCCATGCAGGAGAATCTCCACATCTGCTCCGCAGTGCTCGATCACCCAGTCAATCCACTTTAACGCGTCCTTTCTGTCAAGACATCCAAATCCTATGTACTTGCCCTCACTGCTTCCATGCGCTCTGGCATCCGGATGCAGCATGGCAAAGCCCCTCGGAAAATAATAGCCCGTCAGCCCCGTAAAGTCCTGCAAGCTTGCACTCGTATATCCGTGGAAACATATGACCACACGCTTTTTGCCGGTAGCATCTTCCTTGATTGGCGGAAAATAGGCGGCATGAATCTTCAGTCCGTCAAAAGAGGTCTGATACACATCCTCATGGGGCTGCGCCATCATAAATTTCTTTCTCTCCGTCAAAAAACCCGTATACTGTGACCAATCTGTGCCCGCCATCTTCACCGTGCGCTCCATCTTGGCCTGCTGCCGGATCATGGTTCTACTGTAAAAATAGGCCGTCTCCGCTGCTGCCGCTGCGACAAGTCCTCCGGCAACCGCAATTCCCACACCTAATGCTCCCATGTATCCTCCATCTCACTTTCACTTAGTCTGCGTTCTTCTTGTTCGCCTTCGTCTTCAGATCAATAATCTCCTTTAACCGAAGTGCCTTATCAATATTCCCTTCTACCTTCAGTTTGCCGGTGGTAAATGCCCAAACCGGATCAACCTTGCCTGCTGCAATCTTCATGAGGGTATCCGGATCAGAGGTAAACATGGCTGATCTGTCGTAGTATTCGTACGGCTCTACAGAAAGCTGTCCGTCTTTTACTTCCACGTAAAAGATACCGCCTGCCTCCTCGTCCACAATATTAAACTGATATGCCAGGTTCTCATGAATGTCACTTACATCCACTCCCATAAATTTTCCTTTAATCTCACAAAAAAACTCCGCGTATGTCATCTTTTCCTCCTTTTCGACCGCTAGTCGATTCTTCTTCAGAAAAATCATACCACAGTGTTCGACCAGTGGTCAATTTCGAATCTTTAATAAAAAAATCGGGAAAGATGAGACAAAATTTGTATAGTTATCCTGTATTGTTTGCGTTTTGTGGATATGTTAGAATAGCCTCAGATGTTTACCAAAAGAAAGGTGGCTAAAGGTTATGCCGGATGCAGGAAAGTCAGAAAAAATACTGGATGCGCTTCAGGAATTACTGGAAGAAAAGAGTATTCAAAATGTATCAGTAAGTGAAATTGCCAGCAAAGCCGGCATTGGAAAGGGAAGCATTTACTATTACTATCCCTCCAAGGAAGCGATTGTAGATGCGCTGATTGCGCGAAGCTATGAACAGCCTCTGAAGACTGCAAAAGCGCTGGCTTCACAGACGGGCGTGTCCTCTTTCACGCGGATGGCCATGCTTTTTCAGGCGTGCCAGAACTCTTCGGCCGCTTTCGTGAAGCACAAACAGAATTCTTCATCCGGCGTTGAAGATATGGCATTTCTTCACCTGAAGTATCTCAACTTTGTGATTTCCGAGCTGAAGCCTGCACTGACGGAGATCATCTCACAGGGAATTGCCTGTGGGGAGATTCACTTTGATTATCCTGCTGCCCTGGCTGAGATTGCACTGATCGTGCTTTCCGTCAAGATGACCAACTCCCTGGCTCCATCCACGCCGGAAGAGGTATCCGATACGTTGCGGGGGCTTATCTCGCTATTGGAAAAGGGCACCGGTGTACCAACCGGAGCCCTTGAATATCTATCCATTAGAAAATAGCTTATAACGAAATACCTTATACATTTACAAAATTCTCAGACTCTGCCTTCAGAGTCTTTACACATTTCATCCGCCACGCAGAAAACGCCGCCAGATTTTCCGGCATCTCCCCTTGCCTGTCCCCGCATAAATTAGTATAATGTAACTATTCAAAATCAAGGAGGAGAAACCATGCTTCCACAGGAATTTCTACAGCGTATGGAACAGATGCTGGGAACCGAATACCCCGCATTTCTGGAAAGCTATAACGAAGACCGCTATCAGGCTCTGCGCGTGAATCCCCGGAAGATTTCTCCCGCTTCCTTCCCGGAAAAAACGCCCTTTCACCTGCAGCCGGTTCCCTGGGAAGGGAACGGCTTCTATTACGCTACAACTGATACGCCGGGCAAACACCCTTACCACGAAGCCGGCGTCTACTATATTCAGGAGCCCAGCGCCATGGCCCCGGCTGCGTATCTGGATGCTCAGCCGGGGGAAAAAATCCTCGATCTGTGCGCTGCTCCCGGCGGAAAAAGCACGCAGATTGCAGCTGCCATGCAGGGGCAGGGGCTTCTGATCAGCAACGAGATTCACCCTGCACGGGCTAAGATTCTCTCCGAGAATATCGAGCGCATGGGAATCCGCAACTGCATGGTGACGAACGAATCCCCGCAGTCACTGGCACGGGTTTTCGAAGGATATTTTGACCGGATCATGGTGGACGCCCCCTGTTCCGGGGAAGGTATGTTTCGCAAAAACGAAGCTGCCTGCGAGGAATGGAGCACGGAGAATGTATCGATCTGTGCTGCCCGTCAGCTGGAAATCCTCACATGCGCAGCCTCCATGCTTCGTCCGGGCGGACGGATTGTGTACTCCACCTGCACCTTTGCACCGGAGGAGAACGAGGGAACTATCAGCCGGTTTATCGAAGCGCATCCCGAGTTTTCAATTCTTTCTGTCCCTATGTATCCCGGCATGTCCGGCGGTGTCGCAGCCTGGACAGATAACCCTGCCGATGGAATTGCAAGTACGATACGCCTTTTCCCACATAAGCTCCACGGAGAGGGACATTTTCTGGCGGTTCTACAGAAAGATGGAGATCCCAATGTCTCCTACGAAGGCTACGCCGCCGGCGGTGAGGAGAAAGGGCTTTCTCCGAGAGATTACAGCGAATATACCGCCTTTGCCAAAGAATTTCTGACAGCAGAGCTTACCGGAACCATGGTGAACTTTGGTGATCAACTCTATCTGGCACCGTCGCATATGCCTGCGACAAAAGGACTTAAAGTACTTCGCCCGGGCCTTCATCTGGGAACACGGAAGAAAAACCGTTTCGAACCGGGACACGCATTGGCGTTGGCCCTTTGCCCGCAGGAGGTCCGATACACCTGCGAGCTTCCGTCCGATGGCAGGGACATCCGCGCATATCTGAACGGACAGACCCTGAACTATTCGGGGGATAAGGGCTGGTATCTGATCACAACAGACGGTTACAGCATCGGCTGGGGAAAACTGGCCGGCGGCATTATGAAAAATCATTACCCCAAGGGACTTCGCATCACAGAGAGGGAATAATATAGCTTTGATAAAACGAATATATACACGAACAAGACAATTGAAACCGGGCATGAAGCTGGATCATCCGGTGGTGGACCGGCTGGGGCGAAGCCTTGTCGCCAGAGGCGCGGAACTGGACCAGTACATGATCGATTCCATGATCAAGATGGGCATTATGTCCGTCTACGTACAGGAGGGAACCGAGGACGAGGAGGCGAAGCCGGATGTTCCCGTCTGTGCCGAAGCAGAACGCAACATTGAACGCCTGCAGACGGAAGACCGCTCCAAGGTGACCCTGACGGACAGCGTGCGAGAACGCGTTGCCACGGGAATTCAATACATCTACAACAACACTGACTCCCCGGAGATGATCGATGCCACCAACTCCATTGCGGATGACCTCATGTCAGCCATCAACGACAACGACGCGATTGCCATCGATATCTCTGCCCTAAAGACCAGTGATGAATACACCTTCAAGCACAGTGTGGACGTGGCGACCATTGCCATGATCGTTGCCAAACAGCAGGGCTTAAGCCCCAAGGAAATCCGCGAGATCGGCGTCGCAGGTCTTTTGCACGATGTTGGAAAAACCAAAGTTCCTATTGAGATTCTGAATAAACCCGGGAAATTAAGCGATGAAGAATTTGCGATAATGAAGCAGCATTCTGTCTTCAGCTACCGGATCATCAAGGACAACCCTGCGTTTTCTCCGGCCGTATGCCTTGGTGTGCTACAGCACCATGAAAAGATTAACGGATGCGGCTACCCCATGGGTGTAAAAGAGGACAAGCTCTCCCCCTATGCGAAGATCCTGTCCGTAGCAGATATCTATGATGCCCTGGTGACAGAGCGTCCTTATAAGGCCGCCTATTCCCAGCGCGATGCCGTGGAGATGATCATGTCCATGACCATGGAACTTGACATGACTGCCATGAAAAGTTTCCTGGAAAGCATGATCCTCTATCCGGTCGGAAGCATTGTAGAACTCAGCAATGGGGAAAAAGCGCAGGTCGTACGAAATATTCCCCATTACATTCTCCGCCCCACCGTAGTCGGCCTCAGCACTGGAAAAGTCTACGAGCTGGGCGAGGATTTAAACTGTGCAAGTATTATCATTCTGTAGACGGCAGGTACTGGGTGTAGATATCCACATGATCATAGATACACCGCCAGCTGCTGGTGGAGCCTGCTGTGACACAGATGTATTCTCTGCCGTCCTTATCGTTGGCAAGGCTGGCTGCACAGCTTCCGGACTGAACCACATATCCGGTCTTGGCGCAGAGCACGGTGCCATGGGTATCCTTATCCTCTATGCGGCGCAAAAACCAGTTGGAGATCGTAAGACCATCCGGGTGCTCCGCACTGGCACTGGTGGTATAGACATGCTCTGACAATACCGTACGGCACCACTCGTTGTCTGTGGCTGCCTTTAAAATGATTGCCATGTCGTATGGTGTACTGTAATGGTCCTCGTCATAAAGCCCTACGCAATTGGTAAAATGCGTTGTCTCCGACAGCCCCATTTCTTCCAGTTTTTCGTTCATCATATCCACAAAGGCTTCATGGGAACCGGCGACATAGGTGGCCAGTCCAACTGCTGCGTCTGCGCCGGAGGGTAAGATTGTCCCGTAAAACAGATCACGCACCGTCATTTGTTCCCCAACCTCAAAACCGGTATTGCTGCAATCATGCACATAGCTGTAATCCGTGATTTCGATCGTCATGGTAAATGTGTCATCCAACTGTTCCGGCGTGATATGCTCCGCCGCAACCAACACCGTCAAAATCTTTGTCATGGATGCAGGGCTGATCTTGTCATACGCTCCCCTCTGAGCCACAATCTCGCCGGATTCCACATCAATCAGGATTCCCTTC
Organism: uncultured Lachnospiraceae bacterium; assembly: GCA_945868435.1. Classification (GTDB taxonomy): domain Bacteria; phylum Bacillota; class Clostridia; order Lachnospirales; family Lachnospiraceae; genus Roseburia. The sequence continues at coordinate 152,586 of CAMBLG010000003.1, forward strand.
TCGCTTACGACACTCTCCGCAAACCCACCGGTCTGATCCGTCGTATGCGCCTCATAACTCCACACCGGAACGCTCTCTTCCGTTGGTTCCTCCTGCGTATCATAAAGGATTCCCGGTGTCTGCTGCTCCTGTGCAATCTGCTTCGGATCTATCTGCTCGTCCCCTTTTCCGTGGTTGGCCAGAGCAACAACAAGCACAATGACACTGACAAGAAGCACACCTCCCAGAATTCCGTATTGCTGCATCAGGCGTTTTTGCCGCTTTTGCTGCTGGAGCTTACGCATACTTTCCCTCTCCTGTCTGCGGCGTTGTTCCTCCCTGCGTTCTTCCTCTGTGGCATCGTAGATGTCATATTCGGATCTATCGTCTTTCATGTTCTGTCCTACTTTCTTTTCTATTGATTTGATGATTTGAAAAAACTTGCGTGTTTTATGTATGACATACAATCTGTAGTCGGAAACAAAATTAATCGCTCAGAGCGGTGTACAAATTTCTGAAACTTGGAGCAACAGCACCGACATTCCAATACATTGCGTAAATTGCGCCCATCTCAGCCAACTATCTGAAATCAAGGTCGGTGCAGATTTGGGACAAGTTGAAGAAATTTCGTGCCCGGCTGAGCGTTTTGAAACAAAGTTTCCCATTCTGTATGTTCAAAATCATTGACTGCAAGATAGATTTCAACACTACATAAAGTATAACGATATCAAAAAAAAATCGCAAGCAAAACACACAACTTTATGCATTGACTCTTCGCATAACCGCGACTATAATGATTTGGTCTGTATACACAAGACAAGGGATTAATTACTCATGCAATATGATTACAAAGTATCAATAGATGGGTTGTAAATAACTACAATAATAGGACTAAGGGGATTAGAAATGGAAAAGACAACACAAAAGACCGGCTTTCTCCGCAAATTCATCGGAGATAAAGCTTTCTATAAAATGGTACTGGCGGTAGCCGTACCCATCATGATCCAGAATGGAATCACGAACTTCGTCAGCCTTCTGGACAACATTATGATCGGGCAGGTGGGAACCGAGCAGATGTCCGGCGTGGCGATCGTAAATCAGATACTCTTCGTGTACAGCCTGTGTCTGTTCGGCGGTGTATCCGGTGCCGGCATTTTTACTGCACAATATTATGGTCAGAAGAACCACAAGGGCGTACAGGATACCATGCGTTTTAAACTGTATCTCGTGGTGGTCATCACGATATTGACCGTCCTTCTGCTACTGGGCAAAGGAGATGCTCTGATTCTCGCGTACCTGAAGGGAGAGGGAACCGCAGCCAGCGCAGCCGCTACTTTGGCTTCCGGAAGGGAATATATGTGGGTCATGCTGCTGGGACTTCCCGCTTTCGCACTCTGCCAGGTGTATTCCAGCACACTGCGGGAATGCGGCGAGACCATACTTCCCATGAAGGCCGGCATGGCTGCCGTCTTCGTCAATCTGGTGTTCAACTATCTGCTCATCTACGGAAAATTCGGTTTTCCGGAGTTGGGTGTCGCAGGTGCCGGTATTGCCACCGCTCTCTCCCGCTATGTGGAGTTGGGCATTGTGATGGTTAAGGTTCATCGCAGCCACCAGCAGTATCCGTTCTTCCGGGGATTGTACCGCAGTTTCCGCATCCCTGCACCCCTGGTCAAAAACATTCTGGTCAAGGGAACACCTCTTCTCTTGAACGAGACCCTGTGGGCCGCCGGTATTGCAATGCTGGCGCAATGCTACTCCATTCGCAGTCTCAATGTAGTTGCGGCACTGAACATCTCCAACACCATCGGCAACCTGTTCAACATTGTGTTCATCGCTTTGGGCGACTCCGTTGCCATCGTTGTAGGGCAGCTCTTAGGTGCCGGAAAAATGAAAGAGGCCCGCGAGACAGACACGAAGATGATCGCGTTTTCCGTTGCCTGCTGTACGGGAATTGCGCTGATCATGTTCGCATGCGCTCCGCTTTTTCCAATGCTGTACAACACCGATGCTGACACGAGGCGCCTTGCAACGACGCTGATTATGGCAACCGCCGTATTCCTGCCGCAAAATGCATTTCTGCACGCCGCATACTTTACTCTGCGCTCCGGCGGGAAGACCATTATTACCTTCCTGTTTGACAGCGCATTTATCTGGGTAGTCAGCATTCCGGTGGCAGCATTGTTAAGCTATTTTACCATGCTTCCGGTGCTTACCATCTACATTGCCGTGCAGCTTGCCGACAGCATCAAGTGCATTGTAGGCTTCGTACTTGTGAAAAAAGGCGTCTGGCTGAATAACATCGTCAGTTAATACAAAAGCCGCAGTCACATCGACTCTCCATCGAGATGACTGCGGTTTCTCTATGCTTCATTGACAATACCTGCTGCCGATCCGTATGCCTTCACCGGCCTTCCATTCTCGTCAAATTCTGTCGTATAGCGCACGCGGAACGGAACACGATCCATGGTAAGCGGTATCACCGCCTCCAGTTCCGGTACTCCTTCCGCAATCTGCCTGTGCCAGTCGCGGTACATATCCGCCACCTCCGGCGGGAAGATTCCCATCTCAATGGCACTGTCCGGATAATTGGTCAAAAGCGCCGGAAGTCCCAGGTCTCGCATACAGCGGAAACATGGACGCATCTCGTGTGTCGCCACCGTATATTCCCAGTAATAAATGTTGACCTGCTCGCTGGCTGCTTTAAAGCGCCGCTCATTATCAATAATGCTGTTAAAACGCTCCTTCTCCGCCGTAATATTGCGGATTGCCGCATAGAAGAGATAGTTATCCCGGCTCTTTCCAATGAGCCGCACGGTCGAGCGGATGCATACCCGTTCCTCTCCACAGCAGGACGAAGACAGGGAACGCCAAGTCTCGCACTCCTGCTCGTCTCCCATTATGGTGGCCTTATCCAGCATATCCAGATAAATTTTTCGGTTCTCATCATCAAAGACACCCAGCGGATCCATTCGAATGACATCCTTCTCGGACATGTTCATTCCCATTTCCCTCAAATACTTCTGATTGACCCTAAGAATTTCCACCTTGCCCTGATAATAACTGAAAATTGCCGCGCCACCAACAAAATTGTTAAAGATTAAGGTTTCCTGAGACCTTGGATCCCAGAATTCATTGACATTCAGATTATCGATTACCTTCAACTGCGGAACCATCCGCCCGATTGATTTAGAGCCCAAAAGTGCGTAGAACTCCTCTCCCGGCAAGGGCTTCGCATACAGATATCCCTGCATGTAATCACAGCCGATGCTCTTAAGGAAATCTGCCTGTTCTATGGACTCTACGCCCTCTGCAATGACCGGAAGTCCCAGCCATTTGAACATGCGCACCACAGAACTCAGAATGATTCCACCTCGATGGCGGGAGCCCTCTTCCGACAGAAACAGCATGTCCAGCTTGACAATGTCCATATCAATATCCTTGAGAACATTCAAAGAGGAGTATCCACTTCCAAAATCGTCCATCTCCACCACGTAGCCGTGCTCATGAAGCGCCTTCATCACTTCATTCGCCTGTGTATGGTTTCCCATAACAGAGGACTCAGTGATTTCCACTCTCAGATACTTGACCGGCACATCATGACGGAGGCGGATCGTCTCCAGCTCCTCCACAAAATCGGGCTGAAAAATGTCATACCGGGAAAAATTCGTAGAGATGGCAACAAGCGGCATCTTTTCGTCGATGCATTTGCGCAAAAAGATACAGACCTGTTCAAACACATACAAATCCAGCTTCGTAATGAACCCGTTCTTCTCAAATAGCGGGATAAAATTTGCAGGCGCAATCAGACCATGATCCGGATGCTTCCAACGCACTAACGCCTCAGCGCCTACCAGCAATCCGGTTGTATGGTTGTACTGGGGCTGATAGTAGGCAAGAAACTGCTTTTCCGCCAATGCCTCCTCCATAATTCCTTCCATCTCGCGCTCCGTCAGAGCACAGGGTGAATCATTCACGACTACATTATCCATGCTTCCCCTTCCTTCCGTATAACAACGATTGTAGACCTAAAATCAGTACTTACTAATCCCTTTCCATCACTCCGCAGTCTTGGCATTGGGATATATGCGTTCCATCCGCGCGTCGTCAAAACGCTCGTCCATAATCTTCTGCCAATTTTTCTCTGCCGGAATGCCATTGGCACGCTGGTCACTCCTCATGAGTGCAAGCCCGGACACCGCCATGTTGCAACACATAAACACAACGAAAATCCAAGACAAAATCTTACCTGCCACCGCCGGAATTTTCTCAATCCAACCTGACAAGATCGGGTAAATTCCCTTGATCCACACAACCGCAGCGATTCCCCAGAAAAAGCAGTACAACAAATTGATTCGTCCTCCAAGGTTAAAGGGCAGTGCACTGTAATCCCAGAAGATCTTGCCGAATACCAGCTCCGTAAAAACGCTGCAGACATACTCGTATGCACCACCCAACACGGTTCCGATGAAGAACAGCTTCCGCTCCGGCTTGTCGATGTATCTATGTAACAACACTGTCGCAATGGAAATCGCCAATCCCCACACAATGCTGAATGGGCCCCAGACAACACTGCTTCGGCTCATCCACACGCCGGCGGTAATCCGGCAGTAAATCGTCTCCACAATATCTCCGAGGAAGGAGCCGATCATAAAAAGCCATACCAGCTTATGAAATCCGCACCCTGCTGCAAACGATGCCCCTGCGGTCTCTTCGCTCTCCACCTTTTGGGAATGCGGATACGCCCGGTGAATACGCCTGTCGATCAAGTCATAAATCCGTCGTCCAAAGGATGCAGTCAACGCGTCAAACAAACGGTCAATCTGCTTCCAGCGATGCGACTTATGCCCTGCCCCATAAGACAGGATCAAAGTCGCCAATGCATCCACCGCAATCAGCCCCACCAATATCCACACAAAAATTACGCGCAAAAGCTCCGGCAACATTGCAAGAATTCCGACAGCAAATCCGTTGCCCCATTTGATCATCACATATGCCAGAACGCCCAGCACCGCCGAATCCGTCAATGCCACATAACCGTCCAGATTAAAGCGCCGGTTTGAATAGTCCCACCACCGTTCATGGTAGAACTTCTCGATGGTCCGCCCTGCCAGCCATTTGAAAACGCTTATGATAATGACAGCTCCGAGATAGAGCCAAATCCCATCCAACTCTGCACTGAATACCGTCAGGAATACACCCACAACACCATATAAGATGCAGAACGGCAGATTGATGAGTCCCTTATTGACAAAGCGCTTCTGCTTTGCCGCCGCAACGACCGTCTCCAGTATCCACCCCAACAGGGAATATACAAAAAACAGCCATAACAATTCGTATCCTGAAAATTTCATCTTAGGTACCTCCGGGTTTTCATATGCTGCTACAACTTTCTTCTTCCAGCCTCTGGAGTCTTGCTTTCGTATACCCTATCTTCCTCAGAAGCAAGTTCTATCTGACTCAAGTCTACCACATGGATAGAAAATTTACTACTATAAAGTCGACCCTGTTGCCGTCTCAAAGCTTTCTTGTATTGTATTCATTTTTCTACTCTACTTGGGGAACGTCTTCAGAAAAAAGTCTGAATCACATGAAAACACATGTATCATATCATTCTTTCTTTAAAAAAGTCAACACCTGTCCCTCCAGTTCTCTGACTAACGGTTCCTTAAAGATTGTCAACATCAGCAAATATATTCCAAAGAATAAAATTGCAGATAGCAACAGACTCGCAAATGTTCCAATCGACAACAGCTTTACCCAAGAACATCCAATTACAGCTAATACGAGAGCGACCAAGATTGATCCCATTCTAATCCCCTGGTATAAGTTTCCTGCAATCCTTTTTAGCGCATGTAATTGAACAATCCATACGACCAATTCCGCGAGCAATGTACCAATGGCAGCTCCGGTAGATGCATACTGCGGAATAAGAACCGCATTTACCACCAAATCTACCACCGCGCCCGCGATTTCTGAATACAGTACCAGTTTTTCTTTTCCCAGTGGCACCAATATTTGTATGCCCATTACATTTGTCATGCCAATTAACAGAAGGGTTGGCATAATAATCTGCATAGGAATAATAGAGCCTGCATAAGCCTCACCGCTTAAAAGAAAAATCCCTTCCTTTGCAAAGCCCATAAAATATATCATCATGGGTGTGGCAATAAGCACTACGAAATTCATCGCCTTTTTCGTCAATCTCTCAAATTCCCCCCGCTTATCCTGCTCAATATAGTAGGACAAACGCGGAAGCATCACCGCCCCCAACGAAGTCACAATTCCCACCAGTATACCCTTAATCTTTACGGCCGCATTATAATATCCCACATCGGTATCCGTCGTCATCAGGCCGAGCATAACAGTGTCCAGATTTGTGTAAATAATGGTAGCACACGACATCGCAAAAAATACCATAATCGGCTTCAAATGCTTCTTAATCGCATATGTTCTTTGAGGACACATATCAATATATTGATGCGCATGCAAAAAATTCAAAATATTCGATGCGGATGCTGCAAAAATACTAATACCTCCGTATATGACATAGTCCGATTTCTGATGTACAAGCACAAACATCGCAAGGATACCAACGACTTTAAACACAAGCGACCTCAGTGTTATATATGTGTACTGTTCCAACGCCTTATACAACCACTCCATGCCAAGGGCATTCAAAACAATCGTCAGACTGATAATGCAAATCAGTGTCTTTTCCGCATAAAGTTTTGGTATCATAAACACGCAGACACCCAAAAGGATATACGAGGCAACACTCATAACCAGATTAATCAGCAAAAGCTCATGCACCACTATAGACAGTTCCGCACGATCATCCCGCACCTTTGCGCACGCCCGAATTCCATACATAGGAATTCCCAACTGTGACAGCATCATAAAATATGCCACAACCGAGGTTGCAAAAGAAACTTTTCCGGTGCCTTCCGGCAGTAGGATACGTGATACATACGGAAAAGTAATTAACGGAAATACAAAAGAGGATATTGTTAAAAATGCGTTCATTATAAAGTTTTTCTTGATTGATTTCTCTCGCATAATTTTACTCTATTCCTCTGGCTTTGATACTCCATTTTATTTCAAATAACATCTACTACGTTAGCAATACCCATACTATTTTTCTTCAATCATCTTTATACATTTATTCAATGCTGCTTTAAAATAAAAACCAGTTCTTAATTCTTTTGATAACTTTTCTGCATTTTTCTTCATTACAATATACTCATCCTTAGATATTCGTGACAGATTTTCAGCAATCTCATTCAAATTACTTACCGTTATTCCCACATTGTTCTCTATAATAAAGGAAGCCAATGCCGCCCCTTCCCAAATGATAACAGGCATTCCACATGCAAGATAAAGAGAAGTCTTATGAGGATTATTATATCGTAAATACTGCCCATATGGCCCTGCACAAGTTTCAGCAGAGTCTCCATCCCACACTAATCCAAAATCACCTTGCATAACATTTACAAGTTCATCCGGCATATAACTTCCCATATAGTGGATATTATCTTGACTGTTTTCATCCTGTACATAATTGGCTCCATACAACAGGAATTGGGGAGCTGCGGGCAAATCATATACATAACCACATTTATTGGGAGTTAGGTTGCCTGCGATTACAACTCTATTAAAACCATCAGAACACTTCTCTACTTGTATTGATTCTACAGACTTGATAAGATAATCAAAGATTTCAAGTTCAACCATCTTGTCCTCTTTAATCCCGTAATCCATTAACTTTTTTTTCATTTTAGTATTATGCACAATCAATGCATCCGCTTGCTTGAACATAGAAATTTCTTCTATAAATGTCCTTAACCATGATACGCAGTTCCCTCTTTTGGATCTTTTCCCTCTAACAAATTCTAAATCATGCAAAAGTAACACTACTTTTATATTCTCTTTTCTTATCTGCTTAAGCACACAAGCAAGAAATACAGAATGGCAGACTACAGGCATTTGTATAAATAGGCAATGCTCTTCTTTCCCACAAATTTCACTTACTTTCTTTTTAAATATTTTTGCATGTTTCAGATGCAACTCAATACCGCGCTTTCCATTCAAAGCAGATATTTTTATTTTCTTCGATGCAAGCGTTTGTAAAATAGACTCTATGTCCACCACAGCTTTGCTTCCAGCTTGTTTTCCCTTGGCACTTGCTTCATTTAAACACGATATATAATATAAATCCATAAATACCAGCTCCTTTATAGAGGTGTTAATCCATATTCCGTTACATGTTTTTGCAAATTTCCACCAGATTCTTTGCCGCATTCTTTTCGGATACTTCACAAATATCTACACTCTTTTGAAGTATATCTGCATTGCCACAATTTACAAGTCGTTGGATTTTTCGTGCAATTTCCTTTACATCATGGCAGTCATCAATTATATCCATTTTCGGCATTGAAACAATGGCTCTAGCCCCCACATTTTTAGACAATAGTAGCGAGCAGTTAGTATTCAGAGCATCTGCAACAACTAAGCCAAATGATTCTACCTCAGAATTAACTACCATAAGTTGCATTTCATCTAAACAATTATAATAACTTTCTTTCTCCAACTGCCCCATATAGATTACATTGTCTCTGTTCAAAAAGGGAAAACCTTTCGCATATGATCTTCCGTAAACAAATAAAGTATACTTTCTTTTTGTATGCGCATTTAGATACTCAATAGCTTTATACACCTCATCATTATTTTTTATACGCCTATTTCCTCCAGTAACTGCGATACTTCTTTCTCTTTTAGCTTTCTTTTCACGGAAATTAATATCTACTCCATTATTCACAAAAGACATTTTATGTGCCAATTTGGGATAACACTTCTTACACCATTCCATATACGTTTCTGATACACAAATTATTGAATTGCAATGCTCCATAACGTATTCTTCACAACTAATTGCATGCTCCATATTATCAAAATGGTTAATGTCCGTCTCATATCTAACATCACCATGTTTTAGATAAAGCACCTTTTTATTAAATGCCAAAGCCAGTTTTGTAACAAAATTCACACCTGACCAAATTGAAGATATTACAACAGCATCCGCCACCATCGTTTTATAAATACTTTCTATTGCCCTCAGCCATTTTATTCTTGCCTTAGGATAAGTAATCTCTCCATTTGAATTTTTCACAAGAGAGCGATTCACATTAATTGGACCTGCATTCCCCTCTACCATACCATATAAATATATCATTATATCCACCTACTTCTCAAAAGCAGACTTTTCCGGAAATTTTTTTTCAAACTCAGATAAAAGCTTGATCTGTAGTTCTCCAAAATCACATTCCTCATCGATGTCATTCAGGCATATCATTTTACAGCTTCTATCATGGAAAATTTTTTTAATCTCTTCTATTTGTTTTTCTGTTATTCCTTTCTCATAACCACCTCTTCGATATTTAGGATAAAAATTGCCAGTCACCAACTGCCAATATCTAAACACATATTGACACATATCTGTTTCAGTCCGAAACTTAGTATTTGAAGTAATATGTACTTCATGGGATAAAGCCTGATGTACCTGTTTCCATGTCTCCTTCTGATATGCCTGAGGATTATGCCATAATTTAAAATCAGAAAATTGATGAAATGGCAATAAACATAAATTATTTAAGAGGCCTCTCCGATATGATAATCTATACCATTTTCGCCAATTTTTTTTAATAACTTTCCTCTTATTATAACAACTATTAATAGCTGAAATATCGTTCAGTCTAATCTTTCCGAAAGGATCTACGTAATTATCATACATTAATGCTGTTTCTATCGGAGAATCGACAGGAAGTCCATCAACGAAAAAATCATCGGGTTTCATTGGAGACATAAAATACATGTCATCGTTCATATACACAAACGTTTCGCTCAATCCAGGGATAAAACCTAACCACATTTCTATGGTATTCGAATTAAAAGTTGGAAGATACTGAGCAGGAATAAAGTCTTCATGTGAAATCAACTGAAGTTTAGTATAATTCGTATTCAAAAAATCTGGTATATGACCACATGTCACAAAATAAACTTTGTTCACCCAACCGGCATATTTTTCAATAGAACGAAACAAATACGGTAAAAACCCCCATTCTCTATAACGATTATTGGCTTCTTTTCTACCTGTTTTATGCTCCCAGATCTGTTTTTCTTTTCTCCATTTTTCATCGGAATTATCAACCCAAGTAATTATGATGTCAATTTGTTCCATATCTTCCCATCCTTTTACCCTAGCACTTAGCCAATGATATATGTCCATGGTTCAACCATATCTTTCATATTCCCTACCCGTTCGAGAACAAGCCGTAATAAGGGATCAAATCGTTGAAATTCCGATATACCGTATTATAGGAAAACATAACCATCACATATGCTATCACAACATACCTAACCGTCTGACAAGAGATTTTCCATTTATAGACTACAAGAGGCTGTGTGCTTGCAAACGCTAGTAAACAAATATTCAAATAAGTAAAATAATAAGCGGCCCGCTCCACAAAAGTTGCTGTTATGACCCCTAGCAGGGTAAAGACATAACCACAAATCATCATTGCAAAATATATTTTATACTTCTTGGCGTTACCCCTATAATTTTTAAAATTCAACGCACAAATAAATAAAATCGGAAAACATTTTATGATTACATTAACTATGCTTCCCTCACTTCGTGCATCACGAGTAATATAAGATGCATAATATGCACTTCCTGATAATTTATAAGCCAAATATCCTAATTGATCACGATGAAATATAAACCACAAAATAACACCGACACATATTGCTATGATTACCTTCGCATAACGATTTTCAAAAAGCCATTTTGCTCCCAATACAACAAATGCAATCAATGCGGACATATGAAACACACATGCCAATACTATTAATGCAATACTTTTCTTCCATTTTCCGTCCATAAAAACTGAAAAAGCATACAGAACAATTGCAATAGCCAATCCTTGACGCATACCATTTAACGTCCAAAAAAATAAATCCGAGGCAAAAATTAGCACTGCCATGCGAGCATCAATATTTTCCTTTTCATTATTAATAAAAAGCATTATAAACAGTACTGTCAAAAATTGCATAATAAAGAAAAGTACTCTATATGAAAAATGGCATGCATTTAATACTTCCATTATCCACGCATACCCAAACTCCATCGCCTGCCATTCTCTTTGCCAAATCCCCTCATAAATTTGTCGATACATATAGGAATCAGATCCTGTTCTTCCCCGAAATGCTGCTAGCAAAGAGGGAAATAATAAAATCATCATCCACCCCAATTTACGATTTGTTTTATATTTCGAGGTAAACGCCATCCCTGCCATTTGTGTCATTATATATATATACAACAGATAAAGTATGACTGTTACAACATATTCCATCTTTACCGTTCCTCTTCTAACTGTATTTACATGTTCTTTTCAATTTTTTAATTCTATTTTGCTTTAATATATATAGAAAAAAAGTAACTATATTTCTCGTAAATCCATTCCAATGTTCAAGGCAAACAATAATCAGAACATTTAGCTTTCGATAATCTCTCCATTCAATTTCCCTTATAGATATTTTCAAATCCTCATCACATGTTATTTTATCAATTTTCCGTTTTATTTCCCCAAATCCCAGGGGATTCATTAATTCATTTTTGTAGCACTGTACCATGGCAGCTAAATAATCCGCTTTTATCTGTTTTTCAAATTCTGTGTGTTTTTTGTCTATACAAACCTTTTTCAAATTAAAATATACCACACCGATTTGTTCATACATTTTAGCGTTATAACTATGTAAAATGGAAAAAGAAGTTTTGCGATAAAAATATTCGCAATCGTTTTCATCCAATAAAGCCATAGCTTTACAATCTAATATGGCAGGGAAAATGATACTTAGATCCTCCTGATAAGATACATTTAGATTACAATACTTTAAGTTGTTAACTATCAAACTCCTTTTAATTAACTTTCCACATCTAGAAATCGGAATTGCCCTTTCTTGAAATCCTCCTGCATTCAAGAAGATTGGGAACAGATCTTCCTTAATCTTCTTAGAATCATAATAACCAGCTGAAAGTAAAAAATTCTCTTTAACCATCACATCCCTATCAACATGACAGAACTGACAAATTACCATATCAATATCATCATACTTCTCCCTTGTCTCCCACATTTTTTCTAACATATGAGAACCTATCCAATCGTCGCTATCAACAAAAACTATGTACTCGCAGTTTGCATTTTTTAAGCCGCACATCCAAGCCGACATCAAACCACCATTTTCTTTATGAATAACTTTGATCCTTTTATCCTGCCTTGCATACGCATCACATTTTTCCCCGCTACTATCGGTAGATCCATCATCCACCAAAATAACTTCAAAAGCTTCTTCCGTTTGCATAAGCACACTTTCTATACACTTATCTATGTACTTTTCCACATTATAAACAGGAATTATTACGCTTAGTTTCAATTCTTCCATATTCTTATCATTCGAATAACTGTTGCAATCTATTTCCATTAGCATTTATATCAAATATGCCTCCCAACATCCGTTCATTATATGCACACCGATCCAATCGCTCTGCACAAGCAAGATTGATATTTTCAATCCATTCATCATTTGTAGCCTGTAACGACACATATCTCAGTGTATTCGTCACATTCGCTTCTTGGGGTATTCTATCACTAACAATACACGGAAGTCCCGATGCCTGGGCTTCAATTACGGATACTCCAAGCCCCTCATATAAAGATGGGAATACAAATACATCCATAGCCATCAAAAGAATGTTTACATCGGTTCGTTGTGTCAGAATCGTAACATTAGTTGCAATATTTAGTTTCTCAATCATCCTTTGATATTTATCAGGAATATTTTCATCTCCTGCAATACATAAAAGATGCGAATTTTCATTTTGCATCAATAATTTCTGAAATATTGCAAACAGCCTTTTATGATTCTTTGGTTCATTAAAGAATCCGACATGTCCTACTATAAATTTGTTTTCTAACCCAAGCTTCTTACGAACTGTATTTCGAACATACAGGCAGTACTTATATTTTTCTACATCAATTCCGTTTGGTAGTATTACATATTTCTTTTTCCCAAAAAGCCATTGTCCAGCAGCTTGCGAACATGCAACCCTCTCTGTACAACATAATTCAAATAACGGGCGCAGTACTTTGTGTACCACAATATGCTGGCACATTGAACTATGCACATGCGCAATTCTTTTCCTACACCCTCCAAGCATTGCTGCAAAAAGATCAACTGCCATGGTACAACTGTTTCCATGTACATAAACAATCTCATAATGCTTTTCCTTAATAAGCTTGATCAAGCTAATACAATACGCCCACGGAGAAGAATTCCTTTTAACTTCATATATTGCGCTCCCCCTCTTCTCCATTATTTCCCTATATATTGGCTCAATATAATCATTTACTACAAAATCTAAATGAAATTGGTTACAATCTATCTGCTCATAATAGTTCATGATTACAGTTGAAATACCACCTAAGACATATGGAACCGTATTTACCACTAAAATCCTTTTCATCGCTCACCCTAAAATGTGTTTGCTTATCACTGTTTTAAAGGGCCTATCGGTTCAAACTCTGTTTCTAATTTCTTGTGCTCTAAAATTTTAGCATCAACCAAAAAACGATACCAATAGGCATGAAGGAAAGCATAAATCTTGCCCTCCTTTCCATCTAGGAACCCCAATCTAAAATAATACCTATAAACATAAAACAACCATGCTCTAAATCCCATCGGAAGTTTATAGTACACATTCATTTTGATTCTGGTTTTGAAGCTTGCAGTTTCTTTGGACACTTTTTTTTGTTCGAAATAATCCATTGCCTCACGTGTACTATACCAATTAAATTTATTAATAAAAAAATCAAGATTCTTGAAAGACTGATGTTCGCTATCTTTAGTGGCTTTAATGCTTATACCCTCATACAAAATAATATGTTCATCCATATTACGATCTTCTATGGTTCCTTTTCCAGTCTTATATACACTAAGTTTACGCCAAGGATAGGCTCCACCATGCTTTAGAACTTTTCCCATAAACACATTATAGAATCGTAATACAATGCCATTAATATTTGTATTTTCGTTATTATTACATAATTCTTCTAATTCCGCAGCTGATTCATCCGTCAACCTTTCATCAGCATCAATTTTTAAAGTCCAAATTGTATCAACATTCGATATTTCAACCGCATATTGATATTGTTTTGCATGAGTGCTAAACTCATGCTGATAAACTTCTGCCCCAAGAGACTTCGCAATATCAATTGTCTTATCGTCACTATAACTATCAACCACAACAATCCTCTTAACGACTCCTGTAATTGATTTAATACACTCCGCTATATACTTTTCTTCATTTCGAGTTAAAATAATTGCTGTAATATCAGCCATTTTCTTATTTCCTTATTTCAAATTGCTAAATGTACCCACCTTGTGTTCCTTCATCATACATACGACAGAATTCATCATACTCTTTTGAATCTTTTGACATCGGTGATTTGATTATTGTATTCACATATGACCAGTAGTCCGTTACAAATATATCATAGCTTTGGTCCCACACATTCAATGCATATGAATATACATTTGATGTAGGAAACTGTGATTCAACCTCTTGATAACACAGTTTCATACTATGCCCTGTATCAACCGAATCATCCACAATTAAAATATTATCATAGCTACAGTACTTTCGTTTCTTTATAGATTCATGAAAATGTACATTTCTTTCCGAACTTTGTTTATGAACTTTCGACTTCAATTCCATTGAAATGAGAAAGTTTCTCACAAAAGACGGTAAATGTTTAACAATTGGGCCTGCCATTTGTTTTAGCCAATTTCCATTTCTTTGTGCATCAATCCCTAATATTTGCGTTTCAAATACTTCATTCATATAAACGGCTATCGGAAATCCAGCCTTAGCCACATAGATGACAAGATCTATTTTTCTATCACTGTCTATCCGTTTAGCAGCTTCAATGCACACCCTTTTTAAATTTTCTAATGACAATTCTGTACAGTTCATCAAATTTTCCTTTTCGCATTAGCTTAACAGCCTTGACAAATTTAGTGACTACATGTGCCGATCGAATGCAACTCTTTTTATGAAAT
The DNA here is from genome assembly GCA_945868435.1 of uncultured Lachnospiraceae bacterium. Taxonomy (GTDB): domain Bacteria; phylum Bacillota; class Clostridia; order Lachnospirales; family Lachnospiraceae; genus Roseburia. The sequence goes on from CAMBLG010000003.1 coordinate 167,742, forward strand.
TTAGCGGTTTCTATGACTCCTTTAAAATGTTCAGGTGAGTCTACCTGTGCATCAACTACCATATAATTTCTGCCGATTTCCATCCATGTATGGGCATCAGAACCAATGACATGGGGAATCCCATATCTATCACCTATTTCTAGTTGTTTATTTCCATAATGCAAAGAACTATTTCTGCCATTATACACTTCTATGCAATCTATTAACTCCCTATTCTCTGCAATAACGCATTCCTTCAGTACCGTTTTAGCTCGTTTCTCGTCATACGGATGCGGCACAAGCACAATGCCATTTTGACTTTTTATATCACTAATTGTCTCCACCGCTGATTTGCCAGGTACAATATTTTGTGAAAGAAACAGTCCGATAATTTCTCCATCTTGCGTATTTATTTCTTCCCCAACAATCACATGCACTTTATCCCCATGCAACTTACAATATTTTTGAAACTGCAGACCACCCTCTATATTGTTGTGTTCTGTGATTGCAATATATTCCATATGTAAAAGTCTGCATTTAAGATATAGCGGTAAGAAACACAAAAAACTATCTTTTGAATACTTTGTATGCACATGTAATTCTAATTTCATATGCCATCCTACTTCATACTTAATTGTCTACTGCCATGTCTTCACATTGACCCTTTCCGTCCAAACACCACCGGAAACGTCTTTGCCAATATTTTCAAATCCAATCCCAAATCCCAATTGGTAATGTAATATCGGTCTAACTCCACCACCTGCTCAAACTCTGTGATGTTGCTTCGACCGCTGACCTGCCACATACCGGTGATACCGGGCTTGATGGAAAGGCGGGCTCTGTGGTGCAGATCGTACTTGATCCACTCATCTTCCGTTGGCGGACGCGTGCCCACAAGACTCATTTCGCCTTTTAACACATTCCAGAACTGTGGGAATTCATCGATGGACCAGTCGCGGAGCCAGTTGCCAATGCCTTTTTTCACGGTGCCGTCCGGTCGCTTCTTACAGCCGATAATGCGCGGATCGTAGTCCAGCTTGAACATCATGCCGTCGCTGACGCGGTTTTCCTTCATAAGTTCTGCCTTGCGCTCCTCCGCATCCGGATACATACTGCGGAACTTGTAGAGCTTGAATTTTTTACCATTCTTCCCAATACGGGTCTGGGCAAAAAAGATTGGCCCGGGTGACTGAATGCAGATAGCCGGTGCAACGAAAAGGAATAGTATTCCGGTAAGCACACAGCCCACAAAGCCACCAACGATGTCCATTGCACGTTTGATGAACAGCTCAGTCCCAGAGATTGTATTGATACTGGTAGTAAGAACCGTGTATTTTCCCATGCTCTCAATGAACTGCTTCTGGCTATTCAATGCGAAGCGTTCCGCCAATTTGATATGTATGGTCACGCCCATTTCCATAAGCTGATTCACCAGAACATCCAAAAATGGGCTTTTGACCTGAAGATCAATAAACACCTCGTCCACCCACTCGCGGCAGATGTATTCCGTCATGGTGGACTTTCCCGCCACAACAGGGATTCCCTGAATACGGTCACCAATATGTACCTGTTGCTGTGCATCCGAATTATCCTGCACCCCCTCAGGCAAATCCAGTATTACGATTCCCGACACCTGAAACATTTCATAGCAGTGGTGCCGAATGTCATGCTCCACCCTTACTAACTGATCCATATCCGTGATGATCAGAAGTGACTTCTGCCGGCCAAGCTTAATGCGCCGCAAAACATGCCTTTTCCACAGAAGGCGCACGCCAAAGGTGATAAACATATATAAAAAAGCCATCAGGAAGAAGGTAATTCGCGAGAAACCTCCCGCATCCTTCACGGAGAACAAATACAGCACGGCCACCAGTGCCAGCAGGCTGACATGCTTGATGGTGGCTGCAAACTCCAGCAGATAGCCTCGTTTCAAGACATTCTTCAAGGTATTCAATGCCAAAAGCAGCACGATATCCACGAAGAACAGCACGATTGCCAGATTGGCATATATTAAATTGGAGAACATTCCTGCGCTCTTATGCCGGATGACATAAGCTAGGAAAAATGATACCTGCAGACAGATTTCATCCAGAATCATAAAGTCCAGATGCTTCGTCCAGCTGTTTCTCCCCTTGTGATACACAGTTTACTCCTTACTATGTTTCTCTTACCCTGTAATTTATCCACACTTAACGTGAGAATGACCTGCATTCTGCACGTTACGTTTCTTTCCATTATCTACAGTATTATACCAAAATTCGACATATATGTCCATGTGGACAACGTTAGTTTATCCCCTTTTATTGCAGTTCAGCCATGCGCATTGCATGGCTGAACTGTCAATCGTTATGCAACACATCAGGCTCTCTTAATGGTTCCCTCGAACCCAGCCGCCTTTAATGCCTTCTTCAAGGCCTTATAGTCCTTGGATGACATGTTCTTAGTAACAGTGATTGTCATCTTCTTTGTGTCCACATCCTTGAATGCATTCTTGGACACGGTCACTTTCTTTGTACTGTTGATCTTGATGGTCTTCAGCGTGGAGCTTACACCAGTAAATGCTTCACTTCCAATTGTGGTGATTGTAGACGGCAATGTAATAGTCTTTACCTTAGTACAATTATCAAATGCACCGGCAGCAACCTTAGTTACCTTGTAGTCCACTCCGTCAACCGTAACAGTCTTACTTATGGTTACGCTCTTCTTTGAGGTCTTCTTTACCTCTGTGACAGTAGCAGTGCCATCGGCTCTTGTGTTGACGGTAGGAGTAATTCCAGTTGAAGTTTTTTCAGCCTTAACTCCGCTTTGCTTCTCCGGCTCTACGGACACCGTAGCGCTTCCCACTGCTGCAAAAGCAGTGCTGACAGAACCAAGCATCATGGTCGCAGCCATAACTCCTACAAGCACCTTCTTAATCATCTTGTTCATCGGCTTATCCTCCTTTCCCTTTTTATCGTGTATATTGAGACCCACACCCGCACTCAATTCAAGATTGACCGCCCTTATACTGATCCTACTCGAGAGAAACAGTACAGGTTGATGTGGAGAATCTCCATGTAATTGCAGGCCTATCTGCCGTCTGCGTAATAGCCGTAATTGCTGCCATAATAGCCTTTCCCATATTGCTTATAGTAATAGCCGCCACCGGATCCCTGCACACGGCTCAGCGCTATTCCCAGCAACGGACAACCAGCTCTCTCCAACTGGCGCATGGAATTATGCACCATTTTCTTTGGTGTCTCTCCGCCTCTCACTACGAGAATAGCGCCATCACAAAGTGAGCCGATCCGCTCTCCGTCCGATACGAGATTCATGGGCGGGGCGTCAATGATTACATAGCGATAGTTCTCTGCCAGTGCATTCAACGTATCCTCCAGTTTATCTCCTTCCAGCAGCATAGACGGATTAACCAGATTATCATTGTTCGGAAGAATATCACCCTTTCCTATACCGGTGCGAAGCACACATTCCTCCAGAAAAATGTCGTTTGCCAGATAAAATGATGTCCCCAGTATTCGGCCTCCGTCTTCCTGACAAATCCGGTATTTATCAATCATAACGCTTTTGCGCAGGTCCAGATCGACCAACACGGACTTCACATCTGCCTCTGCCATCTGTCGCCACAACTGCATGGACACAAAACTCTTGCCCTCGTCCGGCATCGTAGATATGATCATAATCTTGCGTATATTACTTCCCTGAAAACTGATATTGACACGAAGCCGATTGATTGCCTCTTCAATGGCATACGGCAGAACCGGCATATTTTCAATTCTCGCGCGATTCTTTGGTAAAAAATCCATGATTACTGCCTCCCCTTCCTGTCATTCTTCTCATTTTTGTTTTCCCTGCCCTTTTTGCGTTTCTTTTTTTCGCGTTCTGCCCCATCACTGATTTCCTTTATGTTCCCTTCCGGGATCACGGTAAGCGGCATAACACCGAACGCTTTTTCCACCTCGTCTGCCGACTTAACGGTATCGTCCTTCAGCATTCGGATGATATACACGGCTGTCAGCAATACAAGGAACAACACTGCCCCTATGATGGCATTTTTTGCCAGACTTGGAGAGCTCTTTTTCTGTGGTAAAACTGCATATTCCGCAATATTTGGCGTAGAGGTCTCCATCACCTTAGGTATATAAGTAACCGCCACATTTGCCAGTTCGTTTGCAATGACCTGTGCTTCCTTTGGATCCGGATCCTCCACGGCTACCGCCAGAAGGCGGGTATCTCCCACCTTGGCCACGGTAACCATTTCCAACAACTCTTCGTATTCATATTCCAGCTTGAGATTATCAATTACCTCATTGAACACCGGACGCAGCTTGATCAGTTCTTCATAATCCTGCGAAAGAGAGGTTCCGAGATTCAAATCCGAGAGGTTCAGCACACTCTCACTGGAAGCGGATACCATATAGATTTTTGCAGTTGCAGTATACTTAGGTGTAATAAGGAAATAGGTTATACTTCCTGCCAGCACACCACCAAGAACAAACGCCAGGATGAGCCATCCCAGCTTTGCACGCAAATAATAGAATATCTCCAGCAGATCAATTTCAATTTCCTGTTCTTCTCTCATTCTTCCGACTCCTCTTCCCATACCCCTTCATATACTAATGGAAATAGTGCATTCATGGTCGAATCCAATGACCCTTCATCCATATAGAATTCCCAGTGATCTAACCCATCCCCAAGCCTCTGCCCGATTCGTGCCTCTCCATCAATCGTATACACACCCTTTGAGGTATATGCTTCCATCTGCCTGATCAGCCGTGTCAATTCGTTTATGTTTATGTCTTCCGTGGCATAGGGATGCAGGCTGTCATACAGTTCAATGATAAAGTTACTGTTCTCCGCCTGCCGCTCCTTTGCCTGTTGTAAAAAAGCATCCAGAAAAAGGCGCTGCCTGTCCATGCGCTTCGAGTTGCGATCATCGCTCATTTCGTATCTTGCATGTAACAGCTTCTCCGCCTGCTCATCCGTCAAAGTGAGGGTTACCCCCTCCTTCATTGCCGTGTCAACCTCGGTCAGATCCGCCGGAAACGTGATGGTTACACCTCCCACTGCCTGATTCAGCTTTTCCATAGCCTCCATGGAAAGGGCATAGTATCCGTCAATCGAAATCCCCCCCAGCATCTCACTGACTGCGGTAACCGTATTCTCACAGCTTTCCTTTTTGTTTCCGCCGTACCAATGAGCAGTGCATAGCTGAAGGTCTGCGCTGGCATTTGTCGTTCCATCAGTCTGCATCAGTGGAACCCGCGTAATTGTGTCCCGGTTCAGCTGCAAAAATCCATAGAACTGTTCCTCCTCATCCACAACTAGCAACAGAAGAACATCCGCCATGGCCCCTCGATATTCTTCGCCAACTCCCTCTTCATTTCCACTTATATCTGTTCCTATGAACAAATATGTTTTCACGGGATGACTCAATAGATATTTGCGCTGTTCCAAAATTACTGTTCCATAATTGTTGATTTGCGCTTCGCCAACTGTTTGCGAAGATGTATCTTCCTGCTGCACATCCGCCCGCACATCCCGTTTTTCCCAATAGCGAAGCAAAAAATATACAAATATAATTACCACCATCGCAAGTGCAATCTCGCATATGGCCTGTGCTTTTTTGTTTGAATTCATACGTCCTCTTAAGTTCCTAATAGTTTGCTCCCGAGTTTTTCCGTCGCTTCGAGATATTCTTCTCCTGCACGTTTTGCAATCTCACTACATGCCTCTCTTAGATTTGGCTTGCGACTGTTGAGATTATGTGCGTCGCTTCCTAGAAGTACACAGCGTTGTGTTTTCAGGATATCAAGGCTTCTTTTTCTCTCACGCCAGTCTAGAAACGGACCTGCATTCATCTGACAATACACCGGAAGTTCCATGACGGCATTCCAGATGACCTTATCCTTCTGAAACCGGTAATACCGTTCCACATGTGCCAGTACGACCGTAAGTTCCTGCTTTCGGAGCAGTTCTGCGATATCCTCATAGACAAAGGATTCCCACTGGCAAAACGGAAGTTCCAAAAGAAGTACACGGCTATCTTGTATACACAACTGCGGTATCATGGCAGCTTCACCTATATGCCGGAAATAAGCTACTTCCGCGCCGGAATGAATCGGCATAAATGCCAGCCCCTCGTATGCAGCTGCCCTCATCAGGCGCTCCATACTATGACTTCTTCGTTTCAGAAAGCTTTTCACAGAGTCCTGCTCTGCATAGAAATGCGGAGTTGCCACCACTGCCTGAACATTCTGTTCCTGTTCCATCCGAAGCATCGCAAGGGACATATCCGTATCCCGGCTGCCGTCATCAATTCCCGGAAGAACATGACTATGAAAATCGATCATATGTAAGCTTTCCTTTTAAAATCAAATAAAATTTGATTGTTTATGCAAAAAAAATATACTCTAGGGGTATTTTAAATAATGTGCTCAGTTCCCGCCCCTGCGAAATCTCAGGCTCTGCATCACCAGTCTCCCAATTTACCACAGTCTCCGTCTTTACACGAAGAGCCCTTGCAACTTCCTCCTGTGTCAGTCCTGCATTAATACGGGCAGCAGCTAAAGAGATTTGAAAATCCGGCATCTTTCTATCCTTTCTGCTAAACATCACTTTTTCCTATACTAAATCAAATATAATTTGATGTCAAGGGCGATATTGACCCATTTTGCATTTTCTGTTGTTTTTTATCAAATATTATTGTACGATAAGTTAGAATCTATAAGGGGGGCATAATGAACGACCAAGAACAAAAGCAAATTTTTTCCTATAATCTAATACAGTATTTACAGCGCTCTGGGAAAACTCAACGTGAGGCAGCAGACGCCATCGGAGTCTCGCCACAAACCTTCAACACCTGGTGCAAAGGTATTGCCCTTCCGCGAATGGGCAAAGTTCAGCGGCTCGCTGACTATTTCCAGATTAGTAAGACAGATTTGTTGGATCTGCACGATTTTTCCTCGGTGATTTCCTCCGATGCTTCCAATGTCCTGATCTGTATTCCTGTTTACGAGCAGCTTACCGAACTCGATTCCGGAGTCGGATTCGACTCTCCGATTTACTTTGAGCATATATGCAAAGAGGTGGATGACAGAGTTGACTATCTGGGGATTCGCGTTACGGATTCCTCTATGGAACCCCGACTTATGGTCGGAGATACAGTCATCCTTAAGCGCCAGGAAAATGTCAGTAATAATGACTTGTTTGCCATTCTTTGGAATCATCAGACTCTAATCCGGCGAATTAAACCATACGAAGACGGACTAATGCTGCTTGCAAGTAATCCTACCTTTGACCCAATCATTGTCTCGCAGTCTCAACTTCAAAACAAAACAGTACAAATTGTGGGACGGGTAATAGAAATGCGGGTGAAGTTCTAATCTTCACCCGCATTTCTCCCCTTATTCGCAATTTCAGCCCTTACATACGATAACGTCTTCAGCAATTCTTCATTAAAGCCGTACTCTGATGCAAGCCTATCGTCATCCAGCTTCGTCAAATCAAAGTACTTTATTGTGGATATCAATTCGCCGTCCCCACTAAAAATATGAAACAACTCATCCGCATTATCTGCACGCCAGATGTAATTATTGGAATAATAATCACTGTGGTAAACCTTATTATAAGCTGCGCCCAACATCTGACGCTTGAATGCTTCCATCTGCTCATCAATTCTTTTAAGTGCTTCTTCGTCATTTGGATCAACAAGCTTTTTCTGATTTTCTTTTATTTCATTAGCAATAAGCTCTGTGAATTCCTGAAGGTTGTATATTCTGTCTTTGGGATTACTCATGTAATTACAGTATTTTGCAGCTTCACGATTAATGTATGTATTACCATCCCTTTCAACCAGGTAATTCATCTTTCCCTTATCAGAATACTGATTCAGATTTGAGACAAAATCATCCTTGTCAATTCTTTCAGATAGATAATCTTTCCAGAACTTCTCATTTGGTGCAAACTTCAGATTCCAATCTTCCGGAAAACTATTGACCAAATCCATGACTTTCTCATAGTCCCGTTCATCTTCAAAATCCAATTTCCACAGATATTCATTTTCTCCCATACCTGCTTCCCTACAGATAATTCCTTCGCTCGTAAAACATGTGATATACGAAATCTCTGGTTTCATATCTGTTGCTTCTCTGAAAACACTCTTTCTAATCTCCGAAGACAATAATGTCGCGTTATCGATTGAATCATCTGTCTTTGCAGTTTCGGCTGCACGCTCTGCCTCAATCTGTTTTTTTATCTCAACCCTTACCGCTTCCTTGATTTCCTCTTCTAAATCATCAAACTTATCAATTAATTCGTTCCATTCCTCAAGAGTAAGAGACATTGCTCCGATTTGAAACTCTTGTTCTGTATCACCATTTTTTATCTTTTCATACAGTGCAGCAATGTGATCGACCGGCATCTGCCTGAAATTACTGTCTTCACTCTGGTTAGTTTCTGATTCTTTAAGAGCTGCTTCTTTTGCTGCCTTCAAATCATCTATTACGGACTGATACATTTCTTTTAATCCTGCTATCTCGTCCTTTACAGAATCCAGGCTCCCCAGTTCATCTCCGAAGCATGAATCCAGTTCTTCACACATATATGCCATAGACTTTTCATAACTGTTCTCTGTTCCATTAACCGAATCGTAATGTTCAAAAAAAGCATACATCTCCGCCTGTGTTGCTTTCGTCGGCATAACATCATTTGCTTCACTGCTTTTTCTTGCAGAACCATATCCGTAGTATCCTGCTTCACTACCTATTGCTCCTATACTCATTTCTGCTCCCTTCCTCAGTCAATCTGTCCGTCATAACTTCACCGCTCTTTGCTCCAATAAAAAAGCGCTTTTTTCGATGAATATCAATCCATTGAAAAATACGCTTTCCTTTGCTAAGTAATATATCGGTTTGTGCTATTAAATTATTAACCCATAATGTTTTTACCCCGTTTTTCACTGAATAATTCCCTTATTTTCTGCATTTTTATACTTCTAACAAAATATTAAAAACCCCACACATTTTGCGTTTTCCCGCAATGTGTGGGGTCTTCCTGTTTTGAATAATTATTCCTTAGCAAACGCCCTGAGCTAACATAGCAGCTTCTAAGGTGTCCGCAGATTTACTGGGGTTTTGAGGTCAGTTGTATATCACATGTATAGAATGATTGTAGGAGAATTTCGATGAATGAATATTTATACTATATATCAACTCACATTCACGGCATTTCTTCATTGCCTGTATCAATTATATGCTTCTCCAAAAATATCTCAGATTTGATTAAATGAGTTTTCCACAAGATTAATTACTTGTTGATATTCATTTAGACTTGCTCTCATTTGTCTGAATAAGTCTTCAGTAAAAATAAGTGGAGTTTTATCTATCTCACCAATAAAAACTTCTCTATCTGCATGCTCATTACTACGCATTGCATGTCCCAATGCATTTCTATACTTAATAATTTCATTATAATATACTTCTGCAAATTTTTTATATTTTTCGTCTATTACCAAGCCATACTCATCAACTAAAATTTTTATTACCCTTCCAACCAAGCGAGCCTTTTTATATGAATCCAAAAAATAGTCTGGTGCACTAATAATTGCCTTTAATGCTTCTGGATTACTTTCAATTTCATCTATCTTTCTTATATACTCGTTTTTTGCTGGCACTATGAGTTTATTTTTGGTATATTCATTCAAACTCTTAATTTGAGCCTGTGAAAACTTATTAGCTGCAAGAACTAGTATATTTTGCATTTGATTTTCAAAACCACTAACATTATCCAATACCACTCCTCGCAAATTAACAATATCCTGCATTCGTCTAACCACTTTATCTACTACTTTTTGTAGCTTAGGAAATAATTCTTCTCTTTTTCTATCCGAAAAATAAATCCCATCAACAGGTTCAATATTCATTCCTTTTTCATCAATATTATAAAGCGCCTTAACCATTTTATTATAATTGCCAGAATAGAATACTACATCTGTATAAATATCAAATTGACGCAATTTCTTTATTAATATATTACCCATGGTTCCCCTAAGTTCATAATCCATAAGAATTAAATCATACTCTTTTTTTAATTCTTCTTCAGCATCTCCCTCGTCACCTTTTTTCCAAGTAATAATGGGTACAAGATTATGACTTTCTATTATCTTTTTCATACTTCTTTCTGAAGAAGGTCTCCAACCCATTTCGTCTTCAAACCATAAAACTTTAAAGTTTACATTCATCTTTTGATCCTCACTATTAATTCAAAGCCTACTTGACATTGTTGATTTATCTCAACATGTCCATTCATGTCTTCAACCAGTAATTTAACATGATTTAGTCCAATTCCATTTCCTCCTTGCACTTTGGTAGTTGTCATTCCCAAATCAAAAATCGAATAAGGGTCTTCTATCAATGGATCCAAACCTCTACCATTATCAGAAAAATTAATACAGATGCCATTCTCTTCATTGGAAAACTTAATATGCAATATAGATGCAGCGGCCTTTTTTGCATTACTTACAATATTATCAACAATTATACCTACAGACGAAACATCAAATATGCACAAATATTTTTCGTTCGCATCTGAATTAAATTGTATATCTATGCCCTTATATTTTGACATTCCTACATACTGAATGATAAAATCTCTAATATCATTTTCTTCTTCTGTTGACTTTAAATTAAAATTGCCCTTAATAGCATATTCTGAGACCTTATTAATTTTCTGTATATTAATCATAATCTCCGATATATACTGTTGCACTTCTTCATCATCTGCATGCTTTCTGCGGAGAGCATCCATTAAGTCAATCATACTTCCCTTTGCCCCTTCAGAATATGTTAAACTTAAATGCATCCCACTTAATAAAAATTTCTCGTTCTTATTCACAGCCTGCTCTAAAAAATAATTTTGCTGTTTTCTCAAATTTATTTCTTTATGTGCGGCTTCCAACTTATCTTGTGTATTCTCTAATTCAACGTCCGTTTCTCTTTTTTGTTGTAATATTTTATATGTATCACGCTTTACTTTATCTGCCAACTCTGACAACACTTCATTTTCTGTTTTGTTCGCAATGCTAATAAGCTTCTGTACAGAAGCTTCTATACCGTCAGACTTCTTTTCATTCATCTTCTCTATAAGAGATTTATTATACTCAAATGAAATCAATTCTTTTCTTTTAGCACTACTATAACCGGCAAATTGTTCTAGGATCTTATCTCCTACATCTCTGGGTAAGAGTCCCTGCTCTACCCCTTGTTCATAATCTTGTTTTTCTGGGTCTCCCCAATCTATTACATCAACAACATACTTTTCCAATGTTCTAAGAACTCTTCTTGTAAAAAAGTCATAAAATTTATTCACGGTATCATTTAGGACAAAACCGCCATCCCGACTTGTGGTTTCCATAAACTCGTCATTTTCACCTAATATCAATATTCTTCCTATAATATCTCGTGTTCCTAGGTAACGATTTCGTCCCTGGCTTTTTCTCCTATCTATATAAAACAAATCTTCTCCCGGTTCACCATAAGGGTATATTCTAAAACCATTCTTATATACCATTACAGACCCATAGTTAACAGGAGTTATTCCCATAACAAGCGAAAAATTATATTTTGCACTTCTGTTTAGATAAAGTAATTTAAACTTGATATTTTTTAATTCAATATATTTATAATTTTTTTCCTCAAACTTGAAAATGAACTCTCCTCTATCCCATAGTTCAGTTTTTATAGTCTGACCATCTTCCGAAATTTCCACTTCTATATTAGTTGTTTTTAATCCTAATTTTTCAATGATATCATTTTTTATTTTTCCATTTACCTTTTCATTATCTCTCTTCACTCCACGATCTGCGTTCAATTCGCTTGCGACGCTTAAATAAATTTCAAATATATCATCAGCCAAATCATTTTCAGGATTAATTAATTTCATTAATGCCCGTTTTAATGCAAGAAAATCTGCTCTCTTCCATGGTTCTCTCAATTCGCAAATTTCAAGCACCGTTCCCTGCTCAAATCCATCTGATTGTTCCGTAAAATAAGGAACCTTTACTTCCTTTATTTCACGTTCATCATTAATTTCAAATTTACTCCAATCTATACATAAACAATTAATATTTTCATCGTCTTTTGTTTTTGATTTTAAATTTACCTTTGCTCCCAAACGGTCACACGAAAATCTTCCTACCCCTTTTGCTCCAGCTGTCTCCCTTTTAAAATGTTCTCTATAATCTTTTTTGTCTGTATTTTTATTTAAAACCTCTTTTCTATTTTCTTTCTTTTTTTCTGAATAGGCAATAAAAAGCCATTTATCCCTTATGTCAGGCAAATCCATTCCTTTACCATCATCTTTAATGATCAGCTTAGAATTTAATGTATTTACATTTTCAAATATAATATCTACTCGCTTAGCCCCTGCATCATATGCATTCTTTACCAGTTCAAATACTGCTATGTATTTATCATTTATTAAATCTTTACCAATAATGCTTTTTAATGCCGTACTAACTCTAAATTGTAGATTTTTCCGATTCTGTAATTCCATTTTTCATCATCTCCATTAAAGCATTTCCTATTTGTTCTGCAAATAAAGGTGGAACGGCATTTCCAACTTGTGTACAACGAGGTACTTCTATTTTTCTTAACTGACCACCCGTAGTATATTTTCCTTTAAATTGAAAGCTATCTGGGAAACTTTGTATTCGCGCCGATTCTCGCACAGTCAATATTCTAGGTTCACAATAATGAACAAAATCATCCGGATGCGCTGTAACAGTTGGTGCCGCTTTACTTTCATCTAAAACCGTAACCCCCCGTTTTCTTAAGTTTTTAATCAAATTATCTTTTGGAGTTACCCGTTTTAACTTGGGACACTTTTGTAGCATTTCCTCATTCATCCGCTTAGTTTCTTCAGAATGTTTAGCAAATCTATGACTATCTGCTACGCATCCTTCCATATTATCCAAGCCTTTTCTCATCAGTTTTTGATAATTACTTTGTATCTCTCCATAAACGCCAGACACATAATTCTTAAAATCCGGCGTCGGTAATGTTCCATTTTCTTTTAACAAATCCCCAATGGCCTCTCCCACTGATACCTTTTCATTTAGCCCCTTCTTTTTCAAAAAATCTTTTTTTCTCTTATAAAGTATATCAAAAAACATTTCTGGTTTTCCTTGTAAAACACCAACCATAATATAACGCTTTCTGGTCTGCGGTACTCCAAATTCCGAGATATCTATCATTTTACCCTCTACACTATATCCCAGTTTTTCCAATTTTTCCTTCAAAATCACTGAGTAAGGAACACCCTTTTTTTCATTTTCGTCTTTGAAACCAATTGTAAATCCCTGAACATTTTCAAAAACTAAATATTTAGGTTTCACAATACTTATAAATTCTATATATGAATCGCTCAGTGTGTTTCGAATATCATTCTTCTTACGCTGTCCCGCCATAGAGAAGCCTTGGCATGGTGGTCCTCCAACAACCAAAGTAACAGTTCCGGCAAGTTTTTCCAACTCACTTCTGTATTTACTAATTACCTCATTTATATCGTGTTCTGTTTGTGGTAGCCATTCATTCCAACCAAAATGTTGCGTTGTATCAATCAAATTATATTTCAATGTTTCAAAGGCATCTTTACTTTTTTCAATAGCAAATAGGCCTTTCCATCCTGCATTATGCAATCCAAGAGAAAGACCTCCACAACCAGCAAATATATCAATATAACTAAATTGACTCATCCTCAGTACCCACCATCCTCATTTTAATATTCCAACATACTGTGCATACAAACACATATTTGAATAAACTACTATAGGAACCTCTGTTGATAATATCAGCACGCAATTCCATTTACCTAAATTAACCACTCGCATTTTATCCAAATAGGGAAATAACCATTTTTGGTTCCTTTTAAAATCACTTAAAAATAAATTCAATTCAATATTCGTCAAACGAATCTTATCAATTATCTCTATCTCCATCGTTTTTTTATCATGACAATTTTTTAGAAAAACTTGCAATTCATTATAATTACGGACATTCGACGTCATATATGCATACATCTCTTTAACTCCTTTTCATATACATTATAGTATACCCATAATTATAGAATTCTTTCCAACTTATAATGCACTCCAAATAACTCATAGATAAAAAAATTCAATAGCTTAATATATTCTCTAATATTGGCAATATTCCTTATATATACATCATTATACCTCTATTTCTATATAGCATTCAACAAGTATTTCAAGCTGTTCCTTATACTAAACTTAGTTCAATCTCTCATCCCACTCTTTATTGTCTAATCAACACGCAGACATGATACAAAACAGTATCACAACCATTTCTATTATGTACAGTTTTCATTACTCGGATATCTGAGTATGGAAAATTCTCAACCCTAAAACTATCATCAGCTGAAAGTAACGGATAAAGATACTGATGTTCTTTTATGTGCTTGAAATATTTCTCACAAAACTTACTAAAATTGGATACACTAACATATGACAATATTATGTTAAACATATTTCCAACAGTATCGTATCTGTAGATTTTGTCTATATGCCTATCCAAATAATGGGTATTAAGACTATCCAAATTTAATGCTTCGATTATAGTTACAGGCGAACCATCTTCTTCAATTAAAATATCAACTTCTCCAGCACATTTTTCAGTAGACGATATTCCTCTTCTGGTTTGATCTATCACATCATACTTCGCCATTTTTAGTAAATCTCTTACAAAGTCATTTCTTTGATTTTCTGATATTGCAAAATATGTAGAATTTGACTGCAATTTGACACATGCTGACAATACATCATGTAATATTGTTACTTTACTATTCTCTCTTCTTTCTCTTCCCCTTTCCTTTATTACATTTTCTAAATTATCCCATATTGAATTAAATTCATTTTCAATGTTCTGTTCTTTCTTTTTCAACTCCAGATAATGCTTTTTATTAGGATCATCCTTTTCAAAGGAACTAAAATATTGTCTTTTCCATTGTCCAATCCTCTTCAAATCCTTTTTTATTCTAGAGTCGAAAATGTCATCTTTAACTTCCTTATACGATTGCACCTCCCGAAGTACCTTTCGAATAGCTACACATTGTTTTGAATTTTCCTTCTCTGCCTCGTTTTCCAGCTTCTCATATAAACAATAATATTCCTCAATTTTTCTATACTTTTCTAATTGCCCTTCAATATTTACACACTTTTTTCTATATTCCGCTATCTCCTCAACCATAGCCTTTATCATCACATAAATATCCGTACTTTGTCCTACAGGTATTACCTTATATCTATTTCCAATTAAGTCATACAAAAACAAACACGGAATTTCTTTCTCCAATATATTATAATTCATAGCAAATTCTGTAATTGTCTGTGAATGTCTTTGTTTCCAATCAATTTTATTATAGCCACCATATTGAAATTCAAATGAACCGTTATTATCCTCTACACCCCTTCCATTCAACAACTCGATAAATGGACACATTACTCCTTCATAGGGTTCTTTCCCTGGTATATGAAAAAAAGATGCTCTTTTTCTAGCTTTAGGTGTTGAAAATACGAATAAAATCTTATCACCTGTTAAATCATTCAACGATGCCCAATCTTTTTCTAATTTTTCATAAAGATCTTGTGCATCAGAATACCTTGCAATTAAGGATATAATCAAGAAATATCCTTTTCTTTTTGCTTTCGGAATACATCTTTGAAAATATTCACTTAACCCTATATACGTAACTTGCATAAGCTGTTCCCTTTATCATTTTAACTCTTATCTAAAATATCTGCGTAATATCCTGATACCGATTCACAACTCGGTAAATCTCCACATACTCTTTTCCAATCTTATACAGCACAACATAATTCCCGCAAATCACATATTTATAATCCGTCCGAAAGCTGACTCTCTTAGTAAGATCAGCTCCCATATACGGAAATTGCTGTATATTCTCAATTCGAGCATATATCTCCTGAATGGTCTTTACCGCCATTTCTTCATTGTCTTCCGCAATATACTCTTTAATGTTCTTCAAGTCCTCTGCCACAATAGGGTTAATCCGCAATTTCATCATAGGCTATACCCCGACAGATTTCTTCAGTTCATCCAAACTCATCCAGGCGCTTTCATCCTTAACTGCTTCTTCTGCTTCCTGCAGCTTCATCAACAGCTTTTTCTCCGCCTTTTCACGCTCATAGTCTGCAATATCCATAACCACAAACTTGCCTCTGCCATTTTTGGTCAAAAACACAGGTTCTCCAACCTGACAATTTTTCAGTACTTCATTATAATTTCTTAAATCTGATACAGGTAATATATTTGGCATAAAATCAACTTCCTTTCCTCTACTTGATATAGTTTCTTCATTTATGTATATTATACGCAAGAAAGCTGTAAAATTCAACGTGGAATTTTACAGCTTTCAATTTTAGATATTACAAGCACTTGCCGTAAAGTGACCGTAAAGTGACCATTATTATCAGCCATAAAAAAGCAGATATTACAAACACTCTGTAATACCTGCTCATTTTTGTTTGTTATTTAATTTATAGCCGACGCCACAAACAGTCTGTATATAGATTGACTTGCTTTATTTACATTCATTGCTATTGCCATGCTCGTTTTAGTCACATAATAAAAACCAGAAGAGTTTCCTCCGTTTATCTGGTTTTATTATATTTATTGTTTCATGTTGTTTCTCCTGCATATTTTGATTCATCTTTCTAGTCCAATAATTATGGATTTACAATTTCCATCTGATTATGTAGGTAAATTTTCATCGCCCCAGGCTTTCATACAATCGAGAACGGATAAGAAGCTCTCCCCAAGTTCCGTCAATGTATACTCCACCCGTGGAGGAACCTCACAAAAATCGTGGCGAAGAATGAACCCATCTGTTTCCAGTTCTCTGAGTTGCTTTGTAAGAGAACTTTCAGTAATTTCACCAATCTGACGACGAAGCTGTCCAAAACGTCGAACATCACACTTGCCTATATACCAGAGAAGCTCAATCTTATATTTCCCACCCAACAGCTTCTGCACGGTTGAAATCGTTTTGCATCGGCTGACTGCAGATTCAGATTTTCTCATTTGGCTCATCTCCCTTCATTTTGATTATACTCTATTTCACATCAAAACAAAAGGTACTTCAAAAAAGTACAGTACTTTTATTTTCAGTGTGTTTTGTTATAATGATGCCAACGAGACAGTCATGCACAGGTTTGCCTCGTTACCTGTGCATAATCCATATAATAAGAGGTGTTTATCATGCATTACACAGGAACAATTTGGCGTCCGCCCTATGAAGCAGATTCACTTCTGCTGGAAGTAACGGCAGGCTGTACCCACCACAAGTGCAAATTTTGTACGCTATACAGTGATTTACCATTTAAATTCAGAATGTCACCTATAGAGGACATAGAAAATGATTTACTGGAAGCTCAAGTTCTGCGCACAAATCCCTATTCAAAGATGTTAATTCGCCTACAGGGAAAAGATGATCCTGACCCAATTCGGCGAGTTTTCTTAACCGGAGCTAATCCGTTTGTTCTGAAAACAGAGAAGTTACTTGAAATCGCTTCACTCATTCACAAGTATTTTCCCTCTGTCAACTCAATCGGCTGTTTCGCACGCATTACAGATTCAACGAACAAGACAGATGATGAACTGATATGTCTTCATCGTGCGGGTTATAACGGGCTGACCATTGGTGTGGAAACAGCAGATGATAAGGCACTTGCTTTTATGCGTAAGGGTTATAATTCCAAAGATATTCTAACCCAGTGTAAAAGATTAGAACAGGCGGATATCGAATATGGTTTCTTCTATCTGACCGGCATTTCCGGTAAAGGAAAAGGTGAAGCAGGTGCGAAAGCATCCGCGCGTGTCTTCAATCAGCTGCATCCTTTCCTAATTGGCCCCAATATGCTGACGATTTATCCAGAATCCGATCTATATCAGGAAATTCAAAACGGAAACTGGGAAGAAGAAAGTGAGATTGAAAAATACCAAGAGCTCCGAACCCTTGTGGAAAATTTAAATATTCCAACATACTTTGCCGCAATGGGAGCCTCCAATGCCTTTCAACTCAGAGGACGATTGCCAGAGGATAAAGAACAGTTACTGGAAACACTTGACAGAATCATTTGTGAGGTCAGTGAAGAAGAGCTTCGTTATTACAGAAGAAACCTCCCGCATTTGTAATAGACCATATTTGCGAGACTATATGCACACACCCTGCAGTATCATAAAAATACTGCAGGGTGGTTTCAGCATCTAAATGTGCCATATTTATCTTTTTGAAACATACGTCATAATATCACTCAACCATTTATCATACGCCAAATACGAATCCCATTGTCCTAAAGTCTTCATTACATTTTGAGGAAACTGTACCTCGTCGCCTGCCTTTGTCGTTTTTGTTGCACCTCCATATGACGGAGACATCTCATTCATTCCGATTCCATTAATTAGCATAATGTCTCCTTGAAGCTAAGATGCTATATCATCCATGTCACTGCTCAAAAAATCTTCCCAGAAATCTTTAGAACCGCTAAAAATCAAATTTGCATCTTTTTCAAATCTGCCGATAAAATCCTGTACTTTCTTCGCATCATTAGGATTTGTATATTTTATTTCCCAACTATCTATAATCTTACCATTTTGACATCTGGTACTAACAATTCCATCTTCTCCAAAGGCAGTAATCGTCCAAACCTTTTCTTTATTTTCATCCTCCTCTACAGAAGCACACTCTGTACCTGTATCTGTTTGTGAAACACCTACTGTTGTAGTGCCGGTCAGCTGTACTTCCTCAAATCTACTCAAAGCCTTATTCTCCATCTCCTGAGCCTCTTTTGCTGTGCGAAGTACTGTCTGATCATCGGTTTTTAGATTCTTTGTCCAATTCTTTTCGTGTTTCACACCATCTTCTGTCGGAATTCCCTCTTCTGTCTGGCTTTCTGCATCAGTTTCAGATATACCACCTAAACCATTTGCAGCTGCACTAAGCGCTGCCGCCGAAGCCGCAGTTGCTCTCATATCTGAATCAGCCTCCAAAGCGGCTTTCTGAGCGGCTTCATCTTGCATTTCTTTTAACTGTTTTATTCTTTCTTTGAACGCATCAATATATTTATCAATACCCTCAAGCAAATTATCCCATTCATCGTCGGACATTTCACGCCAGTCTTTTTCTTCCTTTAATTCTTGTGCAGTAAGGGTATGTGTTTCCTCAAATAGCTTCAGAAGATCTGCAGCACTTATTGTTTCTTTCGTCTTTTCATTTTCAAGAATGGTTTTAGATTTTGCCAAAGCATCTGTCCAATTCATTTTCTTATTCATGATATTATCAAGCGAACCAAAATCTGCGCCATCAGTTGGAGACATAACCGACTTCATGGCATTCCAGCTTCCCCATTTGCTATTTACACCTTCTCCATTGGCATCCTTATACTGGCAATATGCAAACATTTCCACCGGTGTTGCATTCTTTGGATCAAAATTTGATAAGTTCACATCTATCGTTTCACTCCAACTTCCGGTTGCAAGTTTCACACGAATGATTGTATCATCATTTCCCGGTTTCGTAACTAAAGATGCCGACATTCCATATCCCATTTCCCCTGCTTTTGCAAAACCAATTCCAAGAGGAGTAACCTGCTCATCCTCTGCTTTTTCTTCCTGTATTTTTTCACTGGAATGCACATCACTTAATCTATCCGTTACATCCGGTTCTTCTGATTGCTCTATCTGTGTGATATCCATAGACAAGAGTTTCATAAAATAGGGTTCAAACAAAGAATTGATATCCTCTTTCGCATTCATCATTCGACGAAAATCATCAAATAATCGATTCGCATAATCAATCATACTCTTTGCTTTATCCATAACATTTTCATTTCTGAGATTATTCACTTTTTCTAAATAGTTCATTTTCTCCAAAATGTCATCGGTATCAAAATAATCATCCGCTAAAAATTCAGAGGTTTGTTCTGTATGTTCAAAATACATACAAAGAGTTGAAAACTCCGGAAAATCTGCATATTCAGGATCAACTTCTTCCGGATTAATATCTTTTTCAAATGGATTGCCATCTTTATCATACCCTTTCACAGAATATGTCTTATCATGTCCATCGTACTTAATAAATACCTGAAAGCTCTGCTCTGTCTTTTCATAGGAATAAGCCATTTCCCCTGCATCATTCTGAGAAGCATATAACTCTTCTGTCTTAATATTCGCAATAATACATTTACAATAAGGCGAAGATGTAACCGCCTTCCTTACTGCTTCCTTGAAGTCGTGCATCGGATTATCTTTTGGAATTTCTTTACTCAAATAATCATCCGATACGTTTGAGAGCGAACCACTTCTACTTTTAGTTACTGCTTTGTAATAATAACCGGAACTACTGTAAGTTCCTAATCCTGCAATTGACATATTGTCCTTCCTCCCTGCAGTCAATCTGTCAGTCATGACTGCACCACTGCCCGAAAGGTCCCAGTGGTATAATAAAATAAAAAGGCACTGTATCTCAAATTCAATCCTTTGAAATACAATGCCATCCTTGTAAGCATAATATCGGCATATTAATGAAAATTCTTTATATAACATATTAAAATCTATTATCTATTCAACATTATTACTAGCCGTATAGCGTCGTAAAGTCATAAATTGCGTAAAGTGAACGTAAAGCACTTTGCGTATATAACGACCTCAAAATAACGTAAATTATCTTCTATTTATGAATATTCTGACAATTCTTTTTTCATTTCATCGCAAAAAGAAAAGTCCCATAAACACTGGGTTTACAGGACTTATCAATATCTTATTTTATCTTAGAAATTCACGATTAGCAAACACCCTGAGCTAACATAGCATTTACAACCTTCTCAAATCCGGCGATGTTTGCACCTGCTACATAGTCGCCTTCCTTGCCGTAACGCTTAGCTGCGTCATCGATGTTGTGGAAGATGTTCACCATAATGTTCTGAAGCTTTGCATCAACCTCCTCGAAGGTCCAGCTCAAACGCTCAGAGTTCTGAGACATCTCAAGGGCAGAAGTTGCAACACCACCGGCATTGGCAGCCTTACCGCCGACGAACCATACACCGTTCTCCTGAAGATACTTGGTAGCATCCAATGTGGTAGGCATGTTTGCACCCTCACATACAGCCTTGCATCCGTTGGCAACCAGCTGCTTAGCATCGTCGATCAGAAGCTCGTTCTGGGTTGCGCATGGAAGTGCGATATCACACTTAATCTGCCATACACCGCGTCCCTCATGGTACTCAGCGCTCTTTCTTGCTGCTGCGTACTCGGTCAGACGTGCACGCTTCACTTCCTTCACTTCCTTCAGAAGCTCTACATCAATTCCTTCCGGATCATAGATCCATCCGGTAGAATCAGAACAGGTAACAACCTTTGCGCCCATCTGATGTGCCTTCTGGATAGCGTAGATTGCTACGTTTCCTGCACCGGATACACAGACGGTCTTGCCTTCCATGGACTCGCCGTGGCACTTCATCAGCTCCTGAGTCAGATACAGAAGACCGTATCCGGTTGCCTCTGTACGTGCAAGAGATCCACCGTAGGTAAGACCCTTTCCGGTAAGAACGCCCTCGAAGCTTCCACGGATTCTCTTGTACTGGCCGAACATGTAACCGATCTCTCTTGCACCGGTTCCGATATCACCAGCCGGAACATCTACATCAGCGCCGATGTACTTAGAAAGCTCTGTCATAAAGCTCTGGCAGAATGCCATGATTTCTCTGTCAGACTTGCCCTTCGGGTCGAAGTCAGAACCACCCTTGCCACCACCAATTGGAAGACCGGTCAGTGAGTTCTTGAAGATCTGCTCGAATCCTAAGAACTTGATGATTCCAAGGTTTACGGAAGGATGTAAACGAAGTCCTCCCTTGTATGGTCCAATTGCATTGTTAAACTGTACACGGAAGCCTCTGTTTACCTGAACCTGTCCATTGTCATCTACCCATGGAACACGGAACATAATCTGACGATCCGGCTCAGTGATGCGCTCTAAGATAGCTTCCTTTCTATATAATTCCTCATTAGCATCGATTACCGGGCGTAAGGAATCCAATACTTCCTCTGCTGCCTGTAAAAATTCCGGCTCAGATGCATTCTTCTTCTTCAAATTCTCGAGTACTTCATCAACGTAACCCATTTCCAATCTCCTTTCGATCATCCTGTATTGTTTATCGTATGCACGAACAGTATTATTTTAACGGAAAATGCAGGATTATACAATAAAAATTTCTTTCTTCTTGCAATTTTGTGCAACTTTACTGTGTAAAAGTGTTTAAAATGCAACTAGAGGACCCTAAACTTGCATTTAGAGCCCTCTTTTTCCATATTTTCATAACCCAAAATAAGTATAGCTATAACTCCAAGATATTACCTTTCGTCATTTTGTTGAATCTTAGACCAATCCACGAATTCTGACTCCTCATCCGTATCGTAATAGTTGATTTGAAAATAGTCCACCATTTTGGCCAATGCATAAATCAAAACCTCTGTCTCCTGTTCCGACATCTCGGAGGAGATATTCTTAATCATCTGCCTGTGGAACTGTTCATGGTGGTAATACGCCATCTTGCCTCGATCCGTCAGGAATACCTTGACCACCCGCTTATCTTCTGTGCTGCGCTCCCGGATTACATAACCCTTCTCACACAGCGCATCCATAGCCTTGGTCAGTGTTCCGGTTGTGACCGACATCAGTTTCGCCACGGTCTTCATATTCTTGGGTTCTTCCACCCCGATTGCCTCAATGATGTGCATATCGTTGGTTGTGATATCCTTGAATTCCTCCGTGATCAGACTTTTTCCTTCGATCTCCAGTATATCCTTAAACAACCGGACCAGCAGTTCATTTAAGGTGTCATTCAGTTTATCCGTCAAAGTCATTTGTCTGTCTCCTTTATGGAACACAATCTTATGAAACAACTCCTGTGAAACATTTGCTACCATTCCAACACACAAGCTCCCCATGTAAGACCGGCTCCAAATCCCGCAAGAACTACTTTGTCTCCCGCCTGAAGCATACCATCTTTGCAAACCTTATCTAAAAGAATCGGCACGCTGGCTGCAGAGATATTGCCACACTCCTGCAGATTCATCGGGAATTTATCGAGAGACTGCCCCAATCTTTTGGCTACTGCCTCGATAATTCTGCGGTTGGCCTGATGCAGAAGATATAGCTTCACGTCATCTGCCGGAACCTTCGCCTGCTCAAGTGCCTCACTGATTGCTGTCGGCACCGTACGCACCGCAAATTTATATACTTCTGAACCATTCATCTCCGTATAGGAATATGTCTGCGCGCCCAACTGGCGATACAGGTTATTGACCGGTCGGTTATCACATTTCAGAGCCATACCACTCTCGCCATCGGATCCCTGCACCATGGACAGAAGCTGATTTTCCTCCGCACTTACAACGGCCGCACCTGCGCCGTCTCCGAACAGGACACATGTACTGCGATCTCCCCAGTCCATCATCTTGGACAGAGTCTCTGCGCCCATGATCAATGCCTTGTGAAACCTTCCTGTTCTGAAATACGCATCTGCGGTTGCCAACGCGAACAAAAAGCCGGAACAGCCTGCTCCGATATCAAAGGCCGTTGCGCGTTTAGCCCCTACTGCTGCCTGAACTTCACAGGCCAGCGTCGGGAATATATAATCTGAAGATACCGTTGCACAAATGATCAGGTCAATGTCCAGAACGGAGATTTTGGCCGCTTCAATGGCTTTTTTCGCAGCTTCTACCGCCATGGAGGTGGTTGTCTCCTCCACTGCGATATGACGCTTCTCAATACCGGTACGGCTTTTGATCCACTCGTCCGAGGTATCCATTACCTGTGCAAGGTCATCGTTTGTCACTACTTTCTTTGGAAGTGCACTTCCAGTTCCTAAAATTTTCATTGTTTGCTCCTTCTTGAACTTAAGGCTTTATTCCTTAAAGTCATTGCGCGAACTAAAAGATACGGAATCGGTCATAGCGCTCCTGTGCGAGCTGCTGTCCGCTCTTGCCATTCTGTGCCTTCAAGAACTTCTTCATGTTGCCTTTCATGTAGTTGGCAATGGAAATCAACGCGTCCTCATCGGCCCCGCCAAACTCCGGAATGATATCTTCGATCACATGAAGCTCCTTCAGATCCTGCGCTGTAATCTTCATAACGCCGGCTGCTTCCTTGGCACGCTTTCCATCCTTCCACAAAATAGATGCAAAGCCTTCCGGAGATAGGATGGAATAAGTTGCATTCTCCATCATCCACACTTCGTTGCCCACTGCAAGCGCCAACGCGCCGCCGCTTCCACCTTCACCGATCATCAGGCAGAGAATCGGAACCTGAATGGCAGACATCTCGTAAAGATTGCGGGCAATTGCCTCACCCTGTCCGTTTTCTTCCGCTTCCTTGCCCGGATATGCACCGGATGTATTGACGAATGTAATGATCGGGCGGCCGAATTTCTCTGCCTGCTTCATCAGACGGATGGCCTTCCGATAGCCCTCCGGAGAAGGCATACCGTAATTGCGGGCTGCACAATCCTTCAGGTCTTTACCCTTATGAACGCCAATGACCGTCACCGGCTGTCCATCCAGATATGCAATACCGCCGACGATTGCCGGATCATCCCGGAAGTACCGGTCTCCGTGCAATTCCATAAAATCATCGAATATGGCATCCATATAGTCTACAGAAGCCAGACGGTTCATCTGACGAGCTGCTGTCACCTTATCCCACGCATCCAGAAGCTTCGCCTTAGCTGCCCGCTCTTTCATGAGCTCCGTCGGCTCATAATTGTCATCCTCACGCAACGGATCGAAATTTGCAAAACCCGTGCTCGGACGATGCGCCTTTAATATCTGATAAAGCGTACGTTTTAAGTTCTCTCTTTCTACGATTGCATCTACAAATCCATGCTCCAACTGGAACTCTGCTCTCTGGAATCCCTCCGGCAGTTTCTGACCGATGGTCTGCTCGATTACACGCGGACCTGCAAAACCGATCAGCGCCTTTGGCTCTGCCAGAATGATATCACCCAGCATCGCAAAGCTGGCGGTTACACCACCGGTGGTCGGATCTGTCAAAACCGGCACATACAGTAAGCCCGCATCGGAATGCCGCTTAACCGCACCGCTGGTCTTAGCCATCTGCATCAGGGAGATAATACCCTCCTGCATTCTCGCTCCGCCGGAACAGCAGAACAGAATCACCGGAAGCTTTTCCTCTGTAGCGCGCTCCATGGCCATGGTGATTCTCTCACCCACAACGTGTCCCATACTTCCCATCATAAAGCGGGCATCAATGACACCAAGTACAGTTTGCTCTCCATAGATGGTGCATTTTCCAATGGTCACACCCTCCTTTAAGCCGGTCTTCTCCTGCGTCTGTGCCACCTTATCCTCGTACTCCGGAAAGTTCAATGGATTACCGGTTGTCAGTTCCTCGCCCCAGGCCTCAAAGCTGCCTGCGTCCGCAACCATCTTGATCCGGTTCTTGGCACGGACACGGAAATAATGGCCGCACTCGTAACAAACGTACTTCTTCTTTACAACTGTGGACTTAATCAGTTCCTTCTTACAGGCCGGACATACAACAGTCTCTACTACCTCAGGTTCCGGCTGGTTCATCTCTTTTTTAAATAAATCCTTGATTCCCATCTTATTTTCCTCTAAGAAATTGCAAATGTTAACTCTGCAGAACATGCCAGCTTTCCGTTCACACGTGCCACGGCTTTTCCGATTCCGATTGGTCCCTTGATCTTGATGATCTCAGTCTCCAGCGTCAATACGTCTCCCGGAACTACCTTCTGTTTGAATCTGGCTTTGTCAATTCCTGCAAAATACGCGGTCTTTCCCTTCCACTCCGGCTGTGACAGAATTGCCACTGCACCGGTCTGAGCCAGCGCCTCGACAATGAGAACGCCCGGCATGACCGGATTTCCCGGAAAATGTCCTGCAAAATATGGCTCATTGAAGGTTACATTCTTTGTTGCAACTGCCCTCACACCCGGCTCCAGCTCCTCTACCGTATCGATGAGAAGAAACGGCTGTCTGTGCGGCAGAATATCCATAATCTCAACTGTTGAAAGCATTGCCATCTATTTGTACCATCCTACTCTTTCTTATTCAGACCATTTTTTAACCAGAATACTTGCGTTGTGTCCGCCGAAGCCAAGAGAGTTGGACAGTGCATACGGCACCTCTTCCTCATATGCCTCTTTACAGTAATCCAGATCGATCTCCTCATCCGGAGTCTCATATCCTACAGTACGATGAATGTATCCTTCCTGAATCTCCTTGACACAGGTAATAAACTCAACGGCACCGGCAGCTCCCAACAGATGTCCGATCATAGACTTTGTAGAGTTGATGCGCAGATCCTTTGTAGCATCGCCGAATGCCAATTTGATTGCTCTCGTCTCAAACAGGTCATTGTGGTGGGTTGCTGTACCGTGTGCATTGATATAGGTCACCTCAGAAGGCTGCACTCCGGCATCCTCCATGGCATTGGTCATAGCCTGGGCCGCACCTGCACCATCCTCCTGCGGGGATGTGATGTGATATGCATCGGAAGAGCATCCGTAACCTACTACCTCTGCATAAATCTTAGCACCTCTCGCCTTGGCATGCTCCAGTTCCTCCAGAACAACGACGCCTGCACCCTCGCCCATAACAAAGCCGCTGCGGTTCTTGTCAAACGGGAGGGAACATTTAGCCGGATCATCCACGGTAGACAATGCGGTGAGCGCTGTAAAACCTGCGATTCCCAAAGGACATACCGCGCCCTCTGTTCCGCCGGTCACCATCACATCTGCCTCTCCGTACTGAATACTGCGGAACGCTTCACCGATGTTGTTGGTTCCGGTAGCACAGGCAGTCACATCATTGATGGACTTTCCTTTTAAACCAAACTGAATGGATACATTTCCTGCTGCCATGTTACAGATCATAAGTGGAACAAAGATCGGATTCACACGACTCGGACCTTTCTCCACCAGCTTCGTATACTCGCGTTCCATCGCCTGCATACTTCCTACACCTGAGCCCACTGCGCAGCCCACACGATAAGGATCTTCCTTCTCCATGTCCAGACCGGCATCCTTGATTGCTTCTGCTGCCGCAGCAACAGCATACTGAGAGAACAGCTCCATTCTCTTAGCCGCCTTCGGATCCATGAACTCCTTTGCGTTGAAATCCTTGACCTCAGCTGCCATATGGCACTTGTACTCACTGGCATCAAATTTTGTAATCTCGCCAAAGCCCAGAGTTCCGGCTTTCACGTTCTTCCAGAAATTCTCTACATTCAAACCGATCGGGGTAATTGCACCCATACCGGTAACAACAACTCTTCTACTCATGTCCTATCCTTTCTTAGATTGCCATTCCGCCGTCCACTGACAGCACCTGTCCTGTAATATAAGCTGCATCATCAGAGGCCAGAAATGCCACAGTTTTGGCAATGTCGGCCACATTTCCCACTCTTCCCAGCGGGATCTGTCCCAACAGGCTCTCCTTCTGACTATCGTTCAAAGCGTCCGTCATATCAGTCTCTACAAACCCCGGAGCCACGGCATTCACATTGATGCCACGGCTTGCCAGCTCCCGTGCCACTGCCTTGGTCAGACCGATCACACCGGCCTTGCTGGCAGAGTAGTTTGCCTGTCCCGCATTGCCGAGAATGCCGGACACCGAAGATATGTTAATGATTTTTCCTGCTCTCTGCTTAAGGAAAAAGCGTGACATATGGCGAATCGTGTTAAAACACCCTTTCAGATTCGTGTTCACTACGGCATCAAAATCTTCCTCGCTCATCTTCATCAGAAGGCCGTCACGGGTAATTCCCGCATTGTTGACGAGAATATCAATATGGCCCAGCTTCTTGATCAGTTCGCCGACCATCTCGCCGCACGCCTCAAAGTCCGCCACATTGCACTGGCAGATTTCACCGGCTCCGCCGGCTGCCTCAATATCTGCAAGGGTCTGCTCCGCCGCTGCCTTCGAACCGTTGTAGTTCACAACCACATAAGCTCCTCTTGCTGCAAGCTCTAATGCGATAGCCCTTCCAATTCCTCTTCCCGCGCCGGTTACCAACGCATTTTTACCGGTTAACATACGTTTCAAAATCCTCCATCTTGTCAATGTTATATGTAGTTACATCACGGTTGATTTTCTTCATAAAGCCGGAGAGCGAACGTCCCGGTCCAATCTCCACAAACTCCTGGGCACCATCTGCGATCAGTCGCTCGATGGTCTGCTGCCAACGCACAGAAGAGGATACCTGGCGAACCAGATAATCCTTGACCTCAGCAGGGTCTTTGACATAGTCTGCGGTCACGTTGGTCAGATATGGGATCTCAATCGGATGAATGGTCACATCTGCAAGCGCCTCGCCCAGCTTCTGTCCTGCCTCCTCCAGCAGCGCAGAATGGAACGGTCCGCTCACTTTAAGCGGAACAACACGCTTAGCTCCTGCTTCCTTACACTTCTCACCTGCTGCTTCCACAGCGGAAGCCTCTCCGGTAATAACAATCTGTCCCGGGCAGTTATAATTCGCAACTGAAACCACCTTGCCACAATTCTTCTGCTCTTCCTCACAGATAGAAGCAATGGTATCCGCTTCCAATCCGAGAATTGCTGACATGGCTCCTCCGTTCGGATATGCCTCCTGCATGTAGATTCCACGCTTTCTCACAACGGAAAACGCATCCTTCATCGTCATCGTCCCGGACGCGATCAATGCACCATACTCGCCAAGGCTTAAGCCTGCGGTAGCATCTGCCTGATATCCACGCTCTTTCAAGGCTGTGTAAATGGCAGCCTCCGTTGTCAACATACAGATCTGTGTATATTCGGTAATATTGAGCTTATCATTCTCGGTAAAGCACAGCTCAGCCACATCAAGGCCCGTCACCTCTGCTGCCAGATCATAGACCGCCTTACACTCCGGCATTGCATCATAGAATTCCTTGCCCATGCCAACATACTGGGACCCCTGTCCCGGAAACATAAATACTGTCTTCATCCTTCTTATTCTCCAATCTGTCCATTCCCCATGGGAAAATGCATTATGCGAACCGCTCCGGCATCAGCTTCTTTGCGCCTTCCATCACATCCGCAATAATTTCTGCACAGGACTCCTTCTTGCTTACCAATCCCGCAGACTGTCCTGCCATCACGCTGCCGTACATCACATCGCCATCCACAACTGCGTTGCGCAGTGCTCCCAGAGTCAGCTGCTCCAATTCCTCCAAGGTCGCCCCCTCTGCTTCCTTCTTCAGATACTCGCGGGTCATCTTGTTGCGAAGGACACGGATCGGATGACCGGTAGAACGACCGGTAACTTCGGAGTCAATATCTTTTGCCTTAATAACCTTATCTTTATAATTCTCATGAACGGTGGACTCTGTTGCCACGACAAACCGGGTTCCCATCTGGACAGCCTCTGCTCCAAGCATCATTGCTGCCGCAAATCCTCTTCCGTCTGCAATTCCGCCGGCAGCGATTACAGGAATACTCACCGCATCTACCACCTGAGGAACCAGCGTCATTGTTGTCTGTGCGCCAATATGGCCGCCGGACTCCGTCCCCTCAGCTACCACTGCATCCGCACCGCCGCGCTCCATGAGCTTCGCGAGAGCAACGCTGGCAACCACCGGAATCACCTTGATTCCTGCCGCCTTCCACATCTCCATGTATTTTGCCGGGTTTCCGGCTCCGGTCGTCACGACCTTCACCTTTTCTTCTGCGATTACTTTTGCAATCTCATCTGCCTCCGGATTCATAAGCATCAAATTGACACCGAAGGGCTTATCTGTCTCTTTCTTCGCTGCCTGGATCTGTTCCCTCACCCAGGATGCCGGTGCACCACCTGCACCGATAATGCCGAGACCGCCAGCGTTAGATACTGCGCTGGCGAGCTCGTGGGTTGCCACCCAGGCCATACCGCCCTGGATGACAGGATATTCAATTCCAAGAAGTTCCGTAACTCTTGTCTTCATATCTTCTCCCTCTACTCTTCTTATGCCTCTACACCCTTGTCAGCCAGATAGTCGATTACATCCTGTACGGTCAGAAGCTTCTCAAGATCCTCAGAAGGAATCTCTACACCATACTCCTCCTCCAGTGCCATAACAAGCTCAAACAGATCCAGAGAATCAGCCTCAAGATCCTCCTTGAACTTAGACTCTGCTGTAATGCTCTCTGCATCAACGCTTAACTGATCTGCAATAATTTCCTTTAACTTCTCTAACATGGTTGTTTCTCCTTTTTCTTCTTGTTTTCTTTTCCGTTTATTTACCGAAATAGTTTGCCCGAGAAATAATTTGACAGTCAAACTATTTGCTTCTCAAAGAATACTCCATAATAGTTTGACTGTCAAGATATTTTTTCAATATATAATTATAACGCCCAAATCATTTGTTGATTGCCTGACGTTTCACATACTCCAACGCCTTGGCAACCGGCGGAATACTGATCAGAATCAGAGTCAGAACCGCCTCCGGTACAATGTAGGTTGCATTGTAACCCAAAGAATATACCAACGGATGCATACCTTCCGGCGCATAAGCCGCAAAGAATAAATACCCGGAGAGCACGTGGAATATGTATCTGCCGATCACTCCGACAACATATCCGATCTGCAAGCCCCACTTCTTATTACAAAAGAATCCGGCCAGACCAAGCGCTGCAAATGGCAATGGATAGTCAAACAGCATCTGCGGAATGGTGTAGAAGATCGGCTCGATTACAAACTGCAAAAGTCCGTATGCAAAGCCTGCCATAATACCAACGTACGGGCCATACCAGTAACCGATCAGCACAATGAACAGCATGCTGAACAAGGTGACCGAACCTCCCATGGGCAGATTTGCGAACTTAATCAGAGAGCAGACCATGGCAAGCCCCATTGCCGCAGCAGAAAATACAAGCTGCTTCGTGGTGATACGGTTCTTCTTCTCCTCCTTATGCTGACGAATGATTGCCGATGCAATGACCAGCGCCAGAATCACGACGATCGTAACCACGACTCCTATCATGGTGAGACGCACGGAACCGTCTCCCCACGCTCCCTCCGTGGTAGTAAATAACTCAGACATAACAAAACTCCTCCTTTGGTACATTCGAACTTTCCTATATGTAAATAATGGTTACTATTCACAGCCGATATGGATTCATAGACAGACTCGTCATGCTCGCATGTAAGAGGCTGTCTACGAATCCATACCAGGCATGCGAAGCAGGAACTCCACACACATAAGCAGTCTTAGCTCCGTAAGGAGCGGGACTGGAGACTCGAAGAGGCGACGAGTGCGCATGTGGGTGGAGGGCTGTGAATAGTCACAAATAATGTAAATCAGACGTTACTCAAGAATCATCTGCATGCAGCCGTACATTCCCGCATCATTGCCAAGAGTCGCCAGCGCGAACCTCGTCTCCTTGCAGGAGCGGAACGCCGTCTCCATATAATGCTTCTGAATGGTGTCGATCAAAATCTGTCCGGCCTTGGATACACCACCACCGATTACAATGATCTCCGGATTCACAACACACGCCATATTGGAGAGGGCCGCGCCTAAGATTTCTCCCAGCTCATCCACCAGACCGATGGCAATTTGATCCCCGTTCTTTGCCTCATCAAAAATGTCTTTTGCTGTCAGCTCCGTGTAGCCACGCAATACCGTTTCATCCGCTGTCTTGGCCAGCTTACGCTTCGCCATGCGAACGATTCCTGTCGCGGAAGTATACTGTTCCAGACATCCGTACTGTCCACAGTTACAAGGCTCAATCTCATCATTATTCACAGTGATATGACCGATCTCACCGCCTGCGCCGTTAAAGCCTGCAACGATCTTACCATCCACAATGATACCACCGCCTACACCGGTTCCCAGTGTTACCATGATGACATCTTTACTTCCCTTGGCTCCGCCCTGCCACATCTCACCCAGGGCTGCCACATTGGCATCATTTCCTACTGCCACAGAGAGCCCGGTCATACTTCCAAGCTGCTCCGCCACATCGACAGTTCCCCAGCCCAGATTCACGCAGCCGTGTACAACACCGTCCGAAGTAACCGGTCCCGGCACGCCAATGCCGATTCCCTGCACATCACTCTTGCTGATTCCCTCCTGGGCCAGCTTGTTGTCAATAGACTGGGCAATGTCAGACAAAATATCCTTACCGCCGCCCTCGGTATTGGTCTTGATTTCCCACTTGTCAACCAGTCTGCCGTCCGTCTCAAAAAAACCCATTTTGACCGTGGTACCGCCCACATCTACACCAAATCCATACTTTTTCACCTGTCTTCCCCTCCTACATGTGATTCTTTTCTTTTGTTCATTGTAACATATGTACTTCTTTACTCCAACAACAATTTTGTCCATTTTTTGGATATTTATTGGATAAAAATGCGCTTTTTACGTGCCTTCGGCACCAGCATCGCCGCCTCCGTCATTGTCGGAATTATTCTCGTTTCCATCTTCCAGATTGTCATTCTCCGCGCCATTTTCATTGTCCGGCGTGTTATTATCATCCGGCTGATTCTCTTCGCCTGTACCATCATCCTGTTCCGGTTCATCCGGAGTCACAGGCTCACCGTTGTCCGGCGGATTTTGCTGCTCACCATTCTCCGGATTCTGTGCAGGTTCATCCTGTCCCGGAGTATTCTGTCCCTCCTCACGGCGCTCATCCTGCTCTTTCTGCTCCTGTTCCATCTGATCTACAAACTCATCTGAAAGCTGCGCATAAGGCAGGAATTCCATGGGCGTAAGCCCCTCGTGGATGGCGTTCATATAGGTCTGCCAGATTTGTCCCGGATAGGAACTGCCGCTCAGGTCTTTGATCTCCTTCGGGTAATCGCAGCCTACCCACACACTGGTGGTATAATAGCGGGTATAGCCCACAAACCAGCCATCCTTATGGTCATTGGTGGTGCCGGTCTTTCCTGCACATGGCATATCCGTAAGGTTTAACCGACGCCCGGTTCCAGACGTCATAACTGTAGTCAGCACATCCGTCATCATGCGGGACGCCGTCTTGTCATATATGACAACCTCTGTCTGCTGGGACGCATACACAATATTCTCATCCGCATCAATAATGGACTTGATGCAGGTCGGCTGTCGATACATCCCATCATTCTCCAGGGTTGCAAAAGCCGCTGCCATCTCCAGAGCGGATACCCCCTTGGTAAATCCCCCCAGTGAGGTGGCAGGAATATAGTCATCCTTTACAATATCTGTAAAGTTCATGCTCTTGAGATAGGATAGTCCCACTTCCGGCGTAAGTTCCTCGTAGAGCTGCCATGCCACTGTGTTTAGTGACTTGGCAACCGCCGTTCGAAGCGGAATCTTTCCCATATATGTACCGGTGGCATTGGAGGGTCCTCCTTCAAACTTGTGGTCGTCTACAATGGTGTCCGGATCATACCCCTGCTCAAAAGCTGGGGTATACACGATCAATGGTTTGATGGAGCTTCCCGGCTGCCTGTGACTCTGATACGCGCGGTTCAACGTGTAGGACCCAAAATCCTGTTCTCTTCCCCCGACAATCGCAACCACATAGCCCGTATTGTTGTCAATACACACCGCCGAGCCCTGCATCTCATAGGTGCCATCTTCATAGGTGTCCGTAAAATTCTGCAAAGTCTCGTCCACCGCTGTCTGCAGTTCATTCTGCTTGTTCATATCAATGGAGGTGTATATCTTGTAGCCACCTGCATACAGCTTTTTCTGGCAAAGCGCAAACAACTCGTCAAATTCCGCATCGTATGTCGCCTCAGCCTCATCTGACTCAAAATAATATTGAAAGACAAATCCATCCTGCTCCATCAGGGCTCTTGTCGCACAATAGTACGTGTAGGTATCCACGTAATTGTTCATCAATGTGGAGACATCCTCCTGCGGCCGATCCAGCACAATCTCTTTTTTGACCGCTTCATAGTAAGTCTCCTGGGTAATCTTCCCGTCCTCCAGCAAATTGCTCAGAATGCGGTCCCGTCGTTCGATGGTATGATCATAATTTGTAACCGGATCATAGTAGGATGGGCTGTTGGGGATTGCACACAGAAACGCTACCTGCGATAAATTCAATTCACTCGGCTCGCAGTTAAAATATCCGTGACTGGCAGCCTCGATTCCATAATACCCATTAGAAAAATAACTATTATTCAGATAGAACTCCAGAATTTTCTCTTTGCTGTATCGTTTTTCCAGTTCCATGGCAATAAACATCTGCTCCACCTTATACTGCCATGTCTTGTCCGGCTCCATATACATCAGCTTTGCCAGCTGCATGGTAATCGTGCTGGCTCCCTGCGACACCTGGCTCTTATTGAGTTTGGCCTTGACAAATGCAGTCGCCGCCCGCGCAACAGCCTTAAAGTCGACACCGGTATGACTGTAAAACTTCTTGTCCTCGATGCTGATCATCGCCGCCACAAAGTCCTTGGGAATATCCTCGTAATTTAAATACTGCGCGTCCTTCTCCCCTTTGCGTTCCGAGATCAGATTACCATCTGTGTCATACACCTCGCTGATCTGAGATGGGACAAAGAAGGATTCGTCCGTCTCAGCCACCTTGGTCACGGCATCACGCTTCAGCTGCTGTACGGTATCTGCATAGCCGCCAAAATAATAGTACCCCAGCCCAGCCAACACCACAAGCATCAGAAAAATCTGAAACTTGATCATGAACCAGAAAAAGCGATGCTGTTTTTTTTTCTTCTTTTTTTTCTTACCTTTTGTTGTCTCACTCATATAGATATTCTATCCTTTTTCGTACCTATATGCAATTGATGTTTTCTTAACTTTTTATATACTCGTTAATAGTAACATATACTCTACTGTTCCATATGCTTTCCCAGAAAATTCGCTGCCGACATGGTCAACACCCGAAGCAGCTCCAACGCATCGCTTCTTCCGCTCTTCTCCAGCATGATGACAGAACCCTGACAGTCCCCGTTACACGTGATCGTGGAGAGCACGGCTCCCTTGTGGTCGCTGGTCCATTCCTTTGCGAGAACCGGAAGCTCACTGTGCACATCCGCCGTCGCAAAGGTACCGCGTTTTTCCATGAGTTCCTCCACGTTTTTGCTCAGGTGTTCCCCCTCCAGTTCCTTGCGGCCCGCCCCGGCTGCCGCGATCACATAATCCCGATCGGTAATGCACACCAGCGCTTCCACCGACTGCGCCAGCGCTTCCGCATAACTTGACGCGAACTCTCCCAGCTCACCCACCGGCGAATATTTTTTCAACAAAATCTCCCCTTCGCGATTGGTGAAAATTTCAAGGGGATCTCCCTCACGGATACGAAGTGTGCGCCGGATTTCCTTCGGTACTACAATTCTTCCAAGGTCATCTATTCTTCGAACAATTCCAGTTGCTTTCATACAAAAATTCCTCCATCTATCGTACTTCCCGATTTTGGAACTAGTATTTGTAGATGAAGGAATTTTATGCGCGATTTTTCGTGATTGCCGATTATATCGTCTCGACTTTGATGACGTTGGTATTGCCGGTCTGGCCGTTGATCAGACCTCCGGTCAGAACCACATGATCCCCTTTCTTTAAGTCAAAGATGTTCTTGGCACACTTCACTGCCTGATAGAACATAACCTCCATGGAACTGTACTCCTCACAGAGCACCGGCTTCACACCCCAGCTTAAATTCAGCTTGCGCCAAGCCTTTTGCGAAGTTGTCATTCCGATAATATCCACCGGACAGCGGAAACGACTGACCATGCGCACCGTGCGGCCGCTTAAGGAGCTCACCACAATACACTTTGCCTGCACATCAATGGCCATGGCACAGGTGGAGTGAGAGATGGCATCCACTACATTGTGAATATCGAATTCGGTAGAACGGAATCGTTTATTGTAATTGATCTGGCTCTCCGTATACTCCGCGATCTCTGCCATATTGCGGACCGCATCCACCGGATATTTACCGGCAGCAGACTCTCCTGACAGCATGATTGCGGAAGATCCATCGTACACTGCATTGGCCACATCCGACAGTTCTGCTCTGGTAGGACGAGGATTATGAATCATGGACTCCAGCATCTCCGTGGCTGTGATCACACGGGTTCCCATAAGACGGCACTTGTTGATCAGATACTTCTGGATTGCCGGTACCTCCATGCCCGGGATTTCCACTCCCAGGTCTCCTCTTGCAATCATGATTCCATTGGCAATCTGGCAGATTTCTTCCACGTTATCTACACCGGCACGATTCTCAATTTTCGCAATGATGTCGATATCCTGTCCGCCGTTGGCATCTAAAAATTCTCTTAAATCCGCCACATCCTGCTTCGTGGACACAAAAGATGCCGCGACAAAGTCCACCTCGTTTTTGATGCCGAACAACAGGTCCTGCTTGTCCTGTTCACTCAGGTATGCATGATTCATCACCTTATTCGGAAAATTCATGCTCTTTCTGTCGGAGAGCACACCGCCTGCCAACACGGTACAGATGGCATCCTTCCCCTTCAGTTTCTTCGTCTCCAATATGATAAGTCCGTTATTGATCAGAATGCGGTCGCCCACCTTCAGGTTCTCGATCAGGTTCTCATAGTTCACGGAAACCCTCTCCTGATTGCCGACGATATCCTCCGTCGTCAAAGTAAAGGTATCTCCCTCCGCCAGTTCAATCTTCCCGTTCTCAAAGGTCTTGATCCGGTATTCCGGCCCCTTGGTATCCAGCATAATTGCAATGGGCAGATTCAGTTTTTCCCGCACCCGTTTAATCAGATCAATTTTGGCCTGATGCTCCTCATGGGATCCGTGGGAAAAGTTCAGTCTCGCCACATCCATTCCCGCCTCACACATCTTCGTAAGTACTTCCTCGTTCTCACTGGCAGGTCCAATCGTACAGATAATCTTTGTTTTTCTCATTTCCTTCTCTCCTTCACCTATGCCGCTTACCCGTTGCAGCATACATCTTAACCTCTATTTTATCCTCTTTATTCTACATCCATGCCTGTTTTCACGCAATATTGCTTGCAAAACTTTTACTTCTTATTGACATAATTTGACATGGATACCGGCAAGGTGACGATGAAATGGTTCTCTCCGGCATGACTCTCCACCTGAATCGTTCCATTATGATGTGCGGCAATACTCGCTGCGATTGACAGTCCCAGCCCAACATGATTTTCGTCCCCGCTGCGCGCTTCATCCCGACGGTAAAACCGCTCGAACAGCTCTGCCTGCATCATCTTCTCCACAGGACGAACCAGCCAGCGGGATAACATTCGTGCTCCAGCTTTTTCAAGATGGAAACGACTGCGTTGCAACAGAGTATATTCAGGATGGCAAACCACTATTTGACTACACCCGTTCCGTGCCGTCAAGAAACGTCTTCGAAAATAAAGAATGCATATGAATATGCTTTCTTTATTATGAATGCACAATTTCAAATATAATAAGCTGAATGATTTCGTTAATTCCCCCATTGCGCAACCCGCAAAAATAGCCTATGATTTTATTGTTTATGCTAGAAAAGGGAAATACAAAAAGAGGAGTTATTATGGAATCACTAAAGTACATCAAACCAAAACTGTTCAGCACGATGAAAACCTATACTAAGGAACAGTTCGTAAAGGACATTGTTGCCGGAATCATTGTGGCAATTATTGCGCTGCCACTTTCTATCGCCCTTGCAATTGCCTCCGGTGTCAACCCGGAGCAGGGACTCTATACCGGAATTATTGCCGGTTTTTTCATCTCCTTCTTAGGAGGAAGCCGCGTACAGATTGGCGGACCAACCGCCGCCTTTGTCGTGATCATTTACGGAATCATCGCCAAGTACGGTTCCAGTGGTCTGATCGTGGCAACGTTTCTCGCCGGTATCATAATGATCATTATGGGACTTCTGCACTTCGGCAATCTCATCAAATTCATTCCCAAAACCATCACCGTCGGCTTTACCCTCGGCATTGCCGTAGGCATTTTCGCGGGGCAGATCAAAGATTTTCTGGGATTGCAGATGGATGCCGTTCCGTCCGAGTTCGTTGACAAGATCGTCGCCTACGCCCAAAATCTGCACACACTGCAATGGATGACGCTGGCCATGGGTATGCTGGCTCTGCTCATTCAGATTTTCTGGCCAAAGGTATCTCAGAAAATCCCCGGCTCCCTTGTGGCAATCCTCGTGACAACACTTCTGGTACAGCTTCTAAAGCTTCCGGTTGCCACTATCGGAGATCTCTACACCATCAAAGCCGGCTTTCCGAAGTTTGCCATGCCGGAGCTTTCCCTGTCTCTTGTCCGGGAAATGATCTCACCGGCCTTTACAATCGCAATCCTTGCTTCCATCGAATCCCTGCTTTCCTGCGTGGTATCCGATGGTATGATCGGCGGTCATCATCGCTCCAACGCTGAACTGGTAGGACAGGGCGTGGGCAACATCATGTCTGCTCTCTTCGGTGGAATCCCGGCAACAGGCGCCATTGCCCGTACTGCTGCCAATGTCAAGAATGGCGGTCGTACTCCGGTTGCGGGCATGGTTCATGCCTTAACCCTGCTGCTTATCCTGCTGTTTTTGATGCCGTATGCTTCCATGATTCCCATGAGCTGTCTGGCAGCGATCCTGATCATGGTCGCCTACAATATGAGTGGCTGGAGAACCTTCGTGCATATGGTGAAAACCGCACCGAAGAGTGATATCACCGTACTGGTTGCCACCTTCCTTCTCACGGTCTTTTTTGACCTGGTCGTAGCCATTGAGATTGGTATGGTATTAGCTGCTTTTCTGTTCATGAAACGCATGTCCGATGTGGCCGATGTCAAATCCTGGGTCTATATGGATGATGTGGATGCCAATGAGATTTCCGAGCATACGGACTTAAAGTATGTTCCGAAAAACACCATGGTTTACGAGATTTCCGGACCGATGTTCTTTGGTGCCACCAGCGATTATCTCGCTTTTGCCAATGAGAAACATAAAAATGTTCTGATTCTCCGCATGCGCAATGTTCCCGCAATGGACATTACCGGTCTTGACACCTTGGAGGAAGCGTACAACACCTGCCGGAAAAAGGGAATTACACTTCTTCTGTCCCATGTCAATGAACAGCCCCTGCACGTGATGGAAAAAGCCGGCTTTGTAGAGAAGCTGGGAGCTGAAAATATATGTGACAACATTGATGCTGCACTGGCACGCGCCGAATCCCTGGCTCCGGCTGCCAACAGATCATAAGGAGGCTTTTATCGTATAGGAAAGCAATTTCCCATACGATAAGAAAATGCTGACGCAGAGCACTCTGTGTCAGCATTTTCTTTTTACATGTTTTCCTACTGTTTTCTTAAGGCTTCAACGATTTCTTCCCCTCGATCCACAGCCAATTCATCCACAGCCTCTATGAGTTGTTCAAACAACGCCTTCTTTTCCCCCTCGAAGCGATACTCCTTCATATGGTCAATTGCCGCATTCATGGCATCCATATCCAAGTCTCCCATGGCAATGTTCATCTCATCCAAAAGCATGTCCAGGGCCTCCGGTGTCAACAGCTTCTCACCACTTACTTCTTCCTCATCCTGCTTGAAATACGGTGCCAGAAGCTGCTCTATTTGTCCATACATGACGAGTAACTCCGGCGTAGCTTTCCGAATCTGTTCGACATCGCCACAATTCCCTGCTTTTTCCAACATAGCTGCACAATCCGCAAGTTCCACTGCTCCAATCTGGCGGGAAGTACTCTTTAGGGCATGCACCTCTACCGTATAAATATGCCAGTCTTCCGTTTCATAAGCATTCTGTATGCTTTTCATCTTTTTTGGAATGACTCGATAATAGTTCGATAGCGCATCCCTAAGAACCGCTTCACTCCCCATCAGTTTTCTTGCTGCCTCAAGATCCAGCCCCTGGATTTCGAGCCCTTCCTGACTCTCGTTGGTCGCAGGCCTTCCTTCGGTCTTATGAATCTTATCCGGTGGAAGCCACTGCCGAACCTTATCAAAGAGCGCCATCACCTCGATCGGTTTTGCAAGGAAGTCGTTCATCCCCTCCACCAAAAACATGGCCTTCGTTTCCTCCATGGCATTGGCCGTCAATGCGATAATGGGCACATTATCGTAATCCGGATACATTCTTCTTATGATATGTGTGGTCTCTACGCCGTCCATCTTAGGCATCATATGGTCCATAAACACCAGGTCATAATGCTTTGCCGAAATCATGTCGATTGCTTCCGCACCGGTATAGGCCTTCTCCACTTTCATGTGCAAGGGTGCAAGAAGACCAACCGCAACTGCCAGGTTCACTTCATTGTCATCCACCACCAAAACCTTTGCTTCCGGCGCCTCAAAGTCAACCATCACTACCTCATCCTCACTGTGCAGCGCATGTACATCCTCATGATTAAACAACCCAATTAAAGAATATGTATAAAGAGGCTTCTTGAATACAAGCAGATTCTCCAGATCCGACTTGAAATCGTCGTGAAACCGTTCCAACAGAATGACCATAATGTCCGGCTCTGCTTTCGCAAACGCATGTACATCTTCATTATACTCAGACATGTCCACGAACAGATAGCGAATGTCCTTGTCTTTCAACTGCTGCAGCTCCTCGATGCCGGAAAGCTGCCAGTAGCTTCCGCCAAGGCGTGTGATATCCATCTTCAGCTGCTCCCATACATATCTGTTGCCAATCAGTCCCGCAGTCCGGATACCATCCGGTTCTTTCACGGAAGCCGTCTCTGTTTCGTGCAATTGCAACTGAGGAATACAAAATGAGAACTTGCTTCCCACCTCATATACACTCTTGACCTCCAGCCAGCCTCCCATCAATTCTACAAGCTGCTTGGAAATTGCAAGCCCCAGACCGGTTCCCTCAATATTACGGTTACGCTTGCTGTCCACCTGATGAAAGGATTCAAAAATGCGCGACAGATCAATGTCCTTAATTCCGATTCCGGTGTCAATGACAGCAACTGAGAGCTCCTGCTCCCGCTCTCCGGTCTTTGTACAGGACACCTTGATT
This sequence comes from uncultured Lachnospiraceae bacterium, assembly GCA_945868435.1. Lineage (GTDB taxonomy): Bacteria > Bacillota > Clostridia > Lachnospirales > Lachnospiraceae > Roseburia. The sequence goes on from CAMBLG010000003.1 coordinate 208,757, forward strand.
GCCACCTGGCCGTGATGTGTAAATTTAACCGCATTATTTGCGAGATTGGTAATAATCTGCTTGATGCGCAGAGAATCTCCCATCAGCTCTCCCGGCAAATTCGGAGGAACGTCCATGATCAATTCTACATCTCTGTTTTCCATTCTCGTAGCTATGATGTCTACCACATCATTGACAATATCCATCGGAGAATACTCCCCCATGGTTATGTCCATCTTTCCGGACTCAATTTTGGAAAAATCCAGAATATCATTGATAATACCCAGCAGTGTCTTCCCCGAACGCTTAATCTGCAGGATATATTCTCTTGCCTGCGGAGGAAGATTCTCCCGAAGCGCCATATCCGCCATACCGATAACCGCATTCATAGGCGTCCGGATCTCATGGCTCATATTAGCAAGAAAGTCGGACTTCATCTGCGCCGCTGCACCAATTTCCTGATTGGCCTTCAATACCTGGTACTTATTGCTGGCAATATCTGATAAAATCATAGCCAGCGAATAAATGTGGGACACCGACTCCCGCAGTTCCAGACTGCTGACGACCGGCACCTTCTGTGCCGCTTCCCAGTAAGGCTCCGGCTCAATGCCAAGTTCCTTGGCCACCCCATAGATGTGCTCCTTCGTAGGAGGGCTTGCCATTACCTGCCCTCCAACAATGATACCATACAGCTTCCCATCGACTACAATGGGTGCCGCAAAATCAAAAAGTCCTGCATGGCACTGATACACAGAAGCTTTTCCAAGTTCCATCGCCATATGAGCTCCCCGAAGAGCACAATTCTCACATGCCTCCATTCCCTTGGCCGTCCCCTTTGTCCATACCTCACAGAAGTCCGTAGCCAGTGCAAATTTTGTCACTGCCACTCCATGTTCATCCACAATTCCGGATGCAATCTTACTCTTTAATGCAAACACATCCTGCATCTCTTGCAATAATCCGGCATCAACCAGATCTGTCAGAATAAAATCCTGCATGCCCCCTCCTATTGTTTCGTGTTTAGCCAATCTGTTCCTTGACTGCAGCCAACAACTTCTCTCTATCAACTGGTTTCAGCAGATATCCCTGCGGCTTAAAAGCAAGTACTTTTTTTATCTTCTCCGGATCTGTAACACCGGTCAAAAACAATACCGGAATATTTTTTGTCTTGGCATAGCTTCGCACAGCTGCCAGTACCTCATCCCCGGCTCCCTCCGGCATCATGTAATCCAGCACGATCAAATCCGTGTGCTTTCTGGCAAGAAACTGCACCGCAAGCTTTCCGTTCAGAGCCGTTGCAACCTCATAGGAATCCTCCAGATAACGCTTGATCAGCTTGAGCATATTGGCGTCATCATCTACTACCAGCACATGCTTTTTAATTTGAGGGGTTGGAACCACCCTCGCAAATATTCCGGGTTCGATCTCACACGTATCCCCGCACTCTGCACGCAGCTTACGGTTCTCCTCCAGCACTTCGCTCTCAATCTGTCGTCTCTCAGCAAGACAGTTCTCAATCTGCACAATAATCTGACGGTTGGTAATCGGCTTCACAAGCACCAGATCCGCCACATACCGTGCCTCTTGTTTGAACTGTTCACAGTCCGTTTCATCTCCCAAAATGATAAATACAACGTTCTGCTTCTCGCATTGCTTCTTAAACTCGATCATAGAACGAATCGTGTTCTCCGACTCGTTTTTCAGACACAGTATAAAAAGCTCCGGTTTAAACAACTCCAAATGCCGCACCAGATCCACATAGTGAAGAGAGCATGAAATGCAGGTCTGAGTATCCCCCATTCTCTCAAGCAATTCCCCCACACTGATCTGGTTCGAACCAGCCACTAAAACGCTATGCATCATAACATTTCCTCCTCATCTGTACGAAGCGTGTCAGATTAGGCTCCTGCAATCGCGTCTGCAAGCGCCTCCAGCGATGCCAGATCAGCATCCTTCATTGTAGAACGAATCGTGACGGTCGGCTCTACTACGGACACATTCTTCATGGTCTCCAGGATTTCCTTCATGGTCTTGGCCGCACACGGTGCCCAGGAGCCGTTCTCAATTACACCGACCGTACGATTCTGATATGCCTTTGCCTGCAGGTGATGTAAGAAGTCCTGCATACACGGGAACACACCTCCGTCGTAGCTTGCTCCTGCCACAACCATACGGTCATAGCGGAATGCATCCTCGATGACTTCTGCCATATCTTCCCTTGCCAGATCGCTGACTACGACTTTTTCCACGCCACGGGCACGCAGAAGCTCTGCAAACTTCTCTGCCACCTTGGCTGTGTTGCCATGAATGGAAGCATATGCCACAAGTACACCGGTGTTTTCCGGCTTATAACTGCTCCAGGTATCATATAACCCAATATAATATCCCAGATTCTCGTTCAGGATCGGGCCGTGCAGCGGGCAGATGGTCTGAATATCCAGCGTGGCCGCCTTCTTTAACAATGCCTGCACCGGAGCCCCATACTTTCCGACAATGTTGAAGTAGTATCTTCTGGCCTCACAAGCCCAGCCTTCCGCATCCTCTGCGTCAAGAGCCCCGAACTTACCAAATCCATCTGCGGAGAACAATATCTTTTCACTGCTCTCGTAAGTCACCATAACCTCCGGCCAATGCACCATCGGAGCCATGAAAAAACTGAGAGTATGTACACCAAGTGACAGAGTATCTCCCTCCGCAACTGTGTGCATCTTGATTTCCGGAGCAACCGCAAAGAATTGTGGCAGCATGGCAAAGGTCTTCGCATTTCCTACCAGTGTGATATCCGGGAATAATTCCAGCACACGGCCAATGCTCCCCGCATGATCCGGCTCCAGATGTGAGATTACGAGGTAGTCCGGTGTGCGTCCGCCCAATGCCTGGGTCAGCTTATTCTCCCACTCATCCATGCACCGTGCATCCACGGTATCCATCAGTGCTACCTTCTCGTCCAAAATCAAATATGAATTGTAAGACACACCTTCCGGAACCACATACTGGCTCTCAAATAAGTCGATGGTCTTGTCATCTACTCCAATATACTTTACTGCGTCTGAAATCTTTACGTCCATTGTCTTTCTCCTTTATGCTTTGTTAATAAATTTCTATATGAAAGCACCTTGTGCTTGTTTACCGCATCATGCTCTCTCTCTTATCTTCCTGCTCAATTTCCATCTCCCGCTTCAGATCCTCCTCGCTCATGTATCGACGGAAAATGCGTTCTAAGATCTCATTAAATACCCAATATGTAAATGCCGGTAATATAAATATAAGCGGCCAGATCAGCCAGATTAAAAATGCTTCCAGCAACGAAAGCAGAATCAAAAGCAGGCTCCAGGGCAGATGTCTGAGTTCTAAAAGTACGGCATTCTTGAGCGTAGCCTTCACCGTATTCTCAAACCGCGCAACATATGGAAACATATAACAGCCCCAGCCTACAGCGAACAGAATCCCGACGCAAAATACATAAAACATCACTCCGATCTGTTCCCCCTGTGCCAGCATTTCCCGCATGAACCGGGCATCGAAAATCAATACCAGAAGTACCAGAAGCATCACCAGCCAGGACAGCGTCGCCTGCTTGAAATTCTGACGAAAGGCATGAAAGAAGCTTCGCCCCACATAGGCCCTTCCACCTCGGATCGACTTGTGCACGGTGTAGTACAGGGCGGAAGTCGATGCACCGATCGTAAAAATCGGGATACAGCAGATCAGCCAGAGAAAGCTTACATACACACAATCCACCAGCTTGTTCATTCCGCGAAAAAAAACGTTGTCAAAATTAAATAATCCCATTCTCTCTCACCTCTTCCCATCCTAGCCCTCTACTTTCTGTTCCTGCAGATACGCTAATATCTCATCACAGATCCCGTCTCTGGTCTTATCGTCCGTTGCAATCGTCACATCGGCCGCCGCCTCATAGAGTGCACGTCGCTTCTCCATGAGCTCCGCTATGTATTCCACGTTCATATGGTTATTTAAAATCGGACGGTCATTGCTGTTCTTCACCCGCTCGTATACGGTCTTTGGCGTAGCTGTCAGAAAAACAATCCGGCCGCTCTGCTTCATATATGCAGTATTCCTGTCCCGAACTACCACACCCCCACCACAGGAGATAATGGATGGTTCTCCTTTTCCAAGGTCAAGAATCAACTGACTTTCCACGTCGCGGAAATGGTCTTCCCCATACTGCGCAAAAATGTCGTTGATGGACATCCCCTGCTCTTCCACAATTCGCTCATCCATCTCCACCAGCGGCATTTCGAGTTTTCTCTGTAAAACCCGGGCAATGGTACTTTTTCCGGCGCCCATAAATCCGATCAAAAAAATGTTGTAATCTACCTTCATGAGAAAAACTTCTCCTTTACTTCCTCCACCGGCATATCCATTCCGGTATACAGTTTAAACGCGGCAACTCCCTGCCACAGGAGCATTCCCTTGCCTCCCACACAGGTACAGCCGGCCTCTTTGGCCTCTCTCAGGAGTTTGGTTTCCTCTGGGTTGTACACAGCATCGCACACCACAAGCCCCGGCCGGAAAGCCGCAAGATCTTTCACCACACTCTCATTCTCCATGGGCTTCATGCCGACAATGGTTGCATTTGCAAAGATATCGCTGGATGCGATCTCCTCCGTCATCCGCTCCGTATCAGCGATATCATACACATTCACGACAATCTCGGGCACCGCCTTTTTGATTTTTTCTGCCGTCTGCAGAGTTCTCTCAAAAAATGCATCCTTGATGTTAAAAATAGAAATCTCTCTGGCACCGTCCAACGCACACTGCACCTGAATCGCAGTTGCTGCACCGCCACCGCCGGCCACCGTAATCTTCTTGCCCCTGATATCAATGCCATGATCCTTCAGATTATTGACAAATCCCTCACCATCCGTAATATATCCGGTGAGCTTGCCATCATCATTGACAATAGTGTTCACCGCGCCGATAATCTGCGCTGCCGGTGACAGCTCGTCCATATATTTTGCGGCCTCCACCTTGTCCGGCATTGTCACATTACAGCCTCTCATGTGAAACAGCCGCATGGCATCGATGGCCGCCTTCACCTCGTTCTCTTTAATGTCAAGCGCCACATATGCATAATCAAGTCCCAGACGTTCAAAACTATAATTGTACATCGCCGGTGACCCGGAATGTCCCACCGGTGAACCGATCAGTGCCAGTAACCCTGTGTGTCCTGTTATTCTTGCTTCCATGTGTCTTCTCCTTCCGCGAGTCTCATAACCTTATTATATACAATAATCAGATATGATACAAGAGCTCCAGCGGTCTTTGGATCATTGCCTGCGCACCGTGCTCTTTCAAAAAGTTCTTATCCCGAAAGCCCCAGGTCACCGAAACACAGGGCAGTCCCGCATTGGCTGCCGTCTGGATGTCCACATCCGAATCTCCGACATAGATGGCATTTTCCTTCGATACTCCCAGTTCCTGAATTGCTTTGTCCACCATATCCGGAGCCGGTTTTCTCTGCACACCCTCCATCTCTCCCAGCGCCACATCGATATACTCTGCAAAATAGCGATCCCGCAGTTCTTTTACTGCAAAGTCAATCTTGTTGGACACGATTGCCATCGGAACCTTCTGGGCATGCAGTTCCTGAAGCATATGCATAACATTGCGATAAGGTGCAGTGTGATCCATACAGTGTTCTCTGTAATAGGTTTTGAAGTAGGCAAACACATCCTCGAAAGCCGGATTTGCCTCACCTTCCGGCACTGCCCGGATGATCAGCTTCCGAATTCCGTTACCCACATACTGTCGTACCTGCTCCAGACTGCAGGTTGGCAAATTCTTATACATCAATGCCGCATTGACCGCATCCTTCAAATCCTCCAGAGTGTCCAAAAGTGTTCCGTCCAGATCAAATACCACTGCGGTCTGTGCTTCCGGCTCCACAGAAGCCCGGTGATAGGTCTTCTCAAACAGTTCACGCTCCATAACCGTAAATTGGGATGGTTCCTCGGAAATTTCCACCAGGTAATCGCCCTCCCGACCAAGCAGATAGGTGTCCTCCGCCTCATCTCGGAACAGCTTCACCTTATGGTCCAGCTGACGCGCCTGGATCTGATAACTGCCCTTGGGGACACAGACATGCGCGGACTTCATTGGCGAGATCACGCGCCTCTCCTTCTGAAGCTTAATGGTAGGACGATATTCTGCCTCCCTCAAATGGTAGGACCAGTCCGGATAAAAGCGATAACGTCTTTTAAACTCGGCCTCAGAGCTCATATATACCTCCCCCTTTGGCGCAATGGTGAGTATCGTATCCTCGTCGACCGAAACCTCCTCATCTCCATTGATGGTTCGAATCGTGATCTGCTGCCCAGGTTCAAACAGCTCTTTCGCATATACATATCCCCAGGGAATCGGACGTCTTGAGAATGTTTCCATTCCACATTCCTGCGGATTCAGATGATTGGCATAAAGAATGTCTGTATTGTCCATATAGTTTCGCATACGCCGCTCCAGAAGGACCTTGATTCCGGATGCCGTCGGCTGCTCTCTCTGCCCCTGCGCATCCAGCTCCATCCGCGGAGTAAAGCCCTGCTCCTCACAGATTTTCAGATACTCCTCCACCAGAAGCTCCATCTGGATAAAACCGCCTGCTTTCACGGCATGTCCTCCGCCGGAACCAATGTCCTTACAGAGCTCTGCTGCCAGTTCGCTGGCTTTGATCTCCTTCACACAGCTTCTTACGGAAAGCTTCACGCCATTCTCCAGCACATTGAAGACAATGCAGCAGGACACCGCATCCACCTCCAGCACCAGATCGCTGATAAGTCCCAGAATATTCGGATCGCATGGCGCGGATTTCACGATGGCGCACCGATACTCATCCATATAATCACTGTGCAAAAGCGCTGCACCTGCCACCTCCAATTCCTCCAGTGACAGATTGGCATTGCGGTATTTTACCATCAGCGTGGCATCGAATTTTGCTTCATCCCGCAGGTCCTTGTCCAGCGGGTGAACTATCTCCGCAAAGCTGCCGGTATCCGTATACAAACCGTAATAAAGGGCTGTGGCAAGGTTCTTGTCATTGTCCACATCATAGCCCTCTTCCTTGAGCATCTGCCAGATCAGGGTCGAGCAGGCTCCCAGCTTACTCCGCACCTTGGACAGGACCGGAAGCTGTGTACAGACCCTGTGATGATCCAGAACGGCCACATGCCGGGCCGGAAAACGCATGACGTTTCCACCAGTATATTGACAATCCACGGTCAGAAGAAGCTCCGGCTCCTCCAGCTGGTCCACGTGTTCAATGGGGATCTGCAAATCCTCCACAAACATCACCAGATTGCTTTTTCGGATACGATTGCTTCCGCCATAGATCAGGCGTGGTTTTTTACCCTGACTGCATAGGTAGCGGTATACCGCATATCCGCAGGCCAGCGTATCCGCATCCGGATTGTCGTGACACTGTATTACTATATCATCATACGCTAACAAATCTCTCAGTTTCATTTCATTCACCTATTCCTCTTACGGTTCCCTTTTCATTATCTTTTGTTTATTCTTCCCCAATATATGGGAAAAACATACGGCTTCTGTCTTTTCCAAACATCGAGTTGTACTGCAATATATTGTATTTACTGATCCATCGGGCCTCCTCCCCCTCAGCATCATCGATATGCATATAACATCCCTGCGACTTGGAGTAATATCCCCTGGAATTAATGGCAGGCACCGTTTCCATCATATCCGCAAGGAAGCGGTTATAGGCCGGCAGCTCAATTCCCGCTCTCTGCAGCGTCAACGTGGAGAGAAAATTTAAGCTTGTAATCTCCACCGTCTCCTCCGGTGTATCATAATTCGTCCAGATAAAGAACGGCACGGTGTACAAATCCTCCAGTTCATCCTCTGTAAGCCCCGACAGTCCCTTTCCGTTCAGAATCGGATAAAAATTTGAATTCAGACTCGGCTGGTGATCACCAAAAAAGACGATTTCCACCGGCTCATCCACGCTCTCAAAATATGTAATCAGCTTTTCCACTGCCACATCACTCTCATGAATCAGGGAGAAATACTGATTGGCATCCGTGTAGGAACGGCCTACCTTGTAGTACTTTTCCTCAAAGTTGTCGTAGGTCTCCGTGTAGCCCCCATGATTCTGCATGGTAATTCCCATAATATAGAGCTTTTCATTGGCTGCCTTTTTCTCAAAACGCTTGATAATGCCATTGTAGAGTTCTTCATCCGTAATGTATTCCCGAATGATATTGGTCTGGTCGAAATCATCGATAAAATACATCTCATCATAACCGAGATCCGGGTACACCTGATTCCTGCTCCATCCCGTCTCATAATAAGGATGCATTGCTACACAGGTGTAGCCGATATTCTTGAGATTCGACACAATGGAAGTTGGCGTATCGCTGATGTATTGCTGATACACCACCGATCCCTCCGGCAAAAAAGCCATGGAGTTACCTGTCATATATTCCCATTCCGAATTCGGCGTTTTCGCTCCAAACACGGACGACAGCGCATACCCTTTGATGGTATTCTCTGACAAGGAATCAATAAAAGGCGTCAAAGGCCTGTTGGTCTGCATGTCACCGATGACACTTAAATCCGCAAAGGACTCATTCATAATCACAATAATGGTCGGATTCGTAACCTCTGTCACCGAAGCATCCACCGGTTCTTCGGAATATGCGGCCTCCAGCTCTGCCACCATCTCCTCACTGTAGCCATCCGGCGCTGCCACAAAACTGTCCCGGATGCTAAGGGCAAAATTCATAAGATAGCCGTTGCGGTAGGTTCCCTTTTGCTGCCAGGTCTCCGTGTTGAGGTCATAGGCATTCAGAACAACAACCATCACACAGACGGCTCCCAGCATCACATCGATCAGCCTCATCCGCCATACATGATGGAATTTGATCTCGCATTTTCTTACCAACGCCAAAAAAAGCGTTGTCACAAAGATTACATACACACCCCGGTCGTAGAGCCGCAACTGATAATTTCCCGCGACACTCAAACCGGTTCCGATGGACCGGATATCCGCAAAGGTAAATTCATTGCCCCGGAACAGGTATACAAAGTAATTGATAAACGCCAGACACAACAGAAACAGATGGCTGATGGCGCAGCTCAACGCCACATTATCCGTAAACAATTGGACAAACAAGTACACCGTCAAGGCACACAGCACATTGAGGAACAACATGAAATCGTTTGTTCTTGAAAAGTTCTCCGGTTCAAGGATCAAATACTGGACACAGAAGACACTGAGCACTGCCCCCAGCACAAACAAGATCAGTGTCCATAGCCATGGATACCGTTCATCCAACTCAATGGAAAGACTTTTGATCAGGTAGTAAAGACCCGCATATCCCACAAGAGCCCCTACATGAAAATCAATGGTCACATACATGACCACTGCTAAAAAAAGCATGACAAGAAACCAGATATTATTCTTTTTGTCGTATTTGAATGTTACTTTCGTTTTCATCTCGAATCCCTTCAAAGGATCTACATAATGCATTCCTTTCTTATGAATATAAAGAAAAAATCGCGGCGTGTAAAGCGCATATTCCCTATTTATTTCTTAAAATTTCTTAAAATACAGGCAAGTTTAAGAAAGTGTTACGGAAATATTAATTGATTTTGCCAATGGATGGATATACTATAATGAATAGAAACAAAACAGAGGTGTTACTATGCCAGGATTTGCAACACATTACTTATTCGGCGTGGATGCATACCGAAATCTCACGTCCACCCGCATTCGGAATAATTTAAAACAAAACCACAGTGCGTATGCTTTGGGTCTGCAGGGGCCGGATCTGTTTTTCTACTATCTGCCCTCCTACCTTATGCACCGGCAGAATATCGGTGCCCTCGCCCACAGTCAGGACACCCGCGCTTTTTTTACGTATCTGTTGGAAAGCCGAAAGCTGTTTGAAGGAAACCGTGCCAAACAGGATATCGCGGATGCCTACATTCTGGGCTTTCTGGGACATTACACATTGGACTGCGCCATCCATCCGTATGTCTACGCCTTTACCGGCTATACCCCGCAAACCCCACCGGGGAATTTGAAATATTTCGGCCAGCATGCCTATTTTGAGACGGAAATTGACAATGTGCTGCTCTATCGCAAAAAGCATATTCTTCCGTCCCAGTTTCACCAGAGTGGCACCATTCGCCTTACTGCTCTACAGAAAAGAGTGATCGTCCGTATGCTGGTATATGCCTATCGCAACACCTACCCCGGCTTGCTTGCCAGCGAGATTCTCCTGGGTGGTGCGCCGATGTGGATGAAGCTTGGGACCCGCCTGTTTCATGATCCGTCCGGACAGAAAAAGGTGCTTGTCCGCCTTCTGGAGCGGATTCTTGTGGGACGTGCCTTTCTGTCTCCTATGCTGCCCAGTGACCATTACCGCTTCATTGCCGATCCGCTCAATGAACGGCATCGCACATGGATTCATCCATGGACCGGTGCGGCTTCCAGGTTCTCCTTTGACGAGCTGTATCAGCAGGCCGGGGGGCATTATATGAAGCGTATCGAAGCTTACGAAGATCTGCGGTGTCTGAACTTCTCCAAGAACGCCACAGACGTGTTTTTAAACGAATATGGAAACCTTTCTTTTCTGAGCGGACAACCCTGCTGCTGATCGGGCTTAAGAACAATTATTCCTGCTTTCCATCGTTCATCTGAAAGAACTCCCGGATCTGTTTCTCAATGGTCTTCATCAATCGGGTTCGGGCTTCCACGCTGGCCCATGCAATATGAGGAGTGATCAACAGCTTTCCGCTGTCTTTGATGGTGCGCAGCGGATTGTCACGCTGCATTGGCTCGACGCAAAGTACATCCAGTCCGGCAGCCGCAATCGTTCCCTCATTTAGTGCATCGGCCAGATCCTGTTCTACTACAATCGGTCCCCTTCCCAGATTCAAAAAGATTGCCTCGCGTTTCATTAATGCAAAGGTCTTTCGATTCATCAGTCCTCGGGTGTTCTCATCCAGCGGCGCATGAACCGATACAATATCGGAACTCCGAAGCAGTTCCTCAAGGGATACTCGCTCATAGCCAGGCTTTGTGTTCTTGCCGGAGGTTGAATAATAAATGACGTGGCATCCAAACAGCTTTGCGATATCCGCCACCCGCTGCCCGATATTTCCGAGTCCAATGATTCCCCAGGTTTTCCCACTGAGTTCATGAAATACGTTTTCAAAATGCGTAAACGTCACATCCTCCACGTATTTTTCCGTCTTCACGTAATCATCGTAATAACGCAGCTTCTCCATCAGATAAAACAGTAGTGCAAAGGTGTGCTGCGCCACAGTCTCCGTCGAATAACCCGCCACATTTCGCCACGCGATCCCCCGCTGTTTTAAGTATTCCTTGTCCAGATTGTTCGTGCCCGTTGCAGTGACACACACAAGTTTCAGATGATCTGCCTCCCCAATGGACGTTTCATTAATTTCCACTTTGTTTAGCACAATGACATCCGCATCCTTCGTGCGCTCTCTAGCCTCCTCCGCTGTGGAAAAACCATACTTTACTACCGTGCCCAGCGAATCGTACCCGGACAGGTCAATATCCTCCCCGATGGTCTTGGCGTCAAGAAATACAATCTTCATTTAACTTTATCTCCTTTTCTGGTTTTCTTGAGGCTTAAAAAGGTCTGGCCCCTATCAGAGCCAGACACCTTTGTCAAAATTAATTTCTGTTATTTTGATTACGCAATTGAAAACCTGTAAACCGTCTTTGACTCATATGGCACGCCGGCATCGGTCAGCGGGCTCACAAAATTCGGTTCGTTGATGGAGTTCGGGAAGAACTGTGTCTCCAGACACATTGCGCCATTGTTCGGATACGTGATTCCACCCTTGCCCTGCTGTCCACCGATAAAATTAGCGGTGTAGAGCTGTATTCCAATACAATCCGTAATAACCTCCATCCGAATTCCGCTCTTCTCTCCGCATGCCACCGCTGCGGTCTCCATTCCTACGCCCCCACGATCCAATGCGAAATTATGGTCGTAGCCATTGCCATACGAAAGCTGCACATGATCTGCGCGAATATCCTGGCCGACAGGCTTTGCCTTGCGGAAATCAAACGGCGTTCCCTCGACCGGTGCAACCTCTCCTGTCGGAATTGCCTTCGCATCCTTAACCGGTGTATATCCCGATGCATTGATCTGAAGTGTATGTCCCAAAATATCGCCGGACGCATGCCCATTTAAATTATAGTATGCATGATTGGTAAAATTAAATACCGTTTTCTTATCAGACACCGCATGATAGCTGATTGCCAGCTCATTCTCCGGGGTGAGCTCATAAGTCACTTCCATCGTTGCATTTCCCGGATATCCCTGTGTCAGATGCGCATCCTCAAGCTGAAATGTAATCCGGCTATCCGTATAATCCTTTACCTTCCAAAAGCGCTCTGAGCTTCCCTTCGACCCACTGTGAAGGTTATTCTCATTGTCGTTGGCCTCCAGCTCGTAGGTAACCCCATCGATCACAATCTTCGCATCCGCAATACGATTGCAGTTACGGCCAACCGTCGCGCCAAAGTAGCAGGCCTGCTTCTGATACGAAGCCACATCGTCATACCCCAATACCACGTCTGTGTCCTTTCCTGCTTTATCCTTCACGATCAGAGAGACTACCGTCGCGCCGAAATCAGTTACCTGTGCACGCATTCCACATCCGTTTTCAATCGTGTAAAGTGTAGCCTGTGTTCCCTCCGCTGTCGTTCCAAATTGTCTGTTGTCCATAGTATCCTCCTATATTCCATTCTCCTGTTGTGCTCGTTCACGCTAATTGTTATTTTACTTCTTTTTTCTAAAGAAGTAAAGCTAAAAAGCCGATATAAATAAAAACTATAAATGAAAACAATACCCAGACTTCAACCAGAATCACGGAGGATTACGGTTATGGCAAATATTTCATCCGGTCTCACCTTATCGACCGATTATTTTATGAGAAATTTTTATAAGAGCAACCGCACAGTCAGCAAGAAAAACGGGCGCAGCAATTTTTCCAAAATTGAGTTATCCTACGAGGACAGCCGCGCTCTGTCCCGTGCAGCCAAGCGCATGCTGAATACCGACTTTGACACCGATGAGAACGAGGATGCCGACATCGGCGAAACCATGAAATCAAAGATTAAAGCTTTTGTGAACACCTACAACAATGCGTTGGAGACAGGTGATTCGAATGACTATGATACCAACCGTTACTTAAGACAACTAAAGACATTAAGCCGCAAGCATTCCGATGAACTGAGCGACATTGGGATTACGGTAGAGAAAAACGGAACTCTCACCATCAACGAGGATCTTCTGAAAATGGCAGATAATTCCAAAGTACGCAAGGTATTTTCCTCCGACAACGATTTTTCTCAAAAGTCATTGCGCATTGCAAAAAAACTTAATAACGCAGTTCAGAACAACATTTTTGCACAGGTTACAGGAACGGGTCTTCGCATAAACATTACATTATAACCTTGCCACAAGCCACATTCTATGATAAACTTGTCCGTGAATTGAATTCAGGTGTCGCATGCCACTGGTATGGCATGAGGTGAAAAGGGAAACAGGTGTAATTCCTGTACGATCTCGTCGCTGTGTGGAGCGAGCATATTATGAACCGGAGATAATCCGGTGTTCACCACTGTTCGAAAGAATGGGAAGGGGTAATATGCGCATGATACATATTCCATGTCTCATAACGCTCTGAGTCAGAAGACCTGCCTGATTTTCAGTACAAAATGACTACGAGGAATTAGTCAGGTACACTTTGTTCATACTGTATCTAACTATGCCCTTTTGCGTCTGCAGAAGGGTTTTTTCATCTCGTAACCAATCAAAGGAGGAGACGAAATGTCAGAAACAGAAATCAAGAAAAACAATGGTAAGAAAATTGGTATCGGCATTGCCATACTGGTTGTTCTTATCGCGGCCGCACTCATCATTTACTTCGTTGCAAAGCCAAAGCCGACAGAAGGCGCCAAGGCATTGACCATCGAAGTAGTAGACGATCAGGGTGCTGCTACCACCTATGAAGTTCATACCGATGCAGAATACTTAAGACAGGCATTGGAAGAGACCGAAGGCTTAACCATCGAGGGAACAGAGTCCGAATATGGTCTGATGGTTGAGACCGTCAACGGATTGACCGCCGACTACGCGACGGACGGAGCGTATTGGGCTTTCTATGTCAACGATTCCTACTGCGAATACGGTGTTGACACCCAGCCGGTAAATGACGGCGAGGAATACAGCATTGTATATACAGCAGCAGAATAGTCCGTCCTACTTTGCGCCTGCGTTCAGCAGCGCGCAGCAGCGTAATTGTTGATTTTTGTTTTAACTATTCAGAACCTCTCCCATACATTCGCAAAAACATCCCGTCTACCGGTCTGTCGCTTCTTCGAAGCTTTCTTTTTGCTCATATATAGGGAGGTGACTTTATTCGAGCCACCTTACGAATAAGATAATCAGCCTCTTACATGCAGGCATGACGATTCTGCTTATCTTATTCTAAGGGGTTCTGAATAGTTACTTTGTTTTAACAAATAAGGTGTAAAGATATGTCAGTCAAACCCCGCCTCACAACTAAGGATATCGCATTGATTGGAATGATGATTGCAACGATTGAGATTGTCAAACGTGCACTCGCCTTCCTTCCGAATGTGGAGCTGGTTACGCTTCTTGTCATTCTCTACACCTTATATTTTGGGAAACGCATATTTGCTGTGATTCCCGCCTTTATTCTCCTGGAAGGCACCATGTACGGCTTCGGTGTCTGGTGGCTCATGTATCTGTATGTATGGCCGCTTCTTGCCTGCCTGACCCTGCTATTTCGAAAGCAGGAATCCGTGTGGTTTTGGAGCATACTATCCGGCGCCTTTGGCCTCGCCTTCGGTCTGTTGTGCGCAATTCCCTACATCTTTCTCTCCGGCCCCAAGGGTGCCTTTGCCTGGTGGGTTGCCGGAATTCCGTATGACGTTCTACACTGTGTATCAAACTTCATTCTGTGTCTGGTTCTCTACAAACCGCTGAGAACAGCATTGTCAAAAATTTCATCCAAATTTAACTTCTTATAATTTTCTCATTGTAGTCATGCGGCTTCCCCATCATTCGCGCACACGTTCCTCCAGCCAATCGCACAGCCCTTTTCTTGCGTTCTGTGGGATTCCCTCCTGCTGATGCTGTTTCATCTTGGTAATCTGATCCTCTTTGGAGAGCTTACCAACCGCCGATGCCAGTTGCAGACGTGGGTGACGCACACCGATACTCATTCCATTTCGTGTAAAAAAACGCATATTATGGGTCTCACATCCCGGAATTGGGCGAATATGGATATATGGCACCTGCGCAACTGCCGCCTCTGTGGAAGAAAGGCCTCCCGGTTTGGAAATAAAAATATCACAGGCTCTCATATAGAGAGCCATTTGTCGTGTCTTCTTCAACAAAATCACGCGGTTCTCCTCATCCCACATATGGGATGCTTTCCCGCGCTTTCTCGCATAGCTTTTCAATTTGTATTTCCATGAACCGGTATTCACATACTCTTTCTCCAGTTGTCTGTACAACCGCTCATTGTTGCCGCATACTACGATCAGCTTGCCATCCACATTGTTCTTCTTCATATAATTCAACAAGATTCGAATGTTCTTGTGGATATCTCCTGCTCCAATGCTGCCGCCTGTGAGTAAAATGTATTTTTTGTTTTCATCCACATCCAATCCCAGTCGCAGGCGGGCCTCCTGCTTGGTCACCGGCTCATCAAAGGCTCTGCCCACCGGAATCCCATAGGGCAGAAGCTTTTCCTTCGGTATTCTCCACCGGGTAAAATCTCTCATCTGTCGTTCCCCCGGCACTACATAATAATCGCAGTCCGTCTCCTCCGTAAAAGGAATGCACACGTAATCCGTTGCCACAAACACGGTGAGCGGCAGCTTGTCCCCCTGCCTTTTCAAGTAAGTGATCAGTTCCGCAGGATACAAATGCGGCATCAGAATCACATCCACCGGATTCTCATCAAGATATTCTTTCAGCTTCTTCGCCACGGCAATATTGGCATAATAGACCGGAGACTTGCCCGGCACACGGCGCACCATTCCCCCCAGCGCATACACCACGCCAAACAGCTTCGGCGACCTTTGCACCATCTTCACATACACGTTCCCGATCTCTTCCGCCAGTTTATGGCTCACGAGCTCGTACGGGTCCATCATCGTAACATGATGACCTCTCGCTTCCAATTCGTCACGTATTGCAGCACCGGCTGCATTGTGCCCCCCACCGGTGCTGCAGGAAAGTATCAATGCATCCATAACAACCCCACTTTCAATTCTCCTCGTTCTTCTGTACTCAGATGCATTCGAACGCATACAAGCACAGTGATCAGTAAAAAGCCTAATTTCTGTGCCAGATTTTCACCCCATACAAAGAAAACTCCCGTAGCACAGATGTATGTAACAATCGTTCGATAGAAATGCGGCTGAATTCGAACAACCAGCGAAAAGAAAATAAAAAAGAAAGCCAGAACCAATGCCGGAAACAGATTCGGTGCATACCCCAAGAGGCAGCCAAAGGTCGTTGCAATTCCCTTTCCCCCCTGAAACTGGTGATATAACGGAAACGCATGCCCCAATACCGGTGCTAAAAGGACCAATGCAATCCCCAGCGCGCTGATCCAGTTATTCCATCCCACAGGAGACATCCCATACCAGGATTCCATGGGAATGCTCTGGGGATTATTCTGTAGATTGAAACACAAAAACACCGGGATAAATCCCTTACACAAATCACATAAGAGAGTCAGGATTCCGCAGAACATCCCAGCTTGCGTAAAAGCGTTGGCCGTCCCCGGATTCTGATCCTTTGTTCCAACAATAATATCTTTCTTCTTAATTAAATGCCCAAAAAAAGGGGCCGGCAAAAAGCTTCCCAGCAGATACCCTGTTATTATAAATACAAGATAATAAATCATAAAATTTTCAACATTCCCCTCGAATCTTTTGTATTCATAACAAAAACGTTACCTTTATTATATCTCATAAAGGTAACGTTTTACAATACTTCCCAATCAATTCCACTTCCTTAACAATATACCTGAAACGTCTGATTCTCCTCCATTCCAAGTGCCCTCATCTGCTCCTTCAATACTCCGTCAAAGGATGTTTCTTTGTGCTTCTCCTGCCGTCCATCCTTGTTGCGCGGTGTGAAGTATGCGCTTGAAGTTACTCGTCCTATTGGAACAATCACCTGATACCTCTCCTCGTATTTAGCGGTAACACGCCTCCCTTCCCTGGAACATTGCATGATATCGTTTACAGGTTTCTCTTACTTCTATTATAGTTATCGGACAATTTCTTATTTTGTTAATAGTTTTCAATCATTTGTTTATATTGATTCTTATAAAATTAGTAACTATTCGAGCCACCTTACGAATAAGATAATCAGCATCTTACATGCAAGCATGACGATTCTGCTTATCTTATTCTAATGGGTTCTGAATAGACTAAAATTAAAAATATCGCTTTTTGCGAAAATACGTAATCTCTCCAATCACAATAAGAATCGCTACTCCCATTACAGTCCAGTAGCCGTATTCTGAAGACAGTTCCGGCATGTATTTAAAATTCATCCCATACCATCCCGCCATCAACGTCAGCGGGAGAAAGATTGTAGTTACCACTGTAAGAATACGCATGGTCTTATTCTGTTGCACATCAATCTGCTGTTCATATAGTTCCCATACCTGCACCAGATATTCCCGTAACGTCTGTACATATCCGCACAATCGATCTGCACGTTTTCCAATATCCTCAATTACCTTCAGCGCCCTGTCACTGAAAAATTCGTTTTTATTTCCTGCCAAAATGTCCGTCAGGTCCGCCAACTGTTGATAGTAAAATTCTCTTGCCAAAAGGTGTTTGCGACAGGACAATATCTGTTTTGTCGGTTCCACATAATCAATGAGACTTCCCAACAGATTTTCTTCCAGCTTATAGCAGTCCTCCTCCATCTGTTGCATATACTCCAAATCATTGACCAACAACGCCTCAAGTAACCCACAAAAAGATAGCTCCGGTACTGCATTCTGATCCTGTTCCGCCTTGCTGAGCATTTCCTTTATCTTCTCTTTATTCCCTTCTCCTGCCACAAGAAACATTCTTTCCCGATCCAAATAATAGGGTACAATATAGCATAATCCCTCTCCCCCGATTTTTACGTCAAGTAAGATCGCTCCTACAATACAGTCCGACAGCATATACACTTTGGAAAACTTCACATGCTGCCACTCAAGAAGTCTTTTCAGCTCTGAGGCACCTTCCTGCCCCTGCAGTTCTTTCTCTGCTTCCTTCGGAGTATAAATCACGATGTCTTCCAGCTTCCGAATCATTTCACACCTCACTTTGCTGTATCCGAAGACGTTCGAGATACATTCATAAAAAACGACTTGATGTTAGCATATCCGTTTCCCCCTATTCTCATGCATCATAACAGAATGGTGCCTTGCATTTTTAAAGCTTATTGAAACATAAAAATGCCTGCATGTATTTCTGCAGGCTCAAAAATCTATATGTGTTTTATCCAATAAAAAATGCCCAGTTCCGGAATCGAACCAGAGACACGAGGATTTTCAGTCCTCTGCTCTACCAACTGAGCTAACTGGGCATATACAACATATGCTTCGAAAACGAAGCATATGTCAAGTTGCGGGAATAGGATTTGAACCTATGACCTCCGGGTTATGAGCCCGGCGAGCTTCCAGACTGCTCCATCCCGCGATATTAAATTATGAGTGTACATCATATAAATACTTAACAATGCGATGTACATTGTAACTGATTAACATCAATTACAATGGGCAGAGGTGGATTCGAACCACCGAAGCAATTTGCAGCAGATTTACAGTC
>CAMBLG010000004.1 GCA_945868435.1 uncultured Lachnospiraceae bacterium
CGGTTTACTGACTTCCGCTCGGGTCTCACAGCTCGTTTTATTCCCTGAGACCCGCGGCGGCTCTATTTTCTGTCATGCTTTTCGGTTTACTGACTTCCGCTCGGGTCTCACAACTCGTTTTATTCTCTGAGACCCGCGGCGGCTTGCTTCGAACCCTCGGATTACGCGAGAAACTCATCCAGCTCTTTCTTCGCCTGCTCATAGGAGTGAAACACAATTCCATGAATTCCGACTTTCTCGGCCCCGTCAATGTTGACCTGCCGATCATCAATAAACACGCTCTCCTCCGGCTCCAACTGATATTCGTCACACAGATATTCATAGATTGCAGGGTCCGGCTTTAATTTTTTGATCCGGTAAGAAAAGACCACTCCATCCATGAGCGGGAGAAACGCAAGCTTCTCCTCCGTCTGATTCAACATATTCTCGCCATAATTTGACAGAATGTACACATGGTATCCACGAGCCTTCATGTCCAAAATCCAGTCCATGGCATAGGGCAGCAGTTCCACTGTATTCCCAACTGTCGTGTGCAGCTTTCGGATGGTGTCTGCCAATTCCGGCGCCCCCTGTATAAATGCCTGCAAAAACTCATCCGGTGTTCGAAGTCCCTGGTCTGACTCATCCCACAACTTATTTTCAAACATTGCGGCATTTATTTTTTTCTGATCCTCTCTGGAAATCCCGAGACTCTCCATATAGGCATCTGGCTCATAGGACACCAGGACCTTTCCTATATCAAATATAATATTTCTTATCATTTGTCACCTCCGGCTCCGCAAAAAAGCGCTCCACTAATTTAATATCAAAATACCTTTTGACTCTCATATCATATCAATAGTATAACTGTTTCTTTCTTAAAATACAAATAAAAGAGGACAGTTACAGGCTTCCCGATAGCAGTCCTCCTATTTTGATTACGTTTTCATTCGTCCGCGATCTGCTTTCCCGTCACATCCATATGATAGTTGTCGCGCATGATCAGTTCCGAAATCGGCACAACCTCGTATCCCTGATTCTCCAGCTCCGTGAGCATGGCATCCAGTGCGTCCGCCGTATACTTTGCTCCGTTGTGACAGAGAATGATTGCTCCCGGTTCGAGTGCCTTATGGTTGCAGACGGTACTAATAATCGAATCCACGCCATAATCCTTCCAGTCGAGACTGTCTACCGACCACTGAATCGGGTAGTAATCCAGGTCGTAGGCGGTGGTGATCACGGAATTGTCGTAAGCTCCGTAAGGCGGACGGAACAGAAACATTTCATAGCCCGTCAACTCTTTTACTTTCTCGTGTACCTCCGTCAGTTCCTTCTGCTGCTCCTGCTTGGAGATTGTGGTCATATCATAGTGATGCTGACTGTGATTGCCCAAATCATGCCCCTTCTTCACCAATTCCTTGACGCATTCCGGATTGTCATCCACCCAACCTCCGGTCATAAAAAAAGTCACCTTGACGTTATGCTTATCCAGAATTTCCATAATCCGTGGAAAATCCTCCGCACCCCAGGCTGCATCAAAGCTTAGCGCCACCTTTTTCTCCTCTGTATCCACACAGTAGATTGGCAGTTCCCGGTCTCCGTAGGTCGCACTGGTAACAACCGCCCCCGTAACCCGGTATGAAACAAATACCAGACATGCAAAAAGAGCCACAGCAAGCACCCGCTTGGGCAGCTTCCAACGTGACTCCTTTTGATTTTCATCCTTTTCTGAAACAATATAACGCATTGTCCACCAACATTCAAACGCTCTTGGTATATCTTATTCGGGGTTGATTGTATGTAGAACTCCCGAATCGTCACACGCGGTTAATAAACTCTACAACCACTTCGATGGCACGAAGGGCAGCCTTCTCGGCGAAGGTTGCGTAATCCATGGCACCGCCCTCTCCATCCGAAATGGAGCGAAGCACTGCAAAAGGCACCTGGTTCACATAGCACACGTGACCGATGCTTCCGCCCTCCATCTCTCCGGCAATAGCCTCGAATCGCTGGTTCAACTTCTCCTTCTGCTCCGGCTTGTGAAGGAACAGATCCCCCGTCGCAATGGTTCCAACTTTATAGTGAATTCCCTTATCCAGAAGACACTCGCACAGAAGCTTCCGCATGTTCTCATCCGCCGGCAGGAAGATCTCGTTCAAGCCGGAAAGAAGTCCCACCGGGTCTCCCAGCGCAGAAGTGTTCATATCATGCTGCACGACACGGTCCGCCACAGCCACATCCATCACTCCAAGCTCCTTACACAGCGTACCTGCCACGCCGATATTGACGATCATATCCACATGATAAGTCAGGATCATGGCCTCCGTGCAGATTGCTGCAAACACCTTACCGATCCCGGATACGGCTGCCACCACTTCCTTATCGCCGATGGTTCCGCTCACAAAGGTTACTCCACTGATGGTTTCCGTCTTGATATTCTCCATAGATTCCTTCAGGTTATCGATCTCCATCTGCATCGCACCGATTACACCAATTCTCATATGTTCCTCCTTATATTGTTGAACTCTGTCCACGTTGTATCTGATCTATTCCGGATAGGTAAAGGCGAGATTCGTCTGCGCCTCCAGCACACCGAGATAATAGGCAGCCTCTTTCTTTGCTGCGTCAATGGACAGATTCTCATAATGCCCACACTCTACCGCGGACGCACCAAATACCTCACCCTCATGGTCGATAGTCTGGCGCAGAACCTTTTTGGTCATCTCAAACACTTCCTTTGGACTTCTTCGATCCCTCACCAAAAGGTAAAAACCCGTCTGACATCCCATGGGGCCGAAATACACCACATCCTCAGACATCTCAGAGTTGCGCACATAGGTTGCAAACATATGCTCCAGCGAATGCATGGTGGCATTGTCCATGTAATCCCCCGCATTCGGTTTCCGGGTTCTAAGATCATAGGTAATTACATCCCCATCCTCTCTGGAAATATAAAATCCAGGAGTCAGGACATTGTGATTGATTTCAAAACTCTTGATTCGATTCATACGTTTCCTCCTTACACTTGCTGTTCAAACAAATCCAGATACTCTTCAAATACGGAAAGCGCCTCATCGATTGGCTGTGGAGTACGCATATCTACCCCTGCATCTGCCAACAGATCGATCGGGTCCTTTGAACAGCCTCCGCTCAGGAAATTCTTTACATACCGATCCACCGCAGGCTGTCCTTCCTCAAGAATCTTCTTGGAAAATGCCACAGCCGCCGAAAATCCCGTAGAATACTGGTATACATAGAAGGCTGTATAGAAATGCGGAATGCGCATCCACTCATAGTCGATCTGCTCATCCACCACCATATCCGGTCCATAATACAACACATTCAGATCATGATAAATCTTGTTGAGGGATTCCATCGTCAACGCTTCTCCCTCTGCCAACTTGCCGTGTACAATCATCTCAAATTCCGCGAACATCGCCTGACGAAACAGGGTCGTGCGGAAGTTCTCCAGATAATGGTTCACAATAAACCTGCGCTTTTTCTCATCTTTCTCATGCTCTAAAAGGTAGTGATTCAAAAGCGCCTCATTGCAGGTAGAAGCCACCTCTGCCACAAAAATCAGATATTCCGCATAAGTGATCGGCTGGTTTTTGTTGGAATAGTAAGTGTGAATCGCGTGCCCCATCTCATGGGCCAGGGTAAACATACTATCCATATCATTCTGATGGTTCAACAGTACATAGGGATGCGTGCCATACACGCCGGTGGAATACGCACCACTGCGCTTATTCTCATTCTCATACACATCAATCCATCCGTTGTCATAGCCTTCCCTCAGAACAGAAACATATTCTTCTCCCATCGGTTCCAACGCCTGTGCAACGATCTCCTTAGCTTCCTCAAAACTGTACTTCTCCTCTACCTCTTCCACGAGTGGAACGTAGAGATCATACATATGAAGATGCTCTACCCCAAGAATCTTCTTGCGGATAGACATGTAACGGTGCAACGCCGGAAGATGCTTGTGCACGGTCTCGATCAGATTGTCGTACACACTCTCCGGAATATTGCCGTTGTCCAGATGCATAGCGCGTACACTGCTATAGCCACGCATCCGAGCCTGAAAGCTCTCCTGCTTCAGATTGCCCAAAAACATGGCTGCCACGGTGTTGCCAAACTTCGCATAAGTATCATACACGCCGCGAAATGCCTGCTTGCGAAGACTTCTGTCTTTATCATTCATCAACGAGATAAAGTTACCGTGGGTAATCTGGATGCGGTTCCCCTCCACATCTGTAAGAGACGGGAATTTGATGTCCGCATTGTTAAACATGGAAAAAATGTTTGCAGGTGCCGTGGACACTTCCCCTGCCTCGGCCATGATCCGCTCCTCTGCCGCTGACAGGATGTGATCTTTGCTGCGACGAATCTCATCCATGGCGCGCTTATACTGCGCAAGCTCCGGTTTCTCACAGTAAAAAGCGTCCAGTGTCTCCTCGGCGATAGCAAGTATCTCGGGTGCCGCAAAGCTTTCCGCACTGGAAGCCGCCACCCAGACGGATTCTGCCTTTGTGAGATTGGCCTGGTTCTTGGATACCGCAGTATCCTCGTCATAACGCTGGTTTGCGTAGCAGTAAACACGGCTCATGTAGTACAACATCTCATCATGCTTTTTCCAGTAAGAAAGCAACGCATCCGCACTCTCGGAAAGCTTTCCGGCAAAAGCCGTAAGTTCATCCGAAAGCTTCCTTACTTTCCCACATTCTTCCTCCCACTGCGCCTCTGACGCAAACATATCTTCCAGCTTCCATTTATCTTTTGCCGGAATTTCCACGCGTTTTTTTAATGTTTTCTCTCCCATTTTCTACTCCTTACAACAGCTAAAGCAGGGTCTATATCACAGATACAGCCCTGCCCGCCTTATTCACATATCTTATTTCTTGATCAGTGTTCCCATGCCTCCGGTCAGCTCTCCATCCTCTTTGTTGAGCTTTGTGATCAGCACGGAACGGATTGCGGATTCTCCTATAAAATCAATGGCCGCCTCGATCTTCGGCGCCATCGTACCCGCCTCGAATTCGCCTGCCTCCAGGTACTTCTTTGCATCGGAAAGGGAAAGCGTATCCAGCTTCACCTCGTCCTCCCTGCCGTAATTCAGACATACTTTGTCTACACTGGTAAGGATGACCAACATATCCGCATCCAGAAGTTCTGCCAGTTTTCCAGCCGCCAGATCCTTCTCGATCACTGCGCTGGCTCCCTGCAACCGATTGTTCTGGGCAAGAACCGGAATCCCTCCACCACCACAGGCAATCACTACCTGATCTGCATCGGATAATGCCTTAATCGCATCGATCTCGACAATATGCATCGGCTTCGGCGCTGCTACCACACGGCGGTAACCCCCCTCTGTCTCCACAACATGGTTGCCCTTCTTTTCTTCCTCGTCCGCCTCTTCCTTGGTCATGACTCTTCCAATCACCTTCGTCGGATGATAAAAAGCCTCGTCATACGGATCGACAATCATCTGTGTCAGTACGGTAGACACGGTCTTATAAATACCGCGGTTCAACAACTCTGTGCGAATGGCGTTCTGCAGGTCGTAACCAATGTATCCCTGGCTCATTGCAGAGCACACAGAAGTCGGTGTCGATGTGTATTCCGGATAAATGCGGCAAAATTCGTTCATTGCCGTATGGATCATTCCTACCTGAGGACCATTGCTGTGGGTAATTACCACCTGGTAATCCTCACGGATAAAATCCGCTACTGCTTTCGCTGTCCGTGCGGCTGCTGCCTGCTGCTCCGGCAATGTGCTGCCCAGTGCTTCATGCCCCAATGCAATTACAATCTTTTTTTTCTTCATGCTGTCATAATCCCTTTCTATCAATCTATGTAACTATGCCTCCAGAAACAACTTCCGGGAGATAAAATTGTAAGTAGTCACCATCATGGTGGAGAATATCTTGGCCAGTGCATAGAATATGTGGAAAAATTCTACCGCAATCCACATGATCATCTGGTTCAGTGCAAGTCCTACTCCGCTGAGAGCCACGAAAATCAACAGTTCCACACGCTTACTCATGCCATCCTTGCCTTTAAAAACATAGCGCATACTGAGTATATAGTTCACTACTACCGATACCACAAAAGAGAGGGCGCTGGAAAAGAAATATGAAAAATCCGCAACCTCTGTAAGCAGTACCATAAGTCCATAATCAATACAAAAGCAAAGTGTACCGACTAATCCGAATTTACAAAACTGCACAAACAGTTTCTTCACTCTCTTCATCATCCACTCCTGCGAAAATAGATTGTCCTGTTCGGACAATCTATTATATCGCATTTTCTTCAGTTCAGCAATAAAGAGTTTCTGATGTTATCTGCTCCGTGCTCCATTCTGTGACCCCAGTGTCACTGTAATTTCCTTCTCTTCATATCCGTTGTTCAGCCGCTGGATGGTAACAGTAACCTTTTGTCCAGCCTCATAATAGGTCAGGAGCTCTTTTAATTCGCTCATGGTAGATACGGACTGTCCGTCGAACGCTGTAATGATATCGCCCTGACGGATTCCCGCTTCCGCTGCTGCAGCCCCTTCAATTGCCTGATATACATAGATTCCCTGCGGCATATTGTAGGTTTCAGCCATATCCGCGGAAATATCCTGTCCCTGAATGCCAAGATATGCGCTCTTGGTCTCTTCAACCTTCTCACGGGTGATGAGCTGCTGCACAATCGGCATTGCGTCTGCCATTGGAATCGCAAACCCAAAGCCTTCCACGTCGGTATCCGTGTACTTGACGGAGTTGATTCCGATGACTTCACCCTTGGAGTTTAACAGTGCCCCACCACTGTTTCCGGGGTTGATTGCCGCATCGGTCTGGATCATGTTGTTGTTTGTAATCGTTGTGCCATTTGTCTGATCCAGTACGGTCACGGTACGTCCCAAAGCACTGATATATCCAACGGAAACAGACTGGCCATATCCAAGGGCATTACCAATTGCAATAGCACTCTCGCCAACCTTCAATTTCTCAGAATCACCGATTGTGGCAACCTTAATGGTCTGTAATGTATCTGCTTCAATATTTTTCAGTGCTACTTTGACTACTGCCAGATCATCGGACGGATCGGTTCCCTTCACCTCACAGCTTGCAGTGCTGTCATTGCTGAACTGTACGGTCAATGTATCCGCATTCTGCACTACATGGTTATTGGTCACAATATAGAGATACTCGTCATCCTGCTGCACAATAATACCGGATCCACAGCTTTCCTGCTGTTCCTGCTGTGTTCCCCAGAACGTCTGATAGGTGACGGTTCCAATATTCGTGATTGCAACGATGCTGGGCATAACCTCTTCCACGATGGTGGACACGTCCGTCAGTTCAGCCGCCTGACCGGTTGATGTCTGCTGGATCGCGCTGTCTGTATCATTGGAGTAGGTAGTTGTATCCTTGTCATCTTCACCAGCCGTCTCGCTGGAGGAGGCAAGCCCTAAAGCCTTATTGCCCACATAGCTCACTCCGGTAAACACAGCCCCTGCCACAAGTCCGAATACCAATGCAATGGCGGTACATTTGGCAAGTGTCACTCCAAAACCACTTTTATGCTTTTTCGGTGGCTTAGCCGCCCGCGGTGGCTGCTGATACGGATTATATGCAGGTCCCGCCCCTGTGCCGTATGGCTGCTGCCCCATCTGTCCGCTGTATGTGCTTTGTGTCTGCCCGCTGTAAGAATTGCCGGTCTGTGCATTATAAGAATTGCCGGTCTGTGTATTGTAGGCACTGCTTCCCTGACCATTGTAATTGTTGTTATAACTGTTATCCATAATCAATGCGCTCCTTTCGCTTCTCTTGTCATAATCAAATTGGATAGGAATGTTTCTTATATCTCTTTCCTATGATGAGAATTCTAAACGCATTCTGTGTTCAAATTGTGATGAAA
The DNA here is from genome assembly GCA_945868435.1 of uncultured Lachnospiraceae bacterium. GTDB lineage: Bacteria > Bacillota > Clostridia > Lachnospirales > Lachnospiraceae > Roseburia. The sequence goes on from CAMBLG010000004.1 coordinate 7,888, forward strand.
TTTTGTAAACTTTGTTACTATTTGCGGTGGCAAACAGTATTGGCAGATCTACTCTACCGTAACAGATTTTGCCAGATTTCTCGGCTTATCCACATCCAGACCCTTGCCTACGGATACATAGTAACTGAAAATCTGAAGCGGAATGATGGCCAGTGAGTTTGTGAAATACGCATTGGTCTTCGGAATGTAAATCACACTGTCCGCAGCCTTCTCAATCTCCAGATTATCATCATTGGTCACCGCAAGCACGTAAGCGCCCCTTGTCTTGACCTCCACAATATTGCTGATGGTCTTCTTGTACAGTTCCTCCTGTGTGACAACAGCAGCAACCAGTGTACCATCCTCGATCAATGAAATGGTTCCGTGCTTCAATTCTCCTGCCGCATATGCCTCTGAATGAATGTAAGAGATTTCCTTCAGTTTCAAGGATCCTTCCATGGAAATCGCATAATCAATTCCACGTCCAATGAAAAATACATCCTTTGCTGCCACATAGCGGTTCGCAAACTTTTGAATACGCTCCTTGTTTCCGAGCAGTATCTCAATCTGATTTGGAAGCATCTCGATCTCATGCAGATACTCCGCCAACTGGCTGTCAGTAATCTGTCCGCGCACCTGCGCAAACTTAAGAGCAAGCAGATACTGTGCTACCAGCTGACAGCTATATGCCTTTGTGGTGGCAACCGCAATCTCAGGTCCGGCCCATGTGTACATTACCTTGTCAGCCTCTCTCGCGATGGAGCTTCCCACTACGTTGACAATTCCAAGGGTCTGCACGCCACGCTCCTTGGCCAGACGAAGCGCAGCCAGGGAATCCGCTGTCTCTCCGGACTGACTGATGATGATGACCAACGCTCCCCCTTCCAGAATCGGATTGCGATAGCGGAATTCAGATGCCAGATCCACTTCTACCGGAATGCGGGCAAGCCCCTCAAACACATATTTGTTGGTCACTCCGGTATGATACGCACTTCCGCACGCCACAATGTGAATTTTCTTAATCGCACGGATTTCATCGTCGCTCATTCCAAGCTCTTCGATGACAATCTGACCATCCTTGATACGCGGGCTGATCGTGTCGCGCACAGCCTTTGGCTGCTCGTAGATTTCCTTGAGCATGAAGTGCTCATAGCCGCCCTTCTCTGCCGCATTGATATCCCAGTCAATATGCTTGGTTTCCTTCTCAATCGGATCGCCATCCACATTGAAAAACTCGATGTTGTTCTCCGTCAGTCTTGCGATTTCTTCATTCTCAATAAAGTAGACATCTCTCGTATATTTCAGCACTGCCGGCACATCCGAAGCAATCAGATTCCCTCCGTTTCCGACTCCAACTATCAGAGGACTGTCCTTTCGCACAGAATACACCGTATCCGGCTGATCCGCAAAGATGATTCCCAGGGCATAAGATCCCTCCACACGGTGAATTACCTTCGTTACCGCCGTAAGCGGATTCTTGTCATACTTTTTATAATAGTAATCCAAAAGATGTGCTACGACCTCTGTATCCGTGTCAGAACAGAAATGATACCCACGCTCCTCAAGGATTTTTCGCAATTTCATATAATTCTCAATAATACCGTTATGCACAACGGCGATTGTCTGGTCACTGTTAAAATGCGGATGCGCATTGACGTCTGATGGCTCCCCATGGGTCGCCCATCTGGTATGACCGATTCCAATATGTCCCGGCATCGTGGTTCCGTCATGAGTGAGTTCACTCAATACCTTCAGCCTACCGGTGGCCTTCCTGATCACTATCTTCTCACCATCGTAGACAGCCATACCGGCAGAGTCATATCCGCGATATTCCAGTTTTGACAAACCGTCCAGCAAGATTGGAGCCGCCTGCTCCTTACCTACGTAACCTACAATTCCACACATAGTCTTTCCTCATTTCTTTTCTATAATCTATGATAATGCTCCCTATATTTCGATTCCGTTCTGCGTCAGCAACTCCCGCGCGGACTCCACCGAGTCGACACCGGTAGCATTCTTGACCGGCGCAAATTCTTTACTTCTGTCCACCTCGAAGGAGAGACAATCATCCATCATATAGATCATATCCAAAATCAAAGTCTCAAACTTATAAGCATTCGGCTCCGTCGGCCGAATAAATTCTCCGTTCTCGTTCAGATATGGCACTTTCTTTTCCACGATATGCAGCGGAAGACTTGTATTGACAATCTCCATCAGCTTATCGAGGCGGAACAGGTAATTCAAGATCACACCAAAGCCATAGAGCAGGGTTCCCTTATTATCTGTGGCCTCCGCCATCTCCGGTGTCAGCTCATAATATTCCACAATAGAGGGCTTTCCATCTTCCAAGCATAACGCTCCGACACGCTCATAAGGCTCCACCTTGCGCACCACCTTTGCCCCGCTGACACAACCGGACTGAATGGTGGCGCCGACAAATACCGGGTCTGCTATCTGCTGCAGCACATTGTCAACCGCAAAGACATTCAGCCACTCCACGCCTTTTTCCTTAAGGTCCTGATCCAGACCTGCTTTTAGCATGGACTTGAACCAACCGCCATTGCCGTTTGGAGACATGGCAAGGGAATCCTCTGCTTCCATAAGCACATTGCCCTCGTAATCCACTGCAGGAACCATCTCCTGCACGAAGAACTTGACATACGCCGGATCATAGCCGAAAAATGCATGTTCCGCGAAAAACACACGGGTCTGCACGTCATTCTTTTCACTGGTCATAATATACAGAGGAACCCATGCGCCGGCCTCCTCTGTGACCTTCTTAAGATTTGCAATGAGCTGCTCAAATATGTACAGTTCTTTGTTGACACCAATGTTGAACATGCCCTTAGCTTTGTCAAAACCAAGTCTGGTTCCCTGGCCTCCCGCCAGAAGAATTGCCCCTACCTTCGTTGATTTCACTGCATCCAGACCAATCTGCTTAAATTCCTCCCTGCGCTCCTCAATCTCCGAAAGCTCCATGGCTCCAAGCGGTGCGAAGCTCCCCCTCTGTTGCGCATTCTCATGAATCAGATCCAGGTAGGTCCAATCCATATTCTCCAGCTGCTGATTTAGTTTTGCAGGAAGCTCCTTTCCAAGCAAGTTTCCCAGATACTTCTGGTTTGTACCCTTAATTTTCTGTTCGATCGTCGGATTCATTATCGTCCTCCCGTTTTCCATATGTCCCCCATCTTTGAACATCGGTCCATGCAAAATTTACCTGATAGCATAGTAGACCAATCAAATGATTGGTCTACCCCTCTTCTTAGTTTCCTTCTGTACTCTTTTGAATACTGTCTGTTCCTGTGGCCCCCGCCGTCTCATTGTAGTCATCCGTGTTGATCAGCGCAGAGTCTTTCGTCACTCCGGTGCGCTGCACAATGGTATCACTGATCATGGTTACCGTCTTGGACGGAACATAATCGGTGGAATCAAACAGATACTCATGCAGTTCTGCTACATTGTTGGTCAGTTCCGCCGGAATAACCGTATCCTCTCCGTTCAGATTGGCTGTCGTAAGATCAAACGGAAATCCCGTCGTGCTGGTAATGCTGTATGACTTCACATCCTTCGCCAGCGCAAGAATCTCGTTGGTGGAAAGTGTGGTAGAAATGTCATCCACCACGGAATTGCAGATAGAAAGCAGAGTTCCCACATCCGCTTTCTTCGCTTTCTCCAACATCGCCTGAAGGACAATTCTCTGTCGCGACGCACGCTTAAAGTCGTCTCCGGCCAGCTTACGGATACGGGCATAGGTCGTTGCCTGCGTTCCGTTTAAGTGGACGCCTGAGCCATATTGCGTCAGCTCCGGTGTCGTCATTCCGGTAACTTTGTCAATATCCTTCTTGTACTTATTGATCTGGCCCATTTCCGCCTCTGTAATATCCAGATCCAGACCTCCAAGATCGTCAATCACCTGAACCATGGCCGCCCAATCCACACAGATATATTCTGTAATATCCAAATCCAGATTGGAATTGAGCATCTGCACTGCCTGTTTCGCCCCGCCTCTGCTATAAGCTGCATTGGATTTTCGATAGGTCCCACCTCCAATGCTCAGACAGGTGTCACGGTACACGGACACCAGCTTGACTTCCTTGGTCTTGTTGTTGATGCTGGCGATCATGATCACATCCGAATTACCGCTCTCGTAATTATTACTGCTGCGATTATCCAAACCAAACAGCGCAATATTTGTGTAACCGTCCAATGCGAGCAGGGTGCTCTCATCCAAATCCTCATTGATGCCGGCCTCTGAATTATCCATGCCCACATACTCAATTTTATTCAATAATCCAACAAAATAGGCTACAATCAGAAGAATTGCCAGTAACAACACCTCACAGATCAAAAGTACAATCTTGCGGCTCTTCTTCTTTTTATTCTTTTTTTTGTTCTTGTTAGTACTTGACATAATCACAATTCCTTTTGCCTGCTATGTATATAAAGCCAGGCATCTGCGTAGCTGGCCCGCTCTGTCTCCGACATTGCAGAATACTTTTCCAGATCCAGATTGGTCAGCCGCATTTTGCCATTGCCGCACTGATGACATTCTACATCCTTGCGCCGGGACACCATGCGCAACCAGCCGCACTGCGGGCAAATGTATATTTTCATCATAATTCTCTACCACTTATTCAAAGTTCTTAAGAACCTCTGCCTTCAAATCCTCTAACATCTTTTCTGCTTCCTCAAGAGTTGTTCCCTTCACACCTACATAGAACTTGATCTTAGGCTCTGTTCCGGATGGGCGTACACAGCACCATGCATTATCGGACAGCTCATAATAAAGCACATTGGAAGACGGAAGTCCGGTAGAAGTCACCTCGCCGGTCTTCAAATCCTTGCGGGTATCCGCTTTGTAATCACGAACTGCCAGCACCTCGAAAGAGCCAAGCTTAGCCGGAGTATTCTCTCTGGCCTTGCTCATGATCTGCTGGATCTGCGCTGCACCGTCAATTCCCTTCAGGGTCATGGTTGCAATTCCCTCACGATAATATCCGTACTTCTCGTACATGTCGATCATGCCATCCCACAGCGTCTTTCCCTGAGACTTATAGTAAGCAGCGACCTCGCAGAGCATACACACAGCTGCCGGCGCATCCTTATCTCTTGCATAGGTTCCCGGTAGACATCCGTAGCTCTCCTCAAAACCGAATACATAATTATTGCAGCCGGTCTTCTCGAATTTGAGCATCTGCTCTCCAATATACTTAAATCCTGTCAGTACCTCAATCAATTCTACATTGTAAGCTGCCGCGATTGCCTTCGCCATATCGGTAGACACAATGGACTCCACCAATGCCGGATTTTCGGGCATCTTACCTGCTTTAGCCTTCTGTCCTAAAATATACTCGGCAATCAGCATTGCTGACATATTTCCGGTAAAGGTCACATACTCACCGGACTTGGTATCCTTGCAGTATACACCGAGACGGTCAGCATCCGGGTCTGTTGCCAAAACCAAATCTGCATCCTTCTCCTTGGCAAGCTTAAGTGCCAGCTCCCACGCGTCCGGATTCTCCGGATTCGGGTACGGCGCAGTCGGAAAATGCCCGTCTGCCACCGCCTGCTGCGGCTCAATGTAGACATTCTCAAAGCCCAGATCCTTAAGCACTCTCTGCACCGGTCCAAGACCTGTTCCGTGAAGAGGAGTGTATACAATCTTGATGTCCTTCGCCATCTGCTTAATGATTTCCGGATGAATGGACAGATTCCTCAACTCTGCAAAATACTTTTCGTCAACCTCATCACCAATAATGTTGTACAAACCTGCCTGGATTGCAGCTTCCTTATCCATAGTCTTTACCATATCAAAGGAAGTAACCTTGCCAACTTCTTCCATAATGTTGGTGTCATGCGGCGGAGTCACCTGCGCGCCGTCCTCCCAATACACTTTATATCCGTTATATTCTCTGGGGTTATGGCTTGCTGTAATTACAATTCCGGCAATGCAACCAAGCTCCCGCACTGCAAAAGACAGCTCCGGTACCGGTCTGAGACTAGGGAATACATATGCCTTGATTCCGTTTGCGGCCAAACACAGAGCCGCCGCATCGGTAAATTCATCTGCCATCAGACGGGAATCATGGGCGATTGCCACGCCTCTCTCCTGTCCGTTCTGGGACAAAATATAATTTGCAAGTCCCTGTGTTGCCTGACGTACTGTATAGACATTCATGCGGTTCGTTCCCGCTCCAATGATTCCGCGAAGTCCGGCCGTACCGAATTCCAGCGTACGGTAGAAACGATCCTCAATCTCCTTCTCATCTCCCGCCAGCGCCTTCAGTTCTGCCTTGGTATCATCGTCAAAATAAGGATCATTACACCATTTCTCATATTCCTGTCTGTAGTCCATCGATATATCCCTCCTATATTCATTGTGGCTGAATCATAACATTTCCTTACTCAGCCCCCCTCCTCATACATTCGCAAAACCGCACGACGATTCTGATTATCGAATTCTAAGGGGGTCTGAATAGACATTTTTTATAATACTTAGTCATTCTAGCACAAACTGCTTTGTTTGGAAAGATTTTACTTAAAATATTAGAATCTCTTAAGAATTAAAAAAGAAGTGACATGATAAATAATGCCACTTCTCTCTTACTCCGTTAATAACTCTTCGAATATGCTACAGTCTTTAATTGGTAATGATCATATGACTTATACGTATATTCCGTATCAATCTTGATTGTTTCCGTCTCAACTGCATTTCCCTTTAAATAGATTGACACCGGTCTTACGCCAATTAACTGATCTGCTTCATCATATAATAAAATAAAGACACTTCCCGACACGCTGCTACTGCTCTTATTCTCCATTTTCAGTGTAATGGTTGAATACCCCGGATTAATCTGTGTATCCTCTGTATCTGTAATCGCTACCTTTGATGAACGATCCTTGTAGGTCGCTGAAAGACTTCGGGAAACGTCTGATATCTTACCGGAACACTGATTGATGTCAATGGTAAAGCTGTAGGAACTGTAGGAGATTGTCGTATAGCTTGTTTTGCCTGGCAGAAGATCACTAATCAGTTTCTTATCCTTTTCCAAAATCTCTCCATCTGCCCCTTTCAGGGTATACGTCACATTTGCATAATCAAATGCCTGCTTCGTATTATTTTTGACGGAAACCAAAACACTTCCCTCTGACAGCTGTGTCAGTTTTACATCAAAAGCCAGTTTCTTAACCGTGACTTTGATCTTTGTTGTTCCATACTTGGTTTTCACTGTAACGGTGGAAGTTCCTGCCTTCTTAGCCTTAAGATTTGCATGGGTATTATTCTCTTTGTCCTTCGCAGCGCTTACAACGGATTTCTTTGAGGATGTAACACTGGACACTTTACCATAATCCGTAAAATAAACTGCTTCGCCCACATAAAGCGTCATCTTCTTGGTGGTTGCGGCTTCCGCATTCACAACCGGGATCACGGTTGCAATCATGGCAAGAGCTACGACAAATGACACCAGTCTCTTCATCATTTTCTTCATGTTCTTCTCCTTTTCTCTATTCAAACGCAATGAATGAATGGAAGCATCTCCCAAATGTTTCCATCCATTCATAATTTAACAAATTTCAAAAAGCGTGTAAATAGGTCTTTGGGTATAGGAAATAGCCCTTCTATTTCTTAACCGTAAGCGTAAAACTGTATTTTTCTCCATTGACCGTTGCGGTAATCTTGGTTTTACCGGCTTTTTTCGCAGTAATTCTGCCTTTGGAATTGATCGAAGCAACAGAAGGCTTGGAGCTCTTCCATGTCACCTTGGAAAAAGCATTGTTCACGGTAACGGTCTTCTTTGTGCCCACCTTCATGGTCTTGCCATTGGACTTAACGGACACGGTCTTGTATTTATATCCATACTCTTTTGCATACTTTTCCGCATAAGAGCCCTTAGGCGTCACAATGGTAAGTTTACTTTTGTCGCATCCTTCAAATGCATATTTTCCAATCGATGTTACACTGCTTGGGATTTCTATACGGTACAGTTCTGTCTGATTCTGAAACGCACCGATTATGACCTTCTTACCCTCTGAATTTGTTTTCTTCTCTGCTTCGATTACTTTATATCCGAACGGAATCCGAACTGTCGTAAGAGATTTCTTCTCATTGCCCAAGTATTCAATCATACTGGAAAAGTCCTCGCCGACAGTTGTTACCCTGTATGCTCCACAGGTCTTCGGGAGCACGATATCCGTCTCATTACCACCATATACATAAAGCGTACATTCCCCGGAATCTTCGTTTCCGGCCGGCACTTTGTAATAAAACTCTTTTTCGTCATTCCCGACAAGGTTTCCCTCACCGTCCTTTACAAACTCTACCGCTGCATATCCCTTGGTTGACGGAACTCCCACAAAAACGATGCAGAATGCCATAAGGCCTGCCATAATTTTTTTCATATTACTGCTGAACGTCATAAATTTCTACCTATCCTCCCGTTCAAAATTGCGGATAAAAACCTCTGTCCGCTTTTGCATAAAACTGCCTCTTTCATGCTCCTATTCTGTGCCCGTGCTCTCATAAGTCGGCTGAATCATATCTTCATCCGTCAGAATTACACCATCCACAGTCTTATTGATAAGCAGTCTCGCATAGCTTATGGTTGTCTCATCCGGCAGCGTAACATAGGTTCTCACTCCCGGCATAGAATATACATGCTGCTTGCTTCCTTTTCCGCTGACAGCAAAGCTCTTGACATTCCAGCTGGCGCCATCTGACAACTGCATTTTCACCAGCGCAGATATATCTGCCTGACTCATATTGGTAGTGAACATTCCCTCCATGCTGTCCAATATTGCAGAGTAGTTGCTGAGAATTGTTGTTCCCGAACATACCTTGGCAATAATTGCTTCAATCATCTCCATCTGATGCCGCCCTCTGGCATTATCACCATCCGCAAAGGCCTTGCGCTCTCTGACATAAGACAAGGCATAGGCACCGTTGAGCGTATTCGTACCTTCCCTTATATAATAATTGTCTTTATACGTATAAAAGGACTTCTCGGACTCAATGGTAATGCCGCCGATTGCATCAATTAATGTCTCAAATCCGCTAAAACTGATCTTTGCATAATAATCTACCGGTTCGTCATATAATAAAGCCAAAGAATCCATGGAGCAGTCAATTCCATAGACACCACAATGTGTCAGTTTATCCTTTGCCCCCGGACTTGCCGTAATGTCAATATAATAGTCACGCGGCGTGTTGATCAGCAGGACCTGCTTCGTCGTTGGATTTACTACTGCCAAAATATTCACATCGCTTCTGGTATTACCGGTCAGACTGGAATTACGTGTATCCGATCCGCTAATATAGACGATGAAACTGTCCTTCGTAATATCCTTGTTCTGTGTCTCTACCTGATTCTCGACAAGCACCTCAGTCTCATGGTCAAAAAGAGTCTTCGTTTTAAGCGAAAAATCCTCGTAATCCTCCTGAGATTCAATCAGATCCACGTATGCCACATTCAAAATCATGGCACCTACACTACCTTCATACAAAGCATCCACCATATCCAGAATCGTTTCAAAAGACTGCGTCTGGATGGTTTTTCCAACCTGTGTATTAATCTCTTCAATTGTTGTCTTTGTCTTATCGTAATCAAAATTTTCGGTAACCGCGAAGACATAATCCTTCGCATCCAGCATATCCTGCGCCGGGTTCTCCTTCAGTACATACACAGAAACCGTGTCTGTCATAATTGCCTGATCCGATATACGGTTCAAGGTGTTTCCGGCCTGAACCAGCATGGAGGAGATAATTACGCAAAATATCATCATCACTGTTGAAATCGTACAGCCTATGCCTCGTTTGATATATAAGCGTTTCTTTTTCTTTTCCTTTGGCAGTTTCTTCTTCACACCGGAATAGAAGAAATAATATACCACGGTTACCAGCCACAACAAAATTAAACTGATCAACAACAAGTACGATGCGGGAAGCAAATTCAACCATACAGTGATACCTATCGTTACAATTGCAAGCACGAGCTGGATTATCAACATGATGCCGGCAGCAAGTTTCCAGTTCTTTTTACTCTCCCTATCTTTATTCATCATCTATACTCTTTCGTCCCCATATATAATATATAATCTATAACTTTATACTTACTCTTCTTTCACCACAGATACTACGCCTTTGGCATTGCTGTGATATTTTTTCCCCTTATACTTGAAATTCCGGTCACAAACCATTTTACCATTCTTCCCAAAATAATATTGCTTTTTACCGATCTTGATAATTTTATTTTTCTGCATCACACCTTTGACATCAAAATAATATTTATCACCATCGATTTTACCACATTTATTCGTGACGAGTGTTCCGTCCTGTCTGACAGCATATGTATTGGATGTGAAATCATAAAACTCAGTACAGGAATTTCCCATAAACAAAGTCCCATCTGTGTCAAACAAATAATACTTTCCATCTATCTTGTATTCACGGTTCCGTACCATCTTACCCTCACTATCAAAGTAATACAGAAGATCATCCATTTCTTCCCAGTCATTTACTGTAAGTTCCCCATCATAGTCCACTGCATAATAACCGGATTCGATTTTTTTGATTTTGACCGAATCTTCCGTACCACTTATAACCTTATATCCATCCTCATCAAAATACAGATGTACTCCGTCCACCGTATCAAAACCGTAACTCATGTAAGCATATTTCTCATTTGCTGACAAGGTATAATACCGTTTTCCCCGGGAATAGCTTTTCCACCCGAGATATTCCCCATCCGAAGAATAATTTCCATAGTCCATCTGTCCACCTGAAGTGAACCGATAATAATGACTGCCGATTTTCTTTACGCCTTTCGCCGGCTTGCAATTGGAACTCAGGTAATACATATCATGATCCCGATTAGCACCATCTGCACCATACAGATACTGCCACCCGGTCATCTTCTCACCTTCCGAAACAGACATTCCCCGATATAGGGTAATCGTATCATTTACAACATGATAAATTAACGTCTGCTTTTCACTTCCAACCAGATAACACATTCCATATTTGGAAGCTCTTTTCGTAGCAGTATATGTACGCCAGCGTCCCGTGACCTCATTCACATTATAGACCCCGCTGTTTGGTACAAATGAATAGGCAGGGCGAATTGCCTGCATAAGATCTGCAGAATTTCCGGTGCCAATCCCATGATGACACAATTTCATAATATCACATCGAAGCGCGTCACCATACTTTTCGACCAACGCTTTGGCCTCATCCCCATAACAATCACCGGCCGTAAAATAACGTGTACTTCCACATGTAAAAATAACAGCCAGCGAACAATTATTTTCATATGCGATATAGCGATTCTCCATCGAAGCATACTGTGTATACTGACTTGGAGAGATTTTCCATGTATCCACCGGACCGATCACCTGGCCGGTCACATCCCCAAACTGAAGCACATCGCCGGTATTTAAATATACAATCTGACCGCATCCCTGCCCAGCCATAAAATTCTGCAGCTGCGCGTTTCGAGAAGAAAAACGTGCAGACAGCGGAGCATTACTTGTCGCCGGCAGATACAACGTGTCAACTGTAATTCCCATCAAATGAAGCTGATCTAACCCAGCAGTGATATTACTGTCATTTCCGCCAATATGATCACTGTGCAAATGGCTAAACATAATGTCAACGTGTGTTACACCCAGTTCATTCAACTGGCGGACGATAGCGGGCGCATGCAAAGCAGCTCCTATGTCTACCAATAGATAATGTCCCTTCGATTCCAAAAGAACAGAATCCCCCTTTTCGCTTTCTCCCAAATACATCGCGTAAATATTCATTTCTGTATTGGCTCCTGCTTTCGCCATATCAGCAGGAACCAAATAAAATAACATAGATATAATTAACACAAAAGCTAATACTCTTTTTCGCATGATCCGTCCTCACTCGTACAAACCAATATTTCCTAACCCAATAATCAGTTCATGCTATTTTTTTCTTTTAATTCCTTGATCTGTTCCTTTAATCTGAGATTGTCCTCCAGACGTTTGTTGCACAGTTCATAGGTCCTTCTAAATTTTCTCTTTAACTTTTCCAATTCTTCCCCTTCCGAAGTCCCCGTAAATGGTGGAATCGCCTCTATTAACTGTTCATAACTATATGGCTGAACAGACGTGTTCTCCGGACATATAATATTCCTGATTCCATAAAAGAGGGAGTTATACACGCTCATCAGGTATGTCTCGTCCTTAACAATCCCCTCTTCCATTGCCTGTTCCACTGCATTTACAATAGCCTCCGCATTAAAATCGGGCCGTTCAATGGCTCTCTGAGGATATCCAATTCCATTGTAAAAACCGGTAACCTTAGAGTTCCAAATTAGACTTACTGCCGGAATATTCATAGAGAACGAGATGATACTCGGGTGTAAACGGCAGGAAATGACTCCGTCGTATTGTGACATCTGAGCCAAAAGTGTTTCCGGCAGATTCATATTAAACACACACTTGCTCTGCGGTATATTGTAATTTCGGATCAAGAAATCCAAAAAGGCCTCATCTCCAAAGTGTCCACTGGTAAGCAGTTCATAATCATACCCTTTTTGTTTCAGCAGGCGTACCACATCGACCCACAGTTCAGCGGCCTCTTCTCTCGTAAAATCAACATGATTATCCGTAAAACCATTTGCGCGTAGCACAAAAATACCAATCTTCTTATTCTTGGATTTTTTCGGTGGCACATGCACCTTTACCGGAATAATCCGAAACTTCTTTTTAATGACTGTTCGTCCATGGATATAGTTATCAAATACATTTGCGGAAAATACTGCCGGATCCGAAACAAGGCCTATCGTAATGTTTTCATTTTCCTTGTATTTTTCCAGATTATCAAGACCGTCTCTTGTTGTAATCTGCTTGACACAATCAAAATTCAGGGTAGACTTAAGTCTTTGACACTTTTTATTGTTTTCATGATAAGATTCCACACCGACTGCCGAAAAAATAACCGGTTTGTTATACTTTTGAGCCAGTTCAAGCGTGATTGCCGTTCTCTCATAAAACTTTTGATAACCGTAATTAAACACAGGCGCTCCACCAAAAAGGACCAAATCTGCCTTCTCAATGGCCTTCTCAGCCCCCCTGATCAACTCCGGATTCCTTGTTTCCATATATTCTTTTGTCACAATTGAGGCCGAGCGGCTATTGATCTGATAACTACCTTTTCCAATTTTCAGATTCTGCATAACGGAATGCAGAAGCGCAATATCACTAGCTTCGATAACCTGGTCTCCCACATTATCCGAATCTCTGTTGGTCAAAAGCAGTATTGTAAATTTCTTCGTAGCATTTTCAATGTTATCCATTTATCCACTCCTTTCAATCGACTAATTCTGCATCCAGCAAATCATGCGTTTATAGGCTTCCACCATACCAACCGTCGGTTTCCATCCAAGTGCACGCATTTTGGAAGAATCCAGCCACATCTTAACCGGCGGCGCATACCCCAGAGACGCACTGTCCTCCGGGATATCAATAACAACCTTTATCTTGTTTCCGGCAATCTCACTTGCAACCAATTCCGCCATATTGCGAATGGTGGTGTGGCTCTCTTCATTTGCGATATTGTAAGCCTCTCCTGACTCTCCTTTAACCAGCAGGGTTAGAATTGCCCGGACGGCATCTGCCGTATACACATAATTGCCCTCAGACTCACCGGTAGTGTGAAGCACGATATCCTCCCCGTTCATCGCACTTCTCGCGAACTGCGCAAACACCCGGTTTTCTGTCGGGAGTATTCCGGCACCGAAGGTCTGTGCCAGTCTCGCGCTCTTTACATTGAGCCCATACTGTGCCGCATATGCATTGCAAAGGCATTCACACATTCGCTTTCCCTCGGGATAGCAGCTTCTCACTGTACTAATATCAATATATCCCAAATCCTTTTCCGATGTCCGGCCTTCCTCTTTCGGCTGTCCGTATATCTCCATAGAAGAAATGTAAACAAACGCTTTTGCTTTCTGAGCTACTGCAAGCTTCAAAAGCTTCTCCGTTCCATCAATTGCCGTTCGGATCGTACCGACCGGATCAGAAACCATAAGTTTGGAGGTTGTAACAGCGGCCGCATGTATAAAATAGTCACAATGTCCGGAACAAGTGATAGCATCCTTTGCCAGATCACAAACCACATACTCCAGATCGCCATCCGTCTCACCGAATATGCTCCTTGCCTTGTCTATGCTGCGCACAACCGCATACACCTTCAGATTCAATCTATGCACATGATTGCAATACAATAATGTCCGCACCAAAAGGGAACCGATCAATCCTGTAGCTCCTGTGATCAGAAAGGAACGATTTCTAAATTCATCAAAAGATAGATTGCTCTCTGCTATTCTCTGAAAGTCATCGTTCAAAACATTCTTCATACCCGTTTCTACTCCTCTAATCCATAAATCTGAGCTTCTTCCTTTGCATCAAGAAGAGCACGCATTGTGTAAAAGTCATCCGGCGTTGTAATCTTGATATTTTCCTGCGGGCCTTCAATGAGATAAAGCTTTTTGCCATAATACTGCATCATGGAGCAGGAATCTATAAAGTCAAGCTTATTCTCTGCAATTGCTTTGCGGTGCGCACCAATGATTTCATCTAAATAAAAGCTCTGTGGTGCTCTTGCAAGCCTGGTATCCTCTCTCTTAGGGACACTGTCAATGGAATTATCCTTCGACACCACCAGCACCGTCTCTTTTACCGTCACACTGGTAATGGCGGAACCATGCTCTTGTACAGAGGCGATATTGTCAGAAATCGTCTTGGCATGAATCAGCGGACGCACACCATCATGAATGAGGACAATAGATTTTTCTCCGCCCGCAATCTCCTCAGCAGCCTTGAGACCATTATAGATGGACTCCTGACCGGAAGCTCCTCCAGGAACGATTTTCTTAACCTTCTTGATATTAAACTTCTCCAAAAGTTCTTCCAGATATGGGATCCAGTCCTCCAGACAGGCAACCGCTATTGCATCAATCTCCTCATGATTGTCAAACAATTCCAATGTATGGATAATAATTGGCTTGCCATACACATTGATAAACTGCTTTGGCTTAACCCTGCTGTTCATTCTCTTTCCTACACCGCCTGCAAATATTACTCCTATGTTCATTGTTTAACTCTCCTTATACAAAATATGCTTGTCCTGATACTCCACCATAATATCATAAATTCGTTTACAATTATTGCGATCCCTATAATAGAAGAAATCATCCGCTCTGCGCACATATTCTTCCTTCATCTTGCATCCGTTCGCCATGTATTCACACAGCAGATCGATCAACTCATCATTGTCATGCACAATCTCACCAAAAGCCATGGTGTCGTAGAAGAATGTGCCCTCCTCATAATGCTGCGGAATATCCTTGTGATGCAGATACACCAATGGTTTGCGCATGTATGCAAAATCGAACTGAATTCCCGAAAAATCCGTTACCATTAAACTGGATTCACAGAACATACGCTCATAGCTCATGTCTCCAACAGCAGGAATCACATCCACATAATCATTTTTATCAAAATCATCTACCTGCGCACTGACGATCGGATGAAGTACATACTTGATCCGATAGCCATATTTCTTAGCAGCCTCAATCAGACGTGGATCATTGATCAAGGCGTTGAATACTTTATAATAGGTACTCTCTTTGAACAATGGATTATAGTCCCTCTGTTCTCCCTCACTGGTACGAACCGGCACTGCTGCCTGCATTCTCCAGGTCGGACTGATCATAATCTGCTTTTTATCATCGTTTACAAGTCCGTCGTAACGGGGAACTCCCGTCAGTTTTAGTGCATCGTATCCGATATAATCATAAATCGGCTTGGAGAGGTTCTCAATCTCATAGGGAGATGCGCAGAAATACAAACGCGTATTGTCACGCAGACGATTCTGGGCTACTGCGATCTTCTGAACGGACATTCCGTGCTGTACACAACATACATGAAAATCCACCAGATCCCTCACATTGCTGGAATTCGGTAGACCATAATTATTGAATGCGAAAACAGTGGAGTTGGAAATCACCATCATGTCCGCCATCAAAAAGACAAGGCGATGCTTAATACTTCCGCGTACCAGAGGCTTATACCCGTCTTTTTTCAGGCGCTTATAATCTGTGGCATGTTTATCCACAAGATAATAATGCTTATTTCCATCCTTCCGGGCAACTGCATACCGATAAAGATATTCCGATGAATCTCCCCCTTTATATATCTTGTCCAGATACATCCAGATTGGTTTGCGCTTCATAATCGGGCGAAGCATAAAATACGCCTTGCGCACCCCGAGGAATATCCATGCCCGCTTATTAAAGGATAAAAGCATCTCCTTCGAAAGTTTTCTCTCCTGCTTCCGTTTCTCCTTCTTGGAAGAAACTTTGATACGAATTCCCCCATTTTCTTTGACAGACAGATACATTGGATTGTTTCCGAAACACCAGTAGCTGTTCCTGTAAGCACCACTCATCCTGCTAAAATGCGATTCATAGGAAAAAGTAATCCGCACTTCTTCCCCCTTGATTCTGGCTGTGCAAAATAACAGACCATCTCTCAACTGATCCATAGGAAGCTGTACATGGAAAGAATGCCCCTTATATAAGCTCACTCCAAAAACCTTATTCAATGCATATCTTCCATTGTACGCCAGAGAATACTTTTTCCCGCCAAAAACAAAGTATACATCCTCTGCCATCGAAAACAATAGCGGATGCACCGTGCCATCTATATGCAGAATTCCGTCTTCATAGTTCATGAATAAAATATTTGTTTTCAGATTAGTAATTTTGTTGAAAGCAATCTGTTCAGCGCCATAGTAGGGCACACCGAAAACAAAATAGCGGTCAAAGCAAAATTCCGGTCCTTTTTTAAGAATACCGTAGATCCACTTAATGGAATCAATGGTATTGCTTTCCTTTACACGATGTCCATTAAAAATGACCAGATCGTCAATATACTGCAGAGTCCTTCCGATTGCCTCTAATACAGCCTCTTCCTTCCCCTCCGTAATCACGTGTTTATTTCTGTTATTCCAGTTGCTGGATAAGCGGTTATATATCGTAAACATTACATGATACTGCACGAAATAAGGAATACTCCCCTTCTTTTCTTTTATACTGCACAGGAACGGAATCCAGAACTTATCAAAGGATTCCTCATACCATGCCTTTTCATAAATATTCCTGAAGAAAGTAAAATCGCCCTCCCGTGCCTGTTCACTATAATACTTATCATTTGGGCAAAAAACCACTTTCTTTTTTTCCATGCAGAGCCTAAGAAAATATTCCTGCTCGAATTCCAGCCCAGTTTCTTCTCTGAACGGATGCTTTTTATAATGGTCAGACCTTACAAATGTTCCACCAAAATAAAATGGATAATGCGCAAAATCTTTATCCAAATGCACCACCAACGGCCTGTCCAATTTTTGACTGGATGAGAAAGCTCCCTCCCTTCCATCCGGCATGACCTTGCAAAGCATGAAAATTGTCTCTGAACTATAGCGGTCTGCTTCCTTTATGATTGCCTTTATGCTTCCCTCCGAAAAGGTATCTCCACTGTGAATGGCTGTTACAAGTTCCCCCTCTGCATACTGTTGTGCATCATTGTAACAGGCAGCATCGCTCATTTCTCCACGAACACACAGGCGATACTGAAAATCTCTAAGGGCATCTCTATATTTGCTTTCTATCTCCTCATCCGCATATAAAATCAGCTCTGTACTTTCCACTTCTGGCAGTTCACGACGCAAACAGGAAAATGTTTTCTCATTATCTGCACTGTCATCAAACAGCCAAATCATCGATACTTTCATGCTAGTTCTCCTTGCTACTATTCATATCAATCTGAATTTTATTCTTTTTCCTCTTCCTGCTTGGTATTAGAGAAGCATCCTCGCAGTTATCCAGCATATCCTGATAGATTGGTGCAACCTCGTCAATATCACCATAGGCAATCAATTTTCCGTGATCTAGAATCATTGCCTTGTTGCAAAGCCTTTTTACCTGCTCCAATGAATGCGATACAAACAGCACTGTCACACCAGAGTCAAACATACTCTTAATCTTCTTTTCGCTCTTCTTACGAAACCTTGCATCACCAACCGATAACACTTCATCCAGAACCAATATCTTCGGTGACACAATCGTCGCAATGGAAAAGCCAAGACGTGATTTCATACCTGACGAATAATTTTTGACCGGCACTTCTATAAATTCTCCCAATTCCGAGAATTCCACAATCTCATCAAATTTCTCTTCAATAAACTTCTTGCTGTAACCAAGCACTGCCCCATACAGATAAATATTCTCTCTACCGGTATATTCTTTGTCAAATCCGGCCCCCAATTCCAACAGTGGGGCAATCTTTCCCTTCCGCACTACAGTTCCTTCAGTCGGCTTAAATACCCCTGCAATCACCTTGAGCAATGTACTCTTTCCCGCTCCGTTTAATCCGAGAACTCCTACACGGTCACCTTTCTCCACCGCGAAGGAGACATCCTTCAATGCCCAAAATTCATTATAGTGCAGATCCCGTTTTACTAACTTTATAAAGTAATCTTTAATACTGTCGGTCTTTTCCTTGCTCAGGTTAAATCTCATACCGACATGATCCAGTACGATTGCCTTTTCGCCCATATGTCACTCCCACTCTATAGATGAAGAATAAACTCATCCTGCTTTTTGATAAACATGATCAATCCGATAATGAAAGATACAATTCCAAAACCCAATGCATACAAAAAATATCCCATATTCATGGGCTCACCAAATACTGAAGATCGGAAAATGTCAATAATACAGAATAACGGATTATATTTCAATATCCATGCCCAGCCACTCTTAATCAATCTCTCTACCGGATAGAAGATTGCACAGGTGTACATAATAAGCATTAACGCAACAGACCACAGATATTCCAAATCCCGGAAGAATACACCCAGTGTTGCAAGAATCAGCCCGCTTCCAATTGACAACGCCAGAAGCAACAGCAAAGCTACAGGTGCCTGTAGCATATAGATGCTCGGACGCACGCCAAGCACAGCCCCCACTGCCACCAACACAATTAAGGAAATCAAAAAGATTATAAAATTATACAAAATACTTGAAAGTGTATACAGGTATTTGGGTACATAAACCTTTTTGATCATAGATGCATTCTTATGGATTGACGTCAATGATGCCTTGGTTGAACTGGAATAAAACGAATACAACAAACGTCCGCACAGGATATAGATTGGAAAAGTCCTGTCATCACTTTTCTGAAGCAGAGTTCCAAACACAATCGTCAATACAATCATGGTCAAAAGAGGTTCCAGAAGTGACCACAGTATGCCCAGATAGGAACGTCTATACTTTAGCCTTATTCCTTTTTTTACCAGCTCACTCAATAAAAAGCGGTAATTCATAAACGAATCAATATATTTTTTCATACCTATTCCTTACTTATCTTTACAAAACTTTGCATTTCTTTACAAATCCAGCATATTCTATCACGGAACTTCTATTGCGTCAAATCCAGCTTCCACACTGCCATTTTGTGATCAATGCGCTTCTCCTCAGGAGGGAGCTGCATGTAATCCCCAAATATCTGTGTCAAATAAGTTTCCCAGCATCCCGGTGCCCAATATTCCCGTCCCTCAAATGGTACCTTTACAAACCTCACAACATCCTTACGCAGACACCGCTCACCTACTCCGTATATTCCATAAGTAACAGCCCCTACATAGCAAGAACCATCATAATCATAGGCAGTTGCAATCCGATTCATTTTCTTTATGATACGTTCATATCCCACAATTCTCATCCATAGAACCATAGGTGTTTTGGCCAGAATGCGCTTCCACGAAACACCTTTACCAAGCTTCGCTCTTCCACACTGGATCAAATAGCGATAGCGTTTCATTTTCCGGAAAAGCTTTTCCGCTTCCTGCTTATCCTCCGGCCAGCCATCCTGCGGAAAGATGTCGATGAACAAATGCAACATCTGACATTTGTTTCGAATAAATCTGGAGCTGTTTCGTTCCAGCCTGGTTCCCATATGAACCAGTTCACAATAAGGATTCCCCAGTGTTCCATCTTCCCCCGACGCCGCAACCAAGTGCGGTGCTACCGGATCCGTCTTCACAAGCCTGAGAAACCTGTCATAATCGGGTCTCGGCATTCCAACATCAATATCATCATCCCACGGTATAAATCCCTGATGCCGCACTGCTCCCAGCAAGGTTCCTCCGACAAGATAGTATCGGAGATCATGTTTTCCACAATACGCAACAAATGCATCCAGCATCTCCAAAAGCAGCCCTTGTGTCTCCTTTTTGTCCAGCTTTCGAGGTTGCGTGTATTCCCCCAGAAGCTTCAACTGGTGGATTACATGGTGCTCACGTTTCTCCTCCGGTGGAATCTCCATATAATTGCCATAAAGTCTCTTCAAATACCTGTCATAGTCACAAGTGACCTGCAGCATATATCCTTCAAAATTCATCTCCCGAGTTTTCAGGAAAGCTTCCCGCTCATACATTTCACCAAAGAAATGCATTCTGCCGGAAGGAATCGTAATATAGTCCGAGTGATTGTCCCTGCATTCCTGCATGCAAAGTTGTACGCGCCGATACAGAAACCTGGGGGCGATTGCAAAAGGCGCTCCGATCCATTGTTTCACCCTCATGGCACGTCTGGCCGCCGAATCCTCAGAAGCCAATTCCATAAACTCCTTTCTCCATGCGAACATGCGGTAGCAGGATAGAAAAAAAAGTCCTGCCTGCACCTTACATCCATGCCATTTTCGTCGGATTGGATTATTGTAAGTATTCTCGATTACAAATATATCAATCTTAACACCACAATTTTCTTCTTTCTGTACTAAATATTCCTGAAACACCGTCCCCCGGCGATGTATCTGTATAAACGAACTAAGATACCCCGGTGTGCGAAGCGGAGCTTCGACATAGTACTTGTCAGGGTATCTGCGTTCTACCTCATCAAGGAGGCTGTCGATATATTCTCTTGGAATATTCAGGTCAATATCGTCATCCCATGGAATGAATCCCTGATGGCGCACAGCACCAAGAGCGGAGCCACCTCCAAGCATATATGGAATATCAAGTTCTGTGCATATTTCCACCACATCCAACGTTGTTTCCAAAACAATCCGCTTGATAGCCTCTGTCTCGTCCGATGAGAGACGGTGCATTCCCTCTTTCCGGGACAAACGCTCCTTTAATATTTCATTGGTTTGTAAAACAGCCATATTATCTTCCTGCCTTCAGCTTTGCAAAAAGCTTGGTGTTGCGTTCCTTAACATATGTGATTACCGCAGATTCCAGCCAAGTCAGATACGTATTCTTCCAGCGAATCGGAACCAACATCATCTTCATGTAACGGGATCTGGGTCTTGCGATTGCAAGAGCCTCGTCCACCCGCGGATTATGCAGCATCGTGCGAATTGCGGCTCTGCGCTCCTTTTTTGTGAGCGTGCATTTGGAGCTTGTCACATTCGCGATACAGCCTACCATGCGTTCAATATAGCGGCGGGCAATCATTTCTTTCGTAGGAGCATTATCCACTCCCCACTCCCGATAGAGGTCCAGCATCCAGCCATGCTCTTCCTCGCGCTTCTCATACATATCTGCCCGATATGCGGCTGTCTCGGAATCAGCCCTTGCCCGGATAAAATGATAGTATGCTTTGGTCGAAACCACAACACGCTCCACCTGCTTCATGTAACTGATATTAAACGGGAAATCATCCCATAATGTATTCGGAAACCGCAGTCCATGTTCATTCATATAATCCAGACGATACAGCTTGTTCCATGGCGTATACAGCATATTGCGGTCAAAGTAACGGTAGGATTCCTCCCGAAAACTTTGGGCATTGTCAAAAACGCGGTCGTCTACACAGATTTTCTCCGTGATATGCTTATCCCCATAATAGGTATCAATATAATAGCCGCACACCACCAGCTGTGCATTGTGCTGCTCTGCCATATCGTACATATCCTGCAGCATCGTTTTTTCTGCCCAGTCATCCGAATCCATAAAATACACATAGGTTCCGCGGGCAATATCAATCGCCGTGTTTCGGGCACTTGGCGCTCCACCGTTTTCTTTATGAATGACCTGAATTCGTGCATCCTTTGCAGCATACTCGTCGCAAATCTCTCCACTTTTGTCTTTTGTTCCATCATCCACAATCAGCAGCTCGTAATCTGTAAATGTCTGATTCAAAATGCTTTCGATGGCTTTACCGACATACTGTTCTACATTGTATACCGGCATTATAATGCTGATCTTAATGTCACTCATTCCTGCTCCTAACTGTCTATTGTTTCATGGCTGTCGTCTGCTCCGCATCCACGCCTTCCGTATTTTCCCGTACAAAGAGAATCTTAAAGGTCAAAAACAGGATTTTGATATCCAGCCACGCAGAATAATTCTCAATATAAGTCAGATCCAGCTTCAGTTTGTCATACGGAGTCGTATTATATTTTCCATATACCTGTGCATATCCTGTAAGCCCTGCCTTTACTTTAAGGCGCAGGCAGAACTCCGGAATTTCCTCTGTATACTGATCCGCAATAATCTGACGCTCCGGTCTCGGTCCCACCACAGACATTTCACCTTTCAAAATATTGAAAAGCTGTGGAAGCTCGTCAAAGTGAATTGCCCGAATAATACGTCCAACCGGAGTCACACGTGCATCTCCCTTGGCCGCAAGTCTGGCTCCTTCATCCTCAGAATGAACGGTCATACTTCGGAATTTATAGATCATAAATGGCTTGCCGTCCTTGGTCAGCCGTTCCTGCTTATACAGGATCGGGCCACCATCATACAGCTTGATTGCCAGGACAATAATCAACATAAAC
The DNA here is from genome assembly GCA_945868435.1 of uncultured Lachnospiraceae bacterium. Taxonomy (GTDB): domain Bacteria; phylum Bacillota; class Clostridia; order Lachnospirales; family Lachnospiraceae; genus Roseburia. The sequence continues at coordinate 30,736 of CAMBLG010000004.1, forward strand.
GGAGAAGCAATCACGATTCCAATCAATGAGAGCACAATATCCATCATACGTTTCACAAACAGATCAACAATACTTAATCCCTGATTTCTGGAAAGCAAAAGTGGCGTGTCAAACAAATGAATGTCATCGGCTCCACGGAATAAAATATCCGAAATCTTTGGTGTCACATACGTACGGACGGATTCCTGATAACAGTACTTCATGATCTGATTTCTCGCCTCTGCCGGCAAATCACACAGCACAACGGCATTATATCCGAGAATCATCTCATACAGCTTCTCATATCCGATCCGATAGCTCACCGAAGCACAGATATCATACTTATCTTTTCTGGTATTAATTTTCTCGATCAGATCATCCGGCGAATAATTTCCATAGATTACCAGCATCTGACGCGGCGGATACAACCGCTGATATCCCTTTCGGACCAGAATCACCCACGGAACAATGAACAGAATCTCCACGAATAACATGAATATCAATGGTTTCGGATCCATATAATCATTGGTGATCAGACAGATTTCAAAATACGCAACAACATCCGCCAGAATCACCGCCAAAATCTGTGACAGAATGATATCTGCCACACGCATATACCCGATTCGGTAACCTCCGAACATCCGGGTAAAAAAGAAGACGATCAAGGCATAAAAACCGATGACTGCCCAGTTACCTCTTCGGAAGAACACATCCGCCTTACTCATCTGGGGCACATAGCACATATACCATACCCATCCAAAACAGGCTGTCTCGAATGCCAGTGTCAGAACATTTGCAACAAAATTAAGTAAATGCTTATACTTCTCTTTCATAATATAAATTATCCTCTTCAAAGGCAAATCTATTCAAACGATTGCCTTTTCATATGTATCAATGGCGGTTCTCTACTCACCCAGACCATTTTCAATAAATGCGATCAGAGTCTTCAATGCCTCATTCTCATCTTCACCCTCACACACCAGGGTAATCTCATCCCCGGACTTGATGCAGGCGCCAAGAACACTTAGCACACTCTTTGCATTCGCAATATTTCCACCATACTCAAAGGTCACCTTACATTTAAATTTCATTGCCTCTTTGCAGAGATTTCCTGCAGGACGAAGATGAAGTCCCGTTGGATTTGTAATCTTAATAGTCTGTGATACCACGTAACATACCTCCTTTTTGAACACCGGTCCATGCAAACGCCGGTATTGTCACAACATTACATTCGTAATCAGATTTGCCAGTTTTCTGGCTTCCGCATCAATAATCTGTTGATCTTTCCCTTCAATCATAACCCGGACAAGCGGTTCTGTTCCTGATGGACGAATCAAAACTCTTCCCTCTCCGGCAAATTTTTCCTCCAACGCGTGGATTGCTTCCGCAATCTCCGCATACTCCATGTAACTTTCCTTCTTGTGGTTCGGAACCTTCGCGTTGACAAGAGCCTGCGGCAATACCTCCATGACTTTGGACAATTCTGACAGCCTTTCTCCGGTTTCCACCATAACCTGCAGCAGATGCAACGCGGTCAATAGACCATCTCCGGTTGTGTTATCATCCAAAAAAATCACATGTCCTGACTGTTCTCCACCAAGGTTGTATCCGTTTTCCCGCATATTCTCCAAAACATACCGGTCCCCTACCTTTGTCTTTTCAATATGAATCCCCTGCTTTTCTCCCATAATGGAAAATCCCAGGTTTGTCATGATCGTTACCACAATGGTATCCTTGGCAAGCTTCCCCTTTTTCTTCAAAAAATTGCCGCAGATAGCCATAATCTCATCGCCATCCACCAGCTTACCATTCTCATCCACCGCAAGCATCCGGTCCGCATCCCCATCAAAGGCAATTCCCACATCCGCCTTCTCCAGAACCACACGAGCCCGAAGTTCATCCATGTGTGTGGATCCACAGTTGGCATTAATATTCGTTCCATCCGGATTGGTGTGAATAGCAATCAGGTTCGCACCCAAATCCTTCATGGTCTTGACGGAAGTATAAGAGCTTGCTCCCTCAGCGCAATCCACTACGATCTTTAACCCTGACAGATCTACCGGCACCTTTTTCTTTTCAAACTCGACATACTCGTCTACGATATCCATGCGGTATTCAACACGCCCAACCCCCGGCCCGATTGGGAATACAACATCCTCCATATCATTTTGGATCAACGCTTCAATCTCATCCTCCAACTGATCGGACAGCTTATACCCCTCTCCGTTAAAAAACTTGATTCCATTGAACTCCATGGGATTGTGTGATGCCGAAATCACTACTCCTGCATCTACTTTGTGTTTGCGCGTAAGATACGCAATTGCCGGTGTCGGTGCAACCCCAACATAGATTGCATTTGCTCCCACAGAGCATATTCCTGCCATCAATGCATTTGCCAACATCCCCCCGGAGATACGGGTGTCACAGCCAACGATAATGGTAGGCTGATGTGATTGTTCCTTGGTAAGCACATACGCACCCGCCTGCCCCAGCTTCATCGCCAGATCAATTGTAAGTTCTGTCCCGGCAACACCACGCACACCATCAGTTCCAAACATTCTTGCCATTTACTTTAACTCCTTGCTACTCTATTCATTTTCAATCCCGGACTCATTATCCGGTCCATTCGTATTTTCTTCCTCATCAGATGGTGTATCCCCACCTGCATCATCCTCATTACCGGGATCATCCACAATCGAAATGGTGACCTCCACCGTAATCATCTGATAAGCATAATTCTGGCTGTCAAGATCCAGCACAACCGGAACCTGATGTGTGCCCACACTCAGCCCTGACACATCAATTGTTCCCGTAATTTGGTCTGCATTCAACAGATTCAAGTTACTCTGCAGCGCACTGATTGTTGCATAGATCGTCGCATCCTTAAAGGTAATCTCGTGACCTTCCTCCAACCCCAGCACAGTAATCTGATTCACACTGATCGGATAACTCTGAGCCTTGTACGGTTCAATTCTTACAGTAACTGCGACTTTTGCATCCGCGCTGTCTACCAGTGCTACTCCCTCCGGCAAAAATTCCGTAATATCAATTGTAGTCGTCAGATCCTCCCGTAATCCGCTGACATTCAACAGTTCCTCCGGAATCGTTATGGTGGTAAGCGGGTTTACAACGGATGCCGCCCCTTTCACCGCAATCACTGCCGGGTCACTGGTAATGCCCACAACATTATATTCGCCTCCCGGTGTTCCAACTGTGGAAAAGGCCAGCTTTAACTCCTTAACCACAAGGATCTTGGCAGACACCGTCACCGTTGTATTGCTGATTGTCAGTCTTGTTGTATCCACTTCCTTACCATTCTCATCATAAAGAACAGGGACAACATTATCAGACAAGTTGACAGACATCCCTTCCACATCGATTGTTGCCACCGCACTGTTGATGGTGCTGACAATGGATGCCGGTCCCGAAACTTTAAGCACATTCGGATTTGTCACTGTGACATCTCCAAGAGCATATCCCTCCGCCACCGTACCACTGGTATCCGCCGAAATCACAAGACGCTTGCTCATCAGATCCTCCAGCGATATTTTCAAATATTTCTTGTTCGGATAATTGAGAGAGCTGTTGGATCTTACGCTGCTGATCTCAATCGGAACATTTGCAGTCACTCCATCCTCATTCAGCACCATACGGCTCATATCGGCAGTTGCCCGAAAATCCGTATTCTCCAAATTTTTAAGTATGCTCCGCTTGCCCGTTACCGCAAACGTAACAACGTTACTTCCATCCAAAACCTCATAACACTTGTTCTGCTCTGTGATAACAGAAGTATTCTCAATTGTAACACTGGCAGTATAGGTTTTGGTCTGCTTGGGGTCATCGATATTATATACGGCAAGCCATAAAATAAATGCTAATGCAACCGCCAGAATCTTGAATCCCAGATTATTGGTCAAGGCTTTTAAAAACTTATTTCCCATTCTTCAGCCTCCTTTTCAGCAATTCCAAACCGGTTGCTTCGTGATTACGGTTCTGCAGGTACTGAAGTTTTTCTCTCAAAAACTCTGCATTCACATCGGGATAAAGCTGACCGCGGATCGCAATCGATACTTTTCCGGTCTCCTCCGAAACAACAATTGTCATCGAATCGCTGACTTCACTGATTCCAACCGCAGCACGATGTCTGGTTCCCAGATCCTTGCTCAGGGAAAGACTGTCGGACAACGGAAGATAACAGGTCGCGGAAATCACACGATCTCCACGCACAATAACTGCGCCGTCATGAAGCGGTGTATTTTTCTCGAATATATTGATCAAAAGCTGACTGGTCAATATCGCATCCACATCAATACCGGTTCGTACATATTCATTGAGTAAAATCTCATCCTCAATCACGATCAGCGCCCCGGTTTTGACCTTGCCCATGGCATAGCAGGCGCGAATCAATTCCTCAATGGTCTTATCCGAAAACTTATTCTGGTCTGTCCGGTTAATATTGAACAGACGCCCAAATAGGTTTTTCCCACCAAGATTCTCCAGCGCTTTGCGAAGCTCCGGCTGGAAGATGATCACAAGCGCGATCAACCCTACATTCAGTGTATTCTGTGCAAGCCAGAGTATTGTATTCATCTGGAAGATTGCCGCAATTAAAACAAAGACCAGTATTACCAGAATTCCCTTGAACAGATTCCACGCGCGTGTACTCTTAATCCAGAGTAAAATGTGATAAAAAAGGAAAGAAATAATAAGGATTTCCACCACATCCACCCAGGACATACTGATATCCGGTAAGCCCAGTATTGTGGACGCTTTATCATAGAATTCACTTAACATTCCTGCAAACTGCTGCATCTCTCTCTCCTTTCCCTAAACAGTTACAATATTTATTTGAGCAGATCCTCATCAATGTCCAGTTCCTTTGCGATCACCTTCCGACTGGTCGCCTCCTGCTCATTTGTAAGTTTTGACTTTGAGTGATCAATCCGTTTTCCCATATTCGCCGTGTTGCCAAAGTGCTTAACCGTGACTTCCTTGGAAGCAACCATCTTCTTCGGCACAGCCTTCACATAATAATAATAGTCGTCATCTTCAAACTGCACCCTCTCTGTCCGTGCATAATCCAGATTCATGAACAAAAACTCCAGCACAAATCCGATCAGCATAGAAAGGATACTTCCAATCAAAAGCCAAAGTGTCTTGCCGGAAATATTCAGTACCAGATACCCCACAAACAGACCCGCCAGCTCGATTAATACACCTGAGATAATTGCCAGTGTCCACGCATGTTCTACTTCGAGTTTTCTCACCAAATACACCACAATGGCGGTTACAATAAAGATTGCGATCACAAGGAACATCTCCTTGTTACCCAGAATCTGTCCCACGGAAATATTAAACTTGGAAGCGGTCTGGGTGCCTTCCTCTACAGAAACGTTCATCAGCGTCGCTGCATTCTGCTTAATTCCCGCCAGGAAATAATACATAATCGTTCCGCACACAACCGAAATAACCGAGTAGGCTTCTCTTAACAACCCGCAGCCAATCGGCATAATATAAGGGATATGCAGTTTAAAGCACACCGGCGTAAGGATTGCCGCCACTCCATCCTTTGGTGCAAAACGGAAATACACAAGAAAAATCACTGCATATAAAAGAAACGCGGTAAGTGCCACCTCAAGAGACAGCGCATACAAATCCAACAATATTACAATTGCCGAAAGCCATATCATCGCATACATTGGCAAAATGGCACATATCAATGAAAGAATCAATGCCACCGGCAACGTGCTGATCCGCTCCATGTATCCAATATTTGTATTAATGATCTCAAACAAAACAAAAGCCAATATAAATTTGCCAACCGGATTCAGATACGTCTCATATTTTCCATAAAAACGCACAAACTGATCCTTAATCTCTAATAATTTTGTCATAAAGCCTCCTATGCCTTAAGCTTCTCTTCCCTCTGGTACATCTTCTGCACCTTTTTCAAATGACCTGCATACTGACGCAGCTTCTTTCTGCCATATACATATCGAAAACAGTATACAAGTAACGTTATGAACAAATAAATTGCCAAAAATCCAATATATAGAACTCCAATCCGAATGGCCAGATCTGCAATCTCCAGACTGTTGATTACTGCGGTGATTGTCTCCACATCACTCATTCCCCACAATACCACCAGCAAAACAAATGCAATAGACCCGGTAAAAAAGCTCTTTACCAGTTCCTTACTGACATAATCCCACATATAATATTGTCCCATCTGGCAGTCTGCCTTGCTCTTATGGTCGTCATACACCGCCATATGGCATAATTCCTTCACACGTTCCTCATTAATCATATTGTCTCCGAATACCCTTCTTCATTTAGGCACAATTATACATTCTCTGTTATTATATCATGTGCTTCGCACATGATATGCCTTCGGCTGATACTTATGCGCATTCGCGCGTGATATATTTTCGCTTCGCTCATTATATCATACCTATACATAATTTCCAAGAAAAATAAAGAAACACTTACGGAGCTTTGCCAATTTTTGTAAAACAAAGAATGTGCCTCGGCACATTCTCGCGCCGAGCGCGGTCGTTTACGACTTTCTTCCTCTTCGCGCGAGTGCGCATCCTGCCGGAGGCTTTTTATCGTATAGGAAAGCAATTTCCTATACGATAAAAAAAGCAAGTCCTTCTCCCCGTCAGAACTTGCTTTCTTTCAAAACGTCAATCCTTCATTCCACTCTGCAGGAAACGCATTCTGTCACCGTCCCGAACCGGCTTCTTTGGTTCCGGTGCCTTCGGGCGATCCAATGCATTCTTGAGAGTATTGGTCATATTAGCCTTACATTCATCACAGAATCTTCCGGTGCGAATCATCTTACCGCAGGACTCACACTCAATTCCCTGAAGTGATCCTTCCGAAAAGATCAACCGCTCCTCTCTTACCCACTGCTTGATCTGCTTCACAGATACATCATTCTCATTCGCCACCTGCTCCACAGATGAGTTCGGATTCTCTTCAAGATACCGTTTAACCTCCTGGAACTTATCCTCCAATGCCTGTTTACAAGCCGGACAAATTTTCTCGTTCGCCATAACATTAAAAAGTCTGCCGCAGCTTTTGCAATTCATTACGTTCATATTCTTTCCTCCTAAAACCCCTTCGCAATACAGGCTGCTAAAAAGTATACCTTCCCGACCCCTGCCTTGCATAATTCTTCTGCCACTGCCTCAGCAGTGCTGCCGGTTGTATAGATATCGTCCACCAGCAGAACATGCTTATATTGTACTATATTATCCGATACTTGAAAAGCATTTTTCAAGTTATTTTCTCTTCCCACATCACTCAGTTCTTTCTGCGGTCTGGTGTTGACGACCCGGTGAACCATATCCGGCACATAATCCAGTTTCATGATATCTGCCAGTGTTTTCGCAAGAAGCGCCGCCTGATTATACCCACGTTTTCTCTCTTTTCTTCGATACATCGGCACCGGAATCACCGCTTCAATCTCGCATTTCGCCAGCCACTCTCCCCAGCGTTCCAACGCCGCCAGTGCCAGAAAGCGGGCATATTCTCTTCGGTTACCATACTTAAAGCGGTACATGGTTCTCTTGATTTCTCCCCGATAGCTGAACACCGCCTTTCCCTGTGCAATATAGGAAGCAGGTGTCCCATTCCAAAAGGGACTCTGTATCCGCGCAGCTTTACGCGCGCAATCAAAGCAGTACTCCGCCGTTTCCTCCGTGAGCGGACGTCCGCAATGCATACATACGGGATTCCAAACCCAGTTGAGTTCTCCTGCGCATTGCGGATGCACATATTCTTTCCATGACAGCCCATATGCTGTATCCCCGTATAATTTCCGTATCTCTACCGGCTCTAGAAGCCTGTCGCATACCGCACACCGAGGTGGATATACAAGCTTCAGAAGCACATCCCCCCATGTTTTAGCAGTGCAGCGGATTCTCTGTAAGCGATCCGTTCTATCTATCTTAATCATCCTCCTGTTCCAGCTCATTTTTCGCCCATCCATAGGCATATTTCACCGCCTTGTTCCAGCCTTTCCTCTTTACATTTCGCTCCTTGGCGTCCATATCAGGCGTAAAAATACGATCAATCTGTTGATTTTGCAACACTTCCTCTGTACTCTTCCAATATCCGACCGCAAGTCCTGCCAGATATGCTGCACCGATTGCGGTGGATTCCACACACACCGGCCGGTTTACCGGAACATCCAGCATATCCGCCTGAAACTGCATCAGAAAATTGTTGGCACTGGCACCTCCATCCACCCGAAGCGTCTTAACCTCTATGCCGGCATCCGCCTTCATGGCATCTATGACATCACATACCTGCAAAGCAATGGATTCCAAGGTTGCACGAATGATATGATTTTTGTTGGTTCCCCTCGTAATACCGACAATCGTTCCTCTCGCATACTGGTCCCAATGTGGTGCTCCCAGTCCCGTAAACGCCGGCACCACATAACAGCCGTGGGTGCCGTTTGCTTTGATTGCCATATATTCCGAATCGCTGGCGGAATCAATCAGATGCATACCGTCCCTCAGCCACTGAATCGCAGCACCCGCCACAAAAATCGATCCCTCCAAAGCGTAATTGACTTTTCCATCCAGTCCCCATGCAATCGTTGTAACCAGACCATTGTTGGAAAACACCGGCTTTTCCCCTGTGTTCATAAGGAGGAAGCAGCCTGTTCCGTATGTATTCTTTGCCTCCCCCTCCCGGAAACAGGTCTGTCCAAATAGTGCTGCCTGCTGGTCTCCGGCCGCACCGGCGATGGGAATCGCATCCCCCAGGAACGAGGGATCTGTATAGCCATACACACAGCTGGAAGGCATGGGCTTTGGGAGCATATTTCGTGGGATATTCAGCTCATCTAATATCTCCTGATCCCACTCCAGCGTATTAATGTTAAACAGCATCGTTCTGCTGGCATTGGAATAATCGGTTACATGCACCTTCCCTTTCGTAAATTTCCAAATCAACCAGGTCTCCACAGTTCCAAACAGCAGCTTTCCCTCTTCCGCCAGCTTCCGTGCACCCTCCACATGGTCCAGAAGCCATTTAAGCTTCGTTGCAGAGAAATAGGCATCAATAATCAACCCCGTTTTCTTCCGATAGCATTCCTCAAGCCCCTTTGCTTTCAGCTCATCCGCAATATCCGAAGTCCTGCGGCACTGCCACACGATTGCGTTGTAGATCGGTTCTCCCGTCTCCTTATTCCAGACGATGGCCGTCTCCCTCTGATTGGTAATTCCAATTGCCGCAATATCCGATGCCTTGGCATTGATTCGATTCATAGCCTCCACCGCTACCCCTAGCTGGGTTGACCAGATCTCATTGGCATCATGCTCCACCCAGCCCGGATTTGGAAAAAACTGACGAAATTCCTTCTGTGCCATAGAACAGATATTGCCCGCCTCATCAAATAAAACGCACCGATTGCTCGTTGTTCCTGCATCAAGCGCCATCACATATTTAGGCATATTCTACCCCCATTTAATCATCAAAAATTTGATTTTACCATTCTTACCATAAAAAAAGAACCCATGAATTCATTTTCGACAAAATGTTCAAACACATGGGTTCTTAATTGTATAAAATGTCACTCAGGCATTACCCCAGACGAATACGGTTTACAAGCGCAATCTGTGCTGCCTTCTCCTCAAACTGTCCTTCCGTCATTGCGTCGGTCGTAAAACCACGTTCTCCGGACACACCTGCTTCCACATAGCTCACCTGACCAAACGCCTTTTCCACGGCTGCACGGTCAGAAGTCGTTCTCACAAAGAAACGGTTAACGCTGTCCTTGTAGTCCACCAACGTGATCTTCTCCGGCTTCCAGTTAATATAAATATTCACGTGCGTATGCTTTACCATATCAACCACATCCGCAACAACTGCGCTGGCCGTAGGTAATTTTCCGGCACCGCTTCCGTAGAACATAGCATCACCAAGCACATTACCGTGCACGAAAATGCCGTTGAACACATCATTCACGCCGCACAGCGGATGCGATGCATCCAGCATAAACGGAGCCACCATACAGGAGTAGCTGTCTCCAACTTTGCGGCTCATGGCCAGAAGTTTGATGGAACGGCCCATCACCTTGGCATATTTGAAGTCTGTCGCGGTAATTCCCGTGATTCCCTCACAATGAATATCCTCATAATCCACCTGCTGACCGCATACCAGAGACGTAAGAATTGCAATCTTACGGCACGGATCATGCCCCTCAATATCTGCCGTCGGATCTTTTTCTGCGTATCCCTTGTCCTGCGCATCCTTCAACACTTCATCAAAATCCGCGCCCTCATTGGCCATCTTTGTTAACATGTAGTTGGTAGTACCGTTTAAGATTCCGGTAATTTCCTCGATCTCATCGGCTGTCAGACATTTATTTAACGGACGGATGATCGGAATTCCGCCTCCAACGCTGGCTTCAAACTGGAAGTTCACGCCATGCTCCCGGGCAATTCGGATCAGCTCCGCGCCTTTTGCCGCCACGAGGTTCTTATTGGAGGTAGTCACCTGCTTGCCTGCCTCTAACATGGCCCGCACAAAGGTATAAGCCGGCTCTACACCGCCCATGGTCTCAACAACAATCCCTATCTCAGGGTCGTTTACGATTGTCTGATAATCGTGCACAATCTTCTGCTCCATCGGATCTCCCGGAAAATCCCGAAGATCCAATATGTACTTCACATCAACCGGTTCTCCGGCCCTCTGTGCGATTTTATCCTTATTGATTCTCAACACTTCTACTACACCGGAACCAATGGTGCCGTAGCCCATAACTGCTATCTTCATATTTCTCACTCCCTGGCTATTATTTTTGCATAGTGTATTCCCTGAACCGATTCAATCTGGCTCTGCATATCCGTCACATCTCCGGTCGCCGGAAATATGTCAATACTGAGTGTCAACGAAGCAATTCCGTTCACCGGCACACTCTGATGGATGGTCAGAATGTTGGCATGGAACTCCGCAATCGTTTTCAACACTACCGAGAGCAATCCCGGCTCATCATCCAGCTGAATTACCATGGTAATCGTCTTTCCCTTCGCATTCTCATGATAAGGGAAAATGTCGTCCTTATATTTGTAGAAAGAACTTCTGCTGATCCCCACGGCATCGGTGGCATCCTGCACAGACTCAGCCCTGCCGGAATCCAGCAGGCGTTTCGCCTCCACCACCTTGAGCAGTACCTCTGGAACAGCCTTCTCCCGCAATACGAAAAAAGATGTCTTCTCTGCCATTTTAACCTCCGAAATCGGTTCCAAGTGTCTGCGTACCGCTGACACCTGTTCTCACTCGAAAGATTTTAACATAGAGAGCAAGGAAAATCAAGGCAAACTTTACTGGCGTGGTTTTCCGCAGTTGCTACAGAACTTTCCTGTATTTGTTGCGCCACATTCACAGGTCCATTCCCCTGCCGGAGCCGGTTTGCCGCATTCGCTGCAGAATTTGCCGGTATTCTTCGTACCGCAGGAGCACACCCACTCATTGGTCGGAGCAGGAGCCGGTTTGCCGCAGTTGCTACAGAACTTTCCTGTATTTGTCGTACCGCACTCGCAGGTCCAGCCCTCCGGCTTTGCCTGAGAGGAAGGAATCGGTGCTGCCTGAGCCGCCGCCCCCTGCTGCATCTGCATCTGCGCCAAATTGGTAGCAGATGCTGCTCCCATCATATTGCCGGCAGCATTCATGCCCATTCCCATCCCCATAAATCCGGCCATGGCACCATTGGCATTGGAACCAGCCGCTTCCATTCCACGTGCTACCGCACCCTGTACATAACCCTCACGCACCGTCGGGTCAGAAAGCATTGCACCCTGGTTGCGCATATTGATTAATTTCTGTGATTCTTCATCGTAGGAAACGCTGGCGAGACCCACTGCCTGAATCTCCATTCCTCGCGCCTGATTCCACTCCTCATCCAGTACCTTGGACATGTACTGTCCCAGTTCTCTGGCCTTGCTGCTGACGTAAGAAATGCGAATGCCATCTGCGGACATCTGATTGATTGCAGACTGCAGTGCCTCCAGGAATTCAGACAGATACTGCTCATTGATCTCAGCAATATCTACATGATCTTTGTTTCTCGGAATCACCTCTGCATAGAACTGCAATGGATTCACCACCTTAATGGAATAGGTTCCGTGTGCTCGCAAAAAGAGTTCCGCATTATAGAACGAATCAAAGTAATTGATTGGCTGACGTGTACCAAACTTGATTCCCTTAATCTCCTGAAGATTGATAAAGAAAACCTTCTGTGAGGTCGGTGTCTGTCCGCCAAACTTGATTCGGTTAAAAGACTCCTTCAAGGTCTCTCCAAACTCCCCGTTAAACAGAGATGGCATAGAAGAATTGTCCACTTTGTAGTAGCCCGGCTCTGCCGTGTAATCCACGACCTTTCCGCCATCCACCAGAAGCATGAACTGATTGTCGTATACATGGATGATAGAACCATTGGAAACCGTATCTTCGGTCCCCTTCTTATTCTGTCCCTGACGCATGAGCACGCCACGGGAAAATACAGTCTGATCCCCCATATTGTCCGCTTCATATACCTCTAACCACTGATCTGCGAAGCCTCCGCCAATCGCCTTTCCAATTGCCTTTACAATACCCATCTTTTTCCTCCTTTACGTTCCCGCCTGCCCGCGTTTTCCACTCTGACACGGACCGCTATTAAACATGATTATAATCGACTTCATAATATTTGTGAAGAGTCCAAACCTTAATATTGATCGGGGTCACCGAAGAACCGCAGTATTCGCAGACCATATTCCCAAGGTTTTTGATTGGCGCACCGCAGTGCGGACATGTAGTTCCTACTGCATTGTCAATCTCCACGGTATCCGCATCCTGTATGTACATGAGTTCCACATTGTACCTGGTCTGCTCCTTACGCTCTTTTGTGCCTTCCACCACCCGGTCCCCCTGAACCTTGTAGTGATAATACTCCACGGCACTCTGTATGGTGATGATGCATTTCCCTTTCTCTTTCCGGTAATTGGAAATCTCCGTCCGATGAATCCGGATGTTGTTATAGGTTTCCCGGACCCCAGCCGCCTGATTAGCCGCAATACTGTTTCTCACCTGCAGATGTACATCCTCCGAAGCCTCCTCAAGACGGTCTTCATTTTCCGTAGAGATGGCGATAAGCGCAGACGTCAACATGTTTTCCGCCTTATGCTTGAACTCCTCCCACACAAACTCCGGAAAATCCCGCACGATCTGCGGCTCCATAATCCGTGTCATACCGGACACAGACTTCGGCGTATTCGCCACATCATCCGCCTGACGGTTTAGGCCATCCACTATGCTGTCGGTTCCAAATACACTTCTGGAAAAATCCCGCAGCTTGTTGCGGACCACCAATGCGCCTATGCCCGCCACAACCAGCACCGCCGCAAACACGCCAAGCCCGACATAACCTCCAAGCCCTATTGCCAATAGTGCCTTCATTCTTTCTCATCCCCCATATACTTCGGACATCCCAGACTCTGCCACTTCAGATAGCCATTAATAAAGGGATCTATTCCTCCGTCCATTACCGCATCCACATTCCCGCTCTCCACACCGGTTCTGTGATCCTTCACCATCGTATACGGCTGCATCACATAGGAACGTATCTGGTTGCCCCAGCCAATCTCTGTGACCTCACCGCGGATTCCCGCCTCTTTTGCCGCATTTTCTTCCTGTTTCAAAAGGTACAACTTCGCTTTGAGCATCTGCATTGCTTTATCCTTATTCATATGCTGAGACCGCTCATTCTGACACTGCACCACAATTCCCGTTGGAAAATGCGTGATTCGAATTGCCGAAGACGTCTTATTGATATGCTGTCCACCGGCACCGCTGGATCGATAGGTATCGATTCGAATATCGTCATCCTTGATCTCGATATCCACATCCTCCTCAATATCCGGCATCACATCGCAGGACACAAACGAAGTCTGCCTTTTTCCGGCAGCATTAAACGGCGAAATGCGTACCAGACGATGCACGCCTCGTTCCGATTTGAGATATCCGTATGCATTCTCCCCATTTACCTGAAACGTGATGGACTTAATTCCGGCTTCGTCTCCATCCAGAGAATCCAACACCTCCAAGGAAAAACCTTTCTTATCCGCCCATCTGGAATACATGCGAAAAAGCATGGATGCCCAGTCACAGGACTCTGTTCCTCCCGCTCCTGCATGCAGGGAGACAATGGCATTATCCCCGTCATACTCACCGGACAGAAGGGTTTTCATCCGAATGTTCTCATAGGTAGACTCAAATGTTTCCATCATCTCGGCGATCTCCGGAAGCAGAGAAGCATCATTCTCCTCGTAGCCCATCTCGATCATGGTTTCGATGTCATCATACTGCTCCTCAAGACTTGCATAGGTTGCCACATCATCCTTCAGGCTCTTCAGACGTTTCATCTTCTCCTGGGAAACAGCAGGATCATCCCAGAAGTCCGGTGCTTCCATCTCCCGCTCCAGTTCCTGAATCTTCTGCTCCTTATTCGCTAAGTCAAAGTGAATCCCTCACTTCCTGCAGTGGGGCTTTGTAGGTCAGGAGCTGCCCCTTGAAATTATCCAGTTCTACCACAGTAATCACCTCTTTCATGTTTATATTTTGGTATTATATTATGTACTACTTTATACTATATTTCGGAAACTTATATGGGTTATGGCATACGCTCAGCCGGGTGCCAGATTTCTTCCACTCTCACCGAGTCTGCACCGCCCTGAATTTCGGGTAATTGGCTGAGACATGTGCTATTTGCGTAGCATAACGGAACGGCGGTGCTGTCGGTTCCAGTCTCAGAAATCTGCACACCGTTCTGAGCGGTTAGTTTTCCTGAAAGACAAATATTCGCCCGATATTCTATCATCAACACGCTCTCATAAGCGGCATGAGTTAACGTCTACATCTGCGCATACAAAAATATGCCACATTCATTCGGTCGTAGGGGTGCGCCCGCGCACCCAGCGCACGATGAGATACACTAGGAATAATCCGAGGAATGCGCCGGTGGTATCGATCAGCACATCCGTGAAACGGCCCGCTCTGCCACTGACAAACAACTGATGAAATTCATCGGTACATGCATAGAGAAATGCGAGCAAAAGTGCCATTCCATAATGTTTCATCACAGGGCGTCCTCGCCAGGCTACAATCGACGCAAGTACAAGCAGTGCAAGGATTGCAAATTCTGTCATATGTGCGCATTTTCTCACTGGGAATTCCATGCGCAGCGCCGCAGCTTCAAGCTCCGCTTCCGTATGTCCCAGCTGAAAAGCCGTATTCCAGCCTTCCACCAGCTGATAGCTGACACGGCCGCTCACCTCTGATGACTCGGTATCCGGCTGTGATGAGAAGGCGAAGATTACGCCCATCCAGGCTATCGCCAAGAGTGTGACGCAAACCGCAAGCAAACGCCTTTTCCCGGTTGTCATAGGTGTCCGCTCCGACGCGCCGCAGCTCATTTCAGCATCTCCCGCATCAGTTCTAATGCATACTGTGCCTGACTGTCATACTGCATATCATAATCCGCATCCTCCGGACCGGAGTATTCATAGTCCACCTCATAATCCGGGTCAATTCCGGTTCCGTGAATGTTGTTACCCTTCGGCGTATAATACTTGGCTGTGGTCACCTTGACTGCCGCACCATTTTCCAACGGAAAAATAGTCTGCACAATTCCCTTTCCAAAAGTGGTCTTACCAACCAGCTTTCCATATTTGTAATCCTTGATCGCACCGGCAAAAATTTCCGAAGCGCTGGCGCTGTTCTCATCTACAAGCACAACAATCGGGCATTTCAGGCAATCCGGGTCAGAGGTATATGTATCACGATTCCCATACTTATCCTCCGTGTAAACCACAGTTCCTTCCGGCAAGATCGTATCCAGAACATCCACGACGGCAGTAACCAGACCTCCCGGATTTCCGCGGAGGTCTACGACCAGTCCCTCCATCCCCTGATCCTGCAGATCCGCAAGAATCGTGTCAAACTGCTTCGCTGTGTTCGTCTGAAATTCACTGATTTCCATGTATCCGATCTTGTCGTCAATCATCTTTCCCGTCACGCTTGGCAGATTGACCTCCCTGCGCTCTACATCCAATTCCAATGTTTCATCCGTGGATTCCCTATAAATTGTAAGATGTACCACAGTTCCTGCCTCACCGCGAATGTTCTTCACCAGATTGGTCAGTTCCATACTGGTTGCATCAATATCGTCCACCATCAATATCTGATCATTTTTCTCAAGTCCTGCCTCCTCTGCAGGCGTACCTTCATATACTTTGGAGACGGTCACTTCCATCGTCTTTGCATCCTGGATTAACCCGGCACCAATGCCGGCATAACTGCCGGATGTGCTAACCTGCAGATCTGCGTACTCATCTGCCGTATAATACACAGAATAAGGATCTCCGAGTCCCTCCAGCGTACCTTTACAGATTGCATCCTGAATATCACTCTCATCATAGTCCTCATAATAATAAAGATCCATGTAAGCGATCAGTTCTTCTACCCGGTCTAGGGTATCCTGATCCACCAGACCTCCGCGATAAGCAGTCGTACCATTCTCCTTCGGACCCAGAACTATATATCTTCCGGTAAAATTCGTGTAAACCTTTGATACAACAACCGTTCCGCCAATGAGCGCAACGGCAGTCACCAAAAGTCCCACAAAAAAACCTATTCCAAAACCGGCCTTCTTCTTCGGCATCGGCTGCATCATTCCCATATTCTGATATTGATTATACTGTGGTCCATTGTAGGGATTCTGCTGCATATTCCCCTGCGGGCCATACTGATTATAATCCATTTATCTGCTCCTTTCAAATTGGAATAAGGAGTCCCTCAGCGGAACTCCCCTCCCTTATACCTTTAAGTGTTTGCGAATTGTCAGGCGGCTTCCCAGGAAACCGATTCCAACTCCAAGAAAAATTCCAACAGGAATCAGTGTACGAAATACTGTATGTGCCGGAATAAATTCCAACATGGAACCAATAAAATTAAACTTATCTGCAATATATACTATAATCCTCTGGTAGAGAAAATATAACAAAACCAGTGGAATTGCCGCTCCCATCAATCCAATCAAAACACCTTCCACCACGAAGGGCGCTCTTACCAGATAGTCCGCTGCACCGATGAGCTTCATAATCGCAATTTCCTCTTTGCGGACGGAAATTCCTACCGTTACAGTATTGCTGATCAAAAAGACTGCCACGCACAAAAGAATCAATATAATTCCACCGGATATATAGCCCACCAGCTTATTGAAATCACTCAGCGTATTGGCAACCAACTCTGACTGCTTGACTTCCCGGACCCCCGGCAGCGACTCCAAATAAGTAACCAGCGAACTCTGCATGGATACATCGTTCAGGTAAATCTGATAGTTTGCGGAATTTGCAAGCGGATTATCTCCGGCAAAGCCTGCAGCAAGTTCTTCCTTTCCTTCAAAATATATTTCCTTATAATCATTCCATGCGTCCTCTGCCGAAACATATTCGATCCGGCTTACCTCCACACGCTTTCCGATCTCCTCCCCAATGGACAGAATATCACTCTCCGGAAGTCCTTTGTCGAAAAACACGGTTACAGAAACGCCTTCTTCAATTTTCTGTACCTCAGCATTAAAATTCGTGATAATAATATAAAATATGCCAAACATAAAAATGCAGGCAGCCATCGTTGCCATAGATGCCAAAGAAAACATCTTGTTGCGGGCAATATTCTTAAATCCCTGTTTCACAGAATAGAAAAAGGTATTAATCCTCATCGTCGTAGCCTCCTTGCTTACTATCGCTGACGATAGTACCTTTTTTCACTGTAATCACGCGCTTTTTCATAACCTTTACAATTTCCAGATTATGGGTTACGACAATGACGGTCGTCCCCTTTGCGTTGATTTCTTCCAACAGTTTCATAATCTCCCAGGCATTGTTATTATCCAAATTACCGGTAGGCTCGTCCGCGAGTAAAATACTTGGTTCGTTGATCAGCGCTCTGGCAATTGCAACTCTCTGCTGTTCTCCTCCCGACAATTCCTTGGGATACGAGCGGTATTTGGCAGCCAGCCCGACCATAGAAAGCATAATCGGAACTTTCTTTCGGATATGACTGTTAGGTTCACCGATCACCTTTTGGGCAAAGGCTACATTCTCGTATACATTTCTGTCCTTTAACAAACGGAAATCCTGAAATACAACGCCGATGCCCCGGCGGAATTTCGGGATTTGCTTGCGTTTGATTCTACCGAGGTTCTTGCCACCGATTGTAATCTCACCATCTGTCGGATCAAGCTCCTTTAAAAGCAGCTTGATCATCGTCGACTTTCCCGAGCCACTATCCCCGACAATAAAAACAAACTCTCCGTCTTCTATTTCCAGACTGACATCATTCAGCGCAGGAATCCCTGCTGAGTACGACTTGCTGACATGTTCCAGTTTAATCATCTTTTCTCCTTACATTTGAACTCGCGTCACATTCCAAGGAGCAATTTCCCACATTAATAATCCAAGGACTCCATGTATTTCATATACTTCACAACCATAAGAGCGATCTTGAACGTAATTGCGTCCTCAAATACCCTGAGATCCAGCCCCGTGCTCTTCTGCAGCTTATCCAGACGGTACACCAGCGTATTGCGGTGTATGTAAAGCTGTCTGGAGGTTTCAGAAACATTCAGACTGTTCTCAAAGAACTTATTGATGGTGGAAAGAATCTCCTCATCAAACTCATCCGGAGATTTCCCGTCGAAAATCTCCTTAATAAACATCTTACACAATGGAATTGGAAGCTGATAAATCAAACGTCCGATTCCCAACTGTGAATATGCGATCACATCCTGTTCTTCAAAGAAAATCTTGCCAACATCAAGAGCCATGCGGGCTTCCTTGTAGGATCGTGACACTTCCTTTAATTCTTGTACAACAGTTCCATATGCAACATGAATATTGCAATTCGCATCAGACCGAAACAGATTGATAATTACTTCCGCAGTCTTTTTCAGATCCTCATACGACTCATTGTCCGCCAATTCCTTGACAACAATGATATTCTTCTCATCCACAGCCGTGACAAAATCCTTGGATTTGCCGCCAAAAAGACTGCGGATTTTCTCCAACTCATTCCCATCCTTCTCCCGATTTGTCTCAACCAGAAATACGACCCTGCGCACTTCCGTCTCGATATGAAGTTTTTTCGCGCGATTGTAGATATCTACCAACAGCAAATTATCCAAAATCAGGTTCTTGATAAAGTTATCTTTATCAAAGCGCTCCTTGTATGCCACAAGAAGATTCTGAATCTGGAAGCTGGCAATCTTGCCAATCATGTATACATCCTCACTGTCTCCACAGGCTAGAAGTACATACTCCAACTGATGATCATCAAACACTTTAAAGAACTGACATCCGTTCACCACCTGACTGTCAGCCGGAGAGCCAACAAACGCCTGCGCCGGTGTGGCATACTGGTCCGCATCCGGAAATGTTGCCGCAAGAATCTTGCCCTCTACGTCCAGCACACACAAATCTGTTCTTGTTATCCCCTTAAGCCCATCAATCGTATTCTGAAGTATCTGATTGGAAATCATAGCCGTTTCTCCTTATCCCCACCATTTTTGCATATTGCATAAATACCTTTTATCATTTTAATACATAAACACAAAAAAATAAAGAGGAAAAGCATAACTTTTATGCATTTCCTCTATAATCTTCCTAAATATTCCTATTAAAATTCCTTCGAATATTCCAAAAAGCCTTCACCCAAAACCTCCCGGACATCAGACACAATCACAAATGCATCCGGATCCACATCTTTTACAATCTCTTTGACCTGCACAATCTGTTTGCGGGAAACCACACAATACAAGACGCATTTTTCATCATGCGTGTACATCCCCTTGGCATCCAGTCCCGTCACGCCTCGATCCAATTCCATCATCAGACGCTGCGCCACCTCTTCGTGATGATTTGTAATAATAAGGGCCTCCTTCGAACTCTTGAAACCCTCCAAGAAAGAATCCGAAACCTTCGTTGTCACAACAATTGCCACAACCGCATACAATGTCGGTCGCAGGCCAAACACATACAAACCTGCAAGCACGATCAAGCCATCCAATATCTGCATAATCTGTACCACGGAATAGTGGCGCACGCCCGACTGAATCAGCGCCGCAACCATATCCGTACCACCCGTGGTCGCTCCGGCGCGAAGCACCAGACCGAAGCCAACTCCTGTGAACACGCCTCCAAAAAGCGAGGCTAAAAGATAATCCCCCTCAGCAAGATCAATTGGAGGAATCACGTATAACCAGGCAGATAGCATCATTGCTCCAAACAATGTCCTGCCTACAAATCGCTTTCCAAATCGAATATATGCATACACAAACACCGGTATGTTCAACACCAGGTTCGTCAGCCATAAGGGAATTCCGCCTTCCACAATCCCCTCTGTCAGATTTTTCAACACAATCGCAATACCGGTGAACCCGCCGGTAACAAGTCCAATCTGATCATAAATCCCGGTAATGGCGACCGCCATAACACCGGTCCCCAGAAAAATCAGAAAATAATTCCAAAATACATTTTTTCCGAACTTCTTCATTCGACTTTTTCCGCCTCCTGCTCTTCACTATAGCTGTGAATACGCTTTTTGAGCTTGTTCTTGCGAATCAGGCCCTGCAAAACACTGAGAATTCCCTTCTTTGTATCCGAAAACTCCATTGTTCCCATTCCATACCATAAATTAGCAGAAAGCTTATCCTTATTCTCCAACAGAAAATGTTCCTGCATGGGACTTGGCAAAATACTGATCACAACATCCGGCGTTGAAGCATTGATTTCATTGACCACAGCATCCATCGCACCGTCCCAGGCCTCCAGAGCCGTTTCACCCACAAACACACTTCTCGGATACAGTTCCATGATTCGCTGCTTGATGAAATCCATTCTGCTCTGCACGTCTCCAATCAGATACACACTCTTGTGCCCGCGCTCAATTCGCCGCATCAGCTCATAGAAAAAATCGTGATGCTCAATTTCGTGCTTTCGCTGATAATTCAAGGAACCAACAGCTTCCAGAATCCCTGTCTCCGAAATTACGGTGTGCTCCATCGTCATCAAAGCCACACGAACAGCCTCATCGTTCCCTGCCAACATTAGCAACTCTGTATTTACTTCTTCAATCGTGTGAAATCCATGATCGGACATATCTCGCTCCAGGTTCATAATCGCCTCACGAACCGTATAGTTATCCAATCGGATTCCCGCAACATCAATCGTTCTAATCATAGCTTACCTAGTATACCAAAAATGTAATTCTTTGGCAACTGACAAATCCTGCGCCGCAATTCATCATTGTGCGACAATTTTTGACAATTCTTTTCTATTTTTTTACATTTGAAATGTCAACAAAATTTTCCGTTTTCGACTTTTTCAGACAAACTTTATGATTTCTCAACAAAACATTCGTTTGTTTTTCGTTCAAAAGTCACCCCAAAAAATGCATCATTTTTTGTGGATAACGTGAATAACTCGGTGTATAACTCGATTTTTCAGCATTTCCGCGCCTATAAATGTGGATAACTTTTTTCATATCCATTTTTATTCTTCGTCTTCATTCACCAAAATATATTGTCGTTTTGTGCATTTTGTATATTTATCAAATTTGAGGTATCATTTCAAATTGCAGGAAAAATTAAAACGGATTCATTTTATAAACTATTCTGAGAAATTGCCTCCTCTGCGACGGGATTCTGGACTCCAACATAGTCCCCCGTGTATATCATTTCCCCACTTTTTATATAAGCACAAATCTGGTATTCACAGGTACTTCCTGCCGTGCATTCCAAATCAATCCACTCCACAGTCCCGCCATCGGCAAGTTCGGCCACCGCCACAAAACTTTCCTCTGGATTATTTCTCCGGGCAATGATATAACCGGAGGCACCCGCAACCGGAGTCCACGTTAGCTTGGCCGTTCCATCCTCCAATATGACTTGTGCGAATTGTTCCGGTGCCATAACCGCATAAACAGGCATCGTATTGGAATATGCCGTGTATCTGCCAACTCCATTTCCCACGATATATGCACGCACACAGTATTCATACTCACCAGCCTCTGTAAGAGATGTATCCACATAACCGGTGGATTCACCCCCCTCTATACACGCAAGACGCTGGTAGGTGCTCTCATTCTTTTTCTTCCGATAGACAGAATAGCCATCCATGCCTTCCGCTACAGTCCAGGTCAATAAAACACTGCCATCCTGCTGATATTCTGCGCCGGTAAGCGTTGTTGTCGCATTCGCCTTTTTCAGCCCGTAATACTCAGCGATACCCGTTGCATCTGCCACGCCAAGCTTCTTCAGTTTTGCCTGAGATCTGAGAAAGGTTTTGCAGTCAGTGGGATTGCTGACAAAGGCATGCTCTACAATGATCCCTGGAAATCCTTTCTGCTTGCTCCCCCGGATTACATTGTAATAATCGGCCAGCTTCTTATCCGGATACCGGGTTCCGTTCTCCGAGTTGCGATAAGCGATGCCATTGTTTTTTAGTCCAAGATCCACCAGCTGTTCCTGGATGCTGGCGGCCACCGCTTTTCCACTTTTGCTGATTGCTTTCTTGTAATTGGCATTCGGGTAGAACACGCAGGCTCCCCGTCTGGAAGTTTTCAGATCTGCATTATTGTGAAGACTTACAAACAGATTTGCGCCCTTCTTCTTGGCATAGGCAACCCTTCCCTCCAGAGAGACATAGGTGTCATAGGAACGGGTCAGATACACCTTAACCCCCGCATAGGTTTCCAATTCTTTCTTGCAATACTGTGCAATGGCCAGATTCAGTGTCTTTTCTTTATAAACCTTACCGCCCCAGGTACGGGTGGCTCCTCCGTCAGCGCCTCCATGTCCCGGATCCAGAACAATCACAATCGGATCCTCCTGTAACGCAACAGCTGCCTGCACGCTGACCGGCTTCACATACGACACACTGACGATCATTGCCAGCACAAGTATTGTAGAAACAATACGGTTTGTTCTTTTATTTCTTTTATTTCTTTTATCTCTTTTTTCCCTTTTCATTCTCATGTATCTTCCTGACAATTACTTATTTTGCTTTTATCTTGATGACACCCGAATAACTTCCATAGTAATTCGTTCCGTTGTAGGTCTTATAGGCACGTACCTTGTAGCTATAGGTTGTTCCCTTTTTGACTGCTTTATCCGTGTATGATACGGTTTTCGGATCCTTTATGGTCGCAATCTTTTCATATTTTCCGGTCTTACTGTTCAACCGGTATACCTGATAGCCCGTTCCCCTGCTCTGTTTATCCCAGCTCAGCTTCACCGATGATGATTTGGTGGTCGCCTTCAGATTCTTCACCTTGGCCGGCTTAGTCGTAGCGGAAGTTACATCTCCAAAGCCTCCATAATAATTGCTTCCATCATAGGTCAGATATGCACGAACCTTGTACGTGTACTCCGTAGTACTTGTAAGTGCGGTATCCGTGTATGCAAATGTCTTGTTGTTTTTAATGGTTGCAAGTTTTGTATAGCTTCCCGTCTCCGGATCCAGACGATAAATCTGATATCCGGTCGCACGTGACACCTTATCCCAACTAATATCAACAGAAGTTGACGATGCCGTTTCAACTACAGTATTTTTCACTTTTGCAGGCTTCGTAACAGCCGCAAAAGCGGAAGAATTTGTTCCCCAGTAGTTTGTTCCGCCCAGTGTTTTGTATGCACGAACCTTAAACTGCTGTTCCTTTGCACTTGCCAGTCCTGCGACTTTAAAGCTGGTCATATCAGCACTCACATCCGTCAGCTTCTCGAATTTTGCACTGTCCGGATTATACTGATAAATGCGATAACCGGTAGCGCCATAGATTTCGTCCCAGCTCAACGTTATGGTTGTAGCCGTGCAGCTATCCGCCGTAATCGTCTCCACTTTTGCCGGCAGCGTCGTGGCCTCTAACACATCCGAATAGGTACCGTAATAGTTTGTTCCGCCAATGGTCCAGTAACAGCGCACTTTATATTGATAGGTCTCTCCGGGAGTCAGATCCGTATCTGTATAGCTTGTATCCGCTGTGCTTTGTATTGCAACATACTTATTCTGCTCCGGATCAAAACGGTAGAGCCGATACATATGCGCATCGTCCGCCTCACTCCACTCCAGTGTAACTGAGCCTGCGGCATTGGCTGTCGCAGTCAAATCCTCCGTCTTCGCACTCGTATCCTTATACCAGAAATCCACATCAATCTTTCCAGAGTAGCCACTCACCTTACCAGCGGATGAATACTGCCAGAATTCATAGTTGATGGCAGATAGCTTTTCATAAGTCAGTGTGGAATTAACCTGCTTGTCCGTAGAATTGTTGTAGCGCGCCAGCCATATTTTACAGCCGTTTTCCTCCAAACTGGCCTGATCAATATAATTGACAAACCAACTGGCCGATGCATACACCATCGGCGTATACCCGGCATCCGATATTACATTCGCAAATGCGTTACATATATTTGTCTCCTTGGTCTTGGAAAGCATCCCTGCCGTCAGACGCTTGTACGAACCGGCCTCCCGATCCATAACGATCGGCATGGTAACATCCCAGCCATACTGATCAAGCAGCTCTAACACATAATCTGCCTCTTCCTCAGCTTCTTTCACCGTCAGCGCCTGGGAAAAAACATATAATCCTACATTAATGTCATTCTCCAGCGCTCCCTGAATATGTGCATCGGCAGATGTATCCTCATAGATACTCCCATCCGTAGTATCTCTGGACGCAACGCGCACAAACACATAATCTATCCCAGCGTCATGAGCCTGCTCCCAGTTGACATTGCTTTTGGTGCTGCCCTTGCCGCCTCCCTGCCACCAGGACACATCAATTCCGTTTATCAGCTCACAATTCGCGAACTCGCTTCTGTGGTAATACGTGGCATCCGTATAATCCCCTTCCGTCGTCCATGCTTCCGCAATATAATCATCGTAGCTTGCCGCCGCCCGTAACAGGGAAAACGTATTGCGGGCTATAATATCAGAAAGCACCGTATCAAGATCCTGCTCAGATGTGTCATAGACAGTCTCATCCTCTATGCTCTGTCCCATGACTCCATCCTTCACCTGTACCGCCTGTACCCTCTCTATTCCAACCGGCAGAACGGCCAATGCCGCTGTCAGAATTACTCCACCTATAACATGCCTATATTTACCTGAAAACAACCTATCTTCCTCCTATGTTTCCTTATTTCTGCTTGTAAGTTCTCATTTTTGACAAAGTCCCGTAATTTTTACGTAAAACTGCCTTACTTGTTCTATACTACCTGTTTTTCCCACATGTTGTCAACGCTCCCATTCCGCTTTTTTTGAAATTAAGAAAGAACTAAGA
Organism: uncultured Lachnospiraceae bacterium; assembly: GCA_945868435.1. Lineage (GTDB taxonomy): Bacteria > Bacillota > Clostridia > Lachnospirales > Lachnospiraceae > Roseburia. Next base: position 56,113 of record CAMBLG010000004.1, read on the forward strand.
AATATGGAAATAATATGTATTTCCTGTCTTTCAAAGAGGCATACGCCAAAAAAAAGACTGCCGCCGAAGCGACAGTCTCATAATTTTATTTTTAAAAAATTCTTCTTACTGCAAGAATGGTACGATAGGTTGCACTGGAAATCTTGATACCATCTCTACGATTGCTTGCGTGAACAATCTGTCCACCGCCAATGTAGATACCAACATGACCACTGTAGCATACAATGTCACCCGGCTGCATCTCTGAAGTGCTTACACCATAACCCACACTTCTCAAAGCGCTTGAGCTATGAGGAAGGCTTACTCCAAACTGTGCATAGACAGACATTACAAAACCGGAGCAATCCGTACCGTTTGTCAGGCTGCTTCCTCCGTATACATACGGATTGCCGACGAACTGGCACGCAAAGCTGGCAACATCCGCACCGGTGGATCCGGTTGGTGGTGTATAGCTGGAACTTGATGATGATGAACTGCTTGCCGAAGAACTGCTTGATGATGATGAACTGCTTGCCGAAGAGCTGCTTGCCGCAGCTTCTGCCGCAGCTTCTGCAGCCTTTCTCTCCTCCTCTTCCTTCTTAAGGCGGGCTGCCTCCTCTTCCTTGGACTCTGCGTATGTGTACTCGGTCTTCAGTTCTACGAACTCTGCTGATACATATCCGTCGCCTTCATCAACGGATACTCCAACCCATCCGTCAATGGACTCGTCCACAACAGTCAGATCTTCTCCTTCCGGAACCATATCGATAACAGATTCATCGGTAGAAGCACCTTTTCTCACAAACAATGTCTCAGTATTGACAATGGCCACACGTCTTCCGGCCTTCTTAATCTTCTTCTCGTCGCCAACGGCTACATACTCACCCTTGACCCAGCCCTTCACATTACCGGACTCAATCTTATACCAACCATTCTTCTCTTCAAGAACAGTTCCAACATTCTTCCTGTACAGCTTACCAACCGCTTCGCTGTCCTTGGAGGCTTTCGCACGGATATTCACATAATCGTCAACGGCTGCCACAAGCATATCTGCATACTCAGACGCAACCACCGGAGTATCGTTCTCCTCAACCTTTGGCTGTGCGCTTGCAAGAACTGCCTCTTCTTCAATATCTGCCACACACTCACTCAGTGCCAGTGAAAATCCTGCGGTCGGAATTGCCGATGATGTGACAATATTCGATGTATAACTTGAAATTCCTGCGCTCGGTGTCGCAATAGCCTCAAATGAAAATGCCCCCAATGTAAGAACGCCGGCCAGGCCGCACGCTGTTACCTTCCATACCAATTTGCGATTCATGTTTTCCTCCAATATCATTTGTCAAACACTTATTACGAATTTGTTACAAATGTTACGTTGCTATTATAGCAAAGCTACATATATGTGTCAACCCCTAATTCTTGTGGTAAAAGATGGATTTTCCTTGCATTTTCCACATTTCCGTGTCATACTATATATACTTAAAGGAGGTGCGTAGCATGGATATAGCAAATGTAAATTCTGCCCTCAGTGCAGTGCGCACTGCGGATCCTTCTTCCATGAGCAGTGCCGTAAGCCTGAAGATGCTGGATAAGACACTCGACATGAACGAATCGATGAGTGCCGGACTTGCCAAGATGATGGAGATGTCCGTCAATCCACACATTGGCGGCAACATTGATCTGTCCGTGTGATCCGCATCAGGCGCGCAACCGAAAACAGTAGAAAGCCGATGTTGTGAGACCTTTCACAGCATCGGCTTTCTTTTGTCATTATTTGATTGCAATTGCTTCAATCTCAAGCATTACATCCTTCGGAAGTCTTGCCACTTCCACACAGCTTCTTGATGGATATGGAGATGGGAAAAACTTTGCATACACTTCATTAATAGCACCGAAATCATTCATTTCCTTAATGAACACCGTAGTCTTTACCACTTTATCCATTCCTGTTCCTGCTGCTTCAAGCAGATTTTTCATATTGGCAAACGCCTGCTCAGCCTGTGCCGCAGACCCTTCCGGAATTTCTCCGGTTTCCGGTACTACCGGAATCACGCCTGAGGTATACACCATTCCGTTTACTTCGATTGCCTGAGAATACGGTCCGATTGCTGCCGGGGCCTTATCCGTACTGATTACATTCTTCATAATTCTGTTCTCCTTTCAAGTCTCTTCACTCATAGTTATCTATTATAGCAGGGCGCGGCGAATTTTGCCACCCTCCAGTATAATCTTACGCTCCTTGTACAGCCGCCCGACGGCACGTTTGAACGCAGCCTTGCTGAGACCGGTCTCTCTCTTGATGACCTCCGGACTCGCCTTCTCGGTAAAAGGCAGAACTCCCGCATAGGAATCAATCAGTTCCATCAATTTTACCGCATCCGCATCCATCTGAATATAGGCTTTCTCACGCATTGTCAGATCCAGCTTTCCATCCGGTTTTACCCCAAGCACCTTCGCTTCGATCACATCCCCGACACGCAGGAAGCTGTGGTCCTCCGAATTGGCGATTCTGGCTGAATAGCGGTCGTCAACCGCCACAAAGGTCCCAAAATTATCCGAGAACTCATATACACGGCCGGTAACGGTATCCCCTTTGTGATACGGAGAATCCTTGTCCAGCAAATCATACAATCCCCTCATGCTGGCACAAAGACGACTGCTCTTGTCGATATACAGCGTCACAAGGACTTCATCTCCCTGCTCCACTCTTCCCACCATCTCCTTATATGGAAGAAACAGATCTTTTTCCAGTCCCCAATCCAAAAATGCGCCAATTTTCCCTACTTCGCGCACAACGAGAGGCGCATAACCTCCCAACGTCAGTTTCGGATCATTGGTTGTTGCAATCAGACGGTCCCTGGAATCCTTATACAAAAAAACACGGATTTTTTCGCCCATGCGCGCATTTTCCGGCACCTGTTTCATTGGCAGGAGCACCTGTGCATCGTCTGTCATAGTCTCTGCAAGATACACGCCAAAGTCCACTTTCTTCTTATAATATAATTCCTGATATTCGCCTAATTTCATTCCTCACACTCCTGTTTCTTTGAACTTCCCATCCCATTCCAGTCATTACAAAAATTCCACGATTGCATAGGGCTTTCCATCCTCTTCCCCCAGCACAACTGTCGCACAGTCATCTGCAAGCGTCACCCTCGGAATCAACAGATCCCCCTGCATAGCAGCTTTGCGGTAATCCACACGCACCTCTTTCACCACCCGTTCCTCCGGCAGATATTGCAATGCCACCTGCACATAACGGCTATTATTCATATGATGATTGGTATCTATAAAGTATTGCGGCACCATAACCGGCTCATGGGTGGCAAACTGCTCCGGAATCGCAATTTTTCTCTCGCAGCACTCCATGGAAAGCTGCGGCTCCAATCCGTATGCATCTGCCATGTACTGTGGAACCTTGACCGGTCTTCCGGTCTGTGTGTCGATCAACACCCACACGGAATTGGCGTATGCCAGACGTTCTCCCTCTGAATCGTTCATGGAAAAGTTGCGGTATCCATAAAACCCCTTCATATCATAGGCCCATGTCTGTGTCGTAATCTGCTCTGCCAGCTTCGGCATCCGGTTCAGACAAATCTGCCAGGCGGTCAGCACCCATGCAATATGATGTTCCTTCAAATACGCTACACTCAGTTCATGCTCCTCTGAGTGAAACACACTGCAATCCTGAAAATAATCCATCAGGGCAAGCCAAGTCAGCTCTCCGTTGGAATCCACCTCACTATATCGCACACGACTGTCGAACTGATACAATGTTCCTTACCTCCTTTTATAACAGATGGCAGATCTACGCCTACTCCATTATAACCGCTAACCGTCACTTTCACAACTGAATTCCACAGAAAACTGTTCTCTGAAAAATGTTCTTTGGACAAAAAGCGGACACCTGCAATTAACACAGGTGCCCTCTCTAAAACCTTTCTATAAATTTTTACATTTTAAAGAAATTAATTGCCTCTTCCAGAATCTGTGCCTGCCCCTTTACCTCTGTTGCCTGTTCTGCAACGAGATTAATGGTTGCAGTTAATTCTTCGATGGAAGCGGTTGTCTCTTGCGTGCTTGCCGCATTCTGTTCTGATATCGCACTGAGATTGGAAATGATATCAATCACGCCGGTTCTTGAGGCATCACAATCTTTTGCCTGAATATCAACCATGCCGCTTTGACTCCTGGTATCCTGAATACCGACACTTACATTTGCGAACTCTTTCTGTGTACTTCTCAGATTATCCTGCTGTTCCTGCAAATGTGTCTTAACTTCTTCCATCTTCTCAATAGAACGCTTTGAGTCAGCTACCAGGACAGCCAAAATGGATTCGATCTGTTTTGCAGACTCACTGGACTGATCTGCAAGTGAAGAGATCTCATTGGCTACGACTGCAAATCCTCTTCCCGCTTCGCCTGCACGGGCAGCTTCGATGGAAGCATTCAAAGATAACAAATTGGTCTGTTGTGCTATTGCTGTAATAAAGTTGACTGCAGTCGTGATCTCTTCAACAGATTTATCCGTCGCTTCCACATTTTGCGCTACAATTTCAATTGCTTCGACCGTCTTGTTATTGGATTCATCCAGCATCTGGATGATATCCATTGCCTTCTTGCCTGCCGAATCCATTCCGCTGGCAACATTGTCAAGATCATTAATTCCACCTACAATACCTTCAATCTTGCCTCCCATATCCATAACTTTTACAGTTGCATTCTCGATATCGGTAGCCATGGAGACAGCGCCCTTTGACATCTCTTCCACAGCATGAGAGATATCCTCCGCACTGCTGGATGTGGTAACTGCAACATTTTGCAATTCGCTTCCACTGTCAAGAAGATCCTTCGAAGCATTCTGCACCTTCAGAACGATATCCTGAAGTGTCGCTGACAATTTCTTACGAGACTGAATGATGGAATCAATCTCTGTAATCGAACTCTTGGCAGTCTTATAAGGCTTTAATTCTCCCTCTGTTAAAAGCTGGAGATTCTTTGCAATAATTTCAAGAGGCTCCTTGATGTTCCTTGCAATTATCACAACTATAATACTACAAACAATTACTATGAAAACTGTTGTAAAAATAAACCGCGTTGCAATTGACATAATTGTACTGGAGACAAGCGCTGCATCTTTTCCGGCAAAAGCCATTCCTACTACTTTTCCAGTCTCATCTTCAACAGGAACATAGGCTACATAATAATCTTTCCCATTTATCACAACGCCCTTATCCTGATAATTATTTCCTGCAGACACCTGTGCCCATATCTCCGGATCAGCAGTGGTTCCCTCGTTTCTGCCGGTGGCATTATTCGGATCTTTAATTGAGGTGATATACTGTACATCTCCTGAAAACAAGGTTAACTCAACACCATCCTCCGCAAATGCATCGACATAGTCATGATCATACGCAGGCTGATGGTCTTCCATATTTATGAAATCCCATTCATAGAATTCCTTCAACCCTTCAGCAGCCACATACAATTCATGGTATATTTCCTCCTCCATAGAACCGGCCATGGACACGCACCCGACTGCAGCAATTACTACAGCGGCAACAACCGTTGGAAGCAATGCCGTAACAAGCAGTGCTTTCATCATAGAGATTGTTCTTTTGGTCTTTTCTCCCATTATAAAGTCCCCCCAATAACAAAATAATAGAATTTCCGATATGTATATCACATATAAAATTGGATATTTATATAATAACATTTGACCAAGAACAAATCAATACTAAAGTACCATTCTGATAGATGATTCTTGCTGATTTTTGTACTTCCAAGTACTCATTTTCCCTTCGCATTACCATGTATGTCTGCACGAAAAAAAACCGGCAGATTGCTCTACCGGGTCTTACCATAGCTGGCCCACAAGGATTCGAACCTTGAAATGACGGAGTCAGAGTCCGTTGCCTTACCATTTGGCGATGGGCCAATATCGTCTCAACAAATGGTATTATACATGGGTTGCCTGTCTATGTCAACCCCTGAATTTATTTTTTCAGCAAATTTTGCGAACAAATCAAACAATTGCCAAAATGCCTGATTGGCGCAGACTAAAATACCACTACTTCCTTATCTATCACCGCATAGATTACCGATTCTTTCCATTCAAGTCCGGCGGAGCCGTTGGTCTGCTCCACCACACTCTTATAAATCATGTCCTTTTGTTCTGACGGAACAAGCACTGTCATGACAACATCCGCAGCATACTCCGTATTCAGAATTGCCAGCTTCTGCTGACCGAACAAATACTGCAGTTTGCCGAGACCATTATAGTCCGTGTGGATCACCAGCTTTGTCCCCTGACATTTCTCGATAATTTTACTGGCTGCAAGTCCTGCCTGTGTCGCTGCCTGATAGGCTCGTACCAGCCCTCCCGTTCCAAGCAGCACCCCGCCAAAGTAGCGGGTGACCACAACCGCCACATTCGTAATGCCCTCCCTGAGCAGTACATCTAACATTGGCCGCCCAGCGGTCTGCGCCGGCTCTCCATCGTCCGAGCACCTTGTCATCTCCTGTCTCTCACCGATGACAAAGGCGGAGCAATTGTGTCTTGCATCCCAGTATTTTTTCTTCATCTCATTGATAAAGGCCACCGCCGCCTCCTCAGTCTCCACCGGACATACAGTAGCAATAAAGCGGGATTTCTTTTCAACGATTTCTCCCTCGCCGCCTTTATAGACAACGAGATATCCTCCATGTTGTGTTTCCATCCGTTCTATCCCTGTCGCTTAAATAAGCGACGTATCAGTCCCATCATTTCTGTTCTGTTCAGATCTGCCACCGGTGGCTCGACGGGAAGGTCCGTTCCCGGATCTCCTCCGGCCGGATCATCCCCCGTTCCGGGGTCCGAGCCATTTTCCGGACCCTCCGTTTCTCCCGGATTCTCTTCATCTCCGTCTTCACCATCTGTCGGCTCTTCCGGCTCTTCCGGTTCTTCCTCCTCCGGAACATAATTCTCATCGTGAAGGGAACAGGTCTTCTCCAAAAATTCCTCCGTCGCGCAGTACTCATAATCACCGGAACCATTCTCTGCCCCGACAATAAATACGTGTTCTTCCACACACTCCTCCGGGCAGTATGGGCCTACGACTTCACCAGACTCCGTGCACACAGCAATCTTAATATGATGATCACAGTACTCCGAAGGCTCTGTTCCTTTTGCGAAGTACTCGCTGCGTACCTGGGATCCTCTCGGATCCTGATCACACACCTCCACCTCCGGCAAAAGACCGGACTTTCCGCAAACACTTGCGCTCGTAATATTGGATGGCTTCGCAAAATCCTTTGCCTCCAGATTCTCATGTATCCGCTTCATGACCGAACGCCACAGATTTTTCGGATAGGTTGTGCCATTTCCGCCCACCTGCTTGGAATTGTCATCAAACCCGCCCCATACTACGCAGGTATAGTAAGGCGTATATCCGGCAAACAGGGCATCACGGTTGCTGGTGGTTGTACCGGACTTGCCGGCCTGAGCCATCCCTGCTCCGAAGTAAGCTCTGGTACCTGTTCCTGAAGTCATAACATCCTTCATGGCATCCGTCAAAAGCCATGCAGTGCTTTCCTCCAGAACCTTACGGTGCTCTTTTGTCTCTGTATTATCCAGGATCACATTTCCGTCATGATCCAGAACCTGCGTATAAAAACTCGGTTCAATGTACTCGCCCTGATTGGCAATCGTGGCATAGGCAGCTGTCAGTTCCAGGTTCGTCACGCCCTGTGTCAATCCTCCCAGAGACAGACCAAGGTTCTTGTCCGACTCCACCAGAGTAGAGATTCCAAAAGCCTCCGCATACTGGTATCCCAACTCCACACCAATATCCTGCAGCGTCTTCACCGTCACAATATTAATGGAATTCGTAATTGCCGTGCGGACACTGGTATATCCGCGGTAGCTGTGGTCGTAGTTATTATAAGTCTTTGATCCTACAGTAAAAGGCGCATCATCCTGCACAGACGCAAGAGTCTTACCTCCCGCATCCAAGGCTGGAGCATAGCAGGCAATAATCTTGAAGGTAGATCCGGGCTGGCGGCAGGTATTGGTCGCGCGATTCCACGTACGGTTTCCGGCCTTGTCCCCTCGTCCACCGACAATTGCCTTCACCTCGCCAGTGCTCTGATCAATGATCGTCATGGCAATCTGCGGCTGCATCGTAATAAATACATACTCAGAGCCTTCTACCAGCTCATCTCCTTCTTCCATGACATCCTTCTTATACTCCTCAATTGCTGCGTAGCAATCTTCCTCAGAGTTATAGTTAATCGAATAATCCTGATTCTTGTTCACTTTCTTATAGTAAGAAAGCATGGTCTGATTGGTGTAGTTTTCTGTTGTACCATCTGCCTTCTTGACCTGGAAAGACAGGAAGAACGAATACTTGGTTCCCACCGCATAGTTATCCGGATTCATGGCCTCCTCATCACAAATGGCCTGAATATCCAGATCCTGCGTAGACTTAATAGTAAGTCCTCCCTGATACAGCGCCTTGTAGGCATCGCTCTGGGAATACCCTTTCTTCTCCATCAGATCCTGTGCCACATCGTCAATGACCGCATCCACAAAATATGTGTTCATAGATGTCTCGATAGTGTCATTGTGCTCGGAAATCCGGTCGTACACATCATCCGCCAGCGCCTCATCATACTCTTCCTGTGAGATGTAATCCAGCCGCTTCATGGCATCCAGCACAAGCTCACGACGTTCTGCATTCGCCTCCGGAAACCGAATCGGATCATAACCGTATGGATTCTTAGTGATTCCCGCAATAACAGCGCACTCTGAAAGTGTCAGCTCCGACACATCCTTGCCAAAATACCGCTGTGCCGCAGACTGTACTCCCAGCGTGTTACTCCCGAGGTTGATGGAATTCAGATAATTTTCCAGAATCCAGTCCTTGTCATCAACTTTCTTCTCCAGCTCGATGGCAATGTACTGCTCCTGGAATTTTCGCTGCAGCTTTTCAAGAAACCCGTTCTCCTCTGAGATTTCCTTCGCCCACTGCTCCGTCAATACATTGTTCTTGATCAGCTGCTGTGTGATTGTACTTCCACCCTGATCAAAATGAAATCCATTCTTGACACCCGCCACGAATGCACGTGCGATAGATTTGAGGTCGATTCCGTTATGCTCATAAAAACGCTCGTCCTCAATGGCGACAACCGCTTCCTGTAACTCCTTCGGAATCTCATCAATGGTGACATACTGACGGTTCGAACCTTCCGCCACAAGTGTTGCAGTCTCGCTGCCATCACTGGCCAGCACGGTAGTGGAATATCCCGTCGGAATGACATCCATCTCCGAAATATCCGGTGCCGACTCAATGGCTCCCTTGATGATTCCGAATCCGGCACTGATTCCCGTCACTCCGAGTACCAGAATGCAGACCAAAAGCACTTTCCAAAATGCAACTACAAACTTTTTACGAATCTTCGTCGATTTAGCATCCAGCTGCTGCTGGCGGCGCTGCATCGCGTTTTTTCCGTAATTCATATATATCCTCCTAGCATAATCTACCTGACATTATAGATATAACTCATTCTATTATACCAAATAAAATCTGCAATAGGAAGAATTATTTGTCGACAACAAGAAAAGCCCGGTTATATCAGGCTTTTTCGGCCAATTCAATCATTGCCTCATAAGATGGAGTCTCTGACTGCACGATATGGGTTGCCCCGTATTGCTGCAAAGCCTTTGTGCAGCTTGGTCCGATCGAGTAGACAGGTACCGACAGATCCGAAAGCCGCGGACACACTCTTCGCACTGCCGAGGCACTGGTAAAAAAAATGCCGTCATAGTTCTCCACACGGATGGTAAATGAGAGTTCTCTGTTTTTGTACAGGGCGATCTGCCGGTAATCGCATACGGAAGACAAAACCTCCCCCATATCAAAGGCCGGCTGTTCGGCAGAAATATAAACGCACCGAATGGATTTGCTGTCCTCCCGTAAAATTGTGTCATGCAATTCCCGGGCCAGTGATTCCCCGCTCTGGCCTTTTGCCACATAATCCGCGCGAATCCCGTAGGAAAAAAGCGCTTCCCTTGTCTTTGTTCCCACCACTGCAAACTTTGCGCCGGCAGCACTCCTTATATCAAGATACTTTTCCGTTAGGCAGTGAACAAATGCATGCACACCATGCTTGCTGGTAAAAACAAGCCAATCCGTCCCCTCCAGAATCGCTCGAACTTCCTCGGAAGATGCATTCCACCGCAACTGCTCGATCTGTCCCACGGGGACTGCCGTAACCTCAGCGCCCTTCTCCGACAACTGTTTTGCCAGCGCATGATCTCCGACATAGGGAACAAGATAGCGTTTGCCAAATAACGGCGCTTTCTCATGAAAATTCAACTGTTCTGACAGACTCACCACGGTCCCCACCACAATAATCGCAGGAGATGTGACCCCTGCCTTTTCCACTTTGTCCGCAATATCGGCCAGGGTGCCGCGAACCGTCCTCTGCTGTGCCGTCGTCCCATGGGAGACCACTGCCACCGGAGTGTCTTTGTCCCTTCCTGCATCCATAAGCCCCTTTGCGACTTCCTCTACGTGGGAAAGCCCCATTAAAAACACACCGGTCTCCTCGGAATCCCCAAACAGCGTATAGTCAATATTCGTGGGCTCATCCTTTCTGGAGTGGGCCGTGATCACATGAAACCCCTTTGCCATTCCTCTGTGGGTAATGGGAATCCCGGCACTGGCCAACGCCGCCACAGAAGAACTAACCCCCGGCACCTCGTCTACCTCAATCCCCCGCTCCTGCAGGTATATTGCTTCCTCTCCACCACGGCCGAACACGTAAGGGTCTCCGCCCTTCAATCGAACCGTCAGCGCGCATTCCTCCGCCTTGCGGTAGAGAAGCTCATTGATATCATCCTGTTTCATGACATGCTTATGATTTTCTTTTCCCACATAGATGCATTCACATCCCGGCTTTGCCATGGCCAGAAGTTCAGGCGAAAGAAGCCGATCATATACAATACAATCGGCTTTCTCCACGCATTCTTTTCCTTTGATTGTAAGCAGACCGATATCCCCCGGTCCTGCTCCGACTAATACTACTTTTCCCATAATAATTTCTGTCTCACAATATGCACTGCCTTGTTCACCATATGCTCCACTTCCGTATCCACGCCACTCACCTGCACCCGGGCCAGTTGTGCTCCGGTCTCATCTCCGAACAAGGCACGCAGCGTATACGTTCCGTCGCTGTTGTCACTCAGGAACGCCCCCACCGGCAGATGACAATCTCCACCGATTTGTTTCAGGAAACCGCGCTCTGCCCGTACTGCAAGCTCCGTCTTCGCATCGGACAGCCGATTGAGCTTGTCCAAAAGCTCCCGGTTATCCGCCTTCACCTCCAACGCCAGTACACCCTGTGCCGGTGCCGGAATTACCTGTTCCGGCTCCAGGTACTCCGTAATCCGGGCCTCAAGCCCAAGTCTCTTTAGTCCTGCTGCCGCCAGAACAATGCCGTCCAGCTGTGCCGATTCCTGTAATTTACGGATGCGGGTGTCAATATTCCCTCGGATACCAACAATCTCAAGGTCCGGGCGAAGATGCAAAAGCTGATACGCTCTGCGCTTGCTCCCGGTGCCGATCACCGCATTCCTCTTAAGCTCCATCAGTGATCCCGCTTCCTTCAAAATCAGCACGTCTCTGGCATCCTCTCTGCTCCACGCCTTGGAGAAGGTCAGTCCCTCCGCCGCATCCTCCGGCATATCCTTCATGGAATGCACCGCCAGCTGAATCTCATTCTGTAAAAGCTGCGCTTCAATCTCCTCAACAAAAATTCCCTTGGTCCCCATCTGGTCCAAGGAAATATTCTGATTTCTGTCCCCTTTTGTCTGAATAATTACGACCTCGAAGGAGTCCTTCGGATATTCCTCCTTCAGTCGGTCAATTACGAGATTCGTCTGTGCAAGTGCCAGCTTGGAACCTCTTGTTCCCACACGATAGTGCAACGTTATTCTCCTTCCAGAATCGCTTTGATTTCATCCTCACCGGGGATTCTTCCGGAATCCAGTGTCATCTGCAGAATTCTCTGATAGGCATACTTCCGCTCTTCCACCGTCCTGTATGCCGCCTGAATTTGTGGCCGCCACTCCCCCATGTACTCATTCAATTCCGCAAGAAGCGGAGTAAGGATATCTCTTTCCTGTTCCTTTAGGTACTGTGCAATCACAGGACTGTTGCCGGAGCTGGAAAAAGCGGCAACCAGATTCCTCTCCCGCACATAAGCCGGAAAAATAAAGGAACAGTCCTCCTTCTGGTCCACCGCATTGACCAGAATTCCCCTGTCCTTACAATACTCCGCAATCCTATGGTTCAACTGCACATCATCCGTAGCTGCAATCACGAGGGCTTTGCCGTCACAATCCGCAGGTTCATAACTTTTGCAGATCAAATCCAGTCTCCCGCTCTCCTGCGCCTCCGACAGCCGAAGCACGTCTTCACAGACCTGCTCTGCGACGCAAACTACCTTCGCCTCAAAATCCAACAGAGCGCGTATTTTGCGATACGCTACAGATCCGCCTCCGACCACAAGACAAATCCGGTCCTTAATCTCATAGAAAATCGGAATATACGCCATCACGCCACCAGCTTTGAAGTGGAAATGTACTTAAACACTGCCCGGATTTTCTTAGCCATCAGGGTTGCGGCAACCACCAGCAGGGCATCCGGCAAAATGGTGATCAGACAATAATCCACCACTACCGCTCCGAGGGAAACCGGTGTGTAGTTCACAAAATTATTGATGAAATAGAAGTACAATACTCCGAATCCATAATATATCACAAGTCCCACAATCCCGGCAATGCCATACTGATAGGATTTATTGGCCCTCATCCGCTCCGTAATCCATCCGATGGCAAACGCCGCAAACAAAAAGCCCAGAAGGAAACCGAAGGTAGGGCGCAGTATATATGCCGGACCGCCTCCGGATGCGAACACCGGAACTCCCATCAACCCGATCAAAAGATATACGCCTATGCTGACGGTAGCGCGTTTTGCCCCCAGCAGGAAGCCTGCCAGCAGCACAAACAGCCATTGCAGGGTAAAATGCATGGTGTATATTGGCAATGGTATGTCAATTTTTATAAAGGCACCAACCGCGATCAATGCCGCGAACAGCGCACAGGTCGTAAGTTCTTTTGTTTTCAGTTCCATTAAAAATAATACTCCTTTGAATAGATCCGAAGATCCTCTTTCTCCACCTCATTGTTCTCAATGTGGAAGGAATTTAGAACGGGGTTCTCCGCCATCAGTGATAAGATCATGTAACTGGCCTTTGGATCGTATGCGAGTTTCTTGTCTTCCTCCGACGGACGGGACGGAGACTCCGGATGTGAATGCCAGTTGCCCAGCTGCACATATCCGTTGGCCCGCATATCCTTGACTGCGGCAAGCTGCTCCTTCGGATCAATGGTAAAGTGATCCGCTGCGTGATCCGTGTTGGTGAGGTAGTACACTTTCAGAACTTCCTTCCCATCCGCATCCTGCTTTCCTGCCAACAATCCGCAGGCTTCATTGGGAAGTTCGCTCTTTGCATATCTGACCATCTCGTCATAACATTCATACGATAATCTAATTATATTCATTAATGTTTATCCTCGCAAGCTATTTGCTCATAATCGATTGGATTTAATATTGTCGGGTGGTCTCCGCAGACTGCACAGTTGTGTGTATCCTTCGGAAGCTTGATCTTATGAAACTCCATCGTAAGAGCGTCATAAGTAAGCAGATATCCGGTCAGAAGATCGCCCACACCGATGATATACTTGATTGCCTCCATTGCCTGAAGAGAACCGATGACACCGCCCATAGCGCCAATTACGCCCGCCTGCTTACAGGTCGGAACCGCATCCTTTGGTGGTGGATTCTTAAATACGCAGCGGTAGCATGGTCCCTCTCCCGGAACATAGGTCATGAGCTGCCCTTTAAAACGGATGATTCCGGCGTGGGAAAATGGCTTCTTCTCCAATACACAGGCATCGTTGATCAGAAACTTTGCCGGGAAATTGTCTGTTCCGTCAATGATAAAGTCATATTCTCTGACCAGCTCCCGAATGTTGGTGGAATCCACAAACATCCGATAGGTGTTGACCGTGACATCCGGATTCATGGCGTTCATGGTTTCCTTAGCGGATTTTACTTTTGCCTTGCCGATATCCGCAGTTCCGTGAATGATCTGTCTCTGTAGATTGGACAAATCAACCTCGTCCGCATCCACGATTCCGATGGTTCCGACTCCTGCTGCCGCCAGATACATCGCTGCCGGTGCGCCCAGCCCTCCGGCTCCGATGATCAGCACCTTTGCGTTCAAAAGCTTTTTCTGTCCCTTAGCTCCAACCTCTTTTAAGATAATATGTCTGGAATAACGCTCAATCTGTTCATCTGTCAATGCCATTAGCAGCCACCTCCCATGAAATACAAAAACTCTACCACATCGCCGTCCTTTAACACCGTAGACTCCTTCTTCTCTGTCTCCACGAACTCCTCGTTAATGGAAACCGTAACATACTCCGGCATATCCACATTCTCTGCCGCAATCAGCTCCGGCAATGTAAGCCCATCCTTATATTCCTTCCTCTCTCCTGCAACCGTTATAAACATTCCCTTATCCTCCTAAATCTCTTATAGATTTTTTTCTACCCAGGCAGTAAGCTCTGCGGGCTTCACAGCCCCGACACTCCGGTCCTTCACCACGCCGTCCTTTACAAAAAGCAGGGTGGGGTTGGCGGTCACATCATACTCCTCTGCCAGTTCACCGTCAAAATTGGTATTTACCTTGTATACATACAGCCGATCTTCGTAGTCATCCTCCACATCTCCCAGAAGTGGGGAAAGCTTTTTGCACGCGACACAGGAATCCGAATAGAAATCTACGATTACCGGCCTGTCGCTCTGCAGCACTTTTTCCTCGAAATCTGCTTTGCCAATCCTTGCTGCCATCCTTAGTCCTCCACCTTTTTCACGTATAACGTATAGGTTCCGTCCTCGTTGTCCTCCAGCTTTAAGATCTGGTGTCCTTCTTCCTTGATACTTCTCGGAACATTCTGCACCGGCTCACCGTCGTTCATCCGAATTGCCAGCACCTCGCCGTCATCCAGTTCATCCAGCGTCACCTTTGCCTTGACAAAGGTAAGTGGGCAAACCTTATCTGTAATATCCACTGTCTCATCTACTTTAATCTCTGCCATATTGCACTTCCTTTCTATGCGGGGCTTCTAGTTTCCCTCATAAGCGGCCTGAATCCGATTCCGGAATTCATCCTCGCCCACACGCTGTAACGTTGCGCGGAAACGCTCCCCTGCATTCGCATACTCCTCAAAAAATCCAATGGCCGCATCCGCAACTCTAAAAAGTGTTTCTTTGTCCTTGATGATTGGAAGATTTTCTTCACCCTTATAAATCTTGTTTCCGAAAGTTCCACCGAAGGATACAATATATCCCGGTTCTCCCTTCCACGCCTCGGTAGGGCAGGACTTCACACAACGGGCACAGTTGTTACACTTGGATTCATCCATTGTAATCTTGCCATCCTTGAGCTCGATTGCTCCCTCTCTACAGGCCTTGACACAGACACCGCACTGGATGCAGGCGCTTTGATCACATTCCACAACCATTCCACCTTTGACACCAAGATCATTTTCCTCCGCCTTCAGGCAGTTATTCTGACATCCTGTAACGCCAAATTTAAATTTATGGGGAAGCTCTCTTCCGAAATACCGCTCGTCGAGCTCCTGAGCCAGTGTATAGGTGTCAATACATCCGCTTGGACAGATTTCTGAGCCCTGACAGGCTGTGATGGTTCGCACTCTCGGTCCGCACACGCCAGGCTTTACGCCGCCCTTGGCCAATTCTGCCCTTACCTCCTCAATATCGTCAAATCCGATAAACGGAATCTCGATGCCCTGACGGGAAGTCATATGTACATAGCCTTTTCCGTATTTGTCTGCGACATCCGCAACGGTTCTGATATTCTCCGCAGTCAGGTTTCCTCCTACAACTGCAAGACGAAGAGAAAAGTATCCCTTCTGCTTCTGCCTCATAAATCCGCCCTTTTTCAGTGCTGCATAATCGACTGTCTTCTTCTCTGCCATCCTTGTTCTCCTTTTTTGTGAAGCTTTTATTTTGAAATCGTTTCGATTGCCTGTGCAAAGTCTGCTTTCAGGTCCTCAATATCCTCTATTCCCACACTGATCCGGATCAGATCTTCAAACACGCCTGCGTCCTCCCGCTGCGCTTCCGTACTGTGAAGACTTATAGTGGAAGCCGGGTGGATCACCAGCGTCCGGACATCACCGATGTTGGACAGCTTGTAGGCAATGGTGAGATTGTTGATGAGAGCAAATGTTTTTTCCCGGCTTCCCACCCGGATGGTGAGAATTCCTCCGTATCCTTTCTCAAACTGACGCTCTGCAATCTCATGCCAGCGGCTGGATGTAAGTCCCGGATAGTTGACCTGAAAATCCGGATACTGTTCTTCAAAAAATGCCGCCAGCTCCACCGCATTGTTACACTGTCTCTCCATACGAAGCCCCAAAGTCTCCAGTCCAATCTGATTCAGAAACGCATTCTGTGGTGAAAGACACGCCCCCGTGTTTCTGAAAAAACCATTTCTCAGCTTCGCGATATATGCCATAGGTCCGAATTTGACATAATCCGAAAGCCCCGGGTATTTCTCTTTATCCCACTTGAATTTGCCACTGTCCGTCAGCACACCGCTGATGGAATTGCTGCTTCCATTGATGTACTTCGAGGAAGAGTTCACAACGATATCTGCGCCATGCTTCAGTGGCTGATACAGATATGCCGTTGCCGTGGTGTTGTCTATCACCAGCGGAACACCATGGGCATGGGCTACTTCTGCCAGCTTCTCCACATCTGTCACATCCAGACAGGGATTGCCGATGGTCTCAGCGAATACGACTCTGGTATGGTCATTAAATGCCGCTTCTATCTGATTCCAATCGTTATTTGTCACATAATTTGTTTTAATTCCGAAAGCCTTAAGATCCTGGAACAGATCAATGGTTCCTCCATACAAGCTGGCACTGGAGATAATTTCATCTCCGCTCTGCAGAATGTTCATAAGCGCATTAAAAAGCGCTGCCATCCCGGATGCGCAGGCCACACTGGCCATACCTCCCTCCAGCTTTGTTATCCGGTTCTCAAAGCTTGTAATTGTCGGATTGCCAACCCTTGTGTAACAGTAACCGGGAGCCTTGTTCTCAAATATCTTTTCAAGCCCCTCCGCAGTCTCCTGCTCAAAGGCACTGGATTGGTAAATTGGCGGCAGGGTCGCCCCGTGTCGTTCCTTTCGATCAATACCTGCATGGAGCAGGCTTGTATTAAACTCCATCTCCAATTGCTCCAATCTTTATATACTCCGCTACGGAAGTGATGGCATTGGCTCCGTCTGAGACCGCTGTGACGACCTGTCGTAAGGTCTTCGTTCTCACATCTCCCGCCACGAAAAAGCCTTCCTGCGAGGTTCTTCCGTCCTCATTCGCCACCACATAGCCGCTGTCATCCAGCGCCACAATGCCCCGCAGCAACTCGGTCTGCGGCTTGGATCCATATGCCACAAACACACCATTCAATTCAATACTTGTTCCGCTGTTCAGCCGGACTGCCGTAAGCTTCTCGCCGCCGACAAATTCTTTGACGGTCTCCCCGAGAACAAACTCAATATTCGCTTTCTTTCTCGCCTGCTCTACACACTGTGCCGCACCTCTGAATTCCGTTCTTCTGTGAATCAGATATACCTTTTCACACAGGTCGGATAGATAGAGGGCCTCATCCACCGCCGTATCTCCTCCGCCTAAGACAGCTACCGTCTTTCCCTTGTAAAACGCACCGTCACAGATTGCACAGTAGGAAACGCCTTTTCCAATATAGCGGTCCTCACCGGGAACGTCCGCCTTTCTCGGCTGTGCTCCCGCCGCATAGATAACGGTCCGCGCCTCCTTACTGCTGCCGTCCTCAAAGGCAAGCTTCCATCCACCCGGCTGCTTTTCAATGGCGACTACCTCGTGTTCGATAAAGTCTACCCCGAAATCTACCGCATGGTTCCGGAACTGCTCCCCGAGATCATATCCGTTGATCCCCGGAAGACCAAGGTAATTGTCAACGCAACTGCTCTCGGCAATCTGTCCGGTTCCCTCATATTCTTTTTCCACCACTGCAATATTCAGATTGGCTCTTTTTCCATATATGGCGGCCGCAAGACCGGCAGGTCCGCTTCCTATGATGATTGCGTCAAGCATATTCTATCTTCCTTCTTATAAATCTTTCTTCTTAACAGAGGCAACACAGAAGTCCACCTTCTCGTCTGCATCCTCCTCATCCTCACCCATTCCGGTAATTGCTCTCGCGTTCGGGTCCACACCGGCTACAACGGTAAACTTTCCGGTTCCTTCACCCACCGATGCTCCCGGCACACGGAAGGTCTGTACATCCACCGGTTCAATGGATACCTCTTCCCCGTGGACAGCCTGCGGAACCCACTCATATGGCACGCGATATGCACGGTATACCATGTTCATGGAAAATTTCCCGGCTATGGTCTGGAAGTACGGATTAATGTATTCCCATACAATCTCATGCTCCGGTGTCACCTCAATGATTCTTCCGTCAGAGCCCTCCGTGATCAGCGTATTGCCGTTTGGAAGTCTCTGGGCTGCACTGATATAGGAGCTGTAGAACTTCGAAGCATCTGTGAACAGGAAGCTTCCGGCCTCCACCGGGGTGTACTGCCAGATGATCTCCAACGTGATCGGATCAAATTCCAGTACTCTGGAGTAATCTCTGTGAGCGTTATTGTTACCGGTCACAGAAGATGGGTTCGGTGAACCGTATCCCCCTTCTCCACCATTGTCAAACACAAGCAGGTTGCCCTCACCCGGCAATCCCTTCGGGATCATATGGAAATGATGCTGACCAATGATCCAGCCCAATTTCCGAAGTTCCTTCGTCTTGGAGAAATCCGGTCCGATCTGCCATACGACCTCACCGGTTTTTTTACTGATAATCGCTAGAATGTTAGCATTTCTGGCATCAAAAATCAAGTTACCCGGATGGAATCTCTCATCTCCTGCGTCGTACCACTTATTTTCTCCGAGAACAGAGACACAGTTGATGTGCATCCAGTCTCCGCCCGCTTCTTCGTGCAGTCCCGGATTTCTGGCAAGGGTATTCTTTGCTGCCTCATCGAAATCAAACTCCTCAAAATGATCCGATGCTCGCCAACTCCAAAGGATATTGCCCTCCCAGTCTACCTCAATGATCTTGTCATCAATCAGTCTCTTGTCTGAGATATCGTGATTGTAGACATTCTCGTGGGTGAGGATAATGGTGTTGCCGCTGTCCGTCTTCGGCTCGCCGCCGGGATAATAGTAACCGACGGTGTTGCCCTCTCTCTGATAATCATGATGCTGTCTGGCCTGCCAGCTGGGTTCCTTTCCGGGATCCGCCACCAGCTCTGTATGGTCGAATTTCCACACTACATTTCCATCCCAGTCCACCTGAACCAGATCCAGCTGATCCTGATAGGCGTATTTTCCGGTTCTGGCTCCGGTTGTTCCCATCACATAACCTCCCGGAAGAATTTTATTCGGAAAACCGCCAAGTCCTGCCCAGAGGTTTACCTCATTTCCATTCATATCCACCAGGAGAGCTCCCTTTACGGATGGATAAATTGTATAACCATTGTATGCCTTGTCTTTATTATAAATTGTTACCCCTGTGGGGAACACACTCGGATGACCCATGTTTGTTACCTCCTTCTATCTACGTATTTTAGATTCTGAATAATTACCTGAGTTTTTTAATCTCTTCCTGAATCACCAGCGGATGTACCTCTCCAATCAATCGATTTTTCACCTCTCCGTCTTTGATAAAGAGGAGCGTCGGCACGGCTGTCACATCAAAGCGCTGCTGAATGACGGTCTCAGTGTCCACATTGCATTTTGCAAAATACGCGGTGTCTTCCGCCTCCTGGGACAGCTTATCAAGAATTCCTGACAGCTTTTTGCAATGATTGCAATTGGTGGTAAACAGTTCTACAACCACCGGGCGATCCTTTCGGATTTCCACATCAAAATTATGTATGGTAAGCTCCTGTATCATATGGTTTCTCTCTTTCTGTCTATAGTCCTGCAAAAGTGACTTCTTATTTCTGAATTGTAACATTCTCAGGGAACGCGATATCTACCACATCCGTTACAATAAAGTCGCGTACCTCGTAATCGGTATCAAATTTACCATGTGTATAAGCCCAATTCTCAATCTGTTCAAGATGAAGAGCGGCCTCCTCGGAAAAACCGGTCTTAATCTGATAGGTCTGCCACTGGAGTTTAAAATCATCTGCCTTAACACCAAGCTTTCCTTCCAGATATTCTGCAGACTCATCCAGATGTGCATCAATGTACTGTGCACTCTCATAAACAGCCTTCAAATACTCTGCTAACTGCTCCTTATTCTCTGCAATGAAGCCTTCCTTTGCCAAATAATAAGCTCCCGTCTCTATGCCAAGTTCAGAAGACGATACAACCTGCTGCCAACCATAATCCTCCAAGTATTTCGCATTAGATCCCGTTGCTACGATTGCGGAAGCGCCTCCTGATTGCGCAAGAGACAGTGTTGTCTGAGAGGAATCCGAATTGACGATGTTCTGCTTATCTTCGTCAAATCCCAGATATTCAATGGCCTGGGATACGTAGTAATCTGACACCGTTCCCGTCTGGGTAATAAAGCCTTCGCTGCCATCCAATGCCTCAAGATTGTCTACATATTTCGGTGCGACATACAGTCCACCTGTCAGGGCTCCCGCTCCTGACAGCTCAGAAAATATCTGAAGATCATTCTCCTTCAACGTATTACCCAAGCGATTAACTGCTGCATAATCTGCCATCATTCCGATGTCTGCGGTTCCAGTCACAACAGCATCAATTGTATTGATCCCAGCCACAAACTCTGTTGTCTGAAGGTCAATGCCATGCTCCTCAAAAATCCCCTGCCACAAGCCAATCTCCGTTGCATACTGGTCAAGCTGACCGGTCATTACCGCATCTCTCAATACCACCAGATCTTTTCCACTATCTGACTTCTGAGAGGCGTTGCCCTGACCGGATTCGCCGCATCCTGCAAGTGCTCCTGCCACAAGTGCTGCTGTCAATACAATGCTGATTACTTTCCTTTTCATAATTTTTCTCCTTCTATTTCCTTTTTGTTTTATTATGCTTTCTTCACTCCGAAATGCTTCAGGAATTTCACTCCAATGACCTGAAGAACCCGGTCTGCCGCAAATCCAATCAGTGCGAGAGTCACAATTCCCGCAAAGGCCCATGCTGTCCGATAGTACATCTTGGAACTGTTGATCAGGTAACCAAGACCATCATTTCCCACCAGCATCTCTGCTGCAATCACACAGATGATTCCTGCGCTGAGCCCAAGTCGGATTCCCGTAAAGATTCCGGGCACCGCCGACGGAACTACTACGGTAAAAAATACTCTTAACCGGCTGGCACCCATACAGGACGCGGCCTCAATCAGCGATTTGTCCGTGGCAACCACTCCCGCAATGGTGTTCACCAGAATCGGGAAGAAGGATGCGTACAGAATCAACGCTACCTTTGATTTATCATCCACACCGAACCACATCAGAAACAGTGAGGTCAGTGCAATGGCCGGGATGAACCGGAACAAGCTCAAGAGCGGTTCGATCAACCACCTGGCCGGTCGGAAGTGCCCGACGATCAATCCGATGGGGACAGCAGTCACAATTGCGAGTCCCCATCCCTTTGCGACTCGACTTACCGATGCTACGATATCCGCCCAAAGTGTTCCATCCTGAATCAAAACCACCAGACTGTTCCAAGTCTCCACCGGACTCGGAAGAAATATCTCATCATACTGTGCAGCTCCAACAGCCCACAGTACAAGGAAAAGAATCCATGAAATAATTCCGCATTTTAAAATTTTCTGAGGCAGGTTTGTTGCTTTCGTTTCTTCCATTTCCTTCGCCTCCCTTTTAAATGTAATACAGACTCGAATCATCAAGTCCTTTATTGATCAATGTCGTTGTCGTTGTGTCATCGAATATATACAATTGATTAATGAGCACCTGTACCAGATCTCCGGATTTCAGTGGTCCGTTGACCAGTGGGGAATGTGCCCGAATCTTAATGTCGTCAATATCCAGAAGTACCTCAAAATAATTTCCCCGGAAAATGCTCTGTTCCACAACTGCATCTTCGTATATGGTGGCATCATGCTTTTTCTTATCCACACCCTTGATCTCGACGAATTCCGGTCGAATGATTGCCTTGGTGTCCTTTCCAATGGAATCGAAGCCCTTCAGTCTGTCATAATCCGAGATGATAGAGGATTTGCCGATAAACTGTGCCACAAACGGTGTCTTGGGATGCAGGTAGATGTCCACCGGATTACCGACCTGTTCGACCCGCCCCTCGTTGGTGATGATGATCTCATCCGCCACTTCAATGGCTTCATCCTGATCGTGGGTTACGAAAATGCTTGTAATACCAATCTTATCGATGGTTTCTCTCAACCAGGTTCGAAGCTCCTGCCTTACCTTGGCATCAATTGCCGCAAACGGCTCGTCCAGAAGCAACAGCTCCGGCTCCGGTGCCAGCGCCCGGGCCAATGCAATTCGCTGCTTCTGTCCACCGGACAACTGATCCGGATAACGCTTCTCCAGCCCCGGAAGCCCCACCAACTCCAACAGTTCCTGCACCCGCTTATCGATGTAAGCTTTATCCTTTTTCTGTATCTTAAGGCCGTAAGCAATGTTGTCATGCACATTCAAATAAGGAAACAATGCATAACTCTGAAATACAAAGCCGATTCCTCTCTGGCTGGATGGAAGATTGTTCACACAGGTTCCGTTTATGTATATATCCCCGGAATCCTGACACTCCAGACCGGCAAGCATTCGAAGAATGGTCGTCTTTCCGCTTCCACTGGGTCCCAGCAGACCGATCAGCTTTCCCTTCTCAATTCCGAAGGACACATCTTTGGATGCCTGATAATCACCGAATGTCTTATTGATGTTCTGCAATTCAATATACATAACCTTCGCCTCTCTTTTCCTACATTTCCTACTTGTTTAATAGGATATTAGCATAACGATATTTTCATGTCAAGAATAAATTTGAAATTTTTTCCATGGGGGATTTTCTATAGAAAAAATACAGCAAAAATCCCCAGCTTTTGCCGGGGATTCTGCTGTTGATGTATACTAAACTAAGGGGATTAGATTCACTAATCTCTTAAGATTAGTGCATACTATTCGACATCCTGCAATGCCTCGATATCCTCCTCACCGGTACGAACCTTGACAACCTTTGCCACATCGTACACGAAGATCTTACCATCTCCGATATGTCCGGTATAAAGTGCTTTCTTAGCTGCTTCAATGACGTTCTCAACCGGAATCTTACTTACAACAACCTCAACCTTAATCTTCGGAAGCAGAGTTGCATCCAACTCAGCACCACGATAACGGGAACCGGATCCCTTCTGGATACCACAACCCATAACCTGTGTACAGGTCATACCTGTTACACCGAGGTCGTTCATAGCCTTCTTCAACTGATCGTAACGTGACAGCTTTGCGATAATAACAACCTTGTACATTCCGCTTTCGGTATGCGGCATGGAAACAACCTTGACAGCCGCATCCTTCTTTGCTGCAGATGCAGTCTCGTATTCCGGTGCACCAAGATCTGTATTCTCGTTGACATCCATGGTAGAATCAGAAACATCCATGATAGAGAAGCCTGCGTATGCGGATGGCAGACCATGCTCGGTTGCATCCAGACCTGTGATCTCCTCTTCCTCAGATACACGAAGACCAATCACTGCCTTAATTACAAAGAATGTAATTGTAATCATGATTGCAGCCCATGCGCCTACGGTGAGAACACCGAGAAGCTGTAATCCCAGAAGCTTGAAACCACCGCCGTAGAACAGACCTTCTGTGATTCCAGCCATTGCAAATCCCGGAGCCGTTTCTGTTGCAAACAGACCAACAGCAATCGTACCCCAGATACCATTCATCATATGTACGGCAACGGCACCAACCGGGTCATCCACATGAAGCTTGTAATCCAGAAGCCATACACCGAATACTACCAACAGGCCAGCGACAAAACCGATGATTGCAGCACCCAGACAATCGGTAACATCACAAGGAGCTGTGATTGCAACCAAACCTGCCAGAGATGCATTCAGACACATGGAGACATCCGGCTTGCCATACTTGATCCATGTAAAAATCATACATACGACAGTTGCCACTGCAGGAGCAACTGTTGTGGTAAGGAATACACTGGCCAGCTGCGCACCATCTGTACATGCAGCACCATTGAAACCATACCAACCAAACCAGAGAATAAAGCATCCCAAGCATCCAAGTGGAAGGTTATGTCCCGGAAATGCGTTAACCTTAACAATCTTACCGGATTTATCCTTGGTAAACTTACCGATACGCGGTCCAAGGATTTTCGCACCGATCAATGCAGAGATACCACCAACCATATGAATTGCACAGGAACCTGCGAAATCATGGAAGCCAAGCTGTGCTAACCAACCGCCGCCCCAGATCCAGTGTGCCTCAATCGGATAAATCAAAGCTGAAATAACTGCTGAATAAATACAGTAGGATAAGAACTTGGTTCTCTCAGCCATAGCACCGGATACAATCGTTGCTGTGGTTGCGCAGAATACTAAGTTAAATACAAAATTTGAGAAATCAAAATCTGCGTAGGCTGTAAAGATATCGAATCCAGGCTTTCCGATAAAGCCAAGGATATCTTCTCCCAGCAACAGTGAAAAACCAATCAGGATGAATACAACTGTACCGATACAGAAGTCCATCAGATTCTTCATTAAGATGTTACCACTGTTCTTTGCTCTGGTAAAACCAGCCTCTACCATCGCGAAGCCGGCCTGCATCCAAAACACCAAAGCAGCACCGATCAGGAACCAAATTCCAAAAATGTTGTCCGTTATAAAAGACATTACTTCTTCTGTCATAACTATAATCCTCCTAAGTTTTATTTCATATAAAAAGCGGCACTTTCCCAATTTCCACAGCTTCGTGGTTCAAGAAAATGCCGCTATTTATCTAGTCATGTTTTCGGGCTTATACCTCGAAAATCAGATCGCCGTAGGATGGCATTGGCCATAACTCCTTATCAACGATCATCTCCAGCTTATCAACCGGAGCACGGAGAGCCTCCATGGCTGTCTTAACCTCATCGCGGTAGAAGACTGCCTGATCTCTTCCCTCTTCCATCGTTCCGCCCTGCTCCGTTACATCCTGTAACTTTGCAAGTGCAACCTTTGTCTCAGACAACAGTGCGGAGGTCTCGGTAAGAAGTTCTGTCTGAACGCTTACATCCGCATCTGCACATGCACTCTTCACTTCATTCAGAGACTGTGCAAGTCCAGTTGTATATTTGATAACAGCCGGAATAATCTGCTTGCCTGCAATATCAATCATAGCCTTTGCCTCGATATTGATGGTCTTCGCATAAGTCTCATACTCAATCTCAACACGGGACTCCAGCTCTGTCTTTGTAAATACTGAGAACTTCTCGAATGCTGTAACAGACTCCGGAGCTGTGTATGCCGGAATTGCGTCAACCATGGACTTAATGTTTGGAAGTCCGCGACGCTCAGCCTCAGCTACCCACTCATCGGAATAACCGTTGCCATTGAATACAACTCTCTGGTGCTCTACTGCGTACTTTTTAATCAAGTCGTGTACAGCGAGTTCAAAATCATCTGCCTTCTCCAGCACATCGCAGGCCTCGGAAAATGCCTCTGCAACAATTGTATTCAATACGATGTTCGGCTGTGCAACAGAATCCTGTGAACCAACCATACGGAACTCAAACTTGTTTCCGGTAAAAGCGAACGGTGATGTACGGTTACGATCTGTCGCATCCTTCATGAAGTCCGGAATGGTCTTAACTCCGGTCTCCAACTTCTCACCCTCAAGACTGTGAGTTGCAGTACCGGTGCTGATCAACTGATTCAGCACGTCACCCAGCTGATCTCCAAGATATACGGAAAGGATTGCAGGCGGTGCCTCATTGGCTCCAAGTCTGTGATCATTTCCTACATCAGCTGCAGATGCGCGAAGCAGAGCAGCATGATTATCGATTGCCTTTAAGATACAAGTCAGTACCAACAGGAACTGTACGTTCTCATGTGGAGTTTCACCCGGATCCAACAGGTTGATTCCATCATCTGTTGTGATGGACCAGTTGTTGTGTTTACCGGAACCGTTCACACCTGCGAATGGCTTCTCATGAAGCAGACACTGTAATCCATGACGTCCGGCAACCTTCTTCAAGGTCTCCATAGTCAGCTGGTTGTGGTCAACTGCCACATTACACTCCGCATAAATTGGAGCCAACTCATGCTGCGCAGGAGCAACCTCGTTGTGCTGTGTCTTAGCTGTTACGCCAAGCTTCCAGAGTTCCTTATTGACATCTCTCATGTATGCGGCAATTCTCTCACGAATTGCTCCGAAATAGTGATCGTCCATCTCCTGTCCCTTCGGAGGCATTGCTCCGAACAGAGTACGTCCGGTGAAGATCAAATCCTTGCGCTGTAAATACTTCTCACGATCTACGATGAAGTATTCCTGCTCAGGTCCTACGGAAGGAGTAACCTTCTTAGAGGTTGTATTTCCAAATAAACGTAAAAGACGAAGTGACTGCTCGTTGATTGCTTCCATGGAACGAAGAAGCGGAGTCTTCTGATCCAGAGCCTCTCCTGTATAAGAACAGAAAGCAGTTGGAATGCAAAGAGTTGCGCCGGCTGCATCCTGACGGACAAATGCCGGTGATGTACAATCCCAAGCTGTATATCCTCTTGCCTCGAATGTAGCTCTCAAACCACCGGATGGGAAAGAAGATGCATCCGGCTCACCTTTGATCAGCTCCTTACCGGAAAAGCTCATCAGAACCTTGCCATTCTCCATCGGAGCGGTAATAAAGGAATCATGCTTCTCAGCGGTAACTCCTGTCAATGGCTGGAACCAGTGTGTATAATGGGTTGCGCCTTTCTCGATTGCCCACTCTTTCATCTCATGCGCGATGACATCAGCGGTCTCGAGATCAAGTTCCTGTCCCTCTTCAATGACTTCGTGAAGCTTCTTGTACACCTTCTTGGGAAGACGGGACTGCATCACAGAGTCGTTGAATACATTTTCTCCGAAAATGTCTACTACGTTAAAATAATCACTCATTTTCACAACGTCCTTTCTCTTCAATCAAATCCCCTTGATTGGCTATTTTTCGACACAGACAATTTTAAAAAAGGGCATTCCAAGCTTAGTTGGAACGCCCTCGTTCATGTCTGTTATCATTTTCTGAACCTAAGATAACTCTTTCTGCGCCAAAATGCAACTCTTTTTTTCAAAAAAATGGCGTTTTATTTATTCTGTCAAATATAAACAGATTTCATTTGCATTTTTGTGCATTTTTCTATATTCAATCAATTAAGCCTTGCCAACAGATCCGAACAGCTCCATCTTCTCCTTAACAGTAGCCTTGATTGCCTCTGCGCCAGGAGCAAGAAGCTTACGAGGATCAAATCCCTTGCCCTCTAAGTCCTTACCTGCCTCAACATACTTACGTGTAGCATCTGCAAATGATAACTGGCACTCGGTATTCACGTTAATCTTAGATACACCCAGATCGATTGCCTTCTTGATCATATCCTCCGGAATTCCTGTACCACCGTGAAGTACCAAAGGCATAATGCCTGTCTTCTTCTGGATTGCATCCAGTGTCTCGAAGCTAAGTCCAGCCCAGTTCTCCGGATACTTTCCGTGAATGTTACCGATACCTGCAGCCAGCATATCCACACCGAGATCTGCAACAGCCTTACACTCATCCGGATCCGCACACTCACCCATACCTACTACACCGTCTTCCTCGCCGCCGATGGAACCAACCTCAGCCTCGATGGACATACCTAACGCATGAGCAACTGCAACTAACTCCTTAGTCTTAGCAATGTTCTCCTCGATTGGATAGTGAGAGCCGTCAAACATGATAGAAGTGAAGCCGGCCTTAATGCACTTGTAGCATCCTTCATAAGTTCCATGATCCAGATGAAGCGCTACCGGAACTGTGATTCCAAGTTCCTCATCCATAGCCTTAACCATGGCAGCAACGGTCTTAAAACCTGTCATATACTTACCGGCACCCTCAGATACACCTAAGATTACCGGGGAGTTCAGCTCCTGTGCGGTAAGGAGTACAGACTTGGTCCACTCCAGATTGTTGATGTTGAACTGGCCAACTGCATAGTGGCCTGCTTTTGCCTTCTCAAGCATTTCTTTTGCAGATACTAACATGAAATAATCCTCCTAAATAAGTTGTATAAGCGTACTACATGAATGTATTATATTACATTTGTTTACAAAAATAAAGTTAAAAATTTAACAGAATATTGAGACTCTCTGCTTCATATTTTGGATAACTGCCTCCTCGTGTTCTCCGCCGAACTCTCCATCCAGCGTCCATGCCACCGGTTCCTTGGCCGTAATCCGAACCTCATTGGTCTTAAAGGAGTAGATCAGATCCGTGTCATCGATCATATTCGTCAGACTGGCAAGAATCTCATTGAGCTCGATGGGGTTCCTGGGAACCTTGATCAGCGTCACCTCAAACAAACCGTCATCCAGCTTCACATCCGGCCCTGTCATTCCCTTGAAGCCGCCAACAGAAACCGAGTTTGTGATCATTCCGTAGATAAATTCATCCTGAAAGACCTGTCCCTCATACTCCACCTGCATACTGTAAGACGGAACGTCGTGCAGTGACTTCATCCCCTCCATAATGTAGGCGACATGACCGAAAATATTCTTGAGCTGCTGTGAGGTCTTATAGGACACCTCCGTAAACAAGCCAAAGGCTGCCACATAGACAAACGGATCACTGTTAAAATCTCCGATATCACAAGCAAACGGCTTTTCTCCCACCGCGATTCTCGCGGCATCCAGCATTCCTTTGGGGATTCCCAGAGAATTGGCGAAATCATTGGTACTGCCGGCGGGAATATAGCCAATCGGAACATTGGTTTCGGACCGGATCAATCCGGTCATCACCTCGTCCAGCGTACCGTCACCTCCGCTGCAGACAATACGATCATACTGCGCTGCCGACTCTATGACCTTTCTCGTGGCGTCTGACTGGCACTGAGTGACATAAACCGTCACTTCAAATTCAGCCTTAATCATGATATCCAGTATTTCAACGAGATTATTTTTAATCAATCCCTTTCCAGAATGTGGGTTAAAAATAAACAATAACTTCTGACTCATATTCACAAATCCTCCGCAATTGCAGATAATTTTCGCAATCTATGATTCACACCGGATTTACCCACCGGCGGATCCAGGTATTTCCCCAACTCCTTTAACGTTGCATCCGGATATTGCAGGCGGAGTTCCGCCATCTCCCGAAGGGATTCCGGCAGTTCATCAAATTCCATCCGGCTCTGTATCTTACGGATATCCTCAATCTGTTTGACTGCTGCACTCACCGTCTTATTGATGTTGGCCGTCTCACAGTTGACCTTCCGGTTTACGGTGTTGCGCATCTCCTTTAATATCCGCACATTTTCCAGGTTCATCAGAGACACATACGCCTCCATCACATTCAGCATGTCAACAATCTGTGATCCCTCTTTGACATACGCCACATAATGATTCTTGCGCTCGACAATCTTGGCATCCGCCTCAAAGCTGTTCATCAGCTCCGTGAGCAGCTGTGCCTGCTGCAAGGTCCTTGCAACAATCTCAAAATGATAGGATTTATTTGGGTCGCTAATGGAACCGGAAGCCATAAATGCCCCCCGTAAGAAGGCCCTTTTACAACAGGTCTGCTGAACGAGAAGTCTTCTTGAGTCCTCCGTCAGACGAAGTGCGGAAAGTATTCGCTCGCTGTCTGTCTTCGTCAAAGGCTCCGTGACATCCACGGAAAAGGCCTTCTGCATCAACACTCCATACTTCTCCTGCAAAAGCGGATTGTCTGTGTCCAGCACCGGCACTCCCTCTTGAATTCTACCACTCATCTCCAGCATACCCGCAAGCTCTGCCAACTGACAGTGACGGCTTCTTCCGTATTGTCTGCTGAGCTCTTCCTTCACGTCACTTGAAAATGACATATTACTTTCCTCTCAATGCATCTTTTCCAATATCCCTGTGCTCAATCTTCAAGCCATACTCTTTGTTGCCATCCAGACGCTTGTACAATTCATTGGCCAGCGTGACAGATCTGTGCTTGCCTCCCGTACAGCCAATGGCGATAACCAGTTGGTTTTTCCCCTCAGAGATATAGCGGGGAATTAAAAATTCAATCAACGACTCCAGTTTGTCCAGAAATTCCTTTGCATCCGGGTACTGCATCACAAACTGCTGAATCTCCACGTCATTGCCGGTCTTGGGCCGGAGTTCTTCAACGTAATAGGGATTGGGCAGAAAACGCACATCCATGACAATATCCGAATCCGCCGGAATTCCGTATTTGAATCCAAAGGAAAGGATTGTTACAAACAGATTCTTGTAATCCTCATCCCCAATAAAGATGCGCTCCAGCTCTCCTTTGAGTTCTCTGGTCAAAAGCCGGCTGGTATCGATGATAAAGTCCGCCTCCTTCTTCAGATAAGCGAGCCGTTCACGCTCTTTGCCGATTCCCTTGTCCACCCGCTCGCCCGGAGCAAGAGGATGGTTTCTTCTCGTCTCTTTGTATCGCTTGACAAGGACGTTGTCCTCCGCATCCAGAAACAGAATTTCATACCGGACATCCTTCTGGCGCAGAATCTCAAGCATGTCCTGCACCTTGTTCAGCTCTTCTCCGCTTCTGGCATCAATTCCAATGGCGATCTTCTGCATCTGCGTCTGGAAGTTCGTAGTAAAATCCACCAGTTTATCCAAAAGAGGAATCGGAAGATTGTCGATACAGAAAAAGCCCATATCCTCCATCATTTTCATGGCAGTACTCTTTCCTGCCCCGGACATTCCCGTTACAATTACAAAACGCACGTGCTTCCCCTTCCTCTCTGTCTCATCCCATACAGGAACTCCTCTTCATTCCTGCTAAAAACTCCCGATCATCTTAACCTCCGGCTCCAGTTCGACATCGAACTGCTCCTTCACCCGATCGTGTACATCCTGCATCAGCTGCCGCACATCTGCCGCAGTCGCGTCTCCCTTATTAATGACAAAACCGCAATGTTTCTCAGACACCTGCGCTCCACCTACAGTGTAGCCTCTTAAACCTGCATCCATAATGAGTTTTCCGGCGAAATATCCTTCCGGTCTCTTAAACGTGCTTCCCGCGCTGGGATACTCCAACGGCTGCTTCTCTACGCGTTTTGCCCGAAGCTCCGCCATGTATGCACGAATCTCCTCCTCCGGCTTTGCGGAAAGCTCCATGGTTGCTTCCACCACAATATACTTTCTCTCCGGCACACAACTGTGGCGATATCCAAGCTCCAGTTCCTCCGTTGTGAGAATCAGAAGCTCGCCCTCCTCCGTCAGTACCTTTACGCTTTGAAGAACATCCTTCATCTCACCGCCGTAGGCACCGGCATTCATCACCACTGCACCTCCAACGCTTCCAGGAATTCCCGCCGCGAATTCCAGGTCCCCCAGCCCTGCGGCAGCAGCTGTCTGTGCCGCTTTGGACAACAGTGCTCCGGCCCCCGCCACAAGGATGGTGCCCTCTATTCGCACCTCACTCATCCGCTCCCCAATCTCGATGACCAGACCAGCGATACCGCGATCCCCCACCAGCAAATTGCTGCCGTTTCCAATTACGGTAACCGGCACATCGGCCCCTTTTGCCATGGCAAGAAGCTGCGGGAGCTCCCTCGCATCGGGAGCGGCAAACACCTCCGCCGCTCCGCCGATCCGAAAGGTCGTGTGCTTACTCATTGGTTCCTCTGTCCGGATCACAAGCTCCGGCATTGCTTCTGTGACACTGTCTAACCACTGTTTCATACTATATTCCTATTCTGTATCGATTGCTTCTATGCTTCCTTCTATGCTTCCTTTAAAAAGGCTACATATCCAAGGAACGCCTCATACAGATCCACCTTACTGATAATCTCCCACGGCGCATGCATATTCAGAACCGCCACACCACTGTCAATGACATTCATGTCGTAATTGGCAAGAATATATGCGATGGTTCCACCGCCGCCCTGATCGACCTTGCCAAGCTCGGCAGTCTGGAAGGAAACGTCCGCATCATCCATGATACGGCGAAGCTTTGCCATGTATTCTGCGTTGGCATCGTTGGAGCCAGCCTTACCTCTAGATCCAGTGTACTTATTAAACACAAGACCCTTGCCAAAATAAGCGGCATTGCGCTTCTCCATAACGGACGGATAATTCGGGTCAAAGGCTGCAGACACGTCGGAGGAAAGCACCTTGGAGTTCTTCAATGCCCTGCGCACTGCAAGCTCGCTGTACTCTCCGGCAAGATTCATAACCTCTGCCACACAGTTCTCAAAGAAGCGGGACTCCATTCCGGATGCTCCGACACTTCCGATCTCCTCCTTGTCCACCAGAAGGCACACGCTGGTGTACTCCGGCTTCTTCATCTCCAGCATTGCCATGAAGGACGGGTACGCGCACACTCTGTCATCATGGCCATAGCCCATGATCATGCTGCGGTCAAGACCGTAATCTCTGGCTTCTCCAGCCGGCACAACTTCAATCTCTGCGGAGAGGAAATCATCCTCTTCCACTCCATACTCTTCGGAAAGAATAGTAAGAATATTCGCCTTCACACGATCCTTAACGGCTTTCTTCTCATCTTCCTCCTCCGGAGCCGGGATGGAACCGATCAACAGATCCAGACTCTCTCCCTCGATGACCTTGGCTGCCTTTTTCTCCATCTGATCTCCTGACAGATGAATAAGCAGATCGCTGACACCAAATACCGGATCCTCCGGCTTGTCACCAATGTTTACCGTGACAGTTGTTCCATCCTTTTTACAGATGACTCCGTGCAGCGCAAGCGGAAGCGTCACCCACTGGTACTTCTTCACGCCACCATAATAGTGGGTGTCAAGCATGGCCATCTCGGTATCCTCATACAGTGGAACCTGTTTCAAATCCAAACGCGGAGAATCGATATGGGCACCCAGAATATTCATTCCCTTTTCCATACTCTTCTTTCCCACAACGAAAAGAGCCAGGCCTTTGCCCATATTATTGGCAATAATCTTATCGCCGGCCTTAACGGAGGCTTTCTTCTCGATCAGTTTGTCAAGATCCTTGTATCCCGCCTCAATGGCCTTCTCATACAGCGCGCCCGTGCACTCCCGCTCAGTCTTGCAGGCAGAGATAAACTGACGATACTCCTCTGCAAACTTATAAACCTTGTTTCTCTTTGCTCCCTGTGGGTACTTCTCCCACGCATTTTTCTTATCCATTTGTAGTCCTCTTTTCTGTTATTTTTCTACTGACCTTCTATATAAGTTGTCAGTAACTATTCAGAACCTCTCCCATACATTCGCAAAAGCAGCCCGTCTACCGGTCTGTCGCTTCTTCGAAGCTTTCCTTTTGCTCATATATGGGGCGGTGACTCTATTCGAGCCACCTTACGAATAAGATAATCAGCCTCTTACATGCAAGCATGACGATTCTGCTTATCTTATTCTAAGGGGTTCTGAATAGTTACAGTTGTCAGATATTTACTCATCATCCCGTGAGCGCGTCATATTCTCCTGCACTCTGCGGTACAGCTCCTGGGCTGCATTGTATCCCATCTTCTTCTGTCTGTGGTTGACTGCTGCCGTCTCACAGATAACTGCAAGATTCCGTCCCGGACGGATCGGCAGGGAATGACATACCACCTTGTTGCCAAGGTACTCGATGTATTCCTCCTCCAGACCGAGGCGATCGTAATCGGCATCCTTCTTCCAGTCCTCCAGCTTGATGACCAGATCAATATTCTGCTTCTCCTTGACACACTCTACACCGTAAAGTGCCTTCACATCGATGATACCGATTCCCCGCAGCTCAATAAAATGTCGCGTCACATCGGGAGATGTTCCCACCAGCGTATGTTCATTGATCTTGCGGATTTCCACCACATCATCGGTCACAAGACGGTGTCCTCGCCGGATCAGTTCCAGCGCCGCTTCACTCTTACCGATTCCGCTGTCACCGGTAATCATTAAGCCTTCTCCGTAGACATCCACCAGAACGCCATGTATCGTCACACAGGGGGCCAGCTGCTCACCCAATGCATAAATCAGCTCTGCCATAAATTCTGAAGTGGAACGCCCCGTTCCGAGAATCGGAACCCCATGCTTCTCTGCCAATTCCAGGAGAATCGGTCCCGGCTGCAGATCACGACAAAAAATCACACATGGAATATCAAACTGCAGCAGCGCCTCAAAGCGAACCCGCTTCTCCTCGTCACTCATCTGCTGCATATAGGTATATTCTACGTTACCGATAATCTGAATACGGGATTTCTCAAAATGTTCAAAATATCCCGAAAGCTGCAGCGCCGGACGGTTGACATCACTGATGGTCACCCTGCGCTTTCTGAGGTTCAAATCATTGGTAAAGCATTTCAGATCCAATAATTCCGCGATCTTGGCTACACTAACAAAACTGTTCAACATAGATTCCCCCTTCTCTTTAAACTCTCTCGACATTATAGCATGGATTACGGGATATCACAATTGCGTCTTATGCAAAAATTCATAGACCTTCTCCGCCGCCTGCCGGTTCATGGATTCCGTCTGCGCCAGGTCCTCCACATCCGCCTCACGGATTGCATCAATGGACTGATAGCGCCGCATCAATGCCTTCCGCCGTGTCGGTCCGATTCCCTCAATCTCGTCTAGAACCGAATGTACCTGGGATTTGGAGCGCAGGGACCGGTGATACTCGATGGCAAACCGATGTGCCTCGTCC
This sequence comes from uncultured Lachnospiraceae bacterium, assembly GCA_945868435.1. Taxonomy (GTDB): domain Bacteria; phylum Bacillota; class Clostridia; order Lachnospirales; family Lachnospiraceae; genus Roseburia. The sequence continues at coordinate 91,105 of CAMBLG010000004.1, forward strand.
TGAATCCTGGTAATCAGCTTAAAACCCTCCCCGTGCCGGTCGATAGGGATTTCTATATTATTGAAATATAAGCCCCTTGTCCGGTGAAAATCATCCTTTACCATACCGCACACCGGAATGGAAAGTCCAAGTTCCTCCAACACCTGAAGACAGACATTCACCTGCCCCCTTCCACCGTCCATCAGTATGAGATCCGGAAAACGCGTAAAGCTGCCAAGCTCCATCGGGCTTCCCTTGTCCGCCAGTTCTTCCCTCTCCTGCATTCCATGGGAAAACCGCCGGGTCAATACTTCATGCATGGATGCATAGTCATCCGGTCCCGTCACAGTCCGCAGCTTGAACTTTCGGTAATCACTGCGCTTGGGTTTGCCCTTCTCATACACGATCATGGAGCCCACCGTCTCAAAACCGTTGATATTCGAGATATCGTATGCCTCCATTCTGCTTAACCCCTGCAGTCCCAGGAGTCCTTCGATCTCCCTTACTGCACCGATGGTCCGCCCTTCCTCTCTCTTGATTTTCTCCTTATCCTGTCCCAGCACCAGCTCTGCATTGCGGGCTGCCAGCTCCACCAGTTTCTCCTTCATGCCCTTCTGTGGGACATGGATGGCCACCTTATGCCCACGCTTTTTTGTGAGCCACTGCTCCAGCACCTCCACATCCTGTACTTCTTCCTGCAGCATGATCTGGCGCGGAATAAAAGGAGTTCCCGAATAATATTGTTTCACAAATTCGGTCAGAATATCGCTTTTTCCTTCCTCCGTACCGACCCGCACGTGAAAGTGATCTCTTCCGATAATCTTGCCGCCCCGAATGAAAAATACCTGCACGACAGCATCCGTGTCGTCGCTGGCCAACGCAATGATATCCTTGTCCTCCCCGTCAGCGTTGGTAATCTTCTGCTTCTGTGCAATCTGTTTCACACTGGTTAAAAGATCCCGGTATTCCATGGCTTTTTCAAATTCCATCTGTCCGGAGGCTTCCTCCATGCGCTCCGTGAGTTCCTCCATGATAGGCTTGTAGTTTCCATTCAGGAAATCCAAGGCTTTCGCCACCTGAAGACCATAATCCTCCTTACTGATATATCCCTGGCAGGGTGCCGTGCACTGATGGATATGGTAGTTCAGACACGCCCGGTCCTGCCCGATATCCCTTGGCAAAACGCGATTGCAGGTTCTAAGCCGGTACAGCTTATTGATCAGGTCAATGGTATCCTTCACTGCCCCTGCACTGGTATATGGGCCAAAATAACGGGACTTGTCCTTTTTCATCTGTCTTGCAAAAAGCACCCGCGGGAAATCCTCTCCCACCGTCACCTTTATATAAGGATAGGTTTTGTCATCCCGGAGCATGGTATTATACTTGGGTGTGTGCTCCTTGATCAGGTTGCACTCCAGCACCAGCGCCTCAAGCTCCGAGTCCGTGATAATGTACTCGAACCGCGCAATGTGCTGCACCATCTGCTTCTTTTTGATGCCCTCGTCATGACTCGGCTGAAAATACTGCCGTACCCGCTTCCGCAGACTGATGGCTTTTCCAATATAGATAATGGCATCGCTTTTGTCATGCATAATATAAACTCCCGGTTGATCCGGGAGTTTACGCAGTTCTTCCTCAAAGTCGAACATCTTCTATTCCTCACTCTGCTGCTCAGAATCCTTGTCCTCTGTCTCATCCGGCTCCGGCAGACCTTTCATCTCGCGGAAGATCTTCATGAATTCCTTACCTGTGATGGTCTCCTTCTCGTAGAGATAATCACTGATATGATCCAGAATTTCACGATTCTCCACCAGCAGCTTCATAGCAGTGTCATAGCTGCTGTTAATAATGTCTAAGACCTCCTTATCGATCAAGCCCGCAGTATCCTCTCCACAGATCAGGCCTGCACGGCCGTCCAGATACTGGTTCTCGACAGTTGCAAGGCACATCATGCCAAAGCGATCTGACATACCATACATCGTTACCATAGCGCGGGCAATCTTGGTTGCCTGTTCAATATCGTTGGCCGCGCCGCTGGTCGCCGCATTGAACACAAGCATCTCAGCCGCACGCCCCGCCATGTAAGTGGTAATCTTGGCGAGAAGCTCGTCCTTTGTCTCCAGATACTTCTCTTCCTCCGGTGTCTGCAGCGTATATCCCAGTGCTCCCATGGTTCTCGGCACAATGGTGATCTTCTGCACCGGCTCCGTGTTCTTCTGCAAAGCAGACACAAGTGCATGCCCTACCTCATGGTAGGAAACGATCTTGCGCTCCTTATCGCTCATAACGCGGTCCTTTTTCTCCTTGCCGCCCACAGCCACAAGCTCAAAAGCCTCAAAGAGGTCTGACTGATTCACAAACTTACGGTTATTCTTCACGGCATTGATAGCCGCCTCATTGATCATGTTGGCCAGATCGGAACCCACAAGTCCTGCCGTAGCCAATGCCAACGCGTCCAGATCCACCGTCTCATCCATATGCACATCCTTGGAGTGTACCTTAAGCGTCTCAAGACGACCTTTCAGATCCGGCTTATCTACGATGATCCGACGGTCGAAACGGCCCGGACGAAGCAATGCCTTATCCAGTACCTCCGGTCTGTTGGTTGCCGCAAGAATCAGAATTCCCTTGGATGGATCAAAACCGTCCATCTCCGCCAAAAGCTGATTCAGCGTCTGCTCGCGCTCGTCATTGCCTCCGCCATACCGGCTGTCTCGGCTTTTTCCGATTGCGTCAATCTCATCGATAAATATGATACATGGTGCCATCTTCTGCGCTTCCTTAAAGAGATCACGCACACGGGATGCACCGACTCCGACAAACATCTCCACAAAGTCTGAACCGGCCAGTGAGAAAAACGGCACATTGGCTTCTCCGGCCACTGCCTTGGCAAGAAGCGTTTTACCGGTTCCCGGCGGTCCCACAAGCAGAGCTCCCTTCGGCAGCTTTGCTCCGATATCCCGGTACTTCATCGGATTGTGCAAAAAGTCCACAACCTCCTGTAGAGACTCCTTGGCCTCATCCTGTCCCGCCACATCCTTAAAGGTAACTCCGGTTGTCTTCTCCACATATACCTTGGCTGTGCTCTTGCCTACACCCATCGTACCATTGCCCATGCGGCGAATCAGAAATCCGAACAGGATCCAGATGAATACAAACGGAATGACAAAGCTCAAAATATTTACCAGCCAGGTAGATGTATTGTCCGGCACAGTAGCGGAAATCTCAATCGGCTTGCCCTCGGCCGTCTTTGCCGCCTTCAATGTTGCAATCAGATCCGGATCGTTTACATACCCGGTGTAATAAGTGATCGGGTACTGTGCACTGTCCTTGACCAACGTGTAGTCAATCTCATAATTGCCAAATTCCACAGTTGCGATGTTCTTCTTCTCCAGTTCCTCCAGAAACTCCGTGTAGGTCGTCTCCTTGGAACTCATCTGTGAAAATCTGCTGGCAAAAAAGGAAACCAGAAACAGCGCCACCAGCGTGATCATAATAAAGCTTAAGATCATCTGGCCATTGCGGTTCTTCTTATTGTTATTATTCCCCCCGCCCTGGCCTCCGCCATTGTTTCCATTGTTATAGCCATTATTGTTGTATCCGTTGTTATTATAATTATTGCCGTTGTTATAATCGTTCGGCGTCTGGTTATCCATATCTCCTCCACCTAGTATGTAGTACAAAAATGCATAAATGCTCAATATCTTCGTTGGTAACAGTCTTATTATATGTAAAAAGTCCTTTGAAATCAACATTTTGTTCGTGAACTTTTCTTGTTCTTTCTAAAGTTTTTCTAAAAAAGTGTGGAATATTTTTTTCACAGGCTGTATAATATCATAGTTATTTATAAAACTAGCGAGCATATCACAGGAGGACTATTATGCCAGTAAAATACGTCTTTGTCACCGGAGGTGTCGTATCCGGCCTTGGAAAAGGTATTACAGCCGCATCCCTCGGACGTCTGCTCAAGGCCCGGGGATACAAGGTTACCATGCAGAAATTCGATCCATACATCAACATTGACCCGGGTACCATGAATCCAATCCAGCACGGAGAAGTTTTCGTAACCGATGACGGTGCTGAGACAGATCTGGATTTGGGACACTATGAGCGTTTTATCGACGAAAGCCTGACAAAGAATTCCAACGTCACTACCGGTAAGGTATACTGGTCTGTACTCCAGAAAGAACGCCGCGGTGATTACGGCGGTGGAACGGTTCAGGTGATTCCTCATATCACCAATGAGATCAAGAGCCGTTTTTATCGCAATTTTACATCTGATGATATGCATATCGCAATTATAGAAGTAGGTGGAACGGTCGGAGACATTGAAAGTCAGCCTTTCCTTGAGGCAATCCGCCAGTTCCAGCATGAAGTTGGACATGAGAATGCCATTCTCTGTCATGTAACTCTGATTCCTTACATCAAGGCATCCGGCGAGCTCAAGACCAAGCCCACCCAGGCCAGTGTCAAAGAACTTCAGGGAATGGGTATCCAGCCGGATATCATCGTATGCCGTTCCGAGCATCCGCTGGATCAGGGCTTAAAGGACAAGATTGCTCTGTTTTGTAACGTACCGAATTCTCACGTACTGCAGAATCTGGACGTGGAATATCTGTACGAAGCACCGCTTGCCATGGAGAAAGAGAATCTTGCAAAGGTTGCCTGTGAGTGTCTGAAGCTGGATTGCCCTGAGCCGGATCTCACCGACTGGAAGCAGATGGTAGAAGATCTTCGCCATCCGGACAAAGAAGTAAAGATTGCCCTGGTCGGAAAATACACCGCGCTGCACGATGCATACATTTCCGTTGTGGAGGCATTAAAGCACGGCGGAATCCCGCAGCACGCAACCATCGATATCAAATGGATCGATTCTGAGGAACTGACAGAAGCGAATGTGGACGAGCAGCTTTCCGATGTCAATGGAATTCTCGTACCGGGCGGTTTCGGTGTGCGCGGCGTGGAAGGAAAAATTCTTGCAGCCAAATACGCAAGAGAAAACAAGATTCCATACCTTGGCTTATGCCTCGGCATGCAGGTGTCCATCATTGAGTACGCAAGACATGTGTGCGGCTACAACGATGCACACAGCATCGAATTAGACCCGAACACCACCCATCCGGTCATCGCCTTGATGCCGGATCAGAACGGTGTGGAGGATATCGGCGGAACCTTAAGACTTGGCTCCTATCCATGTATTCTGGACAAGACCTCCAAAGCTTACAGCTTATACGGCAGCGAGGAGATTGCCGAGCGTCATCGTCACCGCTACGAGGTAAACAACGATTACCGCGCATCTCTGACCGAGAATGGAATGAAGCTCTGCGGTCTGTCTCCGGACGGAAGAATTGTTGAGATGATCGAGCTTCCGGATCACCCATGGTTTATCGCAACCCAGGCTCACCCGGAGTTAAAGTCCCGTCCGAACCGTCCACATCCGCTGTTCCGCGGGTTTATTGAGGCGGCTACCAAGTGTAAGCGGTAACGTTTTTAATTATAACCGTTACAATTTGTTTTTTGACTGATAACGTTTTTATGACCATGCGCTCTGCATGGTCATAATTATATGAAGGAATCGTTCAAAACCAATTAAACTAATTTAGAAGCATGCGTGAAATTTTCTGTATTATCATTTGAAGGAATAAATTTTATGAAAAAGAAATTTAAAGAGGCTTTGGAAAATTCCCCTATCATCGTGGCAATCAAGGATGAGGAAGGACTGAAGAAATGCAAGACCAGCGACAGTCAGGTGGTCTTTATTCTATACGGTGATATCTGTAACATCCCGGATATTGTAGATGAGGTGAAGTCTGCCGGAAAACTCGCCTTTGTACATCTCGACCTGATTACCGGGCTAAGTGCCAAGGAAATTGCTGCGGACTTTGTCAAACGCTACACCAAAGCCGACGGAATCATTACAACAAAACCCGCTCTCATCAAGAGGGCAAAGGAATTGTCCCTATACACGATTTTGCGCCTTTTCGTCATTGATTCCATGGCCTATGAGAATATCGAACGTCAGCTGAAGGCCTGCCATCCTGACCTGATTGAGATTCTCCCTGCCCTGATGCCGAAGGTTGTCCGCAAAATCTGCCGACTTTCCTCCACTCCGGTGATCGCAGGAGGGCTGGTCAGCGACAAGGAGGATGTCATGGAGCTTTTGGATGCGGGTGTAATGAGTATTTCTTCGACGAATCCCGGGGTGTGGTTTCTGTAAAGAGATTCCAATCTCAAGCTAAATCTACTGTGTAATTAATCTTTTCCTCTCATGAAATCCTCATTAACCAGAAATATGTCCGTAATCGGTCGAGTTTCCCAGTCCAAATAAGACGTTGTGCAGGCATTTGGACTGATATAACACAGAAATTAGTATTACTGCAAGATAATCCATTTTTACGGTTACATTCTACTCATTCGCCGACATGTAGCTTAAACGATAACCTATCTTTACGGGTATTTTTTACGTTTCTTGAAATTTCCCCGTAATCAGCCTGCTTAACATACGATTAGCCAAACATCTCGACAGCTTCAAGGTTGTCCAACCTATTTTTATTTACAAAGTAAAGTGAGTGCTAATCTTTAAAATCATAATTTCCACTGAGAACAAATCGGAGCCACATCCGATTACTTTTGAGTAAATTGTCCTCTAGAATGACTGATAAATCAACTCATCCATCACAATTCGCATTTTGGAATGTCGTTCGGAATCAGATGACTTTTCGTTCGAATAACCGATTGCAAGAATATTGACCGGCTCCAGATTGTTTGGCAAATCAAATTCTTTACGAATAACATCCGGCTTAAAATAGCAAATCCAGACAGATCCCAATCCCAGCTCTGTTGCTTCGAGCATCATGTGATCGGTCAGAATCGAAGCATCAATATCGCCTGTCTGCTTATTATCGAAGGGGCGGACCCACGCTTTATCGTGATCTGCACAAACAATAATGGCAAGAGGCGCGCCATAAATATTCGCAGCCTTTCCTATTTTCGATAACCCCTCTTCACTTTGCACAACAATCAAACGTACCGGCTGAAGATTTGCGGCAGTTGGTGCCACATGAGCCGCCTCCAGAATTTGTTCCAATTTTTCCGGTTCTACCTTTTTGGCAGCGTAATTTCGAATCGAACAACGCTGTTTTGCAATGTCAATAAACGCCATGATTTTTTCTTCCTTTCCACAAACAATTCAGGCAGTTCTGCTTGCTTATTTGACCGCCCTATGCTATGATTTTATCAATTATTTTCTTAAAAACAAGTACGCACTTTTTGGTTATATAGTTCCTAAAAGGATAGTAAGATAAGGAGATGAAAGCATGAAATGTCCAAGCACTTTTCATTGTCCGGTAGAAGCCACGTTGGATTTAATTGGTGGCAAATATAAAGCTCTTATTTTATGGCATTTAATTAATTCTACCTTACGTTTCAACGAAATCGGGAAATTGATTCCACAAGCAACACCCAAAATGCTGACACAACAGCTTCGCGAACTGGAAGCAGACGGTCTGATTATTCGAACAGTTTACCCTGTTGTACCGCCCAAAGTAGAATACGCTTTAAGTGAATTTGGAAAAAGCATCATCCCTGTTCTAAATGCAATGTGTGACTGGGGCAAGGACTATCTGAACCGGATTTCCTCATCTACTTCTTGTAATTCATCGAAAAACAATTGATTTGCAACGCTTTTTGCTCCGATGTAAACCTCTGGTTGCGCAGTTGCAACGCATATATGGTTGATTACTCGTGCAGGTTTCGATATGATTGATACAAACAGAACTAAGGGAGGAATTACAGAATGACATTTGGCGAGAATCTCCAGTACTATCGAAAACAAAATAATCTGACGCAGGAAGATCTGGCGGAGCAGATGCAGGTGTCCAGGCAATCCGTAAGTAAGTGGGAAAATGGAGTTTCCCATAGTTAAAGATACCACACCAAACATAACAACACCACGCTTATACGGGACTTAGCACACCCCAAAAGAACATACAGAAATCCCCCATAAGCAACAAGGTTTGCTTTATGGGGGATTTCTTGTTTTAATTGTCGTTTTTGATATTATTCAACAGTCTCAATAGAATCCACAATGCTCATTCTTGCAATAGAACGCAGAGGAATTGCCGTTGCAAGTAGGCAGGCCACAATAGAAATAATCGCAGCTTCCACAATCGCCATAACCGGAACAGCGACAAGCTGTAAAGCATCGGTCTGTGCTGCTCCGACAAAGATACAGCAGACATAGCCAAACACTGCTCCAATCACTGACGCAATGATACCGTAATAAGCGCCCTCCCACAGAAATGTTTTATAAAGGCTTGCGGCACTCATTCCAATAGCCCGCTGCATCCCGATTTCACCAACACGAGTATGAATATTGCTGTAAACGGTATTGATGATGTTCAGGATGCCAATGATACCGATAAAGATGATAAGCACCCAGCACAGCATTTTGATCTGTTCAAAGCTTTCTATCATCTCATTGCTGCTTTGGAGATAGGAAAGCCAATGTGTTCCTGGATAATTGCTGCACCAGCTATCCAACCAGCTTTCAAAGGTATCTGTATCGGCGTTATCCTGTAATGTAGGATAGACTTCTGAATAACTGTCGTTTCCGAGCAGTGAACAGTATATTTCGTCATTCACGATGAGTTGAACACCATTCGTAAAGCCATCATTATTGATTGTGATTGCTGTATCGATCAATCCTAATACAGGAAGTGTTCTGTCTCCCAGTTGAATGGTATCACCTACGGTAAGATCAGTCTGCTGAACAGTTGTATCTCCATAAGAAAAGGCAATGGGATTTTTTACAAGGCAGCCTGTTCCATCTTTCAAAGCCTGTTTATCCTGAGCAGACAAGTTAGGAGCATAGATTTGTAATTGTGCTTCATCCACATTTACAAGCTGCAAGGTTTCATGGCTCTGTACGGAAAGATCAGTTTCAAAGGGCAGTATATCACCGGCACCTGGCATAAATACAGAAAGCCGTGTAGTGGAAACACTTTCTACTGCGTCATTTTCCGCTAATGTTTTTACGGCTTCTGATGGGATGCCAACGGTTTCATTTGTAACTGCATAGTCGCTGAAATACATGTCCTGAACGGAACTGCTGGCATCAAGCAGCCCTGTAAAGCTCTGCAAGGCAACAAATACGGTAATACTCATAACCAAAGACAGAATGGTAACTGCTGTTCTTCCACGCCCTCGTTTTAGGTTGAGCCTTGCATAATAGGCTTCAAAATTACGGATGTTGCGGTTCCTTTTTATCCTGCGTTTGATTTTCACAGTCTGCCCCGACATAGCAACAGTAGGAGATACATGGGATGCGTACCGGGCAGCAGGAAAGGCAGCCAGCAGAGCAAACAGAAGTATGACTGCGATACTGGCAAAGAGCATCGGTAGTTTTACCGTACTGGCGGTGTTGATTGCAGAGTTCAATTCGGAAGTGCTGTTTGCCATGAACAGATCGGGATTGAGAAGCCCCGTAGCCGCAATCAATACACCTTTTGCCGACAATATACCGAGCAGCAATCCGATAGGAATACCGGCTCCACAGAGAATCAAAAGCTGCAAAGAAACCAAACGATAGATTTGCCCTCGTTCTCCACCAATCGCACGAAGTGTTCCGTATTCTTTGATGCGTTTTGTGATAGAGATTTTCAGAATGTTGTAGATTACCAGCCCAGCCGCCAGCAAGACCAGCACACCCACCAAAATACACGCCGCAGTCATAAATGAAAATCCCGTACCGGTATCGCTGTCTACCGCTTCATCATAGGAAATACCAATAGCGTCAAGCAAAACCCAGTTATATTGGATATACCGTTCATCCACGTTCAAATCTTCTGCGAGAGCATAAATGATGTTTTGAAAATTCTGCTTGTCATAAGTCTTAAAATCTGTGGAATAAAGCAGATAATCTTCTGGCAACAGTTCTTCTGCGGTTCCCTCACCGACAATCCCCTCAACCGTACCAGATGCGTAGCCGATATAGCTGCTTTCCAGAATGCCCGTCAATACAAAATCAGCAGAATATTCTAACTCTGACAGCGATCCATCCATAACGGAAACACTCAAATCCAGAGAAACGGTATCGCCAATTACAGCGTCCAATCCAAGATATTGAAGCGCATCCTCCGACAGGGCAATCTCAATCGCTTCCTCTGGTAATCGTCCCTCTTTTACGTTTCCGATTGCCGGGTACATAGATAATGCGTTATCGTGATATTCCCGAAGATATAAAGATAAACTACTGTTGCCTAATGGTGTGCTGCCGATAAAGATCGTATCGCCTACATCATATAGGCGATCATCTTCATGCAGCTTTTGCGCCTGTTCCTTGCCAAGCTGATGAAAGGTTGCATAACGGTTTCCGTTCAGACCCGCCGCCTGCTGAATACGCATGGATTGCAATATACCAATAGACTGACCGATCACTGTCGTCATAATCGTGGACATGATAACTGCAACCAAGATCAGGATTGCCGTGATTTTCTGTGCTTTCAGTTCTTTCCATGCAAGAGCTAAATAAGATTTCATCTTGCTGTCACCTCCGAAAGAACACCGTCCACAATTACAAATTGCCGGTCTGCCATTCTTGCAATGCGGCTGTCGTGAGTGATGATAACAAGCGTTTTCCCCATCTTTTTCCATATGCTTTGCAGCATTTCCATAACCTCGCCGCCGCTCTTGCTGTCCAGATTTCCAGTCGGTTCGTCAGCAAAAATAATATCCGGCTTTGCAATCAGGGCACGGGCAATCGCTACACGCTGTTGCTGACCGCCGGAAAGTTCATGGGGCAAATGGGTCAGCCGTTCACGAATACCTAACAAATCCGTAAGCTGATTTAGATATACTTCGTCCGGCTGCTTTTTGTCCAGAAGCAGGGGCATGATGATGTTTTCTTTTGCGGTCAGCACAGGGAGAAGATTGAATTGCTGAAAGATAAATCCGATGCGCCGACGGCGAAATGAGGACAGTTCTTTGTCATTAAAACGATAAATGTCTTTTCCATCGTATGTCAGACTGCCGGAAGTCGGCTTGTCCAGTCCAGACAACAGGTGGAGCAAGGTACTTTTGCCGCTGCCAGATGGCCCCATAATAGAAATAAAATCGCTGGATGCAATTTCAAGGTTGACTTTATCCAACGCAACGACACGGCTCTCGCCGCTGCCGTAGATTTTCGATAGTTCCTTTGCTTCAATGTTCATAAAAAACACTCTCCTTGTTTATAATATAAGGAGAGTGTAAAACAGAAATCTCAAAAAACGCTCAAGGTTTCTGATTTATTTGGAAAGAAGCAGTAGCCGTTGCGCCATAACTTTTTCTGTTTTCCAGTGTAAGTGTTCCTCCATGCTTCAGACATAGTATCTGGCTGCTGTATAGCCCCATACCAAAGTGTGCGGAGTCTTCTTTCATTTTTCCAAACGGTTTCGGGCCGCTTTGTATTAACTCCACAGGATAGCCTGGCCCATCGTCTGTAACTGATAGATGCAAGAAGTTTCCTTTCCGTTCCAAATGAATTTCAATTTTACTCTTTGCAAACCGAGCTGCATTTCCAATTAGATTTTCAGCAACGGTTAAAACCAATCCATGATCTAATTGTATTGTCCCCTTATCAGGTGCGGAAACAGACGGTTCTAATGCTCCTGCAAGAATTTTTGCTGTTTCCTCTAATTCAGAATGTAGCAGTGAATAGGAATACTCGTTTATCCGCACTGGCATTTGTTCTAATCGTTGGATGCTACTCATAGCTTCTACATACCGTTCAATCCGTAATGTATAGCTTTCCAATCTGTCAATGGCTTGTTCATCTGCTGTTCCCTGCCGCAGTAATTTTATAGTTCCCTTTAAGACCGTGATCGGATTGCGCAAGTCATGGGAAAAGGCGGCATTTAGCCTTTTCCGTTCTTCTGCCTGCCGCCACAGTTCCTGATTTGATTTCAGAAGTTCTTCACGCATAGTATCAAAGGCGGTGCAGAGCTGCCCCAATTCATCATCAGAATGGACAGGCATAGAAAAGTCAAGGTCATGGTTCCGAATCCGTGAAATCCCATTCCGTAGCGTGGAGATTGGCTGTTTCAATTTGATATGATAATATAATATGCCGGATAGAGCCAGCCCGCCCATAGGGAGAACAATGCAGGACACAATTTGAATGATACCAAGCATGGACAATATATTTTGCTGGGTCTCTGTGGGGGTTTCCATTTTAACGATTGAACCGTCTGCTAAAATTTCTATTCCACCGGAGGGAAAGGTGCTGCTGATTGAATTGCATATCATAAAGACTAAGCCTAACATCAGGAGAGCCACCAAAACACAGGAAGCAGATAGGACGAGAAAAGTTTTCTTTAATTCCATATTTTTCAGACGTTCCACCGATAACCACACCCCCAAACTGTATCAATATAACTGTGAAGCGTACAAGCAGCCAGCTTCGCCCGGATTTTCCTGATATGTTCCATGACAGTATCACTGTTACCCTCGCCGTCAAGTCCCCACACTGTTTCATAAATACGCTCCCGGTCAAATACCTGTCCGGCATTCAGCGAAAGCAGCTCCACAATATCAAATTCCCTTTTTGATAAAGCAACAGGTTCACCCGCCACTGTGACGGTTCGGGCTGAATAATCAATCGTCAGTTCACCAAAGAAGCGAATTGTCGCTTTATTCCTGTGTCGCTGCTCCCTCCTCAGATGTGCGGCAACTCTCGCCCCTAATTCGTCCAAATCAAAAGGCTTAATGATATAATCGTCGGCACCTGCCTGAAAGCCGATGATTTTATCGGCAGATTCGACCCTTGCCGTCAAAAAAAGAATGGGGCAAGTAATAAGCTCCCGAATTTTTTGACAAAGGGTCAATCCGTCTATGTCCGGCATATTGATGTCGAGCAGGATTAAATCGGGCTGTCTTGCTAATTTTTGAAGTGCTTCATTTCCGCAATAAGCGGTCAACACCTCATATTGAGAAGAAAAATAACTCGCCATCATATCTACAATTCCCGGTTCATCATCAACAATAAGAAGCCTTTGTTTCATGCTATCATCTCCATTTGCAATTCATAATATTTATCGTAACAGCCAAATCTCAAAAAACGCTCAAACTTTTGCCGTCAGGAAAGTATAAAATCAATAGACTGATAAATTTATTATAATATTACTCTGCTGATACAGCCAGTCCGTAAATTCTTTCGGGCTGGCTGTCTTTTCTTTTACAGCCTTTTTTCTCTTCAATGCTTCTTTCTTGAACGCTTCAAAAGCAGTCAGCATTTCTTCCAGCTGGTCAGCCGGGAATCCCGCTGTCCTCTTCGCTTTGTTGATCTTATTACGCCAGTTCTGGCATTCATTTTTATAAAGCAGGTCATAGTTATTTTCTCTTGCCCTCTCGTCAAATCCCCGCTTGTTTTGAAGCGCCTGTGCTTTTCGGCACTTATCGCTGCACAGCTCATACCGCTGGCTCTTTGCCAGAAAATATTTCCCGCAGACCTTGCACTGCCGGAAGCAAAGCCCCCAGTCATTCAGCCGGTTCAGATAATAGGTAATCAACGGGTAGAGGGACGCATAGGCAGACACACATTCTTCTGTGCGCCGGTTGTCCGGGAACCAAAGGTCAAGCCGGGTATCTTCTGACGGTGCGCCTTTGAAATAAAGGTTGCCAGCTTGAAAATGTTTCGGTTTTCCTGTCTCCCTGTCAAAGCTCATGGCTTCGTTATGGAATACCCCGGTCAGGCTGCTCATTTTATCCATGAAGCGGTCACAGGCAGCGTTACGGTCACGGGGTTCTCTGGCAAGCAGATAGCTGTTCCAGATACGGAACGCCACATACATTTTCAGAGGATCGTTGCTAAGATATTTTCCCCAGAGAAATTCGCTTGCCGCCTGTTCCAGCTCCGGCTGTTTCCATCGGTTGGAATGGAGGGCTTGTCGCAGTGGAGAAAGCCCGTATAAGTTCCAATCTCTGTCCGTGTCACGCTCAAAGTTTATCAAAAAAGTTCCCAACGGGCGTGTCATATCACAAAGCACCTCTGTGTTCTGGCTCCCGTTCAGCCGGAAGCGGATCTGCTGTTCTTCTCCAATCAAAATCCGCTCTTTCGTTTTCTTCCTGTCCAGCGTCAGGACAAACAAAATCCTCTCAAAACATGGCTCATGCCGTATAAACTGATTCTCCATTCCTATCTCCTGCCTTTGTTTATGGTAATTATATAATTTAGTCATATCCGTTACACTCATGGTATCGCAGAAGCATTGTTTTGTCAAGGATAGTCCGCTATGATGATTGTAGTTGGTAATTTCGTGCCACACAGTACCTTGGCAAGTGAATGACCGTCCAAAAAGGATATGACCGGCAGGAGAAGTGACGCATCCGGCGCACCAATGCAGGGAAACACCGCAGGAATGGGGCAGGAAAACGGCTTTTGGGGAGAACGGCAGCAGGAAGCATTTTAACCTATTTGATTTATGGGAGGAACAGAATGAACGATAAAAAGAGATTGAACAGCTACGAGGATTTACCGCTGGTTCTGGATGTGGCGGACATCCAGCGGATTATGGGAATTTCAAGAGCGAGCGCCTATGAGCTGGTACACACACCCGGCTTTCCGGCGTTCCGCAGGGGCAGGCTTATCAAGGTCAGCAAAATTGCCTTCTTTGAATGGATGGCAAAAGGCTCCGAAACCGTACCGGTAAGCGACAAATAAGTGTGAGGTATCATTCCCTGACCGCAATACTGCCGCACTTTCCAAAGGGGCATACAGAGGGAAAAAACCTTAAAAATGATACCGAAACGCTACACCAAAACAGCCTATCTGCGTACATCAGATAGAAATGGAGAAAGGAGCCGGTTATGGCAAGAATGAGCAACAAGCGGCGGCTGGAATGGTCTTTCTTCTTAAATGATCGCAGCCGTATCACTTACAACGAACTGTGCCGGAAATGCCAGCACGAATGTAAACAGAGCTTCCGGGCGGTTGTGGTTGACTGCCCGAAGTATCTTTCCAAGCGTTCCAAGAAAAAGGACAAGACTGCCGGAAACGGCAAAATCCCTTAGGAACTAAGGGCGCACTTCTATACATAGTCTAAAGACCATGTATCGTGCGTCCTGCGGAGCTTACCTCTGCCGCTGATAAAATCAGCAATCCGAGGTCTGCGTTCGCTTCGCTCCGACAAGGTGGCTGCACCCCCTTGCGCCGCTAAAGCGGCTATCCCCTGTGTACCCGCCGCAAAGAGAAATCCGCTTTGCGGTTTTCCCTTTTCATCGGGTTTTATAGAAGCACTGACACACAGACTGTCTGCGGATGGTCTTTCTTTATCTTATCAGTAAAGGATGTGAGAACATGGAAAAATCTTTGGAACAGTTAAAGCAGGAATATGAAAAAACCACTGTCCTGCTGGAACGGGAAAAACGGAAAATGCAGCGTTTGAAAAACCGGCAGGCGTATTTGGAGAGCGGTTCCCGGAAACAGAGGACGCACCGGCTGATTACCCGTGGGGCAGCCGTTGAGAGCATTGCGCCACAGACAAAGGAGTTGACCGAAACGGAATTTTATTCCCTCATGGAAAACATTTTGAATCTGCCGCAGGCGGAGCATTTCATCCGGTCTGCCACAGAGAACCACGCCCGTATTTCCGGGCAAGAGAAAGGCGGTGATTAAGGATAGCACTTTATCATTTTTCAATCGCACAGATAAAGCGCAGCGCCGGTCAGAGCGCCATTGCCAGCGCAGCCTACCGAGCCGGGGAGCGTCTTTACAGCAGCTACTATGGAGAAGTCAGCGATTACACCAAAAAGGGCGGCGTGATCGCTTCGGAAATCATGCTGCCGCCCCATGCGCCGGAAATATATCTTGACCGGGCGACCCTCTGGAATGCTGTGGAGAACTGCGAGAAACATCCAAAAGCACAGCTTGCCTATTCCTTTGATATTGCCATGCAGAATGAATTGACGCTGGAAGAAAACATGGAGCTGGCGAGGAAGTTCGTGCAGGAGCAGTTTGTGGCAAAAGGCATGATTGCCGACCTTGCTTTTCACAGCCCGGAGAAAGAGGACGGCGGCATCCCTAACCCGCATTTCCATGTGATGACAACCATGCGCCCCTTGAACCCGGATGGCACATGGGGACAAAAACAGCGGCGGGAATATCTTCTTGATGAAGATGGAAACCGAATCCGGGATAAAAACGGCGATTATATGTTTAACGCTGTCCATACAACAGACTGGCATGAGCCGGAAACACTGGAACACTGGCGGGAGCAGTGGGCGGCTGCCGTTAATACAAAATTCGAGGAAAAAGGACTGGATGTGCGTATCGACCACCGTTCCTATGTGCGGCAGGGGCTTGACCTGATACCTACTGTCCACGAGGGCGCTAATGTCCGGCAGATGGAAGCAAAAGGCATCCGTACCGAAAAAGGGGAACTGAACCGCTGGATTAAAGCTACCAACCGGCTCATGCAGGATGTGAGGAAGAAGATCAAAGCCCTGTTTGTCTGGATGGCAGAGGTAAAAGAAGAACTTTCCAAACCGCAGACACCGAACCTTGCCGACCTGCTGATCGCTTATTACAACCAGCGCAACGCAGGGGCATGGAGCAATAAAGCCAGAACCGGAAACTTAAAGCAGTTTGCCGAAGCCGTCAATTATCTGACGGAAAACAAGCTGCTCACATTAGAGGATTTGCAGGAGCGTCTTTCCTCTGTCAGTGAAGAATTTGAAGCATTAAGCGGCTCCATGAAAAAGAAATCTGCCCGGATAAAGGAATTGAAGGAATTGATACGGGAGGGCGAGAATTACCAGCGGCTAAAACCTGTCCATACGGAATTGAACAATATCAAGTTTAAGAAACAAAGGGAGAAATTTGAAACATCCCACGATGCGGAGTTACGGCTGTTTTATGCCGCCCGCCGTATTCTGAAAGAAAAACTGGACGGAAAACCCATTGCCATGAAAGCATGGAAACAGGAATATGCACAGTTAAAAACAGAGTATGCCGAACTGTCTCCGCAGCACAAGCCACTCCGGGAGGAAGTCATACGGCTGCGGCAGGTGCAGAACGCCGTAGATACCGCACTGCGCCGGAGGGAGCAGCCACAGGAAGTACAGAGAAAGAAACATGAGATGGAGCTATGATATAACCGGCAGCTTTACCGTTACCGGTATTTTTATGGAGGGAGTATTTGAATGTATTTGAAGCGGTGAAACAGTCTGTTACCACCCGGCAGGCTGCTTCATTCTATGGAATCCGGGTGGGGAGAAACAGCATGGTCTGCTGTCCATTCCACAATGACCGCACGCCCAGCATGAAAGTGGACAGCCGCTTTTACTGCTTCGGCTGCGGGGCTTCCGGGGATGTGATCGACTTTGTCGCTTTGCTGCATGGATTGGGGAAACGGGAAGCTGCGGTCAGGCTTGCGGAGGACTTCGGTGTTTCCTATGAGAAATCCGGCAATGCGCCGCCAGATAGGAAGCGTCACAACAGGTCACAGCCCCGACAAAAATCAGCGGAGCAGAGATTTCAGGAAACGAAACGGTATTGTTTCCGGGTGCTATGCGATTATCTGCGTCTGCTGGAGCATTGGAAAACAGCATACGCCCCACAGCCGCAGGATGCCATCTGGCATCCTCTTTTTGTGGAAGCGTTGCAGAGGATAAGCTACACAGAATACCTTTTGGATATTTTGTTATACGGAGAAATAGAAGAAAAAGCGGCATTGATCGCCACACAGGGAAAGGAGGTGCTGCGGCTTGAACAGCGAATTTCAGAACTTGCCGCCGGAAACGCAGGAAGCGGTCAAAAGGACGATGGACACAATGGAACCGGCGCAGACACCGGCAGAAATCCGGGAGACATTAGAGGGGACGCAGAAAGGCGGCGTGAAGAACAGCATCCGAAACTGCCTGACGGTGTTCCAGCATGACCCTCTGTTTCGTGGGGCGCTGCGCCTGAACCTTTTGACGGAGCAGATTGACATTGTGAAACCGCTGGGCTGGGAGCGCACCAGTGCCACGCTGACCGACATGGACATGAACTACCTGCTTTTGTATCTGGAAGAAAACTACGGGCTTACCAGCGAGAAAAAGGTGCAGAGCGCCATCAAGATTGTTGCCAATGAAAACCGCTACCATCCGGTCAGGGATTACCTGAACAGCCTGCAATGTGACGGCACAGAGCGCATCCGTTACGCCCTGCATCACTTTCTGGGAGCCGATACGGACGAATACACCTATGAAGCCTTGAAACTGTTCCTGATGGGAGCCATCCGGCGGGTATTCAGACCGGGGAGCAAGTTTGAGGTCATGCTCTGTCTGGTTGGTGGTCAGGGAGCCGGGAAATCTACCTTTTTCCGGCTACTGGCAGGCAGGGACGAATGGTTTTCAGACGATTTGAAGAAGCTGGACGATGAAAATGTGTACCGCAAGCTGCAAGGACATTGGATTATCGAGATGTCGGAGATGATCGCCACAGCCAACGCCAAGAGTATTGAGGAAATCAAGTCATTCTTAAGCCGCCAGAAAGAAACCTACAAAGTGCCGTATGAGACACATCCGGCAGACCGGCTGCGGCAATGTGTATTTGGAGGGACGACCAACCGGCAGGACTTTTTGCCCCGTGACCGCACTGGCAACCGGCGCTTTCTCCCCGTGACGGTGTACCCGGAACGGGCGGAGGTTCACATACTGGACGATGAAGCGGCGGCGAGGGCGTATATCGAACAGATGTGGGCGGAAGCCATGACGGTTTACCGCAGTGGGAAGTATAAGCTGTCATTCAGCATAGAAATGAACCGATACCTAAACGCCCACCAGCAGGACTTTATGCAGGAAGACACACAGGCTGGCATGATCTACGCCTATTTGGAGGACTACACCGGCGACAGGGTATGTTCCAAGCAGCTTTATGAGGAAGCGCTGGGGAACTTAAATTCCCCGGCAGACTGGGAGACACGGGCAATCTGCGAGATTATGAATACCGGCATTGCGGGCGGCATCATACAGGGCTGGGCAGCCTACAAAAGCCCGAAGCGGTATAAGAAATACGGTTCTCAAAAAGGCTGGGAGCGTGTCAACCAAGCTCCGCCGGAGGGGGACGGTTTTCGAGAAATCACGGAAGAAGAAGCCCGGCAAATGGAACTGCCATTCTGAAAAGCCACCGGTTGACAGTTTGGTTGACGCTTCGGTTGACAGCCGGTTGACGGGGAAAAGCCTGATATTTGGGGCATTTCTCTCCTTTGTCAACCATGTCAACCAAGAAATAAAAGAAAAAGTAAAAAGTAATCATAGAGCGCCTATGGATTGTTTTCAAAGTCTTTTCTGCCGGTTGACACGGTTTGGTTGACATGGAGACAGCCTGCGGCTGTACACCTGCCTGACATTCCCTTGTCGGGCATATTTCATTTATGGAGGTAACTGCCTATGGCAAAAAGCAAAAACGAGAGCAATAACAAAAACAGCGGCACCCTGCTTACCGAAAAAGACGGCACCCAGTATTTTGTCATGGGGAAAGTCCGTATCAAGGTATCGGAGCATTTCGCACAGGATGGGAAGCCGCTTGACAGTCTGCTGGAAGATGTGATCCAGCACGCTGCCGCCGCTTCCTGAAAAAATACGGAATAACGACTGTCAATCAGCCCACGCTTATGATATACTTGTACCAGCGAGTATTGTATAAGCGTGGGTTGTTTCTTTTAGAAGGAGGATTTTTAACCGTGAAACAACCATACAATACAACGATTTATAACACTGCACTATATTTGAGATTGAGCCGTGACGATGAATTACAGGGGGAAAGCGGCAGTATCCAGACCCAGCGCATGATGCTTAGACAGTATGCCGCAGAGCATGGGCTGACCATTGTAGACGAGTACATTGACGACGGATGGAGCGGGACAAATTTCGAGCGTCCAAGTTTCCAAAGGATGATTGATGACATCGAGGACGGGAAAATCAACTGCGTTGTCACAAAGGACTTATCCCGTCTGGGAAGAAACTATATCCTGACCGGTCAGTACACGGAAATCTATTTCCCCAGCAAGGGAGTACGCTACATTGCCATCAATGACAATGTGGACACCATCAACGGAGAAAGTGAGCTCGCACCGTTCTTAAACATCCTGAATGAAATGCACGCCCGACAGACCAGCAAAAAGGTCAAGGCTGCCATGCATACAAGATTTGCCAATGGCGCACACTATGGAGCCTATGCACCGCTGGGCTATGTAAAAGACCCGGACAAAAAAGGTCATCTTCTGATCGACCCGGAAACACGCTGGATTGTAGAGAAGATTTTTGACCTTGCCGTACACGGGAGGGGTGCCGCCAGCATTACACGGATTCTGGTGGAAGAAAAAGTACCTACCCCCGGCTGGCTGAACTATGAAAGATATGGGACTTTCGCCAATATCTACGCCGGTGCGCCCGCAGAAAAAGCCTATGCGTGGACGATAGCACAGGTCAAGAGCATTTTGAAAGAGGAAACCTACATCGGTCACAGTGTTCACAACAAGCAGAGCAACATTTCATTCAAGAACAAGAAAAAGGTGCGGAAGCCGCAGGAAGAATGGTATCGTGTGGAAAATACCCACGAAGCCATCATTTCCGAAGAAGTGTTCCAAAAAGTTCAAGAGCTGATTGCAAGCAGACGCAGGAAACGCAGAAACGGTACGACACAGATTTTCGCAGGATTGATAAAATGTGCAGACTGCGGATGGTCTTTAGCCTATGGGGAAAACAAGCAGAATAAGAACCCATACGGGTACTACCATTGCAGCAAGAACGGACAGGGATTACGCCAGTGTTCCATGCACTATATCCGTTATGATGTACTGTATGCCTATGTGCTTGCAAGACTGCAATACTGGTCTATGCTGGCACAGAAAGACGAGGACAAGCTGCTGAAACGGCTGCTCAATGCCAGCGACAGAGAAAGAAACTCTGCGAAGAAAAAGCAGGCTGCGGAGCTGAAAAAGGAGGAAAAGCGTAAAGCCGAGGTTGACGGGCTGTTTGCTAAAATGTATGAGGACTGGTCTGCCGGACGCATAACCGAGTATAATTTCAATATGCTGTCCGAGAAGTACCAGAACGAGCAAAAGGAGCTTGAAACAAAAATAAGACAGCTTCACGAAATGATGGAAGCCGCCGTACAGACCGCAGCGGATGCTGAAAAGTGGATTGCCCTGATGAAACAGTATGTCAACCCTGTGGAGCTGACCGCCGAACTTCTGACCACTCTAATTGAAAAAATAACCGTCCACGAAGCTGTCAAGGGCGAGGACG
The DNA here is from genome assembly GCA_945868435.1 of uncultured Lachnospiraceae bacterium. Classification (GTDB taxonomy): domain Bacteria; phylum Bacillota; class Clostridia; order Lachnospirales; family Lachnospiraceae; genus Roseburia. The sequence continues at coordinate 112,354 of CAMBLG010000004.1, forward strand.
GAAGCCGTGAGCAGGAAGTAGAAATCTACTACCGCTTCATCGGCAAAATCGACTGACCTTTCTTTTTTACCCAACAATATCTTTAATTAAGGGAAACGGGAGAAGCCATGCCAGACTTAGAAAAAGTGATAAAACTCGCGGATATCCTGCGGGTGAATCTCGATGACCTATGTAGCAGAACCATAGACGTCGCAACGGAAGATTCCTTAAAGCTGCCCACGGAGTTGGTTTCCAAGGACAATAAGAGGCCTGCAGTCAAGTTCCTTGGTGCTGTCCTCATCATACTTGCAATTACAGTGAGCGGCGTATGCGGCTATACACTCGGGCTCAACGCAGACCCGAAAGCCGTTGCATCGCAAAAAGCCTATCCACTTTCCGACAGCATAAAAGTATCCGGACTTGATTTCTATGCAGAGCATGGAAAGTTAACCTGCAATTTTGTCCCGGAAGTATATTCCGACGAGCTCTCCTATACCATTCTTTTGATTGACGACTATCATACGCAAAATGTCTATCCCGCAACATTCAAAAACGGAGTGGGATGCGCAGCCACGCACGTAATAGACGGCAATTGCTACAGGGTAATCCTTGAGGTAAGCAACGGGGAAGACCAAAGAACCATCACCCTCGCGGACCGGATCTTTGTAAATGGAAACGTATACGAAATAATTGAATAATCCGGCAAATCCCCGATGTGCACCGGAGCAGCCACTTCTTTACGCGCGTATGCATCCCCTCTGGGACAGGTGTTGCCCGACACGGAAATCACCTCATCCTGTTCCTTCGTACACACCACGAGAGAACCGTTCGTCCATCATGGCATTGCCACGGACATTGAGTTTCGATTTCCGCGTACCGGGAACCGCATCGAACCCCGCATGGATAATCGCACTGTTGGCCTTGGAGGTCCCGCTGCACACGTCCTCCTCCCGCTCGATCACACAGGCTTTCACCTCGTACCTTGACAATTCCCTTGCGATGGCGCTCCCCACAACGCCCGCTCCAATGATTGCTACATCATACATATCCAGTCCTCCTGATTCAAAACAGAAAATGAGCAAGAAAACAAAGCGAATTGCTTCGCCTGTTACCTTGCTCACGTCTCTTGGTATTCTCTCTTAAATTAAGCTTATTATATCACGAATAGCTGCTATGTGCAAGACAGCGTTACTTTGTACTGCCATCTGCCATCACTTTCTTTAACGGGATCCAGATGATAAACGCATACACACTTCCGATCACTGCCGTAATCAGCTGGGTGAGGGAAAATGTCATCTGGAACACGCCCATCTTCGGAACCATTGCTTCCGGAATCAGATTCGGAATCAAAATCAGTGAAATGACAACACCCATAAACAATGCCTTCAACACAGAACCTGCTGCCATTCCGGCGATCAGACCTCCACTCCCCTTCACTTTCTTCATGATCAGACCAACCCCGAGTACCAGAATCGCATTGCCAATCATAACACATGGAATGATGGCCGGAATTGCTGCCATGATCGGGCTTCCGGAAATAAAAAACGCGGTTACCGGCGTAATGACCGCCAGAATGATAGCGCACACCATCCCCACGCTCAGTACCGCGAGAATCAGACAGGCGTTGATAATGGGGCCTGTGATATAAACGCTTAAGTTCTTAAAGAACTGGCTCACAATGCAGATGGCCAGAAGAATTGCCGTTGTTGTAATCTGTTTTGCTGTAATCTTCATATGCTCCTCTTTTCTGAACAAATTTCTTTTGTGACAACTCAAGAATAATACAAACGGCCGGCAAAATCAAGGGCTGAGCACTCGTCCGCAGGCAATTGAATCTTTCCCTCGACAAATCCTCCCGAAGGCATTACAATATCTGTGATGAGGAGGGACCCACTGGGTGGGAGGATTCCTTATCACCTGCGCAGACGCCTGCGAACAAAGTTCGCCTTTCATTGCGTCTGCTCCATATCTGTGATAAGGAGGGACGGTATGCCGAAATCCGAGAAGCAAAAGCAAAAACTGCTCTATATCGAAGAGCTGCTCCGCACCCGCACCGATGAAGATCATGCGGTAACTACACCGCAGATCATCGACTATCTGGAGCAGAATGACATCAAAGCAGAGCGAAAAAGCATCTATGATGACATCCGAACCTTGAGTGATTTCGGTCTGGACATCATCCGGGGCGAAGGCCCCCGCAGCGGTTACTCCCTTGCCAGCCGCGAGTTCGAGCTGGCAGAAGTCAAACTTCTTGTGGATCTAGTACAGTCCTCCAAGTTTATCACCCCCAAAAAATCCCGGGAACTGATTACCAAGCTGGAGGGGCTGGTCAGCACTTACGATGCCCGCAAGCTTCAGCGCCAGGTCGTGGTGACCGACCGCAACAAGACGGTCAACGAGAATATCTACTACAGCGTGGATGTAATCTACGCCGCCATGGCAGATAATACACAGGTTACGTTTCAGTACTTTGACTGGAACGTGAAAAAAGAAATGCAGCTTCGCAAGGATGGAGCCTTTTATCAGGTGAGCCCATGGCTTCTGACCTGGGATGACGAGAATTATTACCTGGTGGCCTACGACTCCGCCGCGCAGCAAATGAAGCACTATCGCGTAGATAAAATGCTTCACATTACGCAATCCGATACGCCACGGGATGGATGGGGGGCATTTGACCAGATCGATGTCGCCGCATACTCCAAGAAAACCTTTGGCATGTTTGCAGGAGAAGAGAAGACGGTGCAGCTCCTCTGTGACCGCTCCCTTACCGGTGTCGTCATTGACCGTTTCGGAACGGACGTGGCACTTCGCTCTTACAACGAAGACCACATTCTTGTCCGCGCCAATGTCGCAGTCAGCCCGCAGTTTTACGGCTGGCTTTCCGGACTGTCCGATAAGGTGCGCATCCTTTCTCCCGAAGACGTTGCGATGGACTATCGAAATTATCTACAAAACATTCTTGCAAACTACAATACTACCACCTAAGCGGATTTCATTCAAATACATTTGCGTTTGCGCACCTCTTTTCAAAATATAAAACTAGTTCTTGATTTGCGAGATTGCTCACGAATCCTTCTAACGATTTCAGACAGAATTGCTGAAGGTGTTAGCGGTACGCATTTTGCTGAACTTTCGTGTCCGAAATTCGTATCGACAATTTCTCGCCGATTGTCCGTCCAAATGAGAAGGCTAACCCGTTCCTCGAATTTGCCTAAATGGGCGCCTTCACAAAGTTGATATGAGCCGCCTTGGGCAAAACTCGCTTCGAGTACAACGAGATATCGCCACACTGTGTTGCTCAAACAGTTGCCCTGCGGCGGCACATTTTGTTCATGCGCCCATGTAAGGCAAATGCGAATCACTCTAAGCCGTTCTCACTTGGGCGAACAATCCGGCGGAAATTGCTTGAGACTATGGCGGACACGAATCATTAGAAAAGGAAAATGCGTGCTGCAACAACTTCGTAATTCTGAATGCATGAGTCGAAGGATTGTGAGCAATCCGCAAAATATAGAATTCATAATTATATTTTGAAAAGAGATGCGCAAACGCTCAAATAAATTTGCACTATGAAAGGAGCACATTATGAACCTACCGAAAGACCCGGTCATGCTGCTCAGCGTGATCAACACGCAGCTGCGCGACCACTACAGCAGCCTGACAGAACTTGCCGCCGCATATATGATCGAGGAGTCACAGATCACCGATACATTAGCCGGCATCAACTACCATTATGATAAGGAGCATAACCAATTTGTCTAAGATGAAAAATGAAACCAACGGAACCATCGATAAAACTGTATTTGACACCTTTTTCCATGAGAGCTACTGCCCACTGGAATACGCACAGGTAAAGAATGACTTTCTTGAGGCAGCGGCAGAAGTCACCGATCTGTTTGTGGATGACTGCGATCCCACCAAGCTCACGAAAAAGAACTTTGTCCTCTATATGACTAGCGACGCCTACTGTGAATTTGAAGATATTGTGGAGGAAGCCTTTGAGTCTCTGAATCCGGAGATCGTGGATGCGGTCATGGACATTAGTGCCACCACCGACAACGCTGACGAAGTGACAGAACAATACTGGAGCACCTGTGAAAAGCTGCTGGCAGACTTTCTTGGGCAATTATTTGAGCAGCACATTGAACCTCAATTAAAAGGCATGCTATGACTCTCATAAAAATTGAGTTCACAACAGAACTTCACATTATGCAATTGATTGAACCAAAGCAGGAGGAATGATTTGATGCAGACAAGCTGTGATTTTTGTGCATATAACGAATATGATGAAGAGGATGAGGCATACTACTGCTCTGTGAACATGGACGAAGATGATATGGCCCGGTTCATGCAGAGCAGCTATCGCGAATGCCCGTATTTCCGCTCCGGTGATGAGTATAAGGTTGTGAGACACCAGATGTAGTGAGATATTTGGACGCTGTCATTCGCTGTCGTAGGTATCCAGAAAATGATGCCTTACGCCGTGCTGCTTATAAGCAATGACGGTATCCAGATTTACATTCTCCACACTTCGGAAAATATTGCTTTCCACATAAGGATTGACCTTCTTTAAACGCTGAATCAGTTCCTTCACTTCCACACGTTTCGACAGGTTCTCCTCATTGTTGCAAGTGGTACAGGTATCTGTAAACTTGCAGGCACACTGAATAAAGTGAAGCCCGTTATAGTCTCTCCATGCCTTAATGTCGTCCTCCCGCACCAGATACAGTGGACGTATCAACTCCATTCCCTCAAAATTCGTGCTGTGCAGCTTTGGCATCATGGTCTGAACTTGCGCTCCGTACAGCATTCCCATCAGAATGGTCTCGATGACATCATCATAGTGATGACCAAGTGCAATCTTATTACATCCCAATTCCTGTGCGTAATGATACAGATGCCCTCTTCTCATGCGGGCGCACAGATAACAGGGAGATTTCTCTACATTGAAAACCGACTCAAAGATATCCGACTCAAAAATCGTGATGGGAATCCCCAGACTTTTTGCATTTTCTTCGATGACCTTGCGGTTCTCCGGGCTGTATCCCGGATCCATCACAAGGAACTTCACTTCGAATTCAAACTTATTGTGCAGCTTCAGCTCCTGAAAACATTTTGCCATGAGCATGGAATCTTTTCCACCGGAAATGCAAACCGCAATACGATCCCCCGGCTTTACCAGCTCATAGGTGGTGATTGCCTTTGCAAATTTGGACCAGATATTCTTTTTGAATTTCTTCCGAAGGCTCAACTCCACGTCCTTTGCCTTGTTCTGTTCCGCCGGCTCACTCATGATATCCATCAGCCATGCAATGTATCCGCCATCCAGGCTGACTGCGTCCAATCCCTGCTCCTTAAGGTGTTCCGCCACCTCAACACTGAATTTCCCGCGGCTGCAACAGATCACCAGCTTCTTCGAAGGATCAATCTGCTCACTGCCTTCAATAGCCTCTGCCGGTAACGCAACCGCTCCCGGAATTGCCCCGTGTGAAATCTCCGTCTCATCCCGGATATCAATAATCTGATATGCATTCTTGTCCAATTGCTTTAGTTCGTTAACTGAAATACCCATATTACTTATCCTGTTCCTTTTGTCGATAGTCCCGACACAGATCCTTTACAACTTCTCCGGCAATGATCAGGCCTGCCACAGACGGCACAAAAGCCACACTTCCCGGAATGTCCCGCCGCTCTGTACATTTGTGTTCTGCTCCCGGCGGACAGATACAGTTTGTCCTGCAGCTGATTGCCATGTCCTCAATTGGCCTCGTGGGTATCTCTTCAGAATACACCACCTTAAGTTTCTTCACGCCGCGCTTTTTCAGTTCATGCCGCATGACCTTTGCCAGAGGGCAAACCTTCGTCTTGTAGATATCTACAACCCGAAACTGACTGCCATCCAGCTTATTTCCTGCCCCCATGCTGCTGATGATCGGCACATGCATCTTCTGCGCCTGCATCACCAGTTCAATTTTGGCTGTGACCGTATCCACCGCATCCACCACATAATCGTATTCCCCGAACGGAAATTCATTTGCATTTTCCGGAAGGAAAAAGCACTTGTGGATTCTTACGTCCGCATCGGGATTGATGTCCAGTATCCGTTCCTTCATAACGTCTACCTTATACTTTCCTACGGTCTTTCGTGTTGCAATGATCTGCCGGTTCAGATTGGTCAGACAGACTTTATCATCATCAATCAGGTCAAAAGCACCCACGCCGCTTCGGACTAGAGCCTCGCACACATATCCGCCCACTCCGCCGACTCCAAAAACTGCAACCCTGGATTCGGACAGCTTCTGCATTGCGTCTTTTCCCAACAATAATTCCGTTCTTGAGAATTGTGTCAACATCTATCTATCTCCTCATTTCAAACTCTTATACATTACTCCATCATGCATTTTACCATCTTCCCCTCCATCCGTCTAGAAAAAGAATATGGAAGGACAAAACCTCCAAACCATGTAATCGCTTACATCTGTTTGGAGGTTTAAAATACTTATCATAAGCCCTGTATCGGAAATCCCATGCATTTCGTCTAACGCTTCTACTCCTCTACACGGCTGCGTATGTAATTCTCAATCACATCAGTAGTCTTATCAAGTCCGATGCGGGAGCTGTTGATACACATATCATAATTGCGGGAATCGCCCCACTTCATATCACTGTAGTAATTGTGATATGCCTTACGGTTCTTGTCATGGCGCTTAATCGCTGCCACAGCATCCTCTCTGTTGAAGCTTCTTACTTCCTCGATACGCTTAATCTTCGTTTCCATGTCACCGGTGATAAAGAAAGATACCAGCCCTTCATAATCCTTGAGAATGGTCTCGGCACAGCGTCCCACAATGACAAAGGACTCACCGGACTCTGCCTTATGCCGCATAAACTCAAACTGCATCTCTGCCAAAGCCTCCTCCGGCGAGTTGCTCATACCGCGTACCGTTCTGTGTAAAAACGGTTTCTTTCTTGTCTCATCATATGGTCTCATTTTATGAAGATCTATTCCCTTTTCCTTGGCCATCTCATAGAACACATCGTAATCTACAAGCTGTATACCCAAACGCTCTGCAAGCTGAATTGCAATATGATGACCACCACTCCCGTATTCTCTGCTGACGGAAACAATCAACTGCTTTTCCATATTGAATACCTCCTACGAATCAATCTCTTAACATTATTATATTATAAGAGCGCCAAGAAATCCAGTTTTGGCGCTCATTTTTCAGCCTCACTGAACAAGCATGGCTGAATGGTTTTTTATAAATAGCGGACAAAAATCATGAGCATTGACATAGCAAGAACTATGATTGTAGCAGGTGCAGCCTTTTTGCAGTAGGTGCCCCATCCGATTGGATGACCGGCCTTAGCAGCCGCTGCAGTTCCAACAACGTTGGCAGATGCTCCGATTGGCGTTGCAGAACCACCGATATCCGTTCCCATTGCCAGTGCCCAGGCCAATGTCTCCAGCGGGATTCCCGCTGTCGCTGCCAGAGAACTGATTACCGGAACCATGGTTGCCGCAAACGGAATATTGTCGATAAACGCGCTGGCAACACCGGATACCCAGATGATAATTGCAATCATTATGTAGAAGTTTCCACCGGAAACGACCTCAATACCATTTGCAATCAAAACCAGAATACCGGTCTGTTCCAAGCCACCGACAACAATGAACAAACCTATAAAGAATAATAGTGTCTGATAATCCACTCGGGACATAATCTCCTTTACGCCCTTGCCACCGGCAATCATTGCAGTCGTAATAATCGTAATTACCGCAATTCCTACACCGATGGTGGCAACCGTCAGTCCTGTCATAGCGTGTGTCACAAGAAGTACGACCGCGATAAAAAAGATAACAGAGCTGACAATAAAGCCTTTCTTATCCAGAATCGCACTCTTAGGCTCCGGCATTGTGGCGATGTCAACTGCCTGTCCTTCCAGAGTCGCCAGTTCCTTGTGGAATACCAGATAGAAATAGAATACGATCACCACAAGACATACGACTGCAATCAAACCTGTATTGGTAAGGAAGGATGAAAAAGAATATCCAAAAGCAGTACCAATGATAATGTTTGGCGGATCTCCGCACATCGTTGCCGATCCTCCCAGATTCGCACAGAAAATCTCCGACAGAATCATCGGAACCGGATTAAACTTAAGCAGCTGTGACAACTCGATCGTAACCGCCGCAAGGAATAATATTACCGTAATACTGTCAATGAACATGGCCAGTACAAAGGACATGATCATGAACGTAATAAAAATAGAGATTGTTTTATAATGAACAAGCTTGGCAATGAGCATGCACAGCCAACGGAAAAAGCCGACACGCGCCATTCCCTCGACCATGATCATCATACCTGTCAAAAACAGAATAGTCGCCCAGTTGATACCACTGGACTCCTCTGCCGCCTCGCCTGCCGAATACCAAAAGCCGGGCGTAAAAATATTGTGTACATTGAGCGTATCCACAATTGCCGACTTCATCAATCCTCCATCGCCTCCTACGAGACCTATACCGACACCAAACACCAGAAGCAGTGTCAGAAGGCCGCAGGCAAGAGTTACATATTGCTTCTCAATCTTCTCGGTTATGATCATGATAAACATCACAATAAAGATTGTAACTGCAAGAATTCTTGCTACTAACATACCGCATTCCTCCTTTAACTTTCCTCGGTTATTTTACACCTCCAATCGGGAAAAAGTAATCATAAGAATATCAAAAAAATAATGACTTTTTTCCTAATTTTTGTTCAATTGTTCCAATGAAAGAAAGCCATGTGCAAATGCATCATGGCTTTCCTTCGAGGAGTTTAGTTATGAAAATGTTATAAATAAAAAGGGAATAATGTAAAGGAATCACTTCCGTTTACATGATTCAGTATATCCGCAAATTGTGTCCTTAATATGTCCGTTTTCAAAAACATTTCTAAAATTGCGCCCCTCAAAATTTATATTTATTTTAGAAATATAAGAAACGGAACAGATTTAGAGTTCTAATTCCAACAGTCGTCTGCACAGTTCTTCCTTCCCCGCGCCCTCCAGGCTGTTCTCAAAGGTCACCTGACCTTTCCGCAATTCCCCGCGAAGCAATCCGCCCTCCTTCAACAGATGCTGCATCTGACGGGCCGTTCCCGCTCCTCCGTCAAAGATCTTCACATGTTCTCCCAGCACCTGCCGGATCTGTTTTGTCGCAAACGGATAGTGCGTACAGCCCAGCACCACCGCATCAATTCTGTCATTGCTATACTCGTACAACAGCTCTGTCAGATACCTGTGAAGGTCATCTCCATTCAGATCTCCACGCTCTATGAAGTCCATAAGGCCCGGACAGGGCAGCGGAATAAGCTCCGCCTGCGATTCATACTGCTCCATCAGCCGTTTCAGTTTATCTGCCCGAATTGTCATGGGAGTTGCCATGACAAGCACCCTGGGATGCTCTCCGCTTAATACGGCCGGCTTCACTGCCGGCTCGATTCCAACAATCGGAATATACGGATACATTTCCCGCAAGGAACGCACGGCAGCGCTGGTGGCTGTATTGCACGCCACCACAAGTCCTTTGCACCCCTGGTCAAATAGTCGGTTGGCTGCGGCAATCGTAAGCTCACGCACTTCCTCCCGGTCTTTTATTCCATACGGCGCATGCTTCGAATCTCCATAATAGATATAATCTTCTTCCGGCATAATATGAACCAATTCCCGCAACACACTGATTCCGCCTACTCCGGAATCGAATACGGCAATCGGCCGGTCCTTTTGCAAACAATAGGTCACATCCAACCCTTCCTTTCATCTCGTAACCTTGCATTCATACAAGGCTTCGTGCTATAATACCTAAGTCAAAGGTAACTGAATAGTTACAGTCAAAAAATAATTCCATCCGTTCCCTGATGCAACGGAATTTTGATAAATACACTTTTGGAGGAAACCATGGCAGTCGGTGAGAGACTTTTTGGAAATTACAAGGAATGCGAATACTGCAAACGTCCGCTCCCCATTCACTACGAGCATGCACTCTGCCCGAATTGTTTGGATGCCCAGTTATTTCATGAAGTAAAGGAATTCATCCGTTCCAACAATGTGAATGAATACGAAGTTGCCGAACACTTTGGCATCCCGATCAAACAGGTCAAGGCATGGATTCGCGAAGGCCGCATTGAATACCGCACCAGCGAATCAGGCGGAGCAATCTCCATGCATTGTCAGCGCTGTGGCTCACCGGTTTCCTTTGGAACGCTCTGTCCCAAGTGCTTGAAACTTCTGAACGGCAACAAGGGTGTCTCCATGCAGAAGCTCAACAGTGGTGACAGCAAAATGCGTTATCTTGACAACGAGAACGAAGGACAGTAGCGCTCTACTGTCCTTCTCTTTGATTCCTATCTGATTACTTTTTGCGCATACTTAACCATCACTGCATCCAGATATTTTTCATCCGGCTCAAATTTAATCAGGGATACTGCTCCATCCTTATTCACAATCATGTCATACGTCTTGTTTTCCGGAATATTGGAGGTATAATTTTTAACTTTCACGGTCTTGTCCGTCTCGTATCTGTAAACGGATCGATCACCTGCGGGTGCAATCTGAACTACCTCTTCCATACTGTACACTCCAAGTCCCTTTCTGCGGCTCTTATTCATAATCTTGGCAAAACGAACCTCTCCATCAAAATAGGAATACTCATATTCCTTGTTAGAACAGAAAGTGAGCAGGATTCCAATTATACCGAAGATCAGCATTGGAATCGCAAATATCAGACTAAAGCATGCCAATACCAAACTCATAATTCCAAGTACCAGGGTGAAGATTCCTAAAAAAGTCTCCCACATTTTCTTGCGAACCGGTACAATTACATATACTTCTAACATCTCTCAATCTCCTTTATCTATATGCTTGTTTTCATTATACCTTAACTCGCTCCTTTTTGCTATAGAATAATACTTTTTTTAGAAAGTCTATGGATTTTTCTTCTATTGGGATATACAATAAAGAAAGAATTTTCGTTTTATTTCGATAGGAGGGCGTATGGAATTTCATTTCAAAAGAGAACAGTTATCAGATTTTCAGGCAAACATCCGCAAAGAGTGGGCTATGACCAACGGATTGGGTGGATACGCCGGCGGCTCCGTGACCGGTGCCTGTAACCGTACACATCAGGGATATCTTATCGCAAGTCTCCATTCACCAGTAGAACGATTTCTGATTCTGAGCAAAACCAATGAAAGGTTTGTACAGAATGGAATCTCCTATGACCTGGAAACCTCTCAGCATCTGGGTCCGATCTACCGCGAAGGACAGCGCTACCTGACGGACTTTATCTATAACGGCAACGTCACCTTCGTATATCAGGCCGGGGATCTTGAAATCCGCAAACAGCTCGTCCTGGTTCATGGGCAAAACACAGTCGCAATCGATTACGAGATTACAAATTCCGGCGAGGTAGCAGACTTTACTATCACACCGCTGTTCAATTACCGTGAACACAGTGCTTCCTCCACTCGTGAGGATCTTCATTTTTCCCATAAGGTTGCCACCTCGCCTGTCGGAAAACCATATGGTCTGGTTCTTAAGCCTGAGAAAAACCCAAATATTAAAATCGGCGTAGCTTTCACGGCAGGAATTCTGCAGGAGAGAACGGAATTGTACGATGCAAATATGCAATATCAGACAGAAGTCGACAATGAAGTAGACGGGCTCGACTCCCACTACACACCATATGATATCGTCTTCCCTGTCCCTGCACATGGGAGTATGCACTTTTCTCTGATCTGCAGTGTTGCTGACGGAACCAGGGACTTTCCCCACATCAGCTTTTATGCAGACACCGCACGGCTTTTGGCAGATACAAAGCTGCAATACCTGAACGAACTGTTGGTTCAGGCGGGCTACGGGCAGGACGAATTCGCCAATACTCTTGTCATGGCAGCTGACCAGTTTCTCGCCAATCGCGCTTCCACAGGCCTTAAAACGGTTCTTGCCGGACTTCCATGGTTTACCGACTGGGGAAGGGACACCATGATCGCCTTTTCCGGTCTGACTCTGGCAACCAGGCGCTTCCAGGAGGCGCGTGAAATTCTTGTGACTTTTGCAAAATACATCCGGCACGGCCTTGTACCCAACATGTTTCCGGATGACGGACAGGAGCCCCTGTACAACACGGTAGACGCATCCCTGTGGTATTTCTATGCTGTGGACCAGTATCTTCGCTACACCGGTGACAGCTCTGACTACCTCTTTGTAGAAAGGGAATTGTATCCTGCATTGCAGGAAATTATACACGCCTACCAAAACGGAACGGATTTTTCCATTTACATGGAAGAGGACGGGCTGATTCACGCGGGAAGCGGTCTGGATCAGGTAACATGGATGGATGTCCGTGTCGGCGACTGGGTAGCAACTCCACGGCACGGAAAGCCGGTTGAGATCAACGCACTCTGGTACAATGCGCTGATGGTTATGTCAGAACTTGCCGAACAGTATCACGACGATGCCACCCCGTATCGGGATCTTGCGGGCACCGTCCGCAAGTCCTTTTTGGAAGAGTTCTGGAATGAAGCTGACCAATGTCTGTATGATGTGGTAGACGGAGATACGAAAGACGCATCCATTCGTCCAAATCAGATCTATGCAGTGTCTTTGCCGCATTCAATGCTGGGGGAGGAACAAGCTGCCAAGGTGGTGGAAACTGTCCAAACCAAACTCGTGGCAGGCCCTGGAATCCGTTCTCTGTCACCGGATCATAAGGACTACCACCCAATCTACCTTGGCGCCCTGCAGAAACGCGATGAAGCATATCACCAGGGTACGGCATGGGGATTTTTGATGGGTGGCTTTATCAGCGCTTACGTGAAAGTTCACGGTCACACTCCGGAAGCAAAGAAACAGGCTCTTGCCTTTCTCGAACCGGTGCGTGAGCATCTGTACGAAGGCTGTATCGGCTCGATCTCCGAGATTTTTGACGGTGACAGCCCTCACACCTGCCGCGGCTGCTATGCGCAGGCCTGGAGCGTCGGCGAGGTTCTGCGCTGTTATGTGGAAGACATTCTGGATTAATACACAGCCCTCCACCCACATGCGCACTCGTCGCCTCTTCGAGGCTCCAGTCCCGCTCCTTACGGAGCTAAGACTGCTTTTGTGAATAGTAACAATTAATACAAAAAAGTTCTTGACATAACCGCGTACTTCCGCTAAAATATGTAATGTTCCGCGTAACGGGTAGATGCGTCATGCAGAACATACATATTTATAAGCGCCTAGTTAGCTCAGTTGGTAGAGCAGAGGACTGAAAATCCTCGTGTCTCTGGTTCGATTCCGGAACTAGGCATCTGCGGGTGTAGTTCAATGGTAGAACACCAGCCTTCCAAGCTGGATACGTGGGTTCGATTCCCATCACCCGCTCTATTTTTTTGCAGTAAAGACATGAGCATCCATCGCCCGACTTTACCTGCACACAAAGAATCCCCCGGCTTGCGATGCAAACCGGGGGATTCGTATGTATTCTTACATCATTACAAAATTAGAACAGATCTACACGACCACTGAACTTCTCGTTAATCACATAGTATGCTGAATAATCTTCAGGCTTAATATAGATATCAAGTTTCTTGATTGCACCTACTCTGTGACCTTCTGCTGCAAACTGAGCCTTAACTCTCTCTTCAACAGTTGCAAAGCTGGTGTCACGGTTCTGATACTGAACAATGACCTTTGTCTCAATAGTTTCCTTCTTAGCAGCTGTTGTCTTCCTAGCTGCGGTCTTCTTAACAGCAGTCTTAGCTGCAGTTGCCTTCTTAGCAACTGTCTTGGTAGCTTCCTTCGCCTTCTTTGTTGTTGTCTTAGCTGCGTCTGTAGCTGCTTTCTCAACTACCTTAGCGGCATCTGTCGCTGCCTTCTCAACTGCCTTAGCTGCTTCCTTAACTTCTGCCTTAACCTCTGGTGTCGTTGTCTTTGTTACCTTTTTCTCCTGCATAACACGTTCCTCCTATGGTTATCGTTTACTCACATACTAAAAACTTTTCAATTGCAACAAGTGCTTCCTGTTCATCTGTTCCTTCCGTAACGATGTCAATTGACATTCCCTCAGATGGATTAAAAGCCATGATACCCATAATGCTCTTCGCATTAATACGTCGGTTATCGCTCTCTAAGATAATATCGCTGTCAAACCTGCAAGCCACCTGAACAAGTTCAGCAATTGGATTATCATGTTCTTCAGCAACATTAGAAACGATCACACTTTTCTTACTCATACGCTCTCCCTTCTAATCCTGTGCAAACATACAATCAAAATATATACCACTTAAAAAATATTTGCAATATGTCAGTTCCATTTCTGTCAAACTTTCACGAAGGAAACATCCAAGAAGGGAAGGAATTGTTCATATTTACCACGAATATTTTCCAGGTTGTCAACAAGTATTCCAATCCTCAGCCTCAACTTCAAGTCAAGGTGTCAGTTACTTATCATTCGGTGTACTAATAGTTACTATTCACAGCCCTCCACCCTAATAATCCAGGTAGGTAAAGAATATATTGCCAGCCTGTTCAAATATTTCGTCCGCCTGTTCAAAGCTCATGGATCTGGTCTGCTCCGTCACAGGATCAAAATAGTAGATCATGGATGCACTGTAGCCCGTCACAAGAACCGCACTGTCACTTCCCGTCATGGCAAGCACCGGACTTCCCTTGCTGACATAGAATATGATTTCGTCGACTGTACAGCCGGACACATCCAGCACAACCGAATCCTTGAGCGTCATCTCAAGAGCACTCTTAGGCGTGGCGCCATTATCAACAAGCTCCTTCACGCTGACTCCCAGCTCTCTGTAATCCAGCATCGCGCTGACGGCCTGTACGACAGAAGACGCATCCTTATCCGATGCATTGACTTCAAGTCCTGTAAAGGCATTCTGTGCAGTCTTTCTGGCGCGCATCCAGACGTACTGCTGATTGTTATCTACCACAACGCCAAGACTTTCATTCGCCCGAATGATTGCATCGGATATACTGTCTGTTGCAAGGATCACATCGCCCTTCACATAAACATAGAAACGCTCCCTGTCATCCTCCTGCTCAAAATCAACAATCCGCGGTTCCTCCTGAACAACAATCTTAGAGGTAATGAGCTTCATCTTCGTTTTGTCCGCCGTATTCTTCATGGTAAGCTGATACTGCCTCTGCTTTACCTGTGTGACCGTCTGTTCTACCACAATCTTCTCCTCCGTATCTGCGACACGGTTCATGATCGAGTCTGTTCCGGATGCAACATATCGTCCGGATGACTTTTTGATCAGATTGATGGTAATGGTATAATCCTCCACATCAATGGATCCTATCTTGCCACTCAACGGCTCGTAAACCTTGAGAATCTCATAGCTCTCCTCGGCAGTTCCCATGATTTTGAGATACCCCATCGGGAAAAACGTATTTCCCGCTGCATCTACTGTTACCTTATCCTTCTCTGCCACACCATAGATAAAATCCTCATCGATAAATCCCAACGGCTGCAAATACGTGTCGGAATTTTCTTTCACCTCATATACCGATCCGTCCGCCAGATCCATGAGATGAATACTTTCACTGGAATACTCTTCATCCGCATCCACCCATGCAAAAAAGCGATTGGATGGAGATGTCTTATAGCAGCTCTCCTTCAGATTTTTAACCGGAGTGCTTACCGTAAGGGTCTTGAGATCAATGCAGCGAACCTCGTTATCCATCATCAGGTATAGTTGATTCAGATCGTTCACATACATTAACTGTCCCATTTCAGCCTTAAGGATCTCGAAAGAACGGGTAGAAGGAATGAATACTTCCTCCTCAACCGTATGCACCAGACCATCATAGTGATACACGCCGGTCCCCACTTCTCCCTCATGCTCTCCCCGGTTCATATAGCCATATACCACAAAATCCACACTGCCCGCCTCATCCACGCGGACAATCTTAATATCATGCTGATTCCATATCTCACGGGCATCTCTGCCCTCGGCGCTGCGAAAGCTGAACACCTGAACGATTCTTTCATTCAGTCTGTCGAAGCACCACAATTCCCCTTCCTGCACAAACGCAATGACATCTCCGGTCTCATTTGTTGCGTACTCAATATCACCATCACGGATTCCCAGCATAATTGTATTCCCATCCACAAGGAACGTGTTCTCTCCATGAAAAATTTGATTCATGCGCCGCTCGAAGTTCAACACATACATACGGGTACTGGTAAGGCGCAGTCGATAATATTCTTCTACATTGTAATATTCCGTCTCGCCACCGTCACTTTGTGCAGACATCACATACTGCAGAGTGATCACGGTATAGGAATCATTGATTTCCTTGAAAGACGCCACCGGTTCCGTAAGCTTTTGCCCATCAAAATCCGCCCATGTGATCTGCTTTAAGGTACAACTCAAATCCACATAGTTCAGCGTAGTGGCATCTCCCGTTGCCGCATCCATATATGTGGGAATGAACTTGTCCGCATCATCCCGAAATGTGTAGGAGTGAAACTTCAACGCAAAATTCAGACACTCCTGTGCATTGCTTGCCACCGTCTGCACAATGCGCGTATAATAATACACTTCCTTTTCTCCAGAGGACAGAATCAGAAGCATGGTATACTCTGTCTCTTCTTCCAGAACATTCTGAATGGTAAGCTCTGCGTTCAGCAGATGGTTCTCATCACGGTAATCCGTCACATCATTTTTGGCAACCAGCCGCTCTCCATCCATACTGCGGATTTCGTACCGTATTCCATCTACGGGATATCCGTAGGTCTGAACCTGCAGTTTCAACTGACGATCCTTCCCGATGGGCGTGATGCTGTCTCGCATAGCAGACATATCCATCTTCTGCACATACCCATGCAGTTCATTCGTTGGCGTATCATTTTGATAAAAATATATAATTGGAAGACTTGCCTCCGACATCGCCTGGGTCAAGTCCTGATTGTCCTGATTCAAGGTAATGCTAAAGGTGATGAGCGCCCCAAAAAAGAGCGCTATCATCACGATCAGCTTTATGACTTTTTTCTTCATTTTTGCCTTCTGTTACCACCAGCGCCGGCAACGGCGATGACGGCATCTCCTTCGATACAACTCTGTGCCAAAAAGCACTCCTACCATACTGCAAAGCCAGTTATCTCCGCAATCCTGATGTCCCTGTGCCCGAAGCTCCTGTCCTGCAATCTCCATCGGGACCATGTCAAAATAGGTTTTCGCCACCGGTTGCGGATTCAAGCTGTCCATAAATTTTTGGCTCAGCTGTTCAATCTCCCGCTGAATCATCATGCGGTCCGGCTCTTCATCATAGATTCTGCTGCCCTCATATTCCAATTCATCCAGCCGCTCCTCCACAAGCTTCATTGCCGCCTGCGCCTCTGCCGGATAATAGGTTTTCATTCGTTCGATGTCCTTCTCGTATTCCATCTCCGTCAAATACATATTCTGCATCGGATAGGTCATATAAAAAGGAATCTTTGGGTAGGTTTCGTCTTTGCTATAATCCACGTGCCACTCTCCAAGCTGTTATCACTATAGATTATGCACGCCTATGCCTACTGGTTCATTCCTTTCCGATGATCTTCAATGAGATGGCATCATACCTCGGATAATTTTCATGCTCCATCACTGTGGTGAGTGTTCCCTTCTCATCCTTGGAAAATGCATAGAGATTATATGCGCCCTCTCGATACGCATAGTCCGTCCCGTTATCCTGAAAATGCACATAGGAAGCGGCTTCCGGCGTTGCCAGAAGTGTCAGCCTGTCATATGGCTTCTCCCCTACATAGCTCACCGGCTCATACGTAGGGATCATGCTTCCTGCCTTCACATACATTGGGCACACAGAGAGTTGCGCTTCCCTGAGGATGTACTGTGCCCCCTCATAGGCCTCCCCTGTCCAGAGATCATACCAGCGTCCCTCCGGCAGATATACGAGCTTGTGCACAGCTCCCTGCTCCACCACAGGCGCCACCAGAAGATTCTCTCCCACCAGGAATTCTCCGTTGAGATTGTGAGTATTCGGATCATCCTCATAATGGAGTACCAAAGGCCGCATGATCGGAAGACCGGTCTGTTCACCCTGATAAAACAGATCATACAGATATGGCAAAAATGCATAACGAAGCTTTACATACTTCCTGTATATGCCCATAATCTGCTCATCGAAGCGGTACGGCTCCTGAGGCTTTGTTCCCTTTGCCGCGTGGTTTCGGAACAACGGAGAGAAACATGCAGCCTCAATCCACCTTGCCATAAGCTCCGGTGTGGCGTCCGCGCCAAACCCTCCAATGTCTGTTCCCGCAAATGCGAATCCGCTCATGCCGAGGTTGCACAACTGCGGAATTGCCATCTGCAGATGTGCCCACAGGCTCTGATTATCCCCCGTCCACACAGTGGAATATTTCTGGGTTCCCGCATAGCAGGCTCTCGTGATTATAAACGGACGCTTATCGGTATGCTTTCGCAGTCCGTCATAGGTAGCCTTACTCATATAATGTCCATAGACATTATGCATTTCCGCATGGCTGGTCTCTCTATCCTCGTCATGGAATACCACATCCTGCGGCAGTTCGCCACGGAAGCTAGCAGGCTCATTCATGTCGTTCCACACACCATCCACACCAATGTCCACCAGGAAACGGTGATGATCTCCCCACCACTCTCGCACTTTGCTGCGGCCAAAGTCCGGGTAGTTGGATTCACCCGGCCACACCTCATTGACATACACAGCCCCATTCGTATCGGTGGCAAAGTATCCGTATTCCATGCCTTCATCATGCATGAAATACCCATCCTCTTTCTTAGTTCCCGGATCAATAATCGTAACGGTCTTAAATCCCTGATCCGCCAGCTCCTGCATAAATTCCCCCGGTTTTCCGTAATTCTTATCATCCCAGGTAAACACTTTAAAATCCTGCATGTAATCAATGTCAAAATGGATAACATCGCATGGAATATCATTCTCCCGCAGTTGTCTTGCCACCTCACGAATATCGGAAGCACTCTCATACCCCCAACGGGACTGCTGGTATCCCAGTGTCCAAAGCTGTGGAAGCGGCGTCCGCCCGGTCAGAGTAGTATAATTCTTTACCACGTCCGGCATGGTCTCTCCGCCGAGAATATACATATCCAGGTTTCCATCCGCGGCCGCATAGAAGAAGTACTCCTCTTTCTCCTTGCCGAGATTGATGTGGCTTCTGAAGGTATTGTCAAAGAAGAGGCCGTACACCCCCTGCTTTTTCTTGCAGATCAAGAACGGAACAGACTTATACAACGCATGGAAATCCTCCGTATGGGCCTGTGGAATATCGGAATTCCAATTCTCATACTCATAATATTTCTTGTTTAAGAATCCGCTCTTGTCGCCCAGTCCGTAGAAATCATCCCCCTCATCCAGCGCACATACCATCTGAACCGGATAGTGGAAATCATCATTCGAAGATACCTCATGTCCCTCTGCTGCGAGCTGCTGCAGTGAGCGGTCGCTGAGTCGCTTAAGCGGAACACGCTCTCCCTCGTAGGTATGAAAAAGTACCTGTGTACCCGCATCTGTCACTTCCAACTTCAGATTCGGTCCGATTCGAAGTGAAAGCTTATCCGTTCCGATACATACGGTATCGTTCTGTTGCTCTGTAGAGATCACACAGGGAACCGTCTTATCCCCTTCCACAGCCTTGGATAAATGCTCCTTTTGCCAGCAGGGTACAAACACATTCACAATCTCCGGTGTGATCACCGTAACGATTACTTCCTGCTTCTCATATTGTAAGTGTACCTCGTTGCCACTCACATAAAAGGATGTTACTTTTCCTATCTCCATCACATTACCTCCTGCAAATATTCAATCTTCACATATCCGATCTGTCCCTGATAATCCACAACGGCCCAGCCGTCCTCCTCGCCGATCAGTTCCAGCATGGTTCCCTGATCTAAAACTGTGAGAACCTCACACTCCGTATTCGGCTCTTTGCGCAGATTTACCCCCGTCGTCGTCTGTACCACCGGATTCAGTGCCTGCGTATCCTCCGTTGTAATCTCAGGCTCCGACGTCTGCGTATCTACCACCGGCTGCTGCTCCTGTGAGTTCTCCGTCACTATCACACCCTGACTTTCCTGTGCGCTTTTCTCTGCCATATGTCCCCGGATCATTATCACTGCTCCGACTATTAATGCGATCAGCAATAAAAGCACTACGGCAAATATTACTCTCGCAATGATAACGTCTTTTCTATGACTTTTCTTCATTTGGATTCCCCTCCTGTTCTTTAAACTCCCTTTCTCCATTCGCTCTTCTTAATTCCTGCATGTAATCCGCGTAAGCTCCGGCTTGATCCGATCCTTCTCAAGAATCAGTTCCCCAATGGAATCCGCTGTTATAGTTCCGCTTGTAGGATTGATCACGCTGTCGATGTGGCTGCATATATCGGCTTCCACCGTCGAATACTCGAATGCCAGCGTCGTATTAATCAGCTTACAATTCTTCATGACCAGATTGTCAATATAGCACATACCCTGCAAACTCTCAACCGTACAATTGATCAATGTCAGATTCTTCGCATTCCATCCAAGATATTCCCCGGATATAAACGAATCATAAACCGTAACCTGATCGGTATTCCAAAAGGCATCCTTTGACAAAAGCTTCGCGTTTTTCATGGTCATATGTTTCACTCCGTCAAAGGAATAATTGCCCACCAGTTCAAAATTCTGAATTTCAATATTCTCACAGTTCATGGCAAAATAATCACCTCTTGCCTGTACATCTGTCATCTCAATATTTTTGCAGTTCCACAGCGTTTCCTCCGCATTGACAAAATTCACATGCTTCAACTTCACTCCGTCACAGCGGCGAAAATTCTTCGGTGCCTCGATCAATGCCCTGTCCACTTCGATATTGTCGGTGTACCACACTCCGGCTCTTGCCATGTCAAACCAGGTACAATCCTCCGCCTGGATATTCCTGCAGTACCAGAGCGGATATTTCCACTTAAACATACTGTTGTATAAACGGATATCCCTGCTCTCCTTCAGCGGGGATTCTCCCTGATCAAAAATGCTGTCATATATATCCATATCCTGACTGCCAAAAAGCGCGCGCTCCCCGGTCAGGAATTCCTGTCTGATCTGTTTATTACTCATGTCACGTCTCCCTTGTTAGCTTATACCGGATTTTCTCATTCCACTCACGATTTCTCCAACTTTGCATCATCCATAGAAGCGATTCCGTAATCAATCTGTACCGTTCTGCCTGTATAGAGTTCTCGAAAGCATTTGAGAATGCGTGCTGCGACCATATCTCCATTCACTTCATTCACATCCATAAGAATGACTATAATCTGCTTGCTGGAGTATCGCGTAGACACATCGGATCTGCGGAGGGACTGGTAGATTGCTTTTTCAAGTGTTTCCAATGCCAACTCCATCTCCGCAATATCCATTTTCTGTTCGTCATTGTCGACTATGGTAAAAAGCAGCGTCTGAACTTCTCTCCTGCTGCGCTCAACAAACCTGTGAATAAAATTATACACATGATGGAAGCTCTCAAAATCGAGAGAATACACACCTCTTCCACCGTCCGCACGATTCATGAATTCACGAAGATAATTTAAGTCAACATTTTTTTCACCGCGCTTCTTTTCTGTCTGCAGTTTGTCACTGAAAAAGTGATAGGAATTCTTACCGTTCTGCTTCACATAATAGAGCGCTTTATCTGCGCAATTATAGAGCCTGTTAAATTCCGCTGCGTCCTCCGGTGCCTGTGCGATGCCGATGGAAACAGAAGAATTTGTTTCAAATTTACACTGCTCCAGTTTATCGCACAAATCGGAAATGATATCTGCCGCACGACTTCCAATTTCACTTTTCGAGGTAAGATCCTTATAAAACACCACAAATTCGTCTCCTCCGATGCGGCAAAGAATATCCTCCTCCCCCGAAAAATCCCGCAGGGTATCCGCAAACATCTTCAGTACGCGGTCGCCTTCTATATGCCCATAGTTATCATTGATGGCTTTAAAATTGTCCAGATCGATCATCATCAGAGTGCCCTTCGCTTCCTGTGCGATCATCTTGTTGACTGCTGCCTCCGTATACACTCTGTTCCAAAGGCCTGTCAGCGCATCCTGACAGGATTTATTCTTTATATCGGAAACCTCGCGGGTCTTCTGCTCCAGCCGCTCCGCAAGACTGCAGCGGAGTTCTTCCAGCTCCAACGCTCTCCCGATTCGTGAGCGCATTACCTCCGGGACAAAAGGCTTCGCAATAAAATCTATGGCACCTTCCTTAAAGCAGCGTGTCTCAGTTTCAGTATCATTATCCGCCGTAAGAAAAATCACGGGAATATCTTTACAGCTTTCCATCTGCCGTATCTTTTGAAGCACTTCAAAGCCATCCATTTCCGGCATATTGATGTCAAGCAGAATGATATCGCAGTCACCATTTTGAAGATATGCGAGCGCCTGTGTTCCCTTCATAGCCGGGATCACTTTATATTCAGCACTTAAAACCCTTCTCGCCGTAGCCAGATTCAGCTTATCATCGTCAATAATCAATATATTCTTCATGCAGTCTTACCTCGCCCAATTATTTATCTGCCAAAACAGCGTTTCCGATTCCATACCTCTCTGCCAGAGAACCGATCGTTCCATCTTCGTAAGAAGCTTTGAGGAACTCGTTCACTTTCTCTGTCAGATCGGAGTCTTTGCGCAAACCTACACATATCTTTTCATCATTTAAGGAAATACCAAAGCCAAGGTCATCAAATTGCTGGCCATCACTTGTGTAATATGCAGCCATAACGATATCGATCACTGTTGCATCCGCTTTCTTATCGCAGACGCTCTGCAGCGCTTCGATCTGGGTAGCGCATGCTATGTAACGGTATTTCCGCTCCTTGAGCAGGGATTCTCCGGCAGAACCCGACTCCACCGCAAACAAAAGATGCTGGCATGATTCGATCGTATTGAATTGTTCCATTTCATCTCTGCGCAGTACAACCACCTGGGAATTGGAAAGATAGGGATTGGAGCAGGAAATCACCTCCTGCAGTTCTTCCGTCATCGTCATTCCATTCCAGATACAGTCGATAACTCCCTTATCGAGAAGCTCTGTTTTCTTATCCCAGTCGATCTCCACAAATTCCGGCGTAACACCAAGACTTTGTGCGAACGCTTCCGCCAAGTCTGCATCAAAGCCCGTCCAGGCTTCTCCATCACGATAGTCCATCGGCGCATAATCCGTGATGCCGACCACAAGAGTTCCCTTGCTTTGCACATATTCCAAATCCGACTTCCCCTGCTCCATTCCGGGAGCCGTATCACCGGTATTCTGCCCACATCCCGCCACCGCAAGCATCATCGTTGCCGCCAGCAGAATGCACATCTTTTTGTACTGCATCTTCATATCAATTCCTCACATTTCTTCTTTCAGTCCTTCATCATAAACAGCAATCCGAATGTCCCCGGTCCGCAATTGGTGGCAACCGCAGGAGAAGCTTTCTGACAGATGATATGTTCAAAAGACACCTTCTGGTTCACCAGTTCTTTGATCTCGTCCAATTCTTCTCTGGTCAAGCCCGCATAGGTAATAAAGAGCGTTTTTTTGTCAATCTGACCCAGAGTATGAAACAGGGATGAAATATATTTCTTCCATGCGTAGTCTCTCGCTCCTACTCGCAGCGCTCCGACCTGCATACTGCTGTTTTTCAGAACAATGACCGGATGTATCATGAACGATCTGCACAGAGTGTGTACGTTTTGTGATACTCTTCCGGACCGTGCCAGATATTCGGTATCCGTTACAATGAAGCTGGTTTTCACCCGTTTTCTTACGGACTTCATCTCACTTACAATCGCCTCCGCGGACATTCCGCTTTCCACTGCCTCCGCTGCACATAATGCCATAAGCCCCATTCCGCTTGACAGATGCCCGGAGTCAATCACAGTTACATTATCAAAGGTCTTTGATGCCTCCAGCGCATTCTCGTATGCTTTGCTGGCATGTTTTGCGAACGCAATATGGATAATGTATTGCGCCTTTGTCAACTGCTCCGCAAAAAATTCCTCATATTCTTCCACCTCCGGCGGCTCTGAGCGCACATTTTTCCCTTTTTCTCCCATGTAGGAAAGGATTTCATCTGTTCCGGTTTCCTCCCCGTCCAGGAACTCACCGCCTTCGGTAACTACACGATATGGAATGATAGCAATCTGGTACTTCTCGACCAGGTATTGGGGAAGATCACTGGTGCTGTCCGTAGAAACCATAACCGGCCGCTTTATTCGGTGTGCAAGAACAGGAGACTCCACCACATCTTTCAGTCGCTCCGCCTGCATCACGTTCACCAGTTCCTTCGGCAGATGACACAACAGCTCTGCCTCCAGCTGCGCACCGCTCACCGGCTTGGACAGAAAGCCGTCAAATCCTTCTCTTCGATACAGGGCCTGATGCTCTCCGCCTGCATTTGCCGTAAGAATCACCACCGGAGTACTCTGATTCAGACCTCCTGTCTGCTTACGGATCTCATGAAAACATTCGATTCCATCCATCTCCGGCATCAAATGGTCCATAAAGATAACATCATACCGTTGCTCAAATGTTTTCTTCAGACAATCCGCACCGCCGGAAGCCGTGTCGATGTTCACCTTGGTAGCACGCAGAAGCTTTTCCTCCACCATCAGGTTCGTCTCATCATCATCCACGATCAGCACATGTGCCTTCGGTGCCTCAAAGCTTTGCTTATAATGCTGCCTTACATTCAGGGCATGCCTCTTTTCCAGATTCAGCGCCCCGATTTCGGCATCGCTCATAATCTCCTGCGGCAATGTGATCACGAAGGTCGAGCCTTTTGTGTACACACTGTTTACCGCGATCTCTCCGTCCATAAGAGCCACCAGCTGCTTCACAATGGAAAGTCCGAGACCGGTTCCCTCAATATAGCGGTTCTTTTCTTCATCCACCCGTTTAAACGCGCCAAACAAAAAGGGAATGCTCTCCTTTTTGATACCCATACCGGTATCCGTTACGGAAAAGGATATCAATGCACGGCCATTCTCCTGCTTCTTGCACTGAATGGACAGTGTGACCGATCCCTCCGATGTATATTTTACCGCATTGTTCAGCACATTGATCAGAATCTGCTTGATCCGAACCTCGTCTCCATACAGCTGTGAAGGCATGGACTGATCCACATCAATATGAAATTCCAGTCCCTTTTCCTTGGCGCGCACCCAGATCATATTGACAATATCGGACAGCATATCCCCCACATCATAGGTGACGGGGACGATATCCATGTTTCCAGATTCAATCTTAGACATGTCCAGGATATCATTGATGAGGGAAAGGAGCGTTTTGCTGGCGCCCTGGATACTTTTGGCATCCGCCGCCACTTCGTCTGATACATCCTCACGCAAAATCATTTCATTTAAGCCGATAATGGTATTGATCGGCGTCCGGATTTCATGGCTCATGCTGGAGAAGAACCGGTTCTGTGCCCGATTCAGTTCCTCGATTTCTTTTTTCTGTTTCTGCGTCATCTCGTTCTCAGAACGGTAGATCGCATTCTGGAATAAGATCATGCCGCAGGTCAGTATTGTCACAATGCTCAAGGTTGCGAAGGAATCCACATACGCCATCTGAATCGTATGGGCAGCAATGACTTCAGGGTAAAAGTATGCAATATAATAACAGACTGCACAGATGAAAAAGCTGCTCACAATCAAAACATATTTTATTTTTTTCTCTACAACAAGGCACACAAAGACCACTCCGAACATAAACCAGATCGGGCCGCCTCCATAGATTCCGCCACCGGTCAGAAAATTATAGGGCAACATAAAATAAATGATCAGAAACGCGATAAGGACTGCCCCTAACTGTATCTTGCGATAACGGATGGTGAAATATGTAATACCGAAAATAACTGCCAAAGCCAGTATCATAGCAAGAAGATTATTGATATTTTCCCCTGCCACAGCCCCGGCTGCAATTCCCGCGGCCAGTCCGACCAGTCCCAGCGTTACAAGCAGCCGATACATGCGCTCCTGACGGCTCAGGCTGCTATTTCCAATATCCTGAATCAGCTTTTTCGGATTCATTCTGCCTCACCGCCTTTCACTTTTGTGATCAGAGCCCCAACCTTCTCAGCCGCCGAAACAAATTCAAAATCGTCCACATCCTGCCGTACCTTATCCAGAAGTTCTCCGACAGACGTTCCCTGATAAACAGCCCCGCTCATCTCAGAGATCAAAGACTCCGCTTTATCTGCTTCAAAGGTATCCAATCCCGCTTTTAACTCTGTCAGACTATGAAGCAGCTCATCCCGGGAAATATCGGAGGGTTCTGCCCGATTCTCCTGTACAGAACTGTCTTCCTCCAGAGCCAATACATCCAATATAACCTGCACCACATGTCGGTACTGGGTAAGAAGTTCTTCGTGATGCGCATGAATGTAGTCTGCATCCCCCGCTTTGGCTGCTACTTCCATCTGCTTTGCATTCTCCGACAGCGAATCCGCCCCCACCATCTTTGCAGTGCTCTTCAATGCATGGGCCAGGATTCCATAATTTTCAAAATCTTCCTGATTAAAGAAATCGCTCATTTTCGCTGCCTTTTGCTCTGCATCCTTCGCAAATTTTGTCAACAGCTCCACATAGAAGTCCCTGTCGCCTCCACAATATTGAATTCCGGAGCCGGTATTCATTCCGGCTCGTTCAAGCCGGATGATCGTATTGTCTTCCGATTTGCTTTCCGGCATCTGCCCATCAACTACTTCCTCTTTTGAATCAGCCTGCTTCTCTCCTTGTTCATCCTGCCTGCTTTTCCTGCTCCTTTCATCTACAAAAGAAATGGATGCTTTCGGCAGCACTTTCCTCAGAATGCGCTCCATCTCCAACGGTTCAACGGGCTTAGAAACAAATTCATCAAAGCCTTCCCGCAGGAACATTTCCCTTGCGCCACTGACAGCATTGGCGGTAAACGCAATGACCGTTGACGCCCTTCCGGTATCTGCATTTACCTTACGAAGATGTTTTAGCGTTTCCACTCCGTCCATTTCCGGCATCATGTGGTCAAGAAAGATCAGATCAAACTCCTGCGTCCGGCAAAGCTCAATTGCTTCCCTTCCACTTTCCGCTGTCGTGACAATCATCTGATAGTCCCTGAAAATTCCTTCCGCAACCATGAGGTTCATGGGTTCATCGTCCACCACAAGCACCCGGACACCCGGACAGATCATATATTTTTCCTTAAACTGTTCTTCTCCTTCTGTCGCTCCCGCATTCAGAAAATTGACGATCGGCAGACTGTAAAACGGCTTTTTGAGAAGCATCATCCGGCTTTTCTGCGGCAAAATATGCTCCTCATCCGAAATCACAATCACCTTTATGTTCTGGGATAATTCTTCAAAATATGATTTGTCTGCTTCGTATTCTTCCCTTGCAATGAACACATGAGTCAGTCGATACATAGATATCAGATGTTCAAGTCCATCGATATCGACCACCCTGTGCAGCGTCAAATCCAACCCTTGCACCAGATGCCTGATCATTGCATCATAATAATCCCGAACTTCCGGAACTTCGTATTTTTCCGGTCTCAAATAACAGGCCAGACACAGATTTTCCCGATTCTGCACCACCATACACGGGGCATCATCCGCCACTTTCTGTGGAATGCTGACAGACACTGTCGTGCCCTCTCCCTCAGTACTCTCTATCTGCATAAAGCCTTCCATTGCCGATACCATGCCGTATACGATTGACAATCCGAGTCCCAGTCCCCCAGCTCTTCGATTTCTCCCACCGTTGGACTGATAAAATCTCTCTCTGATTTTTTCCAGTTCTTCTTCGGCAATCCCCACACCGGTATCATTCACCCGGATACACAGATTAACCCCGTACTCCTTTTTCAGAGCGTATACTCTGACATAAATTCCGCCTTTTTTTGTAAACTTGAATGCATTGTCAATCAAATGCTCTAACACCTTTTTGATTTTCTTTTCGTCTCCGATGAGAACCGAAGGTATGTCGGCATCGACATCAAAAATCAGTTCCAGTTCATGTTCTCTCTCCAACAGGCGGTTTCCAACGATGATATCATTTACCACCGATGAAATCATATAGGTACCTTCACTGATCCGAAGTCTTCCGGTATCAATTTCCGTATAGTCAAGGATATCTCCAATCTGGTTGAACAGTCTGTGCCCCGCAATCTGGATCGAATACAGATCCTTCTTCTTTTCCGCGTCCTCTTCGTTTTTCAGCATTACCGTCGTAATCCCCGTAACAGCATTGATGGGCGTACGAAGTTCATGAGAAACATTCGTCAGAAAATCTTCTGTTCTGCGGTTAGTCTCTTCCAGCTCCGCAATTTGGTTCTCCGTGATCCTTCTTTCTTTATTGCGGGTTTTCAGGATAGACTTCACCAGATACCCAGCCAGAAAAACCAGCAAGAAGTGCAGACCGACCCTCGTGATTGCAAGCGGAGAACCTTCCACAGCTGCTCCCGGCACAAATACAAAGTCATAACACATGGTCAGGACATAAGTTGCTACGCAGAACCGGATCATGTTATAGTTTTCTACACTCAAATAAAGCATGATAACAACGATCATTGTCGGTGCAAGATCATACGTACTGGTTTCGTGAATCCCGTAGAAGAAAAATGCCAGCATGGACAGAATGAAGTACAGCCAAACCCGAATGGTTTCCGGGATTTTCTCTGTGATGTGGATCACCCAGCAGGCAACAAGTCCCAGCAGAAGCAGAACAACACCAACTGTTTCCCATCCAAGAAGCAAAGATTCCCCCGTTAATACAATGATCAAAATTGTACAGACAAGCAATACCAACAAATGCGTTGCCCTCTGCTTTTCCGGCTCGTATGTCAATTCTTTCACCTACTTTTCTCTCATCTGATAATCCCTATCCTCATCGATCATGGACAGCATAATCTCTGCAAATACGGGATCAAACTGCGTTCCTTTTCCCTTTTCCACTTCTTCCCGCACCTTTGCCTGCGGAAGTACATCCCTGTAGCTTCTTCGGGAGCTCATTGCATCGTAAGCGTCTGCAACTGCAATAATTCTCGCTTCCGTCGGGATTTCCTCACCGGCAATGCCGTCCGGATAACCCTTGCCGTCATAACGTTCATGATGCCATCTGGCACCGGTGCTCAGCTTTGGAAATTCCGTGATATTCTTCAAAATCTTCGCCCCCGTGACCGGATGCTTTTGTATGATGGAGTATTCCTCATCCGTAAGCTTTGCCGGTTTGTTGATAATGGCATCGGGAATGCCAATCTTCCCAACATCATGAAGAAGCCCCATCATGTAGATTTCATCCTGTACTTCTTCGGAAAAACCCGCACGCCGGGAAATTTCTCTTGAATATTCCGCCACTCTGGTGGAATGACCGTTGGTGTACGTATCCTTCGCATCAATCGCACCGGACAGCGTGGTCGCAATCTGCCTGGATATCTTCTCAAGCTTTTCATGCTGCGCCGTCACTTCCTGTGTCTTCTTTTCCACTTCATAGGCCAGATTCGTCTGAAGACGAATCAACTCAATCGTGTGCCTTACACGAAGTAAAAGCACCTCCGGCACAAAGGGCTTCTTGATAAAATCCATTGCGCCCGCCTCCAGACCTTTTTTCTCCGTGTTGCTGTCGTCATCTGCCGTAAGAAAAATGACCGGTATATCCGCAGTCTCTTTGTTCTCCCGTATTGCGGCAATTGTATCGAATCCATTCATTCCCGGCATATGTACATCAAGAAGAATAAGATCCGGCCTGTTTTCCTGCAGGAATTTTGTTGCGTCCTCTCCCGACTTCAAACAGCTCACGCGCAAATTCTCCCCACTTAATATGCGGTTTGCCATCTTAAGATTTGACGTATCGTCATCAACCACCAAAATCCAGTCACTCATTGCTTTACCTCTTTCAATTCTGTAAGTAAACGCGCATACTCCGCCATTACCTCATCGTGATGTTCATGAATGTATTGATAGTCAGCATTCTTTGCTGCCTGCTCCAACGCTTTTGCATGTTCCGATAGTTTTTCTGCTCCAATATTCAAGGAGGTGCTTTTTAGCGCATGTGTGTGTATCTGATAATCCTTCCAGTCTTCTTTCTCATATTCCTGTTCCAATATTTCCCTTTTATCTTCATTCACATACGATTCGATGATCTCCAAAAAGAATTCTTCATTATCCATGCAGTAACAGAGTCCCAACTGGGTGTTCAGAGTTGGAAACCGTTCTTCCAGCGTCTTTGGTTTCGCGGTATCCAAAGTCGCCTGCTCGGTATTCTCTGTGTTCTCTGCGTTTTCCACCAGCCTCTCCGGCAGATAGTCGCGAAGCATTTCCAACAGTTCCTCTTCGCGGATCGGCTTTGACAAATAGTCTGTAAATCCATCGGCCAGGTATTGTTCTTTTGCCCCAGCAACAGCGTTTGCGGTCAATACAATAACCGGCGTTTGGGCATTGAGATTCTCGTTCGACTGCTTCATTGCCTTCAGGGTATCAATTCCGTCCATCTCCGGCATCATGTGGTCAAGGAAAATGATGTCGTACTTGTCCTGACAAACCTTGCGCAGGCATTCCGCTCCGCTGTATGCGACATCAACCATTGCATGGGTTTGCTTTAAATACCCCTGGGCAACCTTGATGTTCATCTCCACGTCATCAACCACCAGAATTTTCGCATCGGGAACCAGCAGGGTTTCATGATTTCTCTCCGCCGAATGAATAAATTGCTGATATTTCTGTGCGAAATTTCCCAACGGTTCCGGATTCACAACCTTCTGTGGAATCGTCGCAGCAAACACAGAGCCTTTCCCATACTCACTGGTGACATGAATCTCTCCACCCATTAAATCCACCAGATTCTTGGTAAGGCTGAGTCCCAGTCCCGTACCTTCAATACTGCGGTTTTTCTGTTCATCCACTCTTGTAAAGTTTAAGAACAGCTTGTCCATATCCGACTCTTTAATGCCTATGCCGCTGTCCTCCACTTCTATTTTCAACAGAAGCTGCTCCCTCTTCGTCTGCTCATATCCCATACGAAGAATGACTTTCCCTTCTTTCGTGTACTTCACAGCATTGGACAAAAAGTTATTGATAATCTGGCGGACATGAACCTCATCTCCGTACAGAATGGATGGCACGTCGGAGTTAATTTCCATTTCAAAATCCAGTCCCTTCGCATCCGCTCTGGCCTTGGTCATGTTGTAACAGTCATTCAGAACCGAGAACAATTCATACTCCACCGGAATGATCTCCATCTTTCCGGACTCGATTTTCGATATATCCAATATGTCATTGACGATGGATAACAGGGTCTGACTGGCACTTTGAATATTCATTGCATACTCACGGATCTCTTCTGTGTCACAAGTATCACAATTCTTCAAAAGCAGAGAGTCCATACCCAGAATTCCGTTGATCGGAGTGCGTATCTCATGAGACATATTGGCAAGGAATGTGCTCTTGGCCACATTGGCCGCAATGGCATCGTTTTTGGCCTGCTCAACAAATTTCACATGCTCCTGCATCATTTTACGCATATAGATAACGAGCGTACAGATTGCAAACACACACATTCCATATCTGCTTGCCTTACCCAGGTCTCCGATCTTGATGGTATAGGTTCGCAGGATATCAACAACAGCACCACACATCATGCAGAGAGATCCGGTCAAGTTTATCCAGGTCTCCAGGTTCTTCTCTTTTATGGCATTTTTCCCCGACGTCAGCACAATCACCAGAATAAGCAGGACGATGATTCCATGGGAGATTGAGGACATCTCCATAAAATCCACATGCCCACTAATCTGAAGCGTCAGCTGAACGATTACATTGACTGTGGATATGAGCATTACCACCAAAACCGTTTTCCGTGTTTCAGGCATCGACTCATAACAGTAGGCTTCGAAAAACAGCGGTGCTGTCATCAAAATGATAAAGATCAGATTGGAGTAAAGGGTCTGATTACCGTAAAACACTTCCGGAACCTTTGTCTCTATCAAATGATACATGCTCATAAACAAAAGATATACACCGAGATACTCCACTCCACCAATCTTCTTGAGCGACATCTTTTGTACGATTGCCAGCACCAGAAAAATGACAGCGACAATAAAGACGATCATAGTCAAAAGAATATCAAATGCTTTCTGCTCAATAAAATTCAGGATTGCCAGATCCCTTCTGGCAATGGATATTCCCGAGATATAAGTGGCATAGTTGGCATAAGGGGAACTCATTTCGATCTGCAGCGCCCCCGCTTCACACTCCTTTGGTATATCCGCAAATACCATCACGCTTCCCGGTGTGCGTCCAAACAAACGCTCATCATTCAGCCCAAAGGTATAGATTACCTCTCCATCAACAGTGATCTTCAACGTTTTGTCCGCAGACAAAAAGGACAGAGTCTGCCCCCAATATTCCTCCGGAATCGTATTTTGTATGATCACCTTTTCATTGGGCCTGCTGGTAGAGTTGTAAGGCAATTTCTGCAGTTCTTCCTCCGAACCGTCTTCCCGGACCAGTACCCAGCCGGTATTAAACGCCTGCATTTTGTCCTTGGTCAGCGTCATGTCATCCACCTTGGCAGTTCCAAGTACTATTGCCACCACTACCAACTGAATAAAAAAGATTGCCCAGATAAACTTATTATACTTTTTCATCCTATGTTACCTCTTTATCTTCTGTTACACGAATAATCTTCCCATCTATTCCATAATCTGACTTGTTGGCATACTTTGCTTACTATTATAGCATTTTTCTTCTATTCTATCAACAACTCTTCTACTGTAACGAACTCATATCCCTGCTTTGTCAGCACGTCAATCACAGTCAAAGCCGCCTGTACCGATGATTCGGAGGCATCGTGAAGCAAAATGATACTCCCCTCCTCCGTGTTTTCGAGAATCCGCTGTACCACCGTGTCCGCATCTGTCGTGGCCCAGTCCAGCGGATCCACATCCCACAGCACCTCAATCATCGGCACCTTCGTGTCCAGTTCCTTTTTCCAGCACCCATAGGGCGGCCGTATGTAACCGGCATACTCCCCCGTCACCTCATAGATGGCTTCCTGTGTCTTTTCGATTTGCTCGATTGCTGCCTCGTCCCCAATCTGTCCGAAATTGACATGTTCATAGGAATGCACCCCAATCAGATGTCCGTCCTCATAAATTTCCTCCAGGATATCCGGATATTGCTCCACCTCTTCTCCCAACACAAAAAACGTGGCTTTTACACCACGTTTCTTTAGTCCTTTTAACAATTTTCTTGTGTATTCGGGATTGGGACCATCGTCAAATGTGATGGCAATCATTTTGGGTTCTACCGGTTTCGCCGAAGCTGCAACACTTTTTGTATGCAGATGACCGACCAGTGTGCCGATCCCGTATGCCACACAAAGCACAAGAATCAGCTGCGCGATTTTATGCATACGCCACTCCACACGGATTTCCCGCTGTCTGTTTTGTCCGCTCATTGCCTGTGATATCCTTGCTCAAGCTTCCTTTTATTGTATGCGGATAAAGTCCGTCCTTATACGCTAACTTGAAAAAGCAAATTCCAGTGCAGAGGTAAATCCTACCGCCATTCCCAAATTAATTTATGACGTCCTAATCCAATTCAATGGAATCTGAAATGTAATAATGAAACCCTTTTTTCTTGCAGTATTTCTTTATTTTACGCTTCAGTTTACGGTCTGTCGTGTACTCAATGAGATACACATCACACCCCTGATGGCCACAGATCTCAGTGTAATCTTGAAAGTATTCCCGATCAGTTTTTTTCTGGGCAGAAAAACTGCCCTTTTTAAAATTGATGCGGCTAAAGACGCATTCCTGATTCACACCTGTCATAATGCGCTGAATGGAGCCTTCACGGGTCTCATATTCCATGACGTAGGTATCACCACCGTTAATGATAACCGGCTTGCCATATTCCATAAGGTGTTCCAAAATCGTTGTCAGGCCTTCAAACACATCGTCTGTGTGATATACGTAATACACGTCACAATTATCCACGAAAAAGCCATCGATGCTCTTGTCCAACAATTCTTCTTCCAGCGACACAAGAAAATTCTGCCAGACTGTTGACGATACATCAACCCACTTTTCTTCCTCCCAGTTTTCATAATCTCCCAACGCCAGGTTAGAGTATTCATCATAATATTCGCGAAAGTTCTCGATCGCCCCTATGTTGATATAGGAATATACCGTGCATCCCTGCTTTTTCAGATACGCAATGTCCTTTTTTGAAAAATATTGTGCGTCGATAACGACCGTCTGATATTCAGTTATTCTATCCATATCGGATGCATCCAGGCTTAGAAACACACCGTAATCTTTCTGCCTGCTGTTGTCTTTTCCAAACACCTCGCACTCATACAGTCCTGCCAGAAGTATGGCAAGCATCAGGAATGAGCCGAGGACTATGTAATGCTTTTTTCTCATATTCATTCTTCAGTAGCTTCTATCTTTCCTTTGAAGTAATGTCACGCTCTCCACATGTTTTGTGAACGGGAAGCAGTCAAACGGCGTACACTCCTGCACCTGATAGCCGCGTTTTGTGAGGAACCGCAGATCCCGGGCTAACGCCTCCGGGCCGCAGGACACATAGACCACGCGTTTTGGCGCAAGCTTCACGACGGAGGATAAAAATGCCTCATCACTTCCGGTTCTCGGCGGATCCATAATCACCACGTCCGCACGCTCGCCTCGCTGGGCCATATCTACCATAAATTCTCCGGCATCCGCATTATAGAAATGGATATTTCGAACACTGTTGCTCTTGGCGTTGGTTATGGCATCTCTTACCGCATCCCTGCTCAGCTCCACACCGATGACTTCCTTCGCCTTTTTGCTGGCGATGAGGCCGATGGTCCCGGTCCCGCAATAGGCATCAATGACCCGCTCTTTTCCGGTAAGATGTGCATAAGCAATGGCCTTTTCATACAGAAGCTCCGTCTGCTTCGGATTGACTTGATAGAAAGAGCCCGGTGAGATGCGGAAAGTCAGACCGCAAAGTTGATCCTCTATGAAGCCCTTGCCATACACTACAATGTTGCGTTCGCCTAATACCATGCTTGTCCGTTTATCGTTCACATTGATCACCACAGTACTGATATTCGGATGCTTGCTGCGAAGCGCCTTCACGAAGTTGTTTTTCGAAGGAAGAATCGGACTTGCCAGAACCAGCACCACCATAATTTGTCTACTGTGATATCCCACACGCACAAGCACATGGCGTAAAAGTCCGTATTCGCTGTCCTCATCGTAGGTCTTGATCCGGAAAGACCGAAGCATCTGCTTAATGTCCCGTATAATGGCAGTGGCTTCCTCATTCTCAATCTGACAATCCTCAAAGTCCACCACTTCATGACTGTTTTTCTGATAGGCTCCGGCCACAATTTTGCCACCCTTTACGCAGTCAAATGCGGCTTGCACTTTATGCCGATAATGGTATGGGTTCTTCATGCCAACAATCGGGCGCACCTCGCAGAAGGGCTCCATCAGAGTCCTCATATAATTCTGCTTTTTGCGAAGCTGAACCGCATACAGTGTTCCCTGATAATCGCAGCCACCGCACTTTTTCTCATACGGGCAGACATACGTGCCTGCCGGTGCGAATCTTTCGGATTTTTGCTCCTGTCCCGCTTTCGTCTTCACGTTCCTCTCTGTTTTCGGTTCCGGCTTTTTCATAATCTCATACTCCTTTATGAGCGTTCGCCCATCTTGCTGTTATTTTTCGCAACTCTTCCTCTCTCCCCATACAAGTATGACGAATCTGATTATCAAATTCTAGGGGGCCGAATCGTTACGATAATTCAATCAATTCATACTCGCGGCTTCCAAAGCCAAGCTTTGCGGCCGCCTCAATGGTGTAAATTCCGTTTTTGGATTCGATGCGCTCCACCAGATGGTCCCTGCCGGGATCATTGGAGCGGTACACCAGATCCACACAGGCCTGATCCAATGCAATCGGGTCTAACGATGCCAGCACGCCGATATCCTTCATGCATGGATCCTCCGCCACCGCGCAACAGTCACAATCCACCGACATGTTGCACATCACATTGATATATACCATATTCCCCTTGAAATAATCCACAACCGAATATGCGGCATCCGCCATGGAAGCTAAGAACGAATCGTGGTCCGCGGTCCAGATATCTGCCTCCACACCCGCTCCATGAATGTATGCCTTGCCATGGGAAGATGCGACACCGATGGAAATGTTCTTCAATGCACCACCGAAGCCTCCCATAGGATGTCCTTTAAAATGCGATAAAACCAGCATGGAAGCATAATTTTCCAGATGCCCGCCAACATAATTCTTCTGAATCTGATTGCCACCCGGTGCCGGGACGCAAAGCTCCAGCTCGCCCTCTTCATCCATGATGTCCACATTCGCAATGGCTGTCCATCCATGCAGCTTCATGGTCTCCCAATGATCCACGGTGGTATTCCGCTTTCCCTCATAGGCGGTATTACACTCGACAATCGTTCCATGAACCTGATCGATCATTGGCTTCCAGAATGCCGGCCGGATAAAGTTCTGATTGCCCACCTCACCGGAATGCACCTTGACAGCCACCTTTCCGGGAAGTGTCTTTCCCAGCGCATCGTACAGCTTTATTACCGCCTCCGGTGTAATTTCTCTGCTCATATATACCTTTGAATTACTCATAGTTTCCCTCCACACTATTCATTTTTCACACAACTTTGATTGCAACTACAATCTGCAATGTTTCGTTACTATTCACAGCCGATATGGATTCATAGGCAGACTCATCATGCTCGCATGTAAGAGGCTGTCCGTGAATCCATATCGAGCCTGCGAAGCAGGAACTACACCCTCATAAGCAGTCTTAGCTCCGAAAGGAGTGGGACTGGAGCCTCGAAGAGGCGACGAGTGCGCATATGGGTGGAGGGCTGTGCATAGTAACAATTTTTCTACTGCAAACCATTTTCTTCCCTTCTAGTTTACCACACACGCCTGAAATTTTCTACCTATACAGAGACATGGCATTATGCTGACATTATGCCATTATGGGGGTTGACATTCCGTCTCCGGGAGAGTATGATGGTAACAATTTGATAGACATGGAATACTTTGAGCGGATTTCAGCTTACAAGTTTTCCAAATAACGAAGAAAGAGAGGTAATTGCGATGAGAACAACAAGAGAGATTGTAATGAAAAATTGTATGATTACCTCGGCTTTATACAGATAATCCACTCTGTGTTTCAATTGATTTGTATCTGTTTGTCCGTGGCATTTGTCGCGGCTTTTTCTTTTTCCGGTAATCTTACAATTATCCCAGGATACTCCGACAATTTCATGATGTATTTTCTTGGCTACGAGTCAGTTTTGGGGCAGTGGACGATGAAGTGTTCTCCTACTGCCCAGTTCTCGCCGAATTTTCTTCACCACGAGCCGGATTCTGGGCAGTGGACGATGAAATGCTCTTCCACTGCCCAGTTCTCGCCGAATTTTCTTCACCATGAGACGGATTCTGGGCAGTGGACGATGAAATGCTCTTCCACTGCCCAGTTCTCGCTATATTTTCTTCGCTGCGAGGCAGATTCTGGGCAGTGGACGATAAAATGCGCTTCTACTGCCCAGTTCCCTGTGGAACTGCTCGAACCGGAAAATGATTCGTGGCAATTGCGTACGGAAATAGTGCAGACGGAAGTATGGCATATT
This sequence comes from uncultured Lachnospiraceae bacterium, assembly GCA_945868435.1. Lineage (GTDB taxonomy): Bacteria > Bacillota > Clostridia > Lachnospirales > Lachnospiraceae > Roseburia. The sequence goes on from CAMBLG010000004.1 coordinate 150,063, forward strand.
GTCATAGTCTACCCGGAATCGATTCTGATACAAGTTCGATCCCGACTTGAACAAAATATGATGCATGACTACGGAAGTAAATAACACGAAAACCAGCATAATTGAGAAAGGAGCGCATGGAAAATGTTAAGGCGGAGCTTCCATGCAAATCAAACATTGAATATTATTATACGAAAAGAAACACCACAGGACTATTACAACACGGAACATATGACCATGCGTGCATTCTGGAACATTCACGAGCCGGGATGCAACGAACACTATCTGCTGCACATGCTGCGGCAGTCTGACGATTACCTTCCGGAGCTCAGCCGGGTTGCGGAGTTGGATGGAAAAATCGTGGGAAGCATCGCCTTTTCCAAGGCGGTCATCAAAGACGGCGACAAGGTGCACGATATCGTCACCTTCGGCCCATTAAGCGTGGAACCGATGGCCCAGCACCTGGGCGTCGGCAGGATGCTTCTAAAGGAAGGCCTTGCCCTTGCAAAAGCAGCGGGATATCCCGGCATCTGTATCTACGGAGAACCAGGCTATTACCCGCGGCACGGGTTTGTGACCTGCGACCATTTCGGCATCACGGACCCCGACGGGAAAAATTATGACGCACTGATGGGTTACGAATTGCAGGAAAACGCATTTGCAGATATCAAGGGCAAGTTGTATGAATCACCGGTATTCGAGGCCTGTAACGACGCCGCTGCTGTGGAAGAATTCAACAAGCAGTTTCCAGCCTATACCAAGCTAAAATTGAGCTGTCAGTGGGTACACGAGGAGCGCATCGGCCGTATCGAAAACATTCAGAAAAACTCCTACACGATTCAGTTCTGGGAAGCTTCTCTTCCGGCGAAGCTGAAGGGAAGCTTCTACAATGAGCATAAGGAATTTCCGGTGGTGGGCGACTATGTAACCTTCGACTACAATCCACAGGGCGACTCCACCATCCTTACGGTCTGCGACCGAAAAGGCGCACTGAAGCGACCTTTTCCACAGGATCACAGTGTGAAAAATGCCACAGAGCAGACCATGGTGGCAAATGTCGACTATGTATTTATCGCAAGTTCCTTAAACGACAACTACAACCTGAATCGCATTGCGCGCTACATTGCAGTGGCCGTGTCCGGAAATGCTACTCCTGTAGTTGTCCTGACCAAGGCAGACCTGTGCCCGGACCCGCTTCCTTATATGGCAGAGATTTTGGAGCTGTCAGACAAGGTCTGCGTCCATGCCGTAAGCGCCACGGAAGGAATCGGGCTGAACGAATTGGACACCTATCTGAAACCGGGAAAAACGATTGCATTCCTCGGTTCCTCCGGCGTGGGCAAATCCACTCTGGTCAATGCCCTGTGTGGAAATGAGATCATGAAGACCGGCGGCATCCGCGAGAAAGATAAAAAAGGCCGTCACACCACAACCTCCCGACAATTGTTCATGCTCGATTCCGGTGTGACCATCATTGACACCCCGGGTATGCGGGAGCTGGGAATGAGCGATGTCGAGGAAGGAATCGAAGATACCTTCTCCGATATTGAGGAATTGATGGGACAGTGCAAATTCCGGGACTGCGCCCACAACACGGAGCCCGGCTGTGCGATCAAGCAGGCACTCAAGGACGGTACGTTGTCAGAAAAACGTTGGAATCTCTATCAAAGTCTGATGATGGAAAACCGGCGAAATGTAGATAAGAAAGCCATCTCCAAATGGTCGAAGCAGATAAAGAAACTGAAGAAACAATCATAATTCGGAAAGTGGGCTGCACACAACACTCAGTGTGTCAGCCCCTTTTCTCTTTTTCGGAAATACATGTAAAAGGCAATACAGAATATCGCTGAAAGGAGCGAGCCGTGAGAACATGACATTGATCTCGGACTGGTAAAGAGTCCATGTATTAATGAGTGTATTCATACCTTCATTGGGTGTCTGAATCTGAAGCTTGCGGCACTTATTCTCCCAATACTGATGCAGATCCGCAAAAGCCTTATCCACTTCTTCCAGATTGCGGAAACGTTCACGGACCTTTTGTCCCTGTGCACGATTTCCTTCTCCTAACATGAAGATGACGCGAGCCTCTTCTCCCGGAGCCAGCTGCAGATTCTTCTGCAGGCTTCCGCAGTGATTGCCGCCTTTTCCGTAGGAGCCGCTGCAAGCGCCTCCCTGTACCGCAATTGGATTGTCCTCGGTATGATACAGTCCAAGGAATGTATCCCGCATACAGTCAAATCCATCCGGCTTGAAGCTGGCGGTAAAATACTGGTATCCGTCCGGCTCGTAGAACCGATCTTCCTCAATAATGCCATCTTCATAAGAACTTCCCGCACAGTAAAGGCTCATCTGGAAATTCTGATTATCGATGTTAATGGAATGGAAAGAGAATTCCAAATAAGAAAACCGGCTCCACGCCGCTGGGCACCTACGCACAGTTGATCGACTGGTATCAGAAGGGTGATTTGGATTTCTCCAGAGTATCTTCCGTCAATCTCGACGAGTACCGGGGGCTTCCAAAAGAGAACGATCAGAGTTATCATTATTTTATGCAGCACAACTTTTTTGAACATATTAATATCCGGCCGGATCACACCTTCGTTCCGGATGGAATGGAAACAGACAGCGAGAAAGCATGCCTTGCACACGAGGAGGTCATCCGAACGCTGGGCGGTGTAGATTTACAGCTTCTGGGACTTGACAACAACGGTCACATTGGCTTCAATGAGCCAGGAGCTGCCTTTGAAAAGGAAACCCACCTGGTGGATCTGACCGAGAGCACAATTCAGGCCAACTCCCGCTTTTTTGAGAAGCCGGAGGATGTTCCTACACAGGCTTACACCATGGGAATCAAGACCATTATGCAGGCGAAAAAGATTCTGGTTGTGGTAAACGGAATCGGAAAAGCCGATATCGTGGCCAAGGCCTTCTGGGGTCCGGTTACCCCACAGGTACCGGCTTCCATCCTACAGATGCACCCGGATGTCACACTGGTTGCAGACGAAGAGGCGTTGTCTGCCTCTCCATATCGAGAGTAAACAAGTTGGAGGAAAATTATGATTATTGAGCACGGACTGGTTTTAGGCGACCGGTATGAATTTGCGGAAAGTCCGCTATACATAGAAGACGGGAAGATCTGCGATACGGCTTCAGGCCCTGTCATCGACGCAAGCGGATGCTATGTCATTCCCGGATTGGTAGACATACATTTTCACGGTGCCGCAGGCTATGACTTTTGCGATGCCACACCGGAGGCGTTATCTGCCATCGCCGATTATGAACAGAGAAACGGCATTACTTCCATCTGCCCCGCCACCATGACTCTGGGAACCGGCCGCTTGATGGAGATCTGTAAAAACGCGGCCGCTTATCAGAATCAGGGATCCCGGCTGGTGGGAATTCATCTGGAGGGTCCCTTCATTTCTCCGGAAAAAAAGGGGGCTCAAAATCCAAGCTATATCATCCCTCCTTCCATGGAGCTTTTACACCACCTGCTTACCGCTTCCAACGGATTGGTTAAACTGATCACAGTGGCTCCGGAAGTTCCCGGCGCACTGGATTTTATCGAGAAGGCTTCCCAGGAGGTTCATGTGTCCATCGGTCACACCTGCTGTGATTATGACACCGCATGTGCCGCCATTGCCCGCGGTGCAGATCACCTGACCCACACCTACAATGCCATGCCACCGCTGTCTCACCGCGCACCGGGACCAATCGGTGCCGGATACATGGCACCATCCGTCATGGCGGAGATTATCTGTGACGGTATCCATATACACGAAGCCATGGTGAAGGCTCTGCTTTCCCTTTTCGGCGAAGACCGCGTGGTATTTATCAGCGACAGTATGCGAGCCACCGGAATGCCGGACGGAAGCTACGATCTCGGTGGTCTTCCCGTCAATGTCAAGGGGCACTATGCACGCCTGAGTGACGGAACCATTGCCGGCTCTGTCACCAACCTGATGGACTGCGTAAGAAAAGCAGTCTCTATGGGAATCCCATTGGAGACCGCCGTCAAATGCGCTTCCATCAATCCCGCACGCTCCATCGGCGTGGACGATCAGGTCGGAAGTCTCACGGTCGGAAAATGCGCAGACTGTGTATTGTTGGATCAAAAGACCTTGGAAATCCGACAGGTTATTATTAAGGGGGCTCTGCTTTAATTGTTATTCCGGAGGATCTGGATGACAACGGAAAAACTAATTTCATTTGCGACGAAAATGTGTGCCGTCTGGTGCACGAAACAAAGAGGCTTGCGAATATGATTCGCAAGCCTCGTGTTCATGCAGCTTCAATAGCCTTTGCCTGTTAAATAATAATGTATCCAAGAATATTTTTCTTTCTGGGCAAGATCTTTAATTTCTTCTACCTTATGATCTGGCCAGCCATTTTCTGATAAATAGTAATCATAATTTTCATAGCCGCCTCCAACAGGATCATCCCATGTACAGTCAATATAATACCACTTATCATTGATCTTCACACGATTCCATGCGTGTCCTCCCGAAGCACTAGAATTTGTTGCCACCCCCGTTACATATTCGCATTCTACTCCTGCCGCAGTAGCCATCATATAAAAGGCGATCGCATAGCTCTGGCAGACGCCCTCTCCATGCAATAGAACTCCACATGCACCATATGCCCAGTTTTCCGCACTGGAATAATCCCCGTTATTCACATAATTGGCATGATAGATCAGATAATCATGAATTGCCTTCACCTTTTCTTCGTCACTCATGCCCTCAGTTATGATCTGATTCACTACAGCAAAAGCAGCATCAAACACTTTCTTACTTTCTGCGTCATATCCGGTAGCGTCACGGTTTACAAGCGTGTCCTTAATGCTGTATGAAACATTCACTTCTCTTGAAATTTCTTTATCTCCGGATACAATGGATATCGTGTGCTTTCCCGGCGTATAAATCATGGTGTCCGCCATCTCTGCCCCGTCCACCAATAATGAAATTCCCTGTTTTCTCAGCCCACTTGGGGTTATGGTTTTCCCGGAACTCACCATAGAAGTAATAGCTGCTTTATATGGAACTCCCGCATCAATATTACAGGTATCGGAATCATCACTCCACCCGCATTCCAATACATCATTCATGATCCAGTCTGGTGAATACGCTATAAACTTTGTAGTCCTGCTAAAAGAACCGTAATAGTAATCCATGCTTCCCCACCCGGAACTTTTAATGCCTTTACACAGTCCATTACTGTTCACCTGAGAAAAACCACAGGAAAATTTCAGTTTTACCTGACTGGTGTCATATTTGTCTGACACCAGCTTCAGCTGAACCTTCTGGTTGGTAAGAACCGCCTGATGATTCAGCCACACTTCACTGGCTTTGGCCGGCTTTACCGTAATTGTATAGATTTTCTTCTTATTCCCTGCCTTAGCTGTAATCTTAGCCACGCCCAAACGCACAGCTTTCACGACACCCTTGGACGTTACGGTTGCCACCTTCTTATTTGAGGTCGAAAATTTGCATTTGGAATAACCGGATGGAAGCTTAATCTTCGCCTGCTTCCCACATACAATCGCCTTTGTGCTCCCGGAAAATGTAGGAACCGTCTGCGCATACACCATCTGGCTTTCGCCTGCCGGAATAATTGTAACCAACATGATTGCACACAAAAAAAGTGCAATTTTTCTCAGTATACTTCGCTTTTTTAACATAGTGCCTCCTCTTTTGTATTGATCAGTAATTTTTCATTCACTTTCTGAACCAATTATACACCAGAACTATCCGACGTACAATCAACCATTCTTAATGCCCCCGCAACTGTCAAAGTTTACCAGACCGGGGCGGTTATTTTTGTGTCTTATCATTGCTCCCAGACCCAAATACATTATGCCAAACATGTGTTTGTAAAACAATATGAACTGCAATAGAATTTTTCGGATTTTGTAGAGTTACAATTCAATATTAAACCAATGTACGTCCTGCACGACTTCCACATCTTTGGGCATATCCGGCACCGCATTGGAACCAAACAATCCAACACAAAGATATTCCAGTTTTTTGCAGTTGGAAAGAGGAGAATAATCCGTAATGTCATTGTCCTCGAAGTCACATCTTTCCAGATTTGTCAGTGCCGACACAAAAGAAATATCGGTCAAATCACTGCTTGCAAGCCACAATTCGTTCATATTCGGATAGTGGGAAAGGAAATCAAACGTTTCCTCTTCCTTCGTCACTACATCCCCTACAGACAAATCCTTCATACAAAATGTCGCAAGATTTGGATTGTCCACCAGCAATTCCGTATCTAACCAAAGCTTTTTGCCCGGAATAACTGCCTCTATCGCAAATGTCTTTATCGTAGGCATATTCAAAATGCTCTCTACACCGCAGACTCCACCCATATTAGAAACGCGGATTTGAAGCTGTTCCAGCTGTGGCAGTTGGGAAAACACAGAAATATCGATGGGTAAGTAGTGATACCTCTCATCCATCTCCTCAAAAGAGGCATAAACACGAAGTGCCTTTAGATTTTTCAGCTGTGTAAGCCGCAGAAAATCTTCTTTGTTATTTACGGTAACTCTCAAGCTTTCCAGCTTTGTGAGCACCGACAGTTGGTCTATACTGACACCATCAGCATCCATGATCGTGTCAAATTTTCTTAAATTTGGCAGATACGTGAGTATTGATAAATCCGCATCATCGCCCACCTGCATAGAAAGTTCCTCTAACTGTGGAATCTTTTTTAAAAAGTCACATTGCGACAGTGTGACGCCGTTCATATAGAGGCTTTTTAGATCCGACAATTCTGCGATCTCATCCACTCCCTCATAGGTATCTGCACAACTGAGGTACAATTCCTTTAGCTTGCTGCACTTTTTTATTCCGGAAAGATTGGTAGTCGTATATAAATGTGTATTTTTCGCCTTCAGCACCTCTAAATTCTCGTATTGTTCTAATCCATTTAGATTGTCACTAAAAGCACCTAAGTCAAAAACCCTTACATATTCCGGATTCACTTTCGATGAGATTATTTCCAGGCTGTCATCGCTGGCGACATAGCTGATTTTGCAATCCGGCGAAAATTGTAACAGAGACATCCAGGTGCTGTCTGTCGTATCAATCCTTGTCAGCCCTGTCAGCATCGAAAAATCAGAAGGCCAGTTCGCCTTTGAATCCTCGTAGGTCCATGAACGGACGGTATCCAAAAACTCTTCTTCGCTTTCGCAATCCTCATAATTGGTAAAGCTGTAATACACGACATGGTAGTGATCGTTGGAATCACCATCCCGTTTATAATCATATTTGATATAACGAATGCTTGCAAATTCCTCCGGTGTAATCTTTCTGTACTCTTTGTCAAAAATATCTTTGCAGAAAATTACCAGTAGATTTCCCTGTTCCTGAATAGGAGCATCTGAATCAGAAGAGGATAACAATGATCTGTTTGCTGCGATATTGTAGCCCAGAATAAACAATGCAATAACCGCCGCAGCAATCAGAAAGCCAATCAAGAGATGCTGTGTCTTTTTTACGTTCTTTTGCACCTCTGCGCTATCGCCATAATCCACATTGACGTTTACTGCTACTCCCCTGGCCTCATCAATGACATACGTCTGTTTACAATAAGGGCATCTTGCATGGGTTTTATCCACAAGTTCTAAAGAAGCGCCGCAATCAATACATGTCATTTTGACCAGTTCAGCTGTATCATTATCAATTGATGTATGTATCGTATATTTGTCTTCTGCCTGATTCTTCATTTCCAAATTCTGCCTTTCACGCTACTGTCTGCTTAAAGCAATCCTCTCCCCGTACTTCTCTTCCAATTCCGCCCACTGTTCCTCCGTCATGTACCATGCCGCCTTGCCCTTCATGGTAAAACCTGTCAACGTCGGTATATTCAAAAGATTCTCTACATAACCATAGACTTCTTCCTGTTCCATCTCCACATAATCCAATTCCAAATATGTAAGGTTCGAAAGCTCCGCAAACATATCCGTACTTTTTAAATGTGCTCCCTCCAAGGTAAATGAACGGACACTGTGCAGATTTTCCAGGAAAGAAAAATCATCCAACTCCCCTGCATCCAAAATTGTCACTTCTTCCAACGTATCCGGGTTCACATTTTCAAAAAAATCGGATGTCCCATACCTTGACATCCCATTGGTACAGCGGATACAACGAATTCCATTTTCCTCCGGCAGCTTATAATTCTGCCAGGAACCGGTATATAGTTCCACAAACGTAAGCCCCGAAAAATACTGCAGATTCGTGGGAGAAAAATCATCCCCGGTTCCCTCTACGGAAATGCTCTGAAGCGTCTTTGCATACATCTCCTCATCTTCATAGGCAAAATAGTCTTCATAGCTATAAGTGAATTTATAGTCTCCGTCCTTCTCAATTCGCAAATATTTAATTTTTTCCAAATCCTCTTCCGTAATCTTTGCAACAGGTTTGTCATATACTTCCAGAAGAAACTCTCTGAATACCACGGAGAAACGGCTGGCAGCTTTCCCCAATTGCGCTGTGTAGTGCTGATAAACGCCTAATATTGCCGCCACGATAACCATAGCGATCAGAGCATACATCACAATCATCTTTCCAAATGACAGATGCACTGATACCTTGTGCGTTCTGTCCGCGGAAATATAGTATTCCTGCCCACAATGACTGCATTGATAGGTATATTGATCTTTAAAAACAAGCTTTCCTCCGCATGAGCTGCATTTCTTTATTCCCCTGCTCATATCCTTCCTCGCTTCAAACTATTCTTTATCGTATTAAAGCTATTATACAATAAAAGAACCGGATAGCAAAGAAAAGTCTTATCCCGCTTTCCGAATGACAACCGTCACAAGAAAACCATCCTCGCTCTGCTCGGCAAACACTTCCCCGTCCATTCGATGCATCAGGCTCCGGCAGATGTACAGGCCCAGCCCACTGCCCTTCACATGATCGGCGTTACTTCCACGATAGAAAGAATCAAAGATGTGTACCAGCTCCGCCTCCGGAATACTGCTGCCCGTGTTGACAACTGAGACAAGCCTGCAATCCTCCTCCTCGGAAAAGGCGATGGTGATTTGTCTGCCGTCCCCGTACTTGATGGCATTTTCCATGATATTCTGGAGCACCTCGATCACCCGCTCTTTATCCCCTTTGACCAGACAATCGGTCATACCCTCCATCACAAACTCCGTGTGTTGAAGTGAAAGCTTATCCTTGTAATAGCGCTGAATATCCTGCATTGCTTCCGACAGATAGAACTCTCCGTTGTTCACCTCCAGATTCTCCCGAAGCATTTCCATACCCCAAAGGAATTTCCCAAAGAAGCGGCTTTTTTCTGCCACGAGAGGTGTGGTCAGGTTGCCCTTGGCGATCTCGTAGGGAAGCTCTGTAAATCTGGAAAAAGGCTTGATGATCTTGCTTCCGATAAACCAGAGGAGAATTACCGTGATAAAAAGCATAACTCCGAGAGATACATTCAGTACCCAAAAGCCCGTCGCTGCTTCGCGATTCCGATATGCAATACGATACAGCGTGCCATTCACATCCTCCACCACATAGTCCTCGTTGCTACGCTCACCACATAATTCTCTTTTCGCAGGAAATCGCACAGAAGGGACGCAATCTCCCGGTTGTCTTCCACAATCAGAATATCCAGCATTCCAATCTTCCTTCCATCGTTTTACCAGCCCAAATCCATGAGCCAGTTGTTCAGGGCTCGTTCCCGCTCCTTTGGGGAACAATCATTAAGTAAATTATATTCTCCCTGAATCGTTCCGTCTACTATATAAAGAACTCTGGAGCATTTTGCCGCCACTTTTGCGTCATGGGTTACCATCATGATGGTAGTACCTTCCCGGTTCAGCTTCACCAGTTCCTCCATCACTTCATCGGAGGAAGTGCGGTTCAAAGCACCTGTTGGCTCATCCGCGAAAAGCAAGCGCGGTTTATTGATCATACTTTTGCAAATACATGCCCTCTGAAGCTGCCCGCCGGACACCTCATTGATGTCATTGTCTGCAATCTCAATGATTCCCAGCTTCCGCATCAGAGCCTCCCCCCTCTGCATCTTTTCCTTTTTGGTCTCTTTTGTCTTTTTGCTCTGCATGGCAGGCAACACAATATTATCCAGAATCGTGAGATTTTTCATCATATACATCTGTTGAAAAATGAATCCCATCTCATCCAAACGCAAAGCGGCCAGTTCGTTTCCATCCAGCTTCGCAATGTTTTTGTCCTCGAAAAACACGTCTCCACCGGTTGCGTCATCCATGCCGGATACGGTATACAATAGTGTGGATTTTCCGGAGCCGGAGGGGCCCATGATTGCCACCATCTCTCCCTCCTTCACGGAAAAATTGATATTCTTTAATACGTTGTTCTGTCTTTTATCTACGATATAGGTCTTACAAAGATCTCTGGCTTCCAAAATTGTTTTCATTGTTTTCTCCTTTTTTATATGTGTTAGGTTTTCGTTGAAAACCTAACACATTACTCAATATTTGCGGTGTCGGAACTCTTGATTGTTCTGGTGTAAAGCGCGGTCAGCCACGCAACAACAACCGTGACGAACAGGATTGCCCCCGGATACAGCACAAATATCTGCAGTACATCGATGTTGTACTTTATTCTGCTGGCTCCCATCATTCCAAAAATCGGGGTAATACACAGCTTCGTCATCGGTATGGACAGCACTGCCGCCAGAATCACAGCAATGAGCGCGGCCAGACCAAACCTGCACACCTGCCAGCAAACTACGGTTTCGTCCCGAAAACCGATGGCTTTCAGCATCGCGATTTGCGCCTTTTCATCCGCTATAAAGCTTCGCTCCATAAGAATGGTCACAAGCATAACCACCACAATAGTGATGGCGAGAAGCAGCCATTGTACTGCCTCCATGGTATCCACCACGCCGATGCAGTCCACACAGTAAGCGGTCTGGTCAAAGACCTTGTCGGTGTCAAACAGCACTTTGATCCGCGCAATGCGATCCGCCAGCTCTTCTTCATTCGGCTGATCTGCAAAATTAATCTGATACGAGAAGGCACTGGCAATATGGGTAAAATCCGTGGGTGCAGTCTCGTGCAAACGCACAATCTCGCCCAACTGGTTCATAGTCTGAAAATATGCAGTGACCATGCACTCACGCGTCTGATCCCCGTAATCTATGGTTACATAATCCCCTATCTTCGCGCCGGTCAATTCCGAAATCTGCGGTGTGATTGCAATCTCATTCCCGTTTTGAGGCATCTCTCCCTCATAATATTCATAGTCCGTTGCCCGGGTGTGCAATCCCTGCTGGCAGGTCAGATTATAGACCTCACCTTCGAATGTCAGCTTATACTTATACTGAAGCTCAATACAGACCTCGGATGGCATTCCATTTTTCCCCAGCATCTCTGCCAGTTCATCCAGCCGCGCCTCCATATCCTCCTTTGTATGCCCGCTCATATATTCCATGACCTCCTGGACATCCGTGACGTAGACATCACTTGCGGTTCCGAAGGTTCCCACAAGGTTCGGGCTTTTCATTGTCTGTGTCGTATTCACAATCATCAGCACCAGCAGCGTACAGATGCTGAAGGACAGAATGATAGTCAAAAAACGCCTCGGACTGCTTATGATATCATTGACTGCCATATACAGACTTGGTGAAAAATAACTTTTTCCAATGCGATAGATGGATTTTTTCTTATAGCGTTCCCCTGTCTGACCGCTTCGGATGGCATCCACAGGAGAGGCTTTTTTCACCTTTCCCGTACACAAATACGCAAACAGTACAATGACAAATACCACAAGAAGTGCGCCCATCAGATTAATCCAGTATCCATGAGAATTTCCCAATACCATATTTTCACTGACGGACTTCAGGAGCATGGCACCGAATGGAATACTGATGAAAAAGCCAATCCCCGCTCCCACCACCGCCAGCATGAGATATTTCCCGATGTACAGGCTGCGAATGCGGATGTTCGGAATTCCGATTGCCTTCATAACACCGATTTCCCGATACTCCTCCACAATAGTGAAGGATATGGTAAACCGCAGGACCACAAAGGATACAATGATCAGACAGACACTTAACACCAGCGTCATATCCACCGCTCCGTGCTGTATCCGAATTGTATTTCCACGCTCCAGATGATTCTCTTCCATAAAATTGCCGGATACATAGGCATGCCCCTTGGTAATATCGGTGACCTCCCGATTATCCGTGTCAAAGAACTTAATCCGGCTACCACCGATACTCTGGATAATGACCGAGTTTTTGGTCTTAACCTTTTCTCCCTGCGCAGTGAAATTCTTTTCGGCTGCATAGATTACATTTTCCAGCCGGTAGTTCTCCACCGCAGGCTCGTCTTCCAGAATCGGGTCCAGCGCGCCGATGGCATTGTCGCCCATGGTGATCACCACGTAATCGCCGATTCCTGCCAGGTCAAAATAATAGTCCGTCCCACTCATGACGGTCACCACGTTATTGACTCCGCTGGCCACAAACATCGTTGCCAGAATGATGAACAAGAGCAATATGATGTTCATGGTCTTTTTTCGTTTCAAATCTTTTCCTAAACTTTTTAACAGCATCTTGTTTTCCTCCCTGTCTGTTCCGATTCTAACAGGGGAATTATTAAATAATCCTTAAATGCACAAAAGCCATTACAGAGATTCTCATCTCCATAATGGCTATTCCTAAAAAATAACTTTTTTCATTGCATCTCTTACTGATAACACATCTTGAAATCCCATTTGATTCAACTCATCTGCCGCAGCATCAATACATATTTCTATCTTATCTGATAAAAGGTCAAAATTCTTCATTGCAAACTTTTCTCCCAGTCCCACCTCGCCTGCGGCTTGAATAAAGGTATCTCGATTGATTTTTGTAATATCAGGTTCTCCCCCAAGATAGAACGACATTTCATTTGTTGTACCATAAATCCTTGTACACACAATATCATATGCCGGCGCAAGACGAACACTTTTGAAATCAGAACTATACAGCAAAGAATAATTCTTCACATGACAATCTGTATTTCCAATAAGATAGTTAAATACAATCCGATTCCATAATTTCTGCCTATCTTCAACCGGATTCGAAGAATAGTCATTTAGGAGCTTAAACATTCTTTTCATATAAGAAGTATTATCTTTCTCATATTTTTCAGGAGAAGGAATTCCCATTGCCTGAGCAAAATCTTCCTGATGCAAACGAAACGGACACTCCAAATCTCCAATGAAAATATCTGAATGTAAGTCCCTGTCATACCTCCTTGTTGCATACAGAATTTCTGTCTCCGAACCGTTCCCAAGATTGACAATAAAACTATCGGGCACATCGATTCCCATTTTTTTCGCAGTGAGCATACATAATTGCTCATTCAATACAATTCGATTCAAACGAACATGACTCTGTTTTACAATATGCGTACTAGCCGCTCTTCCCTTTGGCAAATACCATTGATTTTTCAAACTATCATAGTATAATCCCACCTTGCCGGATGCTCCTGTAAGAGATAAATGCGTCTCCATTAATAATTCTGTAGATTTAGTTGCTCCCTCCGAGGCAAGAGCGTGAACCTGCTCATGCGTTAAGGGTTCATAGGATGACCGATTTATATTTTCTTCACTTCCTTGAACACAAATCGCGCCCAAACATTCTTGTCCAAGCTTCTCTAATATAGCCAGATAATCACTTTCATCCACTTTCGCCCAGCTTGCAACTGCCCGTCTTGAAAATCCTTCCGGTAATAAGCCTTCGAAAAAACATTTTGTCTCTCTTGGGCTGAAGTAACCTTTCTTTAGCGGTAAACTAATAGAAATAGGTCTTATTCCTGGAATGGACAAATACTCATCTGCATATTTGAATCGTGCATCTTCACAATTTTTTCCTTCAATAACCCCAACCAAACACTGTTTTCCTTCAATTTCAATACTGACCTGTAACTCCTTCATCCTCTATGTCCTCTCATTCATTTCAACATCAAGCCCTAAAAGATTGGCCAAAAATATAGCTTTCCCAAGCTCTGCTGTGACCTTTCCATTCTCCAGATTAGAAATAAAGCTTGTGCTAAAACCGGTTACCTCCGCCAAGTATGCCTGTGTATATCCCATACGCTTTCTTTGTTGCTGAATCGCCTTTCCAAAATCCACGACACTGGTTATTTTCATATGCGCCTCCTAAATTTTGCCGTACAACTAAATTTAATTGCTTTCGCAAAAATTTAGCCGTACGACAATATATAGTACACTAATTATACTTTTCGTCGTACGGCTATGTCAAGACTATTACCCATTTTACAACCATTCACCCTAGAAAAACCTCAGCCTTCACAATGGCAATTCCCTGCTCCTCATCTCCCAGCACAAGAAGCTGGTCTCCAGGCTGAATGTCAAAGATTTTCCGGGCCTTGGCCGGAATGACGATCTGTCCCTTCTCTCCTACCGTCACCAGACCAAAGGCATGCTTCCCCTTGGGTGGGACGCATAAACCACAGGCATCATTCTCGTAGTTCACCAGATCATCCAGTGTCACGCCGAAGAGTTCCGCCAACACCCTGCATTTTTCAATGTCCGGCAAGGACTCTCCCGTCTCCCATTTGGACAGGGTCTGTCTGGACACATTGACTTTTTCCGCCAATTCCTCCTGAGACATGTGATTAATCTTGCGCAATTGAATCAGATTACTGTGAAACATGCTTCTCCTTCTTTTTGATACCGAGCACGCACCAGCGTATCACCGGAATTCTCGATATCAGTTCATACAATAAAAATCCACCCGCATAGGCCGCCACCCCTGCAATCAGGTAGGAAGGCAGTGCCGAAAGGCTTGTATCGTTTTTCATCCAGTAAGCCACTGCTGCCAGCGGCAGGTAATGGAACACATACAGGCCAAAGCTTTTCTTCGTCATCCACGCGGCAAAAGGCGAAGTGAAATCTCCCCACCGCTTCATTCCCGCGAATATGGCGAGAATTGCGATCCATCCGTAGGCAATGGAAAACGGACTGTTTACCACCGGCTCCGCAGCATAGTTTTCTCCAAAGTAGTAGTACACATACCCACAGCCCAAAGCTATCGCAGCAACTGCAAGAACATGCCAGTATTTGCTCAGCCGCTCCACCACCGACTCATGGGCGAACACGAAATATCCCAGGAAAAAGCTGATGCCATAAATTCCGAACCGATACACCACAATTACCGGTGTATTCAGGATTTGGGCAAACACCCATACCACAACGCCAAGGATCACCAGCACAAGCGAATTGGCCTTCTCTCCAAGCCGATAGAGCTTTCCTTTCTCCCATTTGCGAACCACTGCCAGCACCATAGACAAAATCCACAGTACCTGTATGTACCACAGAACTCCCGTGCCGGACAGCACCATGATAAAATACATAGCAATCTTCGGAACTGTATTCGGCATGGTGTCAAACGCATGACTCATCTGCATGTTAAAGTAACCCAGGATCCACTGGAACACAAACAGACCAATGGTGGACGGAACCAACAGTTTTCTTGTTCGTCCTGCAACGAATTCCTTCACGGTGTGGTTCTCCAGATAGTATCTGGAGCTCATGCCCGACACAACAAACAGGATTACCATGAACCACGGATACAGGAGATACTGCAGCGCATCCTGATACTGCACTTCGTGAAACGGGCCGATGACGCCTGCATTTATCACGCCGTTGTACATATAGATGACATGGTACAACACCACCAGAAGAACCGTAATCCAGCGAATATTATCTACATAATACTTTCTCATACATTTCCCACCTTTGCAACTATTTTTAACATATTATACAAAATCGGGGAAACGATTACTACCAATTGATTTTAACAGGATTTGCAGAATTCTGTTAAAATCAGTGGCAACTATACTTTATATGCCATGTTTATTTTTCGGCAAAATAAGATATAACAAAAATCATAATCCATAAACATATGCCAGTATTTCCACAATTCAAAAATACCGTAAGGTATCTAAGTATATCAGGGGGATCTCGTTGTGCTAATCGGACAGGTCACTTATGTCGGAAACCCATCCATGGAAGTTGAAGTATTATCTCCACCCTTATTCTTTCCAGAAATAATTGCTACAAGAGCAAGTATAGCATTGATCAAGCACCACCCCGACCATATTGCCAAATCTGAATAGTTGCCATAATTAGCAAATCCGATTAATGCAGCTAAACCAAAAAGAATAATGAGTGTAATATTTCCACCCTTCTTCACAGATTTTCTTGTTGCGATTGAAACGATTCCACCTGCAAGCATCAACACGGCTACCAAGAGACCTGCTGAACCAGAGACCTCTCCATTATCCTCTAACGCATTTACAACTCCTGCCGCACATGACTGAAAGGTTACAAGAACAAACAGAATAATAGATAGAATACCGGAAACCAACTTCCATACCTTCATTTCAGAATCCTCCCTTATATTGTAATTTTTAGAATGAAATAGAAATCACATCCGAGTCAAAAATCGTATCCCATGACTCTAAGTTAAATATATGAAAATACAATTCAACATCTGTAATATCGTCTATAGAATTCTCTTCAAGGTCTGTACTGAAGAATTGAACCGCACTCATCGCCTTCTTACCGGCGACAACATCTTCAGACATAGAGGAGTCCACCATAAATCCATTTACAGACACATCTCTTACCTGGATAGTAACATTCTGATCTGAATTATTTTCAATATAAAGAATCACTCCTGGTCCCCAGAAAGAATCTTCATCTGACAATCCTTTTCCAACAATCTTAATTCCATCTGTATCTACTAATACTTCACCAGAGTCATCATATGTTTGTGTATAACTTTCAGCAATGGATGTCTCAACAGTAATAACATCTGTATCTACAATCTCATCCCAGGACTCTGAATCAAAAATATGGAATAAAAATTCCATTGTTGCAATATTATCAATTCCACATTCCTTCAATCCAGAAGTTTCAAATGTCAATGAATCATTTGCTTTTTTTCCGGCAGCAACATCTGCTGACATCACCGTCGGAACCATATATCCATTTACATTCGCATTTCTCGCCTGAATAGTAATACTTTGACTCGAATTATTCTCAATTAAAACCTGAAGTTCTGTTCCAAGCCAACTATCCTCAAGTCCTGTTGCAGTGATCTTTATATCATTCTCATCATACAATACTTGCTCTCCAATCGTAATTTCAGTTGTGACATTCTCTGTTGAAGTTTCCTCTGTTGACGAAGCTCCCGAACTAACATCAGAGATCTTTTTGTCTTCACCAGAACCAGAAGAACCACTTCCCAATGCCATGGTTGCAAAAAGCAATAGACATAACACTACAGCTAATAATTTAACCCTTTTTTTCATATCTCTTTTGTACCTCCTCTAAAAAATATTTTTTTATAATAAATACAGCAACTACCTCCGCAAGAAATTCAACTATAATGTCCAGTACATCAAATGTTCCCTCAACGAATGGTGTAAGCTGAAGAATCTCCATAACTGCTGACAAAGTAAATGCAATTACAAATATCTTCAATAAATCTGCTGAATTATTACCAATAATAAAATATAGTGCAAACACTAACGCATATCCCCACATCATATCCAGCATATAGTTGCGAATAAACTTCACAAGCCAAAAACTTGAATCTATACAGCTAATATGCATGACTTTGCCAAGAAATGTATCAATCCATTCTACGAATAATACATCTGGCGATATGAGATAGTAAATTATAGTTCCAATAATTATTGGACCCCAAATATTGATTACTAGAAAAGCTGTTTTATTGTTTTTATTCACTCAATCCTCTTTTTATCTGTCAGAACATGTGACTATTATACTACTTATTCGGAAAAATGTTCCCCCCGTCACGGTGGTAATCGTATGTTTTTTAGTCCTGAGAGCCGCTCGTTCGAAGCGGCTCCATTCCGTGTTTTTTAAGCAATTCATTAACATCAATAATACTTCCCGGTCTCTCGTTAAACATTATCATCATGAATGCGTCTCGTGGTATCTTTGCATATAGTTCCGGCATCTCATATTTTTTCAAAGCTCGCTGTGTTTCATCAAGGCTTAGCTCCGACGCATAACATATTCTTAAAATTATATCTCTCTGCTTCGTATGTTTTTCTCCGGAAAGCAACTTATATCCATATCGTTCAGGAATATCTGCTTTCAGAAAAACCGTTTGCTGAGTAATCCCCTTTTCACGAAGTAATGTTTTTATATAAACAGAGAACGCATCCTCTGCTATATTCATACTATCTTTGTTATCTTTGCAATACTTATCAAATTCGGATAAATGCGTTTTACCCAAAACCTCCGCAAGCTCTTTTGTATTTTTTTCACTCATTTCTGCTCCTATCTGATATAATAAACTCAACATCATTAGTAGGAAAGGGATGATAATGTGGATTTAACCCATCGTATAGCCATTTCATATTACAAAACAATAGCTGTTATAAATGAACCGCACAAAATTTATCTGGTTCAACACTGTGAAACAAAAAAAATTTTTATCAAGAAAATACTTGATGTTTACAATATCGACATCTATGAATATCTTTACAACAATTATATTGTCGGTACACCCAAAATAATTGATTACTGTGAAGACGATAATCAACTCATTGTAATTGAAGAATATATCTCCGGATATTCCTTACAGGATATCATTCAGCATTCGTCATTATCCGTCAATGATATTCTTAATTATATGTTAGATTTGTGTAATGTTCTTAATGACCTTCATTCCGCAAATCCCGCAATTATACATCGTGATATTAAACCTTCAAACGTTATTATCACCAACTATAATCATGCCGTTTTACTCGATTTTAATGCAGCCAAGTTCTTTTCCAATCAATCGAAAGAAGATACTGTTTTACTTGGCACACAAGGTTATGCAGCTCCAGAGCAATATGGTTTTGGGTCATCATCACCACAAACAGATATTTATTCCTTAGGAATTGTCTTAAAAGAGATGGTGGCTTCATTACCAACGCCCTGCAATTTGTTTAATCCAATCATTGATAAATGCATTCAATTCAATCCATCTGAACGATACAAAACAGTACATGAATTAATAAACTCGATTTCTTCGTTAATCAAGCCTGAACGAAAACATATTATTCCGAATAATATGTCAAAATTATTACCACCAGGTTATCGCTCTCGAACACCCTGGAAAATGTATATTTCATCTGTCTACTATCTATTCATTTCATGGCTTTGTTTGTCTCTGGAAGTTAAAAACACTTACGGCATAGCTCTATGGATAGAAAGAGTTTTCTTCCTGGCAATGATGCTTTTTATTGTTTTTGGTTGTTTCAATTACATGGATGTTCAGCGATTCATCCCATTGTGTAAACACAAAAATCGACTTGTTCGTTACATCGGAATAGCTATACTCGATATCGTAGTAGTCCTCTCTTTGTTAATTGTGCTTTGCATTATTGAAGCAGTATGTTTTCCTATATGATTATTATAGCACCACTTTGCCATCTTCGTTGCCACCTTACCGGTGGCAATTTTCAATTGTTATGTTCTAAACGAAAGATTAGGCACCAATTTCCGTTTCAGACCTGTTATCTCACTCTTTCGACATTAAACTTGCATTATATGCACATAATATAGCCTATACACTTCATTCTATATTAACATAATAGCCTATAGAATTCAAGTATCATTAAATTGTATAGGCGGTTGAATAAGTTATGAACTACTATGAAATAGGACAGCGCATACGCAAATTTAGGAAAGCATATAATCTTTCACAAGAACAACTCGCGGAGAAAGTGCAAATATCCGTCACACATATGAGTCATATCGAAACAGGAAATACGAAATTAAGTCTGCCTGTCTTTGTCGATATTGCTAATGCACTATCCGTACAAACAGATGAATTATTGCATGACATTCCACAGAATACAAAAACAAATATGAAAAACGAAATAAACGAAATTCTTGATTCTTGTTCTGTACGAGACATGTATATTTTACTTGATGTTCTTCGTTCAGTAAAAGTCTCTTTAGACAAATATACTAAATCGGATTCAGAAGAGTAATAGAAAGAAAATTTTATTACAAGCATTGAATTTCAAACTAATGTTCTATATAACATATGTGAAGTTTAATCCTCGGGTGCTACCACACATTGACATGTTGATGGCGGTTCGCTTTTTACGGAGAGTTTATAGCTCCGATCACATAGAAACCTTTGATTTTACTGATATTTCAAATGGAAGTTTAGGATTTTGCACCACTTGTACACCAATTTTAATCATCAAAGCATCCCTCCCTGAAAAAAGGCGGGAAGATTTTTCCCGCCCTCGGTGATCCACTCATTCATATTTCCTTTCTTTTTCTTCTCACCACTTATACTTATCTTATCTGCTCAGTAAATGCTATTCTTTCTTAACTATTCAGAACCCCTCCCATACATTCGCAAAAACAGCCCCTGTCTTTACCAGCTTTCCAAGCACGGTCTCCACAGTCGACGTGTTTTCTTTCCGTGTTCCTGAAATAGCGTTAAAAGCCGCAATCGCAGAAGTAAGATTTACAATCTCGGTTCCAATCCCTACTTTTCCTCGACGACGAGAAAAATGTAGAACTTCAAATGCAAAACACACTATATAAGGGCACTGACTTTATCCCCTTTATCATTCCAAAATTTCTTGTTGAAATTCTGATTGCATAAACCGGATCATATTTTTCCATATAAACCATCATGCTTTTAGCTTTCACATGATTTCCCGCTTTACATTCAACCGGAATTACATGGCTATCTTTTTGTATCAGGAAATCTACTTCTGCAGTATTGTCTGACTCCCAATAATGAAGATCATAGCCATTCGTTTTCAATGCAATTGCAACATAGTTCTCTGTCAGTATACCACGAAAATGCTCTGTTTCCTTCCCCCGCAATGCTTCCAGAGTCATTCCCATTCTGGCAGACATAATACCCATATCACTATAATATAATTTGAATGCACTCACATCCTGATATACTGCAACCGGATAAAATCCCTGACTACATTTCATACACTTATTCACAATTCCAGCCCGAATCAACCAGTCAATCGCATCTCCGTATTGAGATGCCCGCGCACCCGATTTTATCACCTTATACTGGAATTTTTTGGCATCTTTTGCCAACTGCGCCGGAAGGGAATCATATGCTTCAAAAATGCGCACCGTATCTGACTGATTCGCATATTTGGTCATGTCCGCAATATAAGAATTTAATAACATCTGTCTGATTTCTGTCTGCTCTATCGGACTGTCTTTTGCAAGGTCAGCCTTCACCGCTGCTGGCATCCCACCCACAATACAATAATGATAAAATTCCTGCATAGCCTCCTCATGGAGTATCTCATCCAACGGCTGATTGTTTTCATAGTGTTCCCGGATTGTATCTGCAAGCATCTGTTTTCCCTTTGCCCACAATACCTCTTCCAAATCCATTGGATACATGCTCAGCATCTGAACTTTCCCCACCGGAAATGAATATTTTTCTCGGTTCACTGCCACACCAAGCAGACTTCCTGCAGCCATTACATGATATTCCGGTGCCTCTTCTGAAAAATATTTTAGCGAAGTTAAAGCTCTTTCACACATCTGAATTTCATCAAAAATAATGAGTGTATCTTCAGGTACAATCTTTGCCTGATAGTATTTTTCTAAAACAGATATCACATGATCTACGTGAATATCTGTTTCAAAGTATTTTCCAATTCTTTCGTCTGTTTCAAAATTTACATAGATGGTATTCTTGTAATACAACGCTCCAAACTCACGCATCTCGAATGTTTTTCCAACCTGACGTGCACCATAAATAAGCAATGGCATCCTACCGTTTAACATATTTTTCCACTCATATAACTTAGACGATATTTTACGCTTCATGTGTATGCATTCTCCTCTAAAATATTTTAATGCATTTTAATGTATTATATCGCACTTTTTCATACGAATCAATGTGCTTTTATACATTTTTCCCGTCCAAAATATCATAATCCTCTTTCCAGCCCTTACTTTTCATCAACGACCTGAAAGATGAAAAACTTCAGATAGTAGCTCTCATCCGCCGCCCAGAGAATGGGGTGATCTGCTGCCTGGGTGCGGAACTCAATCTGGCGAAGACGCTTGTGGCTCGACCTGGCGGCCTCTCGGATCGTCTTGGTAAAAAGCTCCTGTGTCATGAAATGAGAGCAGGAGCAGGTGGCAAGATATCCGCCGTCCTTTACCAGCTTCAAACCTTTCATATTTATCTCACGATATCCCTTGATGGCATTCTTTGTCGCTTCTCTTGACTTGGTAAATGCCGGCGGATCGAGAATCACAACGTCGAACTTCTCCCCTGCCTCCGCCAGCTTCGGAAGCTCATCCAGTACATTGGCACAGCGAAAATGCACCGTATCCTGCAGGCCGTTACGCCTTGCGTTTTCCGTCGCCTGTTCCACCGCATACTCGGAGATATCCAGCCCGGTAACATCGGTTGCCCCGGCAATTCCCGCATTCAGCGCAAAGGTTCCCATGTGCGTAAAGCAGTCCAATACCTTTCTGCCCCTGCAGATACGCTGCATGGCCAGACGGTTGTACTTCTGATCCAGGAAAAATCCGGTTTTCTGCCCGTTCACCACATCAACCATGTAATGTACGCCGTTTTCTACAATCTCTACATTCGTGTCAAAGGGTTCTCCGATGAAGTCCTTGACCTTGGCAAGACCTTCCTTCCTGCGCTCATTGGCATCGCTGCGCTCGTACACACCGCGGATAAAGAACCCGTCCGCTTCCATGACTTCCCGCAATATGGATACAATTGCAACCTTGAACTGCTCCATGCCCAGTGCCAGACACTGCACCACAAGAACATCCGCATATTTATCCACAACAAGCCCCGGAAGGAAATCCGCCTCTCCGAAAATGATGCGGCAGGCATTCAGATCCTCTTCCTTTATCATGACTGTCTTGCGGTAATCCCATGCATTTTGCACCCGCATGCGAAGAAAGGCTTCGTCAACCTCCTGGTCCACATGCCGGGTCAACAGTCGAATACGAATCTTCGAATTCTGGTTGATAAAACCCTTTCCCATGGGATATCCGTCAAAATCGTGGACCGTCACCACCGCCCCGTTCTGAAAGGTTCCCACTATGGTGTCAATCTCGTTGTCATAGATCCACAGGCCTCCCGCCTTGATGGTTCGCCCCTCTCCCTTTTTCAATGTCACAATTGTATGGTTTTCCATTTGATTATCCTCAGCACACTTCTATAATTGATGTAATTTCTTTGTGGTTTTTCTCATAATTGCATTATAATTTAGATAAACCGATTCTACAATAAAAACACCAAAACTTATTTGCAAAGTCATTCTCTACCAGATAGTAAGAGTTGTATTATCCGGCAAAAAATGATAGAATGCTACTATAATATGATATTAATTTAACAAAGTCTGCGCATAGTACACAGGCGGCAAGGAGGACATATGGATTTTTCAGAAGAATACCGGCAGAAACTCGTCTCTGCAGATGAGGCTGTAAAAGTGATCAATTCCGGAGATTGGGTAGATTACGGCTGGTGTACCGGCACACCGGATGTATTGGATAAAGCGCTTGCAAAGCGCACGGACGAGCTTAAAAATGTAAACCTGCGCGGTGGAATTCTCCTTCGCCCATTAGCAGTATTCGAGCGTGAGGATGCTGGAGAACATTTTACCTGGAACTCCTGGCATATGGGCGGATTTGAGCGCAAGCTGATAGCCAGAGGCTGCTCTTATTATGTGCCAATCCGCTACTCTGAGCTCCCAAGATACTACCGTGATCTGGAGGTTAAGGACGATGTCGCACTTCTTCAGGTTGCACCGATGGACAAGCACGGCTTCTTCAACTTCGGTCCCAATGCATCTCATCTCGGCGCTGTATGCGAGACTGCCAAGAAGATCATTGTCGAAGTAAACCCGAATATGCCCCGCTGCCTCGGAGGAACCGAGACCGGTGTTCATATTTCCAAGGTTACCTATGTTGTTGAAGGTAATTCTGCTCCGCTTAACCAGCTCGCCGGTGGCGGCCCTGCAACAGATGTAGACAAGAAAGTAGCGGAACTGATCGTGGACCAGATTCCAAACGGTGCCTGCCTCCAGCTTGGCATCGGCGGAATGCCGAATGCAGTCGGCTCCTTGATCGCCGAATCCGATCTGAAGGATCTCGGTGTACATACAGAGATGTACGTGGATGCCTTCGTGGATATTGCCAAGGCCGGCAAAATCACAGGTGCCAACAAATCTATCGATCGTTACCGTCAGGTATACGCCTTCGGTGCCGGAACTCAGAAGATGTATGATTACATGGACAATAATCCGGAGCTTATGAGTGCTCCTGTGGATTACACCAATGACATTCGTTCTATTTCTGCTTTGGATAACTTTATCTCAATTAACAATTGTGTGGATATCGACCTCTTCGGTCAGATCAGTTCTGAATCCTCTGGAATCAAACAGATCAGCGGAGCCGGTGGTCAGCTCGACTTTGTTCTTGGCGCATACCTGTCCAAGGGCGGCAAGAGCTTTATCTGCTGCTCTTCCACCTTCACCGATAAGCAGGGGCAGATGCATTCCCGTATTCGCCCAACTCTGGCGGAGGGCTCTATCGTGACTGACACCCGTGCCAATACGCAGTATGTTGTAACCGAGTATGGTATGGTCAATCTGAAGGGACTTTCCGCATGGCAGAGAGCTGAGGCGATTATTTCCATCGCCCACCCGGACTTTAGAGATGAGCTCATCGCGGAAGCAGAAAAAATGCATATCTGGAGACGCTCAAACAAATAGTCCATACACAGATCAAATGCAGTTCTAGGCAGTTAGCCTGAGCACATATAATAAGGTTAAAAGGGAGGGTATCCTCCCTTTTTCCAACCCTTCGACACACTTTGTTCACATTTTGTTCATATCCCATAAAATCTTTTCCTTATTTAGGGGTTTTTTATAAAAATTACCTCTTGTTTTTGTGCACATTTTTCGGTAAATTATTGTGAGGTAAAGGAGAGGTAAAAATGAAGCACTTTTTTAGTATAATCAAGAAGAAATTGTTTACAAAGGTTGAAAAGGAGCACTCAGAAGCATACATGCGCAGGATTGCTTTTTTAAATAAATACTCGCTGGTTTTCCACGCATTGGCATCCTGCCTGATCGTGTTTGTGGTTGAAATGATCTCCAGAAGGAATTTTCTTTCTGCCTGTTCGTTTGTGGCAGGACATTTCGGAGCATACCTGTACAACGCGTTTATCGTGTTCTCATCGCTGTGTCTGGTATACCTGTTCCGCAGACGTGCTTTTGTCCGCGTGATCATCAGTGGATTCTGGATCATCCTCGGTGTCATTAACGGATGTATCCTTTCCAACCGTGTAACACCATTCGGCTTCACGGATCTGAAATGTATCAGTGACTTATTTGCAATGAACAACACCAATTATTTTACCGCCGAGGAAGCCACACTGGTGGTCTTCGGGCTCGGGGTATTTGCTTTGGGTTGTACCATACTTTTTATCAAGGGACCAAAATTCCAGGGTAAGATACATAAGGTTGTGGCATCAGCCTCCATCGTCTCTGTCCTGTTTATCGGCCTTCCGGTAACGACGAGCGCCGCACAGAACGCCAATGTTGTTGCCAGCTATTTTTCCAATATTGCACAGGGTTATGAGAATTACGGTTTCATTTACGGCTTTTCATCCAGTGTCGTTGACCGTGGTATGAGCAAGCCTGAGGATTATTCCGAGGATACCATTGATGCGATCATGACCAATGTTGACAGCGCCAGAGAGGAGACAGAAGTCACTGCAGAAAACGCGCCGAATATTATCTGTGTTCTGCTGGAGTCCTTCTGTGATCCAGATGAGATCAAATTCTTAAATTACGACAAAGACCCAATTCCTACCTTCCACTATCTGGAGGAGAATTACTCCACCGGTTACCTTACAGTTCCGGTTGTGGGAGCGGGAACTGCCAATTCAGAGTTCGAGGTATTGACCGGTATGGGAATGCAGTATTTCGGCACCGGTGAATATCCGTACAAAACAATCTTGAAGAAGACCGACTGTGAAAGCGTTGCCGCTGATTTATCCGCAATCGGATACGGCACACACGCCGTACACAACAATGGCGGTAATTTCTACAGCCGTGTGAACGCATTTTCCATGATGGGCTTTGACACATTTACCAGCAAGGAGCTGATGAATATTCAGACCTACACGCCAAACGGAAGCTGGGCTACGGACGACATTCTTGTAGACGAGACCATCAAGACATTAGATTCCACCCCGGATCAGCCGGACTTCACCTATACCATTACAGTGGGAACCCATGGTGACTATCCGACAACGCCGGTGATCGACGATCCGAAATACCCCATCTCCGGTGTAGAGGATGAGGGCGAGGCAAACCAGTGGACCTATTATGTGAACCAGCTGAATGAGATTGATACCTTTATGGCAGACCTGATCAACAAGGTCAATGCGAGAGGAGAAGACACCGTTATCGTGTTCTTCGGCGATCATCTTCCAACCATGGGTCTTCAGGACTCTGATATGCTCTCCGGTGATATCTACAAGACCAACTATGTTACATGGAATAATTGTGGATTGGAAAAAGTTGATGCAGACCTGTATGCTTTCCAGCTCATGGCTGCCATTACAGATCAGATCGGTATCCACGAGGGAACCATTCTGAATTATCATCAGACACAGATGAACAGCGAGACCTATTACACCGGACTTGAGAATCTTCAGTACGACATTCTCTACGGAGATCGCTACTGTTATGACGGAATTGATAAATACCCTGCTACCGATATTGTTATGGGTATTGATGAGACTAGAATTGACAATGCCGTCAATTCCATCGGTGGCTCTGAAGTCATCATCTATGGCGAAAACTTCACCAAGTGGAGTAAGGTATTTGTCAATGGCGAAAAGGTGAGCACCATATTCACCGCCAGCGACTGTCTGGTCATCAACCGTGAAGACATCGAAAATGGCGATACCATTGTGGTCAACCAGATGGGTTCCGGCAACACCATCTTCCGCAGCTCCAATGAATTTACCTATGTGGATCCGGATGCCCTGCCTCTGGACACAGAAGCGACTATGGATACGGAAGTTCCAGCAGGTACAGAAGCGACTGACAGCACAGAAGGTGCTGACAATACCGAGAATGCTGATAACTAAGTTTATACTGCAAAAAAGACCGGATTTCCGGTCTTTTTTGTTACGCTTATATTATAATTTCTATTCGTAGCTATTCAAAGTACACATTCAATTCTCCAAAACTGCACTCCAGCATGAGATCCACCACCGGTGCCCCCTCCTCAGCATCATTTCTTCCATGAATGTTGATGGTTCCAAACGCAGACTCCTGACGTTCCCGTATGCGCCAGGTACGCGGCAGATACAGATTCGTCTCACCAAAGCTGTTCTCCGCATGAATCTGCGCATGGTTTCCAGCAAGAATCGCATTGTTAAAATATACATTGCACTCACCAAAGCTATTCTCAATATGAGCCTTGGAAAACGCATCGGAATTCACATACTTACTCTTGGAACCAAAGGTGTTCTCAACATGAACCGTCTCCCCATCCGGGATGTCCTCCACTTTCACATCGGATTCCCACTCTATATGTCCGCCATTGTCGGAATCCCACTCCATAAACATACCGCGGTCCTTATTTTTTCTTCTGGATCGAACGCCCTTGAACATCATATCAAAGGCAATGCCGAGAAGCAGCCCCACTAAAAGCAACGTCCACGGGGTGAGGGCTTCGATGTGAAGCAGTTCATCATGAATGCAGCCTAAGATTGCAAGGGATAAGAACGCCTCTGTAAAGTGAAGTTTTACGAACCCTTTTATCGTGGTGTAGGCTAAGATCAGTGTGAATACAATTGTGAAAAACGGGAGCGCCGGAGCGAATCCCAGGCGGCTTACAACAAGATAGACCGCCAACAGAATCAGAACGATTCCAAGTGCTATGCTTTTCTTCTTCATTTCTTCAACCTCTTTTCTTCCATTTTATTTGTCAAAAGCTTGAAATAGCTTCTGGATACAAATGCTCTCTTATTCGATCCGTTGAACTCCACCTCACTGGCTCCGGTAATATTCTTATGTATTGCCCGAATCTGTCCGGTGTTGATGATGGCCGACTTAGACACCCGAAGAAAGCTTGCCGGCAGAAGTTCTTCCAACTCATACAGCTTCATCCTCGTCTCGAAGATCTGTCCCTTCGTATGCACCGCAACGATGGAATCTGCCGTCTCAAAAAAAAGAATCTCCGGCAGGTTAAGGTAATACTCCAGCTCTCCCTTCGTCACATTCAGCATCATCTTGGACTGGATTGCCTCACTGATCCGCTTCTGCAACGAAATGACCTCGTCATTCAACTCCCTGCAATGGATCGTGATCTCCTCCTCTGTTAAGTTGTCATCAATTTCAACCGTAATCTTCATATGTTTGTACCCGCTTTGCTTTTGCTTCCTTACATCATTCATCATAAACAAAAAACCTCCCGGTGTAAATAGCTTTACACCAAGAGGTCAATTCTCGCAGATAAGAGGTAATATATGCAAAACTGTCAGATTGCTTTCAGAACCTCAACCGCCTCATTCAGATAGTCATTTTCCATCTGGTAAAAGGCACCGGCATCCGCTCCCTTTGCATACGCCGGGTCAAGCGGCAGCTTTCCAAGAACCTTCGTTCCAAGTTCTGCTGCGGTCTCGTCAATGTGGCTTTCTCCAAACAATTTGATCTCCTTACCGCAATCCGGGCATTTGAGGTAACTGAAATTCTCTACAACCCCCAGCACCGGGATATGCATCATGTTTGCCATATTGTATGCCTTTTTCACGATCATCTGCACCAGCTCCTGCGGAGAGGTGACAATCACGATTCCATTGACCGGCAAGGACTGAAATACCGTAAGCGGTACATCACCGGTTCCCGGCGGCATATCTACAAAAAGATAGTCAACGTCACCCCACACTGTCTCATTCCAAAACTGTTTCACTGCGCCTGCAATTACCGGACCTCTCCATACAACCGGCGACTCTTCATCGTCCATCAGAAGATTGATGGAGATGATCTTGATTCCCTCCGATGTCTCATAGGGATACATTCCCTTCTCATCCCCCACGATCTGCCCGTGAGCCCCGAACATCTTCGGAATGGACGGTCCCGTAATATCTGCATCCATAATTCCTACCTTATATCCGGCCTTTGCCATCTGAACAGCCAGTGTAGATGTGACGAAGGACTTTCCGACACCGCCCTTACCACTGACCACACCAATGACATGCTTAACATCGGAATATGGATTCATTGCCTCCTGCATACTCTGCGGGTTCTGATTGCTATGGCTGCATCCCTCACAGCTTTCCTTGGAGCAAGTAGATGCTCCACTACAATTTGCGTTTTCCGGCATGGTAATTCTCCTCTCTCATAGATATAATATCAGTAACAAGCTTTACTTATACAAGCTTCCAAGTCTGTCAAACGGATAGTAGATCATATATGCTTTACCAATGATCTCATCCTCTGTAACATAGGTGTTCTCCCAATATCGGGCATCATAAGAATCGTTGCGATTGTCACCCAGCACAAGGTAACAGCCCTCCGGCACCTCAAACTCAAATGGTCCCGTAGCACGCACCCACTCCTCCTTCAGATAATCTTCCTCCAGCGGAGTCTCAGAGTCGTCTATATAAATCTTTCCCTCTGTGATTGTCACCTTCTCTCCCGGCAAACCAATGATGCGCTTCACATACTTCTCACTCTCATCATCAGGGAACTTAAAAATAATGATGTCTCCTCGCTTCGGCTCCGAAAACGCATAGGCGATCCGAAGACCAAACAGATCATCTCCCGGCTCAATCGTATGCTCCATGGATCCTGTGGGCACGGTAGCATTGATGATTACAAAATTCTTGAGGATCAGCGCCACTGCAATGGCAAACACAAAGGTGAGGCACCAGCTCACAACCTCCCTGAAAGCAGAAGGCTTCTCCTCGTTTGTCTCACCTTCCGGTTCCTCCGACAAGGTGTTCTCCACCTCCGCTTCGGTACTAGCCACTTCCGGTTCCAACGTATCTTCTGTTTCGTCTAATACCGGATCTTCCTGTAATTCATCCGCTTCGTTTATTATATCTTTGCTCATATTCTGCCTTTCATATACATAATGGTTACCATGTTATTATAATACATCCTCATCAAAGGAACAACCGCTTAATTTCTCGGCATAAACCACCAGTTAATAAAATCATCCCTGCGAAATTCGAAGCCCGCCAATCCCAGTTCTGTCTGCTCCTTATGGGAAAGGCAGCTCTGAATATATGTGTTGACAGATTCCGTAAAATCATATTCCAGACACCAGATTGACTGCACTGTTGCCACATTCTGCGGATTCCAGTCATCCACAAAGGACCCTCCAAAGTCTACCAGCTTATCCCAACGGTTCTGTGAATTAATGATTCTCTGCTTGATATTCTCCAAAACAACTGCCATCATGTTATGCACCTTCGGATGATACCAGACCGGCTCCAGCTGGCGATACAGCCGATGCTCCTTGTTCATTAATATCTCCAGCGTCCCCTGTTGATGATTGGTCACAATACAGAACAAATCCTCATATCCCAGATGCGGAGGCTGAAGACTGTAGGAATTGCGATAAGGAACCACGCTTTTTTCCATGTGAAAATCCGCCACCATGTCATCATAGATAATTCCCGGATATTCACTGATCACATACCTCTGGGACTTCATGTACGGTGCCATGAACTGACAGAAAATATCCCGATTGTTCTCAAAAACAATCAGTTTGTTCTCCTTTAAAAATCTGCGAAAATCCGCAAAATAATTCTGTTGATAGTAAGCAAAACAACCCTTGGAAATAAATGCAATACGAATGACCTTGCCCACAAATCCATGCACGATTGTCTCGATCGGTAGGGTAACCTCGCGCCCTTTTAAGAATACATCCACCATGACCGCCTTGCTTAAAAGCTGCATCTCCCCCTCATACTCTGTGAGTACCGGGCGCCTGCCTGTGCTCAGGTATTGATTCAATCCAATCGGATTGGACATAAAATGTGCAACAATCTTCTGACCCACAAGACCTCTTAAATCCCGCAGATACTCGTCATTGGCCACACCATCCCTGGAAGCTCGAAGCGTCAGGAACTGTTTTTTGATGTGGAGCCGATATGTCATATCCCGCACCCACTCCGGTTTGATACCAAGCTCCTGACTGCCGTCATTCACCAGAAATCCCTGCTGATAGAGACAGGAACCTCCCACCATCTCTTTGTGCTTGGAATTATACAGCCAGATATACCCTTCCATCATCTCATCCTCGATCCGGATGGCAATGATCCCCAATGTATCCGCAAATGGATTATCCAGAATCCAATTACGATCCTGCACAACGGTACGTTTCTCGTCAAAGGAGACCTCGATCGGAATAGGCTGATACAGCATATACTTGCGCACCAACCGCACCAGCGTGTGGAAGGAAAGACGCATGGCATATTTCGGCTTCAACACCAGTGTAATTTTGGTTCCGGATTCCAAACGATTAGAATTAATATATTCGATTTCTCGCGCTCCCTCAAACCATTTGGCCGTAATAGCTTCCAGCGACTGCTTGTCCGCAACATTCCACGCCGTGTTCACACACCGGTCTTTCTTCGACTCGATAAGCACGGCTCTCGCCACCATAAAACAGGACAAAAGGCCAATACCAAAATGTCCGATGGGCTCATAGTGCAACTGCTGCAATTGAAATTCCTCGCTGGTGTAATAACTTCTCCCGATCTGGGACACATAGTATTCCACGTCCTCCGCATTGATTCCGATGCCGTTGTCTTCCACGGTCAGACGCTGGGTAAGTGAATTGTAGGAAATGCTGATTCTGGGCGTAAACAGCTTGCGCATGGAATTGACTGCCCGCGCCTCCTCTAATTCCAGGAACTCTGTTCCCCAGCTCCATTCCAACGCGGATCTTGTCATGCAGGCGTCCATGGCATTCTGTAACAATTCCCGCAGATAGACATTCTCGTCCCCGTAAAACTGCGGGCTGGAAATGGTTGATATAAGATTGGAATTGTGAATGTCAACTGTTGTAGTATTCATCTTATTCCGTCAAAGCTTCCTCATTTCGTAATACTGCCTGTACCAGATAGCGATTTTGGGCATGCCCCTGTACACAGGTGGAAAGCGTCAAAATATGGCTCTCTGTGGTCATTTCTGTATCTCGCAGGTTTGCATTCATATAATTGCTTTTCGCAATGCCGTCGAGATAACTCTGCCGCCCTGCCTCATTTGTAAAATCATTCGCATAGAGAATATGCTCATTGCCCCCGGTATATGCAGCGAAGATTTCGTATACAAGCACCTTGTCTCCAATGTAAATATACACATATGGATTGCTGTCAAAAAAGGTTTTGTCTTCAAAATTATGGAGCGTCGCAAACATGGAATCGTTTCTCATGTTATGGCCGTACACCACGGTATCAAAATCTGTGAAATCTTTCCGATTCAGGCGTTCTGTATAAATACATCCCGGATATCCCCGGGTTCCGTTCATATTATAGTTCAAATAGTAACTGTCATCGGTGGGATGCTGCAAGATCGGATAGTCAACTTCCGTTCCCGGAATACAGATCCAGGCGTAAATATCCGGATTAATCTCCCGGATTGCTGCCCAGTCCAGATTTTTCTGCGGCACATCAAATTCCGGCGCATCCTCTGTGATCACATCTTCACTCTCCTGTGTCTCTTCTTCTGTCCCCTCAGTGATTTCCTGTGTTTCCACAGGCTCTTCCTGAAAATAATTGTCTTGATTGGATTGATTCTGCAGACGGTTTACCTGCTCCGCCAGATCCTCATACTGACGCTGTGCATCTCTCGCCACAAGCCAGTTGCGTCCCAATATTCCAATCACAACCAGAAGGATTGCCGCCAATAGAAAGGTCAGCAGCTTATAGATATTAAATTCTTTTTTAATCGTTGGTTGCTTTACAGATTTCTTATCCATTGTTCTTCAAATAATAAAGTGGCTGTCCCAAGCCCCGGCAGACAAAGGTCTGCCGGGGGCGATGAAAGCAGCCGTTAGATTTACATGTTCGTGTGTGTATCCAGTGAGTTATTGATTACTATTGCGAGCTTTCTTACCACACACTGCAATGCCTGCTGCTGCAAACATGGCAACGAATGGTAAAGCAGGTAATGATGCACCCGTCTTTGGCGATACAACTGTAGCTGCACCACCCGCTGACGAGCCTGAGCTTCCGGAACCGGAATTACCGGAACCTGTACTGCCTTTGTTGGTACTCATGGCAGCGTTGTATCCGGCTTCATAGCCTTCGTCATACCGATCATCCATATCCGGGTATGTGACGTTTACGGTCTGGTCAACGTTAACCGGATTGTTCTGATTATTGGTCTGACTGTTGCTCTGATTGTTGTTGTTACTCTGACTTGTGCTGTCACCTGTGGTATTATTATTGTTGTTTCCGTTGGTTGGCGGTGTGGTGTTCGTACCGTTGTTGGAACCATTATTCGTGCCACCATTGTTCGTACCACCATTATTGGATCCATTGCCGTTACTAGGTGCTTCACCGACCTTTACCACAAATACCGGAGAGAACGATTTCATTGTAACGGTTACATAGCCATTGCCCACAGCATCAGGTGTCAATCTTTCCCACATATAGGTTCCACCAACTTTATACTTATGCAACACATAAACCTTGTCTCCCTGCCGGATTCCATCTACCGCAATGGTAACCGTTGCACTCTGTCCGCTCGGAACCGAGATACCGACAATATCCGTCATTGCGACAATGCTGTCGTATGTGTTCTGCTTGTTCTGATCCGCCGCCTGATAATCAGCCTTGGCAACCTTCCCGGTACTTATGATCTGGGTAGAAGATCCATTCTTCTGTGTCACAGAAGTTACTCCCTTATTCAATGCATCCACAACCGCATCATTAGCACTTGGAGAACCTGCTGCAAATACTGTTGTCGTTCCCATCACGAGAACCATCAGCGCAGCAAGTACTCCTGCAAATCTCTTCTTCATTGGCATCATCCTCCTTTCCTTAAAACTAAACATGTAACATCTATATCAAGTGCGCGCGCACTGGATACCATTCTCCTATACCGGAACATAGAACACTTCCATAATCAGATTCAAAAGTGCATCCTCATCTACGTAGTACTCTTCGTACCGATCCCCCATGACCGTCTCTCCCGGAACCGTATACATCTGATCCTCCGAAAAATCATAGTCCATCAGTTCTGTCACCAGATCTGTAAAATCAACGCTGGTCACCAGATAATCGGACACGGAATTGTACACTCCCACTACCATGGCAGAATTACCGCCGGCTACCGCCTTCAGCTTCGCCATATAGTTTACGATATATTGTTCTTCCCTGCGAAGCCGGTCCGATGCACTGTCATATTCCGTGACATCTCTTCCCCGCAGGTAACAGTAAGCTTCTTCTCCGCCTAAATTTACAATCTCACCCTCTCGCAGATCTACACCTTTGTTCGGATAAATCACATCCTGTAACACCGTAACCTCCACGCCGCCGACTGCGTCATTCATCATGGGAATCCCTCCCATATTCATGGCGACATATCCGCTGATCGGGATATTGCCAAACAGTTTGGCGACCACATCGGTTGTTCTGGAACAGCTGAGCTTGCGGCCATCCCCAAAGGCATGCTGCAGACATATCTGCGCCTGAACCTCACTGATAAAGTTACCGCTCTCATCATACATCTCGATATCCGTCATGGTATTGCGATTGATGGAAATGACAGACAGCTTCTCATTGGCCGAATCTACCACCAGGAGGAACATTGCATCCGACTGCCCGCCACTGACAAAATCCGGTGCTTCCGACACCGGTTCATCCTTGTCAATTCCCATGATCAGATAGGAGCGTATATTGGAATTGTAGCGATATTGTCCGCCCTTGTATTCAATGACACCCTCCTGCCACTTCTCCGGCGCTTCCTCAGGCTCTTCCACCGGTGTGGTCTGCATCGGAGCATCCTGCCCCTGTCCGTCTGTCTCCGGAGCACCGGCCGCATAATCCTGCCTGGTTCCCTGCGCCATCGTCTGCACACCCACAACAATCACGAAGACAAGAACCACCGTAAGCACTCCTGCAAGAAAGTACAGTGCATTATTCAGTTTGGGAGATGGCTCACGCAATCCTCTCATGTTTCCTTCTTGTCCTCTCCATTGTTTCCATAATAACTGCCATAATAACCACCGTAATAGCCGCCATAATAGCTTCCATCATAACTGTTCTTCTTCATCTTGACCTTATTCAACACTGCACCCAAAACACGCACGCCCGATGCCTCGAGCTGCTTTTTCACATTCTGAATCAAACGGCCGCTGGCCATTCCCTGTGCAATCACGAGAATCGCTCCATCGCAGTGCTTGGCAATCACAGCCGCATCAATGGCTGCGCCAATCGGCGCACAGTCCAGAAGCACATAATTAAAATGCTCCTTGCCGAATTTTAACAGTTCCTCAAAGTACTTCTTCTCCAAAATCTCGGTTGGGTTTGGTACCGATGGCCCCGCAAAAATCATAAACATGCCCGGAATCTCCGTTCCGTACAGTACATCCTCCAGCTTTTTTTGTCCTGAAAGAAAATGCGACAAACCGAAAATCTCCGATCCATCCGTAGACACCGCACGAAGCCGTCCAACATAGACGGACTTACGCATATCCGTGTCAATCAACAGCACGCGTTTGCCGGATTCTGTCAAAGAGCGCGCCAAGTCCAATGTAACAGTACTCTTTCCCTCATTCGGCAACGCGGAGGTCACGACGATTGTCTTGATATCGTCCCCACAAAACTGGATATTGGTCTTCAACGCGCGAAGAGATTCCTTCATTGCATACTGCTGACTCTTCAGTTTTCCAAACTTTACTGATTTCATAGGCTTTTCTTCTTTGCTGACTTTCTGGTTTTCTTCTGTCCTTTTTTGGGTCCTTTATCCTCTCCGTCATCCTCCGCTTCTTCCAACGGAAGCGTTCCAAGCACATTGAGTCCAAGCTTCTTTTCTACATCCTCTGCTGTCATGATGGTATCGTTAAACAGATAGGACAGCACAACAACTGCCATGGCCAGAAACGCTCCAACGATTCCACCCAAAGCAGTGTTCTTAAACACACTTGGGCTTACCGGCTCACCATCCGCATAACCATTCTGAATAATGGTGGGAGGATCCTGATCCATCTTCAGGGAAATAAAATTCGAACCAACCTTCGCAATCTCATCCGCAATTGCCTTCGCAGTCAACGGATTCTCATCCCGCACGGTAATCATCAAAATGCGGGAATTGGAAGGATTCTCCAATGTAACCTTATCTTCCAGACTCTTGTATGTCTCATCCAATCCCAAGTTGGCAATGACCTGTTCCAACACCGGACGTCCCTCAACGACAACCATATAATCGTTGGTCAGACTTGTACCGGTCTGAATATCCGCAAGGCTTGTAATGGAAGTACTCTTCGAGAGCACATACAGCTCCGCGGTAGATTCATACTGCGGCACCATCAGAAATTTGCTGACCGAGTAAGCAATGACTGCCCCAAGCACCAGCGCCAGCAGAATCAGCTTCCAAAACGCCAGGAGTTCCAGAAACAGTTCCTTTAAGTCAATCTCTATTTCATTGTCAAGCTCTGCTCTGTTCTCCATGTACTACTCCTCAAAAATCTGCGACGGGTTCTCCCTAAAAAGTCTCTTTGCCACTCCGTCACCAAGCTTTTTCTCTACGTATGACCGACACTGCTGCATATGGCATGCCCGTCTCTTAACTCCATGACTGTCCGAGGCAATCACATCCACATAACCTGCCTGAAGCATTTTCTTGCAATATCGCTTCGGTCCCCGCCCCTCCAGTCCAAGAACGGCATCCGCATTCACCTGAATCCATGCCCCAAGCCTGCGCAGTTCATCTGCCCGATCAATATCCTCCGCCATGCAGGCATAGCGTTCTGCATGTGCAATCACGGGAATAAATCCATGCAACAGCAATTCCTGTGTCATCTGATACAGGTAAGAAAACTCACTGTCATGGGAATACTCACTCAGCACATAGTGTGACGCAGCAAGGGTTTTGCATCGGCCGCTGCGAAATGCCTCCACAATCCCACTATTCACATGATATTCTGTACCCAGAGCCAACCGTACCCCCAGCTTGTCCGCATAGGGTTTGAGTTTAAGAAAATGCGATTCAACCACTTCCCTCGGGTAACCAAACATTCCATGCCGATAATGGGGAGTCAAAATCATTGCGCAAATTCCCTGCTCCCTCGCCAGCTTAAGCATCTCCACGGACTCTTCTATTGTATCCGCTCCGTCATCCACTCCATACAGGAGATGACAATGAATGTCAATCATCTGGGCATAATACTCCTTATTGTATGTATATAATCCTACAATATTATACTATATCGGCTAATTTTACGCAATGTTTGATAATAAAAACCCCCAAATATAGAAAACCGCCCAGTCATGTGCCAATATACATGACTGAACGATTACATAAATTTCATATTCGTTTTACTTCTACTTCTGCCGAAGCAGATCCTGTATCTTCGTTTTGAAAATGTCGAAAGCCACATCATTCATTCCACTGTTAATCACAATATCCGCCATGGCCTTGGTCGGCTCCACATACAAATAGTGCATCGGCTTTACTGTATTGACATACTGTTCGAAAATTCCCTCAAGGTCCCGACCTCGTTCCCTCATATCCCGGATTGCACGTCGCATGATCCGCTCATCGGCATCCGCCTCTACGAACACTTTAATATCCAACAGATCTCGCAGAACTTTATCCTGCAGCACAAGAATTCCTTCAATAAGAATCACCCGCCTCGGTTCAATCGTCACAAACTTGTCAGAGCGGTTGTGCTGCGTAAAATCATAGACCGGACAGGCAACGGCCTTTCCTGCTTTCAACGCCCTGACATGCTCCACAAGCAAATCCGTCTCCAAAGCATCCGGATGATCGTAATTGATGGCTTTCCTCTCCTCCAAAGGAATATCATCACGGCGCCTGTAATAATTATCCTGATAAACCACAGCAATATCATCGCCAAATGCTTCCTTGATTCGATTTGTAAAGGTGGACTTTCCGGAGCCGGTTCCTCCCGCCACGCCAATCACTATACTTTCCATTACCGCTTCCTCCTATGATTTCTGTTACTAATTTCACACAGTATACCAAATTCGGTGTTACAAATGAAACGAATTTTTACATATAGTATAGCGAATTTTTTACCGCATTACAATTGAAATGAACTAGCCTTTTCGTAATCTTTCGTGTATAATCTTCACTACATTGTCTTAACAAACATAAAACAATATGAAATCGAAAAAATAAGGGGTTCGTACTATGAGAAAAGATATGACAATTGGAAATCCGCTGAAAATCATCCTGCTTTTTTCTTTGCCGGTCCTTGCCGGGAACCTTTTTCAGCAATTTTATAATATGGTCGACACGGTCATTGTCGGACAGTATCTCGGTGAGGACGCCCTTGCAGCAGTGGGTTCCACCGGATGTCTCATGTTCCTTGTCTTAGGATTTGCCAACGGAATTGCACAGGGTTTCGGGGTTCTGATTGCCCACGCCTTTGGTGCAAAAGACATGAAGCTGCTGCGGCACTATGTTGCGCTGTCTCTGGCACTGACACTGGTAGTCTCCGTCATTCTGACCATTCCGACGGTCGCAGCCTCCCGCCAGCTTCTCCTGTGGCTCAATACCCCGGAAAACATTGTAGATCTGGCGAATCAATACATCCGCGTCATCTTTGCAGGAATTCTATGTACGATGTCCTACAACGTTGCCGCAGGAATCCTTCGCGGTATCGGTGACAGCCGGACACCGCTGTACTTTTTGGTTTTTTCCAGCGGACTGAACATTGCGCTGGATGTGTTTTTGATCGTGGTCGCAGGCCTTGGGACCGCCGGTGCCGCCTATGCCACCGTCATCTCACAGGGTATTGCCGCTGTGCTGTGCTTTATAGTCATGTTCCGGAAATATGACATTCTGCGCACACACCGCACTGATTACTACTGGGACCCTGCCGGCATGGGGCGCATGCTCTCCATCGGCATCCCCATGGCTCTCAACTATTCCATCACTGCCATCGGCACCATGGTTGTGCAGAGTGCCGTCAACGTTTTTGGCTCCGGTGTCGTTGCAGCCTTCACAGCCGCTTCCAAGGTCTGCAATATCGCAACGCAGACTATGCCGACTTTGGGTACTGCCATGGCGACCTACTGTGGCCAGAATCTCGGTGCGGCCAAGTATGATAGAATATTCTCCGGCATGCGAAGCGCATTTTTTCTCAGCTTCGTCGCCGCAGGTTTGGGTGCCGCCATCTGCTGCTTCGCCGGACCTTATATGATCGGTTGGTTTATTCACGATCCGTCGGCTGAGACCATCGGCTACGCAATGCAGTATCTGTACCTTGCCAGCGCTTTTATGCTTCCTCTGGCATGGATCTTCGTATACCGCAACGGCCTGCAGGGACTTGGACGCGGTTTTGTTCCGATGATCAGCGGTGTCGTGGAGCTGGTCAGTCGTTACATTGTCATCCTGTTTACCGCCAAGCCTCTGGGCTATCTGGGTGTGTGTCTGAGCGATCCGGCTGCCTGGCTCACCACCGGTCTGCTGCTCATCATCACCTATCTGATGTGGAAACGAAATGCCATCAAGCGACAGTGATTTCTGCTATTTTGCTTTTTCCACCTTGTCATAGGTAAAGGTATTTAAGAATTTCTGTGCACGTTCTGTTTTCGGATGCTCAAAAAAGTCCACAGGTCTTCCTTCTTCTACAATTTCTCCATGATCAAGGAAGACCACCCGGTCTGCCACGGCTTTTGCAAAAGACATCTCATGCGTGACGATCACCATGGTTCTTCCCTGCTCTGCAAGCGAAAGCAGTACCTCCAGTACCTCACGCACCATTTCCGGATCCAACGCCGCTGTCACTTCGTCAAACAGCAGTACCTCCGGATGCATACAAAGAGCCCTGACAATCGCAACTCTCTGCTTTTGTCCCCCGGAAAGCTGACGAGGAAAGCTATCCTTTTTCTCCAGAAGACCGACCCGAGACAAAAGTTCCTCCGCTTCCTTTTCTACCTCCCCCTTTTTTCTTTTTTGAACCATGATTGGTGCCAGTGTGATATTCTGCAAAATTGTCTTATGGGGAAACAACTCATAGCTTTGAAAGACCATTCCAATCCGTTGACGGATTTCATTGATATGCTTCGATTTTCCATCGATTGATTCTCCCCGGAACGTAATGCTTCCACCCTGAATCGGCTCCAGCCCGTTGATGCATCGAAGGAGTGTGCTCTTCCCGCATCCGGAGGGGCCTACAATCACGACAACTTCCCCTTCGTGAATTGTCAGCGACAGATCTTCTATAATTGTGTTTTCATCATATTTCTTTGTCATATGATCGATTTTAACCAGTTCGTCTGCCATAATCAGCACCATTTCCTTTCCAGATATCGAGATAGCATGCTGATTGGCCAGCACGCAATAAAGTACAGAAGAAATACCGTCGCATACACTCCAAATGCAGCATTTGGGGATGAGGTCCGATTGGCTTCAATAATCTGCTGCCCCACCTTCAGCACTTCCACCACTCCGATCAGCATGACCAGACTGGTGGTTTTGATCATACGCGTAACCAGATTGATGGACAGCGGAATCAGACGTCGTAGTGTCTGAGGAATTATTACATGTACATAAGTCTGTAGCTCCGTCATACCAAGGGCTGCCGCACTCTCATACTGGTGAACCGGGATACTGATCAGGGCTCCTCTTACCAAATCCGCCATCTCCGCAGTTCCCCAAAAGCTGAACACTATGATAGCAGCCTTTTCTGCCTCAATATTCCACCCAAACACTCTCGTCGTCCCAAAAAATACAATAAAAAGAAGCACCATCTGCGGCATCACCCGGACGATTTCAAGATATATGCGTGTAAACCATTTCACGACTTTACTTTTCCGGGTCATAAGTGCACCGACCAATAATCCCAGCACCATACTGATTACCACCGATATCAGGCTGATCCGCATAGACACCCACAGACCCTCCAACAGGCGCAGCATATTGCTCCCCTTGAAGAGCACATCAATCCCCAAATCCCGCATAGCGCAATCTCCTTTCCACCAGACTTCCAACAATCGAAACCGGAAGAAGAATGATCAGATAAAATATAACCAGAAGTGTCAGACATTCACCGGTTTTATAATACAGACCAATCAAATCTTTCGCTGTAAACATCAAGTCCATCAGACTTATGGCTGAAAAGACACTGGTTTCCTTTATCAAAAAGATGATATTTGCAACGAATGCCGGAACACTGATGGATATTGCCTGCGGAAGAACCACATGTAAAAAAGCCTGTCGTCTGCTCATGCCGAGGCTTAAGGCACTCTCCATCTGTATCGGTTCCACTGCTTCCAATCCGCTCCGGAATGCTTCCGCCATATACGCGCCCCCCAGGAGCGCCAGTCCCAGCGCGCCACACACTTCGGCATCAATATCCAGCCCCAGCTTCGGAAGTCCAAAGTACAAAAAGAACAGCTGCACCAAAAGCGGTGTATTGCGAAACAATTCAATATATACGGAAACCAGCCTCTGCAAAACCGGAATCTTAAAATGCCGGATCATGGAACATCCCACTCCGATCAATATTGCCAGTGCAATTCCAATCCATCCGATTTTAAGCACTAACAACAGCGCTTTTGCATACAGCGGAAGGTATGCTCTCATAATTTCCCAACTCATGATCATCCTCTTCTCCGATCCAATTTCTTAGAAAGCAGAGTTCCCAGCCACTGCAGAACCTGCATCAAAATAACCAGCACCAATACTGTAATCAGCATGATTCCGGTCTCATAGCGGTAATAGCCATATCGGATGGCAATATCTCCCAGCCCGCCACCGCCTACAATTCCCGCCATCGCAGAGTATCCAAGGATGGTTCCCAGTGCAATTGTCACGCCAACCAGGAGAGACGTGCGCGCCTCGGCGATCAGCACCTTGATAACAATTGTCATTTTACCAGCCCCCATGCTGAGTGCCGCCTCAACAACTCCATGATCAACTTCTTTTAAAGAACCTTCCACCATTCGTGCGATAAACGGAACTGCCGCAATCGTCAAAGGAACAATTGTTGCCACTGTCCCATAGCTTTTGCCGACAACAAACTTTGTAAACGGCTGAATCAGAATGAGCAGAATCAAAAACGGGATGCTTCTCGTGATATTGATAATAATATCCAAAATTTTATAG
Source organism: uncultured Lachnospiraceae bacterium (assembly GCA_945868435.1). Lineage (GTDB taxonomy): Bacteria > Bacillota > Clostridia > Lachnospirales > Lachnospiraceae > Roseburia. Next base: position 192,412 of record CAMBLG010000004.1, read on the forward strand.
AGAAGAGGATGCGGACATATTCCGTCCGTATCCGAAATTGTCAGCAGAACTCCAACAGGCAAGCCGATCACATACCCCAAAGCGGTGGATGCAAATACCATGAGTAAAGTCTCACCTGTGCCGGCCCAAAGCATACGAAAAATATCAGACGTTTCCATATTCCACCTCCCGATTGATTTCCTCCTCCAGCTGCTCACTCTGACGTGCAAGAATCAGGCTTTTCGCCGCCCTGGTCTTAGGATTACCAAAGACCTCCTGCACACTTCCGATTTCTTCCAGATGTCCATGATAGAGCACTGCCACGCGGTCACAGATTTCCTCTACAACGCGCATTTCATGAGTGATCAAAACAATCGTAATGCCATACTCTTTATTGATCTTTTTCAACAATTCCAAGATTGTTCGTGTTGTCTGCGGATCCAGAGCACTTGTTGCTTCGTCACATAGAATAATTCCAGGATTGGATGCAAGGACACGGGCAATTGCCACTCTCTGTTTCTGCCCTCCGGAAAGCTGCACGGGATACGCCTTCGCCTTTTCCTCCAGACCTACGGTTCTCAGATATTCCAGCGCTTTTTTTCTTGCGGTCTTCTTACTTATCCCTGCAATCTCCATGGGAAAGCAGACATTATCCAAGACATTTCTCTGCATCAATAAATTAAAATGTTGAAAGATCATTCCAATACTCTGCCGTTCTCTGCGAAGCTCCTCTTTCGACAGTTCCAGCAGGTTCTTTCCTCCTATCGTGACCGTGCCGGATGTAGGCACCTCCAAGAGGTTCAGACATCTCACCAGTGTGCTTTTCCCCGCCCCCGAAAGTCCGATCACGCCAAAGATTTCCCCCTCCTCGATAGAGAGGCTGACATCGTTTAATGCATGGACCTGATTCTCTTTTGAATCGAACGTTTTACTTAAATGCTCTATCTGTATAATCGACATTGTAAACTCCTTAATATCAGCATATCCCCAGGCGGTGCCCCCGCCTGAGGATACTTCCGTTTCCCGATATACCTATCAGTCTTCAAATGGAATTACCGCTCCATCATAGGTATTATTAATATACTCCTTAATGGCATCTGATTTCAATACCTCAACCAATGCCTGAATACCCGGATTGTTTTCATTGCCTTCCTTTACCGCGATGATATTTACATAGGTCTGTGCGGCCTCCGAATCTGAAGTCTCATAGGCAATCGCATCCTTTGCCACCGAGAAACCTGCCTCCAATGCATAATTGCCATTCAGCACGACCAGTGCAACTTCATCCTTGACACGGGACACCTGCGCTGCCTCCAGCTCCTGAATATTCAGCTTCAACGGATTCTCTTCAATATCCAGAACTGTGGCCGTCAGACCTGCACCCTCCTTTAACTTAAGCAGTCCGTTCGCCTGCAGAAGAAGCAGTGCCCTGGCTTCATTCGTCGTATCATTCGGCACTGCAATGGTATCTCCTTCCTCGAGTGCATCCAGAGAAGCTTTTGTTCCCGGGTAGATACCAAACGGCTCATAGTGAATTCCGCCTACAGATACAAGACTGGTTCCGTTTTCCTCATTGAAATTATCCAGATATGGTACATGCTGAAAATAGTTTGCGTCAACCTCGCCGCTGTCCACTACCAGATTCGGCTGAACATAATCTTCAAATTCAATAATATCCAGTTTCCATCCCTCTTCCGCCAAAATTTTTGCTGCCTCTGCAAGAATTTCTGCGTGTGGTGTCGGTGATGCTGCGACGGTAATCGTTCCCTTTTCCTCAACCTCTGTTGGAGCTCCTGCTTCCGTCACTCCGCCTTCTACAACCAAAGTGTCCTCAAATTCCGCACCGTAAGTATCGATCAGTGTTGCCTCGTAATCCGCATGGAAGAAATTTTCTTTGCCCAGAGCTTTGATCTCATTATTCAGCCAATTCAGCAGGGATTCATTTCCCTTGGTGACCGCCGGAGCAATGGTATCTGCACTTCCGAGTGAATCAATGCCAACCGTATAGCCCTCGTTCTCTGCCGCAAAAGCGATTACTTCCGTATTATCATTGGCCCACGCGATTCCTGTGCCATTCTCAAAAGCGCTCTTGGCCGCTGCATAGGTATCGAACTTCTGCAATGCAATATCCGGATAATTCTTGGTGAGATAAGTCTCAGCCGTTGTTCCGGAAATAACGATAACCTGATCGTCCGGCCCAATCTGCTCCAAATCCGTTACCACATTGTCATCATGGGAGACAACGCCCAGGGCAACATTCATGTACGGAAGCGCAAAATCAACTTCCTCTGCTCTCTCCTCCGTCACTGTAAAATTCGCAAGGATGATGTCTACCTTGCCGGTCTGCAGATACTCAATTCGGCTGGCCGCTTCCGTAGACACATAATTGATATCCACGCCAAGATCCTTCCCGATCCGCTCCGCAAAATATACATCATATCCCTGATAGTCTCCATTTTCATCTACATATCCGAATGGTGACTTATCCGAAAATACACCAATGTTGATGGTTCCGCTTTCTTTTATCTCATCAACGGTTCTGTATTCTACATCCGCTGCACCCGATGCATCCTTTCCGCATCCTGCCAATAAACCTAACGCGGTAACCGAAGCAATTCCCAAAGCTGCTAATTTCTTAAATATATTTTTTCTCATAATTCAATCCTTCTTTCCTACTAATCTATTATATTTCATGACTCTCGTCTTCGTTCTTCTAAGCTTATCTATCCTTTTCTACATTGCCGACAGGCCGGCATTCGCTTGCAACACCAGTGCTCATACACAAGATAAACTGTCTTCTTCATAATTCTCCTCCTTCAATTGGAACATCAGCACAATGGTCATTTTCCTCGTCGCCACAACAAAAAACCGGAATCCATCTGGATCCCGGAATCAGTCAGCGTACGAAGTTGTTCATCGCGCACAAATGCGCGTACGACAAAAGGCCAAATCGCCTTTCCTCCGATTATGCATCCGGGAACCAGACATTTGACAACAGCACATGCACATATTCATTTTTTCTGAATTCGTATGAACAATCACAACCATAATTGTCTTCTCCTTTCCCGAATATGAGAGTACTATAAAACATTTTTCCTAGTTTGTCAATAGGAAATATTGGAATTATTTTTTACTATTTTACTATTCACAGCCCTTAAGCATTTCGATTTCTTCCTTATACGGAGCCCATGTATCTTTCGGGTTGTCCGGATTTTTGATCCAAGGTGTCTCCAAAATTTTCGGCACATCGAGGAAATCCGGATGCCATACAATTCGTTTCAACGCTTCAAATCCAATCCCACCTTTTCCCAGATTTTCATGGCGGTCCTTGTGAGCCCCCCGCTCATTCTTGGAATCATTGATATGAAACGCTGCAATCTGATCCTTTCCGATGATCCGGTCGAACTCGCCGATCACACCCTCAAAATCATTCACTATGTCATAACCCGCATCATGGGTATGACAGGTGTCGAAGCAGACACGCAGTTTATCATTATGTACAACTCCGTCATAGATAGCCGCCAATTCTTCAAAGCTTCGACCGATTTCGGAGCCTTTTCCCGCCATCGTCTCAAGAGCCACCACACAGTCCAAATCTGCCGTCAGCACCTCATTTAACCCCTGAATGATCTGCTTTGTCCCTGACTCTACGCCTGCATCCACGTGGGAACCGGGATGCAACACCAGAACATGGCTGCCCATGGCAACCGTGCGCTCCAGCTCTGTGCGCAGAAAGCTGACCGCCAGCTCGTAAGTCTCGGGCTTTACGGTGTTGGCAAGGTTGATGATGTAGGGCGCATGCACAATAAATTCTTCGATGCCGCCTGCGCGCATCGCCTCCCACGCCGCCGGAATATTCAGTTCCGAAATATCCTTCCGCCTCGTATTCTGCGGTGCGCCGGTATACACCATGAAGGTGTTGGCACCGTAGGACAGAGCCTCCTTAACGGAATTTAAAAACATGTCCTTCCCGGACATTCCCACATGGGAACCTAGCTTTATATCTGACATTGGAATCGTACCTCCTGATTGCATATCGTATCTCACGCGTTTGACGCAATTCGATTTTATCATGCAAAATGCAGTACGTAAAGTTTTCCTCACGTATCCTGTAAAAAAGAAAAAGGCCGGCCCGGCTATTACACCAGACCGACCTCTCAGACAAATTATCCTTCAATCGCAATGTATCGATTGTCTTTCTGCTCTACCTTCGGAGCCGTCTTCGGAACCAGTAGCTTCAAGATACCATGCTTAAATTCAGCCTTAATATCCTCCTGCTTTACGTCCTCACCCACATAGAAGCTTCGCTGGCATGCACCTGCGTACCGCTCCCTCCTAATATACTTACCGGACTCCTTGTCCTGCTCGTCCTGATCAAGCCCCTTCGCAGCGGAAATCGTCAGAAAACCATCCTGCAGCTCTGCAGATATCTCATCCTTCTTAAAGCCCGGCAGATCAACAATCATCTCATACTCATTCTCTTTGTCCTTAATGTCCACCTTCATCAGATTCTTTGCATGGCGTCCATACAATTTCTTGTCCATCTGGTTTTCCATTTTCTCAAAATCAGAAAATTCTGGAAAATCAAAAAAGTCATCAAACAAACTCTCTCCAAAAATACTAGGTCTCAACATAAAAATCACTCCTTCTTTCATAAATCAGTTGTTTCCTTGTTTTTTGGAACCGGGATGTTTCGGGGAACTATTGGAAGTCTTTGTTCAAAATATCTTTCAAGGTTTCCTTTCCTTCGTTCTGATTCTGTTATACACCCGTTTGTTAGCACTGTCAAGCGTCGAGTGCTAAAATATTTATTAACAATTTCTAAAATATTTGATTCTCCGCATTATTTATCACTTCATCAAGCTTTTTACTGTCGCTCTTATCCAACACGGAAATAAGCTCCTTCAGGTTTGTTCCAACCAGATCCGTACATCTTACGATTTCTTTTACAACCAGCTGGAGGGCTGCCGTTGGCTGACCTATCAGCAGGGAATCCAGATTACTGTCATGGTAATATTGAAAACTGTATGAGCACTGAATCCTTACTATTCCTTACCTAACAGGCTATTAAGAATCTCCTTTTCCGGTGCGGAAATGGTATTATAATAATCTTCTGTGTATTTTACCAGCGTAATCCAGTCACACGAACCGGAAATAAATCCAACCGGGACCAGAAAACTAGGAAATCTGCTATTACAAGCAGAGTGAAAATTTTAAATAGTAAATTTGTCTGAAAAGACCCTTGACAATTTTGGTTTATGGTTATAAACTACATACAGGTTGACAGCCATAAACCAATCGGATTGGAGATGAAACAAAATGGAATATGCGAAATTATGTGACAGTGATTACCGATTTATGTGTGTAGTGTGGGACAACGCGCCGGTGAATTCCGGTGAGCTGGTCAAGCTGTGTCATGAGCAGCTTGGCTGGAAAAAATCCACCACATACACAGTGATTCGCAAGATGTGTGAAAAAGGATACATTGCCAACGAGGAGGCAACTGTTTCCGTCTTGATTTCCAAGGAACAGGTGCAGGCAGATGAATCCGCATATTTTGTAGAGCGTACATTTGACGGTTCCCTGCCGGGATTTGTTGCCGCTTTTTTAGGTGGCAAGAAAATTTCCAAGAAGGAAGCAAAAATGCTCAAAAAGATGATAGATGAGCATAGAGAGGAGTAACCTATGATGGAAAAAGCGAGTGAATTCTTTCTCGCATTTTTACAGAAAAATGGAATGGTCACAATTGTAATTCTTGCGGTGCTTGCCGTTCGCTTTTTACTTCGAAAATATCCCAAGAAATATTCGTACTGGCTATGGGCGATTGTCGGTATCCGCATGCTGTTTGATCTGCCGGTCGCCTCAAGATTCAGTCTGTTCAATCTGTTCCGGTACTCCGGGTCCGGTATGCAGACCGCCGGCGCAGCAGCCACTACGCCCTCCATCAATGACCTGGCAACAGAAAATCAGATCTTTACCGGAACCCAGAACTCACAGACTGTCGTTGGAAACCATTCCTTTTCTTTGGCATCCGCTCCGGCAATGACCACTGGGCAAATGGTTTTTGCAGCACTGTTTTTTGTGTGGATTGCGGGCATGTTATTGATGTTGGTTTATGGAATTTATTCCTATGCGAAATGCCGTAAGCTAGTGCGCACCGCCGTTATTTTAAAGAAAATAGAGCCTGTATGCAGCCATTATCCGAACACCTCAGTTGCGAAACAAAAGCGTCAGAGAACGGCCAGTGTATGGGAATGCGATCAAATACCGTCTCCATTTGTACTGGGAATTTTCGGTCCCAAAATCTACATTCCTTTTCGGATGGAAGCGCATGAACAACAATATATTTTAGCACACGAATGCTATCATATCAGAAGATATGATTCCCTGTGGAAAATGCTTGCGTTTGTGCTGCTATCCGTATACTGGTGGAATCCACTGACATGGATCGCTTTTTTCTATATGGTACGGGATATGGAGATGAGCTGTGACGAGGCCGTGATCGAGTTCTTTGGAAGTGACATCAAAAAAGATTATAGTGCGTCTTTACTGGCCTTCGCGATGGAACGGCATCCGTATTCCTTTGCGCCGATTGCCTTTGGGGAGGGGGATGCCAGCAAGAGAATTAGAAATGTCTTGAATTTTAGAAAGCCTCGTACCTGGGGGGCAGTAATCGTGATAGTGATCATCGCCGCTGTGGCCGTAAGCTGCCTCACAAACCGGAAGGAAGCTGAGAATGACACACATTTCTCTACGGAAAATAGTGAAAAATCCGAAGAAGCTGTATCCGGCACATATGCCTATGAGTACAACAAAGAAGCCAATATTGACTGGGCTGATTTCAAAATTACATTCCAGGAAGACGGAACATATAGTTATTATGAAGGATTATTCAGCAGCTATCTGGGATTCGGAACCTATTCCATAGAAAACGGAATATTAACCATGCAGGATGACAAGGAAGCGTGCTATGACCTAACTAATCATTTCCGCATCGAAGGGGATCGTATCTACTTTATTGAAGAGGGATCCGATAATTTTGTATATGTCCGGGTGAAGAATGGCCAGAGTTTTCGCCTGACGGAAGACACGGACAATGGAATAACACCTATCGATGAGGAAACAGAACGGGCCATCAATCAGTGGGCACAGGCTTTTACTGAACGGGATGTAAATACGATTCTGAAACTCGCTACCACAGAAGCGCAAGACGATCTTGAAAAGCAACAGCTTTTAGTAGGACGCGATTTCGGCATGTCAAGCCCGTGGCCTTGGAAAGATAATCTCTGGTCGGAGGCTGATTCTTCCGAAAATAACAGTTATCTGATTACTCATGTAGATACGCAGGTACAGACAGCAGATATTTTGTATTATGCAATGGTATCAGATCCGCATGTTACCGTATGGAAAGAGACCATTCATTATACCTTTGAAAATGATCAATTTCGGATAACTCAAGAAGCATTAACTATGTATGATGCGATTTCTTCCGGAGGAGAATTTGTTTCTGCATACCCGCAGGGAATCAACGGAACCATGATGGATTATTATATAAATGGAATGGGGGAAATTCTCAATGAACGTTCTGTAAATTACAGTTATGAAAACGACCCGTTATTGGATCCGGTTAAAGCTGCACAGTATTTACTGAATCTTTCGGATAACGATGGTAAGGTAAAACTTGAAATAGCTTCTGATGAAACCGCAAGCGAAAACGAAGTCCTCGTGAATATCACATTTCTGGAAAATGACGTAGTATGGCAGGTGAAAATGATTCAACCGTTGGGTGAAAACGGAATCTGGATTCCGCAGGATGCGGTATAGGAACCTTTCCCTATACCGCTCTTTTCGCTCTGTTTTTCCTGGCCTGTTCCGCTTCTTTCACGAACCTTGGGCCTTCCTCACCCTCTCCGTCCGGTTCAAAGCCAAGCTTCTCAAGAATCTTCTGCGACGCTTTATTGTCCGCATCTGTCTCTGCCTCAACAAACCAGACTCCGTTTCCATATGCCCACTGAATCATGGCTTCTGCCGCCTCTGTTGTGTAGCCGTTTCCCCCATACTCCTTTCCAACGCCATACCCGATTTCAACCGTTTTCTCCACCGGCGGGCCCTTAAATCCGAGGTCCCCGATATATGTATCCTCGTTTTTCAGAGTCATCTTCCACGGTGCATACCAGATCCTGTTTTCCGGGTCCGCTTCACAGCCCGACAGCATCTCCTGATATTCCTTTTTTATTTCCTCATCCAAAGCGGTCTCAATCATCTTTTGGATTTCTTCGTTCGACATGGGCCGAAGCAGCAGACGCTTCGTTTTCAAAATCGGATCCTTCTTTTTCATACATTCTCCTCCTGAATACATGCTTTTTCTTATTTCCGGGCAATGCGGTGCAGCTGCGGGCGAAGCGTGATATCCGGCACGACAAGCCCTTCACGCTGACCAAGCACATAGCGGACAGCCTCCGCCACCTCGGATGGTTCCAAAAAACTTCCTTCTTCCTCCGCGCAGGTAAAATCCGCATCCCGATACAGGTCCGTCTGTGTCATATCCGGATGAATCGTTGTCACCTTCACACCATATTTGCGGGCCTCGTCAAAAAGACTCTCTCCGAAGCCTGTAATCCCCGCTTTGGTCGCTGCATAGGCACAGCCATGGGGACTGCTGTGTTTTGCAGTGATCGAAGAAATGTTAATGATATACCCGCTATTTTCTTTTAACTCGCGAAGCAGACGATTCGTAAGGATAAGGGGCAGTTCCAGGTTAGTGCGCACCAAAGTCTGAATCTGCTTCACACTCAGCTGCTCATGAAGTCCGTAATAGCCGACGCCCGCCGCATTGACCAGCACTTCCACCCGCGCCTCCCCGGTAATCTGTTTTACTTTATCACACACCTTCTGCGTTTCCAGCAAGTCCCCGATTACAGGGTGAAATGTTTTTGTGCTTTGGACAAACTGCGCCGTTTCTTCCCTCTCAAAATCACGCCCGAATCCGTAAACATCATAGTTTAACTCACACAATACCCGGCTGATGGCAAGACCGATTCCCGAGCTTGCCCCCGTCACAATCGCTGCTTTATTCATGATAGATTTTCTCCTTGTCGATTCTCTTGGCCAGCTCCTCGATGAGATACTCCTCCATCTCCTTTAAGAGCCGCGGCGGATACTGATAGACGCCACCAACATTCACATATGGAAACTGCACCGCCGATGCCGTGGGAAGGGCACGCCGCAGTTTTTTCATGTAATCCTGCGATATGCGGAAGGTTCCCACGCTGACATCCGTAAGCTGCTGCATCGTCAGGTCATGTCCGGCAAATGCCGCATCAAGCTCTGACAACAATTCTCCATAATCCTCTCGCCATGTCGGTAAGTATAACATCGGATCAAAACATAGCCGAACCGGGAACTTCTTTTCCAGTCCCGCAAGCGCGCATGCAATCCTGGCTTTTGCAGATGGGGTTCCACGCTCGCAGGCATCGATCATTTTCTGGGGAGAAAGCGTGAATGCATAGATCACATTCGACAGACACGGAAGTTCCTCCCACATTGCAAGCCTTGCACTTTTTGTGCGGATCTCCAGCTTCAGATTCTCATGCAACGTTGCATAATCCGACCACAGCTTTGCATAACCCACTAACGGCTCCATTGCCAACAAGTCCGCATCGTAGGAAACGCACAGATACATGGATTTATGCGCAAGAAACGCATCCAGCTCAGAAAAATAATCCTCCAGATTCACAAAGATCACCATGTGCCCGGAAGGGTACATGCCCTTTAAATAGCAATAACTGCAGTCAAACAGGCAGTTCATCATTGTAGAACAGTAATAAAAGTTCGTATTACCAAAGTCCTGACAGACCGGCGCTCCCTCATAGAAGAAATGATCTTCTTTTCTGGCTAAGATCAGGCTCTGGAACCGATGCTGGAGCGGCGCGTCCTGACCGCGACGATTGAATACATCCTTGTAGTGGTCGATTGCCACAATCTGTGCATTCGGAAAATGCGTCAGAATCTCCCGCGTCCTCGGATGGGTTTGCACACGTTTTTCCACGTAAATATGGGTAAATGGTAGATTTTCATAATCTTGCCTTGAGTTCATCCAGAATTCTCTTTCCTTCCCGCTTGTCCTTCGCCGGCAAACGCCCCTGTCTGCGGTAGTCCTCCAACACAGCCTCGTACTCCGTCGCTGTCAGCTTCCAGTAAAACAGGAGCTGCCGCAATTCCCCGCGCATGACAGCGGAACAGTGAAGCTCTTCCCCAAGCTGCGCAGCCTTCTCTTCCGCTTTCCTGCGAAAAAGCGCCTGCCTGCCATGCGCATTTTCCTGTGCATGGCTAATCTCACATAACATCTCAAAATACGGGCATGTCTCAGCTGCCACGTTCTGCATCAACGCTGTCATATACGCTCTCATATCGCCCGTCTGTTTCGCATCCACGCCATGGTCCGACACCATTTTTAAGAAGCTCATCTGATGCGGTCCGTAATAATAATTGGCGGCCTGATAGATTGCAGCCGCCTCCATATCATACAGACGTTGTCCCTCCTCTTTCCGATCCGATTCCATTCCCCCCGGCGCCCGAATCTGAGCACAACTTACCAGCTCAGCCTCCGTGAAGGGATGCCGGTAACAGATATCCGGATAAAAGGTCCTGCCACTGATTTCCTCCGTCAGCTTATTGCACAAATATACGGTGCCCACCGGGGTCTCTTCCGCTGCCCCACAGCTGCCAAAGTTGCAAATCAGATCCGCGCTCTCCGGCGGATAACAGGTGGAAATCTCAGCCACGGCAGTCGCCGCGGCAATCGCACCAACACCGGTGATCACCACACGAATCCCTTTTTCCAAATCCGAAAACACCTCAAAATGGTGTTTTTCGTTTTCTTTTTTCAGTTGAAATATCCGGATGATTTCCTGCGCTTCCGCAAAAAGCGCACAATAGATTGTAAGCAATTAAACCTCTTTTCCTTCTGTTTCCTACTTATGATAGATTTTATGCTCCGACTCATACTTCGCCTCGCTGGTCAGCTGAATGCCCAGACGCTTGAAGATTTTCTCATCCACTGAGGACAGCAATACGGAAGAATGTGCACGTAAGCCCTGCAGCTTTTTCATCTGCGCCAGTGCAAGCTCCGCGTTTTTATCGGATGCGGCTGAAGTCGACAGTGCGATCAAAATCTCATCCGTATGAAGTCGCGGATTCTGGTTGCCGAGATAATCTGTTTTGAGTCTCTGAATCGGTTCGATCGCTTTCGGGGATACCAGATGGATCTCGTGATCGATGCCTCCAAGCACTTTCAACGTATTCAAAAGCACCGCCGCAGATGCTCCAAGCAGGTCTGTCGTCTTTCCTGTTACAATCCTGCCATCCTCCAACTCGATGGCTACTGCCGGATGACCGGTCTCTTTTTCACGCTCCAGCGCCGCTGCCACCACTTCACAGTCCTCCAGTGACAGTCCTGCCTGCTTCATCAGAAGCTCCAGCTTGTACACGGTTTCCTTGCTGCCTATACCTCGCTTACAGTCACACAGTGCCTTATAATATCGGCAGATAATCTCCCGGCAGGATGCCTTGCGGCACACTTCATCGTCTATAATGCAGTTTCCTGCCATATTTACACCCATGTCAGTCGGTGACTTGTAAGGGCTCTCGCCCTGTATCTGCTCAAAAATCGCGTGCAGAACCGGAAAAATCTCTACATCCCGATTATAATTGACGGTTGTCTCTCCGTATGCCTCCAAATGGAACGGGTCGATCATATTCACATCGTTTAGGTCCGCCGTAGCAGCCTCATACGCAATGTTGATCGGATGCTTGAGCGGAACATTCCAGATTGGGAATGTCTCGAACTTGGCATAACCGGCTTTAATACCGCGCTTGTGCTCATGAAATAACTGTGACAGACAGGTCGCCATCTTTCCACTTCCCGGTCCTGGAGCTGTGATCACAACCAGCGGTCTGGTTGTCTCAATATAATCATTTTTTCCGTATCCGTCATCACTGACGATCCTCTGGATATCGCTGGGATATCCCGGTATTTTGTAATGATGGTATGTTTTGATTCCGAGATCATTCAAACGTGTACAAAACTGGTCTGCCGCAGGCTGTCCCGCATATTTCGTAATGCACACACTTCCCACATACAGACCGACACCACGAAATGCGTCAATCAATCGCAGTACGTCCATATCATAGGTGATGCCGAAATCTCCGCGGATCTTATTGCCTTCAATGTCTTCCGCACTGATTACAATCACGATTTCCGCCTGTTCCTTCAGTTCCAAAAGCATATGCAGCTTTGAGTCCGGCTGAAATCCCGGAAGTACTCTGGACGCATGATAATCGTCAAACAGCTTTCCACCGAATTCCAGATAAAGCTTGTTGTCAAATTGCCGGATTCTCTCTCGAATACACTCCGATTGCATTTTCAAATATTTATCGTTGTCAAATCCCCTTTTCATGTCTGAATCCTTTTCTATTTTTATAAAATGTATCACAAAGCTTTCCGGGTGATATACTGATGTAACACCAACTAAGATATTCCCTCCTTGCAGATACTCCCTGACAGCCTTTTTATTTATTCTACACTTATCTTATTCAATAGTAAAGAAAGGAATACATTTCCGATGAAAAGTGAAAACATCATTGTTTTTAAATCAACCAAAAAATCACACAGATTTTTCAAATTAAAATCCATGTGATTTTCCTATTTACCTATCAAATTGAACTTCTTAATCAATGACTGCTGATGACATCCGTCACATGAGTGAGGATGATTTGCTTGATATGGATTACTTCTTAAATGAAGACGATGAGTTTGATGAAGACTTCCCTGGAGCTGAAGGCTTCTATATCTTCTAAAACCTATCGTTTACTTGTCGTGCCCGCCAACTTGCGGGCACTTTTCATATCTAGCAATCCCGAAGCTAGGACTTTCCTATAAAGTAACAAAGAGTCACTTTGTGACTCTTTGTGCGCCCGTGTGGGCACGCAAGTGCATCTTCTACTCCACACGGGTCGCATCCCCGCGGAGCGTTTTACTCTTTATTCAAAGATTCTTATTCCCTGATTTGATAGACTTTGTATTAACGCAACAAGATCTTTTTCTTTCTTTTGAATCTGCTCATTACATTTATCCACTTCACTTATCATCACAGCCCCCTCATCAAGCCTTCCTGTCTTGGCAAGCTGCATAAGCTTTGCTCCATATCCATGAAATTTCTCATGATAAGCTTCAATTTCTTCCCACATTCTTTTTACTTCAGCATGAGTTGGTCTGAATGAATAATGCAAATGACCAAGTGTACATTTTTTAAAATCAGTCTGTAGTACCAGCATCTGTCCTGTCTCTACTATTGTACGGAATTTCTCAGCCCATTTTACATGCTCACCAGCTGCCCGTTCTAAGTAGTTAACTACAATCTGATTATCAAGCATATAGAACGCATCAAGTCCCATTTCACTGATCACTGACATTGACTGGTCGAGATGCTCTTCAACCTTTACTGCTGGTTCAACTATGTCATTAATTGCCTGACTAGATACTTCAAGAAGCGAAATATTTTCTTTTAACATATTGCACTTCTCATCCACATTTTCCATCTGATTATCAAGCTCATTCATTGAACTGCTGATTTCTTCGCTGACAGCGGCAAGCGATGAAATGGAATCTGTAATGGTATCCATGCTCTTTTTGTTATCTGCAGTTATCTTGTATACATCCTGAATTCGTTCGTTGATATTATTCATCTCTTCTACATTCACATCCACACTGACAGAACTCTTTCTCGATGCATCAGCTATACTCTGAAGGAAATCACCCATGTTTGCCGTAAGGCTTTTTGTCTGGTCTGCAAGTTGTCTGATTTCTTCCGCTACTACAGCAAATCCTTTTCCAACTTCCCCTGCACGCGCAGCTTCTATTGAAGCATTGAGTGCAAGAAGATTCGTCTGGTTAGAAATTGCATTTATTCCATCAATGACTTCATTCATATGTGCTACAACTTCCTGTAGATTGTCAATCTCTGCTTTTACTTCTCTTGATGCCTTAATAGCTGAACCCGATATCTCATTTATATCATTAAGCTTTTGTTCGCAATTGTCTATTTCTCCTACAACCTGAGTAACCTCCTCCGATACCTCAATAATTGTCGAAGTCAGATTCTCATGTGCTTTTGACATCTCTGATGCAATTGCTGAAGTAGATGCAGCAGATTCACTAATATCCTCCACTTCATTTGATAATGATTCATTAATTGTTGCAATTTTGTCAATATTCATCTTGACTGTGGCATCGATTACACTCATCTGTATTACTGAGTCAAGTGTATTAGTTGCAACTTGTTCAAATTCTTTTCTTCCTTCTACGAGTCTTTTATGAATATCATTTATCTCTTTATTCTGTGGTTCATACTGCATGTCCTCAAGCTTTGCCAGACTTGACAGCATGTTATTAATTTTGTTTTTATGTCCACCCAAAATCATTTTTCTCGCCTCCGTATATTGGTACTTTCGTCATATACATTTTAGTCCCTTTTGTAACATATTTCAATAATATTTTCAATTTTACTCAATTGCAAAGCATTTCTTCATTTACTTTGATCGCAACCTTAATTTGAGTCTTCTTGAATCTATTCTTACTAAAACTTCCCACACCGATACGGTGTGTTGAACCTTGAAAATTCAATATTTCAGCCAATAAAAAAGGCATAAACCTGTTCCGTTTGGTATAATGGAATTGACTAGAAACCATTTTTACAAAGGAGATTTATGCCATGTCCAGTATACCACAAAACCATTTCGATGAGAACGACTTAATTGACTGTGTTCAGAGATTTTTTTCCAAACATCATGTTGGCAAGCTTCTTGCCAGATGTAATGGGATGAAAGAAAAAGGTGTTTCACCTGTTTCTCTGCTTCGTTACAAACTCAGCAACATTTTTGTCGGAAGAAGTATGTATATGCAGCAACGGACTGGCTCTTTTGAGGAAGGTTTTTCAAAGAACACTTTTTGTCCAGAGGCAAACAGGATTATCGTTTTTTCCATCAAAAAAGGCAAAGTAAATTATCCTCCCAAAAACAGCTTCCCAAAAATGAATATACTCTCATAAATCTGGGAATTAAGAAGATAACCATTGATACTAAATACTCTCTAATGCCCGTATTTACAAGGTTCATCTCCTATACTATGAAGATGAAAAAAGACCTTTTTGGAGTCCCAAAAATGGTTCCAAACAAGGCCTTATTCATCTTCATATTCTGTTTTGGGGGATAGTCCACTTTGCCCTTTTCAGGATAAATGACTTTGCCCCTGAACATTTCCGCTATTCAAACTCCCTAACTTAATCCTTGTCTTAAACATTTTTGTTAGGGCGTTCTGTTATGATTTGACTCCATTTAGTTTCAGCTGCGCCAGTCACATGTGCTGTATGAGCTAATGTTATCAAATTGTTATCAGTATTGCGTTATCACATGTTGAATAAATCTGCATGTGTTCCTGTATCGACCAAGGTCAATGTCAAAATACCATCTTCTTTTAAATATATTAGTAGCCAATCGGGCTGAATGTGGCACTCTCTAAATCCCAAATATTTTCCTTTTAATTCATGGTCTCTATACTTTTCTGCTAATGGAATATTATTCTGAAGCATAGAGACAATATTCTCCAGAAGAGTTATATCAAGGCCTCTCTTCCTGCCTAATTTCAAACTTTTCTTAAATTTGCCAGTAAGTATCAATTCATACTGCATCAATCAAGGTCCTCCATGGCATCCGAAAAACTACTGTATCTCTTAGTATTAGGATCCTTGCTGATTCTTTTCGCTTCTTCCATAGCCTCAATAACCTCTGGTTTGTATTGTGGAACTACTACATCAAATGGAAGACCTCCTCTCATAACACACTGTCTGAGGAATATATTCATTGCGCTGGACATATCCATTCCTAACTGTGAAAAAAGCTCTGTAGCCTGCTTTTTTAAATTTTCATCAATTCTTACCTGCGTAGGTACTGTAGCCATTTGAACACCTCCCATATGAAATATTTGCCTATAGTATATACTCATTTCTTAAATCATATTATATGAAGAAAAGCATTTCTTGTCAACGTTTAGGTTTACATTGTATTTTAAATGTATAATTTTATCGTAACCACCAATTTGATACCATTCACGTACACTCCAACGGTTGCACCCTTAAATACGAATAAATCCCCTCCTCTATCTGAGCTTTACCTTAGACATCATCCAAGATAATTCCCATGTCAGCTATTTCTGCTATGAAATTAATGGGAAGTTGCAGAATTTACAGATATCTTTCCAATATCTTTAATCCTTCCTCTGCATCTGTTCCTAGTATTTCCTGCGTTTTTTTGAAATCATGAACTTCATGCAGCTTATCATGAACATAGAAGAATTTTTCTTTTCCATATTTGTGAATAAACATTGCCTGAGCCTTGCAGGCACTTGCCCCGTCATTGTCTGGTTGATAGAATCCCTTCGTACACTCTTTTAAATCCTCACACTCATAGCAACCATCAAGCCCCTTCTTTTCACAACAATCTATATTTGGACATTTACCCTTATCATAAAGCGTTCCGTATGAGCAGCAGCTAAATACAGAACGGCATCCTCCACACCATTCGCCAAGAAAGCAATGATTACATGAAAATCCACAATATGCTGTCATATCAACATTTTCTCTTGCTGCTTTTACAATCTCAGCCTTCCATTTAGCCCTACTTTCATAGCGTCGATCTTTGTCCGGTTCCTCCACTGCAAGGGCTTTACGATATATACGTGATTTCTCCTTGTTTTGGTATGTTTATATACGCTCTGTTTTGAGATAACAGTAATCATTTTCTTTTCATTCTCTGTACTCATTTTTCTTCCTTTCATCATTCAGCACATATATACTCAACCTTCAACACTTTGCTCCCTGCAATCTCTATTTCTCTTTCGTTTCCGCTTGTCTGAAATCCGCATTTCACATAGAATATGTATTGCCCGCCTTTTATGCGGATTCCGAGATAGTTCTGTTTGGGAAAGTATTTTCCGGTACAGATGATTCCTGTAATTCCCGGCCCCCACATGAGCAATAGAATCAGGACATCATATGTAACTCCGGTCACTCGTGCCAAAATAATATAGAACGCCTCCAGGACAGCGCTGCCGGCTATACACAATATCAAGAAAACCTTTAGTGCTCTTTTTTCCATATTTCTAATACCTCCTGATAAGATTCCGCTCTTATTACTTGAAAGTACTTCTGAATCTCCTTGGTCCACAAATCAATTTCGCCTTCAATATCGGATACTTCCGGAAGAATAAATCCTCATACTTTACAGCCGTTCTTCCTTAATTCCGGTAAGAAATAGCAAAATCCCCACTCAACATCCTCTTTCACATCCTCGAAACCATTTCTGGCATCTACAACAAAAATACTATCCTTATGTTCACGAAGCATTTCGAGAGAAGCTGTAACAGGCTTTCTGTAATCGTCAAAATGTGCTTCCTTTTTCCATGTATGAAGAACTACGTTATCACTCTCTAAATATTCAATTTTGGCAAAATCACTCTCAAACATTCTATTTCTTCTCCCGTACAGTTTCTGCTGAATCCTTTCCGCCTCTTCTGAGAAGGTAATGGTATGAAGATAATCCTTCACCTTAATCTCAATTACCTCAACAGGCTTTACCTCTGTCCTTGAGATCCATTCCCACTCGTCAATCAGTTCAAAGGATTCCGATGGCAAAACATAAATATATCCTTTTCCATTCGGATCAATTGAGCCATATCTTAAGTAGCTATTTATCCCATTCGATTCAAAAGAACGCTTTCCCTCCGGTGAATCCGGATACCGCCGAAAGGGCAATGCAAAGGGAATTACCTCCTCCATGGTTGCTGCGGCATAAATTGCCTGTTGTGACTCCGCATCGCATACTCCATGCGCCTGCATGGGCTTAATCACACCTATCTGATACTGACTGCCATGATATAAATACTGTGGTTTTTGTTTCATCTAAACCTCCCGTTCCTTTCAAATACCTGCTAGCTTTGGGCTGAAGGCCAAAGCTTGCGTGTGAAAATCGATTATCACTATCCTCTCCTTCCAGCTTTTATTATTGCTACTATCTTCTTCGTAGCACCGCCAGAAGATCAAAACAGCAACCGGCTGAGTTACCCACGGCTGCAATAAATAATACGAAAGGAATTCTGTCAGAGTACAGGAAAATAACATCCGGGATAACCGTCAAAAGGAAGAATGGTGCCAGTAATATGATATTATTTTTCCAGTTTTCAATTTTCCCACCGGCAATTGTTCTAAGCGACGGCAAGCCCAGCGGATCACGAGCTATTTCAATTCTGGCATCCTTCCTTCCAAAGAAACGCATACTGATCCAGTGTATCAATTCATGGATTGGCAGTACGATAACGATTGCCAACAAGGCAGACAGAATTCTATATATTACGGAATGATTCATATCTACTTTCCCACGGAATATGACCACATGAAGTATACAGGATAGAGCAATAAGTACCAAACTTGCAGTTGAGTTCATTTTTTCTTGTCTCATTGTGTTTCCTCCTTTTTCAATACGATCCATATAAGTGCCATCTGCCAATTTATATACTGTCGTCCCATCCGTAACCAGATAAGAATATCCCCCTTTTCCACGACCTAACAATTTTATGATTTCGTATGACTTTTCATTTTGGATAGTACAGGAAGAATAGCCACCAGAAGCAGAACAGGCAATATAGCTTTTCTATTTATCAATAATCTTTCTCCTTAATTCTTTATATCTGTTGGTGTCGCATTTTTCACAATAATCATTCCGTCATATAATTCTGCAGGGACATCATTGATTCTATAGCTATTTGGTAAGATCTTATTCAAAAAGCTATAGCCCTCTCCGAGTGATCCCATCAGCATATTTTTATTGATAATTTCCTTGATTTTTTCTGATTTCTGCAGTTTATCAAAATCAAGATACGTCATATCCATCCCAAGGGCATACGCTGTAT
>CAMBLG010000005.1 GCA_945868435.1 uncultured Lachnospiraceae bacterium
GGAGTACCCGTACATCCTTGCAAGTTTTCCGAATTCCTATTATGAAAAGAACATGAGGTTTACAAAGCAGCGGGAAGATGGATTGTATGAGACTGCTGCTCAGGTAACGGATCGTATGTGTGCAGAGGATCGTGACCTGATCTGTGACAAAGTGAGAGAAAACCTGGAGCTTCGATTGAATGTAAATTATAAAAAGACTTTTACCTCCTCCTGGAAGACAGCTCTTGCCAATACCTACCGGAATCCTGAGAGCATGACAGCCGATATCAACAATTATGTAAAGAAAGCAAAAGCCCGGAAGATTGTAGTGGAGAGTTCCAAAATCGTTGTGGATCCGTCCACCTTGTGGAAAGACCAGGGAACCGGAAGCTATTATGTCCGCGTGTATGCAACCTTTAAGGTCAAGAGTGGCAGTGTTCCATCTGCCAAGAGCTTGAAACAAAATGAAGTGATTTTTGGAGATTATATAGCCATGAAGAATCTTCCAACGCATAAAACTGTTACATTCTGTAATGAGCTTGAGGTCAGGGTATCAGGAAATCCTAATAATCAGCGAATTTACATTTATGGTTTAAGTGTTGACTATTTGAATGATTATGTTGTGACAAATTAGATATTATCTAAAACCGGTGCTGTCGCGCCGGTTTTTGCATTTTTGCATGCCATTTTGCCCGCGTTTTTGCACATTTCTATATTTCTTCTTTTTCTTGACATTTCTTATGGGTTTATGACTATGATAGGGAAACTATGAAAGGAGGAAATGTATTTATGTTTCTACGGAGCAAGGGAAACACGATCTGGCGGCCGCACAGGTGGCGTTTCCTTCCGGGGTTCGTTCTTCTCGTGATGGCAATGATCCTGTTTCATCCACCGGATGAAGTGCATGCGTCTAACGACGTTGTTGCAGATGTTGATGATACGACTGGGGAGCTCACCTTTGTTTTAACTGCCAAAAAAGCTTCCTCATCCAAAACGCCGCACTGGAAGACCATAGGATTCTATGTGTCGAAGAAGGCAACCGGGCAGAATGGAGTAGAAGGTACCACGGCTTCAAAATGTGTGTTTTTTGATGATATGCCTGCAAGTTGGAAGAAAGATCGTGTTCTTGATAATGGCACAGTTGAAACCACGTTTACCATACCCAGGGAAAATTTCATTGAAATGTGTGAGAAGGCCGGGGTAGATCAGGAGTCTCTGGAAGCTAGCGGCGGGTATGTGTATCTGCAGGGTGTACTGCAGGGGTATAAACCGTCTAACGGAAAAGCCTTGACGGAGCGGTGTTATACGTTGGAGCAGATGAAGAATACGAGGAATGACCACGTTGTAAACGGTTCAACCTGGAAGGGTATTGCCTGGTCGAGATCCTGTAATGACGGTTGGAAAGCTCGCTATGACATCAAAGTAACTTATCCGCCGGTAGAATCGCCTGTGACGATCAATTATTATCAGTCTCAGTCCGGAAAATGGGTTTTGGTTGCGTCTGTGACCAATTCCAAGGACGGGCGGATCGAAGAGACGGAGAGTGGCGGGTATTTTACCAAAAACGTAAATACTGCTGCAACGGATTACCAGTGGCAGAGCTCAGAGACCAGTTATGGCTCCATTGTGGCAGGGAATGGTCTTGGTCTTTCCGGAAATGGAACAAAGAAAGCAGATGGAAGTGTAGAGTATGACGGGCTTTACTATTATGGGAAAAAGAAAATCAATACTACTTCGAAGAGTCTTCCTACCAAACTAAGTAAAGTCCTTCCAACAGGTTCTGCTCTTACGATTGGTGATCTGGATAAGTATTATCTGTGCGGCTCCAAAGTGTCCCGTGTGGATGCAAAAATGACCGGGGTTGTCCGCAATAAGGCATCCGGCACAACGTATGTGAAGTATACTGGGAAATTTACAGACAGTTCCGGAAATCTGACGGATGCATATAGAGAGTATCTGCCGCAGATTCGACAGGATTTTAAGGTTTTAAAAGGCGGTACCGTGATCAATGTATTCTACAAGAAGCAGCCAAAGAAAGATATTCCTGTTATCAGTGAAGATGTAATCTCCGGCTCCCACATGGAACCATCCATGACGAAAGCAATTATACAGTCAGAGGAGAGAGGCGCGGAGCAGTATGATTCTGTTTCCGGCATTCCTTCTTCAGAATGTCAGTATGTCAATGTATTTACCGATGAATACCTGTATGAGTATCAGTTTCACAAAGAAAGTGGAGAGAAAACCTTTCGTCAGTATGTGTCATGCACACACACCTATAAGGATCCGGATACAGGTGAAATGAAATATCTGCATGATCACGACAGTGTGCCTGTAACGCGTGAGTATTCCTACTGGGTTGTTGATCATTTTCTTGTTTACGGACTGGAAGCTGCTACGGTATGTAACTATTCCCTTCCGGGTAATGGTGAGCTTTCTCTTTACCCATCAGGATCGTATAGCCGTCCGCGGGTGTGGTATGAGGCTATTGGGGGGATATTGGAAGAGCCAGAGGATGGATGGGTTGTTAAAGAGTATGTCGTTTGTAATGATGCGCTGGCTCTGAATGGTGTCGATATTATGACGGGTGCTCATTGTGAGACAAATACGCAGGTTCCAGGTTCGGTTCCGAATCCAAATACAGTTGGAAAGGATGTGCTTTATAAGCACCTTCTGGAGATTGAGTATTGGAAAGAGAATGGAACCTATGAGACAGAGGCAGAAGTCCGGTATAGTCTTGCAAGTGGAGATTATGTCAATGCAGGGGATGTGAAAAGCCATACGGATATCCCTGTCTCAGATGTAAACGATGTCACGATACTGACTCCGACTATCTGTTATCCGACGCTTACAGATGCAAGGGGGTATACACAGCTC
Source organism: uncultured Lachnospiraceae bacterium (assembly GCA_945868435.1). Lineage (GTDB taxonomy): Bacteria > Bacillota > Clostridia > Lachnospirales > Lachnospiraceae > Roseburia. Next base: position 2,854 of record CAMBLG010000005.1, read on the forward strand.
GTTACCCCGGGTGCGGATTGTTATTACCTGGTACTTGACCGGTATTTCACGGTACATCTTCCTACTTATGGTTATCATAGCGATTTAAAGGGATACGGCACCAGGGACTATGAAAAGTTTATCAAATCCAGAGAAGTGTCTTTCCCGTTCGATGTCTATATGGTATCCGGCAGCTTGTATACATTTTATAATGCAAATACCTGGATCGAGCTGACAAATGATGATACCCAGTTTTATTTACCGATATGGGTAGATGAGACGAATGCGGTCGGTATGGATTTTCGCTGTATTGCCATTAACTGCTTAACGGAGACGCAAAAAGGATATACGCAGCCGATTATGAATAGTTCTGTAGAGAATTATGTGGCAGAGGATACGCGGTATGCAGAGGTGTCCGGGCGTCTGTATGGGCTGGAGTTGTATGATATTTCTGACTATCCGACATGGGAAATGGTTTTTCGAAAGGAAAATTCCCTCGCGCTTTTAGGAACGAAGTATGCTGTCGGAATCAATGATCAAAATGGCAGTCGGAAGGCGCGGGCCCATATTCTGCCGCTGATCAATGGCAGTCATCCTGTTTTTATCAATATGGGAGTGCAGAAAACCGGTTATACATCGCGCTTTAGGCTTACAACAATCGGAAACATTTATCATGGTACTGATTATATCAAAATCAAGCCTCGTTTCTATTATGTAAGTTATGACGGCTCTGTGGTACAGGAAGTTGATCTTTATTACAATGAGACGATTAACGGTCAGTATCGGACAATGGTAAAGGTCGGCAGTGAGCTTGACAAGCAGAATGTTAAGAGCATGACGCTTGGAAATGTTTACACATCCGTTCCTGATGCAGAGATACAGGATAAGGCGGCTTTATCCGGATTGTCAGAGAAGGATATCCGTTCTGCTTCTTATCCGGTTTATACCTATGGGGAAATCACGGTTCCGTCTCGTATGTCAACGTATGTCGGAAAAAACTATGCGCCGGGTGGTGTAATTCCGGCAAGTGAGGATGCGGATAAGGTTACAAAAAGTATGCAGACATGGTATTTCGAGTATTCGCTTCCGAGTGATGTGTATGCTGTTGACAAGGGATTTGATGTTGACACGTATGCAAGAGAACACTATGGTATTGATTTTTCTGAGGATATCTGGAAGAAAAATGGATACATTCTTGTGAATTTCGACATTACAACCTACCAGTCCGGATTTGAAAAATTCTCAGACGGTGTGGAAACCGGGCTGGGATCCATGGAGGGGGAAGATATCTTTGAAGAAGTAACAGAAACACCTCTTCCAAGGCTCAATTACACAAATCAGGGCAATGTGCCGTATGGCTTCTGTAATATGTGGCAGATGGAGGGCCAGATACTTACGAGAACCGATTATAGTGGAAATACATTTCATTTTCGATATGGTGATGTTCAGCTGTACTGGCTGAATCGATCTGCGAAGCAGGATTACCAGTCTTACGGAACGCATTAATGGTGTGAAGCAGGGTATATGTATGTACCCTGCTTTCTTTATGCATGGTGCGCAAATTGCCGGGAGATAACTCTTTTATATTTTCTCTCCAGGGGGAATGCAGGTCAGTTTGTTCTCCTTCATGGTGCTCCTTCAAGTCATGGTTCCTCGTATTTTGCGCTTGCAAATAGGCGGATATTGTGGTATATAATAAGTATAGCTTTTATATTTATTTTTCTAAAACCTTCCGGTTTTAATGTTTTAGCTATTTGGCATGATGGTTCACTGTTATTCAGTGAACTTTTTTTATTGCCTGGAACTGGTATTTCGATGGATACCTATTCTTTTGAATTTCTCGATGTTATTCCTGCTTCCTTTATGATAACCACACGCTCTTTCCAGTATGAACTGTCTTTGATGGTGAAATATTCGTGAAATCGTGAAGATTGCATAAAGATGCATGCGTAGCATTGGGTTGTTTGAAGATGAGGACAATCTTCGCAATATCGGGTAGTCGTTATTATTTTATTTTGTTATTGGTCCCAAAGAGGACAGAAAGGTTGGTCGTTATGAGAAATGTAGTCGTTAAAACAATCGCAACATCACTTGCAGCTTTGGTAGTATTGGTAAATGCTACTCCAGTATTTGCAGCTAGCTATAGCTGTGACACGGCAGAGGAGTCTTTCTTCACGCCGAGTGGAAGTGACAGTAGTTCATCTGGTGGAAATACACCATCTGGTGGAAGCGGGACAAGCGGAAGTGCTGATTCGACGGATACGAGTGTGGACGTTGTTCCAACTCCAGTTGAACCGGATCCAGTTCCAAATGTTCCTTCTGAGGATTTCAATCAGGATAATACCGGCAGTACAGATTCTGCGTCTACCGACGGTAAAGGAAGTAGTTCCAATTCTGGTTCCAGTTCTTGGGGGACAGTGGACAGTTCATCATCCGTGGTTTATGTTCCTGTTGTAAGTGCAGGTACTGATACCACAACTGATGCGCCTTCCCTTAATGCTAGTGCAGACAGTGATGGTGTCCCGGCATCTGTCAAGTCAAACTGGACGTACACTCTTAATAAACCTGCAAAGCAGATCACATTGAATTACTATGTTGGTTCGTCTAAAAACGTTAGCGTTCCTAATACTGTAAAGGTCAATGGCAGCAAATATCAGGTACTGGTGTCCAATAAGCTGTTTTACAGAAACACGGATATCACAAGCGTGACATTTGGAAAGAGTGTTCGGACTATCAAAGGTTCTTGCTATAAAATGTTTTTGGGTTGCACAAACCTTAAGACAGTAAAGAATCTTCCGAGCGATACTACAAGCATACGTCGGGCATTCATGGGATGCAAAAAACTGACATCCGTGACTTGTCCGGAGCTTGTTGTCAATGCGAACCAGGCGTTTAGTGGTTGCAAAAATCTGAAGACTGTAAAGTTTTCAGGAACCAATCTGTTATATGCCAATCAGGTATTTAATGGATGCGCATCTTTGAAGTCGGTTTCGGGAATTTCCAAGAAACAGGCGTCTAAGATTAAAGGTTTCTACAGCGGTGTTTCTAAGAGCATTGTTAAGTAGAAGCTTTTATCCTCTGTAAAACAGAGGTCCCCGCTCTTGTAAAACAAGAGTGTCCTGTACGTGTCATGGCGTTTGATACGACACGGGAATTGCCCGGATTGGGGCATCGTTTTTAATTAACGCCGCATAAAACAGGATATTTTCCTGTTCTTTTACCTCTTTGGAGGCCTTATGGTTTTTTGGTTATCCCTGTGGATCACGTGGACGCATGTGATTTAAAACCATGGTATGTGTTCGTTCTTGCATGGCAAGAGCGTTCCAATATGCATCTGATTGATGCATATAACGGGGATTGTCCAAATTTGGATGGTTCCCTGTTGTTTTCGAAAGTCCTCTGCGGAGGACTTTCCTTGTTGGGTTCGTCGCAGACCTAAGATTGCGATATGTCCCGTCTGGGGCGCGTATGGAGGCATAAGCCAAGAGTACGAGGCCCTATGGAGGGGCAAGTTATGATCGTAGTAAATAAAGTATTAGAAATGCGACAGGCATCACCTTATCAGGCAGAATCGGTTTACATCTATGGAAAGCTCTGGATGGAAAGTTTGGAATCGGGAGATGCGGTGGATGTCACCACCATGCGTCACCAGAATTTTGAACAAAACATGAAGGTTTTTAGAAGTGGGCATGACAGTCTGCTTTATGATGTTAACGAGTTCATTGCAATCTGGGAAAGTGTGATTGCGGCATGAAAGAAAGCCTTCCTATTAACGGAGGGCTTTCTTTATTTTCTCGATACCAAAATCCGATAAATTTAACAAAAGAAAAATAGCATCAAGCTTTTGTTTGTTTTTGTTCTCGTATGCGTCCTGTAAATGACCAAGGATCTCTCTTTTAAGTGAGATCACACTGTCTGGTGTTTCTGCTTCAGCTGCTCTTGCTGGCGGGATGCCGATCGGATCTTCTTTTGCTTTATCTGTGCCGACATATTCAATAATGCAGTGTTCCAAAAGTCCTTCGACCTTTTCAAACTTTTCAAGCGTGTCGAGTGTAAGATTATGCTCCATCTCCTCTAACAGGGAGATACAGAATGGGCCAAGCTGTCCAATCGCAAAATATGGTACATCGGAAAGCGGCTTATCCTCCGGGAACATTGCCCCAATCTCTTTCCATAAGTTCATGAATGTCGTTTCCCGTTCCTTTTTCACATCTTCATCTTCCGCGTGTCTGAAAATAGCTTCCAATACTGCACAGGTCGCCTCCATGTCGTCCTTTTCCGTAGCAATTCCGTTGTCTTCTTTGATTTTATGTTTTTTTAAGGTTCTTTCTTCTTCTTTTGTCAGTGTTAACTCTTTCATTGAAATGCCCTCCTGTATATGAGTCGTACGTCCGGATTTCATTTTTTATTATTATATAAGCACTAGCTGCATTCTTCAAGAAATATAAAACGAAATATTATTCAATCGCATGACAAAATCCTGTTTTTCAGTTATTCCGTACTTTTCCTTGACATTTCTTATGGGTTTATGACTACTATGGGAAAAATGAATGAAAGGAGTTTATTTCAAATGAAAAAAAGAATTATTGCCATTGTGATGGCGCTTGCGGTATGTGTATCTGTATTTCCTTCTGATACTGCATATGCAACCACAAACTCGATGCCGAAGGAAGTCTCTGTTATGGAGATGACGGCCTGTGACGAGGCAAATAGTCAGTCTGTCTTCTCGCTTCTGGGACATTCTTCAACCGACTCTAGCGGTGAGTTTGAGACGGGACGTATTTTTGTAACCGGCACCGGATTTTCAAATTATTATGGAGCCGTATCGCGGTGTGAGAGTGGGGGTGTATCTCTTCTTCAGTATTCTTCCCCTGCTAAGGCGCAGGAAGCGTATGAAAAGTTCTTAGAGGCTGGATACACAGTTTATCCGGATCAGCTCTTCGATGCCTCATCTGTGGATGCAGGTACGGTATCTTATTCTGGGGATGTAATAGGGCAGTATGGTTCGTCTGTTACCGACTCCACGCATACGGTTTCCTTAACCACTAGTGCAGAAATTATGGGCTTATCTATATCGAGTTCGAATATTGTAGGTGCCCAGTCTTCAACGACAATTCATTCTGTTGGAGTTGCGGTAATTGATTCTGGGCTCGATACGGGCACAAATTTCAGCAGTCGTTTTTCGGGCCGTGTACGTTCTGGGTACAATGTCCTCAGCGGTGGGACAAACACTGCAGATGATTATGGCCATGGGACATTTATCTCAAGTATTATTGCAAATAATACTCCATCCAATGTTTCCATTGTCCCGATTAAAGCAGTGGACTCTTCCGGCGCATTTACGGCATCAAGACTTGCATCTGCTCTTCAGTATGTTGTATCGCATTCGGATGGGGTCAACCTGGTTAATCTCTCTTTATCTATCTGCACGATGGATTCTTCCCAGATGGATCAGGTAACGTCCTTTATTAACCCTTATATTGACACTCTGTATGCAAAAGGGATTCTCGTAATCACATCTGCAGGGAACAAAAGCAGCTCTTATCCTTCCATGACTGCGGATGATTCGTATCCGGCCAATTATGATAAGACTGTTGCAGTTTCCGGCATTGCAGATAAAAATGGCGTTTGGGGTGCCTATTCTCAGTCCTTGACGGGTACTTGTATTGACTTTACTGCGCCGGCGCGTTTTGTACGTGGCATCCAGTCGGCCACTATGAATATGTCTAAGGCGTCTGCAGAAAATAACTGGACTGCAGAATATCTTGAGTTGGGAGATGGTACGTGTTTAATGAGCGGAACATCCCAGGCTACCGCATTTGTGTCTGCAGCTGCAGCACATGTTTACAGCTATGATTCAAATTATTCGGCAGCTTCGGTTCTCTCAATTCTCCAGAAAAACGCATCGAAAGCTTTGATTGGGGGTGGGTACGGAAAGGATAACAGTTTTGGTTATGGATATCCTGAGATGAGTGCTTACTGTTATGTTACAGGCAGCTATGATCCGGATACAAATGGAAGCTCTGGTGTTGTTCCGGGGTTTGACATTTCTGTCGATCAGGTGAACGGGACCGTGACGCTGTTAAAGTACACTGGTACAGATTCTAGTGTTGTTGTTGCAGATAAGTATACGATTAACGACCGTGAATATACAACTGTGCTTGGAACATCGACATCTTTTAGCGGGCCTTTCGCGGGAAATACGAATATTAAAGGTGTTACACTGGGAAACAACGTGACGGTTAAGGACGGAGATGGATCCTACATGTTCTTTGGCTGCAGCGATCTTTCTGCTGTAAATCGCATCCCAGACAATACCACAGATGCATCTTATATGTTTTATGGCTGTAAGAACCTTCTTAGTCTTCCGGCGCTTCCTTTATCTGTGCGAAAGATGGACTATACGTTTTACGGATGCTCAGGAGCTAAAGGGGAGAGTGTTGTAAATTCTCCGTCTGTCGAGTCAGCCAAGGAGGCTTATTCTGGTACAAGTGTGTCTGTAACTGTTCCATCAGGAAGTAATACATATACCGTGTTGCAGAAAGAATTATTGAGTGCAAACGGAGATACCCTTCTTAATGGAAAGAAGGTTCAGGACACGGTTGCTGTCACAAAATATAAAGTTACTTTCTACTATCGTAATCGGACGGTAAATAAAAGTGGGGATACATATACTGTCGAAGTTGCTAAGGATTCCAAGGTGACTAAGCCTAAGAATCCTACTCTTTCCGGATATTATTTTAAGGGCTGGTACACTGCAGACGGCAAAAAATTTGATTTTAACACAAAAATAACGAGCGCTACAAAACTTTATGCAAAGTGGGTTTCTAAGTCAGTTGGTAAAACGTCGATCTCCAAACTAAAACGCAATTCTAAGCATTACTTCACGATTGGGTATAAGAAAGTCTCTGGTGCAACCGGTTATGAGATTTGCTATTCGCGGCATTCTAATTTTCAGAGCTGCGGCCATGTTCGTACCACAAAGTTGTCTAAGAAAGTTCATACCGTATACACCGGTACTTATTATGTTCGCGTAAGGGCATACAAAAAGCTTGGTGGCAAATATTACTATGGTAAGTGGTCAACTGTGAAGAAAGTGAAGCTATCGTAAGCGAGGTTTTCATTGCTTTCATAATTACTCCTGTTTATGGGAAATCCGCCTCTTTGTGGGGCGGATTTTTCGTTGCATTTTTATTGTCATATCTAATTTCGCATGATATAAAAAGGATAGGATAGCAAATTGCTTGAATTGGTTTTTGGCCTATAGGGCAGAGAGGTGGTTATATGATGAAGGTGTACCGAGTATTTATTATTGTGTTATTTGTTCTGGTTGTAGGGGCGGGTTTTCCGTATGAATGTAGGGCGGAGGATACCAGTGTTTCAATGGAGTTAAGGACGGCTCTTGCTGATTCTCGCCTGGGATATGAAACCATTTATGGCCCATATCCTTCTGCGGAAGAAGCATGTGCTGCTTCTTCCGGCATTATGGCATCTGTTGATGCTCCTTCTTATTTTCTGAGTGATTATCTGTACGTACAAAACCAGATTGTTACAGATGGGAATTTATATTATGTCCGTGCAACAATAAAGCAGTATCGCAGCGGGATTGATGATGTTGACTGGGCATCTGTTGCAGGGGGGTTCCCTATCGATGGCTATACAAAACTCGAAAAGATTGCTTGGATTTATCAATGGGTATGTGAAAACTTTTCTTATTCTCTTGGGGAGTCTCGGACGTTATCTGAGTGTCTGAGTAGCGGCAATGCTAAGTGTGACGAATATGCAATCATTTTTGCCAAACTTTTAGAACAGTTTGACATTGACTGCCGCTGTGTTGATGGGATAACCTCTGATAAAAGTGCCGGCCATATGTGGAATATGGTTAAGGTAGGGAATCTGTGGTATTATTGCGACGTGTGTGAGGACGATATGTATGGATCCTTTGATTTATTTTTAAGGGGATCTGAAGATGATGCTTTTCTTCTCAATCACTCTGCTTACATGGCAGGGTATCGGGTTTGTAATGGAACTGGAGATTTTGGTGGTTACCGTATTGCAAAGGAGAACTATTTTTACTTTACCCAGGCTATAGACGAAGAGAAGATTTCACTGTCCGATGCACTTGGCGTAGCAAATAAAGATGCAAAGAAAGCTTCCATGGAGTCTGTTCTTTTGGGTGATGGGGTCTATTCGAAAAAGGGCAAATATATTTATACAGACGGAGAGTGTGGCGTATGCTTTGGTCGTGTTCGAGATGAGGATGGCTTCATGCGCAGGTATTTGATTTATATTTATTGATTGGGGTGTGGAAAATGGCTTGTTGTCCGGTTTGTAATAAAACTTTTGTGAAGAAATCAAATAGTCAGAAGTATTGTTCTGTCTCCTGTAGTGAATATGTTCATAGGGTGTATGAACGGGAGCATCAGAGAAAGAAAAGAAATTCGTTTCATATCATAAAATGTTGTAAATGGTGTGGTTCAGAGTATCTGGCAACAAATGCTTCCTTATATTGTTGTCCATTGTGCAGGGCGCAGGCTCAAAGGGAGCAGGCAAAGCAGTATCGTCAAAGGGTAAGAGAGAAGTGATGTGCCGCGCTAATATAGTATTTCACGTATTCAGGATCAGCTTAAGGTCTGAATAAATAACCAATATGTAATCAAAAACGGTCATGCCGCTATTCAAGCGATGTGACCGTTTTATGCGTAAAATAAAGTTTTATCCTCGTTTGTCCTGTTTCTGCGGTTGTCGGCTCATTTGGTACTTATTATGGTCATTGCATACAGAAATACGGGATTTTCTCTGTCCATGTCCACGTGCAGTTTTCTTTGCTGTAGCATAGGAAAAACTGCTTCATGATTCCATGGTCTATAGTCTGACAGGTATATACCAGTGTTTGTTGTTTGTCGCATTTTAGGCTGCAGTTCTCGATTTTATATGATTCTCCGTTGATTCGGACATATAGTGGTAACAGATTTCCTTTTCCGTCAAACGATGCAACTACGGGGATCGTATTGGGTTTTATTTCCATGACGCAGTGTCTCCTTTGTTATCGTTGTGAATAAAGTACTTTTTATCGCTCATATTTCGAAAAAATTTTTTTTACATATGCAGTCATGCTACTTTACTCCGGGTTTTACCGTCACAAATTGCGGTGCCTGATCTAGGTTTTGTACAGCACTGTATCTTCTTTTCGTGGTCGATATATCCTTATGGCCAAGGACTTCCGCCACTAGAGCAATTGAATTTGAGCCTCGAAGAAGACGCGTTCCGAATGTGCTCCTTAATTTGTGGCAGCTTATGTTTTGTGCTCCTTTTTCGCCAAGTGCGTCCTTTGCGGCATCTTTGATAATGTTTTCAACCTGACGGACACTGATACGTTTATGGTGAAGGGATAAGAAAAGGGCTCCGTAATCTACGCTTTCTTTTGAGGGAATCATTTTCGGCCTAGATTCACTTAAATATAGTTCTAACATTTCTGCCACGTCGTCCCCGAAGTATATCTGCTGGTGTTTCCCGCCTTTTCTTGTTATGATAAAGTATCTCTCTTTGAGGTTCATATCATCCATATTTATCGCTACAAGTTCGGATACCCTCATGCCGGTACCGAGAAATACATATGCAATTGCAAGATCCCGGAACAGGGTGATATTCTCTTTGATTTTCTCGGATCTGGCACTTATTTCTCCGGTTTCTGATCGGTTCGGCTTTCCAATAGAATCTAAAAACCGTTCCTGTTCTTTGTCGCTTAATGCGATAATCGGCTTGTCTTCGATACGGTCAAATTCCATGAGTTCACATGGATTCGTGTCTACATAGTGCTTTTTCATTAAATACCGGTATAATGCGCTGAGGCTGGCTATTTTCCGTTTTTGTGCGCTGGGCTCGTTTGTATATACCTTTCCTTCCCTGGTGTAACATGCGAGCCACCGATAATATTCCTCTATATCGTCGATCAGGAGCTTGTCAAGTATCTCTGCAGGTATCTCATTGGCTGGAATGTTTTTGCATGCTGGGCTGTTATTGGACAGATAATAAAAGAATAAGCTGAGGTCGCCGGCATAAGCCAGCGCTGTGCGTGGCTGGATGCGTTTTCCTCCGTTCAGCTTATGGTATAGAAATCTGGAACAATATTCCGGAAGATCTGTTAAGATATGATCCATTTTCTCAATGCATTTCTTGCGTTCCTGAAATTCATACGATTCGGTATTTGTTACTGGCATATATGTCTCCTTCTTCTTTTTATTTTAATTTCGCTAAACTTGACTTTAACGAAATTAAAATGTTTGCTGAAATAGCCCCTCTTCTTGAGGGGCTTTCCTTTATAAGGATTGTCCAGGTTCTATGTGATCGTTCCCGGATGTATTGTTTCTTTTAGTTATTATACACGATGTTACATAATTTTGTCCATACTGGCTTTCGAGTGTCGATATATCGATCTATAACTTTTTGCTTTTCTTGGGGCTTATTCTCGACAAAAGTTCTCTGACAGTCTGTTCTTCCATATTTACAAATTCATAAACATCAAACAGAAGTTCTTTGTTTGTTTTTCCAGCTGTCAGCGAACGCGTAGTTCCGACAGTATGTATGCACCCGACTTTTGCCAAGCCGATTACGTCTTCAGGTCTAAGGTTAAATTCACTCATATAGGCATTTCCTTTGATTCCAATATTGTACATTTTACAAAAATCTTTCGGAGTGTATACCTTATTCGTAATAAGCTTGTCGTATAGAGCTGTCTTAGTATCTTCTGGAGAAACGATTATCCCGTGCGTGGTACATGCGTCTACAAGCTCTGCTTTAGAACATTTACTGTATGCTCCTCTGCTTGATGTAACCTCCAATCTGATGTACTGTTCTGCAGTAAGACTCTCCCCATATGCCTTAATGTAATTCATAACTTCCTCCCTGTGGTTTTATTGCTATCATCTATCTAGTCGGAAAAAGCAAAAGTCTATCATTTTTGTTTTTTCCTTATATTCTGGACTTTCTGTTGTTCCTGAATGTGCGTATTTGTTGTATTGATAGCCGGCACAAGTTTTGTACGTTTTGCGTATGCATGTACCGACTATATATTCACAGGAACCTATTCCGCTTTGTTCCTCTTTTATCTCGTACTCTTCCTCTGGCACGATGAAACATCCTTTTACCGGGTTGTTTCCGCCGTAATATTCACAAAATATGTGTACGACATGTTTCTGGTACTGTTCTACCTGTATGACCTTCCCTGCTATGAAGGATATTTGTCCTATATTCCAAGGCCGGTACCAGATGTCTTTTATATAATAACTTTCCTGCTTTCGATCAACCAGAATCAGATTTCTGCAGATTCTATATAGCAATGATACGGAAGGGATTTCCGGGTGGTTCAGTACTGTGATCTGAAGTCTGTTTGTAATATCAGACATACTGTGCTCGCCTTCGTGTTTTTGCGTCCTTACTCTTCTTCCGCTCATCGGGAAACTTACATGTAGGGTTTTCATTAATTAGTTTACCTCTCTTTGCTACGGCTATTATAGGCGCAGCTGCTATAGAAAAGTCAAGGCTTTCGCTTAGATGAATTTCTGTTTGGCATGAGCTAAGTATATCTAGATTATTCTACGAAGGGCTATGGGTAAAAAATAATCTCTTCCATGTAGGGGTCCGGCACTCGGTATATCTTAAATATATCATCGTTCCAGTGCGTCCTTTCGTCTGGATGAAGTTTTGGCTTCTCCTCTGTTGCAAGTTCGATGTATCCCTGTTGGAAAATAAGGGTGTATGCAACGTACTCGCATCGAATAAATATAAATCCGTTTTCAATGGCTTCCCTCTCTTCCTCCGGTCTCGCCCGTAATCCTCCACTTTTCTCCAGCTGTATAATTTTGTTAATGCAGGCCTGCCGGCATCGATCAATTCCGTTTATGCCAATCAGATCCTCAAATATATCATAGTCTCTCGTCTCCAGTTCCCACCTTTGACTCTCTTTTTCTTCTGCATGCAAAAAGTATGGGAGAAGCTTCATTGCAAGAACAGGAAAGCAACCTGCGGCCAGACGGTCTTTGCTTATTGGTAATTTAACCTGTACTATTCGGCCAATGAGGTTTTCTTCGGATTTAATGCGTTCCATTATTTCAGTCGGGATGTCGGCTATGTATCCTATAATCTCTCGGTATGGATCTTTTAAACAAAGTCTGTATGTGCTATCCACTCGCCTGACACCAGTGCAACAAAGTGCCATGTATTCAATACTTTCCTTTTCTCCGTTTACTTCCATTCTCACAAAGGCGCTTCTTATCACGCGAGGATTAAATGTTAAGGTGATCTGCTCGAGCAGACGTTCTCTTTTTGTGTGGTAGACGGTGTTCAGTTCACTGACTGGCAGTCGTCTATATGAATAGAACTGATCCATTTTACCGTAGTGCAGGCGTGCTGTTTGAAAGAAGTCTTTCTCTTTTATGTTTTCAATTTCTTTCTTAACCGTGTTTATCCGATTTTCCAGGTATTCTTTTTCTTCTTCGTATGTGTACCCTAACATAACTTATCTCCTTTCTCCTCTGTTTTCTGGCTTCTATTATATTATACCATCATGCTTACGCCGAGTGAAGAAATATGCTTGGTTAGGTTTTATCTGTTGCTCCTATTTTTCTTGCTTCCGTGTGTGTTCTTTGTTACTATTAATCTGCATTAAACAGGGAGGGTAATTGATGACAAATAGTATTGATTTTACATATGGTTCCTTACAGGGTTTATATTATCGAAAACCAGTTTTATCATCACAGTTCGTCTTTGTTTCTATAGCTGCCACGGTAACGGCTAACGTAATAGGCAGTTTTATATGGGGATACAACATGCTGATTTCAGGCATATCGCTCCTATTTCTTCTGATTCTCGTCGTATGCAAACGCATTTCGGATGGGCGAATGGGGTTTAGGACTTGTCCTTGTGATACGCATGTGACTTTTGGGGATAAGAGCCTGGTCATTTCAAATGTATTTAAAGAGAAGGTTTCTGTGGAAGATTTTGTCTGTGATATCTGTGAATCGAACAGTCGTATGCGGGAACAGCGGTACCGGATAAAGTACAGCCAACTGGTGCATGTCTTTTGGCTTCCTGAGTCGTTTGAATTTGTCCTGCTGCTAAAGGGCGGGAAATTTGTCCTTCCGTTTTTTGTTACATGTCCACTACGGTATAAGAGTGATATGGAAAAGTGTTTTTCTTCTCAGGCATCGATTGCTGTAGAGGGCAGCACATATCGTGGTGTTTTCGTATTCATAAAAGCATATAATTCCCGTAAGGGCAGGAAATAAGGGCTTGGCGGCCCTTATTTCTATTTTGCGCTTATTGTCCCGGTTGCCCCATTTGCCATTTTCCCTCTCTTTCCATAGTTTTCTTGACAATTTTGTATGGTTTATTCCTAAGATAGAACAAAAGTAAATGTTCTTATGGAGGTGGAAGCTATGGATCAGCATGTCTGTCTGTTTTACCTGGCTGATAAACTTTCTGTGGAGAAGCTGCAGGGTTTCTATTCGCGCATGTGTAAGGCCCTTGGGTATTCTGATGATAAGAAAAAAGCCTACTATATTCTATACGGAAAACAATACAACTTGTTCCAGGGTGAGGAAATCACTCCGACTTTACAAAAACGCTTTGATCGTCTTGCTGCCTGCAGTGACTGTCATGCTCTCTGCAGTAATAAGAGTTACAAAGCGTTTCAAATAGAGGATAATGCATGTGTATTATGCCGGCTCTCTTCTTTGTATCGGAATGGCCGTATCCAAGATGAGGCGATTGTGTTAAACCGATTTATGGATCCCAAGGTTCCATTTTGCGGAAATCTGTTTTTAAATTCGTCCCTGGCCTTTTATTCATGTGTGCGGGTATGTAAAGACTACGCAGTTGGGAGCTATCCTATCATTACGCTGTACGCCTTTTTGTATGATTTCATCTGTCAGGAGAACGGGTATGGAAATCGGACAAGAGAAGAATTTCTAAATGATTTTGTAAACTTTATCTGTACGCAGACGAACATACTTTCCGGACAAACGCTGTCTCAAACGGATTTTATGAAACTCGTCTCTTTTCATCTAGAACGGATTTATGGTATCAAACCGACATCCATTACAGATGACCTGTTTGAGATAAAGGTGGCTGAGCTGAAAGAGTTTTATGTATATGAGCCTCCAGTGGTGATGCATGGCGAGGAGGTTGTCTCTGACAGCTCTGGCAAAACTTCCAGAGAGTCTAATTGCGATAGTGTTTCTCTCCTGGATTCCCTTTCTTCTCCTGAAGACGAAAAAGAGTCCAGTAGTGCTCCGGCTGGATCTTTGCCTGGTTCAGCAGATTTGGAACCGGGAACGGAGTTATCGGGTGATGATTTTGATGGTATGTATGGAGACTATTATGGATGTGACATTGAAGCTCCTGACGAAGAGAGCATACCAGCGTCTTGCTTTACAGGACGGTCCTTTGAGGAGAATGAGGAATTAGTTGGTGCTCCATGGGATTCTTCTTCTCCTGAAAGTGAGTCAGAGCCTGACACGTTACATGAGCAACCGTGTAGTGAGGCTGTGGAGGCTGACCAGCCATTGTCCTCTTCTGTCAAGCAGGTTTCTGCGCCAGTATTATCCGTCAGCATTGATATCTCGGATGATTCCTTCCGAGATGTGGTACTGTATGTAAGCGAGAGTGTTTCACACGATTTTTCGACCTCTGTTTATCAATCTGATTTTGTTTCAATGGAGCCGGCCTGCTTTTTTGGAAGATACGGACTTCTGGTCTATGTGTCTCACAATGATGTTCTTTATTTCTATGATACATCTGTATATGGTGCGGATGGGTTGGTTTCTCTTTTGGAGGCGGAACAGTTGGATGTTTATACCGCGCATTCCTTGGCTGTGTACGTAATTCTGATAAGAAATGGTTCCAGCTGTTGTCCGATTATCCCGCTCGATCTGATCTGTGAGGATGGCGGTGTTGAAATGGTGTCCCTGGAGACGGTAAAGGGTATGAAGAATTACCATCAGAATTACCTTGGCGTAAAGGAAAAATTGAATCATCCTGATGTCCTTCAGCAAGTACAGCAGATGCTTCTGGTCTATCGGCGGCTTGCTCGAATTGATTATCTTTCCGTTATTAACCCGGAGCTTTCCTCGAATCTTCTTGTGAATGAGGATGGGAAGTATTCTTTCCGCTATTCTTTGGATACGGATATTTGTGTGCCAGGTGTTCTGTTTATGATCGGCTTTGACAAGGCGTGCCTCTCGGAGCTTTGTCCAGGTTCTTTCTTATCGGAATGCCTGCTCACTATTGACTCCCTTCCGTATGTACATAGGAAAAAGATTTTTGTGCTGAAGTTTTCCGAAGACAGTATTTACTTGTTTTATCAGGGTGCATTACCGGATGCTCAAAAATGTTATGACCTGTTTATGGCACGTATCCAGAGGATCTATCTGAGAAGTAAAAAGGAACCGCTTAAGTCTTCTACTATTTGTTATATCTATTCAAATCCAAATACATAAGATTCTGCTGCACGCATATTTGTGTGCAGCATTTTTTTACATTTCTGTAAGCCATTTCGCCTGTATTTCAATATATTGCATAATATTACATTTGTATTACTTGGCAAAGTGTGTTTCTGTCTCTTTTCTGTGGTGAGGGGCGTGGATAGGAGGGTTGTTTTACGTTCTTTGTAGGAACATATAATAAATGTGATGTGCCACTGGAAACCTTGTTATTTTGCGTTATGATAACATAACGTATGATTCTGTTTACGGAACGGAAATTTTATGTTTTTAGTATGAACATATACTAGTTGCAGAAAGGTGCATTTCTTGCGGGTGTTTCTGTTATTTGATTTGCGCATATATGCTACCTTGTTTTCGTTTTTCGCTTCTCGGAAAAAGTGTGCTAACCAAGCGAAACTAAATCTCCCCACCCCTGTGGGTTATCCTCTTTGCTTAACGTATCAACTGCCCGTGAAAATTGCGCCGGTTTTCTTGACATTTCTATCTGAGCTATGACTATAATCTCCGCATGATAGATTTCGATTTCAACTATTACGGAGGTATGCTATGAAATACAACGACTATACAAACCAACTGACCGAAGAAGAGTCTATTCTTTACGAGAAGTACCAGCTTACCTACGAACAACTGCTGCATCATATGTTCTGTAATCCCGCTTGGGCGGAAACGTACCCCCACCGGAATAAGAAACGGCTACGGGTTCTCGCATACTGTATGTACTTTTATGGCATCACGACTTCCCAGTTGCTTTCTACCGGGATAACCCCGCTCTCTAACGAGGCCGCCGAGCGGATGTTTTTAAGTCGTCTCAAGAACGCCGGTCTTTTACGTTCTTCGGTTTATTCTCAGCCTTCTGGATATATTACTGTTTTCTTTCTTACAGCTAAGGGAGCGGATATCTGCAAAGAGGGACTTCTTGAAATGCTACGGGAAAGTGGCTCCCCGGTAGATCCCGAATGCATAGAGTATATATACAGGCGGTTTAAGAAATTCACTGACGTGGTATCCCTTGGGCATTTTCTCGGTATCCGTGATCTCGGCACTTATCTTCTCTCGTCCTTCTCCAACGTTCCGTTCAGCTATCGCCTGGAGTGCGGGATCTATTTTGGCGGAGGACGGGTAAGCATTGCGGAAAGTCTCCGCGGAGGTCTGTTCGGGTTTAAGCGAAAGCAAATTGCTATGATCTGTGATGCACTGCTCGGCTACCCGGCTAGTATGCCGGCGCCCCAAGCGGATCGCTCCAAAAGTATGGCTCCCCGGGACAGACAGCTCTCCCCTGCAGACTCCGCTTTTGCACCTCTCTCGCCTTTGGATTCCCGTAAGGGTATTTTAAATCCTTCCGTGAGTGGCACTGCTGCCCCTTTTCCCTATTCGTCCATTTCACCTGCAGTATCGCTCTTTATGGATGGCTCCCCGCATATGTGCCATGTGTATGTCGAGCAGGATATGTCTACCCAGAGGCGTAATGTCATAGTTTCAAAGCTTGCGAACTACGTGCAGAATGTGGCGGTCTGTGCACCGTTTCCTGCTCTCGAAACAGTTCTCTTCTCCATTCTCACACCGAATACCGACCTGCGGGAAGCCGGCATCTACCGGGAAAGGGAAAACCGAAACGCGAGCCGCTATGCCACCTTATCCAGTGTTCCGATCGTAGCCTACCTGCTCTACCATGACGACTGGAAAGATACCCCTGTGGCAGATCTCGCCGATGTATATGAGCAGATTGTGGGTAATGTGACGTGCCTTGACCAGAAGTACCGGAACACCCTGTCCTGTTTAAGGGAGATGTCAGATGGCTCCCCGGGACTTACAATCGGAAGTGTCTTCGACAGTCTGGGCGAATCGGAACGGGTATCAAAAGAGGAGCGAGAAAAGCTTTATGACGCTTATCACAGAAAGCGTTACCTGCTGCGCAAGGAAACCCTGCGGGGTGCCGTTCATAAGGTCTCTGATCTGTCTGAAATGTTTCTCCGTGGGTTCTCTGTCTGTGTCTCTCATAACAGGGCCCATAAGGATATCCTGCCGTTTCTCTTTCCTTTTGCTTCTTCCGGTATGGCAGACTGTATCAAAGCGCTCTCAAACCTTTACTTTGGTACGGACTTTGCCCGGTACGGCCGTTATGAAAGTTTCCGTTCGGGCAGCAGTACCGGAAGCTTCGTCCTGCGGAATCATTACTATTGGGAAGACGGAACGCATCTGTACATAGAGAATGTGTCAGACGACTATGGCGGGCTTTGTAGGGTAAAGCATTACCTGGCATCCGTGGAGTGGGACGGGGAGGAGGGATATCTGATCTGCCTTGTGGCGGATGACGATACTGCTTCGCTGAAAGACCTTTCTTCTTTTGCGTATTATACGGTATCGGATGATGAACGCATGGTGCTTCCCCTTCAGGTATATTTCATTACCTACAGCAATCTTCTGCAGTCCAGGGGACTGTCGTATTATGATCCGGCCACCGGGGAGTTTGGGCAGCTCTCCTCTTATCTTTTCCGGTCCGGGCAGCAGTGATTTATGGTCAGTATACCGGGGCATGACCTTTGCCCCTGTTTCTTTAAATATCTTTTCAGAGCGTATCTACCTGATATGGTTACACTTATCTGTGCAGCAGTATCCGGCTGATGCGCTTTTTGCTTTTGGACTGCCAGAACCCGCTTTCCCGCCTGCCGCAACTGACAGGAAGAATCAGACACCCAACACGGATCTTGCCGGTGCCAAGGCTCCCCGTTGAGATGAGAAGTTCCGCGGGACGTGGCGTGTATACAGTATACAATCATGTATTGGTTTTCTCTTTCTGTTCTCCGGCTCCGACATCGGGTGTCCGGGTGTCCTGATAATCTTTTTCTGTCTCTATTATCTGTTATCTTTTATCTCTTCCTTTTCCCTGCGGGGATCCTTGCAGTTGATTGTTCTTTTCTGTCTGTACGTAACACGGTTTTATTCTGATCGTCCGTTATGTTCCAGGATTAGCTGCAGTCTTGTGTTCCTTGTCCGGTGGGGTTCCTGCAGGCGCGTCACATGCCTGCTTTTGGCCGGAACCTTCTCTGGCTTGTTCTCTGCCATTTCTTTGCTTATGCTCTTTTCAGTATGAGGATACGTGTGCATGACTTTCCCATGGAACACATGATTGCAGTTTTTTGCAGCAGTGTCTTGTAATGAATGTTTTGGTTTCTTGCGCGTATCGCATGCGACGTGTGCTGTTTCTGATCCTGCCGTAACGACTGCTGCCCGGTGGATGGAGGTGTATACAGTATACAAGACGGGTGCCTTGTGTTTTTGTGTACCGGCTTTCCGGTACTTTCCGACAATAGAAAACACCCATGCTTTGTGAAAGTATGGGTGCCCCGTCTACTGGTTTGTTCTTCTGTTCATTTTCTGCCCGACTGCTGCAGACTGTGGTTGCGGCTCCGGAGGCGTTTACTCTCCTGGCAGCCCGGTTCCCCCTTCATGCAATGCACGGTTCTGCGGTTGTTGCATAATTGGTGTATTCTGCGACCGCTTGTTTTCTTCCGGCAGCAGTTGTGTGGCTCCCCGCCCCTTTTGTGTCTGCCAGTGGTCTGCGTGTTTTAAAGGTGACGGTTTCGCCACCCGGAATAACATCGATCTGGTACTCTACCATTGTTTCTTCATTTTTATCCGACAGCCCGCTTATCCACGGGTGAAAACTGTGTGTTTCGTGGTCAATCCGCATGGCTTACAATGCCGGCTTTCTTCTCTCTGTATCGCTCTCATGGAAGATCTCTCACCTTCTGCGCATTTTTACACGCATCCTTCTTCTCTTTTCCCTGGTGCAGCAGTCAAGTTTTTTCTCCTGCTTCTCTGCGGTTACGCTTTGCCGGTTCTGGGTTTTATAATTCTTTCCCCTTTACCGGCATATGTAGCCCTAATTTCTGCATACAGTAATGGATTGCTCCGTTCGTCAGCTCGTATACGTCCGTTCCATCTGTTTTATGTGCCTGGATATATTCCGAGTAATATCGATTCCATAATTCGCCCATATACATCCTTCCTTTCATCCGGCCTCCGCGGCTTATTACCAGGCATTATTGACAAGAGCACCGTTTAGAACCTCCCAGCCTAATATCTTAAGCATTCCGAGCATGTCCTTCTGATAAAATCCCGGATTCCTGTCTGCAAAGCTGCCCAATGCATGCCCGTATAATCCACGTTCTCTCAACCAGTTTTCCATGATTTCCGGATCGTTTCTGTCGTCTCCGGAAACATATCGGAAATCGCACCGGATGCCATCCCTTTCAAGAAGACCGCCGCCGCATGTTTTCAGCCCTTTTACAGTTCCGCTTTTGTCAAAGATGATCCAGGATCTGCCTAGCGCCCGGTTCTTCTGCAGCTGCGTCTTATAACTCTCCACATCAAACCCTACACTTCTAAGGAATGTGTTACTAAGGGTTCTTGTTTCGTTTAAGAGTCTTTCCTTTTCCTGTTCTGCTTTCTTACGTTCATATAAGATACAGTCCAGCTGTGCATCAAATGGTGTTCCGTCCTCTGCAATATATTGGGTCTTCATATGCTCCACCTCCCGTTTCATTTGCCTGTTATCTGTGTTCTGGCCAAAACTAGTTGATGAATCATTTCGACTCGTCTTAGCTGGCCGAAACAGATTCGGATCCGGCTCAATTTCTTCCGCTTAATACAGGCAATTGCTCAAAACCCTCTTTTTACACTTCGTACATTCCGCCAGGTTTGTTCCTTCAATGCGTTTGTAATTATGGATGCAGAAGAGCTTTCCGTATCCCATCCTGCCGGGTCGTGTCCATTTGATTGTGTTATCCGGTATTATTTTGTTCTTCATGTATTTTCTCTCCTCTCCTGGTCTATCTTTCTGCTCCCGTTGTACTTTCTTCCTCAATGGCAAAATGAACTCCTTCAACCATCAGATATCCCTTCTTACTGGGATCTTTTATTACACATCCACTCATAACCACCCTCCTCCCGATCCACTCCGGGTGTTCATTATAATAGTCCTGCCATGTGCCCTTATAATCCTCCGGGATATTATCCCATTCAGCCTGCTTGATATGATACATAGAAAAGCCTCCTTTCCCTAAACAGTTTGCCGATTTCGTATTATCGGTTCACTAATTCTTCCATCATTCCATGCATTAATTACGCTAGGTTCAAGCTGTTCCACAATTAATGGGTTCGTGCAATATCTTTGCACATAAGCACCACATTTACATTGTGCAACACAATGGTCTTGATGGTTAACTCTTCTGTTGTATATAATATCAATCTCAGTTTCGCCACAATACTTACATGGATTTAAAATTACTTTTCGTCTTTCTGTGTAAGATTTCATATTTTACAAACCTCCATTTCCAGAGTGAATCCTGATTTTGTGTCTATTTTTTCTTTTCTTTGAAGAATGTTCCCTGATTATAGGATTTTTCTCCTAAGCAACACTCTCCATAGGAAAATTCCGTTCTATAACCTAAGTTTGCTAAATGAGAATACCCACAAGTCATTTCATATTCACAATTCACACAACTATTAGGGGCTGGGTTTTGTTCATTGTATTGTTTACTCATATCTGTTACTTCCTTCCTGTCGTAGATTCTTGCTTTTATCTGCACTCAATTCCCAAATCTTTATACTTAATCCACTCATTAAACTCTTCACGATACCCAACAGCACGGTATTCATTATCATCATCAGATTCTTGTTTTTGAATTTATAATAATTTCCATATCTATTTCCTCCTTAACCCAGATAATCCCTGTTTCCGTATGTAGTGGCAATCATTACCTTTTACCCTTCCATACAAGTAAAATGTTTCTTAAAATCCGTTCTTTGATACCAGTATTCCTGTCCATTCTCTGTAAATCTGTATTCTTTACGGGCTGACAATGACTCTTTCCATAAGCATCTGAACCACTCATCGAAATACCACGACTCGAAATCCGCATACTTAGATAATGGCTTCCCATTTGCGTCTGACAAGGAAGACATTCCATGATACTCCCCTTTATCCGTAATGCAGAGATACTTTGAAATCCCGTTAAGTTGCGGGTATTGTTCAATTACCTTTACCACGGTAATGTTACAAGATTCAGTCATACAGGAAATATTGGTTTCAATAAACGCTTTTTCGTTCGCCATACCTTTACCCTTTCTCCCTATAGGATGTTCTAAACGGCTTTCCATGCGCCAAACCTTACATTTATAAATTGTAGATACGTCTGAAGCACCTGACGCACCTTATCCTTCCAGTGCGGATTATTCAAAATCTACATTTCTGCTATATGTGCAAATTCTTTTGCCACACCTTTTATAAATTCGTAGCATTTTCTTTCCGTGCTTGCAATTGACATTAAGCGGTCTCCGAAATAAACCCTATAATATGGAGCGTATAAATCCCCGTTGACCACATATATGGACCAGGGTAAATCAAACGATAATCTCTGCCCTTCACAAAAATACTGACCTTCATCAATCTTTTCCATTTTTATTGTAAATTCCTTTATTTCTCTCATAAAATCAACCATCCTTTCATTCGTTCGCCCTTCCATCCTCGGCGCAGGTGGGGCAGTTCCTGCGGACGGTGGAAGCTCCACCGTTTCGGCTATGCTAGTCTGAATACATGAAATAAAAAATTTCCTTCTTCATCTGATACCACTTCAACATTTGTAAGTTTTTCGAGAGCTTCGCTCATCGGTGTTCCGTCTGTTCCGCGAACCCAAAGACCTGATTTTTCTGCCATATCCCAGAAGCATCCGACTTCGATACCGCCGTTTTCAAATGGAATTTTCGCAAATGCTGATTTTATAAAATTCTCGCACCACTCTACTCTTATATTTTTCATACTGCTTTCCTCCTGTAATTGAATATCTCCCTTATTACTTCTCTTTCACAATCTTATATTCAATCAAATTTCCGTGAACATCACATAACATCCGTGATTCGCATTTTGCTTTGCATTTCTTAGCAGTTTCTAAATTGATAAATGCTCGAGAATAAGGATTCCATTGCTTGTGGGCTTTGCTTCTGCAATATACTTTAAACATATATTCATCTCCTCTCCGTACTTGATTAATAACCAGTTCTTATATTATCATTATACGTCTATAGACGTATTCTGTCCATTGACAGTTCTTACAATATTACGTCTATAAACGTATATTCCGTTTGTACAATCTGTCTATAGACGTATTCCCGATTCTGTGTTATAGTTGTCTTAATAAATAGAAAGGGTGCGCTGGGCGGCGCACGGGTGAATGTTATGGAGGAGAAGTATCTTGTAATAGAAGAGCAGCGGGACGGGCTGGGTGATGCATTTACTGAAGTAAAGGATACACTGGATGAAGCGAATCTTGCGGCAAAGTATAAGTGGAGCCACCTGACACAGTTCGAACAGAAGAAGAATCATGTCTTTGTTGCCAGGGTGACCAGGGAAGATCTGTACGAGGATGCATTCGACGAGGATGCGGATGGAAACCCGGTAGTGGACTGGACCTGCTTCAAACAGTATGATACAGTTGGCTTTGATTCTGGTGACGCAGACGAGAAATAAGACAGACGGAGCTTCCTGGCACGTGAAGGGCAGCAGTTTTAGCAGATCTATGTATGACATGGGCCGGGGATATCTTTCGTAGGAATGTGCTCGAATAACGTAGGTTTTGAGTCATTCGTGCAGGACAGGCAGGTTGAATATGTTGAATGAGATTATGAAGAAGAAAGGCATCACATCGCAGGAGTTATCCGACATGACCGGCATCCCAAAACGTACCATTGACGAGTACCGGGGGACGCGGCATAAAGAGCCGTCGTTATCCAGAGGGATAAAGATTGCGGATGCGCTGAATGTGGATCCTAGAGAGCTTGTAAAAAAGGATAACCAGGGATAATAGCGCCCTTAGTTATCCTTTTCTCTTGACGGAATAAGGGCAGCAGTTCACTTTATACGACTGCTGCCCATGGTTTATCATTCTCTATATTATTAAAATTCAATCTCGCGGCCTACTACCCAGTCCGTGTACATCTGTATAATCTCCTCCAGTGGATAGATCGCTTCCAGGGACTCCATGGACAGGCCCTTCTCTTCCACAACCTGAACAAATTCTAAAAAGTTCTCGCGTGTCTGAATTTTCTCCCACGCTCTCTTTTGGATGACGCCTGCTGCCCGGTCTTCC
Source organism: uncultured Lachnospiraceae bacterium (assembly GCA_945868435.1). GTDB lineage: Bacteria > Bacillota > Clostridia > Lachnospirales > Lachnospiraceae > Roseburia. The sequence continues at coordinate 26,483 of CAMBLG010000005.1, forward strand.
TCCAGCTGGGCCTGCAGCTCTCTAGTCACCGTTGCCCTTCCGGCACTCCCCTCTACCACCTCGACGACCTTATAGCCTTCTGTAATGCATTTTATGAGCCATCCCATATAATTGCGAATGTAGGCTTGTTCGTCCGCTAACCGGATAGCGCTCTCAACTACATCTCTCTTATATTCTGCTTTGTTCAATAACAGGTCAATGTCTTCCGCGGTCAGCCCGTTGTGACCAACGTATGCATCGTAAAGGCCGGCATAATCCGGTAGATCCCGCGGCATCTTCAGCTGTTTATTCTCATTCTCGTCCAGGATCTTCTTCTTTTCAATGATTACTTCGGCATTCTGGATCTCGTTCGGATACAGGTGAAATAGAATCTTGTCCATCTTATGTCCATTTCTCTGTCCTTCGAACTCGAACCTTATATTACTCTTCTTTTCAAGCTCTTCCTGTGCTGGACGGATCACATATTTTGCCAGATCATACCACTTCTCGTACTTGCGGTCCTTCTTGTCCAGCTTCTGGTAGAGAACATCCCAGTCAATATTCTTCCCCATGCGGGCCATCTCGTTTTTCACGCCCTGGTCGTCACTATTGGCAAGACCGATCATAAATCGAAATTCCGAAAGCCGGTACTCCACATCTACCCGTCCCCCATTAACATCCGGTTTGCTCTTATAAAGGTCTTTCTTTAAGATCTCGTAGATGCGGAATGAGGAATTTCTGGTAAACTCCGTAAGTACAGACAGCTCCAGTGTTGTAAAATCCCCGTTCATGCCCAGAATGTGGTCTCTTAAGTCATTATTGAACTTAATCGTAAAGACGCCATCCTGGTATTCTGCAGTCGGCACCATGGCCATGGCCCGGAAATTTCCTTTTCCATCCTCTATGAACATGGTATGCCCGGTAATGGACTTTGCCAACGCTGCAAGATCTCTGTAGATATGTACCGGATCGCTCACCAGACTCCTTAATTCCCCCGGATACAGCTTTGCTTCCAGCGGGTAATTCATATCGTTCGCATTCACCTCAATCCGTGTCAATGCAATGGCCATGACCTGGCTTTCCAACAGAGTTGACTTGTATTTTGCCGATATCATCTCATTTGATTTTGCAAGGGAAAGATTCTGTATTGGTTCATTATCGCGACTACTCATACCATTTACTCCGCTTTTCTCGTGTAGATTACAGTTATCGACTTGATTTTAAACCATTTGCTCCGCTCTTGTCAACCAAAAACGGAATGATTGGTTGTCATGGCATACCATTTACTCCGTTCTTTATGTTTTAAAACGGAATGTTTGGTTGTATTCATAGCCTGTACTGCTGCCATTCTGTCCCAATACAGACAGTGGTTCCCCAGGAACAAAAAACGGAAACTTTGGTATGTCCATCACGACTTGGATGAGTTTCATACCAAAATTTCCGTTTTTCCCGTTCGCTAAACCAATTCTTCCGCTTTTTCTCTTGATGGTTCCTTTTCCGTCAAATGCGCTTCCTGCTATGATCATGGCGCTAAAAGCCTGTCCAACCAAAGATTCCGCTTTTTGCTACCAAAATTTCTGTTCCGGAATACCATTCCTTCTGTCCGATCAGACCAAAGTTTCCGTTTCTTTTATTGAAACCCCGCTGTTTTCAAGGGTTCAGCGCTCTTAAATAAAAGAATAGAATATATGTTGTTGTATATATTCTATTATATTTATTCTATTTATTTATATGGTATGCCTGGGTATAGCCTTCACTAACACTACAAGATTTATGCAGATATGTACTGGATTGTTCATCAGGCTCCGCAATTTGCTGGGTGCAGCTTTGCTTCCAGCGGGTTGTTTATATCGTTTACGTTAACCTCGATCCGTGTTAATGTAGTGGCTAACATCTGGCTTTTCAGCTGGGTTGACTTATAATTTGCCGATATCATCTCATTTGATTTTGCAAGGGAAAGATTCTTTATCAGCTTATTGTCGCGACTGCTCATGCCGTTTACTCCGCTTTTCCTGTATAATAACCGGAATGTTTGGTTGTATCTCCTTTATTCACTGCTGCCGCTCTGTTCCAATACAGGCAGGCGGTTCCTCAGGAAGAAAAAGCGGAAATTTTGGTATATAGATCATTCAAGTCGTGATGGACATACCAAAGTTTCCGCTTTTTCGCGTTCGATAAACCAATTCTTCCGTTTTTCTCTTGATAACTCCATTTCCACCATATGCGCTTTCCTGTATGGATATGGTATTGGCGGCCTGTCCAACCAAAGTTTCCGCTTTTTGCTACCAGAATTTCTGTTCCGGTATACCATTGTTTCTGTCTATGCATACCAAAGATTCCGTTTCTTTTATCGTAAACCCGCTATTTTCAAGGGCTTTCCGTTCTTAAATAAAAGAATAGAATATATGTTGTTGTATATATTCCCTTATAATTATTCTATTTATTTATATGGTATGCCCCAAGATCTCGTTCTATGCATATGCTTTCCAAACTGGCGGTCATATATTCTTTTATGGGGGAGTTTATCCGGAATGGAACATAAAGGGGGCCGGTTCGTGGAAACCGGCAGAATGCCTGTGCATTCTTGGCTTGTCTATCGGTGGCTTCACAGGGCGTTACGGTCAAGCCGGTCAGGGCAAACGCAATACTCTGTGCAGCAGTTTTCTATGTTTTCGGCGAAAAAGCGGAAAATTTGGATGGTGTGTATCATCTGTTACATACTGTGCTTTGGTGCAAGAATAGGTCAAACCAATTTTTCCGTTTTTTAAAGGAATCTAAGAAAGAACGGAAAATTTGGTTTGTCATTGCGTGGGAAGATATACCAAAATTTCCGCTTTTCTGTATAACCGTATATAGGAAGAAACACCCTTTCGGGTGTTCCTTCGGTGGTAGTTTTATGGATATAGAAAAATTTCAGTTTGTAGGTTTAATAATTTCATCTTGAAGAGATTTGTATTCTTCTCCTACCTCATCATCCATAATAATCACTTCTCTACCTTTTAACATTTCAGATAGAAAAGCATGTTTGTTGTAGTTTCTTCCGATTGTATAGCAATTACTTTCTCCTATGACAATTTTTTTATTATCCATAAACACCTCGCTAAATCCTTATTTGTATACAACTATTATTCATTGTCCATAATACATCTAACCAATTCCATTTGTTTCAATATCAACAGAAAACATTTGTTTTGCCTCAGAAAAAGAGAGAAGAAGTTCTTTACGTTGCTCGATGTTCATTTGATACCACATCTCCAAACGATTTGCTAGATTATTTAATGCAAGCTCCAGACTTTTACCTCTTGCAAAGAGAAACGCAGGCTCCTTATTTGAAAAATCTAAAAGAAAATTTTCTACACTAATAGCAAATAAATCGTCCATACAACACATATCATCAATGGAGTCTTTAATTTCTGTTCCCTTATATACAATCGTCGCATCTGTGACATCTGTAGCGTTATTTAATCCACATGTACAAGGAAAATCAATTCCTACTAGAATATCCGAACCAAATGTAGCTTGTTCTATATGTAAATATCCGCAATCACGGATTGCTTTTTCAATCAAGTCTAACATAATCGTTATCCTTTCCTTTTGTTTTAATCACCAAGTGAGATATTGCCTTAAACTCACTGAGTAGTAGCTGTTTATTCCTTGGTAGTTAGTTGTCTGATGGCATATTTCCACCTCTAAATTTCAGTTTATCTGTTTAAAATCAACTCGAAAATATCCAAATCCGTCAAGCATAAAGGATTCACCTGTTTCATATACCAATACATTACCGACTTCATGTTCCACAGAATGAATATCTAACGTATCAAACTCTTCTTCCGATAGTTCCCTTAATAATTTGTATTCATTTGCATTACATATATAATCAACTTCTTCTGTTCCATCAACTTCTTCTACCACACGATTTCTGACCTCAGCGGTTTTAGGTATATATATTTTCATCTGTACCACCTCTTTAAATCCTTATTTATTGCATCAATTATTATATCCTATTGAAGTCTATCAAGAAGGCTTGGTAACCCGGCAACCATTATATTAATCTGCTGCAGGGGATTAGAAAAAGCGGAAACTTTGGTTGTATCTTCTCGCCTTCGTTTGGAAAAAGGCGTTCCTTATTCCTTGTTTTTGTCCCGGTTCCATCTTCGACTCTTGTTGCCGAACCGGTGATCTGAATTCTTCACGTCTTTGTCGATCACCCAGTTACGTCCGACTTTGAAGGCCGGGATAGTTCCCCTGTTTGCTTTCTGTCTTGCAGTAGCTTCTGTTATGCCATTTAGCCTAGCCCACTCGCCAAGCGAGATCAGGCTGGAATGTTCCTCTTTTCCCATTGTTCCACCTCTAAAGTCTGTAATGATGCTTTTAGTTGTTTTTTGTATGTTTATATTGATTGCTCATATGAATAATAGGGGCAAACCCATCCTCGATGCCCTTGTAAAATTATAAGGGTCTCATACCTTAATGCAAATACAAAATCACTAATACTCCCTCGATGCCCTTGTAAAATTATAAGGGTCTCATACCCTGATTTTTGAAATGGGTGTCTGTTTATCCTCGATGCCCTTGTAAAATTATAAGGGTCTCATACCTATCATTCCTTGCATATATGGACGAATCCATATATACGGCAGAACTTTCAGTAGAGTTTTTGCCGTTTCCGGCTCCGGACCATCGACAGCCCGCTTTATATTTTTATGCTACAAATGAATCAAACTTTGCAGCGCACAATTCTGTATCGACCACGGTATAATCAGAGGCCAAATTTTGAAGGAGAAATGCCATGTATGTCTGTTTGTCAACCGTGCGTCCGCCGATTTCCAGCGTCCGGCATTTATTATCTCGCTCTTCCAATTCTCCGGTTTCGTGGTTCAACTTGTTAATTCCAAGCTCATCCACCTTCACTTTATGAAGAATCAGTTCATGATAACCGAGCTTTTGGTCAAGGATTTGGACGAACTCCGCCGGAGCACGATTTGCAATTACCTTCCCAAACCTCTTCTTACTCATGTAGGAACCGTCTTCCTTCATCTCGGTCTCTTCTTTCCTTTTGGAAAAATCCTTGAAATTCTGCTGATTAATTACAAAGTCATCTCCCAGAGAGAGTATCACATTGGCAAGTCTTTCATGGCAGTGCTTTCTCACCCTGGCCTGCTTGGTCTGAAGTGATTTCAGCTCTAGCCGCATCTCTTCATAATGATTAGAGCGCACCCATGTTACCTTTTTGTTGCCCTGCTTCTTTATGGTTCCGTCCGGATTGTAGTTATCCGGATTTGTACTTCTTCGGCTTCTTTCCATCTTGCGCTGGAGCTCTGCAATCTTTTCTTCGATAGGCTGTACCTCATCTGCCAACGGGAACTTCTTTACTCCGTCGTCGGTCACCGCGGTAATATTCGTTAAGGTGATATAAAGTCCTACTCTGCCGTGACCTAAATTGTGCACGAACTCACCGGTCTTTTTGTCGCGCTTTCTTGGCGGAATTCCATGGAATATGGTCTGCACATAGAACCGCACCTTGCCATTGGAAACTTTGCGGATGATGCGATTATAGGCTATTTCATTTCTCATTGCCTCCTGTTCGTACATATTATCTTCTCTTATTCCGACCGGAATGGATATTTTATTCCATACAATGGCCCAACGCTCGCCTTTCCAGTTGGCACTCGTTGTCTTAAGTAGCCGGATACCAGTCTTATTATAAGCACCTTCTACGGAATTGAAGTCGTAATAATGGGAAAAGTGTACTTCCTGACCGTCCCCGAACAGGAACCGGTTCCATGCTGTCCAGAGCCTTTTTCCAACCTTTGATGCTGTTACGGAGTCAATATTCTTCTTATATCCGGCATCTCTTGACTGGATTCTTGCCAGATCCTGCATACCATACTCTGTAAATCCATTTTCCTTGTATATGGCATTCAGGCGGGTATACAGTTCCTTCTCCCTCGGAGTTTTCTTCTTTTTATCTGCTTTTTCCTCGCGGATTTCCTTTAATTCCTGCTTAATTGCGCGGAATTCTTTTGTCTTTGCCATTTCCGCATATGCGGACTTTGATTTTTTTACGCACTGGTTATAGATCCGGTGGCACATGTTGATTCTCTTATTTAGAATATCTTCCTGCCATGGTTCTGTTTCCAGTGGGAATGTCAGGACAAATGCTGATTTTTCTGGCATATATGTAACTCCTTTCCGGTTGTACCATTGGGAGGCCTTATGTCTTTAGGCTTTTTGTGAAACGGAATCCTCTCGATATTCGTGTGTGATTATAGGTCTCATGCACCCCAAGTATACCCTATAGCGATGCAACCCCTCGATACCTTTGTAAAGTTATAAGAGTCTCATACTAAAGGTTTTTGATTACTATACTTGGTATCCTCGATACCCTTGTAAAGTTATAAGGGTCTCATACACATCCTATGACATTCTTAAACAACTCATCCTCGATACCCTTGTAAAGTTATAAGGGTCTCATACCTATCATTCCTTGCATATATGGACGAATCCATATATACGGCAGAACTTTTAGTAGAGATTTTGCCGTTTCCGGCTCCGGACCATCGACAGCCCGCATATCCGTTTCTATAATACCCAAATGGTACATTAAAATTATATAAACTGCAGTGAGAGAAAGCAAGTGTGTATTTTCGGTAAAAAGCTCATATCTCTTGTTTGCTGGCGTTCTTTCATTTGGCGTCATCCAGCCCCATATATTGGGTTAGAGGGATATGGATAGAGCTGTCCTCATGCCACTGTTCAACAATGGCATCCCACTCTTCGGGTGTTTTATCCGTGTGTTTTGCCATATAGGTGCTCCTTTCTGACGACAAACTGCCTGGTTATAAACACATGATTTTTATTAATAACATACGCAGCTTCCTGTGTCTGATTATATAATGTCTAGTGGTTGCCTTCAATGAAAATGCAACGAATAATTTATTGTGAATATTCCGAGGACTGCTTAAATTGATTTACGGTCTTTTGGGAGGCCTCTTTTATAAACAGTTGAACCCATGTCTGATCCTTCAGATTGGTAGTCTTAGTTGACTCATCGTTGCAAGCTTCAGACTCTGCCAGGGATTCCATTTGTTCTTTTGACAGATATTGCAGGATCTTTAGGGTATTGAGCGAAAGTGACTCTTCCTCTTTTCCGCTTTCTATAAGGAATTCAAGGATTGCAATTGTTCCTTTGCAGGGATGATAGTCATCCGGGAAGAATTGTTCTCCTTGTTCTTCCGTCTCGTATATATTGTAAAGGACGGATCGGTACTCTTCGGTTTCATTCGGCAGCAGTAGCTCCGGGGAAGTTCTCTCCAGCTGTTCTTCGATTTCTTCTAATTCTTTCAGATATTTAGCCTCATGCTCTGTGATATAGTTCTCTACCATCGCGTCGACATCCTCCGGAAATACGAGCGGTGAATGAACAAGGCTGTATCGTTCGATATCGGCGTCTTCACGGACTGTGTTTATCATCTCTTCCGCAGCTTCCTGTCGGTTTTTTAATGATAAATAGCGGCGTATATACGGGGTTTTTAAAAAGTTCCGGCATTCAACTATGGTCATCGTTCTTCCTCCTAATTGTCAATGCAGCGTTTACATGGGGCGTGTCCGTCAGAAATAAGATCTTCCATTGTGGTATACCGTTCATCTTTGTTTTTCTCGCTGATAGTCTCTGCAGAAGGACAATCCGGGAGATGAAACTTATGTGTGTTCGTGTTTAGAACATAGTTCTGCTTCTCACTGTCTGGCGTGTCCGAACTATCGGGCGCTTCGCTTTCCTTGGGATCGTCCAGCATATGATCGTAATCAACGGCAACAGAATCCGTATCAAGAAAAACGCCGGTATATGAACTGCTTCCGTCGGCGTATGAAAATTCCAGTCCGGGCTGGCAGTTATAGAAGTATAGGTTGAAGCAGATTTCCTTTCCATTGTCCTCTACGGACATTGCTTCAAGCAGGAGTCCTCTGCTCATAAGTTCTGAGTTTTTAAATACCGGTGTTGCCCTGTAGAGGACATGATTTCCAGTCTGTTCGATATATCTTGCAACCATCTCTTCAAACGGCAGCATCTCCAGGTTTAAATATCGTGTTCCAGTGATTAAGTTGCGTTCATCGTCATTTAAGCCTGATAGAAGCCATCCGATCATATGAGTGCGGTTTACGCAGTAAAGGCCGGCAACGCAGGGATATTTTTCCTGATTCCATCCGGACGGCTTAACGTTGCCGATCTCTCCCCTCTCCTCTCCTTCTTCTGGCATGGTTTCTACACCAAGGCAGGCAAAGGCAGGTGTACAGCGCCCAAGTTCGTCCAGTTCTCCCAATTGGATGAAAGCGTCCGTGGTCAGGTCGGCTTCACTGAAGAAGGGTTCCCCTTCGTTTACAATGTAATATGGTTCTCCGGAATATTCTGGCACTTCTGACAGCGTAAAACGGCCAGATTCGACGTTTTCTTCGTCAGGGCTATCAAGATATGGCTCCGAGCCGTTCTGGTCTTCTACGCCCTGCTCTGAGGCTGATTCGGTGTCCCCTTCGTCAAAAGATTCATTATATATGTTCTGGTTCGTGCTATTTGGGTTAAGTTCGGTTGGAAGCGTATTGCTGCATCCGGACAAAAGGAGAGACAGCAGGATGAGAAATGCTCCAAAAGATGTTTTTATTGTAACGTGTTTCATTTGATCTACCTCCTAGGCTGGTTTCATAAAAAATACCAACCGCGGCTCTGCGGTTGGTATAAGTGTTTCGTTAATTTGAAGCAGGATTTTGTGTTTGTGTTCCTGTTGAAGCTGTAGTTGGTGTTGTAGCCGGTGCTCCTTGCGGTGTCCCAGCTGGTGCTGACTGTGGTTTACATTCGTCTATAACTGCAAGTATGTATTTTTGCCATTTATTAATTGGGGTAAACTTTCTCAATAACCAAAGTGCCACTAAAAGTATTGCGGCCAATGTAAGAAATGACAAGATAACTGCAAAATTTTTGTCAGTGTCAGAGAATGTGGAATAGATAAAGGAAATTGCCGCTAAGGCAAAGGCGAGCATAGAGAAGACCTGACTAAGTGAATCGATAGTACTCGGCTCGGCTTCCACCTCTGCTTTTAACTGAAGGTATTGGTCCATGTTATTTCCGATATGATTTGTCACCTCTTCACGAGTTAACGTTATTCTGTTTTTATGGGATTCTTTCTCCTTCTTTTCCAGAGTTTTGCATAGTTCGTCTAAATCTGATGTATGTTTCATAGGTAAAACCCTCCTTTGAAACATTATACCATAAATAAATAAATTCTCAATATGAGCTTGTCAATGTTCGTAGGCTGAGGTGTCGGCCGTAGCAGAATCACTTATCGTTCTTTGTAAGAACCCTTCGTTGCCTGGACCGTCGGCTAACAATTTCAATCTCAGACCTGTTTTCAAATATCACAACCCAGTGTTCCGGATTGAGATGGTGTTTTCGGATAATGGCCGCCTGTTCCTTTGAAGGTTCTGTTTCGCGCAGCATCGTTTCGCCTCTTTTCCTCTCTTTGTCTTGCGTCCGGTTCTTTGGGTGCCTTAGTTTTTATATGTGCTGATCAGGAGCTGCCGGAGTTCCACATGCTCTTCATGGCTGATTTGGCCCTGGACTAGGGACATACTGATTTCACGGCGTGCGTCCCTGGATGTTTCAAACTCCAGATTGAGAATGCGGTTTTTAAGAGTTTCATATCTGTTCTGCCCGGTAGAGTTTTTCATGCTGACACCTCCTTGGGATCTTTTCTGTTATCTGCGGTAGTGCATTTACTGCTGCAGCAGTGTAATAAGATTGTCCAGTTCCTTTTCGTAGTATGCAAATGTGATTGTGTTGTTTTGAACCAGCTTCTTTAAGATGTCCTCCGGTATGTATATTGTGGTCGGCATAGAATCTCCGGATTCGGAACTGCAGTTTTTAATCTTTACATTAGTCCACTCTTCGATAATTATGTCATGTGCGCGTTCCTTGAATAAGGCATCGAATTTCTCATATGCGGTCAGAGCTTCCGTGCAGAAGTCATACAACTGGTACCATTCTGTATAAGCGTCAGTATTTACCAGATGAATGCTTTGAACCGCGCCTGGTATCTGCAGAAGAAGAAAGCACACTGATAGAAAAAGAAAAACAGCTATATGGATTCCAGTGTGTTTCTGCAGGAATGTTTCTGCTTGCGGTATCAGACAGATGATTCCCGTAAATAGTGCGCCGGGAATCATAGATGCGGCCAAAGTGTGCAGCATCTGGCTCCCGATGGATGACCTTTTCTTATGCATGAGGTGCCGTATGCGATTTCTGCAAAGCTGCTTTATGATCTGGATGTCGTCCTTTGTGTATGGGGTTTCTTTTATTTTCATCTCGTGTCCTTTGAAGTGCTGCTTTTCATTGCTTTGAGGTAGTATGGGACCTGCTTGAATCTCTTGGACGCTTTGACGTCAACTGGAGGTTCACGGTTTGGTAAATCCCGTTTATGTATGAGTTTAACTTTCCCTTTTTCTACAAATTTCTGACTTGGATCTGTCATTGTCGTCGTCTCCTTTCATATGGTGTATGCTAGTTTAGTCATAAACCATGATAAAAAGTCAATAATAATAGACCGAATTCTTTAGGGGAATTCGGCCTAAGCGGCATCTGTTACAATTATTTGGCTGTCATTCTGGTATATAGGAGTCAAATGTTCCGGACTGTTCGTGGTACCACTCGATTAACTTGTTTTTTACGTTATTCTTCATTTCATAGGTCTCCTTGATGAACTGGGCTCCGTGTTCCATGTACTCTATGTATTCCGAGAGTTCTGTGTCGGAGGTGTGTTTGGGGTTTGTGGAGTCTTTGTCCTCTGCAGGTTTGTCCTGCGATGAACTATTGTTCCCGGAGGAACTCTGACCGGCAGATGAAGGTTGTGTCTGCGTGTTTTCTACGGGCAGATTCTGCGTATTGTAGGTTGGGTACGGTCCTGGCTTCTTTGTGAAGGGTAAAAGAGCTTTGTCTTTTGCCAGATATAATAGGATCAGTAGAAGGACTATGATCAGAGCGGTTCTTGGCCAGCGGTTTTTAATGAGCTGTTTTAGCATGAAAAACCTCCTTTTGTTGCTATTTTATTTGTCAAGTGGGATGAATGGACAGGATATATCCAAGGATACTGCTGGTCCGTTCCTTGGTAATCACAAGGAAACGGGATATACCAGCAGCCCGGCATCCGAAGGACGCCAGAAAATAAATATAAGATTACGCGTTCATAATATCATAATCCATAAATATTTGCAATTTTTAATGCGCTGTCGGTTCTTCCGTCAATCGTAATGATTTCGACATTTGGGTGATCCCTCATGGAGAGAATTTGTCCGGTATCCAGGAGGTAAATGTCTGGCCGGTCGGGGGAGTCTTTATAGTTTCGGATCACGACTCCTTTACAATTGTTGGATAACCGGACCATAAGGCCAATCGCGTATGGCTGTATGCTTCTTGCCAGGCTTTCAGCGCATGCGGGATGGAATAACGTGCCACTGTTATTTTTGATGTAAGCTAACGCTTCTCTCGGACTGTTTGCATCCTTATAGCTTCTTTTGGAGGTCAGGGCATCCCATACGTCTGCAACATGAATAATCTGGGCGTATATATGGATTTTATCTGCATATATGCCAAAGGGGTAACCACTTCCGTCATAATTCTCATGGTGCAGCAGTACGCCCGTCTTGACTTCGTGGCTGATCTCCGGCTCAGCTTTTAAAATATCGTATCCTGCTTTTGGGTGAAGGTTTAAAAGCTCTCGTTCTTTTGGGGTTAATGGTTCCTTTTTGTTTAATATGGCGACCGGTATCTTAACTTTTCCAATGTCGTGGAGAAATGCTGCAGACGCCAGCTCTTTTAACCCGGGCTCTCGAAGTTTTAAGTCGATTCCGATTAAAATTGCGGTGATGGCGACATTGATGCTATGAGAGAAGGTGTAGCTGTCATATTCGGCTAGTCGGATCATGTTTGGGATGTTCTGTGGGGAGCTGGTCAGTTCATCCACAAGGCTGTTTGCTGCCATTACGCATGCGTCAAAGTTCTGGTTTTTGTATGACGCGGCCGCAAGCCGTATAGTTTCCTTTGATATGATCTGTGATGCAAACGGAGAGTTTATTTCGTCGTCATAGATGTATACTCCTGGAATATCTAACGATTTTATCTTTCCGAGTTCTTTGGAACCGATTACGGTATTTGTGGGTAGCAGTCTTCTGCCGTATCCATTGTAGAGAACGGACGCCAGTACCATTCCTTTTGCCAGATTTTCTTTTTCTACATATCGCATGTTTCATTCCCCTTTTGTAAATTCTAAGGAGATTTTCCCCACGACCCCTTGTGTTTTGTCAAGAAAAACATGAAATTTTATTCTTGGAGTTTAAGAGTACATTTCTTTTCGGCGTTTCTGCGCGTTGTCATGTCTTAGGATGTAGCTGAGGATCTGATCAACCGTTAAGGATTTTGTAAACTGCACATGGTACGTTTCTGCCTGATTCCTTCTCAACTCGTAATTTTTGTGGTAAAGCGTTGTTTCCCCTGCTTCGTTTGGGTGAAAATACCATTTTCCGATATCTGTTGTGATATAGATAAAGGAATCCTTGATTTCGTACGTCAGACTGTGTTTTTCGCAGAATCTGGACACTCTGTTGCACGCATTGGAGAAGAACTGATCCTGAGTATATTCATCTACGTGCAGCAGTCCCATAAGATCTGCTTCTTCCATTGTCTCTGGATCTGCTTCTGGCTGACTGGATTTTCCCGGATCTGATGATGGGGATGGGATGTCTGGTAGTGTATGGTTTTCTTCTGTTGGGACTTTCCGAAGCTGTGTATAGTTTTTGCTGGCAGCATAGATGCTTCTCTTCTGCTCCAGTCTTCTTATCTCCTTTTCTCTTTGTATGTCGCTTATGATCATGTTTATCAATTTCATATTGCTGCATTCCTTTTCGGGCTGTATGATTCGTATGGTATACAGCTATTTAAGATACAGACCATGGTGAAATGTCAAGATTTAATTCTCACTCTTGAACTTTGGTGGAAGTATGCTATAATGATAATATAAATTTTTTATTTTATTTAAGCACGGAATTCATTCGGTGTTTTAGATTACTGGCACAGTACTCTCGCTTTGGCGGGAGTTTTTTCGTGTCTGGAAAGTTGGTCGTTGGTCCCTATGTGTGGACGGAAAGGTGGTCGTTATGTTGAACTATTTGTATTCAGAAGACGGAACGTGGCTGTTGTTCCTTTTGTGTGTCGTTGCTTCTTTTGGCATTTGCGCAATTGCCGGAAGAATCATCGGAAATATCAGGAGGAAGATCCGCCGGTGTATCCGGATGCTTCGCAGGGGGCTCTCCGCAGGGCATTTATACAGTGCCCAGTTGAGAAGACTGCGAGTGGAGCGCAGAAAGGTTTCGCGAAAAGTGATATGCTTTTTGCTTGAAATCTTAAGAGCGTAAGAAATAGAGGCTTGGAGTTCGGTAGCTCCAGCCTCTATTTTCTTTTCATTTGTAGTTGTTTATATTGCTGATATATTCTTTTGACCGCTTCAGTTCGTGCGGACCGTATGCGATCAGGTATACCAGTTTGGTATCATTCATGGCTCTGATCGTGGCGCGCCACTGCTTCTGGCTTAAATTCATCCGCACGGTATGGTCTTCTGTCCTGGTAGTATCGTTGGGGATTATGCCTTTGCATTCAGCATAGTAATTTCGGATCTCAACTTCATAGACAGCTTCATCCTGAAGTCTGCAGGTTACTTTAAGCTGATAAACCAGCTGTTTTCCATCCCCTCTTTTGGTGCTGTCTACTGTTCGTATTCCGGTATCAATAATTTCGATGGGCTTAAAGTATTCTGTGGGAGTATCTGTCTCAGGAGCCAGGCGGTTTGATTTAAACATTTCCACAGCTGCAGTTATGGCCTCGAACTGGCTTTTGTTATTCCGGTGCATGTCAAAGCGTTCTCTGAGCCAGGATGCATTTCTTTCCAACTCCGACAGGTTCTCTGGCGATTCTAGGAGTGCCTGCGCAGGTGTCATTCCACGGCATTCTCCTATGGAGATTGTTTGCGTGAAGGCCAGACGCTCATTTGGATCGATTTGTCTGCTCTGCGTTGGATTGTCCTGTGTTTCGTATCTTTTTTGCATAATTCTGGTGGTTGCATAATCCGTTGTTGCCTGGATTTCCTCCAGATCATCATTTGAAATGTTTCCATATACGATCGTGGTCTGCCGCTTCTTTTCAATTAAGGTAAAGCGGAACCTTGAATAGTCTGCAAATATCTGCAATGGACTAGGAATCATGCCGCCAGCGTCAGGCGTTTCGGGTACTGGCGCTAGGTAATCTTCCAGCGAAAACGTCCATGTCTCCTTATTTGTGTTCTTTTTAATAAAATGTTTGATTTCCCTTGGATGCGCGATCTTAGCCATCATAACCTCCGCTTATCTGTATTGTGTTTTATGATACATACTCGGAAAAAATTGTATACTGGCCGCTGACATACTTGTGTGCCCAGCTTTTGCCTTCACACCTCGTAGGATACAAAATGATCTTTTGTAAAACTGGGTTACTGCTTTCTGCGTTGCGGGCGGTGGTGGTTGCCTTTGTCTTTTTCGCAATAGCAGGCTTCGTCTTTTCCTCTTCGTTTTTAGGCGCTTCCTTACAGGAAGGACTTTTTCTTTTCTTCTTAATGCCTATTTTCTGAAGAACTTTATTACACTTTGACGTCGCACTTGACGTGATGTTCTTAGGCACCTCGTAGTCCATGTAATGCATTTCTCCATCATTGTCCAGGTAATATACACTTCTACCGTTGTTTTTCTCCAGTGTATAGGTCTTTGTGCGCGTGTTGTATGTGTACCGGAACCCAAAGCAGTCCGGAGCATAATTTTCGCCGTCGATCGCCTTTGCTTTCTTGACGATTGCGTTTGGCATGTTTTTCATAATCATCGCAAAGGATACGATTCCTTTCGCCTTGTCCAGCTTGTATTCATTAATACCTGATATCACTTCTGTTTTTACCATAATGTTCACCGGCAGCTTTGCGGCCGCGCTCTCCTTTCCTAGAATGTTGTCTTTCTTTACCATAACAATACTACGATAAAGGAGCGGTGTCAAGAGAAAATTTTATAGTTCCTTATTGTTTTTCTTGACATTGGTTGGATGTTTGTTCGTATAATGCTTACATACTACAATGGAGGTGTAAAAATAAAATATGGAACAGGGAAATAATGAAAAGAATCTGTTGGTATATATTGGAATGTTTGAGGTTGGGGAAAACGGGGTTTCCGTGTGTGATCCGTATGTGAATGGAATAACGATCCGTATGGAGAAAATCCCGTCCAGAAATGAGGTTTCCGTGAATGTTGATGATCTGGTTCCAGGTATATATTATGCTTATCACCAGCTGGATGGAGTTGATGGAAGGATTATTAATCTTTTGGCGGTGCATAAAGATGCTAATGTAGAAAGCCTTTTTGGTATGGATCCGGTTCATATGGGTGATGTGCCGGTGAATTTAGGTCATGCGGTGGTTGTGGCAGACAGGGATGAGATCTTCAACTCCATGAACTGCTACTTTGCATTTCAGGAAGATGCGTATTATAGCTGTGATATGCTTTCCCAGAATCTTCCTCTTCTGAAGGATGAGTTTGAGGAGTATGGGGTGTACGAGGAACTTCAAAAGCTTGTTGATCAGAGCATAAAAAGCGGAATTCCAGCCATCAAAGGCGAGGACATCATGCGTACGGTCGGTGGCATACCGCTGGGTGAGTCGTTTCGGCAAATGCGCATGTCCAGTAGTCAGTGGTCTGTTGAAGTTCTGAATAGTATTTATGATTCCTATAATTACTCGGTTGCGGTTAAGGGTGGAATTGTCAGTCTTGTGTCTGAGGATCTTCTGTCTGTTTACGCTTACGCCGGATCGAAGGAAAAACCATATTGCGCAATCTGTGTTACCCTGTAGCTCTTCTATCTGGGCATTGAATATTTTCTGTTAAATAAATTAATCATTTCTTCTTCGGTTTCCAGGGAATGAAAATCAGTATCGTAGACTGCTACCTTGTGCATATCATAAAGGCAGCAGTCTTTTTCTTTGAAGCATTCATCTTTATTTAATGCCGGAGCACTCTCTTCGTTTCCATTTTTGGCACAATAATTTGTATTTGAAAAAATCAGTGGATTCTCTTCTCTCTCGTGTCTGTGTCTGAAATGCGTACATACAAAGCATGTTGGTTTGAGCTTGATTTCTTTTTCTGGCGCGTAAGGTATTTGACTGGACATACGTATCCTCCTTCTTTACCTCATATAATACCAAGCAAAATTCTATCATGCAACTGTACAGTTTTACTAGTTTTCATCATTTCAGCCGGGATATTCGGTCTACTTCTCTACTCTTGATATCTTCAATATTTACTGGAAGGTGTTCTCCCTTCATTCTAAGGTCGATATCTGGGCTTGCAAAATCCTTGATTGTGCAGCCTAGAGCATCTGCAAGTATGACCAGTGGTTCTAGGCGGCTTGGAATACGATCGGTCTCCCATCGATGAATTGTCTCTTCGCTGTACAGGTGATCTGTTAGTTCTGACACTTCCTTTCGGGTATATCCCTTCCTTGTCCTGCATGCTTTTATTCGTTCGCTGGAAAAAATAAGTGTTTCTCGAGGTATCATTATGTTTCCTCCTCTCTTGTGGATATGTATTCGTTGTTACTATAATAACGATAAAATTCGTTTTATTTAAGAAAAATGGACTAAAAACTAATTTTATATTTTTTGACTATATTCGTTATTTGGTGTAAAATAAATTTGATAACGAAATAAATCACGAAAGGAGGAAACATGCATATGGGAGAAAACGAGCTGACTAACGTTTTTGATGAGGGTGAGAACGACCGCGCTATCGTGGAAGGAGAAAACGTGATGTACGGAACCGGCAAACTTGCAGAGATGCTTGGGATCAGCCGGGACATGGTTCGCTGCCATATTCAGGAGTTTGAGGACTACTTTGATGTGAACTATACGAAAGAAGGGAAAGGCGGCCACATCCGTTTTCCTTCTGAGCAGTTCGAACGTCTTGACATGGTGGTTAATCTCCGGAAGACAAAGAGCGTTGAGGAGGTTAAGGAGATCCTTGATAATCCTCAGATGGCGAATCTGTTTATCCAGGGAGGTAACTCAGAACAGCGGATAGCCCTTCTTCTTACAGAAAACTCAAAGTTTATTCTCGAGTCGGTTAAGAAGATGCTTGATGATGGACTGGAGCGCCGCACTGCTGCATTGCTTGAAGATAAGAAAGAACTTACCAAGAGAAACGAACTTCTGGATCAACATCTTAATGAAATCAAGGAAACGAACGAACGTCTTTGTGAGGAAAACGAAGCCTTGCGTGAAGCTGTAAAGAAGGATGCGGATCGGATCGTGCAGCTTCAGGAATCCAACCAAAGAATGGAGGGTTTGCTTAAAGATGTTCTCGACAGGCTTCCTGAAAATCAGAAAAAGGGTTTCTTCTCGCTTTTTAAAAAGTAAATATATGTTTTATTATCCTCTCGTTTTTGAAAAATGAAAAAGCGAGAGGATTTTTTATGATTTGTTGTGACCTGCTTGGAAAAACGAAACATCATTCGTTTTAAGAACGGCGCAAAACTGGGCACTATTCACGCACATATATGGCATTGTGGCCCTAAAAACGAATCGACACTCGTTTTTAGTTTCTTGATTAATAAAAAATGAAATACTAGTTATTTTGCAAATATATGAAGAAACGATTATTTTATTTTATTATAATTATAACGTATGTTTCAGTATATTTAGAATTTATAACAAATGAATACATATGTAATACATTTGTGATTCATGTACACACATGCAAATGTAAGTATAATTCATTTGTAAATCTTGTGTGATTTGATATATAACATAAGCAAAGCAACTGTTCCAAATATAATTCTAATATATTTAATATGTATTACAAGATAGTGCATATATAATGCAAATGCTAACAGTATATTTTTTAGTGAAACGTTGTGTTGACATATATTATAAAATGTAGTATCATATTTCAAACATATGTTATGTGATTTAGAAAGGAGACGCCATGGGAAAGAATAAGAAAAGGATTGTACTTGCAATTGACACTGGATTTGACGGAGGGAAGATTTGTGTAAATGGACACCTTATTAATATTCCCTTTATGATCCAAGATATTTCATCCAGCGAGAATGCGTTTGAATTGCGTCGCGTGGATAGCAGTTTTGTACGTTGCGTAAAGGACGGAAAGACATATCTGATAGGTGAGGTTGCAAAAAAATACTTATTGGAAGAGAAGAAAAGGACAGAACATCAGGCAGATATGGAAACATTTTATACCATGGACCGATATAAAATGGAAATTTTCGAGGTTGCGCTGGATGCTGTGGCTGCGTATGGGCTGTATCGTTACGAGGAATTGTCGGCTGAGGATGATTCTGTCGAAACATTTCGCCTGGAAGAGATTTCTGATTGGGAAATTGAAGTGGGCGTTGCTCTGCCTCATCAGTATCTGGATTCTTTAATTCCGGTTGTTCAAGGGTACCTTAGTAAACCCCAGGATCTGAAGTTGATGGTTGGAGCAGAGGAGACCTGCGATATTAAATATAGTATCCACGGGACATTTTATAATTCCCAGATTGTATGTGCTCTTATTAATGAAGCGGTTGACGACGAAGGAAACAATTATGATGGGGATGATAGTCCTTATGACAATTTGCCAGCTCTGATCCTGGATGGAGGATATAAGACGTTTGGTCGTTTCAAGTTTGCAAGAGACGAGTCTATCACAGATGATGCATCCAACATGGATTTTGCCATGAATAATATCAATGAGAGGGTTGCAGGCAAGATCAACGCCTTGACGGGTCGCCATTACACTGGATACATGATTGAATCTCTTGTAGAGGATAATGAGAGTATCCGTTATGTCAAAGAGGATGGGACTATCGGTTCGATTGACGTGTATGAAGAGAAGAAGGCGGCCCTTGAAGAGACTGCCAAGGAGTTAATTAAGCACCTGAACGACACATACGACAATCTTCTGGATATTAAGATGATCCTGATCGCAGGTGGAACAGGACGAGCTTATTATGATTATATCGTCGATTACTGTAAGACAGATAGGAAATATCTGGACGGTAAGGTTATTCTCGCTGGTTCTCATGGGTTTATGGGCAAGCCTTGTGAGCCTGTGTATGCAGTTGTATGTGGTATGTACAAGGATATGATCATGCAGTTAAATGCTACAGAATAGTGGCAGTAATTGCAAAGAGGTACGCGTGATGGCTAATGAAGTGAATATACAAAAGACCATAAGGTTGAGTAAGAAAAGGGATGTTGCAATCGCGCAGTGGGCTATTCTTATTAAGAATGATTGGGAAGGTGGGATTAGTTTCCTGGCCAAGCATGCGATTCGAAGATATATAAATGGAGAGGATTTCGCGTGTATTGGGAAAATTCATCTACCCAAGAACGATGAAGCTGCCCTGAGTCAGCAACCTAGTATAAGCCTAAGATTCGGAGGCGATGCGTATGATATCGTTCAGTGGCTGGAGGCGTGTCAAAACCGTGGCATAGCAGCATCCACCATGATACGTGAGATTTTGCGTAAGTCCATACAGATTATACCGGATACGGAGGATGAATGGCTTCCTAACTGCTTGGACTTTGACTCAGACATTCTTGAAGTCGCCCGTAAATTAAATCTTGCGCCACCTTTGAGAGTTGCTAGCGAGGTGAGACCGTCTGTCCCGGAAGTTCATCCTGTTGTAAAAGATGTTCCGCAAGAAAGGAACCCGGTTGTTTCAACGTCGAAAGGAGCTGATACGGCACCTACATACAGAAAGAAGGAGCCGGATATGTCGAACAGAAGTGATGTGCAGAAAAAACAGCCGCCTCGTGCAGCCGCCTTATGTGGAAAACATTTTACCGGTTAATAAAACCCTGGATTCTAAATTAAGCTTAGAATCCAGGGTTTTTCTGTGTCTAGGGTCAAATTGAAAAGAGAGAAAAGGGAATGTCAATAAAATTTTTTTAAATGCTTGACTTTTTATATGGGTTTATGACTATTATTCAGCAATGATAGGAAAGGAGAGAAACAAGCTGTGTGCATTGGGATATTATCTGGTTATCTGGATGTAAGGAAGATGATGGGCTTTATACCGTTCGCGGCAGTTGAGATTATACTGGTAGTTGCGGTGTGTGTTCTGTTGTCGTTCGTATCCTCAAAGAGCGCAGATGACAATCTGCTTGAGAAATACGGAAGAAGGCGGAAAAAACCCTGGAGCATGGTTCATGCTTGCAAAACGGCTGGTGTAGCTGTATTGGTGATGGTGCCGGTTCTTGTGGTAGAGTATTGGATTTTAATGGTCATTCATGTATAGGAGGTTAGCTGAAGATGGCAAGAAGAGTGTCGCGAGCAAAGAAAAAGAAAATAAGTATTATCATAGCAGGAGTTCTGATTGTTGGAATAGCTTTTGCTGCAGCATATATGTTGTCTGTTAATCAGATCAAAGCCCAGTATGAGGCAGTGACATTGAATCTGCAAAGCCAGATTGACAGTGTGCGTTATATGGCGTATGTAGCTAATACGGATATTCCGGCTGGAACTGCAATAACAGAACAAAATGTTACGCCCACAGTGATTTCTACGAGCATGAGCCCGTCATTTTATATCACGGAAGAAGACATTGGAAAAATTGCAGTTGTAGATATCAGAACCGGCGAGGCTGTTTGCACAAATATGATTGGTAATGATCTGCTTTCAACGCTTCGAGAATGTGAGTTTGCAATGATTGTTTTGAATGCAAATCTTGTTCAGAATGATTTCGTTGATGTGAGGATCATGTACACGAATGGAGAGAATTACTCTGTTTTACCTAAGAAAGGGGTAAAAGGAATCAATTATGAAACCAATGAGGTGTATTTTTGGTTAGATGAAGAGGACATTATGCTGATTAGTTCAGCAATCGTTGACGTTTATATGAATCCTGGAAGTATCTTGTATACCACGAAATATATTGAGGATGGACAGGAAGCGATAGTTGCAAATTATCAGCCGAGCGCAGATGTCATGGCTGCAATGGCGAACGATCCTAATCTGGTTGCCACAGCGACGGCACGGTTGAATGCGAGCATGAGAAACTCCATAGAGGAGAGGTTGAGTGTTTTAAACGAAGGGTCTAAGAGTCCGGTAGACTTGACTGATGTGATCACTTCCGGGGGTGCTGATCCTGGAGCCACGGACAATGCAACAACCGATGAAAAT
This sequence comes from uncultured Lachnospiraceae bacterium, assembly GCA_945868435.1. Lineage (GTDB taxonomy): Bacteria > Bacillota > Clostridia > Lachnospirales > Lachnospiraceae > Roseburia. The sequence goes on from CAMBLG010000005.1 coordinate 47,750, forward strand.
AATCCGGAACCGGGTAATGAAATCAGTAACGGGGATGCATCTGATAGCTCAACAAACAATAATCCATCAGGTTGGTCTGATAGTAATAGCGTAAGTAATGAGAATAATACGACCGATCCGGGGGATATAAATTCTTCATATGTTGATCCCTCAGCTGACGCTTATGAGGATGAAAATAATGCGATGAACAACGATGGAGGTGAAACATATGTCTACTAGAATTGGATTTTTCGGAACGGAATGCTATGACTTAATCCTTTATTGTGCACGGATACTGAAAAACTGCGGAAAGTCTGTGATGATTGTGGATTCAACAGATGATGGCTCTCTTATTTCTGCGGTTCCTCCGGTAAAGGGTGTTGAAAATGAGGTTCTTGATTACCGGGGGCTGCACTGTTTTACACATGAGATTGAATACATGGATATGGACTATGATGTGGCAGTTCTGTACTATGGCTTCAATTATGAATGCTTTACAAAAGTGAATTACGCATTTCTTGTGACAGACTGTCAGCTGCACAATATTGAGAAGTGCAAAAGAATTGTTAATGTAATTCCGGAATTTGTAGATTCGGTACAAGAAGATGAGAGTGAGGACGAACGGGAGCTCCTTGATACAAATGTGTTTGAGTCAGGCATGTTAAATCTACTGATATTAGGAGCTGATGCGACAGGGAGACAGCGATTTATCTGTAGTCAGCTTGGCTTGGAGGCGGAGCAATGTCACGCTGTGTGGCTGGATGATGGCGATTATACCGCCCGCATATCCTGCCAATATGATGCAGTATTTCGATTTGCAAAGATTTCTCCAGAGTACAAGGATCTGATTGATAAAATCTGTTATACCGTTCTTGGTGATGATATAACAATTAAAGAGTATCGAAAGGCCCGTCAAAAGGCAGAGAGGGGGAAATAAAGTGAAGATTGCGTTTTGGAGTAATGTACATGGACAGACGGGGAGCACCAGTAATGCGATTGCCATTTCTCTCATGGCGGCCCTTGAAAAGCAGCATGTAGCGCTGTTACAGAGTCATTTTACATTGAATAACCTGTCTCAGCCACTGATTGGCATGGATCTTTCAAGAGATACGTTCCGCGATACCGGACTGGATGCCTTGATTCGGGATTTGAAATCTGGCCCACTGAGTAAAGAGATTGTATATACGGATGGGATTTCTGTTCCGGGTCTAAGCAGAAGGTATAATTTGTATATTGGAACCGGGAAAAAGAATGAGGCGGACTATGAGAGAGAGCTGCTCCTTGCTCATGGTCCAGTTTTTGAAGCCGTTGCAAAGTGCCATGACTATGTGTTTCTGGATGTGAGGAGCGGGTATCGTGAGGTTTCCCAGTCAATTTTGAATAGTGCGGATAAGGTTGTTGTCTGCCTGGATCAGAATACGCATGTTATAGACAGATATTTCCGGAATCCGGTCGATGCAGAGAATGTATACTACATTATCGGAAATTACGATTCGGATTCTAAGTATAACGTTGCGAATCTTTCAAAAAGATATCCGCAACTTAAAAAGAGAACCGGAGTGATTTGTCATAACAGTGAGTATATGGACGCCCAGAATGATGGGCAGTCGGTGCAGTTTATGTTAAAGAACTGCCAGTGCCCACCGGAATCGAATAACTACGATTTTATTCGCTCTGTGCGATCCTGCATGAATCTTCTTGGAATTAATAAGGCAGAGAGGGGGTAAGCAGATTTTGAGGTACATAAATGTAATATTATGTTTTTCGGTAATTGCTATTTTTCTATGTCTTATTTGGCTAATTTTTTTCCGAAAACGAACAAAGACTCAATATGAAACGGAAGAAAACAGATTTGATTTTGAGTATTTAGCAGAGGCTGTGGCAGAGGATATTTCAAATGATTTAAAGATGCATCCAGAGGACTTAAATCTGAATAAATATGAGACGCAGAAATTAAAGAACAAGCAGGCGGATCTTCGGAAAAGTATTGATGTGTGCATTTCAGGAGATACTGGAGCGAAAAATTTTATGATCGACTATATAGCGGCACTGCTGCAGTCGAAGCACGGAATAACAGAAGAGACAATTGATCTGCCCATTCCTTTCGAAGACGAGGATCGAATAAACCAGGACTGGAAATTTGAAATTCTGCTTCGTTACTATGAACGAACGTATAAGGATCAGGCAATCGGAAAACTAATTGAAGAAAACCATTTCGACCAGCTGAGAAATGAGCGGTACTATGTTGACGAAGAAGATATCAACGCGTTGTTCCATCGATTATTTCCCAAATTGGAGCTTTCTTTTACTGATAAAATGGATATTCTTGCTCACGGTATTTATCAAAAGAAGTACGGACACGGATGCGTCGATAAGATTCGGGATATGAATGTCGAGGGAATTTCTCTCGGAGTTTCTGGAATTCCGGCTTCTATGTACAATTATGCAGAATATGATCTAGAAACCATGATAGACGAACACAGGAAGGAAATCACGTTCAGCTATGACAGCACATGGATCATGTATCAAGGTAAAGAGATCCATTTTCGCTGCATTGGTTGTCATTCCGAGAGGGAGCTGATTCGTGTATGTAAAAATCTGTATCGGTATGGGGCGAGCGGTCATTTGTCGGCTGTTAAGGGGCGTATTAATAACGACATGAAGGATGGCAGCCGTATTTCCGCTGCAAGACCTCCCTTCTGTGAATCTTGGTTTGCCATTGTCAGAAAGCATTCTGGCGGTATCCTTCTTTCTATGGAGGAGCAGATACAGGGGGAAGGGGCAGAGAAAGCCATTACTCTCCTAAAATCTCTGGTTTGGGGAGAACGGACGGTTGTTGTGACAGGCGGTCAACGATGCGGCAAGTCGACTCTACTTCGGAACATGATTTTGGAATGTAGGAAACATTATACCATTCGTGTAGAGGAGTCAATCTTCGAGCTTCTTCTTCGTAAACTCGATATGTTTGCAAATATCCTGTCGTTTAAAGAAAGTGATGTGATCTCCGGGCAGGATGTGCTGAATTTTACCAAAAAGGTAAATGCGGATGTATTGGTCCTGGGAGAAGTAGCCTCGCCCGGTGTCGCCGCGTGGTTGATACAGGCTACGCAGACAGGAGGACCATTTACGCTTAGTTCGAACCATGCAGAAACCGTAAGGAAGCTTTTGATGTGGTATCGGAATGCCCTTCTTAAAGAAGCAGGTTTTTCGAATGAGCGGATTGCTCTTGAGCAGGTAGTGGACTCTCTTCAGTTTGATGTTCACATGAAAAGGGCAGCGGATGGTTTTCGTTACCCAGAGCGTATTACTGAGATTATCCCGGACTATGAAGGAAAAGATGGGTATCTCGTAAATGACATTCTAAGGTTTGATACAGAGAGTAGAAGTTATAGAATTGTGAACAGAATCTCTCCAGATATGGAGAGAGCAATTATGGACAATCTGTATCCGGATGAAAAGGCTGCATTTGAAGCATTATTTGATGGAGTAGACTATAAGCCTATACGTAAGGAGGAAGCAGCTTGATTGATATAATTTTAACACTGACGATTGTAGTCGCCCTGCTGCTTGCAATTTTGGCAGTTGTGGCTTTAATTCGAGAACGAAAGAAGAAAAAGGAAGAGACTCTCTATCAGCAGAAGGACGCTGGTTCGAATGTTCGGTGGCAGCATCGGCTGTATGTGTTTTTAAGTACCTTTGCTCTATCAAAGAGTTTTGTTGAGAAGATACGAGTTCGGTATGAAATTCTGGAACCAGGAGATATACGTAAGACGGAAGATGATACGATAAAGACGATTGCCTGCATATGGGGAATTTCTCTTTTTGTCTTTGTGGTAGGATTTGTTATTGACTTTTCTCTTTACAGTATATGTGCATGCTGTTTTTTAGCGTATGCGGTCAGTTCCATGGTTCTTCTTTCCGGGAATAAGAAGAAAGAAGTACGGTTAATGGAGCAGTTAAATAACTTTATCAACGATGTCGAGCATGAGTTTTATGCCACGAACATGATTGAAACAGCGGTAAGTAACTCATTAATCCATGCAGAAGAGCCTATTTACTCTCATATGTATAAGATAAGCGAGATGCTGGATTCTCTTGACTTTGAATCAGAGGCGCATGGATATATTTACAATACCAATAATCAGTTTCTTAGGCTTTTCTTATCGGCCTGCGAACTTGTGAACAAATTTGATGACCGGAAGGTAAGGGGATACTCTAATTTTGTAACAAATCTTTCAAACATTAAGACGGAAATAGGCATATGGCTTCGAACGCAGGCGCTTATGAAGTCTTCGTTTAAAGGGACAGAACTTATGATCCTTGCTCCAATGCTTTTTGTGCCGATGGTTAATAAATACATGCCTGGTGTATATGAAGACGTGGCGCACTATTACACAGGGGCGTTTGGGATAATTATGTCTGTAGTGATACTTCTTGTATCGATGTTGCTGTATGGCATGGTGTCAAGAATGAAAGATTTGGAGTATAGGGATACGAGTGAGCACGGCGTGCTTCAACGTATATCAAATATACCAATTGTCAAAAAAACGCTTGATGGGTATGAAGACAATAATTATGGAAAAGTACTTAAAACCAATCGTCTTTTGCATCAAATGGGCGTGAATATGAATTTCAGGCTTCTTCAGATTGAACGATTCATTACGATGATCGGAATGTTTGTGGTGTCGGTATTTGTGGGATTTTCAATTGTTCATGCGGGCCGGGTGACGGCTTTGGAATTTGGAGGAACACTGAATGCCTCATTGGGCTACGTGGTATATGACGATGAAAAGGTCGAGTCATTGACGTCTTACGCAGAGGCTTTAGTGGACTCCTATATCAATTCCTCTGAGACATGTAATCTCGACGCTGTGACAAATCGTGTGATGGAAGATCAGGTTTCGGATGATGAATCTGTCGTTTCTATTCTTGCAGAGTCTGTTGTAGGCGCGGTTGAAGATTACAGGGACTGTTACTTTAAATGGTGGTATCTTCTGATATGCGGTGGCGTTGCATTTATAGGGTATCAGATACCATTTATTATGATCGAGTCGAGAAAGGATCTGCTGGAGATTACGCAGGAAAATGAGGTAATACAGTTCCAGGGGATTATATCTATGGTGATGCATATAGAAGAGATGACGCCGGATGTGGTTTTAAAGTGGATGTATCGGTTTTCAAACATCTTCCAATCCTCTCTGGAGACTTGCATAAGCCGATATTCGGATGGGGACGAGACGGCACTTGAAAAGTTAAAAGAGGATGAGCCATTTCTTCCGTTTCAAAGAATTGTGGATAATCTGATTGATTCTGATGTTGTGGGTATCGAGAAAGCATTTTCGGAATTAGATGGAGACCGGACGGCAGCTCAAAAGAGGAGGGAACAAGATCATCAAATGTATATAAATGGAAAGGCGGCATTGGCTTCTCTGCTTGCCTTTGTACCAACCCTGCTCCTTCTTGCATATGTTGCGGTCCCGACGCTATTAGCTTCATTTAATGGTATGTCCGCTCTCGGTACAGGGATGATGTAAATTTTTTATTTATTAGGAGGAAAAACAATGGATAAAGCAGTAGTAACATGGATTATATTGGTTTTTGCTGTTGCACTTACTCTCGGCGGAGTTGCAGCAGCTATTAAGTACAAGAACGGCGCAGAAGATGTATCAAAAGCAGCCGACGGTAAAATGAGTTCTTTCCAGCAGGAAATATCTGAATCAGATCTGCGAATGTATGATGGAACAAGTATTTCCGGCAGTGAAGTGGTGTCGGTGATTGGCCGGTATGAAGGAAAGAATTTAAGTGTAAAGGTGACTACTGGAAAAGGAACGTATTCTTACAACTATGTTCTTGACGCAAATAATAACATTACAACCGGGACTCCAACTGGAATTGATAAGGCACGGACGATTACGGATAACGCATACATTAACCCGACCGGTACTTTTAAAGGAAGTATCCTGCGGGATTCCAATGATGTAATAACCGGCCTGGCGTTTGTCCAGGAGTAATGAGACGGATGCGCAGTTTTTGCGCATCCGAAATAGTCTTAGGAGAGGATTGAGGATTTATGTCAGCGATACCTGAATATTTCGAAGTAGCGCTAGCTGGCGTACTGACAGTTGCATTTTCTTCGATTGCGCTAGCGTGCAATAGCAATACCGGTAATGCGGTTGTAGAGTTGAATAAGATTGAGGAGGCTTCCAATCTTGTTGTTTATGAGGGGAAATCTTCATTCTATGATACGACAGTGACTAGGCAGGAACTGGTGTCATCCATGATGCATGATATTGAATATCCTGTTGTGATTGAAGGGATGTACATTTCTCCGGACAATTATAATTATATTAATTTTGATTACACACAGATACCAGATGGTATATATGAGGTTACGTATGTTTATGAGACGGATGGGAGTCTCAGCTTGATGCGTTACGATCGGATTTAAGGCGATTTAGTGGTAAAGAGGTAGCATATGACGGATATTTTTGGACGGATAGTTTCTCTGACCATTGCGGTGTTTTCCGCATTGTCAATTATTCTTCTTACAATGACATCAATCATGGATAACATTGCGCAGGATGTTGTTGACCTTAGAACGAACCAGTTTGTTGATTCAGTCAGAACAAATGGATATATGTCGCAGGAGATGTACCTGGCTTATGTGAACCAGCTGCAGGCAACCGGAAATCTATACGATATAGAGATGACGCATGAGCATCTGACGTTTGTTCCGGTATATAGTGACGATGGAGTATTCTTAAATGATTACCAGACGGCCTATGAGAATACATATGAGGCCGACATTATGGAAGAGATTATGGCGGACGGGATGTATGAATTTTCCAAAGGCGATTACTTTTATGTAAAGGTCAGCTCAAAAAATGTAACCATTGGGGGAAGAGTTCGGTCTTTATTGATTGGAGTGCTTAGTAAAGCGGGGACAATAACCACCTATTATGGAGGGGTGATCAGAAATGAGTTTTTCTAGATTCGCAGTCGTTGTAATTATACTGACTCTTTCGTTGTCTATCCCTACGAGGGTTCATCTAAGAGAGACCGAGATGGTCATGGATGTCAAGCAGCGTTATAAGATTGCAATGGAGATGGCTGTTGATGATGCAATGGACGGGATTGTAGAGACGGATAACGGATCGGATGTCTATTTGAACAAGGATTACCTGCTTGAGCAGTTTTATCATACGCTTTTTATCAATCTTGGCTGTCCAAACGATTCTGACATTCAAAACCGTGTCAAAACCTTTATTCCGGTGGTTCTTCTTGTGGATAAAGATGGGTACTATATCAGCTTTTCTACCGTTGTAGAGGGTAATGACGGATTGTCTGTTATCGGGAAGAACTGGACGGATAAACTGCCGTATACTTACGTTGAGGAAAACAGTGGCCGTATCTTTAACTTTACGCTTGGAGACGAGATAAGTGTCTATGACCCCTATACTAACATGGTACACGAAGGCCGGTATCAGGATCTGGCCAGATTAAGCATGTTTTCAGTTGATGATAGAAGCCGCGGGATGTATCGGAGTGAGCTTCTCTGTGGAGGCCGTTTTGATGAGATCCGGAGGAATACGATTATCAACTCGATCACAGAATCAATGACCTATTATATCAATGTGCATAATTCTATTGCGCAGCAATTTGGTATCAGCTACAAGTTTTCCCTTCCGTATGTGGAAGAGGATGACTGGGCCAGGACGATTGATGATATCAGCATGTTTGCTTTGTTCCAGGGTATGCCGTATGCAAGTACGGATGTCCGACTTGGTTATTTAAATCTGTATACGATAGGAGGCGCCCGGATATATAAAAAAAGCTATTATTATATTGTTCCGGAAGGCAGTGTCCCTTATTACCATAAAACAGGCTGTGAAAAATTAGATTCTGCAGGTGCGAGTTCCATGGCGCATCCGTATGAAAGCGCGGCAGATTGTGCGGCACAGGGGGCATATCCTTGTTCGGATTGCCACCCATAGAACTATAAAAGATAACAAGTACAGAGCATTTTGATAGGAGTAATGTTATGTCTACATCAGTGCATGATACTAAGGCAGATATGTATCAATATCTTACCGGCGTCATGAATGAGGCGTTTAAGATAGAGAAGCAGTCTGAAGAAGAAGAGGAAGGTCTGGAAGGGCATTCCTATCGGGTTGCGCTCGTTAAGGCGTATATAAAGGATAACCGAAAAGCCATTCTTTGTGGAGGCGGGTATTTCTTACTTATCCTTCACATGATAATCTTATTTATCTCGTATGCCAGAGCTGTTGTGGCAATCAATACGGCGTACCTGTCGGGTAACTTTATATATTATCTATTGTTTGCGGCGATGCCCTTCTTTTTATGGATGTATTCAACGACGGTTGATTACTGGGCGTTTCATGACCGTAAGCTGGGAACGTTCCGGCTCTGCTGTGCGCATGTGTGTCTTGAGGTGGGCTGTTTTGTCGGCAGGATAACCGGTACGCTTATCTTTTCCTTTTTTTCCAAGTTATCTCCGACGGAAACGCTCACCTTTTCCATGATTCGCAGTTTTGTTAGACTTTCACTTCTCTTGTGTGGAATTTTCACATTTATTGCATTATTCAGTTCTATTCTGAAAGGTCTTGGAAGTGAGATTGTAGAAGCCGGGCTTCTTTCTTTCCGCTTGGACAAGGCGGTTGATCTTCGTCCTGCAAAGGAGAAGGAGTTCGCATATGATATGCGTGTGGTGAAGGACTTGAAAACAGGCGTAATGCGTACCATCAAAGAAAAGGACCGCTTTTTGCATTGTGCAGCAAATGGTACAACAGGTACCGGTAAAACATCATCTCTGTTTACAGTCCAGATAGAGTCCGACATTGAGCAGATCTGTCATAATCTTGAGTATCAGAAGAAAAAGGTACAGGAGTATCTGCATGATGGTAAAATCCGAATGAAAGCGCCTATGTCGGATAGCGATTTTAATCTGGACAATTTTGAGGTTGTGGATGAAAAATACGGGGATTTGTTGACGGATTTGAAATTTACGGCAAAGCTTGCCGGCATTACGGCAATGGCGCCGAATGCAGCTTTTTCCGACGAGATATATTCCCTCGTAAAAGCCAAGGGGTTAAAGGCGAACCGGCTGGATCCTACGCTTAATGAGAATGGAAAGTTAAAAGATGGTTTCCGCGGGTTTAACCCATTGTACATACCAAAGGGCTTGAGTCCAATCCAGTTAATCATCAAGCAGTCACAGACGGCAATTCTGTTTGCAGATGTAGCGCAGGCGATTTATGACGCATCTGGACAGTCGGACGTTTATTTCGCAGGGTTGAATAAAAATATAACCACAACTGTGACCATGCTGATTCTCCTTACGTACCCATTCATGAAAGATTATGAAGGCAGACAGCCGGTAGCGACCGATATTCAGGCCGTATTAAATGATTTTTCTAAAGCAAAACAATATCTGGATGTTTTGGTTGAACATTATGGGAAGCGTGACAGGAATGGACAGGTTAATCCTCTTCACCCGGATCTTGGCATGTATCAGCCGATTTATGATGTGGTAAAGAATGATCTTCTTGGGGATGGTCAGAAGCAGCTGTTTGACCAGTGCCGTGGTCTTAGAAATATTATTAATTCGTTCCTGCAGAACCCGCTTATCAAGAATATTCTCTGTTCGCAGGATTCGATCGACCTTGACCAGGCACTAGAGAATGGGGAGATAACTCTTGTGAACTATGCGCTGGAACTTGGTACGGACGCAACAGTATTCGGTCTGTTCTTCATTCTTTCCATGATCAACGCTGTATATCGCCGTCCGGGAGGAGAAGTAAAGAAGCTTCCGCACTTTTTCTATATCGACGAGCTTCCGGTACTGCTGCACGCGAGACTGGAAGGGTGTTTCTCTTTGTTCCGACAGTTCCGTGTTGCCATGTTTGTAGCGTTCCAGTCGCTCACACAGTTTGAAAAGAGCAACAGTACGGCGTTCCTGAAGGATGTGATACTGGGTAACTGTTCACATCATTTTGTGTTTGGACGTGCGGCTGTGCAGGAGATGGAGCTGTATGAGAAGATCGGAGGCGTCGGCTTTACCGTAACGCATATGGAAGGTGAGAGGGGTAACTCAATCTTTGAAGACAATCCGACACTTATGTATGACCGAAGAGATACAGTGGAGAAAAAGGAGAATATTACGGGCACGGATATCCGGTACCGGGATTTTCAGGAAGTATTCGTTATTACGGTCGATAATGGACATGCAGTTGCGGCATTCCTGGGAAAGGTTGCGTTTCTTCCTTCCTACCGCCGGCTGCGGAAGAAGATATATTCTGTTGACTGGTCCAGCTATTATACAGAACTTCCAAGCGCGGCCGGAGCGGAGACTTCGGGTGGAATGGTGAGAACGGTAGATGGAGTAGTCCGGGTACCGGTTGCCGTGGATTCCTTCCGGACATCTGGGTCAAGGCCCGCGGAAGGGCAGGTTTTAATGTTTTCTCCCGGAGGAAAAACGAATACTCCGGCTCCTTCTTGTCCGGAGGGTGATTCGTCTATCGATCAGACTGAAGCGCCCGTAAAACAGGACAAGGGGAATGTTCTGTCAGGAGATCCGGACGAAGAAAGGGAGGCAGACGTGGATATGACACCTGCAGATGTTTGGAGTGTTTCCGATGAGGACGACCTGATTGCAATGGGGGCGGATCCTGCTCCGGATCATACTGACGAGAAGGTATCGGAAACTCCATGTAACGGATTTGTCGGCGAATGTGATTCGAAAGATTTCAGGCGTGAAGAAGAGGAGTCTTCCAGTGGTGCCTGTGGTGAAGTGGAGCTGTCTGCCCGCATTTCAACAGCTGAGGACCGGTTTAAGGCGCAGGAGAAGCGTACTGTACTCCAAAAGCAAAAGTCTGATAGCGCCGTGAACGTTTCAGAGCCCCATTCTGAGGTTTTAATTGAAGAGATGATAGAATCCTCGGATAAAGAGGAAAATGCGTCTACGCCGCGAACAGCGGCTTACAACGGGAAATTGAATTTATGATATGACTTCCCGTTTGAAAGGAAGGATGTGCTGGTATGTTGACCGAAGCCAATAATCAACGTGTTTTTGAAAAGATATCTGAGACAAAACGTTTATTTTTATCGGACGATGCCGGTCTTCGTCCGATAAAAGTATCTCCGTACCTGTATCGAAAAGGACTTTCGATTGTGCGGACGCAGAAGAGGGAATGCAGCCGTATGGCTATGCGTCAGCTGGTTAAAGATGGGCGTTTTTCAAAGCTACAGGAACAGATCCTTTATATCTTGGAGCAGTTTGGATTCCTTAACTCGTATCTGATACGCGTTAGGATTTCCTCCCTGACAGGGAAAACCCCGATGAAAAAGGAGCTTATGCGGGCGATTTTAAAATCCCTGGTGGATGATGGACTTCTTGTGCAGTATGAGCTGGTCTATACGGATGCCGAAGGGAAAAAGCAGGGAAGTCCTTTTATATACGGATTGGCTTCCGGTGGGCGCAGGTATTTAAAAGAACAGTGCCGGAAAAAGAGGCTGACTATTCGTTATCCGAATGAGGAGGTGTCCTGCGGACTTCTTTTACGAATACTCGCAGAAAATCAGTTTGCGGTATCATTGGAAAACCAGTTCCGGAACCGAAAGATCCTTACCTACAGCGACTTTTCCGGTTCTGTCTATCAGGCATGCGGCGTCCGGATGTTTTATACCTTGCAGGCGTCTTCAGAGAGTGAAATTGCCCTGTACGCGTTTTCGGTTAGGCAGGATGAAGGATGGGAGGATCTGTTTCTGGTGCAGCTGAATTCGCTGTGCACCTACATGGTTAGGTCAGGCACAATGTCATCGAGCATTCTTGTAATCGTTGATACGGAATGGCTGGCCATGGGATGTGAGGAGATTCGGTGTGCAAACGATTCTCTTTCGGCCCTTGATGTATTTTATGCAACAGATACAAGCTTTGTGGAAGAGGATTCGGTGTTTGACCGGTTGATAGAGGTCCGAAAGGAGCAGAACGAAATGATCCGTTCCGTTTTCCGTCTGGAGTTGAACGATACAAAAATAGAGGAAAGTGCTGGTGCGTGAGTGGTGTCTGACGTGTTGTAAATAAATGCTTTTGGAGGGAAGGTATGTTTGATACATTGAGAAAAAGGTGCGCGGTTGCCTATCTTTATAAACAGTACTGCAATTCCAGGTTGCATCTGGAGACCTATATGGAGTCGTGTATAAAGGGGTGCGGTTCGTGCAGCGAAAAGGAAATATCAGAAGTCTTTGATAGAGTCCGGGGTGCTGCAAGGGCGTATGGATCCGTCAGATATTTTACATTTGACAGTCAGGGAAAGTTTACGGAAAAAACATATGTCAGCACGAATACATTTACCGGAGGTGCCCTGGAGGTCAGCCGGTATAATGTGTTCATGCGGGAGGTCGAGGAATACCTGGAAGGGCAGAAAGGGCGGTTTGAGGAATAACGTATTTGCTTTATTTAGCCGGCTATTTTCATGCAAAACAGTTTGACAAGTGAAAAAAGCTTTGCTATTATAATAGTATACCAATTTATCATATTTTTTTAACTGCTCATCGAGTGGTTTCGTGTGTGTTTATATGCTGCAGGCATATGGATGCACATTTTTTTTGCCCAAAAAGGCAAAACCAGGTCTTCTCAGGTAGAGGACATTTCCCATGCCGCTTGTGGTATGGATGTTGTTATTGCCGCCACATGATTGAGTGAGCGGGGAAAGGTGGTGTTTATAAATGGCAGATGGAAATGTAGAGGTAAGCAGGGCGCGGCCCTGTCCGATCTGCGGAAAAACAGATTATTGTAGCTTCTGGACAAATGGAAAAGGTCAGGAGCAGGTAGTCTGTAAGCGTTCGAAAACCATGTCGGACGTTGTTGGCAATGATGGGAGAGTCTATAAATTTTTAAGACTGTCCAAGGATAACGACTATACGATCTACCAGGACAAAGAAACGTATGAGTCATTCCGGGAAGCGGAAAAGGATGAGTGGATGAAACAGAACCAAAAGGGGCCGTATAATCCACGGTGGAACTTTGGAAGCTTTTTCGGAAAGAAGAAGAAACAGGCAGAAGAAGAAAAAGAGGCTGTTGCCCCTGTGATTCTTCAAAGGCAGAGCGAAATCGAGCGTGTTAACTGGATTGAGCCGCTTCCGCATGAATTCCAAGACCGGTTTTACCGAAACCTTTTAAAAAACATGGTTTTGGATGACCTGCATAGGGAGTATCTTCATGGGGAGGGTTGGAGCGATGAACTTATTTCATCCAGTCTCGCTAAGTCGTTACCGGTAAAGGATTTTATCCGGATGAAGTATCAGAATTTCTATTCGGAAAGTCCGTATCGCAGGGAGCTGGCTTCTCTTGTCATGAAGGATCTGTCCTGTGATGACCTGCGTGGGTACCCAGGTGCGTTCGTGGATGATGGAGGGCGGTGGACATTAAACGGCCCGTCCGGAATAGCTTTTCCGATCTATGATGCGGATGGATTCATCTATGGTCTCCGTGTCCGCATGGATTTTACAGATGTCCCGTTAGTATTGGAGAGCGACAAACGCGGATTGTATTACATGCACGCAGGGAAACGCTTGTATTTCAAACCCTTCAAAGGATGGTACCGCCACGAAGAAGGCAAGGATTACTATCTGGAAGAGAATGGATACTGGCTGGGAAACTATTTTAAAGAGGTTAAAGGGAAATATCGACCGGTATCCTCCTTTTTCGAAGACGAAAAGGAACTGGAAAACAGAAGGTCCGTGAATATTTACAAGGAAGGGTGTCAGCTTCAGGGCGGGACTTCTTTGTACTTTAACCCAAAGGTGGATGATCCGACTATCTGTTACGTCACAGAGGGGGAGAAGAAAGGAATTTATGGTAATTGCGTTCTTCGTTCACCGCTTCTTACGTTTCCCGGAGTGGACGGCTGGAGAAGTCTTTTCCATGGAGAGCAGGGCTGCCGCATGATAGACAAGCTGAAGGATAAAGGAGTAAAACTCTTTATTGTTGTCTATGATGCGGATAAGGCTGAAAATGAGAGGGTTTTACGTGCCCAAAACAATGTTCTTCAGGCAATCAAGGATGAAGGCTTCTATGTCGGCATCGGAAACTGGGATATGGCTCTTGGAAAAGGGTTGGACGATCTTCTTTCCAATGGTGGGCTCCCATCATATGATCTGATTTAACAAGGGATCATAGCAGTAAAGTTGTTATCAATTATATTTTTACCGCAAAAAGCGGGGAAAGGTGGTATTTTATGAACATGGTAGGATTAACAGGAAGAGCAACTAAGAAGGCAGAAGTACGTTATTCTGCGGGTGAGGATTCGAAGCCTATTGCCAGGGTGACGCTTGCGGTCAATCGCCGGTATCGTTCTGAGAATGATGGACAGACGGCTGATTTTATCAATTGTGTTGCATTTGGTAAACAGGCGGAGTTTCTCGAGCGGTTTGGTGAAAAGGGCGTCAAATTTGAGGTCAGAGGAAGAATCGTAACAGGCGACTACACTGATAAGGATGGAAAGCGGGTTTTTACAACAGATGTTGTCATTGAGGATATTGATTTTGCAGAAAGCAAGAAATCTTCAAATGATTGATAATTCGTTGTTGTATTTACTGTGGATCCAGGGAGAGGTGGTTGTCATGTGGTTGCGAAAGTATATCCTGTGCTATCGCAAAGTGGATAGCAGGCCGCGAGATGATGGAGGCGTGGATGATGAGTACACGGAGCAGTTGGCAGAGATTTTTGCATATACGGACGCGCAGGCGTATCGATTTGCAATGGAAATCTGTAATACTGATGACGTGATTTCTCTTGAGTGCGCAGTCCGTCATTGTAGTTATTAGAAAAAATCAGCTGCTTCGTGAACACGATGCAGCTGATTTTTCAAAGACCGTACAGGAAATTTACGAAGATGATGTACGGAATGAGCTGTGGTTATTAAGGTGACTTACGCTTTGAGTGCATTGAGAAAGGTGTGCTGAAATGCGTATCAGGTTCTTGCATGGAGGGTATTTATCATGAATGACAGAGAGTTTATCTGCAGTCTTGCAGAGGATGTTGCGTCCAGTTTGAGCGTGCTGGATATGTTTGCAGTGGATCAAAGCCTGAAAGATAGTGTTGAGAAGCTTCAGGAGATCCGGGAAGACGCATGGAAACTGGCGTTGTCTTTGAAAAAGAAATAAGCGAAGAAAAGGAAGGATGTCTGCTTCTGGCAGGCTCCTTCCTTTTCTTTAACTTTTTTTGTATTGGTCGTTGACTTTCTCTGCAAAGTGGTCATAATCTTTCTCTATGCAGTTAACAAGACGTTGAAATTCTGTGGTTTTTGTTGCTTCCGGCGTGGCCTTTATGTGGTCCATGTAATGGCCAACAAAGTCGCAAGCCCAGAGCTCCCAGCTTTCGTAAGGAACGAGTGATGTATCAATCTGCTTTAGTGTAATAACGTAAAGCTGCTCCAGCTGCTTATCGCTGAATTGGAAGAACTCTTCCGTAAATACCTTGTTTCTTGCGTTTTCGACTCTCCGTTCCTTCTCCTCTTCATGTTCCAGCTCTTTTGCGGTACGTCGTTCGTCGAAAAATGCCTGTTTCTTTTCCTCGTATTCCAGACCGTTATCGAATAGGGACAGCTGTTCATATCTTCCGCTTTCCTTTTCCAGTTCCTTTGCGATAAGCGTCTCCGTCTGCAGCTGTTCGCTTCGCGTTTTCCGGTCAAAGAAGAATGTGATGGTCTGATAGCTTCTGGTAGGGTTGCCGTAAAGGTCTGTCTTTTTTACCGCATAATCGATCCGGATGTCGGTGTAGGTGTTGATGTCGTTTTTTGCCGGTTCAAGGATATCTCTCCGGAAGACCGCAAAATTCTTCCAATGTTTCGGGATCAGTGGCTCTCCGGTCTCTTCGTCAAAGTCGGCGATCAGTTCCTTGAACTGCTGCAGATCGAAATACCACATCAGGTTATTAAATTCGTATGATTTCAATATCTCATAAATACGCGGAGAGTAGGAGTGCTTCATCCGTATGATACATTCAAAGGTGTATGAAGTGAAGTAGGTGTTATCCTGCTTCTTTTGTTCCACCAGGGAATAGATATACGGGGCCATGTCTTCGTGAAATTTAATTTTATACGTGCCGGCACTGTTGGGAGACCGGTCTTTTATATGTACGGTGTTGAACCAGCGGACAATCTGAATTTCGGTTCCGTCTTTATTTATGCTTCTCCAGCTTTTGTCTGATAAATGCTGGAGCATGTCTGTGAGCTCGCTATAATTGTAGACAGCTTTTCCGCGCAGACCGATGGCCAGAGCAAATTCCCGGGCAGAAAACGTATACTCTGTGTCCGGAGAGTCTCCCGGCCGTACTTTTGTGAGCATATATAACACCATTTTCTGCTCCCGGAGAGTCAGATTTATACGGCTGTTCTGAATCATGTCGTTTCTTTTGGATATGATAAGAGCGTGTGCAAATGATTTTAGCCGCTCGATCTCATCTTTTTTAACTTGTACCGAAAGTTGTTCACTCATATGTGTTTCTCTGCTTCTCCTTTTCCTGTTATGCCACATTTTACTTACAAACCCCCAGGAAAAGTCAAGCGCATTTATGAATAATCCGGGAAAGAAGTGTAATTTTTCTCAATTTGTGAGCAAAATGTGGCATTATATGGCGTGTGTTGATGTCAAGCTGCCTGTTTTCCCGAAATTGAGTCCGGTACATAATTTGCTCACACTACCACAATTTCCTCACATTATGCCACATTTTACTCATAATACCCCACATTTTCCTCACAGTTACCCATAATCTGCTCACATATCCCACACTTTCCTCATGCTACTCCATGTTTTCCTCGCATAAATCCAACTTTTTCCTCACAAAATCCGTGCTTTCTTCTTATTTATATATAAAATAGATAACATAAATAAAAAGATATATAGAATAAATAACATACCATAGAGTATTTATGTGGATGTAGTTGTGTCCTCAGCTCATTAACGAAAACAAAATGTGAGGAAAAATTGTATGTTTGGTCGGCTTGTGATAAAGACGGTTATAGTTCTACGAGGTAAGACAGAAGACAGAATGCCGCTTCCATGGAATTAACCGGATTAACCGGATAGCCGAATAAAGGTTGGTTCTTCATGTTTTTGTTGTCATTTTAACCTTAGTATGATAATATAGGTTTATAAAATTTATTTTAGTTGATCCTTTGGATTCTCCAAAGGAATGTTCAGGTATCCGTTTTGGAATGTGATGCTCCTGCTTTTTAGCAGGAGTTTTTTTATTGCTAAAACCGGGTGCCTATGTTTATTTTTACCGCAAATGCGGAGAAAGGGTGGTATTTATGGAACTTGTATTAGCAGTATTAGAGTCAGAAGAAAAAAATATTACAATCTCAATTCCTCCTGTCATCTCGGAAGATGTGATACGTGACGTACGAAATGTTCTGCCGGGAAGAATCGACTATGAGATTGTACGGAATCCGTTCCCGTTTCCTGTCAGCAGGTATGACGACGTGTTGGATATCCTTAAGGGGATTATGTCCAGCGGATATGCGTTGGATTCGCCGGAGCTTGCGTGCCTCTGTCATGCTAATAATGGCGACTGGAGGGATGCGCTCAAAATGATTCAGGGGCATTCGTATGTACTCGTTTCCGGTTTGCAGATTCCCTGGACGAAACACCCGACCTATGCCGATTTCGCAAAATATATCTTCGAAAACGGCCTGACGGAAGTGGACGGAGGACAGGTTGAGGGCGACTGGGCGGCGGCTTGGAATCTTCTGGAAGAGGAAGAGGACTGGCTTGACGTTTATTGCCCTGGTGGTTCATGTGCTATAAGGTTCTAGAGAGGTGGTGTTATTATGGACAAATTGGTTTATGTTGATCCGGAATACGGAACGGACATTACTGATGATGTCGGAGAAAAGATGGCAGAGATCCATCCATCCCAAAAGGTATTGCTTGGGGTGAACGATGGGGCTCCTGCTGCAATTTACCATGTGTTTTACCGGTATTATACCGGCCGCGGGAATGCAAGAGCGCAGGAAAAGTATATGTTTCTTCCTAAGCGGGGCGACGGCTGGGATACTGTGGAACTGGTGCGTATTTTTATGGATTGGTGTGAAAGGTTCAACAGAAGACATCCGTATCGAAGGATATCGAACATTCAAGTGTGTTCCATTGAGCCGTTTGCACTGTCAGAAAGAGAGGTTGTGTTATGAGGGCTGATTTTATTGACACGATGGAGCGGATTTTCTTTGAGAAGAATTTTGAGTACTCCGGCAGTAAAGAGACAGTTCAAAAAAATCTTGAAAAAGCGAATCTTCTTGTAGAGACTTACGGAAAGAAAGCAGCGCAGTTGGCAGAGGATGTGGAAGACGGTATCGCGTTTGATGAGTCAGATGCGATATTGACGGTTCAAAGCTATGCGTTGGCAGTAAGATTCAAAGAACGATTTGAGAGCGAAACTGGAAGAGCATGTGCTAGAGCATCGTATTGACCAGGCAAGAAAGGATAGGTCTGCATCACATGGATGATGTGGACCTATTTTTTCTTTTTGTGAAATGTGAGGAAAAGTTGTATGTGCATAAGGTATGGGATATGCACATTATGGAAGGTGTTTTTTGTGCGGCGGCTGGTATAAAAAATTTTGGATGATATCTATTGACTTTTTATATTGGTTTGTGACTAGAATACACCATGCTGGGTTACAGAAAGCGAGAAAGGAGCAGATTAAATGGGTAATGGAAAGAATGGGTGGTGGGGAAACCGCCGTTCACAGAAAGAGGAAATCCAGGATGAACAGAACGGAAAGGACATGGAAAACAAAGGTAATCCGGAAAGGGTATACCGACAGGATGAGTTGTTTGACATGGCGTATAAGTCCTACAGAAAAGAGTCTACGACAGAAGATGTCATGAGCAGAAGGGCGTTTCGTGAAGATGTGTGGTGGAATGCTGCTGTGATCAAAGGATATTTAAGGAAAGAAGAATATCGTGCGTACCTTTCCCTTATGGGGGATAATGCCCGAAATGTTCCAGAGGATGACGTGGTGCGCGATGCATATGTGCCGGAGGATAATCCGGATGCATCTGATGAAGCCTATGAAGTGAAATTGATGGAGGAGTCGGAGGGAATTAAGTCTCTTGCAGGAGATGTACAAAACATCCTTAAAAGGGATGAGGTGGATCGGAGTCTTCCTCCGGAGCCGAATTATAGAACGGACTTTGATGAACCGGAATGTGAGGAAGAGACAGAATCTATGGGAAAAAACGAGGAGTTGCAGACAGATGATTCTGGTGACCAGGGCATGGGAGAGAATGAAGCAGACGCTTCCGGGGATACCTCAGATGTCATGGATGGCGAAGAAGGTGTTATGACAGCAGATGAACCAGTACAGCCCATTGAGGTTGACACTGACCGGGATGATCAGATTTCGGATTCTTTTGGCAGATCTTTGGAACATCTGATAGACACCTATGCGGACACTGCTGCGGCACCGGAAGAACATGTTTGTGGTGAGCAGAAAGAGGAGGGCGCAATAGAGGAAAAAGTTATTGAGCCGGAAGCAGAGGATTCGATCCCTGTTGAAGAGGCGGGCGGGCGTGATAGTTGGTCTGAAAATCCTCTCAGGGAGTGGATAGAAACAGATGCCCGAACAGATAGTGCTGGGCAGCAGTCAAACGAGGTGAAAGCGCCTTCGGATGAAGGTGTTATGGTTGAGGAATCCGAAGATCTGAACGAGGATGATAGTCTGTCAGAAAATTCTCATCCCGAATCGGCAGAAGAGGAGGAAACGGTTTCTCAAGCAAATGAAAACAGGGATGCTAATGAGACGGAGGAAATACTTACAGGAGACGAGGCTGTTGCGCAGGAAGAACCGTTGACAGACGAGGTGCCTGATGAAAAGAGTAACGAACGTGCAGAAGATGTATCCCGGGCTGCTGATGCGGGAACAGATTTAGAATCTGGGTCCGCGGAGAAAAAGTTTTTCGAAACGACAGGTATTAGACAGACTGATGAGAATTGTTTGTCTGAGCATGAACAGGATGAGAAGAATCGTGTGGTAGAAGAGAAGAATAAGGAGGAGAACATGTTGAACAGGGAAAACGGAGTAGACGAAGTAAGAACAGGAGATATGACTGCGGCGGATATATCATATATCTTTGGCAACAAGGAGGTTGTGGCGTTACTGCGGAAGTCGATTTATTGTGACCCGGAGGATTCTTCAAGGGATTCAGACCTGAAGGATCTGAGTATTGACGAGATTTTTGAGCAGCTGCTTCGTGTAGGTGGTGTCAATAAGAATATTCCTTACATTGTCAAGACGGTCAAGGATGTATATCTGCACCAGATCGAGGAGATGGAGGATGGTATCAGCCACAAGCGCCAGAAAGAGCTCCTTTTGGCCATGATCGAACAGATCCGTAAGCTGAGCCGCTATGAGTACGGGGATGATTTCAACGCTTATCTTGAGAGAGAGGTTGGATTGGATTCCGGAGAATGTGCAAAGATTGGCGTGAAGGAAGGTCCTGGCGGTAAAAAGGCTATTACGCTTGAAATTGCCGGTGAGGGTATAAATGAAGTATACGAGCTTACGGGAGCTTCATTCATGGATGTAATGAGGGTGATGAATAAATTCGAGCAGTGCTCTGTTGGTGAAAGGGATGTGGATATTCTCGCATTTTTGCATTGCTTTGGTATTACCACAAAGCGCGCAGAGAGACGGGATAATAAAGCAACGTTCTTTTACGACAAAAAGAAGCATTTTGTCAAGAAACAGAAGGTGGAACTGTAACATGATGTGAGATTTCACTGGACTTATCCGGGCATGAATATATAATAGATATCGGCATGAACATACCAGTCTCCTACCGGATCGTGTGGCGGTAGAGGTAACGGCACACGTTTCCGGTCTTGTAATCCGGTGTGCCGATATCTGCTATGTATTCATGCCCGTTTTATAATCATTTGCCTTTTCTTCTCAGAGAGGGAATTAAGTATATCACAAGAGCCATGGTTTTACTTCCTCCTTCCCGTTGTCCGGAAGGAGGAGGAAGGAGGGGTGCCGTGTTAAAGAAGCAGGAGTATTACGCTAAGATGATCCAGTATCAGGAAATGACTGCAGTGCGGCGGATTAATGATGCGTATTGCAACGAAGATGAGTTTAATAATATCAAAAATGAATTGGTGCAGTGTGTGGAAAGCGGCCTTAAATACCTTACAACTAGTATTCAGGCGGATGGGTTGGCTTGTATTCGAGCAGGGGCATTAGTATCCCGCAGAGTTCTTCCGTTTCGCGTTCAGAAATGGGTGCCGTTTTGCAATCAGCTTGAAGGGCTTCTTGAAAAATTGAAGAATGGAGACTGCATTGATGAAGAGGATTATGTGGATACGTATCTTGCATGTTCTTTGGTTGGACGGATTATTCTTCCTGTAAAGCTCGCCATGATGCAGCTTTGTGGTAAGAATGGACAGTAGTGTGGACATGAGACGAAGTTAGTGATTGAGACAGCTTGGAAAGGAGAATAAAATTATGTTAATGAAAAAAGAGGAGATTGAAAAGAATTTAAAACAGGTGAATATAGGGGATGAAGTTGTAATTGTCCGTTATTCTTCAGATGCTAGAGATACTTGTGATTATATGGAGGGTAAAGTAAAGTCTGTTACAGATAAAACATTAACGATCTCATTTGTTACGATGCCCGATAAAAGAGTGAAAAAAGATATGATTGTCTCATTAAAAATCAGATAAGTTATTCGGACAAGTTTCAGAGTTTAAAGTAATTATTTCTGGGATTTTATGGGGACTACGACAGGGAAAGGTGTTGAATTATGTTCGTTTGTATGTTATGATATTATTGTTAAAATTTATTTTAGTTTATCCTCTGGAATCATCCCGGGGAATGTTCAGGTATCCATTTTGGAATGTGATGCTCCTGCTTTTTAGCAGGAGTTTTTTATTGCCAAAATTGGGTGCCTATGTTTATTTTTACCGCGAATGCGGAGAAAGGATGGTATTTATGGGTACTGCAAATGTGGTTTCCAGGAGTGAATGGTCGGTGTTTGAACTGATCGACATGTTTAACGTGGTTGTTCCTTTTGCTACAGAACAGAAGGAGGAACCGGAGAATTACGAGGATTATCTGAGAAAAGGAGAACGAATTTCAACACTCCTTTTGGAGCGTCTGAACTCAGATACCCGTAATTTCAAGAAGCGTCCGTTTTTGGACGTTTTGAACTTCAAGACATATTCGGGATACTCAGACTGTAACGAGAAGGCTCTTTATCTGCTTAAGCAGGTTCGTAATCAGTTTTTGAGACCGTATGTGGAAGGCCTTGGTATGGGTGATCTGGATGGTTTCCTGAGTCAGTTTTCTGCTTTGGGAGATTTCATCACCATGCAGGATGCGGATGAGTACAGCGTGGACATTGCAAGAAGCGTCTTTTTGCGGGTGGACGACATAGGAAAGGTTGTGTCCCTTAAAACAAAGGGATTCGACCATGATCTTGTCGTTCCGACCGGATTAACCGGAAGTCAGATTGCGAAACTAAAAGGATGCTCCATGTATATGAAGCGCAAGAAAGGTTCGCCGGTTGTCTATGTGGCGGATGCGGCAGATGTATATGCCATACTGGCTATTTTTTCGCAGCTGTGGGTCATTGTCCGGGACATGTTTTCAGGGCTGGATGAGGAGGAACTGAGCGATCATCCTCTGTATCTGTTTCTGAAGCAAAGCCTGTCAGATTCCTGCAGCAGTCGGATGATTAAAGGCGATGGCGTGGTGTATCTGCATGAGAGCGAGCTGCAGCCGTACTTGGTTTCCTATTTTCAGGACAATGGAATATCTTATCATGTGCTGAAAAAAGAGGAGTATAGAGATCTGAATCAGTTAGAGCGCTCTGCGATGTATTCAAGCGTCAGCTTTGGAGCAATTTTGTTCCTGAAGGAAGCGCTGGATACGAACGAACTGGCGATGAAGATGACCAATGTGCGGATGTTCCGGAAAAACTGTCGTTCTTGCTTAAACTGTGGGCTTTCTCTTCCGTTTCTTGTGTCGCTTATCGACCGGGTATTCTTTGAATATCAGGAAGACAAGAGAGACTGGGAGCTTGCGGAGGGGTTGTCCCGGGAATATGCAAAAAGCTTTGAGACCAAGAGAAACATTCCCAAGAAAGTGTTAAAAGCTATGCAGGAAAGCCCATTTAACCGGTACTTTGGTTATGTTGAGTATGACGAGGATACGGATCTGTCTGTCATGGAGGAACTGTATCGACAGTTTGAGGCGCTGGCGAAGTTTATTGGGCTAAAGAAGCATGAGGAAGTGTCACTTCGTTTCCGCAGGCTGGGGAACCATAAGGCGGCCGGACTTTACTATTACGTTATGAAAAGTCTGTGTGTTGATTTAAGGTATCCATCGTCTTTTGCTCATGAAATGATGCATATGCTCGATTATGAGCATGGGAAAGTATCTCGTGGAGCTTTATTTGAGACTACACTGATGCTTTATCGGGAAGCGTTCGAGAGAGAAGTTCAAAAAGATGCAACAGTCCGGTCTCAAATGAACGGAAGAGGAAAGTACAACCGAGAGTATTACCTGTCCAGTTCGGAAGTATTTGCCCGCTGTGGGGAAATCTATCTGACACGGATATGTGGTGTTAACAACTCTGTGGTAAAGCCGGATGAATCGGCTTGCGGCTTTGCTTATCCAAGGGACCAGAGGCTGGAGGAGAGTATCAAACAATTTTTTGATCAGTTTTTACGCATTGACAGTACTTATGCAGAGGCTGTCTGAATGAAAGGAGAGTTTGTTTTGAAGACATTTGGTAGTTTTTATTACGATGACCGTACTGTTGAATCCCTGAACATGATTTCCGGCGGCGGTGTGTATGAGTTTGTTGGCTCGAAAGGGCTGGGAAAACGCCATGCTGCAGACGAGATGGCAAGGGTTGTGCTGAAGACAAAAAAGTTGGAAACACACCCGGATTTTTGTCTGGTCTCACCGGATGATGTAAAGGGAGCGTATGGGATTGAGGTTGTGGAGAAGATAAAGGATTTTTCTGCAACACTTCCTGTGTATGGGGCAGTCAAAGTGATTGTGATTGACGATGCGGATACGCTGACAGATGCGGCACAGAATGCGCTGCTTAAACTTTTGGAAGAGAAAACAGACTATATGCTGTTTCTTCTGATTGCACACCAAAGCATGATTCCGACTGTGGAAAGCCGCAGTGTACGAATCTGGTTCTATGCTTTAAGTATGGACATGATGCGGGAAGTGGCGGGACATGACGGCAGGCAGGTAGACGAGCTGGCTCTTCGTCTCGCAGGCGGAAAGCCAGGGGCGTATGACGCATACGTAAGTGAGAACGGATACCTTGAAGCAATCCGAGGCAGTTTAAGTTCTCTTGAAAAAGGGAATAAGCGTGGCGTTTTTGAAGCGCTTCACATGATCAGGGAGAAGGACAGGGATATGTTTTTCGACCGTCATGAGCTTTCCTTTGTCCAAGCGTATGCGCAGTATCTGCGTGACATTTTTTTCTGGGTTCTTTTGTATGTGTCCGGCATTTCGACAGAGGAGTGCCCGGGCTGTGATATAAAGGAGCTTTCAAAGAATTACAGCATCCTTATGATTCAGGCGTCGGTTTCCTATCTTGGGGGTGCGGTACGGAGAATGAGAACCGGGAAATTCAATAAGAATGACTGGTTTGATATGATCCGCTTTTTGGTAGAATAGTTTGTTATTTGGTCTGCAGTGCAGACGGAGAGGTGGTTTTATGAGTGATTTATGTAACATTGAGCGTCCGGTCACATTTGACCAGATGGTAGGACAGGGAGCAGTCGTTGAGAATCTAAGAAGCCAGGCTAAAAAGAACAAATTCTTCCAGTGTTATATACTGGAGGGACAGTTTGGCTCTGGTAAAACATCAATGGCCCGCATTCTTTCGAGAGCGGTGAACTGCGAACATCCGGATGAGAATGGCAATCCTTGTGGGTGCTGTCCGTCATGTCGGGCAATCTCCAAAGGTACCCAGGATGTGATTGAAATGGATGCAGCTTCTAATACAGGAGTGGATGCAATCCGCGGGTTGAAGGAGTCTGTCGACTTTCTTCCAACCGGTCTTCGGAAAAAGGTCTATATCATTGATGAAGTACATAAGTTGTCGGACAGTGCATTTAATGCGCTCCTTAAGGTTCTTGAGGAGCCGCCGGCGCATGTCGTGTTCATCTTGTGTACAACAGAAATGAAAAAAATTCCTGTTACGATAAGAAGCAGGGCTGCATGCTATCATTTTGCACAGATCTCGGATGGAGACCTTGTAGGTCACTTGACAGAGGTTGCGGATAAACATCAGTACGCATATACCGATGAGGGCGTGCGCCTGATCGCTGCAAATGCTTCTGGTTCTATGAGAAATGCGCTTAAGCTTCTGGAGCAGGCAGTACAGATGGACGGAGGAGTTACAGAAGAAAATGTCCGTGAAATGCTTGGTCTTACGGATCCGGCAGAACTGTTTGGGATTGCCGAGGCGATCCTTGGGGGACAGATCCAGAAAGTGATTCCGTTGGTGCGTAAACTCCTTGAGAAAGGGGCAAATCCCCTGTCCATGGTGTCTGATCTCATGGACATATTTGCAGATGCGGTTGTATGTGTTATGACCGGGGGTCCTGGGAATAAGAATACGGCACATTACAGAAGTCTTTTGGGAATGCTCTGCAAGAATGCGGACGCGGAGAGTATCTGCCGGGCTACAAACGGGCTGTTGCAGATATACAAGGATCTGCAGGCGACAATGGATGAGACAACGCTGATCTGTGGGCTGATTGCGATGAATGGTTCGCAGGATGAAATTGTGGCAGCGTTAAGGAAGCGGGTTGAAGCTTTGGAATCTGTTGTAGCATCCATCAGTAAATCCGGTACCGCAGTGGTCATGCAGCAGGAACATGCGCGTTTTGAACCCGTTGTGGTTTCTGGTGAAGAAGTATCTGCTTTGGATACTTCTGAGCATTCAGACGAGCAGGAAGGGCCGGAAGAGATCTCGGCCAGTGAAAATGCTGTGAGTGAGGGTCCTGATCCGGAGCCGGATGATGCGCAGACATGCGAGGTTGAACCCGGGAGCGATTCAAATGCAGCAGTTGAGGCATCTGATGAAGTTGATCCGTTTTCACTTCTTGGTATGTATGGTTTTTCAGAACCTGAGTCAGAAAGCGTGGACGAGCAGGTGAATGCTGGTGAGCAGGATAGTCAAAAGCAGGGAGAACCTGTAGAACCAGACTACGGCAAGCCAGAAGAGCAGGAGCCTGTTTCTGAAATCAAAGCTGATGAAAATGTAGAGAACAACACCGTGGATGAATCTACGGATGACACCGCAGAGAATCAGCCGGTATACAGTGAACCGGCTGAGGCGGAAATGCCTTTAGAAGAGCCGGAAAGCAATGACCGAGATGAAGCAGTACTTGATGACGACGATGCTTCATGGGCAATGTATCAGGCTTCTGTGGGTGCTTACGTTTCACAGGCAGAGGCGGATGGGTTTGTCTCTGCAAGTGGAAAGATGGGTGAAGATATCCCGTTTTTTGAAGGGGCTTCTGGCAGTTTTGAAGATGGGGAAGCAGTGTTTGCCCAGTCGGAAGAGGGATCGTCTCATACGGATGACCGTGCGTGCGAAGAAGAGGACTTATCTGATAAAGAAGAGTTTCTTCCAGCAAACGCAACCGGGAATCTGAAAGATTTCCTTCCGAAACTGTACCAGGAATGTCCGGTGATGGAGAGCGTACTGGAGCTTGGATTTAGCAGACAGACCGCGATGGACGGGACTGTTGAGTATGTTACAAAGATGGCTCCGATGTTCCGCATTGCCAAGTCATATCGGGATGTGGTTCATTTCCCATTTGCAATTCGCAAAGTGTGTTAAAGAGGTTGTATTTAGCGGACGGAGAATAGTTCTTCGTCCGCGGAAAGGGTGGTCATTATGGCGAATAAGTCTGAGCAGGTATACGAGGAGAAGCGCTTATATGCGCAGCTGATCGGTTGTGAATATTGCTTTGAGAATCTTTCCATGGATCTAAAAGAGCACGATGACAGTATTGCTGAGATCGAGGGAATGATTGCGTACTATGTTTCCATTGGGAACATACAGGAAGTGGCCAGTTGGAGAAGAATGCTTCAACTAGCTAAGGTAGAAAAAAGACATGCAAAAAAGATGATTGAAAATACAAAGAGAATGGAGTACGCATTCACGTAAGTCTTATCGAGATAGCGAGTTGTGATTGATGTAATGCCGAAACACTTGGGGAAGGAGAAGTCCTTCTAATCGTAGTCGAGAGGCAGAGGGTTGCGCATATGCGTGATATTCTCAATGAAATACGTGTGCTGTTGGTCCGGAGGGAAGGACAGTACCGCATCAATCATCTTGGCGCATGAGCATGGTGAGCCGCTGGATCTCATTTTGTCTTCGGAAGTCATGTACGACAAAGCCCGAGGGATAAGTGGGGAGAATCCGGCTCATATGCAGTTTATGAGAGAAGTAGCAAAGCCCCTGTTTGAAAAATGGGGGTATCAGGTGGAGATCGTGAGAGGTAATACGGATTACCTGGAACGGTTTCATCGTAAGATTGAAAGGCCGGTGAAATATCCAGAGCATAAAGGCATGGAATTTGGCTTTCCGCTGTGCGGTGATGGCTGTTATGTGAAGCGCGACTGTAAGGTTCGTCCCACGGATGACAGACTTTCTGAAATTGGCGGGGAGTACTGCCAGTATGTAGGTATCTGCGTGGATGAACCGGACCGTCTTGCATCTTTGCATGAAACGGAAGGCAAAATTTCTCTTTTGGAACGCTACGGATATACGGAAGAGATGGCAATGGAAAAGTGTAGGGAGTATGGGTTGTTAAGTCCTGCATACCAGTTTTCCAGGCGGCAGGGCTGCTGGTTCTGCCCGAATGCAAAGCGTCTTGAGCTTCTGGAAATAAAGAAGCGGTATCCAGATGTCTGGAAAGAGTTTGTCGGCCTT
This sequence comes from uncultured Lachnospiraceae bacterium, assembly GCA_945868435.1. Taxonomy (GTDB): domain Bacteria; phylum Bacillota; class Clostridia; order Lachnospirales; family Lachnospiraceae; genus Roseburia. The sequence goes on from CAMBLG010000005.1 coordinate 75,734, forward strand.
GAAACCTTGCCGAATATCGCAAATGCGAAGTGGAACTGTTATAAAAAGCAGACGCTTCAAGAGATCGATGAGATGTTGGAGTGGGATATTCGGCAGATGAGCATTTTTGACATGTTTTCGTAACTGTTTGGTCATTTAATGGGCGGGAGGAAAATCCTGCCCATGGAAAGGATGGTATTTATATGGAATCAATTGTTTATTATGAGGTAGAATTTAATAAGTTTTCTTTGGAGTTGTTCGAACAGCAGGATGCGGATTGTTTCGTAGGGACGCGGCTTTGCCGAAAGGAGGAGCGCTTATCCGAGATGAGACTGGATGACTGTGAGTTTTTTGCAATCTGTGATGTCCATGGAGACGGAGATTATAATGTCTATTGGCTTCAGGACAACTTTATTGCAAAGGAAGAGTCGCAGGATGAGGTGGATGCATTGTTTGCAATGGTGCAATCAGGGGTCGGTACAGATGATACAGTGGATCGTCAGTTTGACTGGCTTTGCAAAAAGGCAAAGTTCTTATCTTCACTGTCGTTCCACATGAGCCACCAGAGCCGGTTCTGTTTGGTTAAGGATTATAAAACTCTTTCTGCAATTCGCAGTGAGATTCGTCACCGGAAGTTTCTTGCAATGCAATGAGATAGGGGTGATGTTTCGTGAGTGCAACATTGTATGGTTGTGGCAACGGCGGGCAACTCAGTCTCTTTCCGGAAACCTTTATCAAAGACCGGGATTGTACGAAAGATACACCTCTTATGTATGGCATGGAGGATGTGCCGATTTATGGGAAGGGTGTAAGCATTCACCCGCGTGTTCCGGGAAGGACGGATTCTGAGCATTTCAAAAAGATTTATCTGGAAGGGCTTCTTCCGCTGGAAGAATATGATCTTATCGTAGTTTTATTATCTGGAGGAAAAGACAGTATTGCCTGCTATTATAAACTTCTTGAGTTGGGAGTGCCGAAGGAGAAGATCGAATTCTGGCATCACGACATTGATGGTGGGCATCCATGCAGGATCATGGACTGGAAGTGTACTGCTGCCTATGTGAGGTCTTTAGCCGAAGCGGAGGGGATACCTCTTCGTATCTCATACCGGGTAAACGGCTTCTTTGGTGAGCTGTACCGCATTGGTGCAAGCGAACCGGTAGAGTGGGTGGATCCTGATACCGGAGAGATTATCCAGTGTAAACCTTCGGCGAATTACTTAAAGTGTAAGGAAATCAAAGAGAAGGCAACAGAGGACATGGAAGAAGAGTTGAAGAAACTCGGGTACCGAATGAAATTTCCTGCAAAGACTGGAGATTTGAGCCGCAGATGGTGCAGTGCTTATCTGAAAATAATGGTCGCGGACTCTGTAATGTCAAACATGAGCCAGCTAAAGTTGTTGGAGGAAGTCGGGGGAAAGAGACATAAGTTCCCTGCGAAAGGCGGAACCCATCAGGGACGCTGGTGCAGCGGCAATCTGAAAGCCGCAGTGCAGGACAGTGTGACTTCGAATCTGGATAAAACAAAAGAAAATGTAAAGATTCTTGTTTGTTCGGGTGAGAGAAGAGGGGAGTCTGCCGGACGTTCCAAGTATAATGAGATGGAAATCCATAGGACAAATGCAGAGGCGAAAGCTCACCGCATAGTCCACCAGTGGAGACCGGTCATTGATTACTCGGAAAAAGATGTCTGGGAAGTATTAAAACGGCATCGAGTAAACCCTCATCCGTGCTATCGCGCCGGTTGGAATCGATGCAGTTGTGCCTTCTGTATCTTTTCAACGCCACCATTGTTTGCAGGAATCCGTGAACTTTATCCTGAAGAATTTGAAAAATTGCGACAGGATGAAAGAATCTTAGGGTTTACCTTGGATAACAAGTGTGATCTGGATACCTTTATAGGGGACGCAGAGTCTTGTGTCTATCATGGAGATGAGGCGGCGATCCAGAGCCTTGTCACGGGTAAATTTTCTCCGGATGATATTTACGTGAAAGGGACGTGGATGTATCCGGCAGGAGCGTTTCATGGCGCAGAAGGTGGCCCGTGCTAAATTTGTTACCTATGAAATGGTTGTTGTTAGGGCTGGGCATTTTTGTCTGGCCCGGAAAGGTTGTATATATGGAAAAATTATATACCTATGGTGAATTATACCAGGCGGTGAAAGAACTGATCAAAAAGGAAGACCGTTGGACGGATATCCTGGAGTATGACAGTGTGGATCGTGATATTGAACATGAGAATATCGTATCAGACGAGTTTGAGGTGCGGTTTGAAGTGAGAAAAGGTGGTTCAGAGGGAATCTATCTTGACCTCTTTGCATGTGAGTATGACGGCCATAAGGAAACAAACCGGCGTCTCGCCTGTTTGAAAACTTTGTCTGATAGTAAAGCGGCACTCCGAAAGATGTCTATGCTGGGTGCAGAGTTTTACATTTCTGCAAATGAATGGATACGCGAAAACCACAGGCTTTTGTGGAGACAGGGGTATCGGATCGATTTTCTGGATCCAAAGACTGGCGAGGTATTAGATGGGTCGCATCTTCTTCCTTCTCCTGATTTCGATAGGGCATTCGCCCGATTTGCTTCATATGTCAGTCGAGGAAAGCTCTGCAGACTTGTTGATTGTGAGACTTTAGAAGTTTTAAAGGAGGCGCGGGATGATGCATGATCTATGTATTCGATTACAAAATGGGATCTGTGTGCAGATGGTAGAATCTTCCAATTCTCCCTCTCTTCCCGGATGCATTGGCTGCATTGGGATATATGCATATAATCCGGATGGGACTGAGGCGGGATACGGCGGAGAACTGGAGTATATGCCCGGTCAGTATGAGTGCATGGAGGATGCTGTACCTGACGTACTTTTGTTTTCGGAGCTTCCAAAGCTTCCATATGATGTGATTACGGAAGATGAGTTCTACGAACTGTGTGGGTAATTCATGTGACAGGCTGTTGTATATGCAACGGCCTGTTTTAATGAAAGAATGAAACGTTGACAATCGAGTATAGAAGTTGTATGTTAACAGTAACAGCAAAAGGCACAACCGATAGACGGTTTGCCCGATTAAGTGTTAAGCTTAGAAAAGCCGCTTGGTTTTCTCAGGACCGGGGCGGCTTTTTCTGTGTCTTATTATGTATGAAATACGACTGGAAAGGCGAAAACATATTGTTTTTTTTGCACTTGTGTGGTATGATAATTGCGTAACAATTTATTTTACTTAGACCTTTGGAATCATCCGGAGGAAATTCAGGTATCCATTTTGGAATGTGATGCTCCTGCTTTTTAGCAGGAGTTTTTTTATTGCCAAAATCGGGTGCCTATGTTTATTTTTACCGCAAACGCGGGGAAAGGGTGGTATTTATGGAACAAATTGTAAGACAAAGTAGTTTCTCTCGAACGCTTTATAATGAGGCGAAGATGGGAGCCTACTACACCGATACGGAACACTGCAGACGTATCGGCAATCTTTTGGAGTTTCCAGAAGAGTTTATTGCGCTTGAACCATCCATCGGGGATGGGAGTGCGATAGCAGCAGTGGTGGAAAATGCAAAGGCCGCGCCCAAGATTTATGGGGTGGAACTGAACCAGGATACATATGATGAAATTCGAAAAGACGACAGATTCTATGTGATCAATGCAGACTTTCTGAGTGGAATCAAAGTATCCAATAAGGCGTTTTCGTTTGTCTTTTCAAATCCTCCGTATGGCGTTGACCCGGAGAAAAAGGAGAGACTGGAGAAGCTGTTTGCGGAGAAAATCTTCAATTACATGGTGCCGCAGGGAATATTGGCGTATGTCATCCCTTATCCGGTATTTATGGATGAGAAGTTTTTGAAGCCTTTCTTTTCAAGGTTTAATCCGCTTGGTGTGTTTCGGTTCGATGATGAGGAGTATGCAAAATTCCACCAGATCTGTGTAATCGCACAGCGCCGGAGCATTATCGGGTTCATGCGGGCATGGTATGAGAACTTTGTGCCGACCGTGAACGAACTTGAGAAGCTTCCGTATCTTCCCAAGTTGACGGATGAAATCGAAAGGAGGATTCCGGTTCCGGAGTCGTCGGATGACAAGCTCGTGTATTTTACGACACTTGCTTTTCACGCAGACGAGGCCGGGCAGCAGTTGGGAAAGAGCAGCCTTTATGATCTGATTACGCGAAAAGCATATCTTCCGAAGTATTTAGCAACGCAGCTTGGACATCCCGCTGTGCCGCTTAAAAAGGATCTTCTGTATCTTTGTTCGATTGCGGGCGGAGGACAGGGGCTTACCGGTTCGGAAGAGACGCACGATCTGCATCTGCAGAGAGGTGTTGCAAAGGTAATTACGGATCATGTCATTAATACTCTTGCAAATGGAGAGCAGGAGTGCGTTGAGTCTAGTTATACTAAGATCTCGCTGAATGTAATCCAGAACGATGGTTCTATCACCGTTTTGGAATAGTAGTTGTAATTTACCGCAGTGGATGCGGGGAAAGGTAGTTGTTTTATGGATCGTATTGTGTTACATGGTGCAGTGGTGCATCTGGATTTTGCGCTTGTTTCCGAAGCAAGCAACGGCTGTGGAATAATTTCGTACTTTGACCGAAGCTTAAGTGCCGTCCGGTCTTTCGGTGCGTCATTGAACTTTCGGGACAATATCCGGACCGGAGGTCTGTTTTTGGACTTTGATGGTACGGAGTATGAAACGTTTGTGCAGCCAATCGCATTTGGAAAAGAAAAGTTTTACCACGGTCTTTCAATCAGCAAGAATTGCGGGAAACGGTTCTTTGTTTTCCATGAGGCGGCGCGCGGAAGGATGTTTTATGATTATCTGATGGCAAATTATGACCTTCCTCTTCTGGACTGGTGGGGCGATGTCCTTTACCAGTATTTCAAAGATTGTAAAGCGATTGAGGAAAGGACCTGGATTGCCCGTGGAGATTATCATGCTGTGCAGACATTATCTTGCGGGCAGGAGAGGATTGAGATTGAAGATTTGCGGATTGCAGAGGTTTTTCTGGATGATGAGTGGCTTCGGGAGGCGGTGTCGTACCTGCTTCAGGAAAAGAGGATTTTCATCAGTGAAAGACCGCAGGTTCATCTCGAGTTTGGCAACATGGATGAGTACTTTAAAAACTATGGGTCGACGCTTGTAAGGAATCTGGAAAAAACGATTGAACCATTATGCAAACTGGATGGGGAGGCTCATGATTTTACATTGAATGGGCTTAGACTTTATCCGCAGCAGATCGCACAGGTCAATGGAGATGTGGCGCTTTTGGAACATGGGAAGTATGCTATTTTGAATCACGGAATGGGAACAGGAAAGACGGTGAGTGCACCATCTGTCTGTGAAAGCTTTTTTGTAAGAAAATGGCTGAGATCTCATCCGAAGAAGACGCTTGCAGATGCGTATTCGAGTCCTGACAACATCAAGTACCGGAATATCGTTATGTGTCCCGGACATTTGGTTGAAAAATGGGCAAGCGAGATACGTGAGCAGGTTCCATACGCAAGAGTAACGGTGCTTAGGGAGTTTTCTCAACTGCTGGATCTGCGTGAAAGAGGAGCAGAGAGAACCGGGAAAGAGTACTATATTCTTTCAAAGGACTTTTGCAAGCTGTCATATCAGAGCATACCAACACCGACAAGGGTTCGTCCCGGCATGTTGAAAAACAAGGTGTGCAGTTCCTGCGGAAAGGAGTTCTTTGAGCCTGGGCCGACTTGTCCGACTTGTGGAAGTACCGGATTTAAGAGCATACCAACACCGACAAGGGTTCGTCCCGACATGTTGAAAAACAAGGTGTGCAGTTCCTGCGGAAAGGAGTTCTTTGAGCCTGGGCCGACTTGTCCGACTTGTGGAAGTGCCGGATTTAAGGAAAAAAATTCATCTGTGAGGATGCATGGAATGGAGTGTCCGCACTGTAACAATGTTCTTATTCCTTATGCGAAAAGAAACGTAGAGTATGAGGATGGTCTTGCCCTTACGCCTCAAGATTTTGAAGTTCAGAACCAGAAAAACAGCAGGTGTTACTATTGTGGGGAAGAGCTGTGGAAACCATTTGTGGCGAGTATTGGGGGGAAGGCTGAGAGAAAATGGGTGCGGGCTACCTATTATGCGAACCGGGCTAAGAAAGGCACGAAGACTATCTGGGTGTATAAAGACACCATGGATAGTACGAATGCGGTACTTGGACAGCCTCTTAACGTTCTTGAACAACGTGAAGGAGCAAGAAAGTATGCTCCAGCTGAATTCATCAAGCGGTATATGAAAGGGTATTTCGATATTGCAATCTTTGATGAGATTCAGGATTTAAAGGGCGGATTTACCGGTCAGGGGCATGCGATGCATGCTTTGATCAAGGCAAGCAAAAAGCAGCTTTGTCTGACTGGAACGATAGCCGGCGGAGTCGCAAGCGATCTGTTTTATACGCTGTTTCGATTGGAGCCTAAGCGTATGATTGATCGGGGCTTTAAGTATACCGATGAACTTGCATTTTCCCAGGCGTATGGAAAAGTAGAGAAGACGTTCGATTACGATTCGACATCGGATGGCAATTATCTTGCATCCTGTAAGGGAAGGCAGAAAGGCCAGGCAAAGGTTAAGCCCGGTATTTCTCCGGTAATTTTCATGGATTTTCTTCTGGACAGGACGACGTTTTTGGATCTCTCGGATATGTCCAAGTATCTTCCAAAGTTCAAAGAGATTGTTCTTGCAACAGAACCGGATGAACGGGAGTGTGATATGTTCCGAAGTTACCGCGCGGTCGTTGATACGCTTGTAAAAGCGTCAAAGGACAAGGCGAGCGGCGGGATGGGGCTTTTAAGCAATATGCTTCAGTTTTCGTTGTCGTACCTGGATAAGCCATATGGGGTGAGTCCAATTCTTTCTCCAGTAGACGGTTCTGTGGTATGCAAACCTGAGAACTTCGATTTCTTTAAGGATACGGATGTGTACGAGAATCTTCTTTCAAAGGAAAGAGGACTTGTGGATCTGATCAATAAGGAACAGTCCGAAGGCAGGAATTGCGTTGTGTACTGTGAGTATACCGGAAAGGAAGAAAGTTGTGTAACGGGAAGGCTGAAAGCAATCATTGAAAGACATTGTAATTTAAAGGGTAAAGTAGCGGTACTGGAGTCTTCGTCACCGAAAGCGTCTGAGCGTGAAGCGTGGATGCACAAAAAGGCGAAGAAGGGCGTAAAGGTATTCATTACGAACCCCAGATGTGTTTCAACGGGCCTTGATTTCTGTTTTACCGAGGAAGGGGTGCATTATAACTATCCAACCTTGATTTTTGATCAGCTTGGATACAGCCTCTTTGTGGTATGGCAGGCGTCGAGGAGAGCTTATCGCTTAAACCAGACAAAGGAATGCCGGTGTTATTATTCTGCATGGAGAGGTAGTGCCCAGGAAGCTGTCATTTCGCTGATTGCGGAGAAGCAGGCTGCAACGTCTGCAATCCAGGGCAAGTTTTCCACAGAAGGGCTTGCTGCCATGGCGAATGGCGTAGACAGTCGTATGAAACTTGCGCAGGCAATGTCAAATATGGATGAAATTACCGGGAACGGGCTTCAGGAAATGTTTGATGTGCTTGCAACCGATGAGGAAAACGAGTCTTATGGCGACTACAAGCCAATGCTTCTGTTTAAGGAACTGATCGGTGAAGAAGTGGCGCCTATGGGCAGCTTTGACACAGTTAAGACAGGGCAGTTTTCAGTATTCGATGAAGCGTTTCTGGAGAGAACGAAGCAGGAAGATGTTTCAGATACCGGAGATGGTCAAAAGAAAGAGCCTGCTGCATCTGGTAGTGCAGTGGCAGAGATTGTTTCTTCCACGGTTTCTACATCCGTGACACCGCTTGTACTTCTTACGGTGAAGCAAAAGAAACGAAATGTTGTAAGTGGCCAGTTCTCACTTTTTTAGGAACAGGCTATATAACGGATATTTATGAAAATAAAGTGGTTTTTATCTTATGAAGGAGGATTTGTTTATGAGTACAATTATTTTTGAAAACAAGGCGCTTTTGGCAGCAGTAAAGAAGGCATCGGTGGCAGAAAAGGATGCTTATGAGCTGCGGGTAACAGATCGAATCGAGCCGAAGAGTGGAAAACATTTTGTTTCTCTGTGCACCTGCAATGGCAGCGTTCAGAGCATCATTACTACGTTTGCTACGGTAGAAGGAGTGGACAGTAGTGAAAGAATTGTCTTTCCGGCCTCTTTTTCTCAAATGGTCAATACCCTTGCTGCGTTTTCAGAAGAAGACTTTAAGATCGAATTAGGCGACAATGGCTGTGATATCAGCTGTGGTGGGGCGAGTGTTCCGCTTCCACTTTTGGAAAGTGCAGTTGCGATTGCACCGGAAAATGGGAAGACCGCAAAAATTACGATGGAAGCCTCTGCTATGAAAAAAGCGGTTGAGATTGGTTCAGGTGTTGTTTCATCTGAGGCTGGAAAGATTGATGCCGTTAGAAATGCGGTTGAGCTTTCTTTGATCTCTTATGAAGGAAAACCAGCGGTACGTATTGTATCAACGAACTCCCTTGGGCACATCGGGGCGGGAGCGATTGCTTCCGTTAAGGTGGCAACAGGCGTGGATGAGTGGCTGGACAAGAGAAGATATACGTTAAATTCCGTTTTCTGCAAGATCATTGCAGGGCTCGGGGATGGGGAGATTGACATCATGCTTTTCCCTAAGCAGGTGCTTGTTCGCCATGGAGTGGACTTTTACATTGTAGTTCCGAATGCGGCAATTTATCCGGAGGCTGTAAGTCGTGCACTGTACTCTCCGACAGAAGCTGCGTTTAGTGTTACAGTATCACAGAAGTCGCTAAACAGCGCAGTTGATATTGCAATGCTTGGGCGAACAGAAACAGACGGAAAGAAGACAGCATTGTCTATCTCTAATGGTGTATTTACCGTTTCTTCGTTGATTGGAAGGAATACGGCAAAGGTTTCAGCAGATGAGGTTAATGGAGAGATTGTTATTGGTGTTGACGGTATCTACTTAAAGCAGTGTGCCGCGCACCTGGGATCTTCTCTGACTCTGTATGGAACTGGTCCAAACGATCTTCTGTATCTTAAGACGGAAGAACCGGGTGTTGTATCCTTTATCTGCCCATGCAATTTGGATGAGCAGATAAAGGAGGAGGAAGATGCAGCAGATGAATCTGCATCTTAATTGTAGTTTGGGCGCCTGAATAGTTCAGGTGCCCTTTTAAAAATATATGAGAATTTTAAGGGCTTTAAGGGAGAATGTCATGTTTCGGACAATAAGTTTTAAAAAGTTGCCCGTTTTTCTTGACAATTTGTTTATGGCTGTTACTAAAATAAGCCCACAATGAATAATGACAAAGGAAGGAGAGCAAATATGACAGAGACTATGATGTGTAACATTGGATTAAAGGATAAGATTTTAGGTGGATTAACCAGGGCGAAAACAATCTGCTCGATTTTGGTGGGATTTACCGCGGTAGGCCTTTCGCCGATTTCTGTCCTTGCGGGAGATAGTTCAACGGAGAAATCGTCGCAGAATTCCGATGTTGGAGAGTTTGATTTCCTGAAGGAAGGAGCAGATGATAATGGTGCGTTCGATAAGGCAACAAAAGCAATTCAGGAAACCGGAAGAAGCGGGGTGAAGCTTTTGCAGGCAGTGGGCGCAATTAGTCTTATTGTGGCGATAATTACGGTTGGCATCTGCTTTATGTTAAAGAAGGGTTCAAAACTTGAAGAAGGCAAGGAACGTATTGTGAATATTGTGATAGGCGGAGCATGTGTATTTGGTGTGTTTGGCATTGCTGCCATGATTGCTGGATTCGGCAAGTCTTTTGGCTAATTTGCTGTTCGCAGATGGAAGTAGGATGATTGTTTATGTTGCGATTTGTGCAGAAAGTAGATATGGTGGTTTTCAACTTGTGTCTGAAAGACGGGATGAATATGGATCCGTTTTTTTACATCAAAAATAACGTTGTGTCTGATGAGAAAAACTTGCAGATGACTGCTGCCAGTGCATTTAAACTATTTCGTGCGGTTGGGATGATTGGGATTGTTGCAACTCTTTTAATCGTTGGAATCCAGTTTTTATATGCAAAAAAGGGGTCCAAACTGGAAGAAGTAAAATCCCGGCTTGTGATTGAAACCGTTATTGGGGGATTAATCTTTTCTTTCCTGTTCTGGCTGGAGCAGATTTTTTACATTGCAGGCAGGCTTGCTGGTTAAGTTTAGTTTAATTGAATGGAGGTATTACATAGATGTCACTTCATCATGACATTCCATCCGAGTTTACGGATGATGGACGCTGGTTTCATTTTTTTACAAAGAAAGGAATTATTTTCGTGGCTGTGGGACTTGTAATAATGTATGGACTGTATAAAGTTACCGTGCCATTTGGATTTACTCTTGCGGGGGTAATTGTCGGGCTTGTGATTACAATTCTGCTTGGCTTTGTCTCCATGTTTCCTTCACCATCGGATTATATTCATGGCAGTGGGATTACGATTGACGTTTTAATCCTGCGGCGGTTTATCCGATGGGCGAACCGCTGTATATACGTGAAAGGCTATGAGGCGGGGATTGACAAGTCTGCTCCTGCGAAAAGATTTGCTTTTTTAGCCAGGACAACTTGAGGATTTTTTATATTTTAGGGATGATTGGATGATAATTGGAAGGGTAGAGGATAGTAAAAGATGCAGCAGTTAATGGACTTACTGACAAATATCATATACGGGGTTATGGTTGTGCTGATCCTGGGTGCAGTTATTGTCGGGATACTGTACTGGAGGCGTAGTAAAGCAAGGGCTAAGATTAAGGAGGATACAACGGATTATTCCGGATTTAATCGTCATAATTCGACGAGTTTTGTTCCGTTTGATGATATTAAGGATGACATGATTATCACAGATAACGGGACGCGATTTGTTGGAGTGATCAAATGTCAGGGGTTTGACTTGTACGACGAGGATTTGTCAACGCAGGCAGCAACATGCGGACGGTACATGGGATTTGTTAATACCATAACAAAGCCTATTACATATCGGCAGTTTTCAAAGCCGATTGATCTGGAAGACAAGGTTCTTATGTATAAGGATGCGTATGGGAAGGTGGAGTCGGAGCTCTATAATGTACAGGAAGATCTAAATGAAATTGCTGCAAATTTAAAGAAAAATCTGTCTGTCATGTCGGAAGAAGAGTCAGCTTTGTACCGTGAGCATTTACAGGAACTGGAAAAGAGACAGGAAGCACTCCGCTTCCGCGCTTTTCATTTACAAAGCCAGCTTCGTGTGGTGGAAATGTATTCCCAGTCGAAGGTACTGACGATTCCGGAAGAAACGTATGTGTTCGACTGGAAATATGATGAGTTGGATTTTGCTTCCGATATGACGGACGAAGAGATTGCCGAAAGGGCTAAGAGAGAGCTTTCAGCAACTGCCAGCGCAAAAATCCGAGCCCTCAGTAACTGCAATGTTCGTGCATCGCGATGTGGAACAATGGGACTGATTGATCAGTGCAGGTGGTACTCATCTCCAATATCAGCAGCGAGATATAAGCTGCGAGATGTCATGAAGAGTTCGTACTTTGATGATATCGTAAGCTCAACGTCACTGCATGATCTCCGAGAAGCTGCTGTGCAGGAAGAAAAGGAAAAGAGTGATCTTGAATTTTTGCGTGAGATGAAAGAATCGGCAGAGGACATCGCGATGCGGGCCATTCATTCCCTTGAGAATGTCTACTCAGAAGCGTCGCAAGAGGAAGCAAGGCTTGCGGCCGGCGGGAAACTCGATAAAAAGCAAAAACCGGTGAATGCGCCGGAGGTTAGAAAAAATATCGATAAAAGGGTAGATTATGCTGATGGGGAAGGGGGTTTGCCTGATAAGGGGAATATTCCTGGTAATAGTGAGGTGACTGGCGAGGTTCAGCATCCTACGGGAGATGATATGGGAAAATATCTGGATGAAATTATTGTTGAGGAGGCGTAAAAGGTGGCGAAAACAAAAGCTTTGAAGGAAAAACCGGTTAAAAGCAAAAAAGGTAAGAAAGTGGAAAAAGATAACGTGCGCAATAAACGTGCGCAGAGTAGCGATACCAGTGATATTGTTTTTGCGGACGGAGCTGTCCATGATGAGGAGGAGATGGATCTATTTTATTCGTCCAGAAAGACTGTTAAGGAATTGGTCTCTGTACTAGGAGCGAACCCTAATCCGCTTGACCATATGATAGTAGAAGAGAATGGTGCGCGGCTGTATACCATGTGCTTTTATATTGATAAGTTGCCCAGGCATTCTGATTTTGCAAGGACTTATGCCCCTCTTTTTAATTTCCCGAATGTGACTAGCTGCGTGTTTATTGATCCCCAGACGGCAGGAAAGTCTTCAAAACAGTTGGACCGGCGAATCGTATTGCTTGATTCGGAATGTATAGCAGCAGAGAAAGATCAGGATAGAAACCGGTACCGAAAAGTGTCCGCTAAGATGCAGGATGCGGAAGCGTATGCAAGGGATGTGGAGAGCGGTGGTAATCAGCTGTATGAAGTGCAGTTCTTGTTTATTCTTCAGGCTGAAAGTCTGGAGCTTTTGCAGAGAAAATCCAGTGATTTTCATATGGCGGCAAGAGAGAAGGGAATTGAGCTTTGTGCAACCTATTCGGTGCACCCGGAAGCGTTTCTGAGCGGCTACCCGACAAACCGCGTAATTAAGGCGAAACACGGGCTTCTTAAGAGCACGCCAATTAAGACGCACGTGCTTGACAAGTATGCGCTGTTGGATATTTTCAACCACACAAGAAGCTATTTTTCGCATAAAAACGGGATTTTTGCCGGACATGTCATGTCAACCGGACAGCCGATGTTTTATGACATGTATGATTCGTCTCATCTTGGCTACGGAATTATTTTTACGGGAAAGACAGGTACTGGTAAAAGTGCATGTATAAAGATGTGGGGCAGCAGGTATATTGATTTTGATACAAAGATTCGTTCTATAGATTTTGAAACACGTGGACCCCGCGGAGAATATTCCATTATGGCCACGGCTTTGGGTGGCGTCAGTTTTCAGATCAAGGCAGATTCAGATGTGGTCTTAAATCTGTTTGATGTGGATGTTACGGATGAGTATGATGAGATATCAGGTACGGAATACCAGGTTTTTGATCTTGCGTCCAAAAAAGTCGCTCTTCTTCAATTGTTCATGGTTATGATCAAAGATGGCAGGGAGATTGATAGTTTTTCGGATGAAAAGTTTATCCGGCGTATTGTAGCTGATGCCATTACAGACTGTTTCGATGAGCGTGGAATCAAGCACGGGGATATTGACAGTCTTTACGAGCAGGGAAGTGTGTTTGTGGGAGGAAAGCTCGGTTCGGGGCGGGTAAAGAAAAAACTTCCAACCATTACGGACTTCTATAAACGGATTCTTCAAAAGGAGCGTGCGAATAAAAACAAGTTCTATGAAAAGCCGTATCGGCTTATTGTGGATGGGATGAAGGATTCTGTCAGGGAATTGTATTATTGTCCCTCTTGCCTGAAGTTTTATACGCGGGAAGAGTATTTGAAAATGCAGAAGATGCAGCAGAGTGCCGTATGCGATTGTATCTCGTGTCAGTCCGGGCAGATAAAGGAGATTCATGGAGAGCGCGCTTATTTTGACGGTCAGACCACTGTTCAGGTGTCCAGAGAATGTCCGCATATTAATTACGACATTTCGCAGCTGCCTGAGCGTGAGAGACCGACAGCCATGCTGATCTGTATGGATCATATGCAGGAAAATCATATCAAAAAGAATTCTGCTGATCCGCGGAAGTCGAAAAAAATGATCGCTTTGGTAGATGAGCTTCATCGTTCGTTCCAATATCCCGAAGCACGTAAATTTATTGAGGATGCGTTCCGTACATATCGTCACCATCATGTTTCTCCATGGGTTGCGACACAGGCGCTTGCTGATTTTGACGGATATGAGGAAACAAAGGCAATTGTTAAGAATGCAACCACAATTGTACTGTTAAAGCAGGATATTCAGGATAGGGAGTTTCTTGCAAAGTCTACTCCTTTGACGGCAAGTCAGATAGAAAAGGTCTTCCAGCTTGGCGGAAATCTGGATGATGAAAATGACCAGAAGAATCGAAAAGGAGAGGTTTGCCTGATTGATAACCAGTCAAAGGTTGTATTTATGAAGGTGGATTACCTGGAGGAATCAGAGGCGCTAGTTGTTGAGACTGACATGGACAAGATTCAGAAAATGTACAAAGGCGGAGGTGGCGCTTCTGCGTGACATTATGGAGGATAAACAAGTGGAAGAAGTAAAAACGCAAAGTGAGTTAAAGGAATATATGTCGGGTCTTTTAATTAAGATTGATCCGGATTTAAAGGATATAGAAATAGATCAGTTATTCCTTGTATATGAAAAGGATCAGAAATGGGAAGGAACGAAGATGGTGACTGGTGCGACCTATCAGGCGGTTGATGCCTTTGTTCGGACGCTTTATCTCTTATCTGAATTTGGGTGTCTGCTTGAGGTTAAGAGAAAAGGCATATGTTAGGAGGGATATTGTGAACACGGTGTTTCGAACAGGGATAAAAAAACAATTGGCATTTCTTCTGGTGGCAGGATGGTTGTTTCTTCCTATATTAAATATGTCAGTTTCTGCACAAATTATTCCTCAAGTCAGTGCAACGCCGGATGGCGGAAAGATTGATACGAACCCAGCCCTTGAACAAACAGAAACTAAGGAAGTTGGGACAGGGAGCGAAGGAAGCTGGACGGAAGAACTGGATGGGGATATCTACACTGGTAGTGGAAACGTAATCGAACTGGATTCCGGAGAAGAGGAAGAAGAAGAACCGGGTATTGTGGAAAGTCTTCTGATGAGCCTTTTCATAGGTATTGCCGATTGGGCCAACAAATTCTTTGAAAGCGTCGGAATGTCCCTGGATGCAATTATTATGGGGCGCGTCGGAGGACACGGGGTAAAACTGAATGGCTATACGGTATCATTGTTTACTTTCGAATTAAAGCCTGGAAATCCATATGGTATCGTGGCAGCGGCTGCATACAGCGCAATGAGGGGGATTATCTACATCGTTGTTGCAGTTATTGTTTTTGGGAAACTGTGTATGGCCGCATATGCGGGAGGTAAAGATAAGGCGATGATGAGTCTCAAGGATTCTGCCAGTTCCCTTGTGGTCTCGCTTGTTGCGTTATCGGTTATGCCGTATCTGGTAGATATTGCCATGTATATCCGGGATGTGATGATATATGCGATTGGGGTTAAATTGGGGCAGGATGTCATGGGACTTAACTTGTCAGAGTTAAGTATCATATCCATGTTTAGGGATATTGCGGAAAACAGTTTTATGAATGCCCTTATGTATTTTGGCACAATTCTACTCACTCTTTGGTTTTCGCTTCAGTATGTGGGCGTTGCTATTACGGTTGTGGTGTATTTCTTTGCGTTTCCGTTTGTGTGCGTGAATCTTTTATTTGACCGCAATGCTCTTTCGGAATGGTGTAAGAATATGCTTCATTGCATGCTGATCCCCGTGACGGATCTTATGCTTATGTTTATCCCACTGTCTTTTTCACTTCTTGGGGATACGACTGTTGTAAATATTCTGCAGTTTATGGTGTGCAGTATGGTTATACCTGCAAGGACGGCTTTAAGAGTTGCAATGGGAATAAGGGCTAATCCAGGTATGGAACTTGCTGGACTGGCGACCATGATGGGTGCGATGCATCTGGCAGGTGGTGCGGTTCGAGGCACGGTTGGCATGTTGTCGAGATTTGGACAGACCATCGGCAATGCGAAGAGAGATGCGCAGATGGGTAAGATGTATTCCGAAATGGACAGTGCGGATCAGGCCAAAATGAATGACTACGTGGACATGTACAATCAGACCAATGGGTATGGGTTTGACCGCGTGAACGGTGAGAAAGTTGGACGAGAAAACGAAGTTCCGGGGATTGACAGCCTTTCAACCGGTATCGCTGGTATGTCTAAGATGACAGGAATCCCTATTGGCTCGCTGGATAAAGAAGGCGCATTTAGTGATGACCCTGCTCATCTGCAGCCGGAGGTTGCAGGACCAGGAGGTATCGGTGGTGGGCGACTTGGCGGAACTGGCACAGGCGGTCAGTATGCGGATATTCTTGACAAGTATGCAAATGTAAATAATTTTGAGAATCCTGAGTTTGCGAACATATCAAATTCTAGACGGGCTGAATTGTACAGGCAGAGAGCAAAACAGCAGTTTGTAAAGGGCGCCGGTGCCCTTGTCGGTGGTTTTGCTGGAATGGCTGGAGGGGCGGTTGCCGGAGCCGGAGCGGCGACGTTTTTTTCTCCTGCAGCAAAAATGTATGGGGCGTCCATGGGAATACAGGCAGGTGGTGCATTGGGAGAAGGTGTCGGCGGCGTAGCTGCAGGCGCAGCGTTAAATGCCGGAGGAGCTTTTGCGGGTGCTGTTAGCGGTTCTCTTTATAATATGCAAATGCCGGAGGTTCAGGCTGCTGCGGCTGGTTATGTTATGGAGCAGATGGGGGCGCAGGCGCTTGGGTTAAAAGAGTATATCGGAACTGTGACAGATCCCGGCAATGTAGACATGAGAGCGTTTATGGATCATACCTATGAGTCTATTCAGAGTGACACCAGGACATATAAGACCGCTGAGCAGAGACAGGAAGCGTGGAGGGATGCGTGTGTCCGGCATGCGATGAGTAGGACGGAGCCGTACATCAAATCCAATATCCATGTCAGCAACCCAGACATGGATCCGAATATTGTAAAGAAGTTGGAGGAAAATTCAAGGGGAATCGTCCAGCGTAGATATGAAAACCATTTTAGCGCAAAAAATATGGAGAACTTTGCTGATGGCAAGTATGTGTTTAGAGACTGATTAGTAAAAAGACCGCTGATTGATCAAGTATGTCAACCAGCGGTCTTTTATTCGAATTTAAGGTATCCCGTGTCAAAGATTTTTTCCACTGGATGGCTTTTGGAAGCGTATCTGGCTCCAATGCGAATGGAGACAACGTGCCCAATCAAGTTTTCGGCTTCTTTTTGCGTAAGGAAGCTCACAGGGTCTGTTGTAAGTGAGCCGTATGGGTCTGCGACCATAAGTCTGGGACCGTGGGAAGTTGCGGTCACTGCTTCAATAACGGCAAGGTATGTTCGAAAGATGTAGTCTTTCGGGGTCGAGAACCAGGGACGGAATTTTTGCTCATGTTCTGCCATCTTGACTAGGCGAGGGGCAAGGATGGAGAGGGCATAATCGCATGCGATCATTCGGTGTGTGTAGAAAAATGTACCTTTCCAGCGTTCATAGTCCGGGGCTGATCCGTACAGGGTACATGTTTCTTCGTATTCTATATCGCCAGGAATCGGGTAGGGATTAGGACGACTTTGTGGCATGGCTTCTCCTGGGCTGGATGTCCATTGACTGTGTTCCCGGATTGCGTAGCATGTGATAAGTTGGTCTCTGTACTGTTCCAGCTTGTTTAGTTCTTTTCTTAATCTGGCAAGCTCCTGTTCCTGTTTTCTGCTGTTTTTACCCATAATTAATCCTCCGTAATAAAAGAATAACATGAGAATAAAATAATGTGAAGTTTTATGCATGGTTTTATTGACTTTTTGTTGGGGTTTATGACTACAATACAGAGCGTGAGAAGATGGTAGGGAATTAAATGGAAAAATATTGATTATAAGAGAAGGAGATAGCGGTATATGCAGATTTTGTTCGGAGTATATGGAATGGGCGAAGCTGAGGCGAAAGCTTTTGTGGATCTTGCGGTTGAATATGGGGTTGATGTTGAATCGTACGCCTGCAAGTATTCAAAGCTTGGTGTTATGCAGTTCTTGGGCGATAATCCGGAGACAGATGTTGTTATTTTATCTGAGTCTTTGGAAGGAAAATCACCGTATGATGTTGCTGACTTTGAACGCATTGTGGATGCATATGAGCGAGTGGTTATTATTCCCATATTAAATGCTGAAACTGCTGGCACAGATAAAGCAAGGGATATATTTAATCTTGGAATATACAACGGTCTCTTTGGGAATGACGCAACGGCGGAAAATGTGGCGAAGCTGATTAAAGAAGGACGACCTAGGCGTTTGGCAAAGACATATTATCATATTCCGGAAACGGATTCTTCTTTTAATGGAGCGGATATCGGCCAGTGCATCTCTTATATAGAAGAGGGTGAAATTGAAGAGATTGGTGGGCGGGCGAGATACATATACGAAAGGGTTAAGCCTTCTGATTTTATAATGATAAAACAGGCATTGCCCGAGGAAATGCAGCGCCTGGTAGAAGCTGCGGTTGAGGAGAACCGCGTGGAGTTTAATATGACCCCGGCGGATAAGTGTGAGGATGATTTGGAAGGGGAAGTGACTACATCTGATTCAGAAGTTGCTGCAGAGAGAACTGCGAGTTCCGTGTTATCTGCTCTATGGAAAAAGACACAGGAGAAATTTTCTGGAAATATCGCTCATAAGGAGAAGGACAAATCGGAGGAAGAAGAGGGCAGAGTGCCGGTTGAACCGGATAAGTCTGTGATTACGTCAGACGGTCCGCAGGGAAGCGTTGCTTTAAAAGATGTGTTGTCAAATGTTGCGATTGCTTTTCTTGGAACGCAGAGGAAAAGCGGATGTACGCATCAGGCTATTATTGCAGCCCACTATCTGCATCATTGTGGCTACCGTGTCGCTATTGAGGATTGCACAGGTACAAAGGGAAAGGTGTTTCAGGCAATTGCCAGGTATTGTACGGTAAAAGAAAGGAAGGGCTTCTTTTCCTACAGGGGAGTTGACTATTATGCAGGAAGTGTGCCGGAGCTTCAGGACGGGTATCATTTCATTGTTAAGGACTATGGTGTATTCAATCAAAACATCAAAGAGGATGTTGCAAGATGTGCCCACCGATTTGTGGTGTCTGGTAGTATGCCGTGGGAACAGGGAGCTTTAAATGCTTTTATAAATGAAGCGGGTTCATTAAATGAAGGGCTCCATTATTTGATCCGTGGCGGTGCGCGGAGTGAGTGGGCAAGGTCTTTTGCGTCCGGAAGGGAGAACCTGGATATCCGTGCGGCAGAAGTACAGGAGGATGCTTTTAGCGGAATGTGCTATCCTGCGATGTCGGACATTCTTTCTGTCTATGTGCAAGATTCCCAACATAAGGGATTAGGTGCGGTTTCTGCAGGAAAGTCTGGGCGAAATGAAGTTAAACTCGTAGGAACTGCCACCTGCTTTGTTTCCAGTTTAAAAAGAGGGTGTGGTGCAACCTATTTTGCGGCTTCTGTGGCAAACCATTTGGCGAGACGGTATGAGACCTGCCTTCTAACTTCGAATCCTGGGGTGCTAGACTATGCGCTTATTTCTCGCGTGAATTGCGGGAAATTAAATGGTTCGTATGATTTGGCCTATGGGGACAATGAGTTTGTTGTTTTTGATGGTGGCGTGTATCGTGATCTGGCAGATTCGGAGAGAGCGGAGTGCCGGCGCGCAAATTATAAAATAATGATGTGCTGGGCGGATGATGCGTATATGGAGGAACTTGCGCGATTTGTGGCAGCACCGGTAAATAGAGCGGAAGAGTGGGTGTACGTGTTTAATAATGTCCCAGATTCCAGAATTGCGGAGATACAGAAGCTTATGAGTGCGCATTTTACCTGTTATCTGCCGGTCTATGATGCGAAAGCAATGCCGCGTATTGTACATAAGATGATTGATCAGATTATTTCCTAGTGACTGGGTAGCGAGTGAGGTGGTACAAACCTCGGTACTAGAGGAATCGTCTAGAACTGTTATAATTAATGATATAAAAATTGGAGGTCTTGTATGGATTTTGTGGAAACATATTTGCCCGGGAAAGCAAAAAAATGTAAGACATACGCGTTTTGGGGAAATGATGCAGGCATGTATACGCGTTTTGCAGCAGCGATCTTTTCTTCTGAGCAGAAAAAGCGTGTTCTGATACTAGATGCGGCGAAAAACCGCTCCTTGTTTATTAGTGCAACAGGAAGAACGGATTGTTCGACAGTGAGCCTTAGATTTGCGGATTATACAACGGATATCGGGTATGCGATGGAGCATATGTATAAATATGACTATTTTGTGATCCGGGATGATTTTTCTGACGAGAGAGGTTCTTACGACCAGTATCGAATGGTTGTCGATGTGGCATATATGTGTCTTGGGGCAGATAAGTATTCGCTTGAGGTGTTCCTTCGTGCAAATAACTGTTTTGACCGATATTCGGAAATCCCGTATTTTTATATCTTTTCAGGTACGGAAGAGAGTGCGGATGAGTGGAGGGTAAAGGAGTATTGGAGGTATGCCCAGCAAAGAAAGTGTGGGCCTCAAAAAATATACTATATTCCTTCTGATCCTAAAGATTTCAACGGGTTTTTGAATTTAGAATATGGTGCACTTTGCATGAAAAGCCTGTCGTCAGCTCTGAAAGGTCTGTTAAAGGATGTAATGAAGTCGGCTGGAATGAATGACGATGTTATGGGACGTGTTGAGGCACGGACAATGTTTTGTTTATAGGCGCTGAAACGGAAGATAATGATCGAACAAGCTTTTTAGGGGAAATAAAGCTTATTCGATTGAAACAGTACGAATGGGGAGGAAAAAGAATGGCTAAGTATGATGAAGAGCCTCTTTTGGCAAATAATTCTGCTGCAAGATATGTTGGTCTTAGGGGAGACCGGAAAGTAGCGAGATCTATAAGGAATTTTTCCAGTTTCCCAATACCGGAATTGGGAAAAATATATTTGTTGAATGAGATGCCGGAGGCTGGCAGAGCTGGTGGCATTGGAAAACCAACCAGGATGATATGTAGGCCAGTTGGATATATTGGGTCCCATGGGTGCTGTCTTCGGGTTGAGGTTTTTCGTACTCCGTGGACGCAGAATTTCTCGACATTCCAGGTGACGGATTTTCAGCTTGGGCTGGTTCGTATACAGGAGCTCACGACCTATGTGTATACAGAAGGGACACGGGATGGGTATTCGTGGGCGGATTTAAGTATTGATGATCCGGCAGAGGATATCAAAAAATTATTTAAAAATTAAATGGATAACGCTTTACTTTCTAATGGAATGTGCTATTGTTCAGGTAGGAAAAGAAAGGAGCGTTGTTTATGTTTGAAGAGAGAAGAAAGTGTTCTTGCTGTGGCAAGCCGATAGGAATTTCTGGTTATGTTGCTTTGGAGGGTGGGGCGACGGTTTGTTCGCAGTGTGCAGAAATGATTAGTCGCATGTGTAAATTTGATGGGGGTTCGTCCGGTTTGTGCGATGAGGTCGGCCAGGCTTCTGATAAACCTGCAGATCCGTATGCGGATGGGGTTCATACCACAATTCTTACGCCAGAAGAGATTAAACGCCAGTTGGATCTCTATGTCGTGGGGCAGGAGGAGCCTAAGAAACTTCTTTCAATAGCTTCCTATAATCACTTTAAACGTTCTAAATTAAAAGATCCCACAATTAAAAAATCGAATGTTCTTTTGATTGGTCCGACAGGGTGTGGAAAAACGTATCTTGTGCAGACTTTGGCCCGGATATTGGATGTTCCGGTTGCTATTGTTCCTGCTACAAGACTTACAGAGGCTGGATATATTGGTGACGATGTAGAGAGTGTGGTTCAATCTCTTTTGATGACTGCGGGTGGGGATAAAGGGAAAGCGGAAAACGGTATTATTTTCATTGATGAAATAGATAAGCTTACCTCATCTTCTACGGAGACAAGAAGGGCGGTTGGTGGAAAAGGTGTCCAGCAGGCGCTGCTTCCCATTCTGGAGGGCTGCCAGGTAAATGTCCCTGTTTCTTCTGGTGTGGGACAAATGGCATCTTTCTCGCCGACGGTCACTGTTGACACCAGTAATATTCTTTTTATCTGTGGCGGAGCTTTCCCGGATCTTGAACGGATTGTAAAGTCTCGTTTGGATAAGAAACGCGGAGGCCTGGGTTTTGTTCCAAACCGCGAAGAGCAGGTGGAGTATAACGAGGCGAATCTTCTTCAATATGTACAGACAGAGGATTTTGTTGAGTTTGGGCTTATACCAGAGATATTGGGCAGACTTCCGGTGCGGGCGAAACTGGAAGCTCTGACAGAAGATACGCTGAGGAGAATATTAACGGAGCCGGAGGACTCTCTGGTGAAGCAGTACCGGAAGTTGTTTGCGTTTGATGGTATAGAGCTTAGTTTTGAGGATGAGAGTTTGACTTATATAGCGAAGCAGGCGTTAAAAGAAGGTACCGGAGCCAGATCGTTAAGAAGTATTTTGGAACTTGGACTTGAAGACCTTATGTTTTATGCTCCGTCAATGAGGGGGCTTAAGGAATTGCGGGTAACCGTGGATTATCTTAAAGGTACAGGAAAACCGCTTCTGTTTTCAAACAGTGGTCAGACTTATATAAAAGGATGATGTCGAGGGGGTAAAGCTGGACAACCTTATAATCCTGGTATCTGTTCACGGGGAAACATATAAAATCCTGGTTGAGCAGAACGTTTACGATACGATTGAAGCTGGAGGTTTTCGCCTGGCGTAAAGAAAGGCGTCATTTTCCGCAATGGGTACGGAAAGAATGCGCCGAGATTTACCGCGGAATGCATGATTGAAGAAAAGACAGGGAAACCAGAGTGGGGTGCGGAAGAAGGCGTGATTTATTACGTGCTGACGATTCACAGAATCTATAATCTGATCAATTGCAGGGTGGCTGCATAAAGCGCATATAAGGACTTGGAGGGATGCAGAAAATGATTCAAATTAAGAAATGTAAACATGATTATAAACCACATCAATTTATACGATGTGAACATGATGATTATGGAAATACAATATATGTATATGAATTACAATGTATGAAATGTGGGAAAAAGCCATTTTTTCTATGCCACAAATCGAAAAATCAAATGCTTGCATTGCATGATTTCAAAATGGAAAAAATTATTTAATAGTCAAACAAACTTATATTTACAAATAAGAACAATAATTCTCACAGTTATGTTGATAGTCAAAGATGCAATTAAGTGGATAATTCGATGTTTAATCGCAACAATACCTGTAAGCGTCTGTATGGAAAACGGCTGGATTTTATCTAATGATAACGTTGACGTTTCCTATGCGATGTTTTGGAAATTGTATTCTGCTATCTTTGTATTAGTTCCACTTATTATGTTTTATAGAGGAATTACAGGAAAATATCGTATAGAGATTGCCAAACAAGAGAAAAAGGATTAACAAGGGTAACAATATGGCAATGCTAACAGTAATTTTGAGAGCTCTTAAGGGTATTAGCGAAGCTTTTGAAAAGTATTTTGTTTTTCCAGATGAAAAGGACAGTTTTAAATCCAATAACGATACACAATACGATAGGAGAGCATGGAAGTGAATACAGACAAAACAACGGCATTTAAGAAGGCTCCAGGACAGTTATCCGAACGTGTCCGCCGAGTTTTGCACAACCATAATATCGAAAATATAGAGTCACTCGCAGAACTCACTGCGGATGACCTTCTTGGATGGAAAGAACTAGGGCGGTGTACACTTGAGGAAATCTTAAGTGAAATGAAACGATGTAACGTGGAATTTAAGGCAAATACAGAATGCCCCAATCTCGAATACGATGAAGAATTTAAAGAATACATTTGTCACGGGGGATGCAATGAAGTATGTCCTATTCCGGATCCATTTAGCTGCCCGGCAACCGTAGATGCCTGGGGAACTTCATTGCACCCGTATGAGAATGGGCTGGATTCCGAAACGGAGGCTTTTGGATCTTAAAGGGCATCATCTATTTAACTTAGGGAAGGAGATTTCATGACTGTAATAGCTGCATATCCCGCTTAGGAAAAACCACTATTTTCAATTAAATAAAAGGAGGGAATATTATGGGAGTACTATGCGTTGGCGTATTTGCAGTTCTGTGGTATAAGTCATCAAAACTTACATTTGAGCAGATTTAGGAGAAAAAAGCTATGGCATACAGAGTAAAGGTGAACGGCGTACAGATATTTGGAAATAATGAGAGCTATCCAGAATGGAATGAGTTCATAGCGTCGCAGGGGATTGTAATCAACGAAGAAGGTGGTTACGAAGGAGAAACGACCGATTTTATGGGTATGCTGCAGGTAGTGGAGCAAATTGTCATGCGACTAAATGAGGAGCAAAAGAAACGGGCGAAAGCAGCCTATGACATGGTGGAGGATTTTCCAGAGGAAGAAAGAACTGCCGCATTGTACGCAATCGGCATCAAAAGCATTTTCGATCTATCCAATATCCCGGAGGATATCGCAAATCAGGATAAAAATGATAAGTTCCGGCTCTCGTTATTTGATTCTCTTTTGGAATATGTCCGTCATGGCTATGCTTTTATGCCATATGCACTTTATCTGGCATGTGAGGACAAGCTTGAGAAAGACGATGTTTTCTCTGTGGATGGGCATTTTGAGTGCTTTAAAGTCAAAGATGGAGAGACAATAAGGGTTTCAGCGGGATAGCAGATAATATCGCAGTCGGCAATAAGGAGGGAAAACAATGGAACTAATTGGATTCAGACATACAGAGGAAGATATCGAGTGCATAAAAACAAGCTGTGAAGAGCAGATGCGGGCAACGATTAAGGAAAAGAAGAATGCAAGGAAAAAGGAGGCCCTTGCTCAAATCACCAGCATTGTGTTTTTCTTTTTGTCATTATATATAGTTACTATCCTGTTTTCCGATACTGTGTTTTCATGGGTTGTAAAACGTGTGATTGAAACACATAAGGAATATGGGCTCCCTTTCAAAGCAGATGTGTTCTCATTGCTGATACTATTCGGGGGCTTTATTGTAACTGTTATAGTATTGAATCAAACATTTAATACGGTTTTGGGACTCAGAAAGTATTTTCATATACATACAAAATACGACGACTGGCACGAAGCTGCATTGGAATGCAGAGAAATTCTTGACTATTACAACAATGAGTACCAGATGCTCATGGAGTGTAAGGACTACGGCGCGAGGCTGAGTGAACATAACAATATTGTATTCGATAGCGTAGATAAGGACTCCGGACTCCCGTGTGTAAAACAGATCTGTTTGAGTCAGGAACTGAGAGATCATATATTTGCAAATGGAACTATAACATTTGAATATTACGATGGTCGGCTCGATGAAATCGAGCAGAAACTAAGAGAAAAGTAAAGCAGAGAGAGGTATGAATGGAGTATGAAGAGATTAACGGAAGTAGGCAAGAGAATCGGACTGAGACTAGTATATTCTGCATGGGTCAAAAGAATTTTATGGTTTATTATTATTTCAACATTTCTAGCTTGTGTATACTATTCCTTATCTTTAGCAATGTTGCCATGTTGCGTTTGTCTTATTTTATTCACGATAGCGATAAATCTGTTGTTTCTTCAGAATGATCTAAGGTTATATTTGCTGAAGGTATATTTGAAATATGAAAAAATATATTATGATAGGCTACACTCATATTAAAAACGCCGGAACGTATCAATACTTTTGTGGACGTTTGCGGTGAAGAATAAAAAGGAAAATTATGTACAGATGTCAGTTCTGCGGATATGAGTCCGATGACTTAGAGGATTTTGAAGAGGATTTTACACAGCATAAAGGTTTTTTCTGCCCGTATTGTGATGGATTTACATATTTTGAGACCGTAAGTGCACGCCATAATTTCTCTGTGATATATGAGACTTCATGTGATCAACCACAGATGGTCAGTAAAAAGGCACCATCTTTCAAGACACAGGTGTCACCTCTGCGTTGGCCGGGCGGGAAAAGCAAGATCGTTCAACAGATATTAGAGCGGTGCCATCCGGAGCATATGGAATGCTTTATAGAGCCGTATGCAGGTGGAGCATCGGTCGGTTTGTCTCTTCTGCTGACAGGGAAGGTCAAAGAACTGTATCTGAATGACTTGGATTACGGGGTATTCTCACTGTTCCAGATGATCAAAACAATGCCATATATCCTTATGGATAAGATAGATGCATTTGTTCCTACAAAGGAAGAGTTTTATGAAGCAAAATCCATAGTGGAGAGTGGGTATGAGGGATGCGATATGACGGATGCAGCCTGGAACCTGCTCGTTGCGAACCGACTTGCCTTCTCCGGGATTGTAAAAGGCGGGTGTCTCAGCAAGCCAGAGTCTCGTTGGAATGCAAGGACTCTTAAAAATCGGATAATGGCTATTAATGAGTTTGCAACCCATGTCCACGTCAGCTGTATGGATGCCTGTAAATACATCGAAGAAATGTATTGGGTGCCTAATGCAACGATGTTTATAGACCCGCCATATAAGATGAAGGGAAAAGCCTTATATGAATTCACTTACGCGGACGATGATCATGAAAGACTTGCATTCTTGTTGGATGAGTTGTACAAAGGTGTTCCCGGGGCAGATATGCTGGTAACATACGATTTCTGTGATTTTACTAAGCAGTTGTTTCAATTTTCAAAAGAGGAACTTCTGGACAGAAAATATTCCTGCGGGTCGGGATAGAAAAGTTATAATGTCGTTCACCGTGAACGGAGAAGGAGGACAGGCATGGCAAAGTTCTTGGTACAAAACGATGAAAACACGTTGGGAAATGAGAAGCGGTTCTTGCTGGAGAGGATATCTATGCAAAAATACGTCCACGAATATCGAGACGTCAGCCTGACAGAGGTGAACGAAATCAGTGATCAGGGCTGGTATCCAGTTGGAACCATTGAATTTGTTTCTTCCTATCTTAAAAACGCTTATGGAATTGAGAGGGAGAACCCCATAGAAATTCCGAAGTATTTGCGGACAGAAGAATTCCTGAAGAGGGAATATTATTTCACATCCTTCGATAAGCTGCCGAACGCCGGAAAATACTTCCTCAAAGACTGTTCAAAGCTCAAAAAATTCGGTGGAGTTATTACGGCAGAGCAAGTTCTGAATGACGCAAAGGAATTTTCAAAGAATCATATCTATCAGGTCAGTTCGTTATTCCCGGTCAAAGCAGAGTACCGCGTCTACGTACTACATGGCGAAATCGAAAACATGGTCTGCTATGACGGCGATTGCACGGTGTTGCCGGATATAAGTCTGATTAGAAAAGCGGTCATGATCATCAATGCAAAAGAAAACTGGTTAAAGTCCTATACTATAGATGTGATGGTAGGAGAACCGGGTACAGCCCTTATCGAGATACACAATTTCACATCTGTTGGGTTGTATTCCACACTGTGGGGCGACAGCCTTATCTGGGCATATAAGGACGGAATCGACTATTTGGTAAACGATAATCGGAAATTAGAAATTTAGTAAAAACATCCACGATTATGAATTAAGCAACAATTCTGGTCTTGTATACAGTACAGCAGAGAGTGATGCTCTTTTGTTTCCAAAAGTTGACATTAGAACAGGCGTTTGTTCTAATAAGTATAGAACAAATGTTCTAAAAAGGAGAATGCTATGGAAGACTTAACAGATAGAAAATACGATATGCTCAAGGTAATGACACTTGATGAAGCCATTGAGAAAGAAAAACGATATGCAGAAATTAAGGAAAGACAGGCAGAGGAACCACGGCGACTGTTTGTCGATGATGACAGGGAAAAAGAATATCGGGCAGTTATTGCCAAAGAAGATGCGGAAGCAAGGAAGCGTGCAGAATGGTTGGAAGAGCTGAAATCATACAGAGCTTCGGTATTTAGTGGAGATATGACACAGAAAATGCTTAAAGAAGAATATTGCAAGGCGGTTGATGATTTTGCAGAATCGGTCAAAAATTTAATCGCAGATTCATCTGTAATTAGATTTAAGGATATTGATGAAATCGCAGAACAGTTAAAGGTAGGTGGAGAGAATGACAGAGCAGGAACAGAAAGCAATTAAATGGATGAAAAATGTGAGAGATGATGCGGTTGTGACATTAGACCATATTGCCAAAGAAGAGCCGAATGTTAGCCCGATGTTATATGCGGGGAGAAAAGAAAAGGCAGAAACAATCATCAAAGGATTTGAGGAATTGGAACAGTACCGAGCAATCGGCACGGTAGAAGAATTTAGAAAGTGTATGGATATCTTAAATAAATCAGAAGTAAATGAGCTTTCGAGAATTATTGATGAGTGGATTTTATATCATAAAATCGGCACACCAGAGGAATGCCGGGCGGCGGTGGAGAAGCAGACGGCAAAGAAACTGATACGCAACGACAAATGCACCTGTCCGTCTTGTGGAACGCACAATGAAGTGTTTAAGAAGCGAAGGAATACAGTTGCGCATGATATTGTCTACTGTTGGCATTGTGGACAGGCTGTAGAGATTGATAGATTGGAGGAATGACAATGAGTAGAGTATATGAAGCAGTTTCGTCAACAGAAAGTGTGATAAGAAAAATTGCAGACGGATTAAAAGAAAACCAAGATAATTATATGGAGGGGCTTGTCCACGTTCCTGATTTTGTAATACCAATTAGCGGAACCAGGAAGGAAATAGTGGAGCAGTTCCAAAAAAAGGGTGAGAAGATTACTCCAGAGATGGTGATTCATTGTAGTACAGAAGTTGAAGCAAAAGAACTGTTCAAGCATTTACATTCGCTTGGATACACGTGGCTTTCAGGAAATGCAATTTCCTCAGATAATAACTTTTTTGGAAATTGCAAAGAAAAGACGTGTTATTTGATTGAAGATTGTAAATTAATTGGTTATGGCAATTATGACTATTTCAAATCAAAAAACTATGAAATAACAGAGGTTTCCGACCTCATCATTCCAGAGCGTACAAAGGCATGTGATGGGGGAACGCTCATTAATGATGAAAGAGAGGTTATTCATCCGGTCGTGGTTACATATAAAAGCATGTTAGATGGCGAGAGTTCTACTGCGTGTCAGTGTGAAATTTATACCGAAGATGGTAAATGGAAGTGGTTCAGCGAAAAGGAGAGTAATATGAGAGCAGTAAAGGATGATGCCGGAAACACGGCTATAGTCGTGGACGATGAAGCAGAATATCTGTTAAATACTCAAAAATGCGCTAAATGTAACCACAGTTATCAATACGAAGGAGATTTTCGATTTTACTGTAATTGGAGAGAAGATGGTTACTGTATAGGCGATTGG
This sequence comes from uncultured Lachnospiraceae bacterium, assembly GCA_945868435.1. Taxonomy (GTDB): domain Bacteria; phylum Bacillota; class Clostridia; order Lachnospirales; family Lachnospiraceae; genus Roseburia. The sequence goes on from CAMBLG010000005.1 coordinate 104,776, forward strand.
GCAGATTGTAGCGGATATCAGCCGAAGGGAGAGTAAGAATCATGTTGTTGCGATGAATGCACGTGGGAGTTTCAGAAGGCAACATGTTCGGTCATGTATGCAAATACTTGGAGCGCCAGCGGTAGTGACAGAATAGGAGGAAATATCGAATGGCAGCGCTAAAAGTAGTCAAAGGATATGAGAAGTCAACAGCAGATGTTGTTAGAACTAATCTTAGAAAAATAAACAGAGCAAAATGTTCTTGGTTGAAGGAGAATAGTCCCATCACACCAACGACTGATAATAATCATGATTTTTACTTATATGATGGAGAAAAGTTGATAGGCGGTTTATTAGGTCGCGTACAGTATGGATGGTTTCACGGAGATTGTTTATGGGTAGATGAAAATTATAGAGGTCAAGGATATGGTTTAAAATTAATGTCTCAAGCTGAGATATTTGCTGAAGATAATGGTTTGACTGGGATTTATTTTGAAACTTGGGATTTTCAAGCAAGACCGTTCTACGAAAAACAGGGGTATACTGTTTTTGGTGAATTGTCAGATTGCCCATTTGGCTCTACATTTTATTTTATGATGAAGAAGCTAGGGACTCCTCATCAAAGACGTTTAAGGGCATTAGCACTCAAAAATGGACTTGATGATTTTTGTTGAATTGAAAGGATTACATATGGGATTTGATATTGATGAAACAATAGATATTGCAAATTGGAAAAGTGTTTCAAAGATATTGAAAGCCTGTTAGTAGCTTTGTTACAGCTGAAAAATTAGTAAACCAGAAAAAGCATTTCAATGTGTTTTCACGTTGAAATGCTTTTTCTGTCTAATCGAGCGCACCGAAAGAATTGTGCAGCTCTGTATCATATATTGCATATTCCGGATAACGGATTTGTACCGCTTGCCAGAAAAATGGGGCATAAGAACAACAGAACAGTTCTTCTACATTATATAGCCTACATTCCTTGACTTGCTCTTCCGGAATCATCTCATCTGATACGCTGGGAGTGCCATTGCAATACAGATTAAAAGCCATGCGGACTACCTTAACACTTCCACTTGTCTGCCAACCATCATGAAGGCAATCAGGGTTTACAAACCCAGATTCAAAATCATAAATGCGGTCTACGTGATTTCTTGTATCGTTATTGATGCCCAGGCAATACACAAGCGCTTTATGATATACATCCTGATATCGCACCAGCTGTAATTTTTCATAATAAAATTTCCTATGTTCTTCGCTTATAAAGACTATGTTTTTATCATTTAACTCAGACATATGGCATCCTCCTTTTTTACAATAATATCACATATGGACAATTCAGGAAAGGGTTACTTGTCCTGAAAGGAGTAAAGGAGAGGGGGAAAAGAGATATAATTCTGTAAAATTCGTTCTTTTTGCTGTTTGCGCTTGACTTTTTATATGGGGTTATGTGTATGATGCATGGTGAGAGGAGGGCGAAACATAATGAAGAGAAACCTGTGGGTATGTATTTCCTGTGTAGCTATGGTTGTGCTTGTTTTGTTGACAGGATGTGGAAGTACGGTCCCGTCTTCAAGTTTTGATGAAAGTGTAACGGACACAACTGCGGAGGAATGGGCAGAATCTGCAGTCGAATCACATGGGAAAAGCAATCGGGAAGCGGCTAAGAAAAGTTCCGAAAAAGCGAAGGAAAAGATGGAAGAGGGTATTTCGTCTGGTTATGACACAGTAGTGGAGGAAGCGGATGAGATTGCATCCGGAGGAATATCAAGTATTGCGGAAAAAATACTGTATAATATATACTTGTTGTATTATTCACTTGTAGAATTTGCAATACCGATTATTTGTGTCGGCTGGGGGTTGGCGCTTTTGTTCTATTTGATATTCCGAACTCTTCCGAAAATGAGAAAGTTTGGAATTATGTTTTTTGGTGTTGGTGTGACAGGGGTGGTTCTCCTTGTCTTGTTTTTGCCTAGTATTATTACGTCCCTTGGGAAATAGGGAAGAAAGGAATGGCTGTTATGGCAGAAGAGATGAATGGTGTAAAGGAAATGGGAAAAGAGCCTCGTGCTGAGGTAAAGAAGTATAAGGAGTTGCTGGGCGAGAAAGAAAGTGTCCATTATGAAGAGTATGGGGCTGTGACTTATTTGACGAGTCCGAAGGGAGTCGATGAGGAACTTAGTCATTATGAAAAGCTTCGCAGCGATGGAACGGTAACAGATGTCCGGTTCAGCGCAATTGATAAGAAGGGGGATTTGTACACATATCTTCCGAATGGAATCAGAATCTGCATGCCGAACCGCAATATAGACGGCTTTGCGCATGATCCACAGCGAAAAGAGGAGCTTTCCAAGTATTTGTGCCAAGATTGTCCGGTTGTAGTGAAGTCTGTAAGCCGGAAGGAGAAAATTGTAACTGTTTCGATGAAAGATGCTCTTTCAGGTCCTCAGAAGGAACTTATTGATGCGATTGAAAAGGGAATCGAGGATGAGGTGTACATCAAAGTTCCGGCGAAGATTGTATCGCTGACAGGAAAACAATCAACAGACAATGGGGATGTATATGATGTCGCCTTGCTCGATCTTGGTGGCTTGAGTGTTAGAGGATATGTAAACAGAAGCCAGTGGAGTCCTTGTTTTACAAAGACGCTCAAGAATGTGGCAAATGTTGGGGACATTATAGATGTTGTAGTTACGAAAAAAATGCGGTGGAGGTCCGGGGCACTGTATGCCTGTAATCGTGCATACACGATATCGGGGTCTCCTTGGAAGGATATTGAGAAGCGTCTTCCCAAAAATTCAACGGTTCGTGTAAAGTGTGTATTTAGGGAAGAGAATCAGTTTATTGCTTCCATTCAGGGAATACCGGAGATTAAAGCACATTGTTATTATCCAAATGATGATTCTGTGCATGTTGAGGAAGGAAAAGAGTATCTTGGTTATGTGAAAAAGGTTAGTGAAGAGCGGCTCCAGCTACAGATTTCCATTTTATCTGCAGTAGAGGGTTCCCAGAGTGCGGAGTAAGGGGGTGCGTATAAACAGTGGACAAGCAAATGGATGCAAATGTAAGTGAGCCAGTTTCGCTGGCAAAAAGGATTATGGCAGCTCTTGGTGGAGACGGGAGGTTTCAGTATTATCCAGGCATGGATTACCGGGTAAATAAGGATGAATCGAAGCCTATAAACACATTTGCTTTTTATGATCTGGTTCATCAAGTCGATGATCCGAGGACAGCCATAAAATTAAGTTTTGTGCTACAAGCGGTTCATGCGCTGGGAAATGCTACCAGGAATATGATTCTTGATTATTTAGGGTGGATGCATCGCATATATCCGGATAAACTGATACCTGCGGTTTCGGAAGATGTGCAGAAAAATCAAGTGGATATAGGAAAAATGATTAAACGTCTTTTGGATAAAGGCCTCCTGGTGTCCTATGATTACGTCACAGAACGCACGCGTAAGCGGATTGTGGTATACGCATGCACACAGTATGGATGGATCTACTATCGGAACAAACTTCAGGTCCAAACTGGATATGACACGAATGCCGTTTTCAGGACGGATGTTGAGGTCTTGAAACGTTTGTCGGTGGCTTCTATTGCGACAGCAACCTGTACAAGTAGCCGCTGTACTGGTGTGCATATGAATGACCAGTATGGATCGAAAAAATACCAGGATGTGTGCGCTTATACTTATGGAATACTGGAGTTTGATGGTGGCGGAGAGAACGGATCTTTGCTTGTTCTTGAGCCGGTTTACTATCAATATGACCCTAAGATTATGACAGAAGAGGAGAATTTAGAGAAACTGCATGTTCGTCTTGAAAAACTGGGAAAGGCAGTCGAGCAGTTGGCTCAAAAATATGAGACTATGGTTCGGGTATGCTATATTGTGGAGGATCAGAAGGGATTGACAAATGTTTTTCGACTGGCAGAACAGAACCCGGATGACGTTTTATTTAAAGATATGCTTATAACATCGGATAACATCGTTTACAGCCTTGGAGAGGATCTGGACCAGATATTCCTCAAAATTGTTCCGAGAAAGGATAATACCGGCCTCAAGGTTGTGCCGGCGGCAGAGAAATGGATCTCTCCTGTTAATCAAATTTAAAGAAGCGATTGTAAATGCGGAAGGACTGTGCAAGTAGAGCAGTTCTTCCGTTTTTTCTTGACAAAAATATAGGGGCTGCTCCTATAGTGACATAAGTGTTAAGGAAAGGAACGGACATATAAATTTATTTTATGTGGCTCCGCAGGTGCGGTTCGTGAAGAAGAAGATTGGCAAAAAAATAATTGCAGCGGTAACAGGGGCGTTGTTGCCCTTTCTGGTAATTATCATCATTGCAACCGGGTTGCTTGCAGTTGTGGATTTGGTGGCATCCGTTATCTCTGATGCTGGGAAAAAGATTGCCGGATTTTTTGACAGTATTGGGAAAGAGCCAATTGAAGAGCAGATTAAACTCACGGATTTATCTGCTTATGGTCTGGATGAGATGCTTGAAATTGCCTGGGATGAGGATGTCCTGACGGATGAAACACTGCAGGAAATGATGATCGAGAGAGAGACCTTTGTTGCATTACTCCAGGAAGTGAAAAATGCGAATGAAGTGTACGATACTGCAGATAAAACCATTCAGGCAAAACACATCTGGACAACTACAGTAGAGAGAGAAGTATATGATCCCTCGAAAAAGGAAATGGTTACGGTATCCGAAGTGGAAACCCATGAAGAATTTACAGATATGTCTTATCCGGTTACGGCGGAAACATATGAAGATATCGGCTATGAAATCCCGTGGCAGGCTGTATATGTGACGGCGGTGGAGCAGGCTTTGCAGAATTACGGCGCCAATATGCAGCTTATGAACCAATCCGGAACGGATGATGAGCAGACGAGTGAAAATTCTACCGGCGTGGAAGCAAGTGCTGGCGGTGAGGATGATGAGGTCTCAGATGCAGAAGATGTTAGCAATTCAACAACATTTGGGCCTTTTAAAGCCGGGTGGTGTCCTGCAAGTGAATATCAGAAAAAGCAGGAAGCCAAGTATCGTGACTGGATTGAAGAGTATGCGGCAATGTACAATTTGCCTCCTGATTTAATCCGAGCCGTGATTACACAGGAAAGTAACTGGAATCCGGATGCTTCCAGTGGCGTTGCATATGGACTAGCACAGTTCACGAAAGCTGCGTGGCTTGACTATGGTATACGCGCGCTAGGGTATTCGGAAAATGATGTTTGGGATCCTGAAGCTTCTATACATGCGTGCGCTCGGCTTTTATCCGCGCTCGTAAAGGAATTTAACGGAGACCCGGTTCTTGCTCTTGCTGCATATAATCAAGGATCTGGTACTGTGCATGGCTGGGTGGAATCTGGAACACTCTCCAATTCCTCTCATTGGGTATACGCTGCCGGGGTTTTAACAAAGTTTACCGGCTATACATACACGGCAACCCAATTGGCGCAGGGAGATTACATTGGTGGAGAGCGGGTGAATATTTCCGTAGGATATGGGACGCTGACGGCAACGGGGCAGATCAGTCTGACTCCGGCGCAGGTGAAAGAACTGGTGCAACAGTTTAAGACTCGTTTCGTATATATTTTTGATGTTGTCCGGGATCCGGTGACCTATTATGATTTTGCAACCTGCCAGAATCTTCCAAATTATGGAGAGAAGAGAAGCGGTGATTCGAGCACGGAGGCCGGGGAGTACATCTGGTATGAGCCTGTATCGTCGCTGTCGGTCGCGGAGGCTGCTTTTTTTGACCTGAATTATATGCCGTTGAATGTTAAAACAGATTATGTGATCCGGCTTGACCGCTGGGAGTCGATGATTAGATTTTACTGGCCAAATTACGTTGCTTCATGGTTTAAATCACTTATCGAACTGCTCCCGAATGGGAAAGATCTTCCGGCGGTATATGATTACTATGCGTCAATCGCGTCAGACATTGTTGAGTATAGCGGAAATTCCTATTCTCCGGATGGGAGTGGGTACCAGTATGCCGGAATGGCCAGCGGGGATTATCGTCCATTGGATTGCGTATCTCCTTCCATTGCAATTCCAGAGAACTGCGGCGGAATGGGGATTCCATTGTATCTGCAGTATGATCTTAGATGGGCAGGGATTTCGTTTGGGGGTGGAAATATATCGAGTTCGGGCTGTGGTGCGACATCGGTTGCGATGGTTTTATCTTATGAGCTTCAAAAGTGTATTTATCCTAGTGATGTAGTTGCGGTTATCGGAAACCGTTATTATGTTCCAGGATACGGGCAGTCTTGGTCAATGGTTCCTGCTGCATGTCAGGCGTTTGGCTGCCGCGCAGTACAACAGACGGTAAATGCAGATGCAATCGTTGCGTCGCTAAAGGCAGGACATCCCGTAATTGTTTCTACGGATGGGCATGGTACAACACAGGAATTTACAAAAAATGGACACTATATTGTTTTGCGTGGTCTTACGGATGACGGGCTGGTCTTGGTAAATGATCCAAATGACAGCAAAAGCAAGAAACATTATGAGAAAGCATACACGCCTCAGTTTATTTATAGTGAGTGCTGCAGAAATGGCAGTCCGAAGGTCATGTATACTATCTATGGACCAGATGAATGATAGGAAGGGAATGGGTATATAAATGGGCAATAAAAGGAGAGCGGAGGAAGCAACAGAAGCTTCTACGAAAAAGAAAGCAGTTCCATCAAAACGCAAGAAAAGAGAAGAGAACCAGGCTAGGTATGGGTTGTGGGAGCGAGTGCAGAGTAATATTCTTGTCAGAGGTTCAAGGGGGCATGTAACGTTTCTTCTTCTGCTATTTGTAGTTCTGATCGGTCTGTCTTTCTATTTATTAACAAATGCATATCGGGCGGATAAAGAGAGAAAGTTTGAGAGCCGGTATGGGCTGCAGAAATATGATGAAGACCAGTATGCGGGAGAGTTGACCTATGATTCAGACGGGTACGCCGAGACTGCAGACATAGGTGATGCGGGGCTTGAATCGGATGCATGGGATGAGGGAGTTGGGATCTATAATGAATTAAGAGATGCGAGCGGACAGGTTGTGTGGCCGGGTATTAGTTCTTCTGATCTTGAACAGATGTCTGATGAAGAGCGAGACGCGGTGTATGCCTCTTTTAGAGAGATTGAGGAAACAATTGTTAATGAGGGTTCTTTGTCAAATGATTTGAACCAGGATACGGTTTTGTCAGATCTTTTATATCACGGGACTGTCCGAGAAAACATCACCTCTTTATGTGTAGAGTTTGATGGGCTGATTCCGTTCTCTTATCAGGGGAGAAGTTATGCCCTTGGCTTTGACAAACAAATCAGTGGGTATGACAATTCTGTGTATCCGGTAGGCCGGGGGTATGGATTGGATTCTTTTGGATATGTGGTTTGGGTATTTCGGAATGCGGCCGGACATACGCCGGAAGCATTAAAAGAGCCGGATCCATTTTCGCCCGCTACGATAACGGAAATATCCTGCTCAGAACTCAAGGTTGGGGATATATGTTCTTATTATGATATAGGGACGACGGATGGTAATGTTCTTGGTGTGGTTGCCGGGTTTCGGGATGGTGTTCCGGTCGTGTCAATGGCGGATAATCGGGCCACTAAGGAGTTCCCTTATGGGTGTAATCATCTGGCTTACATTGAGAGTATTCAAGATGAAGTTCTGGGGGATTATCCGCCAGAACCATTTACATGTTTCTATCGTTTATCGGAGCTGGAGGAGGATTCGGATGAAAAGTAAGAGGGTATGGGCGGCATTTGGCGCCGGGATTACTGCCATAGCAATACTTTTTGTTATTGTAATGACGTTGGGGGGATCAACCGAAGGCAAGGAAGATACATCCGTCCTTTTGGGAATGGATGTGACGGATTTATCGAAAGCCGGGGCAGGGTTAACCGGTTCATCAGGAGATTCGGCCATATACGGGAGACTGCCTGCGGAAGGGGAGCCGTTCTCTATATCCGGTTGTGAACCGGAACCTTCTGCAGAATGGTTATACTGGTTTGAAACATGTTATAAAGGAGAAGGCGGAGGCAAATCTGCCTTGTATCGTGGACTGAATCAAGCGCAGTTGGCGGCAGACGGACTGGCGGTGGATTATGAGACAATGGTGGACTATTTGGATTCTCTTTTCCCGGAAGAAGGCGGCTGCTTCTGTAAAATGGCAGAATATGAGTCGAACGACGGCTGGATGGTTGTGTCTATCCGTTATGCGCCACCTGCAGAGGGTTCTTCATCAAGGTGTAGACTGTACAATTATGAGAAAGCGCTAAATGTAAGGTTTACTGTGTGGCATGATGAGGATGGGAAGCTTCTGTATGTTCCATATAGCATAATGGAAGGGGTTCCGCAGGAATTATGGTCGATCTGTGGTGGAACCCATGTCATGCCAGTTGAATATGAGGAGGAGGATGTTACAGCTGGAACAGAAGAATAAAGTATGTATGGGAAAAGGAGAAAAATGGAAACAAAGGAAAAGCGGGTAGCCGGAAATTCTGGAGATAAACAGCAGGAGATCATGCTGTACATTCAAAATTATATATTGGTACATGGCTATTCTCCTACCGTCCGGGAAATTGGTAAGGCGGTAAGTCTTAAATCGACGGCTTCTGTTCAACGTTATCTGGATGAGATGGATGAGCAGGGGCTGATACATAAAGGGAGCAAGCCAAGGACGCTTACTATCATGGATGAGCACTACAGTCTTCCGGTTGATCCAGGGGTGCCTATTCCAGTTGTAAGGGAGATTCAGCTTGGTGATGACATGTTTAACAGAGAAAATATTTCAAGTTATGTGTCTGTCCCAAGATGGTTTGTCAGGGATGGATTTGCGTATGTATTCTATCAGGTGAAGGATCCCGTTGAAGAAGGTGGAGGCGTGCAGGTTGGGGATTATGTTCTTGTGCGGCTTGACAGCTCGGTAAAACAGGGAGTATTGTCTGTGATTCGAAAGAATGGCAGGCTGACCGCTGAAAAAGGACATCTTAGATTCGTAAGGTTGGGTGCAGCTGCAGAGGCATATCTGCGCAGGATTGAAGGCAGCGTTTTAGGCGAAGCGGTTGGGTTTTTCCATTGTGTGTAGATTGAAAGAAAGTTATGAAATATTTTCATGTTTTGTTGACAAATACGATTGGGTTGATAAATGATAGTAAATAGAGGGCGGAAGCTCCCCTAAGTGGATGCCCTCTAACTCCCCGGGCGTGTAAAGGTTAATCTTTTACACGCCTTATTATAAAGGATGTTATAGAACGGAGATATAGAATATGTAAAATCTTTCGTGCCATTTTTGTTCCCTTTCTTATGGGAAACTTGTAAAATCTTTGCAAGAAGGAAAGATAAATAGGATTATGGATGGAGGTGCGTTAATTTTGAGTCTTGCGGGTATTATTCAAACAAGTCGCATTAATTTGAAGGCCGGGATGGGGCATAAAAGACAGAAAAACAAGCAGTGGACAGTTTGGAACATGATCAAAGTCATTTTGGGCTTTGCATTGAAGGTTTTGCAATGGGCAGTAACTGGTTGCGTGTTCTGTTTTTCAATGGTCGGGATTGCGTTTGTGTTCAGTAGCCAAGAAGGAAGAGCGGAGGCGTGCCGCCCGGAGGTTTTGCACACAATGATCAGGTTTTTGAGAATATACTATTTCTTTTTCTCAATGATGTATTTGACGGGTCGATATTGTTTAAATTTGGGAAAGATTCCGGATGAGTGGACTGACGATGGGTGGATGCCGTGTAAATTTCATTATCCAGAACCAAGTGTAGTAGATGATGGTAGGGAGGATGTTCATCCAGTCTTAGTTACATATAAAAGCGTGTTTGATGGTGAGAGTGCTGTTGCGAATCAGTGTGCAATTTATATCGGAGCTGGTAAATGGAAGTGGTATGACGATACCATAGATATTGAAGATATGGAAGATGTAAGGTGTGAGATTGTAGCATGGCGGCCGCTACCAGAGTTCTACCAGCCGAAGGGAGAGTGAGAAGCATGATAGCAGTTCCTATGGAGTTGAAAGATGCGCAGAATTTTATTAATGCACATCACAGGCATCATCAAGCATCACATAGGGATAAATTCAGAATCGCAGCTTCTGACGGAAAGAACATTGTAGGTGTGATTCAAGTAGGCAGACCGGTATCTAGGGTACTTGACGATGGAAAAACATTAGAGGTACTAAGACTATGTTCAACAGGCGAAAAAATGTGTGTAGTTTTTTATATAGTCGAGCCGCTAGAATAGCAAAGGAAATGGGATATGAAAAAATAATTACATACATTCTACAATCGGAACTTGGGACAAGTCTTAAAGCATCTGGTTGGATTTGTGAGGATGATAATGTCGGTGGACGTGATTGGAATACTCCAAGTAGGCCAAGAGAAGTAGAGCCTATGCAAATGAGTTTATTTGAAGAAAAACAAAAATATCCTGTTGGAGAGAAGAAACAGAGATGGTGTAAGTGGCTACAGTCAGAAACGGAGGAATAGCATTGAGCAAAGTAATTATTGAATTAACAGAGCGTATGGAACAAGACAGAAAGAACTGCTGTGAGGATTTGTGCACAAGCGAAGAATGTACACTTTGGATGGAAAATGCAGACATCTGTTTACTTGAGCTGGTGAAGGGAGAGTGAGAAGCATGAAAGACGGAATACATCCGGAGTATTGTGACAAATGCGGATTTATTAAAGAACAGTGCGAATGCCAAAAGCCAATGACAAACGCAGACCGCATCAGATCTATGACCGACGAAGAACTGGCAGAAATTATTGTAGGATTAAGTGCGCATTGCCTTGCAGGAATAGGAGCGTGTGATTGCAGCGCTGTGAAGACGCAACCATGCTATGAAGTGTGTGGAGAAATAACAAGGAAGTGGCTACAGTCAGAAGTGGAGGAATGAGCATTGAGCAAAATACTGTATGACAATGCGACAAAAAAATGGCTTAGAAATCACATAGGGCAGGAAACAACTGTCTGCAAATGTGAGAAATGTGGGTTATTTTACAAACCAAGTTTAGGACATGTATGCAAAGTGGAGGAAATCAGATGAACGATAGATATTTATACCGCGCAAAGCGGACGGATAACAGAGAATGGGTGAGTGGTTCGTATGTAAATACGCTTACCGAGGACAAAGAGTGTATTTGCGCTGGGATATATAAGGAAAATCATTGGATTGTAGAGGAAAACGGGAATATGGTTGCTGTAGATACATCCACAATCTGCCAATGCACCGGAAGACAGGGCGAGTGGGAACATGACATATTCCAGTATGATGACGAACGGTACGAAATACAGTTCTGCGAAGATTCTTTGACGTGGGAAGCAGTATCTGTATTTAGTTCGGAATCTATAGGCCTTGGAGAGTTTAGCCCGTCCGAATATGAGCGTCTAGGTAATTCGATAGACAATCCGGATCTGTTGGAAGTTGGGGGAGCTGGCAATCATGAAAATCCAGAATTGCCGGATCCCGAAAATTGCACCAGTTGCTTGTGTAACTGGTGTGATAATGGAGAATGCGATTACCGCAGGTGCAAGAAGAATCAGCCAACAAAAGAATGCTATCAAAGAGTTTGCGGCCAGTACCATAACATGCAGGAAGATATGGAGGAGGGATTTTTGGATGGGTACGGGGACTGATGGAGAAATCAAGCGTAGGAAGTTAAGCAAAGCAGAGCGATTACAGGTTTACGATAAATGCAATCACAGATGCGCATACTGTGGATGCGATTTGGAATACAAGAATATGCAGGTAGACCATGCACAACCGTTACGATGCGGGGGCGCGGATGAAATGAACAATATGCTTCCGGCGTGCCGAAGCTGCAATCATTACAAGGCAACGTTGATGGTGGAAAAGTACCGGGAGTACATAGAAGGTATACCAGACAGACTTAATCGAGACTCTATTCCGTTTGCAGTCGGTAAGCGGTTCGGCGTGGTCAGCGAGAATAGAAAACATGTTGTGTTTTGGTTTGAGGAGATTGGAATAGAGGTGGGAGAATGACAGAGCAGTGTAAAACATGCCAGTGTAGCAGGTGCGACAACAACACGTGTGATTGGAAACGGTGCGAGATAAATAAACCAACAAAATGCTATCAAAACGATTGCGGACAGTACTATAACATACAGGAAGATATAGAAGAAGGGTTCTTGGATGGGTATGACACCTGATAAATCAATGGAAATTATTAAGAGAATGGATTTTTATGGTGGATGCAAAGTGATGATGTAGTAGCAGGGCAGATGTCGCTCCCTTTGGATGAAATGGTGTAAAAACACGAAAAGCACCTATCCTGTTCGGTTAACAAATTTTTGGGGAGTGATAACGCTTTACTTTTCTTTATGATTTCTAACAGATTCTAATAATTGAATGATCAGTACGACCAATGTTAGTAGCTGTAAAATATCAGAAACATTCATGCGCCTCACATCCTTATAAATAGATTTTAGCCTACTAAGGTGTGGTGCTTTGCTTATATTATATTTCGAAAAAACAATTTGTCAACAGAAACTTTTAGAAGATGAATTACAGTACGCTGCAGAATAAGAATAGGTATGTATTTAAAATTGAATAGCGGATCGTATGGTGATATAATCTTTTTATCACCATAAAAAGGAGGAATGTATAATGGTAGATTTGGGAAACGCCTCAGAAATTATGAAAGTTTCGTTTGAATTAATGGAAATCGCCCAGGTATTAAATCGGGCTGTTTCTGATCACTTATTGGTTCAGCTTAGGGTTGAAGATCTTCCGGAGATGAACATCGATGCTGAACTTTCGACACGCATCGTTAAGGCTGGAGTTGATGAGGAAATGAAGTGCTTGGCGATTCAAGCGGATGGATTTGATCTTAAGTTTAAGTATGATACATTTGGCCTGGGGACGGAATCGGCGTCCCATAAAAAATTTTATTTTGAGTCAGAGGGTGTCATGCTGACTGTTGTTGTTTATTATTAATCTAATCATCAATTGCCAACCGCTTATATGCGGTTGGCACATTTTTCGCGAAATGTATAACGTATTTACAAAGGAGGAAGAGAATTGGATAGTGCATTGGGGGTAAAGGATATGGTGGCGCCAATTGCGACGAAGGGCTTGAATGGTGCCGAAACGGCATATTGGGAGAGGTGTAAAGTGCTTAGGGGGTATGGCATATCCGAAATCGGAGATATGAACTTGTCAGACGAGGATATTCTTATGATATGGGGAAAGATATGCGATTCCTCTGACTGTGGCAGATGTGACTTTAGAGGGAACTGTGGACCGGAATTTCTCTCTGATAAGAAGAATCGGGCAAAGGTTGTGGCAATCTGTAAACGTTATGCCAAGAAGCATCCATCAGTATGCAAAAGTAATGAAAATGTGATTATGAACTTTGCGGCGGGTGTCCTGAGTGACGTGATAGAGCGTGCCAGACAGGAAGATTCTCCAATCTATCGCGGAGAAGAAGAGACGGATTACTTTGTGCGGTTATCGGATGTGGTAGACGCTGTTAATAAAGGTCTTCTTAATCTGCGTACGCAATGAATTGTGTTGTGTTTTTTTATGAGGTATGCTATAATAAACATGTTATAATTTACATTAGTTTATCCTCTGGAATCATCCTGGGGAATGTTCAGGTATCCGTTTTGGAATGTGATGCTCCTGCTTTTTAGCAGGAGTTTTTTTATTGCCAAAACCGGGTGCCTATGTTTATGTTTACCGTTCTTAGACGGGGAAAGGTGGTATTTATGAATGCACAAAGTGTTCAGAAGGAAGCTGCAGCTGCGGTTTGTGTATCTCCGAAGGAGTTTACAAAGCTTATGACGTGCAGAAAGAAGTTTATGTTCGATCGTATGAATCTGAAATACGATGGAAACGAGCAGCGGATGTTTATGCGTTCAGCTGTCAGCAAGATGAAGTCACTTATTAAGGAAGGTACAAAAAACCTTCCGGAATGCATGGAGTCCTTCATGGAAGGCTATTGCAGGGAGTGGTTCTCTTGTGAGATGGAGTGGGAGGCGGCAAAGAAGAACGCTTCCAGACAGATTACGCGTCTTGCGGAATATGTAATGACAAAGGAAATTGTGGATGTGGACGTGAGGTTTGTCAATCGTTTTGAAAGACCTCTTGCTTACCGTGGAATGCACATTGGCTCAATAGGAATCCATTTTGATCTTATAACCAAAAAGACTGATGGAAGAATGACCGGGGTGATCATCCACTATGGGGCACCGACCGAAAGTCAAAGGGCCCGCAAGGAGGAAAACCTGCCCTCAAATTCTCCGGAGCTGATTGCAGCTACGCTGTCTGCAAGAAGAACCTACGGACGCGATTTCCGTGTTGAACTGTGGTATGTGAAGAACAAAGATGACAATGGGGCATCCGTTGTGGAAAAGTTTGAGCATCGCCCAGGCAAGAATGTCATTACGGCAGACTTCAGCGCATTGGAAGATGGGGAGCTTATGAGGCATCTCATAACCATGTTGAGCCGGAGCGAGAAGTGTGACTGTGAGAAATGCAGACATCAATGTGTCTGCAGAGAGAATGTATTGCATGAGCCGCAGGATGATTGCGGTGACGCAGGGATGACACATTCTTCTGTCTGTGGGACACCGACAGGTGCGCAGCAGAGCGTAATCGACCATGTAAATGGACCGATGTGTGTAGTTGCGGTACCAGGGGCTGGAAAAACGGAGTCTCTCGTAAGAAGACTTGTCCATCTTGTAAAGGATGTCCGGGTAAAGCCGCAGAAGATCCTGTTTGTGACATTCACGAAAAAGGCTGCCCGCGAGATTCAGGCGCGCGTAAATGCCCGGTTGACGGAAGCTGGTATATCTGGAATGCCGCAGATCATGACGTACAATGCGTTAGGATTTTCTATTTTAAAGGAAAATCCGCTTTATGTTGGAAAGAGGATCCGTCTTGCGGAGGATAGAGATCGTTACAATTTGATCTTTAAGTCCATCCAGGAATGTGACCGTATCCAACATATGTCATACTTAAATCCGCGCGGAGAACATGGTATTGTTCGGTTCCTTGATGCAAAGTTCGAGGAGTTACAGGAGAACGGGGAGAAATCTTTCCGGGTACAGTATGAGAAGCGCTACGATGTCGATGGTATTTTGGCTGTGTATGAAGTTTATAGGAGGAAGTATGAGGAAGCAGGTTTTATCAGCTTTGACGATCAGATTTCTCTTGTAAACGAACTGTTTGAGCAGTATTCTGTTCTGCCAAGAAGATATGCGGACAAGTATGAGTATATCATGGTAGATGAATTTCAGGATTCCACGGAAGAGCAGGTTGATATGATTTATTCGATTGCCAGATATCACAACAACCTTGTTGTGGTTGGTGATGATGACCAGTCAATCTATCAGTGGAGAGGCGGGTCTTCCCAGTTCATGCTTGAATTTTCGTATGATTTTCCGCAGGCTAAGACTATTTATATGGAAGATAACTTCCGTAGCAATGGTAAGATCCTTGAATTGTGCAATGCATTCATTCAGGGAAATGGCGTGCGGTACGAAAAAAACCTGGTGTCTCATAACGATGATGGACAGAAGCCTGTGTATGTAAAGGATTGTGATTCTATCCAGTTTCGTGAGGTCGTTTCTTCAATCTTGAAGAGTGGGGTGAATCTCGGAGACGTTGCGATACTGGCACGGAATAACCAGCGCCTGGAGGAAGTGTCCGTTATGCTGGATGGTGTGTGCCCGGTATCTATTCCAAAGGACTACATGATTGAGGATGCGGTGTTTACCGGAATCTTCGATGTAATGTCTCTTTATTACAAGGGTTTGGATGATGATGTGGCATTTTATCGTTATCTTCGCCTGTTTGGGCTTACGGCTCTTGTAGAAAAGAGTGAGCCGAGTGAGAGCTTGTATGCAAACATGGTAGCATCCGGAAAAATCCAAAAACTTGACCTTAGTGCAAACGGTGTTGAGCGTATGGCGCAGGATGTTTCTGAAGCCGGTCGTGCAATGTTTGCGCTTCTGACATGTTTCGAGAAGTTGAAATATGGACAGATGCAGGAAGCGCTTTCTCATATTTTAAAGGCTTGCTTTCACAAGGAATCACATCTGGTAGTGGAAAATCTGATTGATATTGCAGAAGAGAGAGGATTTGTCCAGTCAGAAGAACTGTATCGTGCAATGGAAGACATGATCGTTTTCCAGTCAACAGAGCGTGTCGGATACGATTCTTCGAAGAATGCCGTAAATCTTTTGACGGCGCACGACTCCAAGGGAAAGGAATTTCCGGTTGTAGTCGTTTACGGAATGGAAGACTTCTCCTTGACGGAAGAAGAGACGCGTGTTCTTTATGTGGCTATGAGCCGTGCGAAGAAAAGTCTCTATCTTGTTGAAAATGCAAACAACAGATTTAATGGTTTTCAGAGAATGGCACCTTATATCAAGGTGTACGGAGGTAATTAGTATGTTAAAAGTTTTATTTGGCGAGGAGCCTTATCTGATCGACCGCTTGGTCGATCAGATGGCGGACGGCCTGGACGAAATGAATATTGCAAGATTTGAAACGCTTGATGATCAGGTGTTTCAGGCAGCGCAGCAGTTCCCGTTCCTGGCAAAAAGGCAGCTCATAATCGCAGATGTTCCGAAACTTGCGTGCGAATCACTTTGTAAAGTGAGTATACCGGAGTTTACGGATCTGGTTGTTCTTGCAGGAGAGGTCGATAAACGGACTTCTCTTTATAAAAAACTGAATAAGAAAGGGTGCCTTGAGGAAGTTAAGAAAATGGATCTTCCTTCCTTAAAGACATTCATAACAGATCAACTTGCAGAACATGGAGGGCGTATGGATGAAGGGGTGATGGATTTCTTTATCCGCCACATTGGTTATCTGACTGATGAGCATATCAGCTTGTACACGGTTGTTACAGCTATTAAACAACTGACTTTTGCAGCAAGTGTGATCAAAAAAGAAGATGTAGAGGCTCTGGTAGAAAAAAGCATAGACGTGAAGATGTGGCAGTTGTCAGGTCTTCTGTTAAACCTTGATAAAAAGTCCCTTTTTTCTATGGCGACTCATCTGCTGGATGAGAAAGAGTCTGTAATCGGAATGCTTTCCATGATTTTAAGAACATTCCGTCTTGCTTATAAGGCTAGTCTTTATAAGGGGGAGAAGAGTTCTGTCATTGCAAAAGAGCTTGGTGTGCCGGCATTCCAGTATCAGGCGGCGATGCGTTTTCGCCCGGAGCAGATTTCCGGATGTCTGGACAAGCTGCAGGGTGGTGTTAACGAGGTCAAAGACGGTGCTCCGGAGAGAGTAGTGTTTTTCTCTACGCTCGGCCAGGTTCTGTTACAGTTAGGAGGTGCTGTATGAGAGTGAAATATGAAGCAAAGGATCCGAAGCGGGCTGCTTTATGTGGTACGTTAGAAGGGTTTTTTGAGGAACTTCCTACCTGTCAGACACAGCACGGCGTACGTGCGCTGTTGCGAAAACATTTTTCTGTTATTTCTGAAAACAAGTACGTGTTGACGGTCCAGGTAGATGGGAATTCTTCCATCTACCTGTCGGAAATACAGACGGAACAGAAAAGAAAAGTGGGCAAGAACGGCGGACGGACAAAAAACGAGCTGAATATCCGGTACGAATGCCATTTTCAGCGCAAGGATATGGACGTTCTTGTGTGGTATCAGGAGCGACCAGACGGGCAGTATGCAAATGCTCCGGTATGTGTCTTATCCTATTTGGATATTTCCGGGATATTGAAACAGCATGCAGTCATAGACGCTTTTCGTGCCCGGACGGATCAGTTCTTTCAAAAGATTTGTGGTCTTGAGGCATCTGAGATTGAAGCATTGGCGAGAGAAGTAATCGAGAAGCGGCTTGACGAGAATGGCGTAGTTGCCAAGATAAAGGAAGTGGTCGTTGCAGGCAGTCGGTGCAGAGGATTGGAGAACAATCTGTCTGATCTGGATATCGTTGTTGAATTGGAGACCGAGGAAAGGGAAGACGATTTGTTCAATATCTTAAATGCATACCCGTATTGCATTGCAGATGTAGCGGTTGACATTAATCCGATTACGGCGCAACGTACCGGCACCATGGAAACGTATCTTTTGCAGGCTGAGGAGTACTTAAAGAGCCGCATGCAGCAGGAGGCTGTGTGAAATGTAGAATTTATTGGTTAAATATTTACCGCATGATTGGCGGGGAGAGGTGGTTATTATGGCAGCTAAGGTCATGAGTAATGTTTCTGGGCAGATGAGTCTGTTTCAGTGTATTTGTTCTGTATTGGAACCTATTAAGAATGAATGCGGGGAACGCGTAATGCAGTCCCCGCAGGAAAATGTGGCATGTAGCGCGGCGGTTTCCGAGGAAGTAAAAAAGAAGATCCGTGTCTGCGGAAAAGGGGCAGCGAAAATAAAGGCTACGGAAGATGTGCTGTTTTCGCTCCCTTTGACCGGAAAGGAGGGTTCAGACCGGCTTCTGATTCAGAAAGCGCTGGATGAACATTCCGGTATGGCAAATGTTCTGTATGACGGAAACACCGTGTACGCATCAAAGAAACTGGTAAAGGAATTGAAGAAGATGGCTCAGACGGGCTCTCTTGAAAAGATGACCGATGCCATGTATCAGTTTTTGTCACTGAATTTTGATATTGCACATTACAACAAGCGCGGATTTATCGACTATTACGATGGCTTATGGGGAAAATTCCTTATGGAAACGCTTTCCTATTCGATTCATCGTATTCCTGGCTGGGAAACGGATGTGCGGAAGATTGTGATGGATGCGGGGCTTTTGGATTAATAGGAGGACGATATGAATATTTTTGATTATTTTGGAGTAAAGCCTGATGAAATGCAGACGGATATGGATGTAAATGACAAGGCTGAGGGATCAAAGGAAGAGCATGAGCGTTATGTGGAACTGAAGAAAGAGATTCTGGAGCACATGCATCATTATTATGATGAAGACGCCCCGGTGATCGATGACTACTCTTACGATATGCTTATGCAGGAATTCAAAACATTGGAAAAGAAGCATCCGGACTGGGTAGAGTCTGATTCTCCGACCAGGAATGTCGGAGGAAAGACTAAAAAACAGGCTGGTGCGGATGTGACACATAATATACCAATGTTGAGTATTCAGGATGTTTTTTCTCTGGAAGAAGTGGAGGCATGGGTGTGTAAGGTGTTGGCAGTCTATCCAGATGCAACGTTTTCGGTAGAGCGTAAGGTTGATGGATTGTCGCTGACACTCCGCTATCAGTTCGAAGAACTGGACCTTGCGGAAACCAGAGGAGATGGGTATGTCGGGGAGGATGTGACTGATAAGGCCGAGGTAATCTCGGATATTCCTAAAGAGATTCCATATACCGGTTATGTGGAGCTTCGAGGTGAAGTGTACATGGAACATGAGGCATTCGACCGGTATAACGAAAGACAGGAGGCATTGGGCAAAAAGCTTGCGGCGAATCCGAGAAACCTTGCTGCAGGGACACTGAGACAATTAGATGTTTCTGTTGTAAAGGAACGCGGGCTTCGTATGTTTTTATTTAACGTACAGGCTGTTTCCGGCGAGAATGCAAGGCTGATGGAAGACCATTGTGCGGCTCTTGATGAACTTCAGGAAATGGCAAAGATTCCGGCTGTTGAGCATGTGGAATGTAAGACAGTGGAGGAAGTTCTTGCCTGCATCCAGTACTTCGGAGACACACGTGGCGATCTTCCTTACGATATGGATGGTGCGGTCGTCAAGATCAATCAGCCGGCGTACAGAAAGGATTTTCCGGCTGGGAGCAAGTATGCTGCAGGTCATATTGCATATAAGTATCCTCCGGAAGAAAAAGAGGTTGTCGTGGAGCATATCGATGTGAACGTCGGCCGCACGGGAAAACTTACGTTTCGGGCTATTTTTAAAGACCCCGTTCGTTTGTGTGGAACAAGTGTACAGCGGGCTACGTTACATAATGTGGATTTCATTCATTCTCTTAACGTTTCGGAGGGCTGTACGGCTGTCTGCCGAAAGCAGGGTGAAATCATTCCGGCTTTGGTTCGGGTGACGAAACCCGGCAGAGGTATCTACGAAGCGCCCAAGTTCTGTCCGGTGTGTAACAGCCCACTGGTAAAGGAACCGGACACATGCGATATTTATTGTGTGAATCCGTCCTGTGGTGCGCAGTTGGTGCGTACACTAACTTATTTTGCGAGCCGGGATGCGATGGATATTGATTCCCTCGGGGAAAACTATGTATCAGTTCTTGTGGACGAGGGGTATCTGGCCAGTTATGCAGATATCTATGAATTGAAGAACCACAGGGATGAACTGATCGAAAAGGGGATTGTAGGACGGGAAGGCAATACGGATAAGATTCTGAATGCGATTGAAGCATCAAAAGAAAATCCAGCGTATATGCTGCTTACCGGTCTTGGAATTCATGGTGTCGGGAAGTCTTTGGCGAAAATGCTGATGCAGCAGTTTTCCGGAATTATGGAACTGTCTGAAGCATCCGTTGATCAGCTCGAAAGGATTCCTGATATTGGCCCGGTTACTGCAAAAGCGATCTTTCGGTTTTTCCATGATGAAGGAAACAGACGGATTATAGAAAGACTCGCGGCGGCAGGTGTGAATATGATAAGTGGCACAAGTGTGGTGTCTGAGCTCCTGCAGGGGCTAACGTTTGTGATCACTGGAACACTTCCGACGCTTAAGAGAGAAGATGTTGTAACTTTGATCGAGAGTAACGGCGGTAAGGTTTCGAGTTCTGTCAGTAAAAAGACCAGTTATCTGATTGCCGGAGAGAAAGCCGGTTCGAAACTGGAAAAGGCGGTGGCTTCTGGTGTACGCGTTATTACCGAGCAGCAGTTCCTTGAAATGATAGATGCTGTTGGATAAGAGGAAGGATGCTGTAGCGCATGTAAGCTTTTATATTATGAATATGAAGTTAACGTTCATATATGTAAATTCTGGGGATCTCCCAGAATTTACATATATAGCGAAAAGTGTTCACAATATGAAAAAGCAGGACATCGGTGAAGTGTAAATTGGTTGTTAACCTGTGTAGGCAGGTGGAAAGGGTGTAATGAAGAACGAAAATGTTGTATTAGAAACTGCGGACACATACGTAAAAATCATAGACAAAGTGTGTGATATGTGCGGAAAGCCTATGCTTCTTCTTTTAACAGAAGAGCAGCAGGCGCAATATGATGAGTATCTGACTGGCCTGGTCTATGGCAGGAGAGAGTTAATCCAGAATGTGCTTTTGGATTTTGACAAGTTTGAGCGAGAATTTGTCAAAACAGGGTATTGTCCGTGCTGCCAGGAGAAGATCTTCCAGGCGAAATTCAAGGGAAAGGCGCATAAGTGGATCGCTTTAGATGAGGAAACGGTTCCTCCGGAGAAATATGCTGAATTCTATGAAAGCGTCCATGAATCTGCCAATGCGAAGCTTAAAGCAGGGGAATGCTTTGATTTTGAACAGCTTGTGGTATCATTTCTTGAAAATGAAACCTGGAAGCAGAAGCTTTCCGTGGATGAGAAGGCTTCCTATCTCTATCTTATCGGAGTGGAAAGTTTTCGTCTTTCTGGTGACGGGCATGTGTCTATGTTAGACGAGGAATCGTGTGACTGAACCTGTGGTTTCTGTTTTGGGAGTGGGTTTCTATAACCTGCTCCCTTTTTGTTAGTGTAAGGATGCAACGGAAATGCAGCCATTACTGGCGTATAAAATGGTTGAGGGGAGTTGTAATTTTATTCGCAATATGATAATATTAATCTGTAACTATATTATTTTAATTTTTCTTTGGAATCATCCAAAGACCGTTCAGGTATCCGTTTGGGAAATGTGGTACTCCTGCTTTTAGCAGGAGTTTTTTTATTGCCAAAAACCGGATACCTACGTTTATATTTACCGCAAAGCGGAGAAAGGTGGTAATCATGGGAGTCAGACTTGATTTTCAGTTGGTAGCTGAAAAATTCCCGAAATTAAAGGAAATTTCTTTGGAACAGGCAGAGGCTGACAGAAAGATGCGGGAGCAGATATTTGACCGCGTAATCTTTCAGTCAACCAATGTCTCAGACATCGAAGATGTTTCCACAGAGGATCTTGTTGGCATGCTGTCGGAGATAGGGACTTATTTCGGAGAACCGCTTCCTCATGAAGTGGAGCGGGGAAAAATTGCCGAAAATGTTCTGAATGCGGATGGCATGGGACATATCCGGGTGCTGTAGTTATTAAATTATGTTTACCGTGTAGAAAACACGGGGAGAGGTGGTTGTATGAAGTTAGTTGCAGAAATTAAGGATGACGCGGCCAGTGTGGTTCGCGTTCAGGTAGTGAATGATTCAGGAGAGGCCGATTGCAAGATTGTGTCTTTGGTGGATTTTATCGGGATGATGCAGGATTCTTCGGTATCCGATGGCCGGATGGTCCGTCTTGGACGTCTGCCAAGAGGATGTTACGACGTGGCTGTAGATCCCGTAAGGCAGGGGGTATTCAAATGTACTATCGTATTGCCGGAAGGTGCTTATCCGATCCAGTATGCGGATACGGATTACATGATTCCTATGCCGGCGCAGGTTTTCTATTTTGATGTGCTTGATAAAAAAGTTGTCGAATCGAAGATCTATGTGCTGAAAGACAATCTTCCAAGTGATGAAAGCCCGCTTTACCATTACCCGTTTGGGAATGTGTATGACAGCGGTGAGATTTGCTGGGGCGGTAATGCGTTGCCTACTGTGTCAAATGCAGGGGAACTGGATATGCTGGTAAACCTTTTCTTTGGCTCCCCCACAAATTCGGACCTTTACAAGGCGCATGAACGGCTGGTCAACCCTCCTGAATATACGGTGAACCTGAGATCGTTCTATGAGGTTCTTGCAGAGAAGAAAGAGTTTCCAAAGGAACATCTTAAGGAGACCGGAAAAACGCTGGCAGGTATCATGCTGGAAGATTAATGTAACTGTAAAAAATTTATTGCCGTGATAATCACGGAGAGAGGTGGTATTTATGGATTTATTTGAGATGTTTGGTGTTGACCCGATGACAGAGGAGGTGGCAGCTCCGAAAAAAGCGGAGAAGAAATCTCCTGCAAAGAAAGCGAAGGAAGCAAAGGCGCCGAAAGCTGCACAGACGAAAAAGGAAGTAAAAGAAGAGACGTTTGGATTGCCGGTTACCATCTATACCGGTTATCGGAAGCCTCTTGTGATTCCGGAAACAGAGGATGGGAAGAAAGTCACTTTTTCTGTATTAAAGGATAAGCTTCAGGAACGCTTCCCAGAGTATCGGACGGCCTATACCATTCTGGATGTGGATGAGAAGAAACATTCGGCGTGGGCTTCTTTTTCTTCGACGCGGGAAGTTGCTAAGGGGGAGATTGAAGTAAACGCAGGAGACAAGCTGACGCTTGCAGGACACGATCTGGATCTTTCATCTGTTATGACGGATGAAACCTGCCGGATTTCTCTTGAAACAATTGGTGACGCACTAAAAAATCAGCATCCGTCCCTCTATAATGCAGGAATTGTTAAGGACGGGACGCAGATGGCGCCGGTATTCCATGCGCCAGTGCTTGATAAGGAATTGAATTTCCCAATCAGGCTGAGCCTTTATGGACGTGAGAACTGGCAGATTACCCAGGAGGAATACAATGAGTTTGTGGTAAATCTTGGGAATGATGTGGAAGGAAATGCTGTTTTTGACCGGAAAACTCTGGAGGCCATGGTTGTGGAGCGGTACCCGGATTTTGCAGGGCACCTTGAACTGCAGTATTTGGAAGATGCAAACATCGTGGTTGTTACTATGAAGGTGAAAGAGACTGCCAAGAGCGGAAATGCGAAGGGTAAGGTTAAGGCAGGCACGATGTACCCCACGGAAGGAACAACACTTTCGTTCATTTTTAACCGCGTGGAACTTTCCCCAGATTTATTTGATGGTAAGACAGAGGTAAGTGCTAAGGAGATGATTGCATATTGTGCAACCATGTATCCGGAATTTACCGAAGCGAATACGGATCTGAAGTATGAAAAGGATAAGAAGCTGATCATCCCGGTTCTTCGCGGAAGCACAAAGGGTTAGGAGGTGTTGTAATATGCGTATTGTGACAGATCCTGCCTGCTACGAGGAGCTTATAGCAAAACCATATGCTTTATTTCAGTATGAGCATAAGGGTCAGCTCTTTCGTGTGGAGTCTACTCCGGTTAGTCTTACTGCGGCGAATGTTAAATCGAAAGATGGCGGATGGTTTTCCTATCGCCTTCCAAAGATTCCATATTCAGTTTTACGTGGAATCATGAAGTTTTTTCTTCATGTGGCGCAGGGGCTTCAGACGGAAGTGCTTGTTCGTATCTATTATGAGCCGATGAGTGGATCGTATCTGCTTGAAGTCCCAGATCAGATGGTAAGCCCGTCATCCGTTGAGACAAAGGACGGGTATTTGGGCGGACTGTATCCGGTCATGGATATTCATTCGCATTGTTTCTTCTCAGCGTTCTTTTCAGGAGTGGATAACGCGGATGAACTGTCAAACCGGTTATACGGTGTAATTGGTTCACTGGACAAACGCCCGCAGTTTCTGCTTCGTGCAGGAACGGGCGGACAGTTCGTGGATATTTCCTGTCCGGACGACGTATTTGGAGAATCCCAGGACGATACGGACTGGTTTGGCTATCTGGTGAAATGTATGGATCGTGTTCATAAATTATAGAGCTATCGGACTGTAAAGTGTGTCTGATAGGGTATAGAAAGGTGGTCGTTGTAGTGGGTGAACAGTATATTACAGAGAAGGTTGGTCTTTCTCTCTTGGATGGAGTAGAGGAAGTCCGCCAGCGTGCATGTGAAAGACCGGAACATTATACCGTTGGGCATGTGTTGTTTCTGTGTGAGAAGATGGTTTCCGTTTATACCGGGACAGGGGTTATACCGGAGCATTCCGGCTTGGCCCTTCTGGATGGCATAGAGGGGATCCGTAAGAAAATGACGCAGAGGCCACAGAATTATACTGTGGATTATACAGTACGTGTTTTCTCTGCCCTGATTGCAGAACAATGTGGGTATGATAATCGGGTTGCATGGACAAAAAAGCTGCTGTCTTTGTCAGAAAGCCGCTATTATAGGCGGTATCATGGCATCAAGGGACAGTTTCATTTGTAAAACTATAGTTTTAATCCAGTGGAAAGGAGAGGGGTTGTCAATGTATGACAACCCCATGTATTCAATATGAGTGATGTTGATATTATTGTTGTTGGCCTGCAGGGGGCAGGTGGCTTCTTTGCAAAGGAGCTTGCACGTTTATTGTTCAGTGTAAAAAACATGGAGTGGGGAAACAGAAATATAAATCCTTCTCTTACGCTGTTCGACGATAAGGATGTCGTTAAATCCGATGTCGAAACAGGAACATACCTTCCGGAAGATATTGGCTGGAATCGGGCAGCAGTATTGGGAGGGTGCTTAAAGCGGGCGTATGGAGAGAAGAAAAAAATTGAAGCCTATGCCCAGGCATTCTCGAAAAAAGCTGCAGAATGTTTTTGGAATGATAAGCATGCAAGTTATGTCGATAGTGGTAATCTGACGATTGTGGCTGATTTTTCGATGAATAAAGGATCTTTGGAGGCGGTCGCTTTCCTGAAAGAGAAAAAGAGCGATGTGGTTCATCTGATTATGCGGGAGAATGGAATTGGTATTTCTTATAAGGTGGGCCGGTTTTATAAGGAGGCTGAAGTAAGCCGTAAGAAGACTTCGCATGACGTTTCTGATGTTTTACAGGTTTCGCATAGTTTTTTGGCTGTGGTAACCAGCCTTCTGAATGGCGAACTGGTGGATGGCAGAGAAGTAAATTACGACTTATTCGATGTAGCAGGTGCTTCGCTGGCAAGTCTTCCATATGGGAACAAAAAGAGCCGGTGGCTGGTAGTGTGTGTCGGTGCCGGGGGTACGGGTGGAAATTTCTGCAAAGAATTTCCTCATGTTATGCTTAAGCGTAAAAACCTGTCCCTGCTAATTATTGACGGTGACCGTGTGGAGGAGAAAAACACTGCGCGGCAGCCTTTCTTAAAGGCTGATTTACAGCAAAATAAGGCCCAAATTCTTTGCGAAGACCTGTTGCGGGATTATCCAGTGCTGCAGGGCAGAATTGCTTCTTATGGCGCTTATCTGGACAATGTAGAGGATGTGGAAAAGGCAGTCTCTTCTGTTAACGGGGTGTTTGATGAGGTTCTTCTGGTCGGCTGCGTTGACAATCATGCGGCGCGGCGTGTTCTGCAGTCCTATCATGCAGGGAAAGAGAATTCCATCTATATCGATGCGGCAAACGAGTGGTCAAATGGAGAGGTTGTTGTTTCGGCAAGGAAGAACGGCATGGATTTTTCTCCGGTACGTTCCTTCTATTTCCCAGAGGTAATGACCGATACATCTCCGAGTGCATCACAGTTAAGCTGTGGGGTGGTTAATGAGAGTGCTCCGCAGCATCTGGTGACAAATCTTGCATCCGCGCAGCACATTTATTCTGTGCTCATGCCTCTTTTTTCAGAAGGGCATATTCATACTGGAATCCTCTTTTTTGATGCGTTTCGCGGGTTTTCCCGTTATCAGCCGTATAGTGCTCTGATGAATAAGGAGGCTGCCTATGCATGATGGGGATGAAAAAGAGCAGTATGAAAGGATTCGTGCAATCTGTGACGGACTCAAAAGTTATTCAAAGAAATTCCAAAGGACGGCAGAGGATGTCATGGAAGGGTATGGGGATTCTGATTTTCGAATCTTAATAGCCGGAAAGATTCTGGCAGCCTATGCGGTTCGACTTCTAAAGGAAGATGGTGGTTTTGTCTTCGATGAGCTTCCAGCGCTCGAAGATTACGAAAAACGACATCCTGGATTCAACACAATGGAATCATTTTTGGGAGACAATCTCTATGACTATAGTGAATGGTCGCAGCGGTACTGTGAAGAAATGTATCAAAAGGCTGGTTGGAGTATTGACCGGGTTCTCATGAGTGAGGTTGTGGATGTTGAAGCAGTAGGAGATTGGAGCGTGGGTGATGTACTTGAGGCTTATTTGGCAGAACGGCCGGAACGGGACTATATGAGGGAATGGATCGAAGAAGCTCTTGTGTTTGAGAGGGAGGACGAATATAACCATTGTGAAGAAATTATGATGATGTTTAATCCCGGTCTTCCTGTCGTAAAGGAGTTTTTTCAAGTGCATCGTGAGTATCGCAATAGGGAACCCTTTGTGGAACTATTCGATGAGCTGTACGATATGGCTCTTGCGCCCTTTCCATATATGGAGGATGCGGAGTCTGTTGTTCTTAATGGAGTTCCGGGAGTGCTTTTGGGGTTCTACTATTATAGTTCGATGCAGGCGCAAACCGGTGCTCATCTTTTAAATCCGCTTCACGCAGCGGCTGCTGTGGCACTTGAAAAGGTAAGATGCGTTCTGGCTGGAAAGTATGGTCTTTAGTGTAATTGCGGGTGTATGAATATATATATCCCGGGAAAGGTGGTTTTATGAATCAATTATCATTTTCGCAGATTAAAGAATATTATCAGACGTATTATCTGGTAATGAAAAAGGTGTATCGCCTTGTGTCCGAGAATTATGAGGACTGGAGCGTTCATATGCGAGAAGGAAGATTTTGTGCCGGGAAGGTTCTGATGCTTCCACTTGTCGAGCAGCTTCTTGGCGAACTTTCGGTTCCGCTTAAGAAAAAATATCGGATTTCGTTTCCAAAAGAGGAACTGGAAGACGGGGATCTTGATTTTGCCTGGTGGGAGTATGAGTCTGGTGATGTCCTGGAGGAATTTATGGATGACTGTTACTCTGCTTTAGGGTGGACGATTTCTTCCTATTCTCCGGAAAATCATTTTCTGGAGTGGGCTATGGAGAACGGTTTTGAAGAGATGGCTGAACAGGGTTATGAGGCTGATGAATTACCGGATAAGATCAAGAGTGCGTATCTGGAGAGTATTGATAAAGGAACTGGCGTTCCTCTTGCGGGTGGACCGCATGGAATGTACAGGGGGTATTTTCATGCGCTTGCAGATATGATGCTATTTGGAAACTGGAGTGTCTATCAGGTAAAGGTGTATCAGAATGAGAAGGTTGCGGCTGCGTATTCCTGTATTGCAAAGGGCAATGTCCCAGAACGGTACCGTGAACTGTTTTCCACGTTGAAGGCAGATGTGTGTTGTCCTCTTCATAGAAATATGGCGGTTGACCCGGTTGAAAATATCGGAAATGATATTGCGTGCTTTGCACTCAGCTTTTCCTGTTATAACGATACCGGGGAGGAGATTCTTTCTGTGCTTTATGATCCATACAAGGCACTTGCAGCGGCTCTTTTAGACCGGCTGTGTGATCTGATTATTCAGGAAGCGGAAGAGAAGAGGGCTGCGTAAGATGGATGAGAGCATGATTATTTCTGTGTGTGATCTGATCCGGTGTGCGGATCAGGAACTCTTGCTGGATCCGTCTGACGAACAATTCTATTGTGGAGAACTCAAGGACTTTGGAATGTTTTTAGCTCACCGGAAGTTTTCCATGGAGTTGATCAGAAGGGTTCTCGGGCTGACTGTTTACGTTCCGAACGTTGAACGATATGAGTCTTCTTTGGATGCCATCGAACAGGTCGATGAGATGAGCGGCTATATGGAATCCTTTGTCATTCGCGTTTTTCAAGAACTTGGCTGGGATGCCGACGTAGAGGATCTGACGGATGCTTTTGCCGGTGCAACAGACGGAGGTGACGAGGATTTGGACAAGATTATGGAAGGAGTCGACGAAACCTTTTTTGAAGAAGATGACGACTGCAGGGTGAAAATAGCGGACGGAATAAGCGGTCTGTTGGATTATTCAGACAGTATTACGGGCGTATATGTTTTCATCGTAAAAAACAAAAGGCTTGGAAGTCTCATAGAGCGGTCAAAGCAGGATGAGGCACTTTATCAGTCCTGCGATTTCCAGACGATACTCCATAATATCCGGAATTTCCGGAATGTCCGAATGTGGCTCGAGCATGGTTCCGATTCGTGCGTATCGAATGGATCCTTTTGTTATTATTCCTTATATTGGGATGGCAGTCAGGATATTGTCAGTAATACCAATATGATGGATCTTGGCATTCTGCTGGAGGCGGCGCAGATCAATCTGTGCATGGACCGGCTGGAAAAACAGTTTGGAAGCACCGTGCAGGATGTGGCATAAGAGAGTGGGAGAGTACGTATGCAGCGTGTTCTCCCTCTTTTTGTGTTCGGATTGTGTTACATGCGTATTACATAAGATTACAAAATATTACACAATTAATGATTGGAAATAGAGGTATAGGAGCATCCAGGGACATGCTATTTCGCCTTGTGTCATAGAAGCCCGAAACACTCATGCCCCTCGTTTCTCCGCTGCGCCGTAGGCGCGCTCCTTGGCTGACGTTTCTTTTCTCCCCTTCCTTCGTTTTCCTGCACGCGCATCCTCTCTGTGTTTTCTCATTCTCCTCTCTTTCTCTTCTCAAAAGAGACCCCTGCGGGGCAAACAAGGGACGGTTTTTATATCGAGAATATGGGGAGAACTGTCATGCGCGATGCACCGGGAAGGGATGATTTTTCTCATGCCGGAAGAAGGTAGAGCGGGGCAGGGATGTATTCGTGTTTCCATGACACAAGGCGAAATAATAATTTTTAAGAATTTTCTCCGGAATTGTTGACATTTTATCTTGGGCTGTGACTACACTCATGGTAAGAAGGAGAAGCACGCCTTTTAGCTTACTTTCTTCCTATTATAATGGATCCGTTCGGATCATTTACCTATGGTAGATACGGGGATTCCCGTTTCTATATTGTACAAGGAGCAAACTATGAAAGCAAAGGAGGAGAACATGTTGAAAAAACGAAAAAACGGTCCAGGCATTCCGTTATATGCCGCTTTGGCGGTTATGCTGGCACTGGTTCTGATCGGTACGTTTACAATCGGTCGGACGACTGGACAAAAATCTGTTCTTGCGGATACGTTTATTGACAACGTGTCAGCAAAAACAATCGCAGAGGTCGAAGACGAAATTGCGGCCGGTATCTCGCAGGATGTGATACGGGATGCCGTAGTCACACAGTTTTCGACGGAAACAGTAAAGGAGATGATCAAGGAAAGCCTTGGGGACAGTATCACGGAGTCACAGGTTGACGCGATTACAGAGACGGTTATTTCTGAGGTATGCGCCGCTGTTGCCGACTCTGCGCCGCAGGAATTTCTTACTTCTGGTCAGAAGTCAGAGGTTAAAAAGATGATCTCTGAGACGGTTACGGAGAATCTTGGAAGCACGGATGTGGGAGACATCTCTGACGCCGACATTGAAGCAGTCAAAGAGCAGGTCTATTCGTCCTTAAAAGGGACGGTTGCATCCATGGTGCAGGAAAACATCAGTAACTATTCCTACACCTTGAGCGATGCGGACGTGGAAAAGATCACGAACACAATCAATGTGGAAGAGGTTGTGAAAAAAGTGGTTGAAGAGGAGGCCGTTGTATCGGAAGCAGACTTTTCGAAACTGCAGAAAGATATCACCGCTTCCATAAAGGAATCCGTAAAGACTCCTGTGGCGGGTGTTGACTACCTGACTGCCAAAGAGGTCACAGCGATCGAGGATGCGGCGGCTACAAAGGCAAGCCAGACTGTATCGACGGAACTGACGGGTGTAAAAACCAATCTGAATACTGTTCAGACTTCTGTTTCATCCATGAATTCACAGATGTCAACGCTGTCAGCCAGAGTAGCGAGCCTAGAGAGTTCTGGTGGCAGCAGTGCATCTAATCAGGACGTTCAGAATCTACAGAATGCTGTTGCAACCATTAATCAGAACATAACCGATATCAACGCGGCGGCAGAAGCGCTGGCCGGCAAGGTTGATATTACAAATGGTTTTCTTCGGAGGATAACTGCAAGTAACGGCAGTATTGACGAAGCGGAGGTCGTGGATACATCAGGTATGTCTATCGCCGAGTTTGTAAATATCCTGGCCGGTAACGAGATTGAGTATACAACGGCTATCAATCAGCTGTATGGCTACGTAACACAGCTGCAATCCCTTGTTGGTGGAAATATTACTACCTTGTCAAGGGATGTTGCATCTCTCCAGGCAGGACTCGATGCCGCATCCGGAACGATCACAACACTGTCCCAGGCGATTACAGACGAAGAGAATGCGCGGATTTCGGCAATTGACGAGCTTTCTTTGGCACTTGGAACAGATATTGGCGCCGTAAATGACGCACTGGAAGCATACAAGAGTGTGGTTTCCAATACCTATGCAACTCCGGAGGAAATTACAGAAGCACAGGAAACCCTAAGAGGTGCACTGACGCAGATTACGGATGATCTGCAGGATAAGTATGATTCCTTGAGTGATGACACAAGGGATGCTGCAGATGCGATCAATGGCCAGATCGACTCCATTTTAACCTCCCTGTCAAGCGAAGGTGATATTGGAAGCACGATTGATACCATTGATTCTGCCGTCGGCACTCTTAATACAAGCGTAAGCGGATTAAACTCTTCTTTGTCTATTCTGTCTGAACAGTTGACAGTAGAGCAGACGGCAAGAATTGAAGGGGATGAAGCCGTAAAGGCCGAACTGGAAACACAGCTGTCCACAAAGGTTGCGGAGGTAAACAGTGCGCTGGAGGCATACAAAAGCGTGGTGTCCAATACCTATGCAACACCGGCTGAGATAGCGGAAGCAAAGCAGAATCTTGAAGCAAGCATATCCTCCTTGGACGCTACAATCATTGCAAATAAATCGGTGCTCGATCAGCTGGATACTGACACGAAGGCAAGCGTTTCTGCCATTCAGGGTTCAATTGCATCAATGAATGCGACGTTGGGGAGCAATGCAGATGATATTGACGCACTGGAAACTGCAGTCGGCAATATCAACAGTAATGTGGGAACCGTGCAGACGTCTCTGGCAGAAGAGACCTCTGCCAGAGAACAGGCGGACAACACACTTGACGGAAAGATAACAGCTGTAAATCAGGCCCTTGATGCATACAAGACAACGGTTGCGAACACGTATGCGACACCAGCGGAGATTGCAGCTGCCAAGTCTGAACTGGAAACAGCGGTCGGAGAGCTGGAAACGGCGCTTGGAACGGTTGAGTCCACGGCAGGTACAAACTCAACAAACATCACGGCAGCACAACAGGCAATTGCAGCCATCCAGCAGACACTTGCATCAGATGAATCGGATATTGACGGTCTGCAGAATGCGGCAAACGATCTGAATACTGCGGTCTCCGGGCTGGAAGGCCAGTTAAATGCGCTGTCAGAAAGCATTTCTGGCGGCACTGGCGATAATGAAATCCTGGAGTCAGCAGCTGG
Source organism: uncultured Lachnospiraceae bacterium (assembly GCA_945868435.1). GTDB lineage: Bacteria > Bacillota > Clostridia > Lachnospirales > Lachnospiraceae > Roseburia. The sequence continues at coordinate 137,074 of CAMBLG010000005.1, forward strand.
AGGAATTGGAGGGAGCACTATTCTTGCAAAGCTTGGTTCTATCTGGAACCTGATTGCAGCAAAGGACTCCTGGGCAGAAAATGTCCTTCTGCATAACTCTGCTGGAGCAAACAGTGGGAAAGATGTATACCAGGAAACCAATTCAAATGGCGATCTTGTATATGTGCTGGATGGATCTGAACTGGGTCTTAATTTCAAGACAAATAGTGACGTAACGATAAAGTATAACGTAAGTACGCCGGACATTATTGTGACCTATGAGCAGGGTGACGGATACTTAAAAATTATCGTGGACAAGGACTGCAAAACACTTGTTACCGGAGATATAACAATTGACAGTATTCACGTAGAGAGCCAAAAGTAGAAAGGAGAATAGAGTGAATATTCGTAAATTTTCGGAGGGTATTAACTCTGCCCTAAAAGAAAAACCTGTAAGACAACTTCATAAAAGACTTAAAAGCAAATGGATAGCAAATCGAAAGGCCGTCATTTTCTGTCTCATCTTTGCACTTGTCTGGAATGCGATTCCGGTCACCGCGAATGTTTCCGATAACCTGCAGTCTGCGGTTGCTAAGGTCCTTGGGCAGAGAAACGATGTAACGACCGCAGAAGGCTATCAGAATGCATCGCTTAGTGCGAAATTAAACTATCTGGAAGGAAGAATTGAGCAGCTGGAGCAGAACCATGAAGATGAGATGACGGCCATCGACAACATCTACATGGTGGCTGCAAGCAATGCATATTCTGGTTCACAGATAAAGAGTACGCAGGTTGCCTCTGTTTCACCAAAACAGGTTACGGTGACATGGAACTGTACGCAGGACCACAATTGTGCGGATAGTACAGCATCCAGTGATGCATTAAGTGACTGGGCAAGTATCGAAAAGTTTAACATTTACTACGGTACTTCTGCAAAAGCATCGCAGATGACACTGGCTGCAAGCGTACCGGCGGATAACGGCAAACTGTTCTACCAGAACTACAGCTATACCGTCAGCGGTCTGGATCCGAACACGACCTATTACTTCTGGGTAACATCCGTGATGGCGGATGATGTGCAGCTTTCTGATACATCAGCTGTCAGAACAATCAAGACCCCGACTCTGGCAAGTGCACAGGTAACGAACCTGAAATCTACACCGAATGCCGGAACCGCGCTTGACCTCACATGGAGCTGCAACTACAGCAGTTACGTAACCTACAAGGTATACTGGGGAACAAGTGCCCTGTCTGTAAACAGCGGAACTGCCGCAAACGCAACGACTTCTTCTAAGAGTTATACGATTACCGGGCTGACCGCAGGAAAGACCTATTATGTAGCGGTATGCGCGGTACTGAAAGATGGTAATACATGGGTAGGCAATACCGGTACAGTGAACGCAAGCAATGGAAATTACATCACTGCGATGACCTGTCCGACCGGAACATTTGCAACGGCATCATCCTGGGCAGATGTACAGCTTATTGCGAAGTGTGGACGCGCAGATGACCAGTTTACAGTAGGGCAGACACGTACCATCGACCTGTCATCCATGAATGCAGGTACTGCAACCGTAACGCTTGTCAACATTTCATCGGATGGCAAGAAGATCACCTGTATGATCACGAAGTACGGTGGAACGACACCGACGCATTACATGAACAGTTCGGACACGAACAACGGTTCATGGAGTTCGTCAGCGATGCGTACCTGGCTGAACGGAAGCGATTTCTATGGTAAGTTGCCGACAGACCTGAAAGCAGTCATTGCAAGTACCACTGTTACAACCGGTACGTATAACGGAAGTGTTACGGGCGGTTCAAACCAGACCACGACGGATAAGTTGTTCCTTGCATCGGCAAAAGAAATCTTTGGTGGAACGGGTGGAGGTAGCGTTCCATATTGTACGACAAATGAGGCAAATGCATTAACACAGTTCCAGTATTTTGCAAATGGTGGAAACAAGAATCTGAACAGTGGCGACTGGTGGCTGCGCTCGCCGAGTTGCGACGGCGCGTCCTTCTGTGTTGTGAGCGGCGGCGGCGCCGGCAGCTACGGCGCGAGCTACTCCTATGGCGTCTTCCCGGCGTTCTGCATTGAGTAATCCGCAGGATTGCTCCTAATCTGGAGTGAAGCGACATAATCTCCCCGCCGTGCGCGGGGAGATGGATAAACGAACAGAAACCATCAACAGGAACACGAAAAACTAAAGAAAAAGGGCCAAGCCGCGATAGGGCTTGGCCCCGAATTATGGAGGAAACAGGTCGGATGTCAGTGGCAAAGCCGGACAGGGGGGATTCCGGATTTCACGTCGAAGACCGGTCCCGGAGAATAAGAAAAGCTGTAAATGAATTTCTGCTCCGGGACATGGGGATGAAAGCAAATAAGAGAAACCTCCGGAATGGCTCTGTGGGGAAGTACAGGAGACTGGAGGATGGCGGCCTGGAATTTTATGTGAAGCTTCCCAAAAAGCCGGAGCGTCACAATATCATCGAGGATACGTTCGTCTTCATCCCGGATGAAGCCAGTAATTCTGAATCCGGCGGCATGAAAGTGTTTGAGATGCCAGGGTGGATACTGGAAAAGTACAGGGATGAACTATGGAATTACGCACGGAAGCTGTCTATAAAGGTGCGTGAGGCGAATAAAATTTACGCCTATTACCCGGATGAGTACCATAAACGGCGTAATCTACAGAATGAAGCAATCAGTGCATGCCATGACCTGCATGAGACGCTTCTGTTTTTAACAGAAGATTTCCCGGTGACGCTAAAGGCGGTAACGCCGATCATAAATATGCTGGAGGAAGAAATCCGGGATATCAAAGGATGGAAAAAGAAAGAGAATGCCGTCCTGATCAACTGCTACAAGCATGAAGCCGAGCGGATCAGGAAGGGTTACGATAAATTTGTGAAGGAATGTGTAAGGAACATTTCAAAAAGAGCGAAAAAGAACGAATAAAAACGGCATGATCCGGGAAACCGGTTATGTACGGGATGGTGCGCATAAATGCGGACGCCTGGCCTAGTGGCAACTGGTGGCTGCGCTCGCCGAATTACAACAACACGAACTTCTGTAATGTGAACAACGGCAGCGCCAACAACAACAACGCGAGCTACTCCTATGGCGTCTTCCCGGCGATTCTGGTATGGTAGAAAGCAAAAATGCGGATTACCCAATGCAGAAGGGCACCATTTCGGTGGAAGCAGACGCTTCCTGAATATAAATGCCATGACGGGAGGGGCGGACGCTTTCGTGCATGCACACGGTTCAAAGGGCTATCCGTGCGTATCATGCCCCGGCACCCTATGCTGCTACGGTAAAACCTTTTTCATTGCAGTGCATGGCATACTTTTTAGGGGATTAACAATGTGATGACATCGAATGAAAGGCGAAAACAAAAGCGGTATGAAAAGAGGGTAAGAAAGAGACAGAAAAAACGAGAACAGGCGATCGGAACATGCGATGACATTGAAGAGGTCATGCATCCGGACAGGCTTTTTGATGCATTTCACGAGTGCCAGAAAGACGTGAACTGGAAAGCCAGTGTCCAAAGCTGCCATTACGACCTTCTGTTCCGAATTTCGGATATAGAGAATAAAAGAAGAGACCATAAGAGCCTTCGTCATGGCTTTGTCTGTTTTTCTTTGGTTGAACGAGGAAAATTGAGGTATATCAGCAGTGTGCACATCAATGAAAGAATCGTACAGCGGAGCCTGTGTGACAATGCGCTTGCACCGGTATGCTTTCACAGCATTTTGTATAATAATGGTGCTTCCGTGAAAGGAGCTGGCATCCGTCGCGCAGAAGAGCAGATGAAAAATGCGCTTCTGTCCTATTACAGAACATATGGTACAAATGAAGGATATATCATATTTTTCGATGTTAAGGGCTACTTTGATAATATCCGGCACGATGTCATTGAACGGATTCTTGCAGATCATATCAAGGATCCTAAGATACGGGAATTGTTCAATGAGTTTACGGAGGCATTTGATGAAATCCATGATGAAGAACATCAAGGAAAAGGGGTAGGGCTTGGAAGCCAGGTATCGCAGATATCCGGTGTTATGGCACTAAATGAAAAAGATCATTATATATGCGAGATGCTTTCCGATTACGTTTTCGATTATGCCCGGTATATGGACGACTCCAAGGCAATAACCAGAGCAAAAGAAGATGCCCTGTATGTGATAGAACGGGTAGAAGAGAAGTATCAGGAATTGGGGCTTGAGTTGAACCGGAAAAAGACGGTAATTCTTCCACTGAACAGGCCTTTTGTCTGGCTGAAAAAGAAATATATGCTAAAGGACAGCGGGAGAGTGAGGGTTGCGCTTACCGGCTCTACCATAAAGCGGGAACGGAAAAGCTTGCGGAAATATCTTCGTTGGTTGGAGGAAGGAAAAGCAAATGAAGTTGAGGTAAAAGACTGGTATGTTGCATGGCGGAAGGGAAACCAGTTCTACGACAGTAACCGGATGCTCGAAAAGATGGATGTATATTATGAATCGCTGTTTGGTGGACGCCCGGCGATGAAACTTATCGCAAAGGATAAAAAACGAAGGAGGAAGAGAGATAAGATGCAGCTGAAAAGTGAGATGCTTAAAAGGAAGTATCCAAAGAGTGTGATCATCCTACAGAGTGGGATGTTTTATAATGCAAGGGGAGAAAGTGCAATTGTTTTATCCGAACTTACCGGGTACAAACTGCGCCAGTATCCTGCCGGAGAGTTTCGCTGCGGCTATCCGCAGGAGTCTATGGACCGCGTTGTAAAAATATTAAGCAGGGCGGAAGTAAATTATGCAATCTATGGAGGTGAGTTTTTGATCGCAAAAAAAGAGTATCCCAACAACCATTATGATCTGCTTGCTCCAGCGAAGAATGAAAACGGGCCAGTAGCTTCTGCTAAGCCATTCGTACCAGCCATGGGTATGAAAATGGCTATCGAGACAGATCCGCTGATTGAATTCGTTGACAACCTGATTAACAAAAAAGACCCATTCTATGGAATAAAAACGGATACATTAAATCTCACAGATGAAGATGTGCATAAGAATCTGGTGCAGATAAAGTTAAGACTTATGCAGCCGCAGGTGAATACAGAAGAACGTCAAGATGTGTGGGATTGGGATGCGGCCAGGGATTAATTCTCTGGCTTTTTCATTGCCGGGTGGCATATTTAGGCAGGGATCTGCGAAAAGTGGCACAAAACTGGCAAATAACTGGCAATTATGACCTGCTCTATTGATAGAACGTGTGTTCTATGCTATAATCGGGTTAAGCTCATGAGTGGCAACCATTGTTTTGCTTTATAAAAAGGAGATGATAAGATTGTCGACTGTACCATACAGTAGAGGAAAGTATATTGTTATTGACGCTTCAGATATTGCGGATATGCCCGATCCGGGCTTTCCATGGAAGTCGGGGTCTCTGGAGCAGTACGGTTCGTTTATTGAGGACTGCCAGGAGTTTTTCCGCCGTTTTAGAGAAGGTGAGGATTATAGCAGTCTGCCCAACGCGTCAAACCTGGAGTACATCTTTGTGCATTGCGGGCTGTGTGTGTCCGTTCTGGAGAATGATGAGGGGAAGCATGTGTGCAGCTCGAACGGGCGGCACCGGTTGTATGCGGCAAAACAATATAACCTTCCTATCCTGGTCTGCTTATTGGGGCATGCCGCGCCAAAGGTTGATATGGCGAATGATGAAAAATACCGGATCAGTAAATGGCGCCGCATTAAACGCATGCTGACAGGCAGATGATAGCTTGGTTTGTAGCGCCGTAAGAAATGATTTGCCGCTATATACATTGCCTTATACAACCATATGTTCTCGAACATATAGTTGTATTTATCTTGTATTTATGGTATACTAAACTAAGAAATATACTGGCGTACAGATAACATAGCAAGGAGGGATTTATATGGGCGAAAGTGTATTTTTGTCTCAGCTTGTGAAGGAGCGTGTATGGCCACGGTATGAACTGAGTCTAAAAAGGGAACGCACGCGCAGGGATTATTACCGATATGTAAGTCGGATTTGTGATTGCTTGTGCTGTGATTTTCTGTGTATCGATGCGGTGATGGCGCAGGGCTATTTTTATCATATGGAGAGTAGGGCGGACGGATATACTCCTAAGTCTCTTCATTCGATGCTTAGTGCGCTCCGGTCTTTTGCGACTTATATTGAAAAGAATCGCAGTATCTGGGGGCTGGACGATTATGTGAATCCCTTTGTGGGTGTGTTAGTCTCTTCCTATACGGACAATCTCCATATGAATGATATCCCTCTTCCTGATCAAGTGGATGCGATTTTATCTGCTGCTTTGGTGGATACTCAGATGTATCTTATTCTGCTTTTGGTTTTGCGCTGCGGGCTTTCTGTTTCAGAGGTGTGTCGTTTAAAGGCTTCCTGCGTCCGTCAAGACGAAGCGGGACGATTCTTTCTTGAGATTATAAAAAATGATGGGAAAATGCGTCGAAATGTGAAGATTCCTTCTGATATATTACCTGCTGTACTGTCGTTTTGCGGGGAATGCCCGTCGGATGGGCCACTATTCTATAACCAAAAGGGACAGCCGCTTCAGGTGCGTACCCTGCAGATGTATTTTAGCGATCTTGTAAAATCGGCTGATCTCGGGCGGTCTTTTACGCTTCAGGATATCCGTCATGCGTCCATTGCATACATGAGAAAAGGTGGGGCAGAGGCATCATCTGTTGCATCCTATACCGGTATCAGTGAACGCTGGGTATATCGATATAATGGAGTCCTTGATGAGCTGACTGCTGCTCCGTGTGACTATGGAATCATTCAGGTGCGTGGTGCATAGATTTTGTTTATCAAATGTGTCGCGATATCTCCTTACTTTAGCTTGGGGGATATAAGAAAGGCTAAGGAAAGTCTATATGGCTTTCCTTTTTTTGTTGTAAACCTCTGGATTTTTCTTGACAAAAATAGCCGGGCTATGACTAGAATGACATGATTTTGATGTGGAGGTTGTTGAATGAGTCCAAAAAACGTGTATAGATATATGCAGTACCTTCTTGTTGTGGCCATTGGTCTGCAGGGTGTTTATTCTGCGCCGGTATTGGCATATGGTTCAGTTGTGCAGGATGAGGGCATGGCGGGCATGGCGGGCAATGCGTTAATATCGGATTCGGGAATTGTTTTAATGAATACACTCCCGCAGGCAGGTCTTTCTGCTGCCGTATTTGATATTACTGCAACCTGTAATGTCGAGAAGGAATCCGTGGATACTGGTGGTATTTCTTCGGAGGATTTACTGAATGAAGATAAGGATAAACTGGTGGTCTCTACGAGTGAGATCCCCGTTTTTATGTATCGAAGCAACACGCTGTCTGGTGATGTGGTCGGCATGTTGCCGAGTGGCGGTGCCGGCGAGTTGCTGGCAGAAGGGAATACGTGGAGTCTGGTTCGCTCTGGGTATTACACTGGTTTTGTAGATTCATCATGTCTATTATCGGGGGATGGCGCCAGCGATTATGCAGATAAGCATTTTGACAAGGAAGGACGTATTCTTTCTGATACTGCATTTGCCTATGAAAATAGCGACCTGACCGGTGCTGTGGTCTCAGTGCTTGCAAAGGATTCTTCGGTCACTGTAATGAAGGCCAACGAGGATTCCTGCGCAATTGAAATAGGGGAAATGGTTGGCTACCTGAAATCGTCTGATGTTGCGGTTCAAAACATCTACCAGTGTGCCGAGGAACCTGACATTATCCTTTATGGAGATCTGTATCCGGACGAAGCACTGGCATCTTATGAAAATAGCGATTCTTATGATGCCAGCCAGGTTGTGACAGGCGTTGCGGCGAATCCAAGTGGTGATTGTCTTGCTATTATGAATGAGATTGTTGAGTATGCACTTCGTTTTCTCGGCCGCCCGTATGTATGGGGTGGGGAGAGTCTTATGTATGGCTGTGACTGTTCCGGCTTTGTCATGAAGGTATATGAACACTTTGGATATTCTCTTCCTCATTCATCTGCAGCTCTCAGAAGTGTCGGATATGATGTGTGTGGCAGTGTCTGGGATGAAGGGAAGGCTCTTCCCGGGGATATTATCTGTTACGACGGCCATGTAGGGATTTATATCGGGGACGGAGAGATGGTGAATGCTGCCAGCAAGAAAACCGGCATCAAGATTAGTAAAGTTACAGCAAGGGATGATTTCATCTGCGCAAGGCGTGTGGTGTCCGGACACAGTTCCAACTGGAATCTGACCGACAAGGAATATGAAGAACTTTGCCGGATTGTTGAAGCAGAGGCTGGTGGCGAGGATGTGAATACGAGGATCGCCGTAACGGATGTCATACTAAATCGTGTAGAAAGTGGGAAGTTTCCAAATAACATACATGATGTAATCTTTGCGGGAAAACAGTTTACACCGGTTTCCAATGGAAGATTTTACTCTGTGACGATATCGGAGTCTACGAAAAAAGCGGTTGATACTGCGCTTCAGTCCCCGGATAAAAGCATGGGTGCACTGTACTTTATGAATCCGAATTATTCTGATCCGGATAACGTGGAGTGGTTTTATACTTCTCTTACCTACCTGTTTTCTCTTGGAGAAGTGGAGTTCTTCCGTTAATTATAACTTTTTATAATCTATGATTGGAGGTATTGATTTATGGCAGAAGTTGCAAATTATTACGAGTCTCTTCAGGCGTACTTTAAAAACGGATGCGTTCTTCATCCCGGGATGGATCCGGTTATTGGTGAGGTCGGGTACAAGGAACATGTGTTGGCCCAGTTTAAAAAGCTGAATATTGTTCCCGGTGATACGATATTGGTACATTATGTCAAGCCAGGTGTAGTTGCGACGGAAACTGGAATTTTGCTTGGAAATAATAGGGATCGGGTTTTCCTACTTACGGCGGGCAAGAAAGTATGGAAGAGCCAGAAGAATGAGAAACAGATTTTGATACAGAATATCTTGTCTGTTGAAAAGATTAAGGATAAGGATCCTTCCTTTTTGTTATCTTCTGCTGATCCGTTCGGATATCGTGCGTTTGAAGTTTTAACGCCGGAAGAGAGACGTATTCAGATGCAGGAGAAGTATGGTGCAGAAAGGACGGCTTCTTTTCAGAAAAGACTGGCAAGAAAGTTTCCAGATATCGACTGTGGTAAGCAGATATTATTATGGCTTTCGTTTGATTTCTGCTGGAATTATCAGAATGGAAGCGTGGTGGGTGTCTCCTTGTCTCTGTGGAATAGGGATCGCTCGTTGTGTACTGTTCCGGAGTATACGATCCGAAAGGTTTATCCGAACCCTCACTATTATTCTGTCTGCGGGGTATCTGCAACGGATGAGGAGTCGAATGGGCTTTATATGGTCTTTGATTCCATGGAGGAGCTTCGATCCGTTCAATATATCTTTTGTGACTGGAAGGTAGAAGTGGATGGTAAATTTCATCATTTTGTAACTGCGGTGCATCCGAAATTTGTACAGGAATATGGGAATGTATATAGCGTCGCCTGCTGCAGCACGGACATGGCGGCTTACGAGCGGAGCCTTCACGAAAATACGTTTTTTTCGGGTACTCTGGAGCGTGACTTTGAACTCGCATATGTACTTTTCCCGTTATCTCCTGGGTATTACCAGTATCCGATCTATCGGGCAAATAACACGAACGCAAACATGCTTTCCTTGAAGGACCGGCTGCCGCTTTTAAAAGATATGGGTGATTTTGAAAAAATAGAGATTCTTTTATGCTGCAAGGAGGTATATTCTACTGGTTATCTTTTGCATTATCCCGGCGCGTGTTAAATAAAATCGTCGATATAACAGTCAAGAGCTTCTGCTATATTAATGATGTCTATGAGCTGGATAGGGGTCTCGTCGTTCTGTTCCCAGAACCGGATGCTTTTAACCGGTATTTTTGTCATGGCAGAGAGCCGTTTCTGTGAAATGCCTTGTTTTTTCCGTTGTTTCCGGACTTTCTTTGCGTCAAACATGTTATACCTGCTTTCTGATTCGTGCGTGGATACAGTTCTACATATTACTATTGTATCGGGTTAAATACTTGTTTGAAATGTGCATGATGCACGAGAAAACATATGTTTTCTTGTTGTTTTTGTTACTTTTATTTTTCGATGAAATGTGCGATTATATAAAACTATGTGTTAAGAGAGGGTTGGTATTTGACTATGCGGTAACTGCTCGTTTCATTTTCGTTGTCTTTTATAAAAGGCGATATATGATATTCATCGGACAGTCATGGATTGGTATATGGCAGTTGTCCATTGGCTGTCGTGTTGTGGAATGGGGGAATATTATGATAGTGGCATGGGCAGATGTACCGGGTTATGACGGAAAGTATCAGGCAAGTGTGGAAGGCGATGTCCGCCGAGTGTATCAAAGCGGTAAGACTCGGCTGATGACACCGTACCGCAAGAAAATGAGTGGGAGCCAGCGTCTTGTTGTAAAACTGACGCATAATGGAAAGTCAAATGGAAAGTCAAAGGAAGAAATCTTAATGCAGGTGATAGCCAAGACGTTTTTGGGAGAGCCTCCGGATGGATTTGTTCCGTACCATAAGAATGGGTGTCAGACGGACAATTATCTTGGGAATATTGCATATATCAGTAAAAAGGAACTTGGCCAACGGACGGGAAAGTTGTCTCGCAGTATGGCAGTATTGAAAATCGATCCAAATGGCGAAGTGGTTGACGTGTATCGTTCCGCGCGTGAGGCTGGACGAAAGAATTTCATGAGTTATCAGACTGTTATAGACCGCTGTAATGGGAAATGTAAGGGTGCTTTTGCTCCGGATGGATATGCCTATGCTTGGGAAAATAAGGGGAAGAGTGTGGATGCTGCGGTGAGAAAAATCGAAGCAAGCCGGGATTCTATGCCAAAGGCGCGAAGTGCAGGGTTTGAGTGGTAGATATCGCGGAGCACAAAGAGCCTCAATTTATAAGAATTCTTTCATTCATTTTTCTTGTCATATTTCATCTTGGATGCTATGGTATATCTAGAAAGCAAAAC